>NZ_VXKQ01000081.1 GCF_008711465.1 Francisella sp. SYW-9
AAGAAGCCAAAGTAACAAGGGCCATTATAAAGATATTAACAGACTTCAGATACAGGAGAGATTGCAATATTTTATGCTGTATCTACATTAAATGAAGATCACTTTGATATTACTATCAAACTTGTCGGCTTTTTAATATTTGTTGATTGTAGTGCTTTATTAATGTTATTTTTGTACTTTCAAAATAAGAAAAGAGAAGTTACTGTGCTAGAAATGATTATTTCAATAGTAATTATCCTAACACTTTTAACATTATTTACAATACAATTATAGCTTGTGCTACTTTGCTTAATAGTTTGAATTCCAGAAGTACCATCAGAAATAATTTGAGCTAAAGGTAAAATAAAGGAATGTAAATTTTCGTTAACTTCTAAAATATAAAAGTTTTGAAAAACATCTTTAGTTAAGTCAAATTTTCTATCTAATAATTCTCGTAAATGCTTATTTAACTTATTTTCATTATCACTTTATGATAATAACTCGTTATAGAAATCATATATTACATAAT
>NZ_VXKQ01000014.1 GCF_008711465.1 Francisella sp. SYW-9
AAACAAAAAACTTATAGATATCCAGTGACTGCTTTTTGTAAAGTTAAGGATATTTTGGATGCAAAACTCGACATGCTATAGACACACTTTTTTGGACGCTATCAGAGTTGTATATTGATGTTTGCGACTTTATTTCAAAACTTAAAATATATAATTTAATATAGATGAAAATAGCAATAAGTGGATTAAACAATACTGACAACCCTGCCCCTGGAATACCTGTTGCAAAAAGCTTAAGTAATAAATTCTCTCTTATCGGCTTAAGCTATGATGCTAGTGAGCCAGGCAATTATCAAAAATTATTTTCAAAAACCTATCTAATGCCATATCCATCTTCAGGATTTGATGAGTTAAAAGCACGCTTAGAATATATAAAGAAAAAAGATGATATCCAAGCAATCATACCAAACTTAGATGCTGAACTGCCTTTATATATTAAATACCAAGAGCAGATATCTAAGGAGATAGGCATAAACCTCTGTCTACCATCCCAAGAAAATTTTGAGCTTAGGAACAAAAATAGATTAGATAAGCTTTGCAGCAACCTAGGCATAAAATATCCCAAAACTTACCAAATAAATACAATAACAGAACTTCATGAAACTATAGAAAAACTAAGCTTCCCTCTAATGATTAAAGGCAACTACTATAAAGCATATAAGGTTTTTAATACTAAGAACGCTATTGAAGCTTTTTATAATATATATAATGAATGGGGCTTACCAATTCTGCTACAAGAACATATAGATGGTGAAGAAATAAATTTAGCTGGCGTTGCAAATGGTAAAGGAGATTTAAAAGGTGCTGTAGCAATAAAAAAGTTAACAACTACTGACTTAGGTAAAGTTTGGCTAGGCTTAACTATAAAAAATGATCTACTTCTGCAAACAGCTCAAGAATTTACCAAACTAACAAAATGGCAAGGTGCTTTTGAACTTGAGTGTATAGTTAATAGCAATGGCATCTATATGATAGAGATCAACCCCCGCTTTCCAGCTTGGGTACACTTAGCTACAGAGGTTGGTATAAACTTACCAGATATGCTAATAAAGATAATCCAAAATGAAAACTTTGAAACTAAACTAGACTACCCTATCAATAAACTATACGTAAGGTTTGTTGATGAAATTATAGCTGATTTCGATGAATATAAAATTTTAGTTCTAAATAAAGAAACAAGATAAAATGAAAAAAACATACTCAAAACCTATAATAAATAAACTAGATTTTACAATGGCATCCAAATATGGCGGCTCACTTTTTAAGCAGAAAGTAAGAGAAAATATAGATGGTGTAAGCGTAAAAGAATTAGTTGAAGAGTTTGGCAGCCCTTTATTTGTTTTTTCGCAACAGCAGATGGAAAAAAAGTACAAATCTCTATATGAGGTATTTATCTCAAGATATCCAAAAGTAAAGTTTAGTTGGAGTTATAAAACTAACTATCTAAATCAAATATGTAAAATTTTTCATGACTTAGGCTCCAGTGCTGAGGTTGTAAGCGAATTTGAATACCAAAAAGCAAGAAATCTTGGTATAAGTGGCAAAGATATTATTTTTAATGGTCCATATAAACCCAAAAAAGATTTGAAAATTGCAGTTCAAGAAGGTGCAAAAATACATATTGATAATCTATTTGAATTAAATGATCTCGAGCAAATAGCTGATGAGCTACAAATTAAAATACCAGTTGCAATCAGAATCAACATGGATACTGGCATATATCCGCAATGGAATAAATTTGGTTTTAATTATGAAAGTGGTGATGCGCTAAATGCTGTCACAAGGATACATAAAAATAATAAGCTTCTTTTAACAGGTCTTCATACTCATATAGGCACTTTTATATTAGATACAAATGCTTATAAACTAGCTACAACCAAGTTAATGCAATTTAAGTATGAAATAGAACAAAAGTTTAACAGTAAAATAGAATATATCGATATAGGCGGTGGTTTTGCTAGTAAAAGTAATCTAAAAGGTATCTATCAATCTCCTGATGTTGTAGTTCCTACTGCTGATGACTATGCTTGTGCTATTGTTAACACAATCTATGAACAAAATAGATCCCAAGTCTTACCCGAGCTTTATTTAGAAACAGGTCGCTACTTAATTGATGAGGCAGGCTATCTTCTTACATCTGTATGTGGTTGGAAAAGACTACCTGATGGAAGAAAAAATTACATCATGGATGCAGGAGTAAACAATTTATACACATCGACTTGGTATAATTTCAATATAGAGACAGATAAAGATTATGGAGAGATAACCGAACCTTCTGTGCTAAATGGTCCTTTATGTATGAATATAGATGTTATCGAAGAAAGTATTATGCTACCTCCTTTAGATAGGGAATCAGTTTTATCAATTTCTCCTGTTGGAGCTTATAACTATACCCAATCAATGCAATTTATAAGATATAAACCGGCTGTAGTTTTAATTGATAATGATGGTAAAGCCAAATTAATTAAAAAAATAGATAACCTTGAGACAGTTAATTTTAGAGAAATTCCATAAATGATAAAGTTAAAAAATTTCTTAAAACCTTATAGCTCTGTACTTTTTTTGGATAATAAATTAATTTTTGTAGTCATTTTATTATCTCTATTTATAAACCCGTCTATGACGCTATGTGGGATAATAGCAATTTTAGTAAATATTATTTTCATAAAACTAATCAATATCTCAAATAATGTAAGCTATGAACCCTACCTTTGCAATGCTCTATTAGTAGGCTTGGCTGTAGGCTATATATTACCTCTTTCTGCTATATCTATCTGTCTTGTAGCTACGTTAGCAGTTTTAACATTTATTACTTGCTATATTTTTGCAAAAACATTTAGTAGACAACACCTTCCGATACTGTCTCTACCCTTTTCAATAATTGCTATAGTCACTTATATAGCATCAATAAAATTCTTAGGTTTTGACAATCATTTATTAAAGGATCTGACAAGCTTTGATATCAACCTACCAATAGTTATTAGTAGCTTTTTAAAAGCTCTCGGAAGTATATTTTTCCTCCCAAGTAATATTGTTGGATTAATAATACTATTTATAATTTTTGTTTCATCACGAATAATATTTTTCACAGCTATATTTAGTTATTTTTTTGGGATTTATTTTGAATTTCTTCTCAGCGGATCTTTAACTCTAGCATTAAATGACTTATATGCTTTTAACTATATTCTTACTGGAGTGGCACTATATGGAATATTTCTATTACCAACATTTAGAAGCCTTATAATAACTCTTTTTGCTATAGCCTCTACGGTTATTGTAACAAATATGTTTGAAATCGTTCTAAACTACTATGCTACACCTGTATTTACGCTACCCTTTTGTATCATAACTATTGCTTTTATCTCCACTCTAAAAGGCCTAGGGTACAAGGATATTAACCATGTTATAAAATCGACTCCTGAGAAATCTTTTTTAAGTTATTTAAATAGAATCTACAGGTTTGGGCAAACTCCTAAAATTAATCTTCCGTTTAGTGGGCAATGGTATATTTATCAAGATTTTAATGACAAGTGGACTCATAAAGGAAAATATCAATTTGCTTATGATTTTGTAAAAAAAGAAAATGGTAAAACATATATTGGTGACCAAAATTCCTTAGATAATTATCTATGCTTTGGTGAAAGTATTTTATCTCCTGTGGAGGGCTATATTGTCGATTGTCGACATGATCTAATCGATAACCCTATTGGCAATATAGATAGAGCAAATAACTGGGGCAATTATATAACAATAAAGAATCATCAGGGTTTGTTTATAAAAATATGTCATATTATGCAATTTTCTTTAAATGTCAAAGTTGGTGACCATGTTTATATAAATGATGCTTTAGCAAAATGTGGCAATAGTGGTTACTCCCCAGAGCCACACATCCATATTCAAGTACAAAACTCTATATTTCATAATGCTGAAACTATAAACTTTTGTTTTGATAAATATTACATAGATGAAAAACTATACTCCAACACTATTCCAAAAAAAGGCGTGCTTATAAACTCAGTTATTATAGATTATTCAATAAAGGCTAAATTTGGCTTTATTTTAGATGATAAATTTACCTATAGCATTACCGAAGAGAGAGGATTAAAACAAAAAGTAAGCTTCATTGTAAAAATGGATGATACCGGCCAGTTATACTTTAAAGATGATTTTGGAAACAAACTGTATTTTTATAGCGATCTAACAGAATCTTATTTCTATAACTATTGTGGTAAAGATAACTCTTATTTACAAAAACTTTTTATTTTAGCTCCTAAAATTCCTTATATAAATAAAGAAAACCTTAGTTATAACGATTATATTCCAATGGATTTAATTAAAAGTAAAATGATGACTAAATGGCTTTCTCTTATCTGTATCTTCAATAGCAAATATGCTAAGTTTCTACGAAGCTATACTTTACAACACAGCGTAATTCTATCAGTAGAAGGTAAAGTCAAAATAAACTCAAAAGGTCGAGGATTTGAGGAAATAAAATATGGTGAGACAATATTAAAGTTAGAACCTAATGAATGACTAAACTATCAAATGTTTAAGCGCACTTAGAGCAAATACCACGAATTTCCATATTCCAACTATGAACTATAAATGATTCTTTTTCACTAACTTCAGTAGATATACGTTTGTCATCGACACATGTCTCTTTAGTCATACCACACTTTTCACAAATAATTACCTGTGTCCCTCTATGTTTATGATTAAAGTTACAAGCTATATAACAATTCATACTTTCAATCCTATGTATGAAACCATGCTTTAACCAAAAATCAATCGCCCTATAAATAGTTGGTGGTTTTGTATCTTTCGCTATAGATAGAAGCCTTAAAATATCATAAGCAGTAACAGGATTTTCTTGCTTAATTATTGCTTCTAATACATGTCTTCTAGGCTCTGTAAATCTGTGCTTATAAGACTTACAATATATTTCAGCCTGCTTTATCAGATCCATATAACTTATTTTTGAATATATCTTAATGTCTAAGTATAAACTAATAATCTTTATTTTTACAAACTGTTACATTGTAACACTTTATGTTTTTGTGTATTATTCAGCTAAAGATAATTAATACCGACCTTAAATGACTAATTTTGAGATAATTATACTTCTAGTAATTTTGCTTGTAACTACAGTTTCAGGAGCATTTCCTTTTATAAAGAAGGCATCAAACCCAACTTTTAGATTTCCTATTGGTGATGCCTTAGCTAATGGTGTTTTCTTAGGTGCTGGTTTAATCCATATGCTTAGCGACTCAGCCAATGACTTTGCTGATTTGCATATAGCATACCCCTTCCCATTTTTGATAGCTGGAGTGACAATACTATTATTTTTATTAATTGAACATATCGGTGGTTCATTATCTAAAGCAAATAAAGGTAACCTAACTTTTATGGCAATAATGGCAACTATTATGTTATCTATTCATAGTTTCTTTGAAGGTGCTGCTCTAGGTCTATCAGAACAGGCGAGTATTGCTGTAGTTATATTTGTAGCTATCATGGCACATAAGTGGGCAGCAAGCTTTGCTCTTTCAATAAGCATTAACAAAACTAATCTTAAATTTTCTATTAGAGCACTTCTCTTTATTTCTTTTATACTAATGACACCTCTAGGGATAATACTTGGGCAAGAAACTCTTCACTATGTTTCTAACCCTTATATAGAGCCTGTATTTACATCAATAGCTGCTGGTACATTTATATATATGGGTACGCTACATGGACTTGATAAATCTGTACTTATAAAAGATTGTTGTAATACCAAACAATACACATTTGTTATAATTGGCTTTACTCTTATGGCTATAGTCGCTATTTGGGCATAAGACCAATTTTTTTAATCCAAACTAAAATAAATACACTCCTAGCATAAATAGTTTAAAATAAACTATTAGCCTTTTTAGGCTTGGCTAAACTATAGGAGGTGTTTATGTCCTTTTACTCTATTGAAAATGAACTCTTAGAAAATTATAAATCAAAAGTTGAGCTTAAATATAAAATGCTCAATGGTCTTTTTTTAAGCACTCCTCTTGATAAGAAACATAATGCAAACTTTAAATTAGCAACATTCTCTAATATTTGTAAAAGTGAATTAAAAAATGACAAAGATCCCATTGAAATTATTGAAAGTATGTATCCTGAAATGTCTGAGGAGGAAAAACTTGAGACATTTATAAAATTTATCCGCTATATAGAGCGACAAATAGTCTTAGTTGATGCTATAGAAGAGGCGGCATATGTAAAAACACATGATTTAAATGGTGAATATAGTATAACTAGACTAGCAAGAAGAGTTGAAAGAAATAACAAACAGAGAACTCTAACCAGGGCCCTTAAAGAGTATAAAACTAGACTTGTCCTTACAGCACACCCTACCCAGTTTTATGCCAAACTAGTATTACCTATCATTCATGATCTTAAGAGAGCAATTTTAGATAATGATATAAATAAGATTCAGGATATTTTCTTACAAATGGGTAAAACTAGATTTAGTAATAAAACTAAACCTACGCCTGAAGATGAAGCGAAATCGATCATATGGTACTTAAATAATATTTTCTACAATACTATCCCAAAAATTCAGCACAAACTAACTAATGATAATACTAATATTGAGATTGGATTCTGGCCTGGTGGCGATAGAGATGGCAACCCTTTTGTTACCGCAAAAGTGACTAAGAGAGTATCAAAACATTTAAGAGTAAGTATTTTTGACTGCTATAACAAAGATCTAAAAAAGCTTATAAAAAAATTAACTTTTGAAAATGTTCATGATGAGCTTACAAATATCCGCAAAAAACTAAAATCAAATAAGTACCCTTGCGCACAAGATTTTCTAAATGAGCTTATTAAGGTGAAAAATACTGTTGATACTCAATATGATTCACTATTTGTTGACAGGCTTGATAATCTAATCTTAAAAGTAAAAATTTTTGGTTTTTATTTTGCAAAACTGGATGTTCGTCAAAATGCTAAAATTTATAAACAATTTTTCACAGAACTTTTTAAAGAGAACTATAACCTAGATTATCAAACTTTAGAAGATTCAGAGAAAATCCAACTTCTAGTTAAACTTGCTAAACAAAAAAGTCTCGTAGAACTAGAAATTAAAAGTGAACTAGCTAAAGAACTAATAGAAACCATTAATACCATACAGTATATCCAACAACAAAATGGCTATGAATCAATAGAGCGATATATTATCAGTAATGCTGACTCTACCGTAAGTATCTTAGAAGTTTTAACAATATTTAAACTTTTTAATAAAAACTCAAAAGATCAAAACAAAATAAAAATAGAAGTTGTTCCCCTATTTGAGACTATGGAAGATCTAAAAAACTCGACTCAAATTATGGATGACTTACTAAATATCAAACTCTACACCGATAACTTGCAAATCTGGAATGACACACAAACAATCATGCTTGGATTCTCTGATGGTACAAAAGACGGTGGTTACTTCATGGCTAACTGGTCTATCCTTGAAGCTAAGCGAGCTTTGAGTAAATATCTTGGCTCTAAAGGTATCAAACCTATCTTTTTTGATGGTCGCGGTGGTCCACCTTCACGTGGTGGTGGTGATATGTTTTTATTTTATAGAGGACTATCAAATGTAGTTTCAAATCATGATGTTCAAGTAACTATTCAAGGGCAAAGTATATCATCTAAATTTGGCAACTCAGATAGTGCTCAATATAACTTAGAGCAAATTCTAACATCTGGCCTATATGGTAAACTAAACTTACATAACGCCCATAAGCTAAATACAACAGAGCTTACGCTGATAAATGAGTTAGGCAGACTCTCTTTTGAGACATATATCGAGCTTAAAGACCATCCTCAGTTTATAGATTATCTCACAGAGATAACCCCTCTAAAATACATCAGTGAGATGAATGTAGGCTCTCGCCCATCAAAAAGAAATTCTGGAGCTAAAATAAAACTAGATGATTTACGTGCTATTCCTTATGGTGCTGCTTGGACACAGATGAGACAAGGTATTTTAGCATTTTACGGCCTTGGAACAGCAATAGATACTATGGTTAGGAAAAACAAGAAAAATCTAGCTCTAATTCAAAAAATATATAAACGCTCGCTTATTATCAAGGGAATATTTGATAATGCCTTACAAAGCATTGCTCAAACTGATTTTAATATGACCAAACATATAAGTAGAGACATCAAATATAGTGATTTCTGGCAGTTAATACGTAATGAGCACGCTCTAGCAAAAGAATATCTATTAGCAGTAACTGAAAAAAATGAAAATTTCTTACATGCAAACCCTGTAAAAGAAAGATCTATAAAACTAAGAGATGATATTACACTACCTCTTGTTATATTACAGCAATATGCTCTTTATACGTTGAGAAATAATCCTAATCACAAACATAAAGATCTTCTAACAACTATAATCAAGAAATCCTTAGCTGCAAATATAAATGCTAATCAAAACTCTATATAAGCTTCTTTTTATGACTTATACCATCTATTTATACTTTCTATCACAGCTGGAGCCATAAATTCTATATCATCTAGATCAAACCATTTTATTTCTGAGATCTCAGCACACGGTTGTACTGGTTGATTAATATCCCCAGCATAACATTGTACTGAGACAGTATCTGTCCTATCATGATTATCTGTTATAACTTCACCAAGATATTTTATTTCAGATGCTTGCATTTGTATGTTTAGCTCCTCATCGAGTTCACGAATAATGGTTTGCAAATGAGTTTCATCCTCATCTATCTTACCACCTGGAAAATACCAGATAGTATTGTTGCGCACCCTTACAAGGAGCATTTTATTATCTCTTACACAAAGTAAGGCTGATGTTTTTATCATAATATTTTTGATAGCTTTATATTTTATAAAGAAATATGATTACAAAAAAAAAAACATATCTAGACAAAAGAGTTTTATTAAATTATAAATTTCTATAAACCCTTAAGCTTATACCAATATAACCCAACTATAAAAAACATCAATACAACATATATTTCTATGATGCTAGTAGTAGTATGAGCATGAAGGTAACCTTGAATAAATGCCACTATACTTGAAATAGCCATATTTATAAGGTACATCATCGCTGCAGCAGTTCCTGATATATGACTAAACATTGATATCCCTTTTCCCATGGAAAGAGGAAATATTGAACCACAAACAAAATACACTGTCATTGTAGCTACAATAAGTAAGCTAATACTATATTGTTTAAAATAACTAAATATAAAAAATATCAGAATCAATAGAGTAAAGAAATGTATAACAATAAAAAATATTTTAGCTATAGAATAATGGTCCAATAATTTACGCCCAATTATTGGTGCCGGTAAGAATGAGCATCCTAAAAAAATTGCTAATTTACCAAAATAAGCTGGTGAATACCCCATTACATTCTGGATTAAAAATGGCCCTAGAGTATTAAAACTTATTATCATAGAGTATGCCATCCCCATTACTATACACAGGCTCATAAACTGTTTATTAGATACAACTTCGATAATGTTTTTATATACTTGTGAGAATTTTAATGATGTTTTTTTTGCAATAGTCTCAGGTATGTATATAAAAACAAGTATTGTTATTATTAAAGTGATTATAGCAAAGAAATAAAAGCCAGATTTCCAGCCGAAGTACTCTTGTAGAAAACCTCCAATTATAGGTCCGGCAATTGGACCTAGTCCCCAAAGAAACCCAATAGTTGGCCCAAGTTTTAAAAGCTTCTCTACAGGCAAAATATCTGAGAAAACACCTCGGCTAAGCACTCCCAAAGATCCCATTAAAAATCCTTGGAAAAGCCTCACTACTAACAATACATATTCATTAGGTATCAACGGAGGTAAAATACTTATTATAACAAACAGCACGCATGAAGCTCTTAATAAAGTTCTGCGACCTACAGCGTCGGTTATTATACCAACAATAAAGTTTCCTAAAGCATAACCTATCAAGTATATTGAAATAACCATTTTTGAAGTTGATGGATCAATTTTCAATGAAGAGCTAATTCCTGGTAATGATGGTGCAAATAAATCAATACTCATCCCCATCAATATAAAAAATGATAAAAGTATAATTATTCTTATTTTAGTTTTATCAATATTGACAATAGACATTACTTTTATTAAGAAATATAAAATATGGTGATACATTCTATCAAGAATGAATATAACTAATCTATAGCAAGCATAACAATTCTATAAAATTCAGTTTTCCAAAAATATATAAAGTTTTTCTTTTTCAGAAGTTTTATTGAAATATTTCATATAAAATATACCCATTAAAATTTAATAAACCTAATCTTAACTATGGATATAGTCAACTACGCGAAAACTCGATACACAACAAAAGCATATGACCCAACAAAGAAATTAACAAGTGCTCAAATACAGCAAATAAAAGATATTCTAAGATTTACGCCATCAAGTGTAAACTCTCAGCCATGGCATTTTATTCTAGCTACTTCTGAGCAAGCAAAATTAAAGCTTGCAAAGGCCTCTGAAAATATCCACCCTAAAAATGTAGCAAATATAAAAAACTCTGCTTTGACTATAGTTCTTTGCTTTAAAACAAATATTGATAATAGCTATTTAGAAGAACTTTTAGATCAAGAAAGAAAAGATGGCCGCTTCCCTACTGTTGAGTTTGAGAGTATGCAAAGAGATGTACGTAGAAAATTTGCTCTAGCATACCTAGATAGACCTCAGGAACTACAAAACTGGGCACAGAAACAGATTTATATAAGTCTTGGTAATCTACTATTAGGCTTAGCTGGTTTAGGTCTACATGCCACACCTATGGAAGGTATTGAAACTCATATTATTGATGATGAATTTAATTTAAAAGAGAAAGGTCTTAAAACTTCTGTCATCGTTACTGTAGGTTATAGTTCAGAAGATGACTTTAATGCTAAACTACCTAAATCTAGACTTCCTGAAGAAAAAATATTTACTGAAATTTAAATAGCTTAAAATTCGTTCTGAATTCATTTTAGGATTTCAGTGAGCTATATACTTTATTAGTATCATAGAAGTAATTAAACAAGCTCAAACATAACAATTTTTATTATATTAGGGAAATGGGTATAAAAAATAATCTGCAAAAAACTATATATTTTGATGAGTTACGTAAAATCTATTATCATAAGGTCCCTAAACTGTTTGTTGACTACTAAAAATCCAACTCTGAACAACAAGATTATCCGAAGCAAAAGCCCTAGGTGCAACGGCTTGAATGATTGGTAGATCTATGGATTTATAGTGTCGGTGCTTACGGCGAAAAAGGAGCTTATAGAATATTAGAAATCTTCTATGAAAAAATGGATAAGACTATGGCATTTTGCGGCCATACTGATATTAATAATGTTGATAAATAAATAATTGACAGACGATCTTTACTTACTCTCTAACTTGTCCATTTCCTCTAACAATAAACTTTAGAGTTGTTAGCTCATCTATACCCATTGGTCCTCTAGCATGAAGCTTTTGGGTACTAATACCAATCTCGCCGCCAAAACCAAATTCCGAACCATCTGTAAATCTAGTTGAAGCATTAGCATATACTGCTGCGGCATCTACTTCGTTTAAGAAGATCTCTGTATTTGTATAATTTTCAGTAACTATACACTCTGAATGCATACTACCATATGTATTAATATGCTCTATAGCTTCATCAATATTTGCTACTGTTTTAATAGAAAGTACTAGATCTAAATATTCAGTATCCCAATCCTTTGTAGTCGCTAGTGTAGCATTTTCTAGATATTTCAAACTCTCACTATCAGTTTTTAACTCGACATTATATTTCACGAACTCTGCTTCTAATCTTGGCAATAATCTCTCTGCTATATTTTGATGAACCAAAAGAGTCTCTAAAGCATTACAGACTCCTGGACGCTGAGTTTTAGCATTTATGACTATCTTTATAGCCTTATCTAAATCTGCGAACTCATCAATATATGTATGACAAATACCAGCCCCTGTTTCTATCATTGGAATAGTCGCTTGTTGTTGAATAGCTTTTTTAAGGCTCCTACCACCTCTTGGAATTATCACATCAATATATTTATCCAATGTTGCTAGCTCTGTTATACGTGCTCTATTAGTATCTTCAACGAGTTGAATAATGTTTTCTGATAGACCGAACTTCTTACATGCTTCTTGAAATATATTTTTCAAAGCTATATTTGTATGCAAAGCATCAGAACCTCCCCTAAGGATAATAGCATTACCTGATTTTAAAGCTAATGCTCCAGCATCTATAGTTACATTTGGCCGTGATTCAAAAATCATCGCAATAACGCCTAGAGGCATTCTAACTTGAGAGATTGTCATTCCTTTTGGATGCTTAAAGCCTTTCTCAATCTTACCAATAGGATCTGTAAAATCAGCAATTTGTCTAACTCCTTGAGCCATAGATTCTATTCGAGCAGAAGTCAGTGTCAATCTATCAACAAATGCTTTTGATAAATTATTTTTTTTAGCATTATATAGATCTTTTTGATTTTCCTGCAATATATATTCAATATTACCTAACAGAGACTTCTCTAATTGATATAAAACATTATTTTTACGCTCTGTATTTACCTGAGCTAACTCTTTTGCAGCTTGTTTAGCATTCTTACCCATTTCTAAAATAGATGTATTCATCTAATGCTCCTTTAAAAACATATTATCGACATGGATAGCTTCATTATAGTCCCGATAGCCTAGAATATTAGCAATTTCATAACTCTTATAACCTTTTATCTTTGTTAAGTCTTGTGATGAATAGTTGACCAATCCTGTAGCTATCTCTTCCTGCTTATCATTACTAATAATAACTGTAGCTCCCTTTTGAAAATCTCCATTTATTGAAAGAATCCCACAGGGTAAAAGACTTTTCTTTTGTTTCAATGCTATGACTGCTCCTTGATCAATCACAATTTCCCCAAGCTTGTGAGTACTGTATGTTATCCAATGTTTTTTAGCTGTAATTTCTTTTTTGTTATTTTTTGCAAATAATGTCCCTATATTTTCGCCTGAGACTATATCCAAAAGGATTTTAGGATCTTCTCCATTAGCAATAATCATATTAACCCCGCCAGCTACAGCAACCTCAGCCGCCTTAATCTTAGTAGCCATACCACCAGTACCAAATTTAGAGCCAACATCGCCAGCCATAGCTCGAATATCATCTGAAATTTCTGAGATAATATTTAAAAGTTTTGCTAAACTATTTATACGTGGGTTTGCAGTATATAAACCATCAATATCTGAAAGTAGAATCAGTAAATCAGCTCCTATTAAGTTTGCAACTAATGCTGATAATGTATCATTATCACCTACTTTTATTTCATCAATCACTACAGCATCATTTTCATTAACGATGGGGATAACTCCCTTTGCTAATAAAGCTGAAAAAGCATTACGAGCATTCAAGTATCTTTCTCTATTAGCGATATCATCTTTGGTTAAAAGTAGTTGTGCAATATTCTTACCATATTCAGAGAAAAGCTTTTGATATAAATGAGTTAAAGCCACTTGCCCCACTGCAGCTATAGCTTGCTTCTCAGGTAAAGTTTTTGGCTTTTGTTGCAATCCAAGTTTCCCCATACCCGCACCAACTGCTCCAGATGTTACGAGTATTACCTCAAATCCTTGATTATGAAGGTCTGCAAGTTGTCTAACAAGCTTTTCTATAC
Source organism: Francisella sp. SYW-9 (assembly GCF_008711465.1). GTDB lineage: Bacteria > Pseudomonadota > Gammaproteobacteria > Francisellales > Francisellaceae > Francisella. The sequence goes on from NZ_VXKQ01000014.1 coordinate 13,706, forward strand.
GATTAATATTTAACAAGCCTGTTTGGTGAGTTAAAGTGCTAGTACCAACTTTTACAACAACTCTCTTTACTATTTTTAGCAGATCTTTTCTTTGCATATTTCTTTGATAATTTATTTATCACTTTAATCAAGTTTATACTAGCTTATAAGTTTATTTAATACTTTAAATCTGCATTTAGAAAAATTATGAATTGTAGCTAACTGCTTAATGATAAGATACTAAAGGTTTTTTTAAAGCTATTTAGATTTGCCACTCTCCACTTTTGTATTTAGCTATAACTTCAAGCACAGCTGGTGCAACAAATCTTGTATCATTAAAGTCAAACCACTTGATTGCTGAGATCTCAGCACATGGTTTAATCTCTTGATTAATATCAGCCGTAAAACACTCTAAAGAAACTGTTGTGGTTCTATCATGATTATCTGTAGTTATATTACCCAAATAGCGCATATCATCTGTTGTTAACTCTAGACTCAATTCTTCTTTTAGCTCTCTTACAATAGTTTGGATAGGTGTTTCATCTTGCTCGATTTTACCACCTGCTTGATACCAAATAGTATTATCACGGGTCTTAGTCAAAAGAATCTTATCATCTTTAATAGCTACAAACGCTGCTGCATAAATCATTAATTTACTTCCCTAACCATTTAAATGACTTTTTAAGAAAGTCTACAGCATTTATTTCAATATTCTTACCATGAGCAACGATTATTCTCTCAGGTTGCCAAGCTAAGATTCTCTCAAAACACTCTCGAGCCCGCTTCTTACCAAAAAAGAATGACATTCTCCAATCTATAGGAGTTTTACCATTTGGGGCAACAATACCTGATAACTTAGCTATCAAGCCTTTAAATCCTGAAAAATAATTTTCATCAAAATTCTCTATAAGATCTGTAAGAATGAGTGTTTTAGAAGGTTTATGAAAAAACACAACCTCTTGCATTACTCTACTACCTTTAAATATTAACTGGTCAATTTCATCTTGCCACTCAGGTTCTGGAGAATCTTTTAAATCAGCTTTAAAGTTAATATCTTTTCTTTTATCTCTAAGTCCAGGCGATGCATATATCTTAGCATCAGGGAAAATCTTTGCCCAATCTTGCAAAAACAAATGATGAATTTTATTTGGTGATATTAGAAATTTTACATTCCCAAGCTTAGATACTTGCGAAACTAACTCAGAATCAACCTTAATTGGTGAATGAATAAATAAATCATTATTAGCAAGATGTATTACCGTCATTCTTGTAGTATATGCAAGAGTATAAAAAGGAACAGCCTCGCCATCACAAATCCAAATATTATCAGACAATTGCTTTAACATATTTTTATACTAAAGTTAAAAATTCTAGAATACAATAACCAAGAAAATGTTGAATAAAAAATAAAACTATAACTGTTAATATCATTGGAATAATCAAAAGCTTCTTATTCTCATCAAATACTGCAAAGATAATTGCAAATATTATAGATAAAACCCCAGATACCTTTATTGCGCCATAAACTGATGTCCAGACAAATCCATTTATTTTTAAGATGTTGTAAACTTCTTTAGATGATGTCAAATATACTGCTATATAACCAATTAATAAACCTGCCACAAACCAGAATATAGCCATAAATAAGTTCTTTAAAATATAATCAAGTAATATATACACCTTTTTCATAGCTAAAGTTATCTCCTAAAAATTAAAGTATCATATAAACGCGTTTTTTAGATTAAACCAGAAAGTAAATTGTTTCAATATAAAAATATAGATCATTATTTATTTTACGCTCATAATAATTAAGATTAAAAGTAATATTAAGGAGATCCTTATTGAAAAAATTTAAATAGTTTTGGCAAATGGCTACATCCGATATTCGCTGCTAACTCTATTATTTTCTTACTTACCATTATCGACATAGAAAAGCTTGTCGCATCTTCAACACTTTTAATTTTCTATGTATATTTCTACTCCATTTCACTAATATTAAATTCAGTATGGTCTTTTATATATTATATTTGAGATTCAAATAATGACATAAACAAAAGTCTTCGGTCAAATCTTATTTCTAAATGACTAGATAATCTTAGCTTCTGGTCATTCATTTTTGCAACTATTAGTTTTGTGGAATATATTGTATTAAGAACTCCTAATATGGTAAATTAACCCTGAATACACAAATAAGACAAAATAATACTTTTAAAAACTAGATCTAAACCAAAGCCTCTTTCTTCTCAAGCGTTTTAGAATAAAGCTCTTGATACTTAGCAAGCTTTTCTTTCTCTACAGCAACTACAGCTTCTGGAGCATTTGAGACAAATCTTTCATTTGAAAGCTTCTTCTGTACTCTATCAACTTCGCCTTTTAGCTTATCTAACTCTTTATCTAGTCTTGCCTTTTCAGCTTCGATATCAACTAAACCTGCTAATGGAATATTTAACTCAAGCCCTTCAACAATTTGTGATAAAGATGTTGGTGGATTATCATTAAACTCAATATTATTTACTCTTGCTAACGCTTTGATAAAGCCCTCAGTTTGAGCAAGATATTCCTTATCTGTATCTGCAACATCTTTAACAATTAGAGAGATCTCTAAAGATGGCTTGATACCTACTTCACTACGCATATTACGCAAAGTTGTAACAACATTTTGTAGCCATACGATAGCTTTTTCAGCTTCTGGAGCTTCTAAATCTTGAGTTGCTACAGGATAACTAACATCCATAATTGTTTCTTTAGCATCATTTAAATGTGCTTTTAACTGCTGATAAATACTCTCTGTAATAAATGGAATTAATGGATGTGCTAAAGCAAGGATATTCTCTAGAACTTTAGTAAGTGTATATTTAACACCATTTTTTTGCTTCTCAGATAAAGAGCTATCTTTTAAAGCAACTTTGGCAAACTCAACATACCAGTCACAATAGTTATTCCAGACAAGATCATAAATAGTATTTGCCACCATATCAAAACGATAGTTAGCAATTTGTCTATGAATATCAGCAGTAGCGTTATTTAAAACACTCCAAATCCACTTATCTGCAACACCTAACTCATAATTATCACAAACCTTATAATCATCTAAATTCATCATTACAAATCTTGAAGCATTCCAAAGTTTGTTACAGAAATTACGATATCCTTCTACCCTAGCAGTATCAAAGCTAATATCGCGAGATGTAGAAGCTAATGCCGCATAAGTAAATCTCACCGCATCTGAACCATAAGCACTGATACCTTCAGGAAATTCTTTCTTCGTAGCCTTTTCAATTTTAGCTTTCATCTGTGGCTGCATTAGACCAGTAGTTCTTTTTTTCAGAAGCTCATCTAGTGTGATACCATCAATTAAATCTACAGGATCCAAGACATTACCTTTAGATTTTGACATTTTCTGACCTTCACTATCACGAATAAGTCCTGTGATATAAATATCTCTAAATGGTACATTATTCATAAAGTACATACCAAACATCATCATTCTAGCCACCCAGAAGAAGATAATATCAAAACCTGTCACAAGCACACTTGTTGGATAATATTTCTCTAACTCAGGAGTCTTCTCAGGCCAGCCTAATGTACTAAATGGCCATAATGCAGATGAGAACCACGTATCAAATACATCTTCATCTTGCTTGATAACTACATTATCAGCTAAATTATATTTTGTTCTAACATCTGTTTCATCTTCACCGACATAAGCATTACCAGCGTCATCATACCACGCAGGGATTCTATGACCCCACCATAATTGACGTGATACACACCAATCTTGAATATCTCTCATCCAAGAAAAATATGTATTTTTCCAGTTATCTGGTACAAATCTCACAGTACCATTTTCTACAGCTTCTATTGCTGGCTTTGCAAGTACATCTGCTTTGACAAACCATTGTTTAGTTAGATATGGTTCTAAAACTTCTCCAGTTCTATCACCAGTAGGTACTTTTAGCGCATGAGGCTCTATCTTATCTAAAAGACCTAATGCATCCATATCAGCAACTATCTGCTTACGCGCTACAAATCTATCTAAACCTTGATACTTCGATGGTACATTAGAGTTTAGTGCTGCATCATCAGTCAAGATGTTTAACATTGGTAAATCATGTCTTTTACCCATTTCATAGTCGTTAAAGTCATGGGCAGGAGTGATCTTTACACATCCTGTACCAAAATCTTTCTCAACATAATCATCAGCAATAATTGGAATCTGTCTATCTGTAAGTGGTAGATTTATCATCTTACCAACTAAATGAGTGTATCTTTCATCTTCCGGATGAACCGCAACAGCCATGTCACCAAGCATTGTCTCTGGACGAGTTGTTGCGATTATAATCTTCTCATCGCTATCAGCTACAGGATATACAAAATGCCATAATGAACCTTGTTTATCTATCTGAGCAACCTCCAAGTCTGAAACTGCTGTTTTTAGTTTAGGATCCCAGTTTACTAGTCTCTCACCACGATATGCTAAACCATCTTCATATAGCTTAATAAAACATTTTTTAACTGCATCAGATAAGCCATCATCCATTGTAAATCTCTCACGATCCCAATCTGGAGATGCGCCAATTCTACGCATTTGAGATGTGATAGTACCACCTGATAGCTCTTTCCATTCCCAAACTTTACTTACAAAGTTTTCACGCCCTAAATCATGTCTTGAGATACCTTGAGCATTAAGCTGTCTTTCAACTACCATTTGCGTAGCAATGCCTGCATGATCCGTACCTGGCTGCCAAAGCGTATCTTTACCATTCATCCGATTGAATCGCGTAAGAATATCCATTAAAGTCATCTGGAAGCCATGCCCCATATGTAATGTTCCCGTTACATTAGGTGGTGGTAGCATTATTGCGTAAGTATCTTTTGAGTCAGTATGATTATTCTCAGTTGGGCAAGCAAACTTTCCTGAAGCTTCCCAATTTTGATAGTTAGATTGTTCTATTTCTTTTGGATTATAATTTTTATTCATTTCTTGAGTCATTTATAAAGCCTAAATATATAAGTTTATAGAAAAAATTTAATGCTGATAATTTTAACAATATTGACTCTAAAAATATATATATATGAAAACCGCAAATTAAATATTCTTTAAAACTTTATTATTTAGCTGAAATATTTTCTAGAAAAACAGCAAAATCTTTGTCAGACTCGTAAATAGATACTTATTTCTACAACCCTAAATAATGATTACAAAAAAAATTATTCGGACTATAAACGTTGCCGCGGATAAGGCTGGTGAAATTCTTAATAAGCATTACCGTAAATCTAATACAATAATATCAAAAGATGATAAATCTCTTGTAACCATAGCAGATCAACAAGCTGAAAGAGTTATAAGAGAAACTATACTAGAAAACTTTCCTGACCATGGAATAATAGGCGAAGAAGAAAATACTGTAAATCCAAATTCAGAGTATATGTGGATAATTGATCCGATAGATGGAACAGATAGTTATATTTTAGGAAGACCTCTTTTTTGTATATTAATAGGATTGTTTTATAAAGGAGAAGCTATATTTAGTCTTGTTGATCAACCATTTACTAGAGAAAGATGGTCAGCATATGACAACAAATCTATATACAACAATAATACTGAGATAAAAACTAGTAATAAGCAAACTATACAAGATAGTAAAATCATTCTATCTTCTCCATACCTTTTTGAAAACAAAACTAATTTTATTAAAAATATTCGTAATCAAGCAAAAATAGTTTCATGGGAAGCCGAAGCATATGCTTTTGGTTTGCTTGCTATGGGGTGTATTGATGTAGTAATAAAGCCTATGTTAGATACTTATGATTATCTTCCTGTTATTAAACTAATACAAAATGCCGGTGGAGCAATAACTGCAGCAAATGGCGATAAACTCAGTATGGACTATACTGGCGATATAATAGCTGCCTCTAGCAAGGAACTTTTAGATGATGTAATCAACATTTATAACTATAAGGAAGTTTTATCATGAATGAAAAACAATTAGCAAAATTTAAAATTATTTTGACCTTTGTTAGTCTTAGCATACTAACATGTGGTCTACCTACCTTTGTGATGCAAGCTGTCACATACTATAAAATATCCCATAGTGCCGCCGGATCCTTAGAAAGCTACCAAAACTTAACTAGAATTGTTCTATCTTTTGTAATGTTTGCTTTACTGATGAGAGTTGGATATAGAAAGTCTTTAATGCTAAATTATGCTGTTCTTTTTGCTTTTTGCTTTTTTATTCCTTTTGTAAACTCTATTTGGATGATTCGAGGCTACCTTGTATTAATTGGTATCTCAAACGTGGTATTAAAGGTGGTTGCATATAGTTCTGTAGGACTTGTCACCGATACCAAAGAAGAGCACGCCAGCTTTATAAACCTCATGGAAGGAATATATACTTTTGGTAGCTTTGGTGGTATGTGGATGTTCTCATACTTCTTAGAAAGAAATCCCGCTCTTTGGACATATGCTTTCTGGGTAATTTGTGCTTTATGCTTTGTCTTATTTTTGCTTTGGACATTTACACCATTTGATGAGAGTAATATACAAGATCAAGAAAGTAAGCCTATCCTTAAACAATATAAAGAAATATTAACTCTACCACTAGTAACACTAATAATCTTTCTAATTTTATTTGCTTGTTATGAATCTCTAGAACAAGGAGTTGGATCATGGCTAGCTGCTTTCTATAATCAGATATTAGAAATTCCAAAATTCATAAGTGTTCAGCTAGCAAGCCTATTTACTCTAGGTTTAGGTTTAGGTCGACTTATTGGTGCTGTATTTACTAGATATATATCTTGGTATAAGTATTTCTTTATAAACTTTATTATCTCTTTGATACTGATAGCTGTAACACTAAGCAATATTGTTCCAGGTGCTGGTGTAGATGCTTCAAATATCTTTAGTGTACCAGTAATTGCATATGGACTGCCTATCTTAGGTATTCTTATCGGTCCTGTATACCCTACTCTTGTATCTCTTATGATGACTAGCCTTCCTAGAGGAAAGCATGCGCTAATGATAAGCTTAGTTATGATAGCCGGAGCTATTTTTGATAGTGGATCTTCAAAAATACTAGGTATATTATTTGGCTCAATAGGTGGTGTTACTGCTTTTGCGATAGTGACTGGATTTACAATATGTGTACTTATAGTACTAATATTACCTTTTGCAAAACTAACTCATAGTGATAAAGAAAACGAAGCAATATAACTTCTACTAAAATTTCTAGCTCAAACTTTTATAGCCTTTTTACTACTCTCAAAATAAACATTTATAGTTACAGGCTCTTCCGCTTGTATTTCCAACTTAGGGAAGCCATCTTCTTCTATAATTGAACTATCACAAGATAATTTGAGTGTATTATTTTCTCCAAAAGGATAGTTGGATACCCCAAATTTCTCATCTTTTAGATTTATATGCCAATGAATTTCATTATTAGGCACGTCTGGTTGAATACCAAAAACATTTTCAATAAGTACATTTATAGCTGAAAGACCTGTCCAACCAACAAAATCTGGCTTTGCTGGCTTTGCTGGGACAATTTTCTCAGGGGCATAATTCTCCCATAGAGTTCCTGTAGCTTCAAAAACTTTGACAACATTAGTGTTATGGTTTAAAGCAATATCAAAAGCTAAACTATGCTCATTGTACTTTTCCAAACCTTTTAACAGCATATAATTAGTTGGTGCCCATACACCTCCCTGCCAATATCTACCAAGATCATTATACTTATCATCATCATATGATAATGATGGAACCATATGCGATCTCTTAAAGTATTTATCATCACTTAGATACTGACACATATCTTTAACTCTACTTTCAGGATATATCTCAGCTTCAAGTCCCCAAAAAGCTCCTATAGATTTAGCTGTATTTAAGCTGTCATCTTTTAGCTTATCGTAATAAAATTTAGTTTTTGGATCATACATTTGTTCATTAACAAACTTCTCTAAGGCCTCAGTTTCATCAATTATATCTTCGATCTCTTGCCATCTTTCGATCACTTCACCAATAGCCATCAAGATCTTACCTGAGAGAATTTGTTGTAAATTTGTATCTAACCAACTCATATGACCATGACTGAAGTTTTGGTTATATTCTGCTTCTAAGCGTGGCTGATTATCCATACCAGTACCCCAGCCACTTGAAAAATAACTACCATCTTTCCATGTACGATATTCCTTAAGCCACTTATGATAGGCAACCAAAACTGGAAATATCTTTTCTAAGCGCGCAACATCAGAAGTATGCTGAAAATATATCCACTCAGCCCATGGAAACAAATTTGGTCCGGTACTTACAAGATCATACCTATGAAACAAATCTTGACCAGTTTTAGCACTTATCTCTCTACAAATAAAACCATCAGGATGTTGTTTAGCATAAAAGTTATCTAATGTTGATTGAAAATCGAACACTCTACGTCCATAGATGCCAAACATCATCATAAAAGATGTGTCCCACATAAAAATATTGCCATTATATGCAGTATCAATAAAATTCTTAATAAAACCACTCTCTGGCGTAGGCTGTTTTAAATTGCTAAATGCTATTTCCCATGCTTTCCAATAACAATCAATATGAGCTTGATGATCTTGCCAGTGAACTTGTGGCAATTTATCTTTAACATCCTCAAACTTAGGTAACGCAACATTCTCAGGCTTTTGCTTGATAAACTCATTTTCACTTACTAAAGGGTTTAAAATATAGGTTTTTTTGTACATATGGACCTACTATAAATTATGATATCTTGAGTAAATTATATCTAAAATAAATACTCTTCTATAGTTTCAATAGCAAACTACGATAAAGATCTATCAACTCCTCTCTTTTTCCAGATGATAATACCTATAACAGATGTTAGCATATATACAAGTTGCATTAGTGATAGATAATAATTATGAACCATAAAAAACATTACTGTCTCTAAGGCATTTAATGTAATCAAAAAAAGCCAACAATAAATACTTCTAACTGCCATTAAGAATGTTGCTATAAGCCCCATAGATGCAACAACAGTATCTAGTATTGGCAAAGGATTATTTGTAAACTGAATTTGAATCATAGCAACAATCAAAACTACTATTAAATAAGGTAATAAATGCCATTTCTTAAAATAGTAAATAGATGTTTTCCAATTTAAAAAACCTAAGAAACAGACAGTTGCGGCTAGGGCTCTAATAATGGCATTAGCATACAATCCATCAGAGAATGTAAAAGCTGATAAACTTACAAAAAGAAAAGTGCCCAATAATAAGTTTATTCTCCAGCCAACAACCTGAGTAAACTGAGTTATATACCCTAATATAGATATTGCTAATTCCATTAGTTCTTTACTCTTTTATCGTATTAATTTGTAAATTAAATTTTTTGTAATACATATATTTTTTACGTGAAGCTAGCAGTGCTTGTTCTTGCTGATATACAAACTCCTTAAGCTCTTTTATTTTAATTCTCTGAGGATCTACCGCTACATCCATAATATTTATCAAAACATCAAAACCAGAAGTTATAAATAAATTATCTGTTATTAAAATAGGAATATTTTTATATTGATTATACTCTCTAGCACTTATAGCACAATGATGTGGGATAAAAGACTCTTCTTCAGGTTGCCATAGCTTTTCATCTAACTCTCTGGCTATTCCAGTGGGTGCTAAAATAGCAAATGTCTTAGTTTTATAATTATTTAAAACATAATTATAAATCGAGTCTAATAGCTCTTTTTGTTTGGATGTTTGTAAAACGTGAAATTCAACTTGCATATAAAATATCTTTAACTCTCATACTCAACTGTTATATAAAAGTTCTCAACGAATCCTTTAGTCAAGCATCTCTTTCGTATCTGAATGATAGTTTAACACAAATACTATACTCTTATGCTATTGTTGATACTTAAAAGCAGATTTTAACCTTGTTATAAAACCAGCTCCTAAGACAAAGAAGCTAGCTATAAACATTATATCTCCGCTAAACAAGATAAACATCATATTTAACTGGCCAACAAAACTAACTTCATGAAAATATAAAATCATTTCTATACTTAAAGTAGGATATATCATACTAGAGACAAACATGATCATTCCTATGACATATCTTGTATAACTAATAGGTCTTTGCTGTGAAAAAGCCGATTTAAAGACTCTTTTTATCGCTGCTTTCATCACATCAACAATAGTCCTACCAAGAAACATTACCGATAAAACAAACATTGCTTCTGCACTCATAGCCAAAAGCGAGGATATTATCAAATACCTAGCTGCTGATAAGCCCCAAAAAGGCATTATAAAAAAGATTGTCACATACGGCAAAAAAGAAGCTCCAAAGAGCATAAGCCCTAAATAGTATTTCCAATCTTTTTTTATCTGCATAATATAATCTCTAACCCTCTCTTATCGATACTTGTATAGCTTTTATTAATGCTTGTGTTGCATCAGCACTATTCATACTTGGCGTATCTTTTCTATTAACTACCTGAGCAGGAGTATATGGTACATGAATAAATCCTCCTATTTTCTTAGGATATTTATCATTTAGTAACTCTAACAAATGATACATAACATGATTACACACAAATGTTCCAGCTGTATTAGATATATAAACAGGAACTCCTTGTTTTTTTACTAAACTATCTATCTTATATATTGGTAATTTTGTAAAGTATGCATTTTTACCATTCTCAGATATTTTCTTATTTTTGGGTTGATTGTTATCATTATCAGGAATTCTAGCATCATCAACATTTATTGCCACTCTTTCAAGTGAAACTGCTGATCTACCACCTGCTTCTCCCACATCTATAATAATATCTGGATTATATTGCTTTATTAAACTATCTAACTTTTCAGTTGAACTTTTAAATGATACAGGTATTTGCTTCTTCACAATAGTTGCACCATCTATAGTATCTGGCAAACCTTTAACCGCTTGCCAAGCTGAGTTAATATTCTCTCCTCCAAAAGGAGTAAACCCCGTTATTAAGACAGTTTTTGCATCAGCAGTAATTATCACTGATAAAAATATAAATATGCTAAGTAGTACTTTTTTAAAATTTATCATTCATAGAGCTCCTTTACTAAGTTTTTAGACTTTTTGGTTTTAGTTCTTTTGATTTGTCTAATTAACTCTAGCAACTCTTGATACTGATTAAAATCTTTTCTAGCATATATAGCACCATTTAGATCTTTCAAAATCTGCTGTAGTTCTGGAAAGACTCTTGCGACTTCTAACAATGAGAATATATGCTTATCTGATCGAGTATTAGCCCAGCTGATAATAGCTTTCTGCAGTTCGACATTATCTTTATTAGAACAAGCTTTTTTTATCTCTTTTAGGCCAACTACTTTCTCAACTAACTCTAACTCTGAATCATCAACTACTTTAGCCGTTCTCTTTGTATACTTAGTTTTTATCAATAAAATCAACGTCAATACCCACAACACTATAGCTGCTATAGCTACATCTCTCCAAAAAGGATCTTGAACTGTTTTTTCTATAATCTTTGGTGGTGAGTCATCATTCCCCACAAGATTACTCGGCATATTGCCCTTTTGAACATCGAAGTTCTTAGCCGCTAAGCTAACAATTTTAGACTTATGTGTATCAACATCGTACCATTTAAGCTTAACACTAGGTACAGCAACTTTGCCTTTTTTAACAGGCATATACCCAATCTTATAAGTTGCAACACCTGTTAAATGTCCACCTTTCTCGATATCTTGAAGCTCTGGTTTTTCTGGATATACATTAAAAGCATCTGATGATTTAAACTCTAAATTAGGAATATCACTACTTAACACACCTTCTGCTGTAACTTTAACAGTTCTAGTTAAAAGCTGGCCTTCTTTAACACCCTTATCTTGTGACCAGTTATCACTAATTTTCACATCCGCTGCAGGAAACCAGTCATTAATACTTATATCATCCGGGACAGGCTCTACATTTAAAGTTTTTGCTTTAGTTGAGAAGAATTTAGTTCTAGATCCAAGTTGACCAAAAGCATTAGGAATAGTTGCCTGTAAAACAATAGCAGGTATTTTTATCTTTCCAGTAGTATTTGGAATTATTAAAAAACTTTCCTCAACAACATCATATAGTTTACCATTGATACTTTTTTGATAAGTTTTACGATGATTTGTTGTTTTAATATCAGATTTTTTAATATCAAATGGTTTAGGCTGCAAGCTTAATATAGGTCTTGAGGTATATATTCTTAAAGTGTATAAAACTGGCACATTCACATAAGTTTTGTTGGTATCCAAAGTACCTATAGCAAAAAGATCTTGATATTTACTCTGTTCCTCATTTGATAGCTCTTTATCAACCTCAATTTTTATTGGTTTTGTTGTTTGGTTACCAACTCTTATCGCAGGTATTACAAGATTACCTGTTTTATTAGGCATTAATGTAATTATCATTTCAAAATGAGAATTTCTTTTACCATTAATAACTGTAGTTTTGCTACTCGTACTTGTATTATAAACTGTAAAATCTTTCTTCAAAGCATCTAAATTAGGTTGAGTATCAAAACTATCTAAATGTAAAACTAGTTCAAACGTTTCACCTTTTTCAATATGATTCCTACTAACAGTAGCCGATACTTTAGCATAGCTAACACTTACAACCATTATTGATAGTATAAAAATACTTATTACTTTAAATAATTTAGCTTTCACTTTTATCTCCTATCATTCTTTGGTAGTCACGTGCAAATTTATGTCTAAGAAGTCCACCTGGATCATCATCAATCATTGCTAACAGCTTATCTGACTCTTTTTTATCAAGTTCTTTTTGGCGTTGCTGTTGCAGATTATTTTGTTTAGCATTTTGCTGATCTTTATTGTTCTTATTATCTTTATTGTTCTTATTATCTTTATTGTTCTTATTATCTTTATTGTTCTTATTATCTTTATTGTTCTTATTATCTTTATTGTTCTTGTTATCTTTGTTGTTCTTGTTATCTTTATTGTTCTTGTTATCTTTGTTGTTCTTATTTTGCTGTTTCTTTTTCTGCTTTTCTAGCTTTTTAGCTATCTCTAAATTACTCTTAGCATCTTCAAAATCAGGTCTTTTTTCAATAGCCTTTTTATAAGTATCTATCGCTTTTTTATATTGTCCTAAGTGAGTTAAAGCATTACCTTGATTGTATAGACCTTTTGCAGAGCTATCTTTTTTAAACTCCTGATATGCATTTTTATAATCACCAGCTTTATAATACGAAGCCCCTTTCCAATCGCTATTTTCAAAAGCTACCGCAGCTTTTTTAGCATTACCATTATCATAGTAGCTCATACCTTGCTGATTTTTTGTCTGCCACAGGTCATCCCAACTACTAGCAAAAGAAATACTAGGTATTAGTATTAAAATAAATATTAACCTCTTTAACGACATATTCTCTCCAAAACACCTCTTCTAAAGATAAAAACACTCAAAATACTCAACACCCATATAATATAAACACTATCGTCTTGCCAAAAAACATTTGTCGAGTCTTGTTTTGACTCTTTTGCTCCAACAGTTATCTTCTGTGATAACAAGCTCTTAATATCTGCATTACTATTTGTTAATGTTACTAACTTACCATCTCCAGCATTTGCCAATGATCTTAGCTTAGAAAGATCAACCCCAAAGTATTGAATATTACCTTTAGCATCTTTTAAATAGCCTCCATTAGCATCTTTAGCAATTCCACCTTGAGGAGTACCTACAGCATATACATCTAGGCTTATTCCCTTTGCAGCTAAATCTTTAGCTTCTTTTATAGCTTTAGCAGATGGAGTGGAGTCGGTTACTAATATAATTTGTCCACTTGATGCTCCAGCTTGCTCGATAAGGTCTGCTGATTTCTTAAGCGCTCTTGTAATGCTATGCCCTTGTACAGGAACAATATTTGAATTTAATACCGGTACTAAGTTTGCAACAGTTTTTGCATCTGAAGTTAGAGGAGTTACAACAAAAGGCTCGCTAGAAAACACTAGCATCCCAACTTGGCCTTCTTTTACCCTCTTTAAAATATCAAGTATTTTATACTTAGCTCTCTCAAGCCTACTCGGTGATACATCTGCCGTATCCATTGACTTAGAAACATCTAATGCAATAACTCTAGAGAAGTTTTTCTGAAAAACAGGTATATCTTTATGTTTATATGTAGGACCTGCTAGTGCAAATACTGCAACACTCCATAAAACCAAAAATACCACAGGTATTAGTGTTTTATTTGTTTTTGAGTCTTGGCCTATCGTTACATGCTCAAGTAGATGGCTATCACAATGCTTACTCCAACTATTTGATTTTGCGGAATATTTAAAAAGTAATATAACTAAAATAACAACAGGTACCAAAGCTAAAAGCCACCAAGGCCTTAATAAATGAAAATCCATTTTTAATGCCCTCCTCTACGTTTTAGCCAAATCCCTGCAACTATAAAACTTAAAATCAATGCTAAACCTAAACTCCAAGGATAAAGATATGTAACTGGTCTAACTATTGTTTTATCTGATTCGATTGGTTCAAGCTTATCTATGTCTTTATATATATTTTTTAAATCACTACTATTTTGAGCTCTAAAGTATTGTCCTCCAGTCATTTTAGCTATTTTTTGTAGCGTATCTGTGGCTAAATCCTCCGAGGTATTTATTAACTTTTTACCAAAAGCTGTTTGTACAAGCATCTGTCCGCCACCTAGAGCTATCGTATAGATTTTTATACCATATTGCTTAGCAATTTCAGCTGCTTGTAATGGCTGTAGCAAACCTGCTGTATTATCGCCATCTGTAAGCAATATAATAGCTTTTGAATCATTTGGATACGATTCTAATTTTTTAATAGATAAGCCAAGAGCATCACCTATAGCAGTATTTGGACCAGCTAATGCAATACTAGAATCATCAAGCATTTTCTTAACAGTAGGAATATCAAATGTTAATGGTGTTTGTAGATATGCTCGCGTCCCAAAAAGCACAAGACCAACACGATCACCTTTGCGAGTATCCAAAAAATGATTTGCCACACGTATAACTAGATCAAATCTTGACTCCATTTTCCCATTAGGCTTTTTCATATCTTCTATAGCCATACTCCCAGATAAGTCTATAGCCATCATCAGTGCTCTACCACTTTGAGGCATACTTATTGGTTTCCCTAACCACTGAATCCCTGATCCTGAAACAATTAGAAGTATCCAAATAGCTGCTAAAATATATTTAAAATAATTAGCTTTTGAAAAATCATGCGCACTATGAGTACCTAGTTGAGACTGTAACTGATCAAAAAATGGTGTTTTTAATGCTGATTGCTGATTATTCTTGGCTCTAGGAACAATCCAGTAAACAACTAACGGCAAAATTACTAAGACAAAAAACCAAGGATATTCAATATTTATCATATAACACTCCTCAACCATTTCTCAGCCACTGCCATTATCTCACCAAAGGTTGATTTATCTAACTCAATTGGCTTATAGGTATTTTGTAACATTCTTGCTTTAGTAGTTTCAAAGCTCTCATCATCTATTTTTGAATCAAGAAATTCAAGCCATTTTTTACCATATAAGGTTTTTATATTTTCAGTTGGGAATTTCTGCATTGCTACTCTTTTTAGATATACAGAGATGCTTTCTAACACATGAGTTGGGTTATTCTTATAGACACTCTCTACTTCATGCCTAAATTCATTAATTATAGAATCCTTATATTGCTTTTTCTTCTTCTTAAAACGTAATATAACGAGACCTAAGATAATCACTAGAACAATAATTCCTAAAACTATCCACCAACCATATGCTAGTGGCCACCACTGAGAAATTCTATCAGGTAAATAAATATCTTTTAATTGTGCTAAAAGATTATTATTTTGCATAATTCGCTACCCCATAATTTATTGTTCTGATCAAATTATCATTCGTAGCAACTTCTATAAAACCAGTTTTATTCTTACGTGAAAATTCTTCTATAGCATCATGTCTAGTTGTATAAATATTTTTATAAATTTTATTTTGTCTTTTACTTGCAGAATCTAAAACAACTCTTTGTTTACCATCACTGAAATAGTAGGTATCTAAGCCAGGAAGATCTTTTTCTATAGGATCATAGCTAAATACATTAATAACTGAGTTTTTATTATTTAACAATTTAAGATATCTATTTGCTTCTTCATCAAAGCTACTAAAATCACTTATTACAACAACGATACTACTGCTACGGATCTTTGCATAAAGAAATCTCAAAGCCTCAGCAAGTTTTTTATCAGAAGATAGCTGGTATTTCTTCTCATCATTTGCAACAAAGTTAAACATTTTGACTAAGGCTGACTTGTCTTGTTTTGCAGGATAAAAGTTATAACCATGATCATCAAAAATAACACCACCAACCTTTTCATGAGCCTCTAATGCTCCAAAACCTATCAGTGCAAGAATATTTGTAGCTTTTACACTTTTAAAACATTCTCTAGTGCCAAAATGCATACTCTTAGTTTGATCTAGAACAAAGTATAAACTTCTCTCTCTTTCTTCGTGATACACTTTTGTATAAGGCTTTCCTAATCGTGCTGTAAGCGCCCAATGCATAAGACGAATATCATCACCTGCTTGATAGTGTCTGACTTCATCAAAGTCCATACCTCGACCCTTTGCTTTAGAGAGGCTATTACCAGCATTTACACTGTTGACTCTTTGACTTGCAAAAAGTTTTAGAGCTTTAGTTTGGTAACGATAGCTTAAAAGCTCATTAACATCAGGTTTTATTCCTTTGTAATTTTTCATAGTTTCTCTTTACTGATCACTTCTAATACACAGGTGTTACAACTTACCCTAGATTCTAAGACTATATATTCTTATGGTATTGGTACAACTTTTAATAACTCTGTAATAACATCATCTGTTGTTACTCCATCAACTTCTGCTTCAAAAGTCAAAAGTATTCTATGGCGTAGCACCTCATAGACAACCTCATGAATATCACTTGGAGAAACATAGTCATGACCTATAAGCCAAGCATGTGCTCTTGCAGCTCTATCTAATGCTATAGTTCCTCTTGGGCTAGATCCAAATGCAATCCATTTCTTGATGTTTTGGTTATATTTTGAAGGATCTCTAGTAGCTAATATCAGTTGAATAATATACTGCTCAACTGCTTCAGAAACTTTAATATTCAGAACTTCTTGCTGTGCTCTAAAAATAGTCTCTTGATGAATATTAGGATGCTTTAACTTATGCCCTAATGCTTCACCTCTACTTATAGCTAGAATCTTTGCCTCAGTTGCAGGATCAGGATATTCAATCTTAACAAACATCATAAATCTATCTAGCTGAGCCTCTGGTAAAGGATAAGTACCCTCTTGCTCAATAGGGTTTTGCGTTGCCATTACCATAAACAAGTCAGATAATGGGTATGTTTGCTTACCAACTGTTATTTGCTTTTCACCCATTGCCTCAAGCAATGCAGATTGGACTTTTGCTGGAGCTCTGTTTATCTCATCAGCTAAAAGTAAATTATGAAATAAAGGCCCTGACTGGAACTCAAAAGTTTGTTGCTGAGGCACATAAATTTCTGTACCTGTCAAATCTGCAGGCAAAAGATCCGGAGTAAATTGAACTCTATGATACGAGCAGTCTATACTCTCAGATAATGTTTTAATTGCTGTAGTTTTAGCCAGACCTGGAGCACCTTCTACAAGTAGATGGCCACCTGCTAATAATGCTATAAGTAAGCGCTTATTTAGGTTTTCTTGACCTACAACACGATTATTCAAAAACTCTAATAACTCTCCAAACTCACTATAAACAGACATCCATGTCCTCCTAAAATCTTAAATCACTTGTTTAGAAGTATAGGGGCTATTACTACTTTTTCAAGGTTTTAAACATTATATAGCTAATTTACAAAAAACAAATACTGTTATAAAATTCTTATGAATAACTATAAAGGAGTATAGCAAAATGAAAAATCTTAAACTTTTAACAGTCGGTATATTAGCTGTTTCTGCTCTTGCAAGCTGTTCAAATAATGCTAGCCTATCAAATGATTTAAGTAACACTGGCGACTCTATTGTTAGGTTTGTTAATGGTACTTTTTCAGCTCAAATAGATAATACTAGTGTAAGCAGCGTTTATGATGCTACCAAATTAGCTTTAAACAATAGTAAAATCTACAATATTACTAATAGCTCTATACACGATAGATCTGCTGATATCTCCGGAACATTTGCAACAGATAAAAACTACTTTAATAAATCAGGAACTGATAATTTTGATGTTCGAATAGTTAAAGGCCATGGCAATACTATTAATATTTTTATCAAAATTGGTAAACTTGGCGATAAACAAGCATCTGTTGATTTACTTGCAAATATAAGAACAAACTTAGGCCTATAATTAATGTCTTCTAAAACACCTCGCGTACTTTCTATACAGTCTCATGTTGCATATGGTTATGCTGGAAACAAAGCTGCAGTATTTCCTATGCAAAAACTCGGTATAGATGTATCTCCTATATACACAGTGCAACTTTCAAACCATACTCAGTATGACTTTTTTAAAGGCTCTTTTTTTAATGCTAATGACATCCAAAATATTATAGATGGAATGATAGCTAATAATTTCTTAGCTAAGCAAGATGCTATCTTATCTGGATATATTGGTGATCTTGAAGTTGCTAAGGTTATTGCTAATACAGTTTTAGAGCTTAAAGAAGAAAACCCGAATAGTTTATACTGTTGTGATCCTGTTTTTGGTGATAAATATGATGATCAAGAAAATGGACATATTTTTGCTTCTAAAGATCATCCTAATATTTTTTTAGAATATTTGCTACCATTAGCAGATATTATCACACCAAATCTATTTGAGTTAAGCATACTTAGTAATACTAAGATTAATAATTATGATGATATCTCAAAAGCATGTGAAAAATTAATCAAGTTAACTAAAAATAATAAATTAATAATTATAGTAACTAGCGTATCTTTTAGTAGCTCAACAACAGGCATAGCTATATATAATAATGGTAGCTTCTCTCACCTAGAGTCCCCTAAATATAAGGTTCAACCTAAAGTTAGTGGCTCAGGAGATATCACAGCAGCAATGTTTCTTAGCTACTTACTAAAGGGTAAAAGCCTTGAAGATACTTTATGTGCAGTTACCGAATGCTTAGATGGCATTTTCAGAGTAACTCATGAATTAGATACTGATGAGCTTGCTTTAGTTCAAGCCCAGGAGTATATCAAGTAATGCAACGCTACAATAAGATCACTGACGTACATAAATACAAACGTGAAATTGTTCTTTTAAAAAGTCGTCCATGCGCTTATGGTAAATGTACATTTTGTGATTATATCCTAGATAACTCTAAAAATATTGATGAGATAAACAGTATAAATTTCGAAGTACTAGAAAATGTAACTGGTGAGTTTGGCATACTAGAAATTATAAACTCCGGAAATGTTTTTGAGTTACCCTTACAAACAAAAAACCGTATTAAAGAAATTATAAAAGAAAAAAATATCAAACTACTTTTTGTCGAAGCTCACTGGATGTACAAAGATCACCTTCATAAAATTAAAGAGACCTTTGAAACTGAAATCTTTATAAAAACTGGGCTTGAAAGTTTTGATTATAACTTTAGAGAAGCTCTCTTAAATAAAGGTTTTCACCACGACTCTCCAGAACAACTAAGTAGGCTATTTGACTCTGTTTGTCTGTTAATAGGAGTTCAAGGTCAAACCAAAGAAATCATCAAAAAAGATATTCAAATAGCAAAAGATTACTTTAAGCATACTACTCTTAATTTATATGTTAGTAATACCACTCATATAAAAGCTGATGAAAACTTAAAGAAATGGTTTCTAGCAGAATACAAAGATCTTTTTAATGACCCTCAATTTGAAATACTTGTCGATAATACTGACTTTGGTGTCGGGGATTAATTTCATATTAAGTATAAATACTAGACTTATAAAACCTCCAAAATATCATCTATTTTTTCAATAATACTTTCATGATCAGCATGAATATTTTTTACAGTCAAATTACTTACGACCTTAGACAAATTATTATCTTTTAACCTTAATATATAATCGTTTAACTTAGTATTATAATCACCTATCATTGTAGCTTTTAATAACTTAACTTTAGACTTAAACAGTTTGTTAGTGATACTTTCGTTAGAAAGTGTTTGAACTACATCAACTCCTTTTAAAATTTTATGCACATAATCCTCATCATATTTTTTTATCATTTGCTGTTTAATATTATCCTTATAATCATCTAAATTAATACATGACTTATATCTTATTATTTGAGTATCTGGAATAATAGTATCTAGCAAGGTTAATTTAATATTATCATATCCTTTAGACTCTAATATACTTGCCATTTCCATAGCTATTTGTCCTCCTAAGGACCATCCAAATAAATGGATAGATCTATTATTAAGGCTATAGTTTCCTAAATATTGGTCCACATAATATTTTGATAACTCATTAAGTGATGAAATCTTATCTCCTGAGTATATATTATAATTATCAATCCCAATACTATTATAACTATTAGCCAAACTATCAGATAATGTATGATAAACTTCACATCCAGCATTTGCTGGATGTACTAACAACATATCTGGAAGATTCTTATTATAAGATTTATAAAAAGGTTTAATAATACTCAATTTTCCAACTTCAAATATAATTTCTTTAATAGTCATAGTTCTAAAAATATCTGCTACACTTATCTCTTTATTTAACTCCTTAGATAATCTATGTGACAACTTGATAGCTGATATACTATTACCACCAACCCTAAAGAAATCATCTGTAA
>NZ_VXKQ01000082.1 GCF_008711465.1 Francisella sp. SYW-9
TTTTTTCAATTAGCGTTTTTAATTCCTGTTCAGTTGCAATAGACATTTTTATTTTCTGGTATTTTTATATTTTTTAACTTTTCATTTATCGACTTATTGACATTCATTGATCAAGCAATCGATGGCATAATGATCACTTTTTCTTTTTCCATCAATGGTTGCTTTTACTTTTTTTAAATAGTCGAGTTTATCTTTTATGGGCTGGTGATTGAGTTCATTCAGATGATAGCCGCCAATTAATATTTTTTGTTTGACTAGTAGCTTTCGATGTTTTGTGTTTTCAATAGCGAGAATCTGTTGTTTTCTTTTTTTCAAAATATCCAGTTTTTGATTAATCTGATCAATCCGTTTACTTTGGCTATTGTCTTTATTTGTTTCGTTTATTGTTTTGGTCATAATAAAAAACTTTATTTACTCAATCTACTCAGCAACACATAATCACATCATAAATAGATTATTGACAAATATCAAATTGTTATTATTTACATTATGGTCGTTATTTATTATTAGTGAGCGAAGCGAACACATTGATGGTTACGCAGTAACCCAGCCATGAAATATTTTTTTAATTTTTAATAATATA
>NZ_VXKQ01000015.1 GCF_008711465.1 Francisella sp. SYW-9
AGCCATAACTAATGTTGCAAATATTTGAAGTTATAGACAAAAAAGATTGGGGCTGTCCTAGATAAGTTTACTTTAAACTCTCTCTAACCCAGTGTCTAATTAGCTTTAGCTGTTCCTTAGAATCACTGTGGTTAAATCTCCACTCACATTCCTTCAAAAACAAGTAAGAATGATCTCTAGGAATACCATTAAATTTTCTCAAATGCCTCTTAGCTTGATTCCAAAAGTTCTCTATACCGTTTATATGATTATGCTTCTTTGCAAACAGCTTACTATGGTTAATTCTATAATGTTTAAACTCTGAAACATCTAAGGCATTATAGCTCCTAAAAGTATCAGTGTAAACGATACTATCAGGCTTAACTTTTTCTCTAATTATTGGTAATAGAGTATTACTTTTAGCATTTGGAATGATTACAGTATATACCTTACCATTGCGTTTAAGTAAGCCAAATACAGGAACTTTACCTCCAGCTCCTCTACCTCGTTTTCCTTTACGAGTTCCTCCAAAATAGCTTTCATCTACTTCAATCTCTCCTGTAAACATTTCTAAATGCTCACTATTTTCATAAATTAATAATCTTAATCTATGAAAATAATAGCTGGCTGTGGTTTTATTTACTGATACTAATTCTGATGCAGTTAGCGCTGTACTTCCTGCTATAAATAACTCTATTAATTTGTCTTGCTTGTATGAACTTAATCTACTTTTTCTCATCAAAACCATCCTAACATAACTTAGTTATCTAGGACAGCCCC
>NZ_VXKQ01000016.1 GCF_008711465.1 Francisella sp. SYW-9
AAAATTATCAAAACAATTTTATCAAAACTAAAACTTTTCGCTAGCGTCAATAGGTAAGATTAGGTTCCATGAACAAAAAATTATCTAAGCCAAATAAATGTGCTAGCTAAAGCCACAAAGCCAAGAAAAGCAGAGCAAGTTTTATCAAATCTAGAGAAAACCCTTCTAAAATGCTTAATTTTAGAGAAAAAGTTCTCAATCAAATGTCTTTCTTTATATATATGTCAATCGATATCATGATTTTTAGTATAGTTTTCTCTAGCAGGAATCACAGGCTTATCTTTATTTTTCTTAAGGAATCTTATGTTCTCTTCAGAAAAATATGCTTTATCAGCAAGAATATAAGCATTTGTTATTCCTTGTAAAAGTTGTTGCGAAGGTAAAATATCATGAACATTACCAGCAGTTACTATAAACCTTACAGGATTACCTAAAGCATCAGTGAGAGTATGGATCTTTGTTGTTAGACCTCCAACACTTCTACCTAATGCATTAGTTTGATTACCATTTATTTCATAGCCACTAGCACATGCATGTGCTTTGACAGATAGTGAATCAACATCTGAAACATGGATCATTAGATTATTCCAAATTCCTTTGTCAGCCCAATATTTATAACGTTTATGGATAGCTCTACTATTACCATACTCTTTATGAAGATATTTCCATTGGGCACCTGTTTTTAGAATATAAAAAAACTGCTTCTATAAATTTTCTAAGCTTAACTTTATTTTTTGTATGTAAGCCTTTTTGATTTCTAAGAAAAGTTAAAATTGTTGACCAATTTGATTCTGATATATAATATTCCATAGATGTTAAGTGTGTTATTTGTTTCGCAAAACCATTTAAATACACTTAACATCTTTATGCAAAAATTTTGTTTATGGAACCTAATATCCATAATATTTTTTAAATATTAATGCCCTCAAATTTTTATTCTTATCTGAATTTTTAGTTTCCATTTCCATTTCCTTTAATTTAGTTACTATTTGCTGACACTCTGAAATCATGAAAATTAAATCAAAAGGATATTCCTCTATCAAAGAAGTGATATTCAAATTAGGATTTTTTTTCATAATATTTAAAAAATTATCTGATCTTAACTCGCCATTACTAGGAACTCTATCAGATACATAATAAAAATTTCCCAAAACATAAAACTCCATAACTGGAGGGTTATTATACCTATCCATTAAAGTCCATTTATGAAAAGGTGTTTTAGTAAAAATTTCATCATCAACTTGATCCTTGCAAAATTTATAGCATAAATCTATAAGCCCATTAATTTTAGTTAGAAAAGTTTGATCAGCTTGCACTGTTTTTGCATTTTTCCATAAATCATCTTTAATTGTGTAGTTGTTATTTTTAATTTCATTACTAAGAAATTCAGTACATTTATTAGTATCAACCTTTAAATCATGAGATATATTTTTACTTGTGTAATCTTTAAACTCAATACTTTTAAGAAATTCTCTCAATGTTGTAAAACCATGTTTTTTAGCAAACTTTCTACAAAGATTTCCAAGTCTACCATTCCTTATGATTGATATTTCATTATCAGTAAAACTAATGTCTTTACCTTCTAGCAAAGCTAGTAATTTTTTAGAAGCATCTAATTTATCAGTTTTATTATATTTACCAAAGATAGTTTTTTTATTACCTTCAGATGATCTAAGTGTTAGATAAGCTTGTAAATCAATAGCAAAAGATAATATATCTA
The DNA here is from genome assembly GCF_008711465.1 of Francisella sp. SYW-9. GTDB lineage: Bacteria > Pseudomonadota > Gammaproteobacteria > Francisellales > Francisellaceae > Francisella. Next base: position 1,721 of record NZ_VXKQ01000016.1, read on the forward strand.
ATTGAGATAATTGTTTCATATTTTATTTTATAACCGAGTAAATGATAAAATTATGGAATAATATTTTATATGAACATTAATGAAGGTACAGGGTAGAAAATACTTATTTAACCTCAGTTCGATAATTATTTCATATCTAAATACTTGTAGTTATTGATTTTAATTGGGCTAATAATGAACAGAGCTAGAGCAGCCATAGATGAGTAAAAGCATTGTTTACAGATCTATGCCTAGTATGCCACAAAGTCAGATTATTTTTGAGATAATCAAAAATAGTCTCAATGATCGACCTCTTAGATAACATAGCTTTTCAAACCTAGTTCTAGGAACTTTTTTCATATTCTTCTTTAGTGTAGTTATAAGCTTTAATCCTTGTCGCTCAAGTATTTGAGTTTTATCTTTAGAGATATAACCTCTATCACCAAATACCAATCCTTTAAGTCCTTTGCATAATTTAGTTAAAAAACTCCTATCATCTTTATTTTTCGGGCTAATATTGAAACTGACAATTTCACCAATATGACTAGTTAATAGATGAAGCTTAAAGCCAAAGAACCATCCAGTACTAGTCTTACCTTTAGCAGCTAAACCCTTAAACACCTTATGTCTTGACTCTCTTAGATTATGACAAACAGGTAGCTTAGTAGCATCTATAAAATATAAATCTGTATGTTTGCCATGGTTATTTGATATAAAGGCTATTAAAGATGACATTGCTATATCTATTAATTCTACAAAACGATTATATGATGGAGCTGTAGGAAAGTACTGTTTCCAGTAGATTTTTATAAACTCGATATAATAAGTTTTAAAATCTTTATATTTAACTGCTTGGTACATAATCAAAATAGTCATTATTTCACTTAAAGATAAACTTCGTTTTAAACCAGCCTTTTTCTTTTTGTAATCAATTGACTTGCTTTGTAATTCTTTATGATAAATAATAAAAAAGTCGTCTATACGGCAAAAGGTTGAAATAAGTTGATCTATCATTATTGTCAGAGTTTAAAGGTTTTTCGCTTATTTTAACCTAAAAAAACATCTCAAACCTTTAATTTACAATGCTTTTAATTCCTAACTGAGGTTAACTAAATATAAATTATTTTTTGGTAGTATTTCTTTTAATTTTTCAATATTATTTTTATTAAGAGTTTCTAATTCTTTTATATAGATAATCAATAACAATTTTATTCTTTTTAAGTAGCAAGCTTTGTTTGTTATAAAGTAAATATACGTTGTTTTCAAAGTGGTTTGCCGTGACTTGATAGTCATCAAGTATGCTAATTAGCTGTTTATTTTCTATATATGGTTCAACAAGAGGTTTTGGGAGTAGTGCTATACCAGCACCATTTAGTGCTGATTTAAAAATTAATTCAGTACTATTGCTTTCTAGATTTGAATACTCACTAGGATTTAGGCGAGTCTCAAGGTCATTACATTTTAATAGCCACGTATGATAAGCACTACTTAGTTTAAGCACTAATAAATTATGTTGTTTTAGTTGTTCAGCAGAAATAATCTCTGGATGTTCTCTAATATACTCAGGTGATGCAACTAAACGATAATCATATGAAAAAAGTCTTTTTACTAAAAAGTTTGAATCATGAATTTTTCCAGCACGAATAAATATATCGTAGCTTGATGTTTCTAAGTTAAGCCACTCAGAAGTGCAATCTACAATAATCTTAATTTGAGGATATTGTTTTTCAAAATCTTTTATTATAGGAGCAATATATTCATGTGCAAAATACCAAGGTGAAGTGATTTTCACAATACCGCTAGAAGAGTTGGTATTGTCTAGAAGCCTTTTTTTTGTATTATCAAATTGATTTAAAATAGCATTAATCGCTTCAAGAAATATAACTCCAGCATTAGTAAGTTTTATGTGTCGTGTGCTACGTTGGACTAGTTCAATATTTAGCTCTTGCTCAAGCTGCTGAATTGTCCTTGAGACTGATGAGTTTGCAAGGTTTAAGATCTGAGCTGTTTTTGTAAAACTATTTGTCTTAGCTAAGATTTGAAATACGCGATATGGGAATAATGTATCATTCATGGCAGTACTATGACTATTTTACTGAGTTTATTAGTAGTAATTATTACATAAGAAGCGCTAAATATTTAATTTAAACTATATAAAAAAATCGAATACTCTTTTCGAAATCATCAGCTTTTTCTAACATAAAAACTCCTATAAATTATAAGCATATAAAGTTAAGTAAAGTACTAAGGGTTATAAAATGTACAAATTTTCACCACCTTATTTTAAAGATAAGTTAGTAGTAAAAAATAGGTTTGTTGTTTCAGCTATGACAACAATGCAAAGCTGTCATGATGGTGTTGTAAGCTATGAAGAATATTCATGGTTAGAAAAACTAGCTAAAGGTGGCTTTGGCACGATTATCACATGTGCTAGTCATGTATCAAAAACAGGGCAAAGTTGGGAAGGACAAATGGCTATTTATGATGATAAGTTTCTTCCTGAGTTAAAGAAATTAGCAAGTATGATTAAATCACATGCTGCTATTGGTATAGTTCAATTATTTCACGGAGGCTCGCGATCTCCTCAAAGCATAACTGGAGTTCAACCAACTAGTGCGAGTGAGTTTCATTTACCAGTTCCAGATTTTGAAGCTCCAAGATCTCTTAAAGCTATATAGATAGCATACTTGGTAAAAGATTTTGCAGATGCAGCTAAAAGAGCTTACCAAGCAGGATTCTCAGGAGTTGAAATTCACGCAGCTAATGGATACCTGTTTACACAGTTTATTAGTACTACAACAAATCTACGTAATGATGAGTATGGGGGAGATTTGAAAGGTCGTTCTAAACTGTTGCTAGATGTTGTGAGAGCTTGTAGATCTTGTGTTCCAGAAGATTTTATTATTGGAGTTAAATTATCTCCAATGGGTGATGGTCTAGATCTTGATGAAATGATAAGTATAGCAAACTCTTTAACTAAATTAGGAGCAGATTTTATTAACCTATCATTAGTGGATGTTTCAACATCTACTAATGGCTCTCAGGCTGATTCAAAATCTATAGTTAGTTATGTTCGTGATAGATTAGGATCAAATGTAGTACTTATGGCTGGTGGAGGTATCTATACTCCAAAACAAGCACAACAAGCTATTGATTTAGGTTTAGACTTTGTAACCTTAGGAAGGGCTGCTATAGGTAACCCTAATTGGCCAAAATTAGTCGAAGAACATCAAAATCTTGAAATTCCTCCTTATAAAGAAGAGAATCTCCAGGAAGTTATTAGTGAAAAGTTTCTAAAGTATATTAAGACACAGTTGCCTCCTGGATTTACCCAAACCTTAATAGCTAATAGATAAATTTATTCTTTTATATATAAGATAGTCTATAATCTAGGTATGGATATCTGAAATTTTAAGTGATAGTTTGGAAATCAAAAATCGTTGTTTTGGTGATAGAAAAGGCCAAGAAATCTACGCTGAATATCATGATACTGAGTGGGGTATTGCTAAGTATAATGATAGAGAGCTTTTTGAACTTCTTATATTAGAAGGAGCTCAGGCTGGTTTAAATTGGGAAACTATACTAAAAAAACGTCAGGGCTATAGGGATGCTTTCTATAATTTTGATCCTATAAAAGTTGCTAATATGTCGGATGCAGAGCTAGACTCTTTACGATCAAACCCTAAAATTATCCGTAATAAATTAAAGATCTATTCTACTAGGAAGAATGCTCAAGTGTTTCTTAAGATCCAAAAAGAATTTGAGAGCTTTAGTAACTATTTATGGTCATTTGTAAATCATAAACCAATAAAAAATAGCTGGCAATCTCATAAAGATGTACCAGCATATACTAATATTAGTGAAAAAATTTCAAAAGACCTAAATAAGCGAGGTATGAGCTTTGTAGGACCGACAATTATTTATGCCTATATGCAAGCTACAGGATTAGTCAATGATCATTTGGTAGATTGCTGGTGTTATAAAAAAGAGGGTGATTTATGATTGAATTAACAAATAAGCTATTAGAGTGGAATAGGAAATACTTAACATATAATAGCGATCTTAGCATTGAAAAGATATCACAAGTTTTTGCAGATAGGTTTGATGTTTTTGCTAATAGTAGAAGCTATTTTAACGTTGATCATCAAGCATACTTAGAGTTTTTACAAGGGTTTAGAGCAACAATAAAAGATATTGATTATGTTGTTAAAGATACAATTGTTGATGATAAATCAGTTGTATTACCTATGCTGGTAAAAGTTACTCGAGCTGATGGTTCTGTAGATACTTTTGAGGCAATATTATGGTTAAAGTATAACAGTGAAAATAAGATAGTTTTATGGCATGAAGTTTATGTCAAAACTAATAATTTATAAAGTCTAACCCATGTTCTAAAGTATCATTTTCTAAGTATGTAAATATTGCTGAAGATAATTTGAATTATATAGTCGGTTTATCTAATATTTTTAATATAGCCCAGTTGAGGGTATTTATCAGAATTTAAATTTATTTAGTTTTTAATAAAACAGTGTAATAGTGTTAGTTAAAAAATCTTTAGGAGTTTACTTTTGACATTTGAGGATAACTAATACTATTGGCTGAGTAATTAAAGATGAGTCAACTGGGTTAAGAAAGTATAAAGCAATTTATTTGCCATTGATTATTGGCTAAATTGTTGAATACTAGTTGTAAATCTAAATGAACTTAAGAAGGTGAATAAAGTGTTTAAATATAATCACGTTTTATATGCAATAGATGTTTCAGATAAAAATATTGAAGAAGCTATTCAGAAAGTTATAGACTCAGCAAAACAAAATAATACTAAGCTTACTATAGCACATTATATTCAATCACTAGTTAGTACATATCCTGCATACTTTTCTTATAATCTTTCTAAAGAAGAGGATATTCAGGAGCAAATGATTAATAATGCAAAGGAAAAGCTTTTACCTATACTTTCTAATCATGGATTAAGTGAAGATAATTTAATTATTGATATATCTACTGATATCAGAGCATCTATCCTAGATAAGGCTAATGAATTAAATGTTGATATGATTTGTCTAAATGGGCATAAGCATAATTTATTCACGAGAATAGGTTCTGTTGCTGACTATATCGTAAATAATTCTAAGTGTGACGTAGTTGTTTTAAAATAAAATGCTTGTTTATTTTAGCTAAAAGTAAATCTCTAAACTATTAGATAATAATCTTGGCTATATTCGTAGCTGTTTGCTCAATATTATCAGCTGCACTATTAAGGATAGTTTCTAAGTCTGTATAGTGAGTTATACATGAAAATATAGCATCTATAGCTGAGTTATTTAAATCAGCATCTTTAAGTTCATAGCTACCAACTATTGCGATTACTTTTTTGACATCATGGTTTTTAGCTTTTTGAGCAACGGTAATAGGAATTTTTCCATATAAGCTTTGCTTATCCATCTTGCCTTCACCGACTATGACTATATCTGCATTATTTAGATATCTATCAAATTGGATAGTCTCTAAAATGAGCTCTGCTCCAGAGACAAGCTTTGCATCAAGAAAAGTTGCTAAAGCAAAGCCAACACCACCTGCGGCTCCAACACCAGCAATATTTTCGTAATTTTTATTTAATTTTTCTTCACATAGCTTTGCAAATACTTTTATCTTTTTATCTACTTCATCTAGTTGGTTATCAGCGAGCCCTTTCTGTTTTCCAAAAGTATGAGTTGCGCCATTTTTACCACATAGAATATTATTTACATCACAAGCTATATTAAATTCTGAGTCTTTGATTCGACTATCAAAGTCACTTAAATCAATACTTTCTATGCTAGATAAATTATCTGGGCAGCAATCTGTGATTGCTTTATTTTTATCGTTAAGAAAGTTTACCCCTAGTGCTTGTAATAAGCCAATACCAGCATCATTAGTTCCACTACCACCTAAAGTTAGAGTAAACTTTCTAATTCCTTTATCTAAAGCATCTTTAATAATTTGACCAAAGCCATATGTGTTTGCTTTTAGAGGATTTCGCTGATTCTTGGCGTATAAATTTAAGCCGCAACACTGGGCTAATTCTATAATTGCTGTATCTTTACTAATTAGGTAATTAGCCAAGATGATGTTACCAAGATGGGCTTTGACTTTAATATTGACTCTCTCAGACGAAATTAAGTTTTTTGATATAGCATCAAGAGATCCTTCTCCTCCATCTGCAACAGGTATTTTAATATATTGTGCTGTAGGAATTACTTTTTTAAAGCCTTTCTCTATAGCATTGCAGACTTCATTAGCAGATAAAGATTCTTTAAAAGAATCAGGAGCGATTATAATTTTCATAGAGTTATCTTATAATGATTTAAGTAGCTAAAACTATTGTATTTTATTTGTTGAATATTTCATATAATTAAATTTACTACTTAATAATAATTAAATATCTGAATTATGAACGATAGTATTTATAAAAAAGTTAGCTGGCGGATTATGCCATTTCTTTTAATTTGCTATACATTAGCATATTTGGACAGGGTGAATGTATCATTTGCTAAAATACAGATGGTTTCTGATTTATCACTATCAGAAACAGTTTATGGTTTTGGAGCAGGTATCTTCTTTATCGGGTACTTTATCTTTGAAGTTCCTAGTAATTATCTTTTAGTTAAGATTGGCCCAAGTAGGTGGTTAGGTTTTTTAATGGTGGTTTGGGGCATTCTATCTGCTTGTACTATGTTTATTAATTCAGCTAATGAGTACTATGTCTTAAGATTTACTTTAGGTTTAGCAGAAGCAGGTTTTTTCCCAGGAGTTATTTACTATCTATCTGAATGGTATCCTTCGTATAAAAGAGCAAAAGTGACAGCTATATTTTTTAGTGCTACAGCTATTTCAGGTATATTAGGTGGTCCAATCTCTGGCTTTATAATGGATATTTTTAACCAGTATCATTATGATGGCTGGAGAATGCTGTTTTTAATAGAGGGCATTCCTACAATTATTTTGGGCTTTTTAGCACCAAAAATTTTAAGCTCAATTGATAAAGCAAAATGGTTAACTCAGCAAGATCGAGATTATTTAAATAATCAACTAGAACAGGATCAGCTAAGTCATCAGTCATATAAAAAAATGGCTATATTCTTAGACATTAGAGTATGGTGGTTATCCTTGATTTATTTCTGTGGAATTACAGGCTTGTATGCTATTAGTTTTTATTTACCAACCCTGATTGAGGATTCTGGAATAACAAATATTTTTATGATTGGTGTGATATCTGCAGTACCATATATATTCGCTGTAATTGTAATGATAGTTGTTGGGGCAAGCTCTGATTATTTTAAAGAAAGAAGATTTCATTTGATTGGAGTAAGTGTGATGGCTGCTGTAGGCTTTATTGGAATAGGACTATTTGGTGGTAATACTTATTTAGCACTACTGTTTATGTCATTAGCAACTGCAGGTATATTGACTTTAATTCCATTATTTTGGAGTTTACCAGCAGCAATATTGAGCGGTATGGCGGCAGCAATTGCAATCGCAATAATTAATTCGGTAGGTAATCTTTCTGGTTTTGTAACACCATATCTAGTGGGATATATTATCGACTCAACAGCTTCAATATCTTTAGCATTATATATGGTAGCAGCTGTTGTTTTAATTGGAGCTATTTTAATTCATGTATTTTTAACTAAAACGTCAAAAAGATCAATCTAATGTTTGTCATTACTATATTTTTTGTTATAATACAGTGTCTAGTTTTTATCTAGGCGAATTGGAATAATAACAAAAAGTCAGAAGTTTATATCAAATATAGGCAGTTCTGAGAATTTAAAATCTAATAAATGGAGTTAATATGTACGCGATAATTAAAAATGGCGGTAAGCAATACAAGGTAAAAGAAGGCGAAGTAATTAAGCTTGAAAAGTTTGATCTTGGTATTGGTGAGAAAGTAGAATTTGATACAGTTTTAATGGGACAAACTGCAGAAGGCGAAGTTAAAATAGGCGCTCCTGTTGTAGAAGGTGCTAAAGTTGTAGCTGAAGTTGTAGAACAAGGACGTAACAAGAAAGTAAAAATTATGAAGTTCCGTCGTCGTAAGCACAGCATGAAGCAACAAGGTCACCGTCAGTATTTTACAGCGGTAAAAGTTTCATCTATTAGTTTATAATTTTATTAAGAATATTTAAGGAGTATACAAATGGCTCATAAGAAAGCTGGTGGTAGTACTAGAAACGGAAGAGATTCAAACCCTAAGTATTTAGGTGTTAAAAGATATGGTGGTGAGTTTGTAAAAGCAGGTACAATTATTCTGCGTCAAAGAGGTACTAAAACTCATCCAGGCGTAAACGTAGGCTGTGGTAAAGATCATACTTTATTTGCTCTTAAAGATGGTACTGTTAAGTTCCATACTGGTGGTGCATTAAGCCGTAAGTTCGTTTCAATCGACGAATAATATTTATCTTTCTAACTAATTTTCTTGCAATAATCTTTCTAATTATCTATAACTGTAAGTATTAATAAAATGCTTAGGTGTTTATAATTATGAAAAATATCTTTTTAAAAATTATAACTTCAATTACTGTAATATTTACGCTAAGTGCATTTGTATATGCAGATCCTAGTTCAAACGTAAGCAATGATTCAGTGCCGGTACAGTTATCGGTCTTTAAAAATTTTCCTAGGAATCCGGATGTTACGGGAGCTAGGGTAAATTTGCTTTATGGTAAAAGTGCTAATGTTAAAGGTGTAAATTTTTCTGTATTAGGTCTTTCTGATGTCGATAATTTTACAGGGCTTGAGTATGATGTGTTTTTTGGTGCCAACAGAGTTAGAGAGAAATTTACAGGAGCTTCATTTGGTATACTAAACTGGCACCAAGGTGATGATTTAGGAGCAAATTTTGGAGGGGTTAATATTGTAAATAATATTTTCGGTGCAAACTTTGGTTTAGTAAATTTGACTACAGATACTACTGGATTAAACTGGTCTGCTGTAAATATATCTTCAAAAAATTCAAGTGCAGACATAGGTTTTGTTAATATAGCAGGTCATACAACACTGTTCCAATTTGGCTTGCTTAATTTTTCTGGGCATGTCACAGGTCTACAAATTGGCTTGCTTAATTTTGCTAAAAATGGATTCTTACCAGTATTTCCAATATTCAATTTTTAATTTATCATTTTTTCATAGCTCTTATCTATTAATGGTATATTACCATTACAATGTGCTGTATTAGCTAATTTGATATTTGAATTTTATATATGTAAGGTATAAGTTACATATTTTAGTAAAATCAAAAAGGAGTAGCTTTTTATAATTGGTCAAATTATCTTTTTTATGTAGGCCATTATTAATCAGGTTATGTTTAATCAAATAAAAACAACTTTCAAAAATTCGTTTGGTAATATTATTGAGTGGTATGATTTTTCATTATATGGATATTTTGCCACTATAATATCAGTTCAATTCTTTCCACATCAAGATGCTTTTGTAGCTTTAATAGCTACTTTTGGAGCATTTGCTGCAGGGTTTATAGCAAGACCTGTTGGATCAATATTTTTTGGTCGATTAGGAGATAAGTTAGGACGCTATTATTCTATGAATATTGCTATTATTATGATGGCAATACCAACAATTGTTATGGCATTTTTACCTGGCTATAAAACCCTCGGTATATGGGCTCCAATTTTACTAGTCATAGTACGAGTTGTTCAAGGATTATCCGCTGGAGGACAGTTTGGAAATCTTATGACAATAACATCTGAAGATGATGACCAAACGCATAGAGGGTTTAGCCTAGCTATGGCATATTCAACTTCAGTAATTGGCTTCTTAATAGCATCTTTTGTGAGCTTTTTAAGTATTAATCTATTGCCCCAAGAGTGGCAATATTACTCTTGGCGTATACCTTTTGCGTTAGGTTTTGTTTTATTGTTGTTGTATTTATTTTTCCGTGAAAATGAAAAAATTCAAGAAGAGGTAGAAGAAGAACAAAATACAAATCTTGAAATAAAACCAATAAAAGAATTATTTAAGCATTATAAATGGAGATTGTTTTTAATACTAGTATTATCAACAACTGCAACCATGCTTTATTATTTAGATGTGACATATATGGTGACATATATGGAAAGACAGCTAGGCTTGAGTTTATCAACAGCTTTAGCTATTAATACTTTAAGTATCATAGCGATGTGTATTGTAATGCCCGTATTTGGGTATTTATCAGATATATATGGTAGAAAGATTACTCATATTTTAGGATATTTAGTTTTGCTTATATTATCAGTCCCTATAATTATATATATGCAAACTGATAATATAATTTTTATCGGAGTAATGGTTATTTTAATGGCAGTATTAACAGCTGTGATTCAAGGTGTTTCAACACCTTATTATACCGAGATATTCCCACCTAGAGTTAGGGCAACAGGTTGCTCAATAGGTTTTGGTTTTGGGGCTTCATTATCAGGGTTTGCTCCAATGATAGCAACTATTGTAATGGGTTATTTATCTGCTATGGAGGGGTTATGTTTACTTATGGTTATTTTAGGGGTTATTGGCTTAGTTATTGCTATTATAATTCCTAATAATCAGGTTGAAACTAGAAGACTTAATAGTATGAATCATATAAATTAGAATCCTCCTAGATTAGAAAAAATATAAAGCTATTAAAAATAAATTAGTTTAAGCTTTTTATTTTTTTAAAAAATCATTGTAGCTTTTTCTTTTCCAGTTATAATTAAAAGTCTTAAATAATAAAAGATTCTAGCAGATGCATTATTATATACCTTTATTTTTATTCTGTATTTCAACCATAGTTACTCCTGGTCCAAATAATTTGATGTTATTAATTTCATCAATTAAGTTTGGTGTTAGAAGGACTTTTCCTCATTATATTGGAGTATGTCTTGGGTTTCCTTTGATGGTCTTGGTTATTGGTACAGGCTTAGAATCTATCTTTATAAACCATCCAACAATTCATCTAGTCATAAAAACTATAGGTGGAATTTATATGGTGTGGTTGGCATTTAAAATAATTTCATCATCTACTAGCTTTAATGCAGAAAAAGAGAGTAAGCCTATAAGCTTTAAGCATGCTGTATTATTCCAGTGGGTAAATGCTAAGGCGTGGGTGATGGCTATTAGTGTTATATCTGCTTATACTATAATTAATACGAATGTGAGCTTATTTTCACAAGTGATTGTAATATCAGCTATTGTTATGGTCGTTTCATTTTTCTGTACAGCTTTTTGGTTATTTGGAGGAAATTTTGTAAAAAGAATTTTAAGTGATGAAAAGCATCTAAGAATATTTAACATAGCCTTAGGAGTATTACTTATCTTATCTATTATAATGATGCTCTTTGAGTAATTTTATATTTTAGTTTTTCTTCTTTTGAAATTTCATTGATATAAACATGCCAGCTAAAACACCTATGATAATTATACTAATCATTATAGTTGCTAGAGCGTTTATCTCTGGTGTTGGACCATTTTTAACAGTTGAGTAAATATACATAGGCAGCGTAGGATTATCACTTCCTGCAACAAACTCAGTAACAACAAGATCATCTATTGATAGTGTAAAGGTTAATAATATCGATGTTATTATAGCTGGAAGTAGTTGAGGTAAAGTAATTGAGAAAAATGTTTTTATGGGACCTGCGCCTAGGTCTAAAGCAGCTTCTTCTAAGGAAATATCCACACTAGCTATTCTAGATTGCATTACTATTGTAACATAAGCTGTACACATAGTTACATGAGCTATTACAACTGTAGTTGTACCACGTTCATGAGGCCAACCAATTAGATGCTGAAGTGTTGAGAACATTAATAGTAAAGCAACACCAAGAATAATATCAGGTAGTACCAGAGGAGTTGCAACAAGACCATATAAGAAAGTTCTAGATCTAAAGAATTTAAATCTAGTCATAGCATATGCAACTATAGTGCCTAGTATAGTTGATATAATTGATGTTATAACAGCAATTTTTAAACTAGTAAATGTAGCACTAATAATATCTTGATCATGTATAAGTTCATGATACCAATTAAATGTAAAACCGCCCCATAGGCTAATTATCTGAGAGTTACTAAATGAGAAAGTAACTAATATAATTAGAGGTATATATAAGAATATTAAACCTAAAATAAGCATAATATTACTAAATGTAAGTTTTTTCATTGCTTATTCTCCTTTATACAAAAGTTCTTTTTGTCTGAATGCGTTGCATCCATAAAATAGGTAAGACTAGTACAACTATTAATACCACAGATATTGCTGCAGCCATTCCCCAGTTATTAGAAGTGAAAAATTCTTCCCAAATAACATTACCAATCATTAGAGAGCCCATACCGCCCATAATCTGAGGTACAACAACTTCACCAATTGCAGGAATAAATATAAGTAAGCTTCCAGCGATTAGTCCTGGCATAGATAAAGGTAGTGTGATTTTAAAGAATGAATTCATAGGCTTAGAACCTAAATCTTCAGCTGCATCATATAAGCTAGGATCAATTTTTATCAAAGTGCTATATAGAGGCAATACTAAAAATGGTAAGTAGCAATACACCATACCTAAGTACATTGAAAAATCATTATAAAGTAAAGCCATACTAGGCAAACCTAAACTCATTAAAAACTTGTTAAAAGTATGATTACCAAGTAAGGTTACCCATGCATAAGCTCTAAGTAAGAAAGATGTCCAGTATGGTATAACTATTAGTATTAGAAAGAAAGGCTGTATATTTTTCTTTGCTCTTGAGAGAGCTAGAGCCATAGGATAGCCAATTAAAATACATAAAGCTGTTGTTATCAAAGCAACCTTAAATGATTTAAGTAGAGATATAAATACTAAGTTATAATGAATTAGTTCAATATAATTACTTAAGTAAAAGGTTAAATGTATGGTAGCTTGTTTATATGCTAATAGTGGGGTTACTGGAGGAGTACCATCTGCTGGTAATGTAAAGCTTATCCCAACTACAAACAAAAATGGCACAAGTAAAAATATTACAAACCATACAAAAGGTATTAGATAAACTAAAGTATGTCTAAAGCTTTTTTCTAAGTTTTGCATTATGAGTACAGCACCATGATATTTTGTGATTCCCAAGTAAGATATACTTCATCATCCCATGAAGGGTGATCAGCATTTCTTTCTATATTAAAGTCTGTAGATTTTACTATATAGCCATTAGTAGTTCTCACATGATAAGTAGATAAACCACCCATATAAGCGATATCCTCAACTATACCCTTAATACAGTTGACAGGGTTTCGAGGATCATAATCTTCAGGTTTTTCCTTGCTGATAACTATCTTTTCTGGTCTTAGACCAATCCAGATTTCTTGATCTTCAATGGCTTCTATGTTTCTACGTAATACAAAAGAAGTGCCAGCTTGTTCTGAAGTTATGACACTACGTGTTCTATCAACCTCTTCAACACGTCCTTCAAATATAGTACTTTTACCAATAAAGTTAGCAACAAATTTACTCTTGGGAAATTCATATATTTCAGAAGGAGTACTAACTTGTTCTAGCCAGCCATCAGACATTATACCTATCCGTGTAGACATAGTCATAGCTTCTTCTTGATCATGAGTTACCATTATGAAGGTACTCCCAGTTTGTTCTTGAATATCAACAAGTTCAAACTGCATTTGATCACGAAGGTTTTTATCTAGAGCTGATAATGGCTCATCAAGTAAAATCAACTTTGGTCTTTTTGCTAGACATCTAGCTAGAGCGACACGTTGACGCTGACCACCGGATAGTTGATGAGGCTTTCTTTTTGCTAGATGATCCATTTTTATAATTTTAAGAGCTCTATCTGTAGCTTTTTCAATATCTTCTTTATTTAGAGATTTTTCTTGTTTTAGTCCAAACATAATGTTTTGTTTTATAGTCATATGAGGGAATAGGGCATATGACTGAAACATCATGTTTACAGGTCTTTTATATGGAGGTGTATTTGACATATCTACACCATCAATAATAATTTTGCCATCAGTTGGTTTTTCAAAACCCGCTAACATTCTTAGAAGAGTACTTTTCCCGCTACCTGAACCTCCAAGTAGCGAAAAAAACTCCTTTGGATAAACCTCCAGGTTGACAGAGTCAACAGCTAGATGCCCATCGTCGAATTGTTTTGATAGGTTTTTTATAGAAACCAAAGGTTTTTTTGAAGATCTTTGCATCTTTAGATTCTATAGTTTAATAAAGGTGCTTAATGATAAGCAATTTTTTGATAGAAAAAAAGTAAATTTTAATAGTTAACTATTTTTATTGATAATCAGTGCCTAAATATTTCATTTTTAGATGCAAATATTAGTTTAAATAAGAGTTGCTAGAGCAATTAGTTTTAATATATATAATTAAATTATAGGATTATATAAAAGTAATCAAATTTTATTATAGCTTTAAGAAAAGTGAAAGTAATTCAATAAGTTATAAATAATTAATAAACTTAAGAGAGATAATTATGAAAAATAGTAACTATGTAACTCCTGAGCAACTTATTAAGGATGAAGAAGATGGTGCAGTCTTTAACGAGGTATTTATACGTAAAGGCACTATAGCAGCAGCTATTAAAAATGCACAAATTTTAGAAGATGCAAACTCAAGTGAGCATGATAAAGAAAAAGCTTTGGAGTATTTGAAAGATGCTATTCCAAGATTGAATAGAGCTTTTGGTATGGATAAAGTGCTTGTATGGAAAAATAAAGATCTTAATGATCTATAGATATTACAAAAACTACCCAATATTGACTTATTTTTTCTAAAAAAATGCTATTCAGACAATAAAAAATTATAAGTAGGTATAATAAATATTATATTGATATTTTGTTTGTGAGGCATTATGGGTAAATTAGCTTCGGTATTTGCTAGTGTTAATCAAGAATTCTCAAATTATGAATTAAAGCCTGAAATATCTAACTTGCCAGGTTGGTTTAGTGGGCAGATATTGCGAGTTGGTCCCGCTAAGTTTGAGTATGGCAAGATAAAGTTAAATCATTGGTTTGATGGTTTAGCTATGTTATATAGCTTTAAAAATGATTCAAAAGGGGTTCATTTTTCAAATAAGTACTTAAAATCAGAGCAATATTTAGCCGCAAAAAAAGGCAGAATGAAGTACGATGAGTTTGGTACTATGGTACCTTCAAAGTTTAAAAAAATAACAGCTATAATAAAGACAATTTTTGGGTTACAAACAGAAAAGCCAAGCTTTAATGTAAATATTCTTAATATAAAAAATAAATTACTAACTACTAGCGAAGTTACTACTATGCTTGAGTTTGATAGAAAAGAGCTCAAAACTTTAAAAGAGTTTAAATTCACTGATGGTCTTAAAGGACAGTTTAGTTGCGCTCACCCACAGTTTGATCCAGTTACAAAAGAGCAGTTTAATTTCGTCGTTGATATTTCTAAAGATTGCAAATACAGTCTTTATAAAGTCTCAAAAGATAGTTGTGAAAGAGAAATATTACACCAGTTTTCTAATCAGCGGTTTATTTATAATCATACTTTATTTTTAACAAAAAATTACGTTATGCTATATTTAGGTCCTTTAAGAGCTAACCCGATAGACTTTCTATCTAAACCAATTTCAGAAGTTATATCTCATGATAATAATGCAAAATGTCAGTTACTAATAGTAAATAGAAATACACACGAAACAAAACTTATTGATGCTCCTAGTTTTGTTATGTTGCATACTGCAAATGCTTTTGAAAAAGACCAAAAAATTAATTTAGATTTTATAGAATATACAGATAATCTAGAGCCTTACAAAAAGTTTTATTTTGAAAATATAAATAATGATGATTGTAAGCTTGAAATGCAAGTTAGTAGGGTGATTATAGACCTTGAAAATAATTTAGCTGATAAAGTAATAATTGCAGATAAAAACGCTGAGTTTGCGAGAATCAATGAGAAGTTTCTGACTAAAAATTATCAGTTTATGTATTTAGCAAATCGTAAAGATCAAGCCGAGTTTTTTAACAGTATAATAAAAATAGATTTATATAATAATGGTGTTTCTGAGTATGATTTTGGGAATGATTATGTTTCAGAACCTATTTTTATTGCTAATCCAGAAGCAAAGAGCGAAGATGATGGTTTAATCTTTGCTAATGTAATCGATAGTAGTAAAAAATTAAGTTATATTGTCTATTTAAATGCGACTGATTTAAGTCTAGTGTATAAAGCATATTTGCCAATCCAAATTCCACCAGCACTACATGGGATTTACTTAAAGTAGAAATTTTTATGAAAAATATAATATTTGATTTTGACTCGACTTTGATAAAAAAAGAATCATTAGAACTAATTTTAGAACCTCTATTAAAAGGCTTTCCAGAGAAGCTACTAGAAATTGAAAATATCACAAATTTAGGTATGCAAGGAGATCTTGATTTTAGAGAATCTCTAGAAAGAAGGTTAGCTATAGCAAGTCCGACTAAACAAAGTATAAGAGATTTTGCAGATAAATATTGTCCAAATCTACTAACTCAAGGAATGTCAGAGCTAGTTGATATATTAAAACATAATGGTTATCAGATTTGGATATTTAGCGGGGGATTAACTGAGAGTATAGAGCCTTTTGCGGATTATCTAGGGATTGCTCGACAAAATATCTTTGCGGTTGATATTAGCTGGGATGAGAACGATAGTTTTGTATCTCTTGATAACTCTAATGGCGCTTGTGATTCTAAACTAAAAGCATTTGAAAAGGCTAAAGACTTAATTAACGGTGAAGTTATTGTAGTAGGAGACGGTTATACTGATTACCAACTATATGAGGCTGGCTTTGCTAATAAGTTTATTGCTTATGTAGAACATGTTCAAAGACAGAAAGTTATTGAGGTTGCTAAATATCATTCTAATAATATAAATCAACTTAAATCTTTATTATAATTTTGTAATTTATTATTTCCTTATTGTGGAATGTGCATTTATGCACGTCAGTGTTTATGATTGCGCCAATTTATTAATTTTAGTATTGAGCTTATTATATTCACAGAAACACCACAAAAAGGAGCAAAAAATGAATAAAGCGGAGAACAAAATTAAGCAAACATCTATGGGTAAAGATATTAATTTAACCGAAATAAATCAAGAGTCTGTAGGTAAAATAATTCAAGCAGTTTCTAAAAATAGTATTGTTAATATTAAAGGCAAAAAACTTACTCCAGCAGATCTTCACGAGATAACAAATAAGTTTGGTGAGACTATAACTTTATCAGAAGGCTTGGCATTTAATAATCAGATTCGAGACCTAAAAACAGTAGTAAAAATTTCAAATATTGATAAAAATGGAAACCTGATTAAAAATCATAAAGGTACTGAATGCTGGTATCAAGATGGTGACTTTAGGCCTGGTAAGGGTATATACGTATGGAACTTTTTGCATGCTCATACCGTACCAAATATTGGAGGGGAAACAGGATTCTTAGATGGTCAAAGAATTTTAAAGGTAATTCCACAATGGTTAAAAGAGTTTTTTGACACTAACAAGTTAAAAATAACTCCAAAAAATATACCTGATTTTGATACTGAAACCGCCAATAAAATTGATGAGGTGATTCATAACTGTATACAAACTCACCCTGTTACAGGTACTCCTAGTTTGTATCTAGGAAGTATGAAAGTCGCAGAGATCAATGGCTTATCTAATTCATTATGGCATCAAATAAGAGAGTACCTTATGAGTCGCTTTGATAGTCCAGAAAATAGATATATCCATAATTGGGAGCCAGGTGATACATTGATTTGGGATAGTACTTTAGTATATCATCGTTCTATGGGAGGCTATGGAGATGAACCACGTTTGCTTTACCGTACACAGGCAAAAATGTTTCAATGCAATTAAGTAAACAATTATAAAAAATGAATATGGAAAGACTATATGAGTGTTTTTAAGAAAAGTTTTCTTTGGGCTATAACAGAAGTGTTCTTTATTTTGAGTATTTTTGTAGCTGTTCTTTTTGGAATATATGGCTCTGATATTCAGTATAATAATCATTTATCAGCTACTGAATTATCTATAATTTCAGGAACTTTTTTTATAGTCTTTTCATTATCCCAACTTTTTGCTGGAATTCTTATTGACAAAACTTCTCCGCGATTATTTTTAGGAGGATCTGCTATAGTTTCTGCTTTAGGATGTGTCATTTTTGCTAATACATCGGCTTTTGAAGTTCTATTATTATCTAGAGTGTTATTAGGTTTAGGTTTGGGGTGTGCGTTTTTAAGTGTCATTTATACGATTCAATCAAGCTTTCCAGAGGAGAGGTTTGTACTTTTTGTATCTATTAGTCTATGTGTGGCAAATATTCTAGTAGGAACAATGGGCATGGTTTCAGGGAGTTTCCTATCTGGACACTCATATAACTTTAGTTTTACTATTTTAGCAATACTATTGTTTATTGTTGGAATTCTTCTTATGGCTTTATTCGATAAAAATGTCTCAAAACAGCAAGTTACCAAAAGCAAACAAGGTGAAAAATCACTATTTCAGATGTTAAAAGAGATTTTTACTAAAAGAAGTTTTTGGTTTTCTGTATTATTTTTTATAGGATTATTAAGTGGTATTTTAACATTTTCAGACTTATTTAATGTAAGTTATCAGATGGATACTTTTGGCATTAGTCATGAAAATGCTATTAGTCTTAATGGAATGATACCAATAGGAATGGCCGTGGGAGCGCCTTTAGCGGGGTGGTTGTCATCTAGGTATTCAAACCAGCTTGTAGCAATAGGTTTTAGTTTTATAGCTCTTTTGTCTATTATTCTAATTTTATATGTTCCTTTTTCTGAATATTATCGCTTAGAAATAAGCTATATAGTAAATTTTATATTTGGAGTAGGATGTGGTAGTACAATTTTGGCCTATGAAGAGATTCGCTTGACAGTTAGTAGTTTAAGTAGTCGAATGTTAGCTAACTCACTTATTTTAACAATTGCACATTTGTTTAATGGCCTCATTTTACAGCCATTAATTGGATTTATTGTTGATCACACTACTGTAGCTGAAGATAGGTTTTATGTTTTATTTAGTGCAAACTATATGCGTTGGTTATATGATGATAGTATCAATAACTTATGGCATAGGTATGATGGTGGATTGTCTCTTATAACTTTTGTTTTAGTTATTAGTTTTATATCAAGTATATTTTTTAAGTCAAAAAAATTTAGTTAGATATTTTTCTATTATTAAGAATTGAGTGAATAAATGCTATTGCTAATATCACTATACCTATAGAGCCACTAAACCATTCTGGAATATTAATAAATATTTTTAATAGTAGTATTGCAGCCAAAAAGCCTATTGCGTAATGAGCGCCATGTTCAAGGTATATGTATTTGGCTAACGTTTTTTTCTCAACAAAAAGTATAGTTAAAGATCTAACAAACATAGCACCAATACCAAGGCCTATCATTATTATGATGATATTTGTACTAATAGCAAAAGCTCCAACAACTCCATCAAAGCTAAAAGATGCATCAATTATCTCTAGATAAATAAAGCCCATCAAACCATTACGAGCCACATCTAGGGTACTAACTTTAGCTGAATCAAAGAATGAGTTAAGTAGGCCTAAGCCTTCATGAACAATTATACCTAAGAGATATGCTATAGCTAGCTCTCCTTGATATGGAGTATCTGCAATATAAATTACAATAAGACCAATAACAACTGCAAAGAAAATGTAGCCGCCATTATATTGGCGAACTTTGTTTGTTAATTGGTTATTTTCAATTAGAGGTATCCAGTGATGTCCTTCATTTTCACTAAGGAAAAAGTTTAAAAATACCATAAGTAGGAAGCTACCACCAAAACTACAAATATATGGCATAGAATGTTCTAATATTTGTTGGTATTTTTCGGGGTCATTTAATGCTAGGTGTATTACATTTATAAAGTGAGCACCACTGGAAAGAGTTACTAATAATATAGGAAATATTAGACGCATTCCAAATACTGCGATAGGAATTCCTAGATAAATAAAAATTTTTTGCCATTTCTTTGACATTTGACCAAGCACTTTTGCATTTATAATAGCATTGTCAAAACTTAGTGATATCTCTAGTGCGGCTAATATTAATACTGTATATGTTGTAGCTAAAGGTATCGAAGGATATAAACACTCTCCAAGGACTATACCAATAGCGGTTACGATAATTGATCCGTAGAAATATTTTAAATTTTTCAAAGTATCTTCGTTCTTATATTTTATAACGGATAGATTTTACCATATAATAATCTATTAATTGATATTTTAACTTAAATAGTATGTCGGTAGCTTTATATACAATAATTTTTTTAGCAATATGTTTTTTTGTATGGCGTAATTTTATGAAAAATAAAGAATATGCTATAGGGGTTGCTGAGCGTTCGTCGCAAAAGCATAATCTAGACTTATTAGATGATACAGTATGCTTACGTAAGATTACTGTGAAATTTGAAAATAAGAAAATAGTGTTTTATAGAGTGTATTCGTTTGACTATAATACAGCAACCTGTGATGAGAGATATAGAGGGTATATAGTTATAAGAAACGGTAGGCTTGATGAAGTTGTGATATCAAATTTTGAAAAGGCAGATATTGTTAAAGAAAACATTATATCTGAGCAAGAGAACTCATCACATAAGCCAGCAAATAATATTATAGATTTTGATAATTAGGAACGTATATGATTCATTTACAACAGTTACCCCCTTTAAAAGATAGAAACTATAGTTGTAGTCCATTTTGTTTGAAATTAGAACTTTATTTTAAAACTATGGATATTAACTATAAAAATCACTTTAACTTAGAGTTTAATAAATCTCCAACAGGTAAAATGCCATATATAGAAACTATGGGTAAGAAGTTTGCTGATAGTAATCTTATAATTAAAATGCTTGAGCAGCAAAATCAAGCAGGTATAGATGATCATTTGAGCTTAGAACAAAAAGCTATTTCGACAGCTTTTATTCGATTATGTGAAGATAGCTTATATTGGGTTGGAGTATATAGTCGTTGGGCAGATAAAAGTAATTTTAATTGGAAAAAAGATTTCATAGAAGCTACAAAGCTACCTAAGGCAATGGCTAGTATTATTTATCCTGTAGCTAAAAGAAATACATTACGCCAGCTTAAAGCAGTTGGAGTTGTTAATTTGACAAATGATGAGATTTACTCTAAGGCTGAGGAGAACTTATTAGCAATATCAGGTTTTTTAAATGGTAAAAAACATTTCTTTAATGATCAAATTTCTCTAGTTGATGTAGTTGTGTTTAGTTTTGTTATTATGATTTATGATGGAAGTTGTGGAACACGTCTACAAAACTTTTTATCTAGTTTAGATATAGGTCATTTTATGGATAACATGAAGCATAAATTTAATATTTAGGTGATTTTTAGATGGATATAAATTTTCTTGAGTTAGATATAGCTACATTAAGAAATAATATTTCTATAATAAAAAGATACACACAGACGAAACTGTGTCTACCAGTCAAGGCTAATGCTTACGGCCACGATTTAAATATTGTTGTCAAGAATACAAAAGATCTAGTTGATTTTTATGCTACTGCATGTGCTAGTGAGGCTTTAGAGGTTTATAAAAATTGTTTGAATACACCTATACTAATATTTGGAACTATTGAAACTTGCTATCTTAAAGAGTTAATAGACAAAGAAATTAGACTCAGTATTCATAGATTTAGTGATATTGCAGAAATAGAATATTATGCAAAGCAGAACTCTAAAAAAGCTAAAGTACATATCTTTGCCAATACGGGCATGAATATGCTAGGAATAAATAGCGAGCATATTGCCGATATAGTAGATAAAGTTCAAAGATCTAAATATATTGATCTAGAAGGAGTATATAGTCATTTAGCTTGTGCTGATGAAAAAAATAACTCATTTAATCAAGTACAAATAAATAGGTTTATAGAAATTCAACAATTTGTAAAAGCTATAAATAACCAAATCATTTGTCACTTAGCAAACTCATATGGATGTATAGGTCAGAATAATATAGCTTTTGATATGGTTAGACCGGGGATATTAAGTTATGGCTTTTTACCTGATTTTAATGTTTCTAAACAATTAGAAGCTATTAAGCCGGTTGCAAGCTTGGTTACACAAATAGTGAAGCTAATAAAGTTAGATAAAATATTTGAGGTTGGATACTCTATAAGTTATGTTGGCAAAAAAGGTGAGCATATAGCTATACTTCCAGTGGGTTATGGAGATGGCTTCCCTCGGACTCTTGGAAACAATGGTTTTGTTTATATTCAAGATAGCTATTATCCTATAATTGGTAGAGTAAATATGGATGCATTAGCAATATCTCTAGGTAGTAATGATCAAAGTTTTGAAGTCGGTGACAGAGTAGAGCTTATATCAAATAAGCCTGAAAGGTTAAATAGTGCTAAAGCTATAGCCAAAAACTTACAAACTATAGAATACGACATTATCGCTACTTTAAATCAAAGAATTCTTAGAAAAGAAACCTAGCCTCAAGTCATTATAAAACTTTACTTTTAATTACTCTGAACATAAACTGAAAGTTACGGTATAAAAAAATATTTGTTTTATGGCAAAAAATAAGCTAACTGTAGGTAGCCTTATAGCAATAGGTATAGGGACTATTATGGGTTCTGGCTGGATGTTTTCAGCACAATACACTTCTGAGTATGCTGGTCCAGCTTCGATATTATCTTGGATTATTGGTGCAGTTTTGATGGTTTTTATCGCATTAACATTTGCAGAAAGCTGTACTATTGTTCCTGTGCAAGGGTCTTCATCTAGAATACCTCATATAACTCATGGTACATTACTAAGCTATATCTTTGCATGGATTACATGGATTTCTTATCTAGTTTTAGCTCCTATAGAAGTGCAAGCTGTAATACAATATTTGGCAGTTTTTTATCCTAGTTTAATAAATGTCAAAACAGGTGCTCTATCAGGGTATGGAACTCCATTAGCTATATTACTATTGTTAATGTTTTGTGCTTTCAACTTTTATTCATTAAGATGGTTAGTAAAGATCAATAATATAATTACTTTATTTAAAGTTGTTGTTCCAATAATTATTGGAGGATCTTTATTAGCTTTATGCTATACATTACCTCAACTAAGTTCAAAAACAGTTGAACATAGTTTCAAATTTATGCCATATGGAATGAATGGAGTATTTTCAGCGATATCTTTAGGTGGTATTGGTTATGCCTTTGTAGGTTTTAAAACTATTGTTGAAATGGCTGGTAATACAAAGAATCCTTCAAAAGCTATCCCTATAGCGACTATAGGAACAATAGTCACTTGCTTGTTTATTTTTTTGTTTTTACAAATTGCATATGTAACAATAGCTTCTAAATATTTACATGGTAATCAATGGGGAGTGCAATATCTTTTCCCTAAAGGTAACTCTAGCTTTGGAGCATTTGCTTTAATTGCTCAAGATTTAGGTCAGACTTGGATTATGTACTTTTTGTATTTTGGAGCGATATTATTTCCATTAGTTGCTGGGTTACTATATTTTTGTGTGGCCTTAAACTCATTAAATGCAATGGTATCAAATGGCTATATGCCAAAAGTATTGAATAAATTAAACCCTGTTACAAATAAGCCTCTTTATGCAATTATTTTAAATTTTTTGATTGCTATGATAATGTTTGCACCATTCCCAGGATGGCAAACAATGACAACATTTTTAACTTCATTAATATCTTTAACATATTTAACAGGTGCCACTTCAACTTTAGCTATGAGACATAGACTTCCAAACATTCATAGACCTTTTAAATTAAAAGGAGTATTTTTAATATCTTTATTAGGTGTTTTCTCATCTACATTAGTCTTCTTGTGGAGTGGTTGGGATATCGTATCTAAATCAGGCATAGCTATTTGTATAGCTATCTTTATGCTTGGAGCATATAGAAACTTTGGAGCTGATAAATCAGAAAAAATCTCTTGGCACTTTAAGCAGTCTATCTGGTTTTGGTTCTATATTGTCGCTGTATCAATAGTGTCATATTTGAGTAATTTTGGTGGGATAGGAATTTTAGACTTTTATTCAGCAGCAGCTGTTTTGTTAATTATTAGTTTTATTACTTGTATTATCGCTAAACAATATTGCCTAACAGCAGATGAAATACAGCAAGGTATAGAAGCGGCACTACATCAGCAAAATGCCCACTAATCTATATTTTGTTTATTTAGTTGCATAGGTTATTGTTTTAATAATTTTCAAATGACTGTATTATTATTTATTAAATAATTATCTAAAATATTTTTATGATTAAAGTTTCATTCCAAGGTGAGCATGGAGCATATTCCGAGCAGGCTATAACTAATTTTCTAAATCAGCAAGGCGTAAAAAACTTCCAAACTATACCATGCCATTCTTTTGCAGATGCTATTGAACATACTATTGCAGGCAAATCAAATTTTGTGATGCTTCCTATAGAAAACTCTTTAGGAGGCTCAGTAGTTCCAGCATATGATGAGCTGATTAAAAGTAGTTTAAAGGTAAAAGCCGAAATAGTTTTAAAAATTAAACACTGTCTTATGGGATTGCCAGATACAGAAATCGCAGATGTAAAGAGTGTAATTTCCCATCCTCAAGCACTATCTCAATGTACTAAAAGTTTAAAAAGATTAAAATTAATGCCAGAAGCATTTGTTGATACAGCAGGAGCAGCGAAGCATATTTTTGAAACTAAGCAAAAAAATCATCTTGCTATAGCAGGGGAGCTTGCTGCTAAGACTTATGGATTAAGAATTTTCCAAAATCAGTTTGAGGATGAGCATTTTAATTATACGCGTTTCTTTTTAATGGGCTATGACTCAATTACAGTTAACTCTGATAGTAATAAATATAAAACGACTCTTATATTTTCTGTTGAAGAAAAGCCAAATGCTTTAGTTAACACTCTAAATATCTTTGGAAAATATAATATTAATTTGACAAAAATAGAGTCACGGCCATCTAGAGACAGAGCTTGGGATTATTTATTTTTTGTTGATTTTGAAGGCTCTGAAGATGATGAGCATATTCAAAAAACTTTATTAGAAGTTCTCAAGAAAAGTACTTTTCTTAAGGTTTTAGGCTCCTACCAAACATATAGTTTTGATTAATAATGAACTATAAAGTTGATATAGTTTATAAAAATGTTAAAAATCTAAAGATTTCTTTAAATAAAGAGGGCCTAGTTACAGTAACTTCTCCAAAAGGTGTAACTAAAAAAGAAATTTTTGCACTGCTTGAATCAAAAAAATCATGGATAGAAAAACATAGTAAAAGATTATCAGCTAATAAGAAGTATGATTATACTCAATATCTATTAGAAGATGATTCTAATATTTATTTTTTAGGTCGAGAATATCTTGTGAAATCAATACCTTCAAAGCAGAATCTAATTTATGAGCATGAGGATCATTTTGAATTTTTACTAAATCCAAGTGTTATAGGTAACAGAGAGTTTAAGTTACAGTTATTAGAAGAGTTTTATAGGGATCGAGCTGATATTATATTAAATAATCTTGTGGCAAAATTTTTGAAAATAACAAATCAAGAAATACAAAGAGTTACTATAAAAAAGACAAAAACACGTTGGGGTTCTTGTAATTATATTAAGAAAACTATTAATTTAAATTTTAACCTAATTTTAAGAGATATTGAAGCAATAGAGTATGTTGTTTTACATGAGATTGCCCATTTGACACACCCAAATCATTCAAAAGAGTTTTATAATTATATAGAGAGCTATATGCCTGATTGGAAAATTAGAGAAAAAAGATTAAAATGAGATATAAATAGTTGTTTTGCAGTTTTCAAAAATTCATATCTTTTTGGGAGATTTTAATGGAAAGTACTTTTGAACTTTTTTCTATAGGGGTTGGCCCGTCTTCGTCTCATACAATAGGACCAATGCGAGCTGGCTGTGACTTTGTTAATCTGTACAAAGATAAATTGCCTAGTACTACACAAATTAAAATTGATTTGTTTGGTTCATTAGCATTAACAGGTAAGGGTCATAAAACAGATTATGCAGCTGTCTTAGGTGTAATGGGTTTTTTACCAGAATCTGTAGATATTGAGTTAGCAAAAAAATTATATGATGATTGTATAACTCAGAAAAAACTAGATTTAAATCAAGAGTTTAGAATTGATTTTGATTATGATAAAGATTTAGTTTTTCATTATGATGAGTTTTTACCAGAACATGCTAATGGAATGAGATTTTCTTTATTTAATGGAGAAACATTGCTTTGTGAAAAAGAATACTTTTCAATAGGTGGTGGTTTTATCGTTGATAAAAAACAAATTAAGAAAGATGAGGTTCCTACAGAAGTACCATGTAATAAACCATATAAGTTTAGAAGTATGGCTGAATTAAGAGAGCTTTGTCAAAGAGATAATAAAACAATTGATGAAATAATGTTTGAGAATGAAAAGGTAGCTTATGGAGAACAAGATTCTCTTAAAAAGTTAGCTGAGATTTGGCATGTAATGGATACATCAATTGAAAAAGGTTTAACTTGTGCTGAAACTACCTTACCAGGAGGGCTTAAAGTAAGAAAAAGAGCTCCTAGTATGATTAAAAAATTAAAAGCTCAAAATTTAGAAAATACAGATTTTAATTATTTAAATGCTTTCGCTATTGCTGTCAATGAGCAAAACGCATGTGGTGAAAGGGTAGTAACAGCTCCAACAAATGGTGCTGCTGGTATAATTCCTGCTGTACTTAAATAC
This sequence comes from Francisella sp. SYW-9, assembly GCF_008711465.1. Lineage (GTDB taxonomy): Bacteria > Pseudomonadota > Gammaproteobacteria > Francisellales > Francisellaceae > Francisella. The sequence goes on from NZ_VXKQ01000016.1 coordinate 28,447, forward strand.
TATTTACAAACTCATGAAATTATTAATCAAAGTGAGTTTGAGAAAGTCGTAAATAAGTATCTTCTAGTTTGTGCTGCAATAGGTGTTTTGTATAAATCTGGTGCTTCAATATCAGCAGCAGAAGTTGGTTGCCAAGGAGAGGTTGGAGTTGCTTGTTCTATGGCTGCAGCAGGGTATTGTGCTTTACTTGGTGGTGATCTTGACTCTATAGAGTCAGCTGCTGAAATAGGAATGGAACATAATCTTGGTTTGACTTGTGATCCCATAGGTGGTTTGGTGCAGATTCCATGTATTGAGCGTAATGCTATGGGAGCAGTTCAAGCTATAAATGCTGCTAAATTGGCACACTTAGACAGCGGGGAAAAGCGTTTTGTAGGTTTGGATTACGTTATTAAAGTGATGTATGAGACAGGCTTAGATATGTGTAGTAAGTATAAAGAGACCTCTTTAGGTGGTCTGGCTACAAATGTCCCAGTGTGTTAATAATTAATTTTAAATCCTAGCTTTTATCTTAAGTAAAAATTTATTCCACTAGTAATATTATACTATTTTAGTATAATTTAGATGATTTATTATTAAATAGGCAATCTAAAGTATGTATGATGTAAAAAAAGTTAGAAGTGATTTTCCATTTCTTAAGCAAACTATTAATGGAAAGCCAGTTGTTTTTTTTGATACTGGAGCATCAGCACAAAAACCTCAAGCTGTTATAGATGCTGTTGCTGAAGCTTATAAATTTAATTATGCAAATGTTCATAGAGGTGTGTATTCGCTTAGCCAAGAAGCTAGTGATAAATATGAAAATGTACGCTTAAAAGTGCAACATTTTATCAATGCTAAATCATCAGAAGAGGTTGTTATAACCAAAGGTACAACAGAAGCAATTAATCTTTTAGCAAGCTCTATTGGTAAATCTATGGTCTCTGCAGGAGATGAAATTGTAGTAACAGAAATGGAGCACCATGCTAATTTTGTACCGTGGCAAATGTTATGTGAAGATCATGGTTTGACTTTTAAAGTAGCTAGAGTTAAAGATAACGGTGAGCTTGATATAGAAAACCTACTATCTTTAATAACAGATAGAACAAAAGTTTTAGCAATAACTTTGTGTTCAAATGTTCTAGGAACGATTAATCCAGTCAAAGAAATTATTACAAAAGTTAAAAAAATAAATCTAAGTATATTAACTATTGTTGATGGTGCGCAAGCAGTTATTCATTCGAAGGTCGATGTGCAAGATTTGAATTGTGATTTTTTTGTTTTTTCAAGTCATAAATTGTATGGACCAACTGGAGTTGGAGTTTTATATGGTAAATATGATTTACTAAAAAAACTACCACCTTATAATTATGGTGGTGATATGGTTGATGATGTAACAATTGATAAAACAACATTTGCATTACCTCCATATAAATTTGAAGCAGGAACTCCAGATATCGTTGGAACTATAGGATTTGGTCAAGCTATAGATTATGTTAACTCAGTAGGTATAAATAATATTGCTAGTTATGAGCAAGATCTTTTAAAGTATGCAACTGAACAGTTAAAGAATATAGATGGACTAAGAATAATTGGTGAAGCTCAGCATAAAGCAGGAGTTATTACATTTGTCGTAGATGGATGTAATGCTGGAGACATTGGCGAGCTTTTAGCAATTAAAGGTATGTGTGTGCGAACTGGGAAACATTGTGCTCATCCTCTGCTTTATAGAATGGGTGTGACGGCAACAGTGCGTATGTCTTTTGGGATGTATAATACTTTTGAAGAAGTAGACTTATTTATTAAAGCATTGAAAAAAGTAATATCTCAATTAAAATAAACAATAATAATTTTAGAGGATTAAGTTTATGGTTGAAGTTTTTGATCCTAATAGTAATATTTTAGAAGTTACTCAAGCTGCAGCTAAGCATTTTGAAAAGCATTTAGCTAAAGATTCTTCAAATATAGGTATATATGTAGGTACAAAAATTATGGGCTGTTCGGGCTTAGCATACGATATTGATTTTGTAGCAAAGCAACCTGATAATACAACAGAAGTTGATCAGCATGGTTTGAAATTTTTTGTATCTAATAAATCTATGGACTTTTTAAATGGTTTAAAGATTGATTATGTTAAGCATGATTTTGGTTTATATAAATTAGAATATACAAATCCAAACGAATCAGCGCGCTGTGGATGTGGTGAGAGTTTTACAGTTTAGGGAATATTTAAATGAAAACAACAGATGTAACTATAATTAGAAGGCAAGTTAAAGCAATCGCTGTGCCTTTTGGGAATGAAATTGAGCTTATGCCAGGCCAAGAGGCATTAGTGACTCAAGATAAAGGTGGTAGCTTCACACTAAATGTAAATGGTAATTTACTTCATCTAGATGGCAAAGATGCCGATGCTATAGGTAAACAAGTAGTTAAATATCCTGTTGAAGGATATAATATCAAGCCAGGAGATCCTATAAATATGGATGCAATCTGGGATCAGATGAAAACAGTTTATGACCCAGAGATACCTGTAAATATTGTTGATCTTGGTTTGATTTATAATGTTGTTACAAGAAAGCTAGAGAATGGTAATTTTCATGTTATTATTGATATGACTCTTACAGCGCCAGGCTGTGGTATGGGTCCAGTTCTTATGACAGATGTTGAAAGACGTGTTGCAATGTTACCTAATGTTGATAAGGTTGATGTGGTTATGGTTTTTGATCCGCCGTGGAATTCAGAGCTAATGACTGAAGAAGCAAAACTAGAACTAGGATTGTTTTAAATTATATTATGAATAAGATAGCTATTTATCCTGGAACTTTTGATCCTATAACAAATGGTCATATTGATCTAGTTGATAGAGCTTTAAATGTGTTTGATGAAATAGTTGTAGCAGTCTCAACAGCTTATGGTAAAAATACTCTTTTTGATTTAGAACATAGAGAGCAAATGATCAAAGAAGTTTTTAATGATAATAAAAGAGTTAAAGTGGTTAGTTTTGAGGGGTTGCTAGTAGATACAGCAGTCAAACATAATGCCTGTGCTATTGTTAGAGGGTTAAGAGCAGTTTCAGATTTTGACTATGAATATCAGATGTCGAGTATGAACTATAAACTAAATAGTGATATTCAAACAATATTTTTTACGCCAAGTGAAAAATTCTCATGTATATCTTCAACTTTAGTTAGAGCGGTTGCGGTTCATAACTACACGCGTGTTGATGAATTTGTTCCTGAGTGTGTATTTCGAGAAATAGAAGCAAAATATAGTAATAAAGGGTAAGTTATGGCTTTATTAATTACTGATGATTGTATAAATTGTGATATCTGTGAGCCAGAGTGTCCTAATGAAGCTATATTTCAAGGAGAAGAATATTATGAAATTGATCCAGATAAATGTACCGAGTGTGTAGGACATTTTCCAGAGTCGCAATGTACCAAAGTTTGTCCTATTAGATGTATAATCACTGATCCTGACAGAGTAGAAACTCAAGAGCAACTTTTAGAAAAATACCATAAACTAGTTTCTTAAATTTGCTTTAAAAAAAGCTTGAAAAAACTCCCTAATAATGTAATATACAGAAGTCGTGTATTTCAATTATAAAATATTAAAACAAGTTTAAGAAAGGAGTTTTTGATGAAACTAAGAAATATCGTTATGGCTACATCTGTGCTATTAGGCACAGCTACAATGTCTTTTGCAGCTAGTTCTAATAATACAAGTACGTCAGCTAATACTGATAAGTCAGTAGCTACTTCAACTACTGCTGATAGTGGATTTGAATCAAACACTTTCATCAAGCCTTTTGCTAACACTTACAGCTCTTTAACAAATGAAAATAATACATGGGGACCACAAGATAGAACAGGTCAATGGTATTTAGGTGTTGGAGCTAGTGGTCTTGCAGGAACTCCAAATTCACCTTCAGGCGCAGCTGCTAACTTTACTCTTGGTTACAATATAAATAAATATCTAGGAGTTCAATATTTCCAGTTAGTAGGTAGAGATTTTGCTGGATTAGGAGAAGGTGTTGTTAACTTTAGTAATAGTACTATGTTTACTCCATATGCTGTTGGTGGTGCTGGTTGGGCTAATTTAGCTGGTCAAGCAACTGGTGCATGGGATGCTGGTGGAGGTCTTAAGTTTGAACTTTCTAGAGATGTTCAAGCAAGTGTTGATTATAGATATATCCAAACAATGGCTCCTAATACTTCTGGTGAGAACGGTAGAGCTGGGACTAACGTAGTAGGCGCAGGTTTAACATGGTTCTTTGGCGGTAAAGCTAACTCTAATAATGATACTGCTAATATCCAAGATAATGGTGCTAAAACAGCTGCACAAACTACAGCTGCAGTACCTACAATAGATGAGTCTAAATATGTGCTTCCAGAAGGAATTAAACAATGTGAAGGTAACTTCAATTTAACTAAAGATGGAGTTGCATGTTACACTGTAAATGGTAGTAATGTTACTGTTTATCTTGATACAAAATTTGCTTATGATAGCGCTGCTCTTAATTCAAGAGGTAAAGAGGCGATATCATCTTTTGTTAAGTATATGAAAGATAAGAATATTGCTTCTGTAACTATTAAAGGATACGCATCTCAAGGTCAAACAGGACAGGAGTTTGCATTATATAATAAAAAACTTTCTAAGCAAAGAGCAGAAGCTGTTTCTAGCTATATGGAAGAGTTAGGTTTAGATAGTAGTAAAATAATGACTAAAGGTTTTGGGTATACTTATACTATTCCTGGTATAAGCAAATCTGATGCTCGTAATCAACGTGTTGAAGCTAGTGTTTCAGCTCCTTTAAAACAAAACAAATAATTTTAACAACTTTCTTTTCTAATACTTCATTTCTATTATAATACTTTATTTAGTTGATATTTATTTTATTCATTCTTATCTAATGTGAAACTATGTAAAAAAATATGAGCTTGTTATATAATTTGTCCACTTATAAATAATTTACTTAAAATTAAATGTCACAATACTATTCTAATAAAGAGTTATTTAATTCGCCTAATTTGATTGGACAAATTGTAACTGTAAAAGGTTGGGTTCGTAGTCGTAGAGATTCAAAGGCTGGATTTTCTTTTGTAGCTGTTCATGATGGTTCTTGTTTTGATCCTATCCAAGCAATTGTGCCAAATTCAGTTGATAATTACTCTGAAGAGGTTTTAAAATTAACAAAAGATTGTTCAGTTGCAATTACAGGTGAGTTAATTGCATCACAAGGTAAGGGACAAAGTGTTGAGATTCAAGCTCAAAAAGTAGAGGTTTATGGCTGGGTAGATAGTCCAGAAACATATCCAGTGTCTCCAAAACGTCATACAATGGAGCATTTACGTGAAGTAGCTCATCTTCGAACAAGAACAAATATTATAGGTGCAGTAGCTAGAGTTAGAAATCAATTAGCTAATGCTATTCATAATTTCTTATGTGATAAAGGTTTTCTTTGGGTAAATACACCTATTTTAACTTCTAATGACTGTGAAGGGGCTGGTGAACTTTTTAGAGTATCAACTCTTGATAGCCTAAATCCTCCTTTAGATGAACAGGGTAAAGTAGACTTTAAGGAAGATTTCTTTGGTAGAGAAACATTCTTAACAGTGTCAGGGCAGTTAAACGTTGAGAGTTATTGTTGCTCTTTATCAAAAGTTTATACTTTTGGTCCTACATTTAGAGCTGAAAACTCAAATACTAGTAGACATTTAGCAGAGTTTTGGATGATTGAGCCTGAAATAGCTTTTGCAGATCTTAATGATGATGCTAATTTAGCTGAAGAAATGCTCAAATCAGTTATTCAAAAAGTAATGAGTAATTGTAAAGATGATTTAAACTTCTTTAATCAATTTGTACAAAAAGGATTATTAGACAAGTTAAAAAATGTTACAGAGAAAGGATTCGTTAGAGTTGAGTATACAGACGCTATAGAAATCTTAAAGCAATCTGGTCAAAAATTTGAGTATCCAGTAGAGTGGGGTGTTGATTTGCAATCTGAACATGAAAGATTCTTATGTGAAAAACATTTTAATGCTCCTGTTGTGATTATCAACTATCCAAAAGATATTAAAGCTTTTTATATGCGTTTAAATGATGATGGAAAGACAGTTGCTGCTATGGATGTTCTTGTTCCAGGTATTGGTGAGATTATTGGTGGAAGCCAGCGTGAAGAGCGCTTAGAAGTTTTAGATAAACGTATCGAAGAAATGAATATCGATGCTAGTACCTTAGGTTGGTATCGTGATTTACGTCGTTATGGTACTATCCCTCATAGTGGTTTTGGTTTAGGTTTTGAGAGGCTTTTAGGATATATAACTGGTGTACCAAATATTCGTGAACTTATTCCTTTTCCTCGTACTCCTGGTAATGCAAAGTTCTAAAAAACTTCTCAAGTAATTTATATAGTTTTCTTTAAGAGTATATTTCATTATAAAAAGTTCTAGGGTTGATTTAGATAAAAAGTAAGTTGAAAATCTAGATAGCGTCACCCATTTGGAACATAGGCATATACATACTTACAACTAAGAAGCCTACTACACCACCAAGAACAATCATAATTATTGGTTCTAACATTGAGCTTAAGCTTCCTACAAGAGTATCAACTTCTTCTTGATATACTCTATTTAAGTTTCCAAGCATTGTTTCTAATGCACCAGATTCTTCACCAACGGCTACCATTTGTTCTACTAGAAATGGGAAATTTCCAGTTTCTACGATTGCTTCTTTAAATGAAGCACCTTCACTAATACTTTTTTTAATATCAATAGCAGCTTGATCGTATTTTGCATTACCTGTTGCTAGAGCTACCATGTCTAGAGCTCTTGTTAAGCTCATACCAGATTGTACAGTAATCTCTAATGTACTAGCAAATCTAGCTAATGCAGATTTATAGATTACCTCACCTATGATTGGTATTTTAAGCATAAAATGATCTTGAGCAATTTGTATTTTAGGATATTTAAATTTTAAAGACTTAAATACTGTTACTACAATAAATATAAATAAAATAATTTTCCACCAAGACTCTTGCATGAAATTAGATGCATTTACGGTAAGTTGAGTAATTGCTGGAAGAGGCTTGCCAGAGTTGATAAACATTGCTGAGAAAGCAGGTACAGCAAAAGTTAACAAGATACCTGTTACGCCAGCAGCAATTATACAAACTATAATAGGGTAAGAAAGGGCTTTTTTTACTTTTTTCTTTATACTTTGTAAAGCCTCTCTTTGTTCAGCAATCTTATTAAGCATTAGATCTAAGTTTCCTGACTCCTCACCTGCTGTTACTAGGCCTATATATAACTTATCAAAAATTTTTGGAAAATGTGATAGAGCTTTTGAAAGAGACTCACCACCTTCGATAGCTTGCTTTAACTGTAATGCTAAAACTTTTAGTTTAGTGTGTTTTTTAACTCCCATTATAAAAACTTCAAATGACTTAATTATTGGTATACCTGCTTTTGTCATAGTCGCAAGCTGTCTGGTCATATCTGTAATATCTTGATAAGAAATCTTTTTAGGTAAAAGATCTTTAGGCATTTTTTTTACTTTTATATTAGAGTAACCTTTTTGCCTAAGCTGTATTTCAGCTTTTTCTTTTGTATCAGCATCTATTTCTCCTTTAGTAGCTTTACCATTTTTAAGTTTAGCTTTATACTTCCAGGATATTATAGTGATTGTTTCTTTATTTTTTTTTCCAAATAGCATAATAATATTTCCTCTAACTTACACGATAAGCCTCTTCCATTGATGTTAGACCTTCAGCAACTCTGACAAGAGCAGACTGTCTGACTGTAGCAATGCATTCCTTTTGAGCTTGTTGAGCAATCTCCATTGTATTTTTATCTTCTAGAATCATTTTTGAAATTTCTTTAGAAACTGGCATTACTTCATATAAGCCAAGTCTTCCTTTATAGCCTTTAAAACATCTAGGACAACCTTTTGGGTTAGGTTTGTATATAGTTGCATTTTTTACTTTTTCAAATGATGTTTCGAAGCATTTTTTAATAATATCTTCGTTTAAGCCGCTATCTTCGACAAGTAAAGAAAATTCTGTTTCAGTATCTTTTAATTTACATTTTGGACATAGTTTACGAGTAAGACGTTGAGCGATAATTAATGTAACAGATGTTGCAATGTTGTATCTTGGTAAACCCATATCAACTAGCCTGTTTAGGGTTTCTGGAGCACTGTTTGTATGTAGTGTTGACATAACTAAGTGACCTGTTTGTGAAGCTTTAATTGCAATTGATCCAGTTTCAATATCCCTAATCTCACCAACCATTATGATATCTGGATCCTGACGTAGGAATGCTTTTAAGGCTGCTGCGAAAGTTAAACCTTGTTTGTTATTGACATTAACCTGGTTAATACCTTTTACAACAAGCTCAACGGGATCCTCTGCGGTAGATATGTTTTTTTCAGGTTTGTTTAAGATATTAATTCCAGTATATAATGTTACTGTTTTACCAGAACCTGTTGGTCCTGTTACAAGTACCATGCCTTGTGGTTGTTGGATATATTTTAAATATGTCTGTTTTTGATGCTCAGAGAAACCTAGTTGTTCAATTGGTATCTGTGTTGAGCTAGCGTCAATAATACGTAGTACAACTTTTTCACCAAAACTAATAGGACAGGTACTAACACGGAAATCAATTGCTTTTTCACGTGATAGTGATATTTTAAATTTACCATCTTGAGGAATTCTCTTTTCTGCAATATCTAAACTAGACATAATCTTAAGTCTAGAAACTACTTTAGGTCCAAGGTTTTTAGTAGTGTTAAATGTTTCAATTAGAATACCATCTATTCTATAACGTATTCTAAAGTTTTTTTCATATGGTTCAAAGTGTATATCTGAGGCTCCTTTTTGAATAGCATCAACAATTGTATTATTGATAAATCTAATAATAGGAGCTTCCTCATCCTCTCCACTACCAATTATTGAATCACCTTCTCTTTCACCCTCTTCAACAAAGTCAATATCAAGGTTGGCATCTTCCATTTGAGCATTGAGTTTAGAGTCATCTTCTTTTTGACCTTCATCTTTTAAGAATTGCTCATATTCTTCAATTTTTTCTTTGATGAGATTAAGCTCTGCTACAATAGCTACAAAAGGACGATCATATTTATTACGAAGTTTTTTAAGTATTTGTTGACCTTCTATAGGATTAGCTATAGCAATATAGACAGTATCTTTTTTAGTATATAGTGGCAAACAAATACTTTTTCTACAAAACTCAACATCAAAAAACTTTTGAGGAATAAACTTTATGCTAATAGCTGTTAGATCAATATATTGTAGGCGTAACAACGTTGCAGACTGAATCATAAAATCTCTGCTACTAACAAAATCATTCTCGATAATATAGTTTAGAAATCCTTCTTTAGCTAAAGAGACATCTAAACTAATTTCATTAAGCTGTTGCCTTGTTATAAGTTTGCGATGTAACAGTAACGATGCTAATTTCTTATCAATATGAGGATTGTCAACCATTAACTACAAAATCAAAATACTATCAATTACTAAAAGTATAGCATGATAAACATTTTTTAAAAAAACAAATGTTTTGGAGAAAAAATCTTTTATGAAATTATTATCTTTGATGTATAATCGCCATTGCTATTTAAGTTATGTGAAAATTTATGAAAGTTGATAAGTTTATTTCCCATCGTGGGAATAATATAGATTTTATTGAAAATACAATGGAATCTTTTAAAGATGCTAAAAGCTATGGCTTTAAGTGGTTTGAAACAGATGTTCAACTAAGTGCGGATGGTGAACTATTTTTATTTCATGATAAAACTCCAGAAAGGCTTTCAAATTGTACAAAAAATGTTACAGAAATGACAATTGTAGAGCTAAAAGGATTAGATCTTGTTCATCCTAAAACAGGGAAAAAATCTAAAATTCTTACTCTTAGAGAATATCTTGACTGGGCTAGTCAAAATGATATTTTTACTAATTTAGAATTTAAAGTTACAAGCTCGTGTAATAAATATAAAATTAAGCTAGTTCTTAAAACCCTAGATCTTTTAAAAGAATACCCTCAACAAAAAGCTAAAATATTAATTTCTAGCTTTTCCAACGTCGTTATGAGTACCTTAGAGCAGGATCACGTTTATAAAAAAGGTAGGCTTTTTGAAACCTCTAATTGGGAAAGGGATTTTGAGTATTTAAACACAGAGCTTTATGAGTTGTTTGTTAAGAATAACTATATTGCATTGATAATAAACTATGAGTGTTTAAATAAAGATAGAGTAGCTTATATTAAGAAAAAGTTTGGAAAGATCTTTGTGTATTCTGTACATACAGATGAGCAAGTTAAAAATCTTTTATCTTGGGGAGTAGATGCAATGTTTATAGATAAAAAACAACAGTTAAATTTAGTTTAAATATAATCTTTTAATATTTCTTCTACCTTGCTCATAATACTGTTGCTATAGGGACACCCTTGTGGATAGAAATATTTTAATTCTACAAAAGAGTCGGTGATTCTATATTTAAAAGTTACGAAAGAATACTCCTCTTTTATTATTTGTAACTTATCAGCTAAAAAGCTTTCACCGATATTATGAACATTCCATATTTTACGAATAATCTTTTTATTATGTTTAGTGTTATCTAAATTTAGGTTTTCAAGCATTGGTATACATTCTTTAGGAGGCCCAGGAAATACATAGATATATCTATCATCATCAAACTTTAGTTTAAAACCATTTGCTGTACCATTTTCATTCAAAAGTATCTCTGCTGATTCTGGGAAAGTTGCTTGTTTTTCTGTTCCTAAAGTGATTTTGCCATATTTTTTAAGCATTCTTTTTTCAAGTTTTTGCCAAGTCTCTTGATGTAGTATAAGATCTTTATTAAAAAAACTAGCTATAGCTTGGGTTGTTAAGTCATCTTCAGTTGGTCCTAAACCACCTATAGTCATAATATTTTTATGATCTTTTTTTAAGAAGTTTAAGCTAGATACAATATCTTGCGAGTCATCTTTACAACTAATGTGAAATCCAACATTAAAATCTCTAGCTACAAGATGATGGGCAAATAAGCCTGAGTTAGTGTTGGTTATATCACCATCTGTTATTTCATCACCAATGGCAATAAAGCCAAAATCATATTTCATTTAAGTTACCCTTAATATTTAAAGTTTTATAAAAAACTAACTATTTTTGGAAAAAAAATTTATGTATTATGGATTATATAGTATTGATGTGAAATATTGAACTCTAAGGAGACCTGAATGAAAATACTGGCTACTAATGTGTATGTTGGCCCTAATATTTATGCAAATTTCCCTGTTATAAGACATGAAATAGATCTTGGTGTTTTAGAAGAATGGCCTTCAGCTAAGATAGGTGAAGATTTTATCAATGGTCTTGTAGAAAGCTTACCTGGGATCCAAGAGCATGGATGTTCTTATAGAGAGCACGGTGGTTTTGTTCGTAGACTTAGAGAAGATGAAGGCACTTGGATGGGACATGTCTGGGAGCATGTTATTCTAGAACTTCAAAGTGTAGCTGGTAGTGATGTAACTTTTGGTCGTACTCGATCTACGGGAGAAATAGGTCAGTATAATATGGTTTATGAGTATAAGCAAAGAGATGTAGGTCTAAGAGCTATGGAGTTAGCTAGGGATTTATTGCTTTCTTTACTACCTGAGCACCTTAAGAAAGAAGTTGGCTATAGCGATGATAAGTTTGACTTTGAATATGAAAAAATTAGATTTATAAAGTTTGCTCAAAGTAAAGAGTTTGGTCCAAGTACAGGCTCTTTAGTAGAAGCAGCTAAAAAAAGAGATATTCCATATATTCGTTTAAATGATCACTCTCTTGTTCAGTTTGGATATGGGAAATACCAGCAAAGAATTAGAGCTACAATTACTGGTAAGACAACTAGTATTGCGGTTGATTTATCATGCGATAAAGAGCAAACAAATACTATTTTAAGTGGTTTAGGTCTTCCTATGCCAAAACAAAGAATGGTTAAGACAGAAGAGGGTGCCTTACGTGCAGCCAAAATTTTAGGTTTTCCATTAGTTGTTAAGCCATTAGATGGTAACCATGGTAGAGGTATATCTATAAACCTAAAAACTATGGAAGAAATAAAAGAAGCTTTTGTCGAAGCTAGTAAAGTTTCTCGATATGTTTTACTTGAACAGTTTGCAACTGGTTTTGACCATAGAATGTTAGTCGTTGATGGTAAGTTAATAGCCGTTGCTAAAAGAGTTCCAGGCCATGTTGTAGGAGATGGTAAACATACTATAGCAGAGCTTGTAGATATTGTTAATGAAGATCCTCGCAGGGGTGTTGGACATGAGAAAGTTCTAACAAAGCTTGAACTTGATTATCAAGCTAAAACATTGTTAAATGCTGCCGGCTATGATGAAAATACAATTTTAGAAGATGGACAAACTTTTTACTTAAGATCTACGGCAAATTTATCTACAGGTGGTACAGCTATAGATGTAACAGATATTGTACATCCAGATAATAAAGATATGGCAGAAAGAGCTATTAAAGCTTTAGGTCTTGATGTTGGAGGTGTAGATTTTCTTATTGACGATATATCACAATCATATCATGATATTGGTGGTGCTATATGTGAATGTAATGCAGCTCCTGGCTTTAGAATGCATGTAGCTCCTAGTGAAGGTAAGCCTAGAGATGTGGCTGGCGCTGTTATTGATATGCTTATTCCCCAAGAGTTTGGTAATGCAAGAATTCCAATTGCTGCAATTACTGGAACAAATGGTAAAACTACAACTTCACGTATGGTTGCTCATATGTGGAAAAATGCTGGTAAAGTTGTTGGTCTGACAACTACTGATGGTGTTTATATAAATGGTAAGCTTACTGTATCTGGCGATACTACAGGTCCAGCATCAGCTCAAATGGTTTTAAAAGATCCTTCCGTTGAGATGGCTATTTTAGAGACTGCTAGAGGCGGCTTGCTTAGAAGCGGTATGGGCTATGATTACTGTAATGTAGGTGCTTGTTTAAATATCTCATCTGATCATTTAGGTCTTAAAGGTGTAAATACTTTAGATGATTTGGCTAAGGTTAAAAGTATTGTTCCTCAGGCAGCAAAAGATGTCGCAGTTTTAAATGCTGATGATCCTAATGTATTAAAGATGTCAGCAAAGGTTACAGCTAAGCATATTTTCTATGTAACTATGAACCCAGAGCATGCTTTAGTTAAGCAACATATTAGAGCTGGTGGTAAAGCTTGTATTATTGAAAAGGGTGTCAATGGTGATATGATTACAATATTTGATAATCATGTTCATATTCCTGTGTTGTGGACTCACTTGATCCCAGCAACAATGGAAGGCAAGGCGATTCATAATGTTCAAAATGCTATGTTTGCTATAGCTATCTCATATAGTATGGGTATGAGTCTAGATGATGTCAGAGATGGTTTAAGAACATTTGTTACATCATTTTACCAAGCGCCAGGACGTATGAACTGGTTTGAGGAGCATTCATTTAAAGTATTAATGGATTATGGACATAATCCTGCTGCAATAAAGCTAGTTAGCCAAATGGTTGATAATATGGAGTTTGCTGGTAAGAAAATATGTGTTTTAGCTTCTCCAGGTGATAGAAGAGATGAAGATATTATTGAAATAGCGGCTACTGCAGCTCCTTATTATGATTATTTCATCTGTAAGAGAGATGATACTTTAAGAGGAAGAGCTCCTGATGAGGTACCAAGACTTCTTAAAGAGTCTTTAATCAACTCTGGAGTTTCTGCAAATAATATTGAGACTATTGAATCTGAAAAAGAAGCTGTAGATGCAGCTTTAGCTATGGCTGAAGAAGGAGATTTAGTAGTTATCTTTGCAGATAAACTAAAAAGAACTTGGAAGCAAATTATTTACTTTAATAAAAACCAAGATGAAACTGATAAAGATGAAGACAAATCTGAAAAGAAAGAAATGTTTTCAGCATCTATAATAGCTCAGGATGCTAGTCTATCAGAAGAGATATCAGAAGTGATTAAAGCTGGTATTATCGCTGATGAGAGTGGTATAAGAGTTGTTTATGAGGAAGAGGATAACGACTAGTTTAGGTCTGAAATGGAGAAGTATAATATGATTCCTGAAGGTTATTCACGTAGGCTTGTAGGACCTAATCTATTTTTTAAAGAAACGGGAACTGTTTTGGACGTTCCTTTAGTTGAGAATAGAGAAGAGCTAACAAAGTTATTCTATCAAGAAGCAGAAAAGATTTTACCAGCTTTAGGATGGGAGCAAATTAAGATCACACATAAGTTTTTTAATAATGGTGTTAGATTTGCTTTTATTGCTCCTGTTGATATAACAATGCCAGCGTGCGATGTTATAGATTTTGCTTGGCTGTCTGCTCGAGAAGGCTTTGAAACTGGTAAGTTTAAATCTATTGAAGAGGCTGAAAAAGAGCTTATTCCAGTAATTGATGAGGATAAGAACCTGACATATCGTAAGTTATATGAGCTTGCCAAATCAAAAGGTTTTAATGCCTTTAGAGATAAAGGTAAAGCCTTTATAGGTTCTGGTACTGGTTGTTATGAATTTGATTTAGCTAAAGATTCAATTGATGATATTAGATGGCAAGATATATATGATATACCAGCTGTGATAGTTACAGGTACAAACGGCAAAACTACCACAGTAAGACTTACTGACTATATTTGCAGAATAGCAGGTAAAGTTACAGGCTATACTTCTACTGACTGGGTTAAGGTAAATGATGAGCTAATTGATGAGGGTGATTACTCTGGTCCAACTGGACATCAATTTGTCTTAACAAATAAGAAAGTAGAAGTAGCTTTATTAGAATCTGCTAGAGGAGGACTACTTAAAAGAGGCTTGATCGAGACTTTTGTAAATGCAGCTGCTGTAACAAATGTATCTGCCGATCATCTAGGTGAGGATGGTATTGAAACAGTTGCAGAGCTTGCTGAGGCTAAATCTATAGTTTTTCGTACTATGGGTGAAGGTTCTCATGCAATTATCAATCTTGATAATTCGTATATGAAAGAAAGATTTGATACTCTTGATTGTGCCAAGATAGTAGTTACTCAAAACCCTCAAGATTATGATATGGAATATTATTTAGCAAAAGCTGACTATGCTTGTATTGTTGAGAATGGTAATTTTGTTTGGGTTGATGGAGGTTCAAAAACAACCATTATATCTGTAGCAGATGCTCCTTTGACAGTTAGAGGGTTTGCTAAGCATAATATAGAAAATGCAATGATTGCTATTTGTTTATCATTTAAGTTAGGTATTGATTTAGATATAGTTGCTAAGGCTCTTAAAAGTTATACCAATGATACTAAAGTAAATAGAGGCCGAGCAAATATCTTTGAGTGGGATAGTAAAGTTGCTGTAGTTGATTATGCTCATAATGAAGCAGGTATGGATGCCTTGTTGAATATGATGAAAGCATACGATAAGGGTGGTAAAACTTATCTCATGATAGGTACTACTGGAGATCGGAAATACTTAATACCAAGTATTAATGATGTGATTCTAAAGCATAATGTTGATTTTATTGTTTTAAAAGAAACAGAGATGTATCTACGTGGCGCTGAACCAATGGAGTTACCTTTATTAATCCGCAAAGATCTAGATGACAAAGGCTTTGATATATCTAATACATATGTTTCTCATGGGGAGCTTGAAGGGGTTAAATATATAATCGATAAGCTTGAAGATAATGATATGGCTATCTTATGTTGCCAAGCAGAAGTTCCTGATGTTATTGAGTATCTAGAAAAATTTTCTTAAACATAAGGCAAGATTCTACAGTCATTCTGAACTTGATTCAAATTTTGAAAAATTTAAAATATTAATGGATAAGTTTATTTCTAAATTGGGATAATTAAGAAGAAGACTTAATAGTGATGTATAGATACAAAATAAAAATTACTTAGATTTTTACTTATGTAATTGTTACTATTCATCTATAAGATATTTAGCATTTACTACAACTCGAATAGTTTTTTGGCTATCAGAGTTTCCATAGCTATTATCTCTATTTTTGATTGTAAATAAGCCTTGTGTTGCATCTTTTAAAGAGCCTAGCTTTACATTAGAATTAGTAGCAAAATTTTCAGCTGCAATTTTAGCATTTTTTATAGCGTCTGTGAGCATGTCAGGCTTTATAGTATTTAAAATAGTATAGTTATAAGCAACATTACTATCAGTAATTATTACACCTTTTGAGATCATAGATAATGTCTTTTGTGATAATTTTTTAACACTATCAATCTTATTTGTAACTATAGTTATTGTTCCATAAGCATTAAATTGATAGTGATTTGTTTTCTCATTTTGGTTTTTACTTGTGTTGATTGCTCCGTATGTTATTGCAGTAGTTGATATACCGTTACTTGTTACAAAATCTTTAATTATATCTTGTGACTTTTGAAGCTCAGTATAAAGATTTTTTATCGAAGATGAGTTAACACTATAATTAATAGTCCAAACGGCGTTGTTAGCAGTAACATTTTTCTCAGATAATCCCTTAACCGAAATAAATTTGCTATAGTCATGAAAATGTCTAATACTTGAAGCAACAAAATATCCTGATAAAGATATACCTATTCCAAGTATTAAAGAAACTATAATTTTTGTAAGAGCTTTGTTCATAGGAATATCTTCCTTTTATTTATTTTTATAAATCAAACAAACTGCATGAGTAGCTATACCTTCTTTTCTACCAACAAAGCCTAATTTTTCAGTGGTAGTAGCTTTGATATTTATTTGATTGATTTCTATATCTAACATATTAGCGAGACAAGATTTCATATTTTCGATATGAGGTAGCATCTTTGGAGCTTGAGCAACTATAGTGCAGTCAATATTGCCAATATGGTAGCTTTTTTCATCTAGCATTTTTTTTATTCCAGCTAGGAAGAATTTGCTATCGGTGTTTTTATATTGACTATCAGTATCAGGAAAGTGCCTACCAATATCTCCAAGTCCTAAAGCACCAAGTATAGCATCACATAATGCATGAATAAGTACATCACCATCAGAATGAGCTTCTAAGCCAAGATGATAGGGTATTTCTATACCACCAATAATGATATTTTGCTTTTGATCTGTGAATTTATGGACATCATAACCATGACCTATTCTAAACATAGTTTTAACCTTGTGTAATAGGGTAGTTATTATTTAACCAGCCTTGCATGCCACCTGCAACGGAAATAACATCTGTATAGCCCATTTGTTGTAGGCTAAGAGCTGCTAAAGCTGAACGAAAACCACCACCACAATATAGGTACATTTTTTGATCTTTGTTTGGTACTAGGTTTTCAATTTTTACTTCAATCTGTCCTTTGCTTAGGTGTGTTGCTCCTTGAATATGAAATCTATTAAACTCAGAGTCTTCTCTAACATCAAGAATTATACCATCAAGCTTATCTGAGTCTATTTTGTTAAATAAATCACTAGCTGAACATTCTTTGATTTGAGATTTCGCATTATTTACAAGTTTTAAAAACTCTACAGGTCTAGCATTATTTGGTGAGTTAGTTGGATAACCCTTTACATTCCATGCTCTCCAGCCACCATCAACTGATACCACATTTTCGTATCCCATTTCTTTTAATGTCTCAGCAACTAAAGCAGATCTAAAACCACCACCACAATAAAAATACATTTTTTGATTTTTATTCGGAATTGCTGATTCAATGGCACTTTCAATAATTCCTTTACTTATATGGATTGCATTTGGTATATAACCATTAGCAAATTCAGATTCTTCGCGAGTGTCTATCAAAATACCATCGAGAGAGTTATTTTGATTCATTTCATAAATATCATCAACAGTACATTCTTGTATCTTTGCTTTTGCTTCATTTACTTTTTTTAGGAATCCTTGAGAGTGTTGCATCCTTATTACCTTAACTTTTATGTTTATCTAAACTGATATTTTATATTTTTCTTTAACTAAAAAGAATATCTTATAAAAGATAACTTATAATTTGGAATATTATAATAACTATAGCAATAATTAAAGCGACTATATTGAGAGTCTTATTTTTCATAAAAGAGTATATAAGCTTGTAGTTTTTGTTACGTAAAATTCTAACCATATTTAAAGGGCAAGAAACAAGCATAATTAATGAGAAAAGTCCTACAACAGATAATGCAATTAAAAACAGTTGTTTAAAGTAATAGTTTAGAGTAATTGGTAAGATAAAAAGTAAAAAGCCAAGAAGTATGTTTTTATTTATTTTTGAAAGGCTATTCATCTTAAATCTATCTAAAATTAAATCTTTTAAAGCTAAAGAAAGTGTAATAAATGCTGTAGTTACAGATATTGATATAAAACTATATATTAATGTTATTATTTCATGAGATTTAATATTTGCCTTAAGAATATAGATAAGCTGTGTCACGCTATCTTGATCACTCAAAGAACCACTAAGTATAGTTGCAAAGCTATTTTTATCGCCATAAATAGCAATATTACCAAAGATAGCTACAATCCAGCAGACATAGATTAATAGAATCATTAGTGAAGCTACTATAATAATTCTTCTAATATCTTTAGCGTGAGGGCCTACATAGTTTACAACAGTTGGTACTATTATATGAGCTGAAAATGTTGTTGCTAATATTGGTAGAGCAATAATTAATTCTTTAAAGTTGCTAAAACCATATTTGTCCAGATTCTCTAATTGTACAGATTCAAATAATTGAATAATTGTAAATAAAATAATTATAAGTTTTAAAGTTAAGAATAATCTATTTAGCCACTCAGCATGTCCAGTACCCTTTAGAATAAAGCTTCCAAAGATAATAACAAAACCTATTTCTATGATTATATAATTAATACCTAATAGGCTTTCAAAAGATGCCCCTATAGCCGATATATAAGCTGCGAGCATACCATAAAGTATACCAAAAGCACAAATATATACTAAAATAATACCAGGTTTTTTAAAAAGCTTATGGGCAAGTCCTAGATAACTAATGCCTTTTTCAAAATGTAAGCATGCTTCTGCTACAGCTAGAGTCGAGTATGTCATTAAAAGCCACATTAGAAACATTACTATACAGCCAATGAGAATGCCAAAATATGAAAGAATCATTGGTATAGCAAGAATACCACCACCTAAAGATGTACCAATTATTAAAAAAATACATCCAATTTGTTTATTTATACTTGTTGTCACAAATAGGTTTTTTATTTTCTAACTTAGGAGTAATTAAAACATATAAATATAAGATAATAAAATAATAATTTTATTTTTACCAGCCAGCGATTGCAGCTCCATCAGGATATACTTCTTCACCTACTTTTTTGACAGCAGGGCTTTGGAATGCTTTAACATATTCTTTAAGCTTAGGATTATTCTTTTGATCTGCATTTGCCGCGATAATATTAGTAAATGGAGAATCAGTAGGCTCTACAAATAAAGCATCTTTGTGAGTAAGTCCAGCTTTTGATAAATAGTCATTATTTATAACACCTAAGGCTACCACTTCTAAGTTATTAGGAATCTGATCTGCTTGTAAAGCAACTATTTTTAGATGTTTAGGGTTACTAACTATACTATCTGGAGTAGCTTTCCACGTAACTCCTTTTTTAAGCTTAAGTAATCCAGCATCTTGTAATATCATAAGCGCGCGCCCTTGATTTGTTGGATCATTAGGTATGGCAATAGTAGCGCCATTAGGAACTTGATCAAGATGTTTATATTTTTTTGAATATATACCCATTGGATAAAGGAAAGTTTTTCCAATAGATACAATATGATAACCAAATTTCTTATTTTGATTTTCTAAGAAAGGAATATGTTGAAAAACGTTTGCTTGAATTTCATTATCATTTAAGGCTCTATTTGGAAGGTTATAGTCGCCAAATGAAACTAGCTTAACATCAAGACCATATTTCTCTTTAGCAATTTTTTTACTTTCTTGCATAATTTTATCTTGAGGAGGGCTGGTTATATAACCGATAGTTATCTGGTTTGGATTTATAGCAGTTGAGGCATTTACATAGAGTTGTGCTCCACTAGCTATCAATAAAATAACTGTAATAATCCAAAGAGATGTTAGTTTCTTTGCTGCAAGTAAATAATTACCAAAAGACTGTGTTAGTTGTACTAGTATAACTAGCATCACTACACCACCAAGTAATAATGTATAATTACCGTAGTTATATCCTTTGAAATAAGTTAGATCACCAAGACCTCCACCACCAACGATACCAGCCATAGCAGAGAAACCTATTAGCGAAATACAAGTCAAAGATGCTGCATCTATAAGTAAGTTTTTAGACTCTGGTAATAAGACCTTGAAAATGATTTGGTTTCTAGTTGCGCCCATAGCTTTAGCAGCTTCAATAAGACCATGATCGACTTCTCTTAGAGCTGATTCTGTTAAGCGCGCATAGAAAGGCAAAGCAGCTATAGCAAGGGGAACTATTGAAGCAGTTGTGCCAATAGTTGTGCCGACAATTAACTTAGTTAAAGGGTATAGTAAAATGAGTAATATAATATAAGGAATACTTCTTGTTATATTAATTATTGCACTAAAACCTTTATTAAATCCTTTAACTAAAATATTTTTACTATCTTTAGTAATATATAATAAAATACCCAGTAATATACCACCTATAACAGCTACTAAAGTGGCAATGAAAACCATAAAAATAGTTTCCCATGTCGATATAGCTATCTGGTTAAACTCATGTAAACTAAATATTGTCTGCTGTTGCATAGCCTAATACCTTTAAATTAACATCTTGATTTGAAAGAAATTTTAGAGCGTTTTCCCAATCTTTACGCTCACCTGTTATATGACAAATAGCAATACCAACTATCTGCTCTTGGATAGTCTCAATATTTGCCTGAATAATACTTGCTGAAGCATTAAATTGGCGAGATATCTCGGCGATTATTGGCATTTTACCTTTGTCACCATAAAAGGTTAGTTGTACAACAGGATATATGTGGTCATTACTATATGGGTTATCATGAAGCTTTTTAGCTATGAAATCAGGCACTTTTGTATGAATACTAGTCTCAACAAAAGATTTTGTAACTTCAGTCTGTGGATCTAAGAAAATATCAAGGGTATTACCCATCTCTGCAATATGACCTTTGTCAATAATAGCAACTTTGTCACAGATTCTTCTTACAACATCCATTTCATGAGTGATAAGAACTATAGTTAGACCAAGCTCTTTATTTAGTCTTTTAAGTAGAGCTAATATCTGTTTTGTTGAAGTTGGATCTAGTGCTGAAGTTGCTTCATCAGATAATAATACTAATGGGTCAAGTGCTAATGCTCTAGCAATCGCAACTTTTTGTTTTTGACCACCACTGAGCTCTTTGGGATATGCTGTAGCTTTGTTTGGCAACTCAACTAGCTCTAGAAGTTTATGTACTCTTTTTTTAATTTCTACTTTAGGAACACCTTGGATTTCAAGAGGTAGAGCTATATTTTCATAGACATTGCGTGAAGAGAGTAAATTGAAATGTTGAAATATCATGGCAACTTTTTTGCGAAACTCTCTTAGCTGTTTTGGATTTTTCTTAGTGATATTTTCATCTGCTATGAAGATAGAGCCATCAGTTGGTTGTTCAAGTAAGTTTAAGCATCTTAATAATGAACTTTTTCCAGCACCACTATGTCCGATTATACCAAAAATTTCACCTTGCTTTATTTCAAGATTAATATTATCAAGAACAAGATTACTTATATTATTGGTATAATATTCTTTTTTTAGATTTTTAATTTGTATCATTTTGCTTTAGCCTTATCACCTATCTTACTTTCTTGACCACTAATTAACCTTTGGATATTACCCTTATGCTTAATAAGGATAATAATAGCTATAATTAAAAATGGAGCAGCTGTTTGAAAGTCTGATGTAAATATTACAGATAAACTTGCTATAACAGTAGCTAATAATGCTGATAGCGAAGAGTAGCGAGTTATTACAGCTACACATAACCATGTGATTACAAATATGAAACCTAATATCCAACTAAAGCCAAATAGTGTGCCTATAAGTGTTGCAACACCTTTTCCCCCTTTAAAACCAAAGAATATTGGAAAAACATGACCAAGAATTGCATACAAAGCAGTACAAGCTGTTATAAAATCATTTCCAGTTAGGATTTTTGCAATAACTACTGGAATTAAACCTTTTAAAATATCAAAAGCTAATGTAATAACGGCAGGAACCTTACCTCCTATTCTTAGTACATTAGTTGTACCAGGGTTACCAGAACCAACACTTCTTGGTGATGGTAGCCTAAAAATATAACAAACTATAATTGCACTATTTATTGAACCTAATAAATATGCAAATATTAGAACACCAAAATTTAAAGAGATCATGAATATTCCTTTTATTTCTTTTTAAAAAAATTTCTAAACAAATTATTATAATACTATCTAGGCAATATCTTGGCTAGCTATTTTTGTTGCTTTATTATAGGATTGATAGCTTAAAAAAACATATTTGTCAATTTTTATATCAAAAGGTTTGATTTTATGACTGTAATGAAGTTCGATTTAATTAAAAAAGAAGGTAAAGCAAGAAGAGGAAAAATAAGTTTTCCTAGAGGCGATATCCAAACTCCAGCATTTATGCCAGTAGGTACTTATGGGGCGGTAAAGTCATTATCTCCAGTAGAGTTAAAAGAGATGGGGGCTGATATTATTTTAGGTAATACGTTTCATTTATGGTTACGTCCTGGTACAGACATTATTAAAAAACATGGTTCTTTACATGGTTTTAATGGTTGGGATAAACCTATTTTGACTGACTCAGGTGGGTTTCAGGTATTTAGTTTAGGTAAAATGCGTAAGCTTACTGAAGAGGGCGTGACTTTTAAATCACCAATAAATGGTTCAAAAGTATTTTTATCACCAGAAATATCAATGCAGGTTCAAAGAGATTTGGGTTCTGATATTGTGATGTGTTTTGATGAATGTACTCCATATCCAGCAACTGAGAAAGAAGCAAAAGATTCTATGGAGTTATCAATGCGTTGGGCAAAAAGATCAAAAGATGCCCATGGAGATAATCCATCAGCATTATTCGGTATTATCCAGGGTGGTATGTATGAGCATCTAAGAGATGAGTCTTTGAGAGCATTAAAGGAGATTGATTTTGATGGTTTTGCTATAGGTGGATTATCTGTAGGAGAGCCAAAAGAAGATATGATTAGAATATTAGATCATACAGCTCATCAAATGCCAGAAGATAAGCCAAGATACCTAATGGGGGTTGGGACTCCAAAAGATTTAGTTGAAGCAGTATATCGTGGTGTAGATATGTTTGACTGTGTTATGCCTTCACGAAATGCGCGTAATGGCCATATTTTCACATCTGAAGGTGTTATTAAAATTAGAAATTCTAAGCATAAAGAAGATATTTCAGCATTAGACCCTAACTGTGATTGTTATACTTGTAAAAACTTTAGTAAAAGTTATCTACACCATCTTGATAAGACTAAAGAGATTCTAGGCTCAAGGTTAAATACTATTCATAATCTAACTTTTTATCAAAACCTTATGAAAGATATTCGTAAAGCTTTAGAAGAGGGAAGATTTGCAGAGTTTAGAGAAGAGTTTCTTGCAAATTATAAGTAAAGCTACTCGTTTAGGAATGAATGTAATAGTTCATTCATTTTTATAAAAGCTTTAGAATTAGGTTCCCTAGATAGTAAATAATAAGACTTATTTGCGGGAAGGCTTCTTTGTTCAGGTAAGTAGAGTAGTCCATTTCTAATGAGATCTTTGACTAAAAGTTTTTCTGTAACAAAAACTCCTACTCCTGAAGAGCATGCATTTATTGCTTGTATAGAGTTTTTTAAGGCTATTTTTTTGCTATCAATATCATTTAGATCATTATGCTTAAGCCACTGTAAATAGTCATTAGATCTTAGCTCATCATCGACAAAAATAAGTTTTTGAGATGAAATGATTTCTTCAAGGGTTTTACCGGCTTGTTTGTTATTTGATATCAAAACTAACTCTCCATCAATTAGCTTTTGCTTATTATTATCAATAAACTCTTCATTTGAGCCATATTCAATACTTAGGTCTATATCATCATTATCAAAGTCAACTCTTCTACCTTTAGTTATAAATTGTATATCTATATCTTTAAATGCTTCAGTAATGTTATCAAACCTAGGTATTAGCCAATTTGCACATAATGTCGCAAGACAGTTAATTGATATTTTATTTATATGTTGTTCTTTAAAAAGGTTGGTCGATTGATATATTTCAGTTATTAAAGGATCTATCCTTGAGTAGTATTGCTTTGCCAGATCTGTAATTATAAGTCTGCGTTTTTGTGTTAGAAAAAGTTTCTTATCAAAATATGTTTCTAACTTTTTTATTGATTGGCTTACAGCCGAATGGGTCATATATAACTGTTCAGCTGCTTTTGTATAGCTTTTAGTTTTCATTACTGCCACAAATACAGGTAAAGAATTTAAAGGAGGTAAATCGTTTCTCTTAATCATGATTTTCCGTAAGTTAAACTTACTTTATGTGAATGATAAATGGTTCTGAATAAATATACAATATTTTATATAGTAGGTTAGAAGTGTATGGGGTTCAAAACTTTATAAGTTATTAGATAGAAAAAGTACAAAGGCTCTAATCTAATAGGTGTATGTAGTGATGTAAGTTATGTTTACTTTTAGATATTTATTAAACCAGTGATTTTACTTATTTATATTAGAGAATATGACCTGTTGAAATCTTAATTTATGTCGCTTATAGTTGTTATGTTTAATACCTAAAGAGATTTTTTGTTGAGGGCTAAACATTTTATTAAGAGTAAAAGTAGTCTTCTATAAAGCTTTCAGCGTTATTGTAAGAAAATGTTACAATAGTGTAAGTTTAAATCGTTTTACTTTATATGAATTTGATCTATCATTTAGTTATTGTTTTATTACGGTTAGGATCTAAAAAATGAGATTGATGCGTGATTCAATTGCTATGTTATTAATGCTGTTATCAGCTACTGCTATTTCTTTAGTGGGTTATAGTACCAAATTTATAATGACTAGTTGTTCTATCTATGCGGTGATGCTAGTGTATTTTGTTGGAAGTGCTGTATTAATGTGGTGGATTGTTAGCATCTCATCTTTTGACAGAATTCTTCCTCTTGAGTGGAAGCCTATTTTAATTAGAGTTGTTTTGAGTATTACTGCTCAGTACTTTTTATTTTTGGGTTTACATAGTTCATCATTGTTGTTACCAATATTATTGTTTAATACTAGCCCTTTGTTTATACCAATTGTTAGATGGGTTTTTCACAAAGTTAAGATTAGTATTAGTACTTGGATATTATTAATAATTAGTTTCTTTGGGATTTATTTGATCCTGAGAAGTAAGTCAGGCGGACATGCTGATGTATGGGCATTAAGCGCTTTGGTTGCTGGTGTTTTAAATGCTGGATCTCAAGTGGTATTACATACTGCTAGTCAAAAAGAGAATTTATTTACAATGAATCTATGGATATTTACAGCAATAAGTGTACTTATGTTTATTGGTTTGCCATTTACTCATATTACATTTGCTGGTATTCATTATGGTTTTACTAGTGCTCCTCTAATCTGGGCGGGCATTGGAGTTGTAATATTTGGTGTAAGCGCTCAGCTTTTTAGAGTTAAAGCATTTAAATACACTCTAGATCCATCTTTTGTGGCGCCAGGTATGTATTTCTCAGTAGTTGTAGCGGCTGTGATGGATGCATATATATATAATAAGAGTTTAACTCTAGTTGAGGTTTTGGGAATATTAATTGTTTGTGGTGCAAGTATATTCTCAGTAATTAAGAAAAAATAATAAAAATAAAGGAGACTTTAAAATGAAAAATACAATAGTTATAGCAGCTGATTTTATTAACGAGATAGTTGATGAGAAGGGTGCGTTTGGTGCATTTAACGCAGAGAGAGTTAAAAACTGTCATACAATCGAAAATGCTAATAAAGTTATAGCATGGGCTCGTAAGAATGATGTTAAAGTTGCTCACGTTAAAGTAGGTTTTAGCAAAGACTATCATGAGTGTCCAAGAAACTCACCTATCTTTGGTCAAGCACCTGAGTATAAAGTTCTTCAACTTGGTACATGGGCTACAGATTTTCATAAAGATGTAGATGTTCAGGATCATGATATCGTAATAACTAAGCATAGAATTAGTTTTGTATATGCAACAGATTGTGAAGCTATTTTAAGAGCTAATAAGATTGAGAATGTTATAGTCTTTGGTGTATCTACTGAGCATGTTATTGAATCTTCAGTAAGAGAGTTACATGATAGAGATTATAATGTAACAGTTATTTCAGATGCTTGTAACGCAGGTACTGAAGAAGGTCACAACAAGAGTCTTGAGAGCTTAGCTCACATTTCTAAAGTTGTTACAGCTGAAGAGTTCTTATCAAGTAATTAATTTTATATCTATGTAACTTATTTCTATTAAAATAATTAAAAAATACTGTGTGAATTTATACATCTAAGTTTAGCTGTATTATAGTCTAATATAAAATATCATGCTTATCTGATTGAGCTGCTTTATAGTGTATGTATAAGTTACATTCATGTAACTTTAAATAGCTTTACTTTATGTTGCTGTACTTTATCATATGAGAGTAATTATCAGTTAATATTAAATAATAAAAATAAAGGAGACTTTTAAATGAAGAATACAATAGTTATAGCAGCTGATTTTATTAACGAGATAGTTGATGAAAAGGGAGCTTTTGGGGCATTTAATGCAGAAAGGGTTAAGAGCTGTAATACAATGCAAAATGCTAATAAGGTTATAACATGGGCTCGTAAAAATGATATTAAAGTTGCACATGTTAAAGTAGGATTTAGCAAAGATTATCATGAATGTCCAAAAGATTCTCCTATATTTAGTCAAGCACCTAAATATAAGGCTCTTCAACTTGGTACATGGGCTACAGATTTTCATAAAGATATAGACTATCAAGAAGATGATATAGTTATAACAAAGCATAGAATCAGTTTTGTATATGCAACAGATTGTGAAGCTATTTTAAGAGCTAATAAGATTAAGAATGTTATAGTCTTTGGTGTATCTACTGAGCAAGTTGTTGAGCTTTCAGTGAGAGAGTTACATGACAGAGATTATAGTGTAACAGTTATCTCAGATGCTTGTAATGCTGCTACTGAAGAAGGACATGAAAAAAGCCTTAGAAGTATATCTACTGTTGCTAAAGTTGTTACAGCTGAAGAGTTTTTGTTAAATAATTAATAACTTAAGTTTAGTAAAATTTATCATTAATTTTATTTTAACTCTTTTATTGTCATTTATAATAGGTTAGAATTGTTTTTGTACTCGTGCACTTATGCATCTGATCTTAGCGATACACCCCCCTTTAAAACTAAGATTAGATGTGTAAATGTATGTTGTTTAAGTATAATACTTAATATCAGTTATGTTTTGCAAAGTATTTAATGTAATCTTTTTGTTATTCAAGATTTTCTATAAATTAATTTTCTCACTGAAATAAGTTAATAAATATATGTAACTTAATTTAGCATTCCCTATGAGATCTCTGTGTGTGCTCAGATATTTTGATATATCGGTAATTAAATAAGTTGTGTGAGCCTAACTAGAAAAGTTAATAATTTACTTAGAGAAATAGTTGTTTTTGAGAAAAGGGGTTTAGGCTATATTTTTAAGTGATGCAAAAAGCTCACTATGAACAGAACCCTTTTTATAGAATATAGGAGGATAGCCAATTTTTGCTTCTACAGTTACATTTTGACCGCCTTTATATTCTTTATCTGAATAAATGTGTACCCAGTCATCACCTTGAGGTAAATATACATCCCAGTTTGCAACACTTTCTTTATGAACAGGAGCTACTAACAAATCTTTACCTAGTAAATATTGATATTGTATATCATAGCAAGTTTCATCATGTTCATAATGAATAAATAAAGGACGTTGTACAGGTATTCCTTTTTTGTGATTTTCATTTACCAATGATTTTATGTAAGGCTTAAGAGCTGTATATGTCTTAACCATTTTTGCTAGATGGGCTACAGCTTCATCATCTTGTTCAAATTGGAAGTTCTCATCAGGTCTGTTACCTTCATGTGTTCTCATAACACAAGTAAATGCTGCCATGTCACTCCAACGCATAAACAACTCTTTTGTTCTTTTTAAACCGTGTAGAGATGTGTAACCACCGATATCACTATGATGTAGACCCATGCCACTCATGCCAGCTGATAATACTGCTGGAACAACAGAAGCAAGACCGTCATGTAGACTAAAATCAACACATTGATCGCCAGCCCATAAAAGAGTGTTATATGGTTGGAAACCATTAAATCCAGCACGCATGAAGAACATGATCTCACCAAGCTTACCAGCTTCTTTAATCGCTTCATAGTTTGCTTTAGCCCAAAGTCTTGGCCAATCATTATGTGCTTTTTTGGCATCTATGCCACTATATAAAGTACAGTCAACAGGTAGATACTCACCAAAATCTGCCATCCAACCGTCTAGACCGAAATCAATCATCTCTTTTTTGATGACTCTATTCTTGTACCATTCGAACGCTTCAGGATTTGTTAAATCTACAACACCACAGTAGAATTCACCAAAGTCTACTAAGTATTCTCCAACATCTTTTGATTTAGCAAAGTAGTTAAGTTCAAAAGCTTCGTTATATAAAGGATATCCTTTAACTAGGTACGGGTTAATATAACCTAAGAATTTAATACCTCTTTCTTTAAGCTTAGGGATTTCTTTATCTAGGTTTGGATACATTTCTTTATCCCATTGCCAGTTCCAGTTTAGTCGTTTGCCAAAACTTGTGACTCTTTTGCCTTGCCAGTCTTGAGCCCAGATACCAGCTACTTTTACACCCTTGTTGATAACATCATTAGTCTTTCCTAATACTGTTTCTGTACCATTTTGTAGACCTACAATTAGACCGTTATATACCCACTCCGGA
The DNA here is from genome assembly GCF_008711465.1 of Francisella sp. SYW-9. Taxonomy (GTDB): domain Bacteria; phylum Pseudomonadota; class Gammaproteobacteria; order Francisellales; family Francisellaceae; genus Francisella. Next base: position 57,416 of record NZ_VXKQ01000016.1, read on the forward strand.
AGCTCTGGTTGTCTACCGAAAAACTCTGTTAGTTTTTCTAGTAGAGAAATATAACTATCAGCTGTTCTAAATACTATATTTTGAGGTATTTCCCAACATTCTAATTCATGGAAATGATCATTCTTAAAGTTAAAATCCATATATGCAGTACTATCCATGTGACAGAAGTACTTATGTGTAGAAACGAAAGTTGACTGAGGGTAGTTAGTATTGTAGTAATCACCACCAGCTTTATCTTTAACATCAGCCATCCATGTAACAAGAGTGCTCTTATCACGACCAACACCAGGTTCAGAAGTCCAAAGTGGGAAATTTCTTCCTCTGAGATTGAAATATGAAAGTTGCTCTCCACAACCGTATACTTTTTCACTAGCATCTGCATTGATTCTTATCCAGAAGCGATTAAATGAGCTATCGATAGCTTCAAAAGATATCTTAAGCTGATCATCTTTGCTATTGAGAGAAACAATTAAAGCTGGTTGATTATTGTATAAAAGTTCAAATGAGTTGCTATTTTTAGAGATAGCTCCTGCTAGAGGCAATCTCTCTGTAACATAGTCAGATATGTCAAAGTTACCACGATACATTTCCATTGAATCTTGACCTTTACCAATAAAAAAAGCAGGTTTTTCAGCACTATGCTTTAATAAAACTTTATTATCGTAGACTATTTCTAACTGATTATTACTATTATTAATTTGTAACATTATTTTTATCTCCTATTTATATAAGTTTTCGTATTTTGAGCCTGTCAAGTTTTCACAGATAACTTTGACATCTTGGTTTACTTCATCTTTAGGACCACCATTTTCTAATCTAGAAATTTCACCTTTGATTATTTCAAAGTTTTTAGGTGTTATCTTGAATCTTGTTGAGAAATATATACCAATAAGTATTAGTACTGTAGGTATAAATATAAATACGTATCTCAATGAAGAAAGGGTGCCTGCTGATTGGTGAGCTAAGTGTGGATCATAACCAATTAGTTGCAGTATAAGGCCTATCAGTGGTAAAATAATAAGCCCTTGAGATACTTTACGAGCTGAAGACATTGCCCCAGCGTAAACACCAGTTCTTCTTTGCTTACTAAGTAATACATCTACTTCTGTAACAAAACTAAGCATTGCCATAGGTATCATATAACATGGTGAAAGCCCAACTCCTATTAAGATAAATCCTACAGAAACAGTTAAGGCAGATGCATTTGTTTGGTTTAGCATTAGCAATCCTAGCATCGATAAAACCCAAATTGTAGCTCCAATACGATAACTGGTTGCTTTACTAAATTTATTGGCAATAAAAACATATATTGGTAAAACACAGATTTGAGCAATCCACATAGTGCTTATATAAGATACTAGTTGAGGACTTTCAAGATATATTTTAATAAAGTATACACTTAGTGTCATTAGAAAGTCTAAAGCAGTAAATGCAGCTAAATATAATCCTAACTGTGCACGAAAAGACTTGTTTTTAAATGCAGATGCAAATGAGGATAGTAGAGCAGTTAGCTTTGATATGAAAGATTCTTTTTCTTTTTTTGTCTCTTTAGTGCTGGAGGTTATTTCTTTAGTTCCTAAGAATACTACAATCCAAACTACTGCATATAGTATTGAGAATACTGTAGCCATAACGACATAAGCTTTGTCACTATATGTATATGCTGCTAGAATTATTGGAGCTACAGATGTTGCAAGTATTGATGAGAATTGCGAGAAACCCATTCTAAAAGCAGATAGTCGAACACGCTCTTTATACTTATGAGTCATATCTGCAACTAATGCAGAATATGGTGTAATGACCATAGAATATACTACATCAAATATGCAGTACATTATTAAGTAGTATATAAATGCTTGTGTGTCAGTGATACCATTTACACCTACTTTTAGCGGTGTCATCCACATAGGGATAAATGTGATTATTATAGGTATTATACCTATGAGAAAGAAAACACGTCTTCTACCAAAACGAGTGTTTGTTCTGTCTGATAAGTTACCAAAAAATGGATCTGTAATAGCCATCCAAAATCTTCCTAAACCAAATAAAAGTCCAGCCAACACTGGAGATAAGCCGACATTATTTGTTAGAAAAATCATAAAAAATGTGCCTATGATAGCAAAAGCACCACCTCCAAAAATATCCCCCATTCCATAAGATATATAGTTTCTGAGTTTTAAATTTTGCAAAAGAATACTCCTTGTAGTTTTAAATACTGGGTAAAGTCATTAAGAGTTTTGCTATAGAATAAAGATATTTTACATTATAGTCACCTGATGTTTTAGCAAAAAAATATCCATTGATAATAGGCTACTACTAATGTAGAATTCATCTGTTTAAAAAATAAAACTTAAATCTTCCAGGAGAAAAAATGAAAAAAATATTATTATCGTTAGCAGCTGTTGTGTTATTTACCTCAAGTTCTTTTGCAGCAGGTAGTGAAGCGTCTGCAGGTAGTCCATTAAGCTCAATCTTAATGTTAGTAGTGTTTTTTGCAATATTTTGGTTTTTGCTTATTAGACCGCAACAAAAAAAGAGCAAAGATTTACGTAAGATGCTATCTGAATTAGCTAAAGGTGATGAAGTTGTAACAAATGGTGGCATGATAGGAAGAATAGCTAAAATCGATGATACATTTGTAGATCTAGAAGTAGCAGAAAATGTTACTGTAAAAATTCAAAGAAGTGCAGTAGCAAATATTTTACCAAAAGGTGCTACTAAGGCTTAGTTAGCCATTCTAGAAATCTTTTAACTTTTTTCTTTTTTACACAAAGGATTTTTCAATGAGTAATAATAAGAATCTTCCTATAAATCAATTTCCTTTATGGAAAAATCTTTTAATAATCTTAATTTTAGCATTAGCATTATTTTATGCTATACCTAATATCTTTGGTAAAAGCCCAGCTTTACAAATATCTCAAAAAGATGGTGATATTAGTACTCAATTATTAGTTAAAGTTGAAAATGCTTTAGATAAAAATAAAGTTGCTTATGAAAAGGCACAAATAACTAATAATAAAGATAATGTTTCAATTACATTTAAAGATGTAGAAGAGCAACTTAAAGCAAAAAAAATATTAAAAGAAAGCTTAAGTAATAATTATATTATTGCGATGAATATGCTTTCTAATTCACCAAGCTGGCTTTCAGCGTTAGGTGCTAACCCTATGAATCTAGGGCTAGATCTGCGTGGTGGAATGTATTTGATGTTAGAAGCTGATACAAAAACAGCTATAAATGCTCAATTAGATAACGCATTAAATGTGATTTTGGCATCAGCTAAGGATAATAATATAGGTGTTTCTAGCTCAACTAAAGCAGATGAAAAATCAAGTGTTAAAGCTCCACAAGATTATGTTGCTAATGGCTATGTATCTATTACATTAGATAGTTCAGCAGATGTTGCTAAGCTTAATCAATATTTAAACTCTAAGTTTAAAAAGACTCAAGATCCTAATATAACAAGTACAACTAAAGGTAAGACTGTATTTGTAACTTACAATAGCGCTAAAATTATGCAATTAAAACAAGGGGCTATATCTCAAGTTGTAACAGTAATGCGTAATCGTATTAATGCTTTAGGTGTAGCAGAAGCTTCAGTTGCTCAGGCTGGTGAGAGTCGTGTAGTTATTGAAATCCCTGGAATGCAAGATGCTACTCAAGCTAAGCAAATTTTAGGTGGAACATCTACAGCGAGTTTTTATTTAGTTAACCCTGTTACAGATAGGTTAGCTACAGAAGAGCAGGGTTATAAGGTTTACTCTTTAGACAACTCTAGAGGCTATCAAAGTTACTATAGTTTAAAAGGTGCTCCAGTAGCAGGTGGTGCTGATATTATTGGTGCAAGTCCATCAGTAGATCGCCAAACTGGTACGCCGATTGTTATGGTTGAGTTAAGTAGATCAGCAGCGACTCACTTTAGAAAGATTACTGGCAAAAATGTTGGTAATCCTATGGGTGTGATGCTTGTAAATACAACTTATGAGAAAGTTAAAGATAAAGATGGTAAAGAGAAAAATGTAGTTAATAAAACTGAAAAGTTAATAAATGTAGCTACTATTCAATCTGCACTTGGTTCACATTTCCAGATTACAGGTTTGAGTCAAAAAGAAGCAAACAATCTTGCTTTGATGATTAAGTCTGGTTCATTACAAGTCCCTGTACATATTGTTCAAGAATCACAAATAGGACCAAGCTTAGGTAAAGCTAATATTGAAAAAGGTATGCTATCTATAGTTGTAGCTCTTTTAGCAGTTATTATCTTTATACTAATCTATTATCGAGTCTTTGGTGTTATTGCAAATATTGCATTGATTATGAACCTTGTATTAATTGTAGCAGTTATGTCAATTATACCAGGGGCAACTTTAACTTTGCCAGGTATTGCAGGTATTGTTCTTAACCTTGGCATGTCAATCGATGGAAACGTGCTAATTTTTGAGAGAATTAGAGAAGAGATTCGTGCAGGTATGCCACGTCAAAGTGCAATTCATATAGGTTATGAGAAAGCATTTACAACAATTGTTGATTCTAATATTACGACTTTAATTGTTGCGGTTATTCTTTTCTTTATCGGGACAGGCGCCGTTAAAGGATTTGCTATTACATTGATGATTGGTATTGTTACATCTATGTTTACTTCGGTTACTGTTTCTAGAGCTATGACTAATTTTGTCTATGGAAAGAAAAAGAAACTAGAAAAAATCTCTATTGGAATATAATTTTAGGTTGGGTTTATAATGGAATTTTTTAAACAAAAGACTCAGATTGATTTCTTAGGTATTAAAAAGTATACAACTGCTTTTTCAGTGCTTATGATTATTATCTCTTTGTTTTTTATATTTACTAAAGGTCTAAATCTTGGTTTAGATTTTACTGGTGGTTATCAGGTTCAGCTACAGACTTCAAAGATGCTAAGTTCTGAAATGATGTCTAAGAAGCTAGAAAAGGTCGGCTTTAAGCATACAACTATAACTACTTTTGGAGATAATGATAACTATTTGATTAAGTTTGCTCCAGATGAAGTTAACTCTAAGTCTAAAAATCTTGAAGATGCTCAACAGCAGCTACAAAAAGAAGTAGAAACTACTTTGGGAGCCAAGGTAGAAAGCATTAACTATATCGGTCCTCAAGTGGGTAAACAGTTAGCAAGTAATGGTGTATTAGCAATAATTATTGCTTTGGTATGTATTTTAATTTATATAAGTGCTAGATTTGAAATGAAATTTGGTATAAGTGCTTGTATTGCGTTATTACATGATCCTATTGTTATATTAGGTATCTTTTCAGCTTTTCAGTTAGAGTTTGACTTGACTGTTTTAGCAGCAGTTTTAGCTGTAATTGGTTACTCATTAAATGATACTGTTGTAATTTATGACAGAGTGCGTGAGAACTTTAGAAAAATGCGTAATGCTAGTGTTACAGAAGTTGTTAATAGAAGTATTAACGATACACTTTCAAGAACTATACTAACGTCAGGTTTAACAATGCTTGTAGTTATTGTATTGTTCTTATTTGGTGGAAGTTCTGTGCACAATTTTTCTTTAGCCTTAATTCTGGGTATCGTAGTAGGTACTTATTCATCTATTTATGTAGCAGGTGTTGTTGCTGTTGCCTTAGGTTTAAATAGAGAGTCACTTCTACCTAAGCAAGTAAATAAAGAAGATATTCCTATACTTTAATATTTGTTAATAATTTATAGCAATTAGATAGTGTATAATGAATTTAAGACACTTGAAAGAGGATGAACAATGAAAAAAATCATTTTAACAATTAGCCTATTGATATTTGGGGCAAGTTTAGGATTAGCTATGTCTAGTGACAAGCCTGTTAGTACTACAAAGCAAGAGCAGTCAAGTAATCGTACAAAAGATAAAGCTCATCATAAGCTTGTCGCTATTTACACAAATGAAGATACTTCGTCAAAAATTATCGGACATATTACATTTAAAAACCAAGATAGTTACAATGTTTTTTATTGTAAGAATACTGGTTGGTGTGAAGTTGTTAATAAAGCTAATGGAAGTACTGGTTGGGTAAGTTTAGATCAACTTAAGCAAGCTCAGCAAAAATATGCTAGTTATATGCAGAATAAAGATACTATAAAAAAATTAGTGGAATATACTGCAGTGCAAGATCAGAAAATAGCACAACTACATGCAATGATGATGCAAATGCAAAAAGAATTTGCTACTGTATTACAAAAACAGCAAGTACAGATTAATCAACTAAGTAAGGCTTATTACTATCAGTAGATTAAAATCTAGTAGGAACTATATGTCTAAAAAGAAATTATTGCCAGCTACAAAACCAAAAACCTTACCTGTTGTATCTGATAATAATATCAATTCTTATCTTAATTTTGTCAATAGTCTACCTATTTTATCTCTAGAAGAAGAACAAGAGCTAGCAAAGCGCTACAAATATAAAAAAGATTTAGAGGCCGCACAGCAGTTAGTTTTATCTCACTTAAGATTTGTAACTAAAATTGCTAAAAACTTTTCAGGTTATGGTTTATCGATAGCAGATCTCATCCAAGAAGGTAATATTGGCTTAATGAAAGCTGTGAGTAAGTTTGATCCAGAGCAAGGAGTTAGGTTAGTATCTTTTGCTGTTCACTGGATTAAAGCAGAGATGCATGATTATGTTTTAAAGAACTGGAAAATCGTAAAAGTAGCTACAACAAAAGCTCAAAGAAAACTTTTTTTTAATCTTCGAAGCTCCAAAGGTAAGATTGGTTGGTTGAACTCTGATGAGATTAAACAGTTAGCTGAAGAGCTTAATGTCAAAGAAGAAACTGTTATTGAGATGGAAAAAAGAATGTGTCAGGGTGATGCAAGTCTTGATCTTCCATATAAAGATGATGATGCTGAGCAGTCTGCTCAGCAGAGTTTATATTTAGAAGATAAATCATCAAATGTTGAGCATCAGGTAGTACAACAAGATTATTATGATAATTTTAAAACTGTTGTGAAGGATGTTTTGAGTGGTTTTGATACGCGTACAAAAGATATCATTATGTCTCGATATCTACTTGAGAAAAAAGCAACTTTACAGGATTTAGCAGCAAAGTATAAAATCTCAGCTGAGAGGGTTAGACAAATAGAAGAAGAAGCATTAGCTAAGCTAAAAAAAGCTATAAAAAATAGAAGTTAGCTTAATATTTTATTTTCGCGTTTTCCAATAGGGTGCAAATTTTATCATCCAGGAGAAAATATAGCTTGCCATTTTATTTTTACCATCATTCTGCATTTGATTGTAAGCATACCTTTGAAACTCTTTTAAAGACATATTTTCAGCTTTTAATTGGTTGTTTTGAAAACATTTACTGCAATAAATATTTGATCCATTATCTATTTTATCTTTTGATAAAGGCATAAAACAACATTCACAATTTTTCTTTGACATAGAATCATATTTTTAAAAAACTATTTGTTTAAGTTTGAATTCTTTTGTATTAAAGATCAATATTTTATTTTTTTGAGCATATAGATGTATGCTTATAGAGTTAGTTTAATTCCTCGTTTGAAATAATAATAAATAATAAGTTTTAAATTTAAATTTACCTTTCTAAACAAACAAATTTAATAAGAGCATATTATGAGGAATAAAAACTAATTCGATTATGGTAATATATTCGATATATATTTAATTCTTTATTAAAAAACTAATGAAAAATTTTATACCTAAAATTGAAACAAAGGTAAAGCAAAATGTCTATCTAGATGGTTCTAAAAGTATCTCAAATAGATCTTTAATTATTGCGGCTATGGCAAATGGAGAAACTAGATTTGAGAATTTACCAAACAGTGCAGATGTTTTGGCGTGTGTTGCAGCTTTAAAAGAGCTAGGTTGTGATATTAAACATAATCAAGATAGTAAAACTTTAAGTATTAGTGGTTGTAACGGAGAGTTTCAAAATAAAAAAGCAAAGATATTTTGTAATGAGTCTGGTACGTTGACGAGATTTATAATTCCTATGTGTGTTGTACAAGGATCTGCTTATTACTATGTTTATGCTAAACAAAGAATGATGGAAAGACCTTTAGCAGATCAATTAAAGCCGCTGGAGAATTTAGGAATGAAGGCTCAGTATCATGAAAAAGTTCATGCAATGCCTATGACTATTAATGCAGATTCTTTGGCAGGTGGAAATATTGAGGTTGATGGTAAAAAAAGTTCGCAGTTCGCATCAGGTCTGCTTATGGCAGCACCATTTATGCAACAGGGTTTAGTTTTAAACTCAATTACAGACCATAAGCAACCATATTTAGATATGACAGCAAAAGTTATGGCAGAGTTTGGTGTTGATGTAGATATTGAAAATAATATTTATAAAGCTAAGAAATCTAAGTATACATCACCAGGAAGATATGTGGTTGAGCCAGATGTGTCAACGGCTTCATACTTTTGGGCATTTGCTGCCATTACAGGATCTACGATAAAAGTAATGAATGTAACTAAAGAATCTAAGCAAGGGGATATCAAGTTTTTAGATGTGCTTGAGATGATTGGCTGTGACGTTAAGTATTATGATGATGGTGTGGAAGTTACAGGGGCTCAGAAATTAAAAGGGATAAATGTTAATATGCGTAATTTCTCAGATACATTTATGACTTTAGCTGCAATAGCTTGCTTTGCAGATTCAGATACTTATATTTCAGGGCTTAGCCACACTCGCGGTCAAGAGTCTGATAGGGTATATGCTATGGCAGAAGGACTTACGAAACTTGGTATGCATGTTGAAACAACTCAAGATAGCATTTTAATATCACCATCTAGAAGCAAGTTTCAGTCAGCAGAAGTTGATAGTTTTAATGATCATAGAATTGCTATGTCATTAGCTCTTTTAGGGTTAAGAAATGATGGTGTTGTTATAAGTAATGCAGAAGCTGTTAGTAAGACTTGTCCAGATTATTTTGATAGAATGAGAACTTTAGTGGGTCAATAAACTTATGAATGTGAAAGAGCGAATTATAACGGGATATCTTGCAAAAAGATGGTATAAGAAGGCTCTTATTATCACAAATAAGGATCATGATTATCTTGATAGAATAAATGTTTTAAAAAAAGTTGTTTGTTCAGGGTATTTAAAATCAGAGCATCAGAAAGGTTGTGTTTTTGATGTAGAGGCATGGCCATTTGAGCATAAGTTTTTTGATTTAATAATTTTAGATCAAAGCTTTTTATCTTGTTCAAAACAGATGAGATCTTTACTGCAACAATTACACTTTTGTTTAGCTGATGATGGTGAAGTTATAGTTTCATGTACAGGAGATATTAGACTATATAAACTACTATCAAAGTTTTTAGCAAATGGGTTTGTTAGTAAGAAAATTCAATTAATAAATCCAACAGGAAATATCTTTATTGATCTATTTAAACGTATAGTAAGTAAAAATTTCGTTGTGATTTTTAAAAAAGATAATTATTTTATAGTTGACGGTCTCAAAGTATCTGATTTAGTAACTGAATCGAAAAAGAAACGAGTATACAGTGGTAACTGCGTGAAGGAGATATATGGGGATATTCACAAGAAAAAATAATGTTATAGCTTATACTGATGGAGCTTGTAAAGGTAATCCTGGTATAGGTGGTTGGGGAGCTATACTTAGTTATAATGGTGTAGAAAAAGAAATATATGGTGCTGAAAAAGAAACTACTAATAATAGAATGGAGCTTTTGGCTGCTATTAGAACACTAGAGACCCTAAAAAGAAAATGTGATATTACTATTTTTACTGATTCTAAATATTTACAAAATGGGATTAACCAATGGTTAGCAAATTGGAAAGCTAATGGTTGGAAGACAGCAGCTAAAAAAGAAGTAAAAAATAAAGACTTATGGCAAGAGCTTGATAGTTTAAGTCAGATTCATAATATTACATGGAGTTGGGTTAAAGGTCATAGTGGAAATCAAGGTAATGAAAAAGCAGATGAACTTGCAAATAAGGCTATAGCAGAACTAATGGAGAAGGGTAAAAATGGAAAACTTTAGCCATAAGAAGATTCTAGTTTTATATACTGGTGGTACTATTGGTATGATTAGTACAGAGCAAGGGTACGATGTTGAACCAGGATATTTGACAAAAACGGTTGAAGGTATTCGTGATTTTTATGAGTACAATATGCCTGAGTTTAAAATCAAGGAGTATACAAACTTAATAGATTCATCAAATATTAACCCTAAAAGGTGGGTATCTCTAGCTTTGGATGTAATAAAAAACTATGAAGATTATGATGGTTTTGTAATTTTACATGGTACAGATACATTATCTTATACAGCGTCAGTACTATCTTTTATGCTTGGTGAAATTCAGAAACCTGTAATTGTAACAGGTTCACAAATTCCTATCTCAAAGATAAGATCTGATGCAATATCAAATATTTTAAATAGCTTAATATTCGCATGTAGTGATGACATAAAAGAGGTTTGTGTATATTTTAGTCAAAGGCTTATGCGTGGTAATCGAACTACTAAAATATCAGCTACAGATTTTGAAGCTTTTGATTCTCCGAATTATCCTACTCTAGCAAAAGTAGGGATTGATATTGATATTAAAAAAAGAAGACTATGGCAGAGATCTGATAATTATGAGCTACCGACATTAGAAACTTTTGGGGTACCTAAAATAGCAATTTTAAGTGTTTTTCCAGGTATGGATAATGATATATTAGAGGCTGTACTTGAACCACCACTACAAGGTTTGATTTTAAAAACTTATGGCTCAGGTAATATGATGGATGATCCTAATATTCATAAGACGTTAGCAAAAGCTGATAAAAGAGGCGTAGTGATAGTTAACTGTACTCAATGTATGTATGGTAGTGTAAAAATGCATACTTATAAAACAGCTCGAGGATTAGTCGATGCGGGTGTTGTATCAGGTTATGATATGACAGATGAGGCTGCATTAGGGAAGCTTTTTTATTTACTTAGTCAACCAGGTATTTCTCAACAGCAAATTAAAGATGCTTTTAATATTTCTTTACAAGGTGAAGTGACAATCTAATTAGATTAGCTAATAAAAACTTGTTCATTAAAATATTCTAATATAGTATATGAAGTATAATATATGAAAAGATATTCAGATAATCTAAGGAGAAAATATGAGTGATATAGCTGAGTTAATAAAAGGTAATAGAGAGTGGGCGCAAGAGATCGAAAAGACTAATCCAGGTTTTTTTGAAACATTATCAAAGGGACAGTCTCCAGAATATCTTTGGATAGGTTGTTCAGATAGTCGCGTGCCTGCGAACCAGGTTTGTGGTCTAATCCCTGGTGAAGTATTTGTTCATCGCAATATTGCAAATGTAGTTTCTCTTACTGACTTAAATTGTTTATCAGTACTGCAGTTTGCTATTGAGGTTCTAAGGGTTAAGAAAATTATTGTATGTGGGCATTATGCTTGTGGTGGTGTTGAAACAGTTGTTAGAGATAAAAGTTATGGTCTAATTGATAACTGGCTAACTTCTATTCGTGAAATAAAAGAGCAGAATAAGAAATTTGTTGAAGAAACTCTAGCTTACCTAAAAGATAACGAAGAAGAGTATACAAAGAAAAAGGTTGATATGATGTGTGAGCTTAATGCACTTCATCAGGCTTTAAACCTTTGTAAAACTACTGTGGTAAGTGATGCTTGGTCTAAGAAAGGCTTAGAATTTACAGTGCATGCTGCTATCTATGGTGTAGGTGATGGTAAGCTTTATGAGATTGGTGGAGGTGTAGGCTCTAGAGCTGAGATGGACGCTATGTACGCTCAAGCTATCAAAGATATTAAGTCTAGATATTGTCAGTAATTTTATTTTCCAATATTTTACATGATTGATTATAACTTTCATTATAAATTTATACGCTATTCTGAGGAGTATTAGTTTAAAAAATAAAAATCTTTGATGTCTATTTAGCCTTCTTAGCAATTTCATGAGACTCATGGGGAGCTATAAACTGAAGCTCACCAGCTTCTTCAAAAATTCCTATTTCATCTCTTCTATTTGGGGGGTATATTCTATCAAGGTTGATATGTTTCTTGATTTCTCTGGCTTCCATACCAAACTTTTTAACTTTTCTCTCCCATCCTTCTGTATATAGTCCACCATAATCACCTAAATCAACACATGTCACATAGTTTGGCTGATAGTACTCTTGCATTTCTGGGATTCCTAGTAAATGATGTACTGCATTATGTCCAGCAAGTCTACCTTGAGGTCTACCTTGTTGACATGACATCACAGCATAGTGTTCATCATCAACTTTTACATTTGCAGCATCACCAGCTATAAAGATATTCTCATTTGGTGTTTGTAAGTATTGATTAACTTTTATTCTACCAGCTGGATCTTTATCGTAAGGTAATAGTTTATTCAGATCAGTTGCTTTCATGCCTAATGCAGAAACAATAAAGTTAAATTCAAGAGCCTCATCATTTATTGTCACCGATCCTTTATCAGCTTCAATTTGAGTAGCTTCTGTAATAGATGCATGATTTAAGCACTTAACATTAGCTAGATTAAACGCATCTACAAGATATTTTTGAGGGTCCTTACCTAGTGAGCAAGTAACATCTCCACGATCAACTATTGAAACTTCAAGGTCAAAAGTAGACTCTAGCCCTAGTTCAAAAGTGAGTTTTTTTAGTGTTACTGGAAGTTCACAAGCAAGTTCAATTCCTGTGATTCCACCGCCAAGAACGGCTACTTTAATTTTATTATTTTGAGATTTAGTAGCCTCAGCTTTAAGTAAGAAGTCTGTTAAAGCATTTCTAAAGTGTAGAGCTGCATTATAAGTGTCTATATTATAAACAGTTTCTATGCCTTTGATTCTTGGCTGAGCTAGTTCACTACCAGCGCAGAGTATTAGGCTATCAAAGTGAAATTCTTTTTGTTGTTTTTGTGAGTCATTTATTGTGATAGATTGCTTTTGACTATCAATATTACTAACTTCAGCTTCAATAAAGCGTACTTTTATCGGAGTTAAAAAGTTCTTAACTCTTATAGTGGCTTCCTCAAGTTCTTTAATATACATTCTTGGCCGTATTGTCATATATGAATTACGACTTATTACAATAATGTCAATTTCTGCTTTTTTATTAAGTCTACTTCTTAGCTTAGCTGCTGATAGTGCTGCTGATATGCCGGCATGGCCAGCCCCAATAATAACTAAAGTTTTTTTTTGAGAGCTCATGATTATTCTCCTGGACTAATTATGGAATAAAATTAAATAGATAATATGTATTTTAATTACCTATTATTAATTTTACTCAAAAATCTATATAAAATATAGGATATTAAAGCAGCAATTATATTTATGAAGAATATAGCTTCAAGTGCGTTGTTATATGTAGAGCCACTAAATAATGTCAGAGAGTCTAATATTGTATAAATAGTAAAAAATATTAAACATGCAGCTTTAAATTGAGGGTTCTTAAATAGTGCTAAAATAGAGAATATAAATAAGCATAATTGAAAAATTCCTATTTGAAAAACAGCTGGAGTGAAAATCCATCCTTGAAATTTACTCATGCTGTCTCCATATACTAAATAAGCATAACTATTTATAAGAGTCATCAGACTTATATTGCTTGCAATAAAGTAGTTTGCATAGACGCTAGGGTAGTGTTTGTTGTAAATAATACTTGAATGCAAAAAAGCTATTATAAATGGTGTTATGAGTAGACAAATACTTATAATAATGGTTACCATAGTCATAGTGGTTTTATTAGAGTAGCTAGATTTTACAATAAAAGCGTTGGCTTGTCATATATTTGATAATAAAGATATAGACAATCTGATAGATGAAAGTTAAAATTTGCTATTAGAAAATTGTTAAATAAATAAAAGGAAAACTTAATAATGCAAGTTACTGTAGAGAAGAAAGAAGGGATTCATTGCTCATTACTAATTGAAGTTCCAGCCAATGAAATAGATACTGAAGTTTCAAAAAGAGTAAATAATACTGCTAAAACTATAAAAATGGATGGTTTTAGACCTGGTAAAGTACCTGCTGGTATGGTTAAGAAGAAGTATGGTGAGCAAATCCGTATGGAAGTTATCTCTGATCTTATTCCTCAGAAATATTCAAAAGCTATTCAGGATGAGAAATTAGCTGTTGCTGGTATCGAAGTTGATCTTAAAGAAAATCAAGAAGGTCAGCCTCTTAAATTTGTAGCAAATCTTGAGCTTTTCCCAGAGTTTGAAGTTAATGGATTTGAAAAAATTGAAGTTCAAAAACCAGTAGTTGATCTTGGTGATGATGAAGTTAAACAAATGATCGAAAACTTAAGAAAACAGTTAGCAACTTTTAAAGAGGTAGAAAGAGCTGTTGAGAAAGATGATAAAGTAGTTATCGATTTTGTAGGTAAAAAAGATGGTGAAGTTTTCGAAGGTGGTTCTGCAAATGATCAAGAACTTGTGATTGGTTCTGGTCAAATGATCCCTGGTTTTGAAGATGGCATTGTAGGTATGAACAAAGATGAGCAAAAAACTATTACTGTAACATTCCCTGAAGAGTATCAAAACAAAGATCTTGCTGGTCAAGAAGCTACTTTTGATATTACAGTTAAGAAGATCCAACAAGCTGAATTACCAGAAGTTGACGAAGAGTTCGTTAAGAAGTTTGGTGTAAAAGGTGGCGTAGATACTTTTGAAGATGAGATTAAAGAAAACATGCAACGTGAACTTAAGTTTATTTTACAAAGAAAAGTAAAAGAGCAAGTTTTCAAAGGCTTAAGAGAAATTTCTGAGTTTGAAACTCCAAAATCTTTAATCAAAAGAGAAATTGATGCTGCGAAGCAAAATTTAGTTCAACAAATGGGTGGTGCGAAAGGCTTCGATGTTAATCAATTGCCTGATAACTTATTTGAAGATAATGCTAAACAAAAAGTTGAGACTAGCTTAGTTCTTGATAGTGTTATGAAATCTCAAAATTTTGAAGCAACAGAAGAAGAAGTTGATAGCTTATTAAATGAAATGGTTCAAGCTTATGAAGAGCCAGAAAAAACTAAAGAGCAAATCAAGAAAAATGAAAAAGAAATCGCTAATCTAAAAGCTTTAGTTATTGAAAACAAGCTAACTGATTGGGTTTTAAATCAAGCTCAGGTTTCAGAAAAAGCAGAAGATTTTTTTGAAATTATAAAAGAAAATATGCAAGCTCAACAAGCTGGATTCTAATCTAGCTTATAAAGAGAGGTTATAAATGATAACTAATAATTTAGTTCCTACAGTTGTTGAGAAAACTGCTAGCGGTGAAAGAGCTTTTGATATTTACTCAAGACTACTAAAAGAGCGTATAGTTTTTTTAAATGGTGAAGTAAATGATCATTCAGCTAATCTAGTGATTGCGCAGCTCTTATTTTTAGAATCTGAAGATCCTGACAAAGATATTTATTTTTATATAAATTCTCCAGGAGGTATGGTTACAGCTGGTATGGGTGTCTATGATACTATGCAGTTTATTAAGCCAGATGTTAATACTATTTGTATTGGTTTAGCTGCTAGTATGGGATCATTATTGTTAGCTGGTGGTACAAAAGGTAAAAGATATAGCTTACCAAGTTCACAGATTATGATTCATCAGCCTTTAGGTGGTTTTAGAGGTCAAGCATCAGATATTGAAATTCATGCTAAAAATATCTTACGTATCAAAGAAAGATTAAATAAGGTATTAGCTCATCATACAGGTCAAGATCTTGAAACTATAGTTAAAGATACTGATAGAGATAACTTTATGATGGCAAATGAAGCAAAAGAATATGGTCTGATAGATCATGTTATTGAATCTCGTGATGCAATAATCAAATAAATAAAGGAAGTCTAGTTTTAAAAATGGCTAAAATTCTATATTGTTCTTTCTGTGGGAAGTCACAACAAGAGGTCAAAAGTATCATCTCTGGTAGAGATGGTAATATTTGTAATGAATGTGTCAGTAAGTGCGCAACTAAAATTAAAAGCACTAACGGTGTTGATACTACATTAGATATCACTTTTGATAAGTTGCCAAAACCTATAGAAATTAAAAACTATCTTGATGATTATATTATTGGTCAAGATAATGCTAAGAAAGTATTGTCTGTAGCTGTTTATAATCATTATAAAAGAATCACATCTGATATCACAGAAGATGATGATACAGAACTTAAAAAGAGTAATGTTTTATTAATTGGCCCAACAGGTTCAGGAAAAACATTATTTGCTCAAACTTTAGCAAAACAGCTAAATGTTCCTTTTGCTATTGCAGATGCAACGACTCTTACAGAAGCAGGCTATGTTGGTGATGATGTTGAAAACATTATTGTTCGATTATTGCAGAATGCTGAATTTGATGTTGCTAAAGCAGAAAAAGGAATCATTTATATCGATGAGATAGATAAGATTGCAAGAAAATCTGAGAGCTCATCTATCACCCGAGATGTATCTGGAGAAGGTGTTCAACAGGCATTATTAAAGCTTATTGAAGGAACTGTATCTTCTGTCCCGCCAAAAGGTGGTAGAAAGCATCCTAATCAAGATATGATTCAGATTGATACCTCAAATATATTATTTATTTGTGGTGGTGCTTTTGCAGGTATAGAAAAGGTTGTTAAACATAGAATGGATAAAGTAAGCATTGGTTTTAATGCTGATGTTATTCGTCAGAAAGATAATCTTGATACTGAAAAGCTAATGCAAAAAGTTGAGAGTGAAGATTTAACTAGGTTTGGTCTTATTCCTGAGCTTATTGGGCGTTTACCAATAGTTACGGTTTTAAATGAACTAAAAGAAGAAGATTTAGTTAAGATACTAAAAGAACCTAAAAATGCTCTTATCAAACAGTATATTAAGTTATTTAAGTTTGATGATGTCGAAATAGAGTTTACAGACGAAGCTCTTATAGAGATAGCTAAAAAAGCAATAGCTAAAAAGACAGGTGCAAGAGGTCTTAGAACTATTCTTGAGAATGTTCTACTTGAGTTGATGTTTCATATACCATCATCTCAAGATGTTGAGAAAATTATTATCAATGATAAAGTTGTATTAGAGCATCAAGATCCTGTATTAGTTAGTAAAAATAAAGAGCAAAAGCAGTTAAAAGATATAGTCTAAAACAATTTACAGGAGTATAGTGAATTTATGTCAGAAATCTTAAATGTTGTTCCTGTTATCCCTCTTAGAGATGTAGTTATATATCCATCAATGACTATCCCACTTAATGTTGGGCGCAAGAAGTCGATAGAAGCAGTTAAACAGGCATCGAATAATTATAATAATTATATTCTATTAGCGACTCAAAAAAATGGAGCTAGCGCTGGCGATGTCGTAGATAATATCTATGATATAGCTACATTAGCTAAAATTGTCCAAATTATGAAGCTTCCTGATGGAAGCTTGAAAGTTATTGTTGAGGGTGTTGCAAAAAGATTAGTGTCGAAATACACACTAGAGAATGATTGTATATATGCAAGTCTGGATAATCTACATATAGATGATAATTATAGTCCTAATCAAATAGATAAAGAGCTAAAAGCTATTTTACTATCTATTTCAGATTCACTTAAAAGGTTTGTTGATATTAGTGGTAAGGTTTCTAAGGAGACTTTGGCTACTTTAATAAATACTGAAGAGCCACATAAGTTTATCTATGAGGTTGCTACAATTCTTAATACAGAAATTGTTAAAAAACAAAAAATTCTTGAAGCATCAGATATAAAGAAAAAAGCTTTATTATTACTTTCATGTCTTTATGAAGAATTAGAAATACTTGAGCTAGAAGCTAAGATTAAAGATAGGGTTAAATCTCAAGTTGATAAAAATCAACGTGAGTATTATCTAAATGAGCAGGTTAAGGCTATTTATAAAGAGCTTGGAGAAGCTGACGAAGAGTCTGAAGTTTCTGCACTTAAAAAGAGAATAGAAAATACTAAGATGTCTGAAGAGGCGAAAGAAAAGTGCTTAAAGGAGCTTAAAAAGCTTAAAGCTATGCCTCCATCTTCTTCAGAATCAGCTGTATCAAGAAATTATATCGAAACTATTCTTTCTTTACCTTGGGGTAAAAGAGCAAAAGTTAAAAAGGATATTAACTTAGCTGAGAAAGTATTAGAAAAAGATCATTATGGTATTAAGAAAGTAAAAGAAAGAATACTTGAGCATTTGGCAGTTCAGATCAAAAGAGACAGCAACACAAAGGCTCCTATTTTATGTCTAGTAGGACCTCCAGGTGTTGGTAAAACATCTATAGGTCATTCTATAGCAAGAGCGACTGGTCGTGAATATGTGCGTATGGCATTAGGCGGAGTTCGTGATGAATCTGAAATTAGAGGTCATCGTCGTACTTATATTGGTTCTATGCCAGGACAAATTATCCAAAAGATAATTAAATCTAAAACAGAGAATCCTCTTTTCTTATTAGATGAGATTGATAAGGTTTCTTCTGATTTTAGAGGTGATCCTTCAGCAGCGTTATTAGAGGTGTTAGATCCAGAGCAAAATAATACTTTTAATGATCATTATCTTGAGATTGATTATGATTTATCAAAAGTAATGTTTGTTGCAACAGCTAATTCTTTAGATATTGACCCTGCGTTAAGAGACAGATTAGAGATTATTAATTTATCTGGTTATACGGAGCTTGAAAAACAAGCTATTGCTAAGCAATATCTTGTACCAAAAGCCTTAGATAATAATGGTTTAACTAAGAAAGAAATCAATTTTACACCAAAAGCTATTTTGGATGTAGTTAGATACTATACTAGAGAAGCTGGAGTGAGAAATTTACAGCAAAAGATAGATGGGATTTGTCGCAAAGCTGTTAAGAATCTACTTAAAGATCCAGATCATGGCAAGATTTCTATAACACAAAAGAATCTTGAAGAATATCTAGGTGTTCATCAGTTTGATTACGGTGTTAAAAATGCTAAGGCAAAAGTAGGTCAAGTTACAGGTCTTGCTTGGACATCTGTAGGTGGTGAGCTTCTTACCATTGAGGCTCTAGCTATGCCTGGTAAAGGTAAGGTTAAATATACAGGTAGTCTAGGTGATGTAATGAAAGAATCTATTGATGCGGCATTTAGTGTGATGCGTTCAATCTCTAAAGATTATAAGCTTGCTGATGATTTTTATGAGAAGAAAGATATTCACATTCATGTTCCAGAAGGTGCAACTCCTAAAGATGGACCAAGTGCTGGTATTGCAATGACTACAGCGTTAGTTTCTGTTTATACAGATAAACCTGTAAGAAATGATATAGCAATGACTGGTGAGGTAACTTTACGAGGTGATGTATTACCAATTGGCGGTTTAAAAGAGAAGCTTTTGGCTGCTTTAAGAGGTGGAATTAAAGAGGTTTTGATACCTAAACAGAATGTTAAGAATTTAGCAGATGTTGATAAAGAAATTACAGAAAAACTCGAAATAACCCCTGTAAATAACATAAAAGAGGTCCTAGAAAAGGTTTTTTAGTATTTTTGTGTTGAAACCATATATTTTTAGTGTTATAAAGTTAATTGGTAATATATCGATTTATAAACAAAAGGAGTTTTAAAGATGAACAAAAGTGAACTAGTAAGTGCTATAGCTAAAGAAGCGGATGTTACTAAAGAAGTTGCTGGGAGTACTTTAGACGCTACTATTGAAGCGATTACTAAAGCTCTTAAGAAAGGCGATAGCGTAACACTTGTAGGATTTGGTACTTTCCAAGTTAAAGAAAGAAGTGCTAGAGAAGGTAGAAATCCTAAGACAGGAGAAACAATCCAAATCGCTGCTTCTAAGGTTCCAAGCTTCAAAGCTGGTAAAGGTCTTAAAGATGCAGTAAAATAAAAAAACTTTTAAAAAATTAGTTTTTTTTAAAGGGCATGCTTAACAGTATGCCTTTTTTTTATCTATAATATTTATAAATTTAAAAAGAGTTATTAATTTAAGGTTGAAAAAATGTTGCAGTCTTTTAATGATAGACTAAAAGGACCATTTACTTGGATCGTAGTTATTTCTATAAGTTTTATATTTGTGATTTCAGGTATGACTTTCTTTTTTACTAATCTAGGAGGAGGAAGTCGTGCTTATGTGGCAAAAGTTGGTGATAATGAGATAAGCTCTCAGCAGTTTCAGCAATATTCCCAAAATGCTAAAACTAAAGAGCAAAAAATCCAAGTTTTATCACAAATGATAAATCAGTATTTAATACTAACAGCTGCACAAAAAAATATCGCAGTATCTAAGTTAGCATTACAGTCAGCTATTTTTAATAATCCAATGTTCTTTGGTAAAGATGGTAAGTTTTCTAGTGATAAGTTAAAGCAGGTTGTTGGATATCTTGGAGGTATGGATAAACTAGAGCAGCTATTATCACAAAATATACTAGCTAGTACGATTCCTCAAACAATAACTCAAACTTCATTTATAACTGATTATGAGAATAAATCATTATCAAGTATTTATTCTGTAGACAAGCAAATAAAATATATTAAGATTCAGTCTAGTTCTTTAAAGTCACAGGTTAAACCAACTAATAAGGAATTAGAAAACTATTATCTTCAGCATAAAGCTGAATATGTTACTCCTGCGAGTAAAAAAATTAGTTATTTCATAATTGCAAAAGACAACTTTATTTCTAAAAATAAAGTTAGTGATGATGCATTGAAGAATTATTTTAATACTCATCAAGATTTATTTACAAAGTTTGATGATAAAACTAAAAAGACTATAGCTAAAATTATTCAAAATAGAAAAGCATTAGAGCAGTTTAATTCTTATTCCCAAAATATTGATAGTATTAAGTTTGGTAAACTAGAAACTAAATTAGGTAAAGCAAAAGTAGCAAATATTAGTAATAATGCTGACTCTTTATTAGATGGAATTAAAAATAGCTTATTCTTTATAAATAATACTAAATACTATAGCTTACCTGTTTCTAGTGGCAAAATTCTTGTATATCAGGTAGATAGTTCAACATCTGCAACACAGCAAAAACTTGATCAAGTCAAAAGCACTATTACAAAAGCATATATAGAACAAAAGTCTCAAGAATTAGCTACGCAAAAGTCACAAAAGCTATTAAGTAATCTTGAGAGTGGTAAAAATGTGAATGAATCATTTAGTAAAGCTACTATATCTAGTGAGTCTAAAGCAAAAAACTTTTCTGAAGGATTTACTAATGATGTTCTCTTTAACAATAATAGTGAGTATCATCTTTATCAGGATAATAATAATGATACCTATATTTATAAAGTCACAAAAGTTGAGCCAGCTAAAACAGATAAGAAAAATGGTATTCCTAGCCAAGTAACTAATACTTATAAGCAAGAAGAGTTAAACTTTTATTTACAAGCTCTTAGAAAAGATATCCCTGTTAAAGTTAATTATAAAAATATCTAAATGAATAAATCAATTTATGCGATAGCTGGACCAACAGCTTCTGGCAAAACATCTCTTTCAATATCTGTTGCTAAAAAGATTAACGCTGAAATAATAAGTGTTGATTCTTCGCTTGTTTATAAAGGAATGGATATCGGTACTGCTAAGCCGACATTAGAAGAGCAAGCAGGTATAAAACATCATCTTATAGATATTATAGAGCCTATGGACAATTTCTCTGTTGCAGACTTTATATCAAGCGTTAATAAGCTTAAAAAAGAAATATGGTCTAGAGGTAAAGAAGTTTTACTAGTTGGTGGGACTATGCTTTACTTTAAAGGGCTAATTGAAGGACTATCAAGTCTGCCAGAGAGTAATCCTGATATAAGGCAAACTCTAGAATTAGAGAAAAAATCTAAAGGGCTACAGTATCTTCATCAGCAGCTAAAAAAAATGGATCTCGAATCCGCACAAAAAATAAATCAAAATGATCAACAAAGGATCTTTCGAGCTTTAGAAGTGATTATGATAAGTGGTCAGAAATACTCTGAGCTTGTTAAAACTTCAAAAGTTGGTGGTTTAGAAGAAAAATTAAAACTTTGTGCTTTAGTTCCAAATGATAGATCAATACTTCATGAAAATATTGAGATTAGGTTTAAGCAGATGTTAGATCATGGTTTTTTAGATGAAGTTCAAGAGCTTAGAAAAAATCCAAAACTGACAAAGAATACTACAGCTATTCGAAGTGTAGGGTATCGCCAAGCTTGGGAGTATTTAGATGGTGATATTAGCTATGATGAGTTTGTTAAAAAAGGAATCGTAGCAACACGCCAACTTGCAAAACGTCAGCTTACTTGGATTCGTAACTGGCAGAGTGAGATTGAAATAATAGATATGGAGCAAGAGAAATTAGAGTTAGCTCTAGCATACTTTGGTTTTTAAAGTTTAAATATATATTTTGGTCTAAAATAAAATTTGCTGATAAGTTTAAATATTGTTAGAATATACCGCGAAGTTTAATTGTTAAACTTGATAAAATAATAACTATAACAAAATAATTAAAAGGAAGTGAAACAATGTCTAGAATATCATCTTTACAAGACCCATTTTTAAATGCTTTAAGAAAAGAGAAAGTAAGCGTATCAGTTTATCTTGTAAATGGAATCAAACTACAAGGTCAAGTAGAAGCTTTTGACCAATTCTGTATCGTACTTAGAAATACTGTAAATCAAATGGTTTATAAGCATGCTATTTCAACTATCGTACCAGCTAAAAGTGTAAGAATGGTTTATAGCTCTTTTAACCCATATCACCAAAATTCAAATGAAGAGCAAGATGAGAATGTTGCAGATGTTCATTCTGATGATCTTGAAGCTCAAGAGAATGAAGGTAATTCTAACGAATAATAGCTCTTATATTTTCAAGTTGACTTATTTAAGTGAACCACTCATTTCTTAGATAAAATTTTCAAATATCTCTTATATTATATGTATCATCTCCTGACGTGGAGATAATTAGCTGATATACTTATTTCAAACATATTTATAGTTAACTTAAATATATTTCGGAAACCGCTTTTGTTATCCTATTACTTTGATTGTAGGATCTATGATTAAGAGTTTTATGTCTCTTTTGGGTTAACTAATTATTTATTAGGAGCAGATTAGACTAAATGGAATTTTTCCAATCTTATGAAGCAGGTAGCAAATGCCTACTTGTAAATATAAATTTTAAATATCATCGTGAACTTAATGCAGATTTAGCTGAGCTTGAAGGCTTAGTTTTAGCTGCTGATAAGGTAGTTTTAGAAAGTCTTGATTTTAATCATCCAGAACCTGATATCAAATACTTCTGTGGTATGGGTAAGATGGAGATGATAAAGAATAAAAGTGATGAAATAAAAGCAGATTTAGTAGTTTTTAATCACCCTTTAAGTCCATCTCAAGAGCGTAACATAGAGAAGTTGCTTGAATGTAAAATTATGGATAGAACCAGATTGATTCTAGAGATATTTTCATTACGGGCTAAAACACACGAAGGTAAGCTTCAAGTTGAGCTTGCTCAGCTAAATTACCAATCAACACGTCTTGTAAAAGGTTGGACTCACTTAGAGAGACAAAAAGGTGGTATCGGTGTAAGAGGTGGTCCAGGTGAGACTCAATTAGAAATAGATAGGCGTTTAATTAGACAGAGAATCAAGCAAATTACGCAAAAACTTGATAAGGTAAAACATCATCGAGATCTAAGTAGATCTTCACGTAAGAAAAATAATATTCCAACTATTTCATTTGTGGGATATACAAATGCTGGTAAATCTACATTATTTAATAAAATTACAGATGCTCAGGTTTTAGCAAAAGATCAACTTTTTGCAACACTTGATCCCACGTTGCGTAAGGTAATAGTACCTAAATTAGGAGAAGTTATATTTTCTGATACAGTGGGCTTTATCAAAAACTTGCCACATGATTTAGTTGAGGCATTTCATGCAACTTTAGAGGAAGCTATAGAGTCTGATCTTTTAGTTCATGTTATTGATTATGCTGATGAAGATTATAAAAGTTATATTGAGCAAGTCGAAACAGTGCTAAAAGAGATTGGCATAGCAGACAAAGAGATGATCTGTGTATATAACAAAATTGATAAGCTGGATGATATCACTCCAAGTTTTACCCAATTAGATGATTCTGAAAGTAGTGTAGTAGCTAGAGTTTATCTATCTGCGCAGACAGGTCAAGGTATAGATGAATTCTATGAAGCATTAGCTACATTTTTTAATAAGTCATGGGTAAATGGCACTTTAGAGTTACCACCTAAATATTCAAAAGTTAGAGCTATGATGTATGAGCTTGGTGTTGTTGATAATGAAGATATTTCTGAGCAAGGTAATTATTTGCTAGATATAAAGATATCTGAAGATGATTTTGAAAAGTTTAGCAGAGATTTTGACCTAGATTTAGGACAGTTCTTTGAAAAAGAAAAAATTAGTTAGATGTTTTATTTTGAGAAAGGGTAATCTATTTTAATTAACTTGGTTGTTGATTCAGCCTTAGCACCATCTTTAAAGTACGCCGTATTATTAGTTTTAATTAATCCAATATTCTTACAATAAGTAGTTTTTGACGAGGTTTTAATTCCATTACTGGATGACGATGACACATTTTCAATTATGCAACTTTTATATATATTACTATTGAGTTTTATAGATTTAATTTTACTATAACTATCTATTTCTTTATATTTGATAATATTGCCTTTTACGGTCTTTATATTTGATTCACTTTTTATAGGTTTATCAAAAACTATTTTTTTAGGTAGGTAAATTCCATCACTATATTTAAAGCTAGAATTTGAAGTATTTTCAATAGAATTAACACCTTTATTTGTTGGTGTTAATTCTGATGAAGAATAGAGGATGTTATTTTTATTATTACTTAATTTTACTTCTTGTATACAGTCTTTTTGATTATCTTTACAGTTAACAATATATTTGACTAGCTTAGAATTAGAGTTAGTATTACCTGATTTAATCTTAATTGTATATGTGTAGCGAGCTCCAATTTTAGAAGGTACATAATCCCAACCTAAATCTTCAGCAAAAGTTAAGTTAAAGCTAAAAACAAGTAATACACTAAATACCAAGGGTTTAGCAAATGCATTATCATATAAAAGAAGTATTCTGGTCAAGTATTTTATCATTCTTAAAATACC
>NZ_VXKQ01000017.1 GCF_008711465.1 Francisella sp. SYW-9
GCTCCTCTTCCGTCTACTTCTTTAGTCAAAGATAATATACCTGGAGCAAGCAACATTCCTACTAGTAATGATCAAGCTACTTCTTTAGTCAAAGATAATATACCTGGAGCAAACAGCATACCTACTAGCAATGATCAAAGAATGTCCATAGTATCAGATAAATTTTCAAGCCCTCAAGAACTGATGGCAAAGATACCCTCTTTACAGTCAATTCCTGGAGCAGGTGATATTAATGATTTTACCAACTTTATAAATCTACCTGGGGTCAGCAATATAATAGATGCGCACATGAATCTACATGGAGAAGCAGCTAATTCTGCAAAACAGCAAATAAAAGATATTGCTCCTTCTAACAGTGAAAATAATAAAGATCAATCTATTGAAGCTAATGAAAAAACAAAGCAAGAAAATGTAAGTAATGAGCAACCAGCCTCTTCTGGAGTTGAAGATCAAAATAACCAAGAAGAAAGCAATAATAATTTTGAAATAACATCTGAATTAATGACTCTAGATGCTAATAAAAAAGTCGTATTAACACTAAATCAGAAAGAAGAGTCAGCAAAACTAACAACTAAGGAAGCCACTATAGAATGTAAAGATAAAATAACTTTGAAATGCGGAAGTAATAGCATAGAAATTAACTCAAACTCAATATCAATAAAATGTGGTGCTAGTTCAGTTGAGCTATCGTCTAGTGGTGTAACTATTAAAGGTTCATCTATAAATCTAGGTTAACCTATTATTGTAAATATCGTACAAAATACTTATATAATAACTAACCCATTACAAATCACTTTGAACCTTTATTTGAAAAGGTTTTTCAATAAATATAGTTAAATAATATCGACATAAACCAAATATACTGCGTATAAAATACCTATATACTACAAAATTTTATTATATATAATAATTTCAGCAACTATATATTTTAACTTAAAAAGATGGAAAATATCTCTTTTTTATACCAAAACTTATTAAATAATTTAACTAGATTTATAAGAGGAGTCTAAGATGAATGAGCTACCCTTTTATTATAAGAACGTATTTAGTCAATTACATGGTTTAATAATTACTAAAAACTTAAACTCCGTTATAACAAATGTCAATCAAGGTGTTTTAGAAATCCTTAAAATACAGCAAAATGAAATCTTAAATAAAAATTATGATAATATGCCTTTTTTATCTGAAGGTTTTGCTGAAGAGCTTAAAAAACAAGATGAGTTTGTTATTAATAGTAAAAATAGTATTGAATATTTGAGTATTGGTATGTTTAAATCATTAAAACCTTATATACTCAAATCAAGTAAGTTTCCTTTATTTGATAGTAAAAATAATGTTATAGGATTAGCTGTCCATTCTTTAGTCGTTAAGAAACAATCTATGATAAAAAATATAGCTTCACTAAAAAGTGATGATTTAATAAAATATAAAGATATTGGTAGCTATTATCATTCTCATAATTATGACCAAATTTTAAATATCCTTACTGAAAAAGAAAAAGAGGTTATATTCTATTTAATAAGGGGGAAAACAGCAAAAGATATTGCAGGTATTTTATCTAGATCACTTAGAACTATAGAAGCTCATATTAATAATATAAAATATAAATTAAGCATCAATTCAAAGTCACAACTAATAGAGTCTATGGTTGAAAATGATTTTCTTAATTATATTCCTGAAAAGTTATTAAAAAATGATTTTTTGTTAATAATATAGCCAAAATATAAATGCTTTCTTTTCTTAGCTTTGTAGCTTTGTAGCTTTGTAGCTTTAACTAGTACACTTATTTAAACTTTATTTATCAACCTAAACCAATTTAAAATTAAAAATAATTAGCTAGTTATATACGTATCGTACAAATTACTTTGAACCTTTATTTGAAAAGGTTTTTCAATAAATATAGTTAAATAATATCGACATAAACCAAATATACTGCGTATAAAATACCTATATACTACAAAATTTTATTATATATAATAATTTCAGCAACTATATATTTTAACTTAAAAAAATGGAAAATATCTCTTTTTTATACCAAAACCTATTAAATAACTTACCTAGATTTATAAGAGGAGTCTAAGATGAATGAGCTACCCTTTTATTATAAAAACTTATTTAGTAAATTACATGGTTCAATAATTACTAAAAACTTAAATTCCACTGTAACAAGTGTCAATAAGGATGTTTTAGATATCCTTAAAATAAAGCAAAATGAAATCTTAAATAAAAGTTATGATGATATGCCATTTTTATCCGAAGGTTTTGCTGAAGAGCTTAAAAAACAAGATGAGTTTGTTATTAATAGTAAAAATAATATTGAATATTTTAGTATTGGGATGCTTAAATCATTAAAATCTTCTATATTCAGATCAAGTAAATTTCCTTTATTTGATAGTGAAAATAATGTTATAGGATTAGCTGTTCATTCCATAGTAGTTAAGGAACAATCTATAATAGAAAAGATAACTTCACTAAAAAGTTATGATTTAAAAAGATATAAAAATATTCATGGTCATTATTATAGTTGTGAGCAAGTTTTAGATGTTCTTACAGAGAAAGAAAAACAAGTTATATTCTATTTAATAAGGGGGAAAACAGCAAGTGATATTGCAGGTATTTTATCTAGATCAATCAGAACTATAGAAGCTCATATTAATAATATAAAATATAAATTAAGTGTCAATTCAAAGTCACAATTAATAGAGTTTATAATTGAGAATGGCTTTCTTAATTATATTCCTGAAAAGTTATTAAAAAATGATTTTTTGTTAATAATATAGCCAAAATATAAATGCTTTCTTTTCTTAGCTTTGTAGCTTTAACTAGTACACTTATTTAAACTTTATTTATCAACCTAAACCAATTTAAAATTAAAAATAATTAGCTAGTTATATACGTATCGTACAAATTACTTTGAACCTTTATTTGAAAAGGTTTTTCAATAAATATAGTTAAATAATATCGACATAAACCAAATATACTGCGTATAAAATACCTATATACTACAAAATTTTATTATATATAATAATTTTAGCAACTATATATTTTAACTTAAAAAGATGGGAAATATATATTTTTTATACCAAAACCTATTAAATAACTTACCTAGATTTATAAGAGGAGTCTAAGATGAATGAGCTACCCTTTTATTATAAAAACTTATTTAGTAAATTACATGGTTTAATAATTACTAAAAACTTAGATTCCACTGTAACAAGTGTCAATAAGAATGTTTTAGATATCCTTAAAATAAAGCAAAATGAAATCTTAAATAAAAGTTATGATGATATGCCCTTTTTATCCGAAGGTTTTGCTGAAAAGCTTAAAAAACAAGATGAGTTTGTTATTAATAGTAAAAATAATATTGAATATTTTAGTATTGGGATGCTTAAATCATTAAAATCTTCTATATTCAGATCAAGTAAATTTCCTTTATTTGATAGTGAAAATAATGTTATAGGATTAGCTGTTCATTCCATAGTAGTTAAGGAACAATCTATAATAGAAAAGATAGCTTCACTAAAGAATTATGATTTAAAAAGATATAAAAATATTTATGGCCATTATTATAGTTGTGAGCAAGTTTTAGATGTTCTTACAGAGAAAGAAAAAGAAGTTATATTCTATTTAATAAGGGGGAAAACCGCAAGTGATATCGCAGGTATTTTATCTAGATCAATTAGAACTATAGAAGCTCATATTAATAATATAAAATATAAATTAAGTGTCAGTTCAAAGTCACAATTAATAGAGTTTATAATTGAGAATGGCTTTCTTGATTATATTCCTGAAAATTTATTAAAAAATAACTTTTTATTAACATAGCCCAATAAATAATCAAAATTCTGTGCACAGAACCTAATTATTATAAATAATTTTGTCTTATATCTGCTAAATAAAAACATTGATAAGCTCTTAACATTAATAAATAATGATTTTATATTTAGTTAAAATAAGAGTGTAAGGTAAATGTCTAATAATAGTAAATATCTTGAATATACCAAAGCTGCAAATATTAGTATGCCAAAAATATTAGCCCAATATCTAGTTAATGATCTAACTCAAACAATAAGTACTCTAGACTTAAGTAGCCAACTACAAACTGATTATAAGGCAACTTCTCCAGCGTGTTTAATTAACTTTATAAATATTAAAAAGGATCAATTTATAAAAACTTCTGCTAACGCTGGATCTCATGTATTTGTTGTTATGGAAGGAACAGGGTATAGCAAACAAGGAGATACTAAGTTTGAATGGTCAAAAGGTGATGTATTTAGTTTTGCAACAGATATAGATATTGAACATAAATGTCATCAACAAGCTATTTTATATTATGTAAATGATGAACCTTTATTTAACTACTTAGGAGCTAAGCCTACAAAAGCTACTTTTGAAGCTACTCATTATCCTTTTGATACTATAATTAAACATGTCGAAGCCTTTAATAATGAAACTGGAGCAACTAAACGTAATCGTAATGGTGTATTATTAGCAAACGATGCTTGTCCTTTGACTAAAACAATTACCCCAACATTGTGGTCACTGTATAATGTTTTACCTAAAAATAGTATTCAACTACCGCATAGACATAACTCTGTAGCACTAGATCTATGCTTATTTGCTCCTAAATCAGGATGCTATACTCTAATGAGTGAAAAGGTTGACTCAGAAGGTAAACTTATAAATCCTATACGTATGGACTGGTCTACAAATGGAGCATTTGTAACTCCTCCAGGTTGGTGGCATTCTCATCATAATGAAACCAATGAAGATGCGGTAGTCTTTCCAATACAAGATGCTGGCTTACAAACTTATCTAAGAACTTTATTTATAAGTTTTATTGGTAAAAAAGATTAACTTTAAAATAATAATACTTCTATCGAAAAATCACATTAAATATTTTTGCAATAAAAAGAACTTGTACAAAATAAATATACAAATAAAATTAAGCCTCCTATATCAATCGATAAAAATCTTACAAATTAATTAAGGAATAATAAAATTGAGCTTACTTTTATTTATCATACTTATATTTTTAATAACGATATTCTCAGGCTTTATATCTGGGGTTTTTGGTGGTGGTTCAGGACTGATTAATGTACCGGGGTTTTATCTACTTTTGGATTACTACTATCCAGCATATGATCATTTAATGCAGGTAGCTATTGCTTGTGCTGTTAGCTCTGGTGTTTTAGTTGGTTTACTTGCAACTATTAAACAACATAAATATAAACAGATTTGTTATAACACTTTACGCTGGGCACTTATTAGCATACTTCTGGGAGGAGTTTTTGGCGTATTTTTAGTAACTCTAATAAAAAGTAGTAATCTAAAAACTATATTTTCTATCTTGCTTATAGTCATGGCTATATGGATGTGGCGTAAAACAAAAACTTCACTAAAAATCTGGCAAGCACCATTAGTATTAAAAATAGCTAGCGCATTTATAGCTGGAATGTGTACGATGCTCTCAGGTATATCAGTATTTTTTGTTCCTTTACTGACAAAATGTGGTCTTGATATTCGTAAAGCTATTGGTACATCTACGATAATTACTTTCTTTATAAGTTTAGTAATGACTATTTTCTTTATAGCTTTTGGCTTACACGCATCTAATTTACCGCCATATTGTATTGGTTATTTAAATTTAATGATTGTTCTTACAGGAATTATACCAAGCCTAATTGGTGTAAATATTGGTGTTAAAATAACAGCTTCATTCTCTCACAAACATTTACAAATGATATATATTTTAATGATGTTTGTTATAGCTATAATTATGATTATTTAGATAATAATTCACTAAAACATAATAAACTCTTATATTCTCTTCCATTTTTTATAAATTTAACCTTAGTTTTCTTTATTGATTGTTTTGTTATAAGATTGATTGTGAGGTCATAAAAACTAATAGAAAATGACAAATAATATTATGAAAACATTTATAGAAAAATTAATTCTCCCTATTATAGTTAGTAGCATAGTTGCATATTTTACCGCATGTTATACTTCTAATTTATCTATTAAAAACCACATTAAAGATATAAAAACTAAATATTATTTAAATGAATTTAAAAATCTAACAAAATATAGTTCTATAAACTTACCTGCAACTTTTTTTAAAAATACAAAAAAAGATATCATATCTAAAAATAAACAAAATATAAAAGAAAGATTTTTAATTAATGAATTTTCATTTCCAGATATTTTGTTATCATATAATAAAGCTATGCTAGCTGGAATAATATTACCTAGAAAACAATTTGAATTTCTATATAAATGTCAATTTCAAATTAACTCACTATCAATAAAATATTTAGATTTAGGAATTATATTATTAAATAATAATATCCATATTTCAAAAAAAATATCAGAGTTATCTCAATTTGAAAAAAATTATAATACAAATCTCAATAAATATGAGCAATGCTATTTAAAACTAGCTAATTTATCTAGATCATTTAGAAATAAAGTCTTTGAAGAAAGATATAATCAATAATCATTGATTAAGTATCCAAAAGTATACTTTATTGTAACCATTAATTGACATTCTCCAAAATATACTCCATAAATTACTTACAATAAAATCTTAAATATTTTGGATATTCTTAAAAATAGAAAAGATTAAAGAAAGGATATTTATGAGTAGTAACTCTAATAGATATACAAACAACTACAAATCTAAACTTTTACTAACAATCTCAAAGACATTTTTACTTGGATTTGATGCTTTGATTCTTTCAAGTTCTTTTTTCATCAAAGCTTGTCTAGGACTATCATAACGCTTCCAGCTCATTAAATTACGAGCCATTCTTGCTGCAACTTGATGGTTGATTTTATCAAGCTCTAATACTATATCAGCCATAAAAGCATATCCTAAACCATCTTTACGATGATATTGCGAGAAATTAGCACCAAAACCACCAATAAGTGAGTAAACTTTATTAGGATTTTTAGAGTTGTATGCAGGATGATTAACTAAACCTTTAACTATATCTAAAGCTGACTCATGAGAGATTTGAGCTTGAGATACTAGCCATTTGTTTACAACTAGATCCTCATGCTTCCAACGGTTATAAAACTCACTGATAGCATTATCTCGAACTTGTTGATCGTTAGATTTCAACAATGCTGAAAATGCTGATTGTTGATCGGTCATATTATTAGCATTATCAAATAGTTGTTGCGCTAGCTCAGTACCTTGACTTTGGTCACTAGCATTCATTAGATAACTTAAACATACACCTTTTAGCTTTCTTTTTGCTATTTGCTCAGCTGATAGGCTATATAGTTTATTATCATTACATTCTTGATATATAGCTAACCAGTCACCTTTTAGTTTATCTGCTAGCTGATTCATTACTTTTTTGCGTGATAAGACAATATCATCAACCTCAATCACAGGCATTGCCTGAGCAATTGTAGACTCATTTGGTATTAGTAGAGCATCACTGATTAATGCTTTATCTAATTCTTTATCATTTAGAATTGATTTAAAAGCATTCAAGAACTCGTCGCTTACATCAGAATTAGCTAAAATCATATTTGTAGCTAACTGCTGTAAAGAGTCCCAACGATTAAAGGCATTATTATCATATTTGACAATATGCAATAGTTCGCTTTCAGTACACTTATGCTCAACCTTCACAGGTGCCGAAAAATCTCTAAACAATGAAACTACTGGTTTTGCTGAAATATTATCAAAAGTGTAAGTCTGTTTTTGTTCTTTAAGCTCAATAACCTGCTCCGCGATATTTTCACCATTTGGAGTGATAAGTCCCATTTTAACAGGTATATGAAGAGCTTGTTTTTCTTTTTGATCAGCAGTTGGTTGAGTAGTTTGCTCTAGTGTTAAGCTATAAGTTTGACTTTGAGCGTCATAATTCTCACTAACTTTAATATTTGGAGTACCTGATTGAGCATACCACCTCTTAAACAAGCTAAAATCACGATTGTTAGCATCTGCCATAGCATTTACAAAATCATCACATGTTACAGCTTGTCCATCATGTCTTTCAAAATATAGTTTCATACCTTTTTGGAAACCTTCTTCACCTAATAAGGTATGAATCATTCTAATAATCTCAGCACCTTTATGATAAACCGTTACCGTATAAAAATTATTCATCTCAATATACGACTCAGGACGGATAGGATGAGACATAGGACTAGCATCTTCAGCAAATTGAGCACTTCTAATAATACGTACATCATCTATACGTTTAACATCTCTAGAGTTTAAATCAGAAGTAAATTCTTGATCTCTAAATACAGTTAAACCCTCTTTTAAGCTTAACTGAAACCAATCACGACATGTAACCCTATCACCCGTCCAGTTATGGAAATACTCATGCCCTACAACACTTTGAACTAACTCAAAATCCTTATCTGTAGCTGTTTTATCACTAGCCATAATATATTTGGTATTAAATATATTTAAGCCTTTATTTTCCATTGCGCCAGCATTAAAATCAGGTACAGCTACAATCATAAATGTATCAAGATCATACTCTAGGTTAAATCTTTCTTCATCCCACTTCATTGAATCTTTTACAGCTTGCATAGCATAATGACATTTATCAATATCTTGTTTAAATGCATATATTTCAAGATTAACCTTACGATTTGATTTAGTAGTAAAAGTATCTTTAATACTAGCTAAATCACCTGCAACAAGTGCAAATAGATAACAAGGTTTTTTAAAAGGATCTTTCCATGTAGCAAAATGTAAGGTATCTGAAATATCTCCAGAGTCAATCTTATCTCCATTAGATAAAATAACAGGATATTTTTGTTTATTAGCAATGATTTTGACGGTATAAGAAGACATTACATCAGGTCTATCTAAATAATATGTAACTTTTCTAAAACCAGTGGCTTCACATTGTGTACAGAACACTTCACCAGACTTATACAACCCTTCTAGAGAAGTATTCGCAGAAGGGTTAATCTCAACTATAGTATTTAATATAAAACTTTCAGGAGCTTTATAAATAGTTAATTGATTATTATTTATATCAAAATCAGATTTAGATAAATTTTTATTATCTATTTTAATTGATAGTAATTTTAAATCTTCACCATCTAAAATTAACGAGTTACTGTCATTATTAGCAGGATTTTTAGTAATATGTAACTCTGCTGTTACAATTGTTTTTGACTCATCTAAATTAAATGTTAGATGCGTCTCGTTTATAAGATAATTACTTGGTTTATAGTCTTTTAAATACTTAATTTCAGGCTGAGACATAGTAAAGTTTAAGTCAGTTTTATTTGCTTCTAGAATAGCAGTCACTAGGATTTGTTGCAATTATTATTCAACAAGTAAAAAGAGCTTGATTTAATTTAAAAATTTTTCTTGAAATTCTACAATCTGATCATATATAAAAAATTGAAAGGCGCGAAAACAATGTTTATAAGGAGAATAACTATGAGTAAGGAAATCAGATATAACCCATTTGAATTAAAACATTCAATAAATGATCTTTTTGATAATTTTTTTAGTTTCCCTAAAGGCTATCAAGAAGAGAAGTATTTACAAAATATCCATTTAGATATAACTGAAGATGACTCTGCCTATCATATTCATGCAGATCTTGCAGGTATTGAAGAAAAGGATATAGATATTGAGCTAGATAAAAGCAAATTATCTATAAAAGCTAAACGTGAACACTCTCATAAAGATAAGAAATATCATATACAGGAGCGCTACTATGGAGAATATCAACGCACAATAAACTTACCTGAAAATATAGATAGTGAGAATATAGAGGCTAAGTATAAAAATGGTGTACTAAACTTAACTATTCCTAAGAAAGAAAAAGATAATACTTCTAAGAAAATAACTATAAAGTCTTAATAATTTCTGATAACTTCAAAAACTTCATTTAATTTCTTTTGATCTTTTTGACCTGGTTGCGATTCAACGCCAGAGTTAATATCATAAGCTGAGCATTTTAACTCAATAGCTTTTGCTATATTTTTAGAGTTTAAACCTCCTGCTAATATTATATTATTTTTATTATCTATAAGATCCCAATCAAATATTTTTCCTGTACCACCAGACTGTCCATCTACTTGAGCATCTAATAAATGGTAATCAACATTTTCTAAAAACTTAGGTATAGACTTATCTACGCCATAAGCTTTCCATATCTGGCAGTTTCTATGTAATCTAGCCTTTAAAGTATCTACATATACTTGATCTTCATTTCCATGAAGCTGAACAGCACTTAATTTTAAATCATAAGAAGCATTTACAACTTCATCAATACTAGCATTAACAAAAACACCTACATAATTTAACTTAACTTTTTTTGTTATAGATTTTGCCATGTCAAAATCTATGTAACGAGGTGATTTTTTGACAAATATAAAGCCTCCGTAAACAGCTCCTGCATCGTAAGCTTTTTGAGCATTTTCTACTGAAGTAAGACCACATACTTTATTAAAGCCATATATTATTTTTCTAACAGCAAGCTCTAAGTTACGCTCTCCCATAATAGAACTACCAATTAGAAAACCATTTGCAAACTTTCTAAGCTCTCTTACTTCTTGGTTTTTGTAAATTCCAGATTCAGATATAACAATAGTTCCTTTTGGTACTTTAGGGGCTAATACACGAGTAGTATTTAAATCTATAGATAAATCTCTAAGATTACGGTTATTTATACCTATTACTTTTGCTTTTAGGTTTATAGCTCTTTGAAGCTCTTCTTCATTACTAGCTTCTGTAAGTATTCCCATACCAAGACGATTAGCAACTTTAGCAAGTTTTCTATATTCAGAATCATCTAAAACTGAAAGCATCAACAATATAGCGTCAGCTTTATAATGTCTTGCTAAATATATTTGATACTCATCTATAATAAAGTCTTTACAAAGTACAGGTTGTGTTACTTGATTTCTTATAATTTCAAGGTTTGCAAAACTACCCATAAAAAATTCTTCATCAGTTAATACTGATATAGCATTTGCATAATTTTTATATACTGAAGCTATTTCATTTAGATCAAATTTTTTACGAATAAGACCTTTAGAAGGAGAGCCTTTTTTACACTCTAATATAAATACTGCTCTTTCTGAAGTTAAAGCTTTATAAAAACTTCTATCTGTTTTAGAAACCTCATCTTTAAAAACATCTAATGGGAATAGTCTTTTCTTAGCAAAAAGCCATTTTCTTTTTGCTTCAACAATTTTTGCTAATATAGTTTCCATATTTATTAAGATTTTTTTTAATTTTAAGTGATATTTTAAACGAAAAATATTTAAAAGTTTAATTTTTATACTTCTAAATATATTCTACATTTATTTCAATAAAATCTTCGATAGGATTATATCTATCAAAGTCCGCTTTATAAGCTCTTTTCTTAGAATTATCAGTCCATATTTCTTGCCATTTATCTATAGCAGCATCAGGAAGATCTCCTTCTACTCTAAAAACTTCATGATTTAACTCAATATTAGCTGAATTTAAGCCTGTTGGCACATCAAAATTATCATCTACCTCATAACCTATTAACAAAGCATATGGCGCTGTGTGATCACCTTCATATTCATAATAAACAGATATTATATCTTGTGATAGATTTTGGCCATTAAGATATTCTAAAACCTCACTATTAAAAAACAATTCCCATGCCTGCTCAAGCAAGTCATCTCTATCATTTGAAACCTTTGTCGATACGCCTACTATTTTCATATTTTCCTACAATTTTCTATATATTTTTTTTAAACCAACCAACCTTTAGACTCTGCTATATTGATTTGTTGCTCTACATAATCCCAAAGCTTAGGAGCTATTGTTTTTAATTCTTTATTTATATTTAACACTTTCTCTTTATATGTTAGACCATTTACAACCCATCCACCGCCATTACTAGCCATATTTCTATATACAGGGATAGATTTATCAATAGCTTTAGCATACTTAGCATCTGCTGATGAGCTTTTTTCAAATTCTAGCCAAAGCTTTTTTAATTCTTTGGCATCATATTCTGGCATTAATGAGAATATTTTATCTAATGCTAATAACTCTTTCTTATGCTGCAATTCCAATATCGCTTCATCATCAAACGCATAAGTATCTCCTGCATATATTTCAACTATATCATGTATCAACAACATAGTTAAAACTCGTTCCATATTAATACTTTCTTTAGCAAAATCTTTAAAAGTTATAGCCATTAGTGCAGCATGCCAGCTATGCTCTGCTGTATTTTCTCTACGATTATTATCTGAATAAACTAAACATCTACGGTATATACTTTTTAATTTATCAACTTCTACTATAAACTTTACTCTCTGCTCTAAATCAGTCATATTTTAATTTATCTAGTCAAACATTTAGCATAGCTAGATGGTATATCAAAAGGTACTACATTACTATATTTCCATCCTATGTTTTTCCATACCTTATTTACTGTCTGATCTCTTCCACAGCCCGTACGATAATAACAATATCTTTTAGGATTTTTATCATGATAATCTTGATGATATTTTTCAGCTTCGTAAAATTTTGTCGATGGCAAAATTTGCGTATATACATTTTTATTATTCTTATTAAATATTTGTTTTAACTCATTTGTAATAGCTTTTGCAGTATGTTTTTGGCTATCATTCATATAGTAAATTGCAGACTGATACTGTTTACCTTTATCACAAAACTGACCTTTTGAATCAGTAGGATCTATACGACGATAAAAATACTCAACAAGATCTTTATAGCTAATCTTTTTAGGATCATATATAACTTCTACAGATTCTTTATAGCTTGTAGTTCCCGAAGATACTTTTCTATATGTTGGATCTTTTTGATAACCCCCATCATACCCTGAAACCACTTTTATAATACCATTATGACTTAAGTTTTCATGCTTTTGCATATATTCAAAATCTGACTCCAAACACCAGAAACAACCACCTGCAAAAACAGCCTTATCGTACGAAACATCACTATGAGCTGCAAAACCTAAACTACAAGACAGTATTGATAAACTATAAATTATTTTTTTCATAATATATTTCCAAAATTTATAACATCTTCTAATGTTTTAAAACATTTACCAGATTTAATCAACTCTAAAACATATTGAGTATTTTGTTTAATATCATCTTTATCATAAAGCTTCATTAACATAGCTACATTTATTGCAACTGCAGCATTATGAGCATCTTTACCTTTACCTAAAAGTATTTGTTTTATTATATTTTTATTGTATTCAGGTAGACCACCTTCTATATCTTTAATGCTAAAATTATCTATACCAAAGTCTTGTGTTGAAATTATATATTCTTTTATTTGATTATCTTTAACTTCTGCAACACTAGTATCTCCATGTATTGCGACCTCGTCTAAACCACTACCATGTACAATTAGAGCTCTTTGTATCCCTAAATTCATTAAAGTTTTTGCCATTGGCAAAATTAAATCTTTAGCATATACACCTATGACTATTTTATTTGGTCTTGCAGGGTTTATTAAAGGCCCAAGAATATTAAAAATAGTTCTAGTTTTTAAAACTTCTCTAGCTTGTTTAACATATTTAAACCCCGGGTTGTAAAATGGTGCAAATAAAAAACCTAAATTATTTATTTGAATAGATTCTTTTGTTTTTTCTGGAGATAACTCTATATTTACACCAAAAGATTCTAAAAGATCAAAAGATCCTGACCTGCTTGATATACTTCTACTACCATGCTTAGCAACTTTATAACCTGCTGTAGCTGCTACTATAGCTGATGTAGTAGATATATTGATGGTATTATA
Organism: Francisella sp. SYW-9; assembly: GCF_008711465.1. GTDB lineage: Bacteria > Pseudomonadota > Gammaproteobacteria > Francisellales > Francisellaceae > Francisella. The sequence continues at coordinate 13,769 of NZ_VXKQ01000017.1, forward strand.
ACCATCACCACCTGTACCTACTATGTCTACTAAATCTTCTTTAATTTTTGGAAAACCTCTAGTGTTATCAACTAACGCTTCAGCTGCTGCTGCTATTTCTAATGGAGTTTCTTTTTTTAATTTAAGAGCAGTTAATATACTAGTCTGTAAAGGTAATTCAATTTCACCTTTAATAAAAAAATCAAACAATTGATAACTATCTTGATAACTTAAATCTTCTAAATTATATAATTTATCAACTATTTTTCTTAACTCACTCATTGTTGCACCCATTTAATGACATTATCTAAAAGCTTAGAACCATGTATTGTCATTATAGATTCAGGATGAAATTGTAAACCACAAACTTTATTCTTATCATCTACTACAGCCATAACTAAATCATTAACTTCTGCTATAGTTTCTAATCCTGTAGGTATTTTTACCCCTACTAATGAATGATACCTTGCAACAGTTAGTGGAGATTCTAGATCATTAAATATAGTATGATTATTATGTTTTACTCTAGCTATCTTGCCATGTACTATTTCATTAGCATGCGATACTATACCGCCATAAGCTTCAATTATAGCTTGATGCCCCAAACAAATACCTATAACAGGAACTCTACCTTTTATCAAAGAAATTAGATTAACTATACATCCTGCATCAGCTGGGCTGCCTGGACCTGGAGATACAACAACTATTGGATTTTCTACTGAATTAATCTTATCAAGCAATACATCTATATATATATTATTTCTATATACATCAACATTATTACCCAAAATTTTAAACTCATCTACTAAGTTATAAGAAAAAGAATCAAAATTATCTATAAATATAATATTTGCCATTATTTACACTCCATGTATATTTTTTATAGCTGATATAACAGCTTGTGCTTTTGTTCTATTCTCATCAGCTTCTGCTATAGGTACAGAATCTAGAACTACTCCACCTCCTGCTTGAATTTCTGCAACCTGATCTTCAACATAAGCAGAACGAATAACTATACAACTATCTAAATCACCATAACCATTCAAATATCCTACAGCCCCACCATAACTACCTCTAGTTTGTTTTTCTACTTCAGATATTAATTGCATAGCTCTTATTTTTGGGGCACCTGTAAGTGTACCCATGTTCATACAAGATTGATAAGCATGAAGAGCATCTAAATCGTCTGCAAGTTGCCCAACTACTCTAGATACTAAATGCATAACATGACTATATCTATCAACTTTTAAAAGATCTGCTAAATATCTAGTCCCTGTTTTAGATATTCTGGCAACATCATTTCTAGCTAAATCTACTAACATCATATGTTCAGCATTTTCTTTTATATCTAATCTAAGTTCTAACTCTATTCTGCTATCTAGATCTGGATTTATACTTCCATCAGAATTTTTACCACGTCTACGTGTACCTGCTATAGGGTATATTTCTACTTGATTAGTTGATTTTTGATATTTCAAAGCACTTTCAGGTGATGCTCCAAAAAGTATAAAATCCTCATCTTGCATATAAAACATATATGGACTTGGATTTGTACGTTTAAGTTCTTTATAAACTTCCAAAGAATTTTGACATGGCAAAAAGAAGCTTCTAGATGGCACAACTTGAAATATATCTCCATCAATAATATGCGATTTTAACTGATCAACAATATTACAAAAATCTTTATCACTTACTGATTCTTTTACTTCTAGATTACTAAATTTCTCAGTTTTTACATCAATATCATTATTTATATTATCATTAATAAATTTAATATTAGTATCTAGTTCATTAGTATTATTAGAGTTAAAATTATTAGTTTGAATATAAGTTTCTTTTTGCTGATGATCACTTATCATAATAGTATCAGCTAAATAAAAAACATAGTCAGGACACTTATTTTTACGTTTTACATCGCCTATATTTTCAAAATTACCTACTACGTCATAGGCAAAGAGTCCTGCTAAAAATATACTAAACTCATTAGATATTTTAAAACTTTCTTTTATTAATCTTAAACCATCAAAAACAGATTCATTTTTAAGATTTTCATGTTCATTAAGATTTGTATCTTTTTTGGTATCAAAAGTTAAAACTAACTCATCATTATTATAGTTAACTTGTATAGTCTTTTTTATTCTAGATCTTATAGTATCTAAAGCCATCTCACCATTTTTAGTTAAAGCTTTTATAAAAACTTTATTGCCTATACATGAAACTCTCAAAGCGCTATTTAATACTAAAATACTTTTTAATTTATCTTTTGTATCTATTTCTGCTGACTCTAATAAAATAGTATTTTTTTTATCTGTACATAGATTAGCAAAACATCTATTTAGATCTTCTTGATAATCTATTTTATGGATATTTGAGACTAAAAAGCCCTTTTGATCTTCTTGTTTTGATATTTCTGTATCTGACATTGTTTATCCTATTAGTTTTTTTAAATTTTATTTTCCAAATATCTCTTTTATTTTTATAGAACATTCTTTCAAAGCATTAGAGCATCTTGTCACAGTACAAATACTTATTTTTAAATTTTTAGATATTTCTCTTTGAGATTTATCTTTTTTTATAAGTTCTTTTGTTAATAATACCCTTTTATTTAATTGCTCTTTTTCTTCTTTAGTTAATAAAAAATCACATATAGTTTCTATATCTTGAAGTTTTTCATTTTGAGCAAGAATTTCCATTAATTGCTTCCAGCCACTATCTGACGATGTCATAAAAATGTTAATATAATATTTTGTAATTATGTAATGGTACATAGATACATATAAAATATCAAGAAAACTTTGTATTTAAAGTTAATCCTAAATAACATTATCCTTATTTAAGCCTTACTATAAGTAATTTAAGTAAATATATATACCTAATCATAAAACACTTCAAAAACCCCCATATAAAGCTCTTATGGCTTAATAACTAACTATCAAATAAAGAATATTTATCACATGAAATTTTAAAGGGAATAAAAAAAATAAATTAAGGCCTAAATCGAATCAGAAGTAAAAAGGGGAAAACTGAGTTTTAAGAAATAGACCTTAATGAGAATATGGCGGAATGGACGGGACTCGAACCCGCGACCCCCTGCGTGACAGGCAGGTATTCTAACCAAACTGAACTACCACTCCGTATTTATGGTGCCGACTGCCGGAATCGAACTGGCGACCTACTGATTACAAGTCAGTTGCTCTACCTATTGAGCTAAGTCGGCGACTATGAGTTAGTATTATATATCCTTTTCTTATACTGTCAATAACATTTTTGCATTTTTTCCTAATTTAATGGAATTATGTCATATTGGTTGTATATATGATTGTTTTCGGCCTTTAGATGGATATTTTTTTGTATATCTAATTCTAATTCTGCAAGCCATATAGACTCTTCTCTTTCAATATAATCAATTATTTTTTTCGAAGAAATTAATAGAAAATTATTGTAGTTAGGATAGTTTCTAGCCTCTGATTTTATTTCTCTAAAAATATCATAACACAGAGTTTGAAGCGTTTTGACACTTCCTTTACCGTTACAATGTTCACAAGGTTCACATAAAGTCCTTGCCAAACTCTCATGGACCCTTTTACGTGTCATTTCAACCAATCCTAGCTCAGATATATCGCTTACACTAGTCTTAGCCTTATCAAGTTCTAATTCTTTCTTTAGAGCCTCTAAAACTTGATTTTTATTTGATTGATCCATCATATCGATAAAATCTACTATTATTATTCCACCTAAATTTCTCAATCTAAGTTGTCTTGCTAACTCTTTTGTAGCTTCTAAATTAGTTTTAAATATAGTTTCTTCTAGATTTTTAGTACCTATAAAACCACCTGTATTTACATCGATAGTTATCATTGCTTCTGTTTGTTCTATGATTAAATAACCACCAGATTTTAAAGAAACTTTTCTATCTAAAGCTTTATTTATTTCATTATCTATATCAAATTCTTCAAAAATATTATGTTTTTGATAAAGTTCTATTTTATCTCTTAAACCTGGAACATATTTATCTGCAAATTGGCAAATTTCTTTATATGAATCAATATTATCTACAAGAATTTTATTAGGATTATCATTAGCAAAAATATTAATTGTTTTAATTATCAAACTAAAGTCTTCATAAACAACACCTGGTTTTATGATGGTACTAGAAATATCTAAGATATCTTGCCACAAAGTATTTAAAAATTTTATATCACTTTCTAGCTCTTCAAAGCTTGCTCCTTCAGCTGCCGTACGTAAAATATAACCGCGAGGATTTTCACTATGCGTTATTTTTTGAATAGAATCTAATAATCTTTGCTTTTCTTCTTCTTTATTTATTTTTAATGATATTCCTATATGATCTAGATCTGGTAGAAAAACTAAAAATCTTGAAGATACTGATAAGTGAGAAGTTAATTTAACTCCTTTATTACCAATACTTTCTTTAACTACTTGAACTAAAACTTCTTGTCCTTCTCGTAACCATTTATTTATATCTTCAGTATTTAATTTTTTTAATTTAAAGCTTTCATCTGTTTCACTATAGTCTCTTTCTAAAGGAATAACTTCTGATAAATGTAAAAAACCTGCTTTTTCTAAACCTATATCTACAAAAGCTGCTTGCATTCCTGGTAAGACTCTTATTATTTTACCTTTATAAATATTTCCTACAATTCTCTTTTGATTATCTCTTTCTATTAATATTTCTTTTAAAATATTATTTTCTTTAACTGCTATTCTTTGTTCATATTTATTTATATTTAGAAATATTTCTGTATTTAAAGACATTTAGAAAAGATTTTTTATTTTTATTAACATTTATTATAAACAAAAATATTTTTTTTTTTATTTTTCATAGTTTTTTCTATCCTATATTTATATAAAGTATATTTTTCTTTTTTTATATTATTATTTATTATGCACACAAAAACTTGTTGATAACTTTCTAAAAAGTAAGTAATTAAAGGATTTTAAAGAGATGATAGAAAATGTATAAGGATGTAAATTAAGCATAAAAATAATATGGATAAAAATGTGGATAAAATATAATCAGAATTATCAACAAAAATATCAACATATTTGTGAATAAGTTAATAAACAAGAGATTAAACAAAAAATAAACAAATTAATTAACAGAATTATCCACAGGTTGCTTTTTTTATGATTGCTTATTCAGCTTTCTTACAATACAATCTTACTCATTCAATTACTATTTGCTTTAAAAACCATATATCCCTTTATTTATAAAGGTTTTGGGTATATTTTTATTATGACTACATGGAATAAATGCTTAAAAAAAATAAAAAAGAGTCTATCTACGTTTGAATATAAAACGTGGATTAAGCCTATCTATGTAGACCAAAATAGTAACTTATTCACAATTTATTGTAATAATGAATATTTTAAAAAACATATAAAATCTAAATATGGCAGTCTTATTTTATCAACAATACAAGAGTTCCATGGTAATGATTTAATAATTGAATATTCAAATAAAAAATTTTCTGGAGAAAAAAAATTAGAATCTGTTTCAGCAGGACCTCAAACTAATTTTTTTAATAAAACTAATATTGAAGTTAAGGATGATGATCTAGAAGATCAAGTAGAGATCAAAGAACCTAAAAAAGTTCAAAAAAAGAATTCTAAATCCTCATCACAAGAATTATTTGGCTTTGATGAAGCTATGCTTATTACAGCAAAAGATGATGAACAATATTCTTTTGGTTTACCTTTAAAAGAGAAATATGTTTTTGATAGCTTTGTTGTAGGTGATGCCAATAAAATAGCTAGAGCAGCGGCTATGCAAGTCTCAATTAACCCTGGGAAATTACATAATCCTTTGTTTATCTATGGAGGTAGTGGTTTAGGTAAAACTCACTTAATGCAAGCGATTGGTAATCATGCAAGAGAAGTTAATCCAAATGCTAGGATTATTTATACAAATTCAGAACAATTTATTAAAGATTATGTAAATTCTATTCGTCTACAAGATCAAGATGAGTTTCAAAGGGTATATAGATCAGCAGATATTCTTTTGATAGATGATATCCAATTTATAGCAGGTAAAGAAGGTACAGCTCAAGAGTTTTTCCATACTTTTAATGCATTATATGAAAATGGTAAACAGATAATCTTAACTAGTGATAAATATCCTAATGAAATAGAGGGACTAGAAGAAAGACTAGTATCACGTTTTGGTTATGGTTTGACAGTTTCGGTAGATATGCCAGATTTAGAAACTAGAATAGCTATTTTGCTTAAAAAAGCTCATGACTTAGGGCAAAAATTACCTAATGAAACAGCTGCATTTATAGCAGAAAATGTCAGAACAAATGTTAGAGAGCTTGAAGGAGCTTTAAATAGAGTTTTAACAACCTCTAAATTTAATCATAAGGATCCAACTATAGAAGTTGCCCAATCTTGTTTAAGAGATGTTATCAAAATCCAAGAAAAAAAGGTAAAAATTGATAATATCCAGAAGGTGGTTGCTGACTTCTATAGGATAAGAGTTAAAGATTTAACTTCTAATCAAAGAAGTAGAAATATAGCTAGACCAAGACAAATAGCGATGAGTCTAGCAAGAGAGCTTACATCACATAGTTTGCCTGAAATTGGTAATGCTTTTGGTGGTAGAGATCATACTACTGTGATGCATGCTGTTAAAGCTATAACTAAATTAAGACAAAGCAATACATCTATATCGGATGATTATGAGTTGCTTTTAGATAAAATTTCTCGTTAAATATATATATGATTCATAGGGGTTTTTAAAAAATGAATTTTGTACTAAATAGAGATGACTTACTAAAGCCTTTGCAGTCTATGCTATCTGTGGCTAATAGCAAAAGTACAATGCCTTTATTATCTTGTATCTTATTTGATATAAGTAATAATAATTTGAAAATTACAGCTTCAGACTTAGATACAGAAATATCTTGTAATATAACAGTTAGCTGTAATGAAACCGTTAAATTAGCATTAAATGCTGACAAAATTTACAATATAGTTAGAAGTCTTAATGATAATTCTATGATTGATTTTAAAATCATAGACAATAAAGTAACGATTATTTCTAATAATAGTACTTTTAATCTTATTTCACTAAATGCTGATAACTATCCACTTATTGATAATAATATAAGTGAACAGGCAAGTTTTGATATATCTCAACAAGACTTTCATCATATTATTTCAAAAGTAGACTTTTCTATGGCAAATGATGATACTAGATATTTCCTTAATGGTATGTTTTGGGAGATAAATTCAAATCTTCTAAGGGCAGTATCTACAGATGGTCATAGAATGTCTATTACAGAGGCTATAATAGATAGTAAAGTTCTTGATAGTGCTAGTCAGTCAATAATTCCAAGAAAGGCTATATTAGAGCTTAAAAAGATTGTTGGTAAGTCTGAAGAAACTATTAAAATTTATTTAGGTAAAAACTATTTAAAAGCAGAGTTTGGTAGCTATGCATTTATATCTAAACTTATAGATGGTCGTTATCCTGATTATCAAAAAGTTATACCTAAAAATAACACTAAACTTTTAGCTGTTGATAAACAAGTTTTGAAAAATTCATTATTAAGGACATCAATTCTTGCAAATGATAAATATAAAGGTGTCCGTCTTAATGTATCTCAAGGTCAGGTACTTTTATCAGCAAATAATCCTGATAATGAAAAAGCTGAAGATAAAGTAGAAGTTCAATATAGTGATAATGCAATGGAAATTTGTTTTAACTATAAATATTTACTAGATATAATCAATGTAATTAGTGAAGAAACAATGACTATTTATCTTGATAATCCTAATATGAGTGCTTTGATTAAGGATGAAAAAGATAATAGTTTATTTATCATCATGCCAATGAAAATTTAGATAGTATTCATCTAAATAACTTATAAAAAATCAAAAAATAATATCTATATTATTATCTTTTCTAATATAAATTTCGTTGAAATAAATCTTTAGGAATAAAGAGAACTGCAATAAAGAAAGGTATACATAAGAACATTATATAAAATGCTGGAATCAAATGATTACCAGTAGCTGTAATTAATAATGTTATAATAAGCGCCGCGGTTCCGCCAAATATAGAAACACTTATATTAAAACTTAGACCAAAACCAGTATTTCTATTTCTAACAGGGAATAATCCTGCTGTATTTGCAAATATAGGCCCTATTATAGCACCACTTATTATAGCTAAAGTAAATATAGCAATAGCTACAAAATGATGACTTTCAATAATAGTTTGATATATTGGTAAAGCAGCAATAAATAAAATTATTGAGGCACAAATCAAAACTTTTTTGCCGCTAATTTTATCAGCAATATATCCAAATAAAATAGTTGAGATCATTAGTATAATTATATTTAATGTACATATTAATAAAATATGTTTGAAATCATAGCCTAGATAATGACTTGCGTATGTTGGCATATATGAGATACCCATGAAAACTAAGACTGCTACTAAAGAAGAAATAAAGAAAGTAATAATCATATTATGCCATTCATATTTGATAGCATCGCTTATAGGATTTTTAACAGTAGCATTTTTTGTTTTAAGTTCGATAAAATCTTGAGTTTCTGATGATTTATACCTTATATATAGACCCGTAAGTATAATGATAAAACCAAAAATAAAAGGTATTCTCCAACCCCATTCTAGTATCTGAGTATTACTTAGTAATTTCAGTAAACAATAACTAATACTACTTGCTAATAAAAGAGCAAAAAATGAAGAACTTATAAGTAAAGCTCCAGATAAGTTTTGCTTGTTTTTATCAGAACTCTCTAGTATAAATGCAGCTGCTCCACCTATTTCACCACCAACAGCAAATCCTTGTAATATTCTAATAATCATCAAAAAAATAGGTGCATATATGCCTATAGAAGCATAAGTAGGAAGTATAGTCATAAGTATAGTTGGTATACCCATAAGCAATAGAGAGTAAAAAAGTATTTTTTTTCTGCCATATTTATCACTAAAATATCCAAAAAGTAATGCTCCTAAAGGTCTAATAAAAAACCCTAAAGCAAATGCTAAATATGTATATAGTAGAGCTATAAAGTATTCTTGTTGCGGTAAAAATAGTTTAGCTATAATTGGAGCGGCGAATATTCCATATATATAAAACTCATACCAATCAGCAATATTTCCAGCTAATGCAGGTAATATATTCTTATTAAAATTATTCTTATTCATAGGAAAACCCCTATAATATTTCATTTTAATTATTTAATTTACAGCATTTTTAAATAAAATCTCAAAAGTTTTAAGCATATATTTTTCATATTAAGAATATAAAAATACATTTTTATACTCTTGAATTTGCTTAGGTATATAATTTTTTTTACAGTTAATTTTTATAATAAATATAATTTCGTTAGGATAAAAATATTGATTATTTATTCGTAGTTAAGAATAATATACCTACTTTAAAAAGCTAATATTTTATAAAAAATATGAAAAACACGAAAAAACCTAGCTTATTTACAGCTATAGCATTAAGCGTAGGGACTATGGTAGGAAGTGGTTGGCTATATGCATCATACTATGCATCTCAAGCTGCCGGAGCTGCATCAATATTCTCATGGATTATAGGTGCATTTATAATTCTTATAATGGCTTTCTTACTTGCAGAGCTTGCTGTTAAATATCAAACAAATGGACTATTTACTCAATTAATAACTTTATCGCATAACCAACATTTTGGATTTGTAACAGGGTTATCAAACTGGATGTTAGGACTTATTGTTGTGCCATCTGAAGCTATGGCAACTACGCAGTATATCTCTTCGATATATAAACCGATTACCCCTTATATCTTTAGTGCTGGACAACTTACATTTCTAGGAGTTGTTGTCGTTGTTTTATTTATGTTGCTATATACATTAATAAATTATTGGGGAATAAAGTCATTATCAAAAATTAATAACTCTTTAACTTCACTAAAAATTATTATTCCAATAGTTACGTCTTTGATAATAATGTTTGCAGCATTTCACACTAGTAACTTTGGTGGTAGTAATGTTAGCTTTATGCCTAAAGGGGTAAGTGGGGTATTCAATGCGATAGTTTCTTGTGGTATTTTTTATTCTTTCTTTGGCTTTCAAATGGCAGCTAGCTTTTCAGCAGAATTAGAAAATCCAAAAAGAAATATACCAATAGCTTTGGTTAGTAGCGTACTAATCGTTTTATTTATATACCTTTTACTGCAAATCTCTTTTATAGGCGGTGTACCTGAGAAAATGTTAGCAAATGGTTGGGGAGGATTAAATTTTGAATCTCCATTGGCTCAATTAGCAGGTATTTTAGGGATAAATGCTTTAGCTGTAGTTCTGTATGCAGATGCTTTGGCTAGTCCATCAGGAACTGGTATTGTATACTTAGGTGGTAGTGCACGTATGCTTAATGAAATGTCAAAAGCAAAACAAATGCCAGCATACTTTGCTAGTGTTACTAAAGGAGTTAATATTTCACGTAGTTCACTTATTTTTACATTTATTTGTTCTATAGTCTTGATATTTTTCTTTAGAAACTGGCAAATGATAGCTTCGTTAACAACTACATTTATTTTGGTTTCTTGTATTGCTTTACCTATTGCTTATACAAAAATTAAAAGTAATAAAAATGATCCGTTACCAATAAACTATATACCTTTTCCTAGAACTGTAGCTTTTCTTGTATATATGGTTTTGACATATTTATTGATGATAGCAGGGGTATTGAATTTAGTTGTAGCATTAGTACTTCATATAGTATTTTTCCTAATATATGCATATATGGATAGCAAAGGAAATATAGCTAAAATTATAAAAGCTTTTGCGTCATCATGGGTCATATTTGCATATTTAATCATAGAGTTAATATTTGGATTTATCTATGAAAATATTACTACTTGTAGTTTATTCTTCTTAGTATTTGTAGTAGTTTCAGCAGGCTTATATCTATTATTAGTAAACCAAAGAGACTATTATACTAAATAAAAAATTTATCAGACTATTAAAAATAATTTATCCTGTTAAAATCTATTAGTATGTAGAATAATAGTTTTTACATATGAATCATATTTTATTTTCTTATTGTTTAGATGGTAAAGGTAGTGCAACACTATTAGATACTCAAAATAAAATCAACCAATTAGCTAATACTAATAAAGAAATCATTTGGACACATTTGGATGCTAAAAATCCTCAAACTAAAGAATGGTTAAATCAAGAATTAGGCTCTTTAGATCCTTTTATTGCAGATGCTTTGATTGCTGAAGAAACAAGACCTAGGTTTATACAAATAAACGATGGTATGTTAATAATTTTGAGAGGTATGAACCCTAATAAAGAGGATAACCCTGAAGATATGATATCAATAAGATTATGGATAGATAAAACTCGTATAATTAGTACACGTTTTAGATCTTTAAATTTATTTAATGATATTGAGAAAAGTTTTAAGGATAATATAGGACCTAGAGACGCGGCTGATTTTATAATAACTGTAATATCAAAGCTTTCTAATCGTATGGAGCCTGTTTTATCAGATCTTGATGATAAGCTCATAGATATAGAAGAGCAAACTATAGAACTAACGGATAATGATTTGAGGGAATCAATAGTTACTTTGCGTAAACAAACAATAGTTTTTAGAAGATATCTAGTCCCTCAAAGAGATGTAATAGAGCAGTTACGCTTAAGTAGCTTAAGTTGGTTAACAAATTCGCATAAGCGTTATTTGGTAGAAATATATAACTATGTTGTACGTTATATCGAAGATCTTGAAGAAGCTCGTGATCGTTTACAAGTTGTAAAGGATGAAATAGGCAATGTTCTAAGTGATAAGCTCAATAAAAAAATGTATTTTTTAGCAATTATTGCGGCTATATTTTTACCATTAAGCTTTCTTACAGGGCTGTTAGGAATAAATGTTGCAGGAATACCAGGATCGCAAAATGCTAATGCTTTTTGGATATTTTTGGTTATTTTATTAGTTATTGTAGTATTTCAAATATATCTATTTAGAAAATTGAAGTGGCTTTGAGTATTATGAAATTATAGGCTTTGTTATTCTTGGCAGCTATAATTCCCAAAGTCATCCTTAATACAATGACGGCCACAGATTATTTTATTATAGTTATCAACGTGGCAAGCATCTTTTTTATAAGAAGCACATTTAACTTCAAAACCGTTAGATACACAGCCATAGCCACATGTAGCACCAACACCAAATTTTGCTATACATTGCATATTTCTTTTAGGCGCGCACGCACCTGTTAAAGCACCATCTGAGGCACAGTGGTAACCACATTTTTTCTCAGTTCCAACATTAATACATTCCCATTTTCCTCTATGTCTATGATGGTGATGATGATGGTAATGGTAGTAGTCATCACCATCACTATCATCAATATAAGTTGTATTTGAGTAACCTTCTGATGCTGATACTTGATATCCAGCCATTGAATCACAGGCATACAGCATCGTTGCCATAGTAATAATAAGTATCTTTTGGAGTAAACTTTTCATGATAAATATTTGATATACTAAATCATTCAATTTTTGTATCATAACACAAAAAGTTTAATTAATTGAATCTCTCTACCAAATTAACACTAGAGTGTTATTCTCTATAAGTTTCTGCTGATTTATAAAAAAAGTAAATCTAAGGTTTTATAACTTTTATATTAAACTCTTTTCTTATATCTTTAAGAGGGATATCCAAATAGCTATCATAGTTATACCAATCCCATTTTTTAGACATTCTATAGGATTTAAATACTGCTAATAAGCAAATAGGGATATATCCTAGCATTACTAAATAGACTATAAACTTATATTTATATTTTTTGAGATAACTATTTATGACAGTTTTATAATCTACAAATTTAAAAAACTCTTTATAACCTTTTAATGTAACATTAGAACCAATTAAAGTCCAAGTATCATTTATAGCTTCTCCTCTAATTTCAAAAGGAACAGTTCCAAATAAAACATGGGTAATATCATGATTTCTAAACCATTTGCTAGCCTCATTATGACCATCATTAGAATTTAGGAAAGGATAGTTTTGATTATACTCTTTTAAACCTTGTTCTAGAGTAAGTTTACAGTTTTGTTCTAGATATTTCATTAGTTATAAATTTCAAAAAATGATTTATATTTAAGGGATATTATAGATGAAAATTATGATAAAGAACTAAGAAAACTAGTTTTGAGAATCATCTTTAGATTCTTCATTTTTATTGCAACATTTTTTATCAGACTCTTCTTTATCACAAGATTTATTACACATAGAATCACAACAATGACTATTTTTATGATACTTAGCAGCAAATAAAACTAAGACTATAGAAATAACAACGAGCCAAGTATTCTCATGTATAGATCCAGGAAATATGCAAAGAATTAAAGTAATGATTTTTAGTGCTATAGCAACACCAAGTATAGTTAAAAATATTGCTAAGGCACATAATCCAAACTTTTACCACAAGTTTCACTTTCTTTAAATGGACACTTCATTAGCCTCTCCTTTTGTTTAAATTGCAATTATATTTTATCAATAAAAACAAACTAAGCATAGAGAATAAAAATTTTTATTTAGTGTCTAGTTATATAGTTTAAGCTAACAGCGAAAAGGATAATTACCAGAGATATCCAAACAGTTATATTTGATGGATCATGATTTATTAGAATTCCAAAAACAACACCAAATAAAGGTACAAGATAGTTAGTAAAAGATGTAAATATAGGACCGGCAAGATTTATAAGAGAGGAGTATAAAAAATAAACAATACCAGCACAAAAAATTCCTAAGTATACTAATGACGATAATGATAATGCTGAGCAGTGAACACTACTATAGTTAGGTCTAAATATAATTACTAAGATAACTATTTGTATAGTTGAGGAAATAAGAAGGTTTCTTGAGACTATAACAGGGTGATCATCAAAGCAAAATTTACTTAAGAAAAGTAATGATAAAGCAAAGGATGTTGTTGCTATTAATATAGCAAGTATTCCTAATATATTGAATGAATGATTTTGAGATATCAAATCTGGATAAAAAAGTACTAAAAGACCAATAAACCCAACAGAAATACTTAATATATTTGATACAGTAATTTTTGATTTCACTATAAAAGGACCTAATAAAACGACAAAGAAGGGCACAGTTCCTGTTAAAATAGCAGTAATCGAAGGACTAGCAAATTTTTGTCCCCATGGTATTAGCATAAAAGGCATAGTAGCTTCTAAGAAAGCTATCAATGAATAAATAGCAAACCCTTTTTTAAAAGGATTTGATCTTAGACCTAATAAATAGCAAACACAGCAAAGTACAATACAGCCAATAGAAGATCTCGCTAAAGCAATAAGTATAGGAGGAAAATTTTCAATAGCTTCTTTTTGAACTATAAATTGGGATCCCCAAATAAGACCTATGGCAAGAAGAAGAGAATATTTTTTTAACATTTTTATTTAATATTATATTAACAAGTTGCTAATTTTATATAAATTTTTTTAATAATGCTAGAGATAGAAAAAATAGAATATTAATTATTACCAGAAAAAATCATGATTATTATTTGTTTTATTGGTGAGTAATTTGCCGTAGTTATTTTTTGCTAAAGGTGTTGTAGAAAAATGATCTGGCCTATGCTGGAGTCCACAGCCACTTAAAAATATTATTAAAAAAATAAATAGAAAGATTTTTTTCATTTTATAATATTTATAATTGTTATCTACTATTTAAATAATATCTTTTTGTAAATTAATTTAATAGTGCTAGATTAAAAAATAGTATCTTTGGTATGTCATTGCTTTATTTATTTTTTAAAATAAATAGTATGGTATAAAAAATATAATAAATTTAGAGAAGCTATCGCCATGATGAATGAAGAATATTTATTAGATAATTATGAAAGACCTAAATTACAAACTCCTGATGGAAGCAAAAAAATATTACTACATTCATGTTGTGCACCATGTGCTGGAGAAGTAATGGATGCACTAGCGGCATCAGATATAGATGTTACTATATATTTTTATAATCCAAATATTCATCCAACTGAAGAGTACATAATTAGGAAAGAAGAAAATAAAAGATATGCTGATAAGTTAGGTATGGCATTTGTAGATGCTGATTATGATAAAGATAATTGGTTTAGTTTAGCTAAAGGGATGGAAGATGAGCCAGAAAGAGGCATTAGATGTACAATGTGTTTTGATATGAGATTTGTCAAAACAGCTGAATATGCGAGTAAAAATGGATTTACTTTAATATCTAGTACGCTAGGAATTTCTAAGTGGAAAAATATGGAGCAAATAAATACCTCAGGTAAAAAGGCAGCTTCTTTATTTGAAAATATACAATACTGGGATTTTAATTGGCGTAAAAAAGGTGGCTCTTATAGGATGTTAGAAATATCTAAAAAAGAGAAATTTTATCAGCAAGAATATTGTGGCTGTGCATATAGCCTTAGAGATACTAATAAATGGCGAGTTGAAAATGGTAAAGAGAAGATTAAAAGAGGCGTTAAGTATTACTCAAATTAGATTTTAAACTCTTTAATTATCACATCAATATTAGATGTTTTCTTTATTGATTTATGAATCTCATCAGATGTATGATCTGGTTTTGTTTTAACAACAAAGCTTAAAGAACTAGACTTTTTATATAGTCTATTAATAATACTTTTCTTAGAGTTATCTTCTAGTAAAGTAACTTCATATCCTACTTTTTTTTCAAGGTTGTACCAGCAATCCATTACGTAGTTTCTTATTGTCTCATCACTAATTCTATTAGCTACATGAGTCATATTTACTTCTTGTATTCTATTATGATTATCTGAGATATAGTGAGATTTTATAACTGATAATAAAAGTCTCATCTGTCGGTTTTCAACTAAGATACTCTTGTACATGATTAGTCTCCTTATAGTTGCTAAATAAAGTAGATTTATTAGTAAATAATAATTTTTCTTTTTTATTATTTTCTTGCATCTTTAAACCTACTTTTGTTATTTACCTTTTGTATAAAAAACTTCATTTATAAAAAGTACTATAAGGAGTACGGAAATTAATCTTAGCACTTTTTTTGCTCTAAAATAGGCTTGAATTTTTTTCAAAATTGCTCTCCTTATTGATATTTCTAGATAAATGAATATATAAAAAATTCTTATATATTTTTTGCTTGACTTAATGACTAATTTTTAGGTTTGATATTATATTAGAGTTGAAAAGTAGAGCTAGTAATAGTTACAGCATATTATAAAAATATCTGAGAGTCAGCGTGCTATATAAACTGTAAAATTTTGCTATATTAAATTATGAGATCTAAGGAGATAGAGTTGTAATTTTCTTTTTTGACAAAAAGATAAATGAAAAAACACAGAAGATAAAAGGTAGTATCATAATAAAATAGGTTATGATAAGGCCATCATATCCATAATGAGTCAAGTGAGCACCTATACCACTAAAAATAAAAGCCATTAAATTTTGTATTAATCCAATAGCAGACGCTGCTGTACCTCTTCTAAGAGGGTGTCTATGAATAGCCTCACTAACTAAGTTGGCTAAACCAAAGCCCGAGCCAATTGTCATAATAAAAAATGGTGTCATTAATAGCCATCCAGATAGATGAATTCCTGCTATTTTTGAGACTATTACAATAATAAGAGTTAATATAAATATGCTACTTGCCATAATAAATAGCTTAATAACAGACACATCTAATTTTAGGAGTAGCTTTGATATGTATCCTCCTATGATAAAAGCAACGGATATAGGAATGAAAAATAGACTAAAGTCTTGTGTAGAATAGTGTAACTTAGCTAGTAAAAAAGGTACTTCAGATAAGTAAGTTGGGGCCGACATATATATAAACGAGCTAGCGAAAGCTAATAATAAAAATCTAATATCACTAAATATATGTCTGTATTGTTCCAATATAGATATAATAATATGACGTTCATGGTGCTGCTTGTTTTTTAAAAGAACACTTGGTGGAAGTTTTAACTGTATAGCTAAAACAAGCATTACTAAAGCTAGGATTGCTAGAAATATAAAAATACCATGCCAAGATGTATAAGACATTAACACTCCACCAACAAGAGGTGCTAATGCTGGCATTGAGCCAATTATTATAAAACCTGTATTTATTAGATGCTTTGCTTTTTTCTCAAAAAAAATAAATGTAAGTAATTGCCATAATGAAAGAGCGCATGCGGCACTTAAACCTTGTAGTAGTCGAGCTACTACAAATATATGAATATTAGTTGAGAAAGTTGCTATGATGCTTGCTAAGATATAGATAATAATTCCTAAGCTTAGTATTTTTTTTGGATTAATATGATCTGATAGTGCACCATATATTGGAATACCAATAGCAAGTCCTAACATATATAAGCTGATAGTCATACCCATATAAGCTTTTGTTGTTATAAAGCTTGCTTGTAATGAGGGTATTGCAGGCAAGTATATATTAACAGTTAGCATAGACAACAATGCTAACAAATAGATTAATATTTTAGTTTTTTTCATCACAAGGATTTTCCTAAACCATTATGCGATATAGTGTATTGAAATACTATTTATAAATAATGGTTAAAGCAAGAACTTTATGGCATATGTATTACCCATTTTGAATATATATGCTAATCTTAAATAATAATATATTGAGGTAATAATTTGTTTGAAAATAATAATTGGTGGAGGCGGCGGGATTTGAACCCGCGTCCACAAACTCTCCGTCCTTGGATCTACATGCTTAGGCTAATCTATTTAAGTTTAGCTTAGCTATTCCCCAATTAGCCAGGGTAATAGTTAGCGAGTCTGTTAAATACAGCCTGAACTTCCAGACAAAAAGCAAAGACCGTCTTATGCGGAATATGAACGGATGTAAAGATAGTGTCATAAGAAAGACTATCATATCCGTGCGCATCTAGGTTCTTAAGCTAGACTAGGCAGCTTTAGCAACAGCAGCAAAGTTGCTGTCGTTAGCCGCTACGCGGTTTGCTTTTTTATTGCCAGTTATTATCGGCATTTGTACTGTTATTAACGAGGTTACGGTACTTCCTCGGCATGCACCTTAGATTTTGACATTCATGTCGAAACCATATTCGCCCCCATTAGGGTGGATACAATTTATCTCTTATTTGGCTAAATGTCAAATTTATATGATTAATTAGAATAAAACGTAGATAGCTGACGAAAGAGCGATAACTCCCACAGCTAGGATAAATATATCAGCAATTAGATTTTTGTATGTTTTTAGGTATTTGATTTGATAGATACTATATATAGGCATAATAAATAATATAACAGCTAGCACAAGACCGCCGATACTAGAGATCATATCTAAGATATTAGGGTTTAAATACGCCACAAGCCAACATAGTAAAAATACAACCGTAAGAGTTATAGGTTTTATATTTTCTTCTTTTATTCTATTTTTTGTTATTTTGCAAACTATACCATCTATACCTTCTTTTGAGCCTAAGTAGTGACCAAAGAATGATTTACTCATAGCAATTAGAGCTATTAAAGGAGCTATGTATTTTAATAAAGGATTATTAAAATGGTCTGCTAAAAATGAAAGGATAGAAATATTTTGTTGTTTTGCTAATTCTAGGTCATCAGGTCTTAGTGTTAGCATTGAACTAAAGACAAATATCACTACTGTAACAATCATTAAAACATTACTGTAAGCAATAATCTTTGAAGCTTTACCATCAGCATTTTGCTTATATTTTTTCTTTGTATAGACAGCTAATGAAGAAATAATTGGTGAATGATTAAAAGAAAAAATAAGCACGGGCATAATTATCCAAATAGCTAATATAACTCCTGAAAAAGAGTGATTATGCTCAAAGCTAGTATAGATTATAGAAAAATTCCAATAAGGTATCATCCATAGAGATAGAGCTATTAAGGCAAAAATAAATGGAAAAACCAAAAAGCTCATAACTCTAATAATAAGCTTTTGACCAAAATTAATAATAAATACAAGAACTATGATAGTTAAAAAGCTTAAGAGAAGTCGGTTAGGAACTTCACAGTGTATTTGGTGTGAGTAAAAGTTTGCAAGTGTGTTTGTAATACCAACACTATAAACAAGTAATATAGGTAGTATTGCGAAAAGGTATAAAATATTGAAAAATATTCCTCCAATCTTACCAAAATAATCATCAGCGACTACAGTTATATCCGAGCTTGTATTTGGGTTTGATATTACAAATCTACATAGAGCTCTATGAGATAAAAAAACCATAGGAAATATAAAGAGTAAAACAATACAAACCGGAACTATTCCTGAGATACCTGTTTGGATAGGTAAAAATAATACACCTGCGCCAATAGCTGTACCAAATAAGCTAAGTGACCACATTAAGTCTTCATTTCTTTTCATACTAAGCTTAATAAAAGTTATAGAAACTTATACTAATAATTAAAAAAATAGTTAATAGACTTTAATGTAAAGTCAGATTTTTGTCAAAATATAGATGAAAAAATGAAGAATTATTTTTGAGATTTTAACAATGAATAAAGTAAAGACATTCTAATAGGTATACTATATCTAACCTGTTCAAAGTACTTTGAACAACTAAGCTCATCTATAGATCTGTCCATTTCATCAACTCTTGGTAGGGGATGAAGGATTATAAAATTACTTTCTGTTGATATATGTTTTCTATCAAGATAGCAAAGATCTTTATTTTTTAGGTAGCTTTCTTCATTAGGAAATCTTTCTCTCTGTACTCTTGTTACATAAAGCACATCTAAATCTTTTAGCGCTTCAGCGCTTACCTCTTCTAGTTCAGTAAAAGAGTTACCATTCTCTTTTATAAAATCTCTAAGTTTTTCAGGTATTTGTAATTCTTTTGAGGATATGAACTTAAACGAAGCATTATACTTAGCAAGGATATTTGTCAAAGAATGAACAGTACGACCATATTTTAGATCACCAATAAAACCTATCTTTAGATTATCGAGAGAGCCTTTCTCAGAATAAATAGTATATAAATCAACTAGAGATTGAGTAGGGTGCTCATTATCGCCATCACCAGCATTTATAACAGGAGACTCTACATATTTAGAAAATTCTTCGACACTATGAGGTTTAGGGTGACGCATAACTATAATATCTGCGTATTGATCCATCATTCTACCTGTATCATCAAGAGTTTCACCTTTTTGAGTAGAACTTGAAGAGCCATTTTCTAGAGAGATAACTTTTCCTCCAAGTCTGTTCATAGCTGATTCAAATGAGAATCTAGTCCTAGTACTTGGCTCAAAGAATAAAGAAGCTAAAACCTTGTTCTCTAGATCTTTTATAGGCTCTGATTTAGCTAATTTATCTTTATAGATATCAGCTTGGTGAAAAAGGTTTGATAGATCATTTTTATCTATTTGATCGCCGCGTAGAAGTTTTTTAAATGATAGCATTTGTAATCTCCATTGAAGCTTGTCATTCCCTCGAAGGAGGGAATCTCAGAAATATTAGACAGATACCTGCCTGCGCAGGTATGACAATTATACTATGTGTATAATTAGCTATTAATCCACTCTTTTACAGTTTTAACACTAAAGGAGTTATCAATAGCTTTCATATCTTTTGCTGCAGCTGCAAAAGCTTCAAAAGCACCAGCTGTTGTTACATAAGGAACTCTACTCATAATAGCCGATCTTCTTAGAGCTAAACTGATATTTAATTCTTGTCTAACAGAAGTGTTAACAAGTAGATCAACCTCACCATCTTCGATAGCATTGACAGTACTATGTACTTGATCATTACCAATATTATCAGAAGCCTTATCAAAGAATTTACACTCAATACCATTTTCTCTTAAGAAGCGTTCTGTACCTTTTGTAGCAAAGATATTAAAGCCTAGTTCAATAAGATCCTTAACAGGTTGAACTATCTTAGGCTTATCTGCGTCACTTACAGATATTAGGATATTTCCTTTTAGAGGAAGCTTATTAAAAGCCATTTCTTGGGCTTTGTAGAATGCTACACCAAAAGTTCTATCCATTCCCATTGCTTCACCTGTAGATTTCATCTCAGGACCTAAGTAGCAATCTACATCTTCAAACCTACCAAATGGAAATACAGCTTCTTTTACAGAGAAGTGTCTTGGTATTGGGTTATTTAATATAAAGTCAGAAAGCTTTTTACCAATCATAAGTTTAGTAGCAATATTTGCAATACTATTACCTGTAGCTTTTGCAACAAATGGTACTGTTCTTGAAGCTCTAGGGTTTACCTCGATCACAAAAAGTTCATCATTTTGATAAGCAAACTGAACATTCATTAAACCTATTACATCTAATTCTCTAGCTAGTTTGATAGTTGCTTGTTTGACTTCTTCAATTTGCTCATCTCTAAGTGATCTAGTTGGTATGGAGCAAGCAGAATCTCCTGAGTGAATACCTGCCTCTTCAATATGCTCCATAATCCCTGCCACAAATACACGATCGCCACCATCAGCAAGAGCATCAACATCTAGTTCAATGGCATTTTCTAGGAATTTATCAATCAAGATAGGCCCTTCAAGAATACATTTAGCATTTTTATTAATATAAGAGTTTAGCTCTTCTTGAGAGTGGACAATTTCCATAGCTCTACCACCGAGTACATTAGATGGTCTGACAACTACAGGATAGCCAACTTTGCTAATATTTTTCTTTAGCTCATTAATAGTATATGCAATAGTGTTTAGAGGTTGTTTTAGGCCAACGTTATCTAGTAGTTCTTTAAATCTTTCTCTATCCTCTGCTAGGTCGATTTTATCAGGGTCTGTACCTAGTATTGGGATATTATTTTCATGAAGAGCAGATACTAGTTTTAGTGGGGTTTGGCCACCGAACTGTACGATTACACCAAGTACTTCACCTTTACGCATCTCATTTTTGATAATGTTTAAAACATTCTCAGCACATAGAGGTTCAAAGTATAATTTATCAGAAGTATCATAATCTGTAGAAACTGTCTCTGGGTTACAGTTGATCATGATTGTCTCGATACCTTCTTCTTTAAGCGATTTTGCTGCATGAACACAAGCATAATCAAACTCGATACCTTGACCAATACGGTTTGGACCACCACCTAAAATTATAACTTTTTTGTTATCTGATATATCAGACTCGCAATCACGTACAATCTCTTCGTAGCAGTAGTGTTCATAAGTTGAGTATAAATAAGAAGATTTTGACTCAAATTCAGCCGCACAAGTATCTACACGTTTAAAAGTAGGGTAGATTTCTTTACCAAATCTAAAGTTTCTAATATATCTCTCGGTTCTGCCGACAATCTCAGCAATTTTAGCATCTGAGAAACCAATATTTTTGTAGTATGAAAATTCTTCTTTACTATTTGGTAAGCCAGATTTTTTAAGAGTCTCTTCTGCAGCAACAATATTTGCAATTTGCTCGATAAACCAAGGGTCTATCTTACAAGCATCATGAATATCTTTTTCACTGATTCCATATCTAAGAGCTTGAGCAACTCTTAAGATACGCATAGGAGATAGCTCTTTTAGTGACTCTAGAATCACAGCTTTATTTTGATAGAAAGATTTCTCTTCATCATAGCCTGGGATTTCAACTTGATCTAAACCTGTTAGGCCAGTCTCAAGAGATACTAGAGCTTTTTGTAAGCTCTCAGAGAATGATCTACCGATTGCCATAGCTTCACCAACAGATTTCATTTGTGAAGATAGGTTAGCTTTAGTTGTTGGGAATTTTTCGAATGTAAAGCGAGGGATCTTTGTAACTATATAGTCAATAGTTGGCTCAAATGAAGCAGGTGTAACCTTTGTAATATCATTATCAATTTCATCAAGAGTATAGCCAACTGCTAATCTAGCAGCTACTTTTGCAATAGGGTAACCAGTAGCTTTTGATGCTAATGCTGATGATCTAGATACTCTAGGATTCATCTCAATAACTACTAACTTACCATCTTTAGGGTTTACGGCAAACTGTACATTTGAACCACCAGTTTCTACTCCGATCTCTCTAAGTACAGAAATCGAAGCATCACGCATTATTTGGTATTCTTTATCTGTCAAAGTTAAAGCTGGTGCTACTGTGATACTATCACCAGTATGGATTCCCATAGGGTCAATATTTTCTATTGAACATACGATGATTGAGTTATCAGCTTTATCGCGGATTACTTCCATTTCGTACTCTTTCCAACCAAGGATAGACTCATCAATTAGTACTTCATTAGTTGGAGATAGGCTTAGACCATTTTTCACAATTGCTTCAAACTCTTGTCTAGTATTAGCGATACCACCACCACTACCACCAAGAGTAAATGATGGTCTAATAATTGCAGGTAAACCAATATCCTCTAGAGCTTTATACGCTTGCTCCATAGATTGTACAACGACATTTTTTGGTACTTCTAAGCCAATCTTTGCCATTGCTTTGTTAAATCTTTCTCTATTTTCTGCTTTATCAATAGAGTCAGCTTTTGCCCCAAGCATTTCAACATTATACTTTTCTAGAATACCAGCTTTATCTAATTCCAAAGCGCAGTTAAGAGCTGTTTGCCCACCAACTGTAGGTAATATAGCATCAGGCTTCTCTCTAGCTATAATTTTACCAACACTTTCAACTGAGATTGGTTCAATAAAAATCTTATCGGCTGTTGTAGGGTCGGTCATGATTGTTGCAGGGTTTGAGTTGACTAGAAATACTGTATAGCCATCTTCTTTTAGCACTTTACATGCTTGAGTTCCTGAGTAATCAAATTCACAAGCTTGACCAATAACAATCGGTCCAGCACCTAAAACCAAAATACTTTTTATATCTGTTCTCTTTGGCATCTTACTAATTCCCTTTTTTACTTTCTGCTATCATTTCAGCAAATTCATTGAATAAATACTTACAGTCGTGAGGTCCAGGAGAGCTCTCTGGGTGATATTGCACTGCAAAAGCAGGTCTATCTGTAAATCTCAGACCCTCAACAGTACCATCAAATAATGAGCTCATATGAATTTGGATATTGTCTGGAACTACATCATCACATACTACGAAACCATGGTTTTGGCTTGTGATAAGTACTTTTTTAGTATTTGCATCAAGTACAGGTTGGTTTACGCCGCGATGACCTTTATGCATTTTTTTAGTCTTTAGACCCGCCGCTAGAGCTAGTAGCTGGTTGCCTAGACAGATACCAAATATTGGCATTTTATCTTCTAGGAGTTTTTTGATAACAGGCATAGTATAGTCAGAAGTCGCAAATGGATCTCCAGGACCATTTGATAAAAATACACCATCAGGATTATGCTTCATAATATCTTCATAAGTACTATCAGCTGGCACTACAGTTACTTTAAATCCAGCATCTACAAGGTTCCTTAGAATGTTGTACTTAACACCATAGTCTATAACTACAACGCTGTATTTATAGCTTTCTTGATGTTTATAAACTCTTTGTCCTAGTGAGAAAGTATGCTCATTCCAATCGTACTCTCTATTTGTTGTAACACTTATCGCTAAGTCTCTACCACTAAGGTTTGATTTGTTTTTGATTCTTGATCTGACATAGTTTGCATCAAGAAACTCACCAGGTTTTACAGATAGTATAGCAACCCTTACAGCACCTTCTTTACGTACTTTACGTACGATTGCACGAGTATCAACACCACATATACCAACGATGTTTCTGTTTTTAAGCCATGTATCAATATGCTTTTTTGATCTAAAGTTTGATGGGCTAGTTAGGTTTTCTCTAACAATTAGGCCCTTGGCAAATACGCCTAGTGACTCGTTATCTTCATTATTTATCCCAACATTACCTATATGAGGGAAGGTAAATGTGATAATTTGTCCCGCGTATGATGGATCTGTTAGAGTCTCTTGGTAGCCTGTCATTGACGTGTTAAAACAAATTTCGCCGTCAGTCCAACCACGAACACCTATTGATCTTCCTAGGTAATAAGTACCATCTGGGAAAACCAATATCGCATTAGTCATATCATTAGCTAATATCATAAAACAACCTTACTGTGATGAGTGAGAATTAAAGAAAAAAAGTGTCTGAAAAATTTTTTTATCATTTACTTCTTATAAAGTTAATAGACAAATTGAAAGTATTCTAGGCATTCGATTACTAGATGTAAAGAGTGTTTTTTTAACTTTTGCATAAATTAGTTTTTAGGGTAGTTTTAAAGCCGTTTTTATATTAGAATTAATTTTTATCCCTTAAGATTTATGCTGCTAAAACCCTGTACAAAGAACAGTAAATTATCTAGCAGAATCCTTTATTTTCAATGTTTTTAGAGAACTGTATAAGTTGATTCTGACTTTATGTTTCAAAAATGCTAATATTATGCAAATTAAATATGATAGGTAATAAAACAAATGAAAAGAATTGTCACAGCAATTACATTATTCGTGCTATTAATCCCTGTAGCATACTCTCAAGGTAAACTAGTTTTTGTATCGTTGGTGACTCGTCATGGTGATAGAGCTCCTTTTGCGAATATCAAAAACGCTAACTATGATTGGGGTACTTCTTTATCAGAGCTTACACCAATAGGCATGAATCAAGAATATAATTTAGGTAAACAGTTAAGAAAGAGATATGTTGAGCAATTTAAACTTTTGCCCAAAAACTACCAAAACCAAAGTATCTCGGTATTATCAAGTCATACAAATAGAACGGTTGAAAGTGCACAAAGCTTACTAATGGGTCTTTATCCTCCTGGGACTGGTCCAGTTTTAGGTAATGGTAAGGCAGCTATCAAAGATAGAGTTCAACTAGTACCTATAATGACTCTAACAGCAGACTCAAAGCTTCTTCAATTTCCTTATCCAAAATACTTAGCGGTATTAAAAAAGTATGTTTATAACTCACCAGCTTGGCAGAACAAGACTAAAGAAGTTGCACCTGATTTTGCAAAATGGCAAAAAATATTAGGTAATAAAATATCAGGCTTAGATGATATCTTAGTAATAGGAGATGTTCTGATTGTTGCTAAGGCTCATGATAAACCTCTACCAAAAGGTCTATCTCAAAAAGATGCTAATAAGATAATTGCTTTAACAAGTTGGGGCTTAGCGCAACAGTTTAAGTCACAAAAAGTTTCTTATATTATGGGTGGTAAGATTACTAATAGAATAATTAGTGATCTAGATAAAGCTGCTGTAGGTAAATCAAAATATAAGATGACTTATTATTCAGGTCATGATTTAACGTTACTTGAGATTATGGGAACTTTAGGAGTACCTTTAGAAAAAGCTCCAGGCTATGCAAGTAATTTACAGTTTGAACTATACAAAGACGCTAAGAACTATACAGTTAAGCTTAGATATGATGGCAAATATGTTAAATTACCAATTATGAATAAAGATGACAGCTGTACTTTAGTAGCATTAGAAGAATATATGCAGAATATCAATAAGAAGTTTCAAAAGTAGAAATTCAAATTAAAAGCTAATTATCTATAGTT
This sequence comes from Francisella sp. SYW-9, assembly GCF_008711465.1. Taxonomy (GTDB): domain Bacteria; phylum Pseudomonadota; class Gammaproteobacteria; order Francisellales; family Francisellaceae; genus Francisella. The sequence continues at coordinate 40,201 of NZ_VXKQ01000017.1, forward strand.
TATTGTAGTGATAGCACAGTGTGCTATTTTTTATAGCTATACTAAACAGCTGACAGATCTGTCACTACATGAAATAGCTAAATTTTTATTCTCTTATATAAGTTTTATAATATTGAAAAGTCATTCCCTCGGCTTTTCTATAGTCTGGAATAGTATCTCTTGACTGACTATCAATTAACCCAAAGTTTATATTTGGGGAGAAGTTTTTACCTAGCTCATCTTGAGAGACACTAAATGGCGGTGTTTGAGCCTCTTTATCATGCTCCATCACTAGAAGTAATATTTGTGTTTTATCTGAGCATGTCTCTTGCATCATCTTTGCATATCTTTCTCTTAACTCAGGAGGTAAGGCAATATATGCACCTCTATCATACCAAATATCAAAACTAGGTAAGTTTTTAAGTATTTCAGGTAAATTAAAAATATCAGACACATATATTACAACATCTTCACCTTTATAATATTTATAGTCTTTTTCTTCGATAACTTCATATTTGATGCGATTTTCTGTAAAAAATGAGATAACCGCTTTTTCTGATAACTCAACACCTACCACTTTAACTCCTTTTGAGAGGAAAAATAATATATCTATACTTTTGCCACACATTGGCATAAAACAAGTTGATGAACTAGTTATTTGAAGCTTAGAAAAATGCTTAACTAAAAACTCATTTGGAGATTCTTGACAGAAGTTTTCGACATCATTATTTTGCCATCTATCTAGCCAGTACTGGTTGTTATTAGTATCTATTTTATCCATTTGCTTATGATTTGAAGTTATTGGCTAACTAGACATGTTAACATGGATATAGAGCAAATATTAGTTTTAAACCTGGTGATTTTAAATATGGTTTATTATAATTTTCGTAGATTGTAAAGGAGGAAAAAATGCAAAATCAAAGCTTACTTATCAAAAATGCTACAGTTATAAATGAGGGGAAAACGTTTAAGTCAGATGTCTTAGTAGAGAATGGCAAGATAGCTCAAGTTGCTGCAAATATAGATAAAGCAGCAGATAAAATTATTGATGCGATAGGCCTTCATCTACTGCCAGGGATGATAGATGATCAGGTGCATTTTAGAGAGCCTGGACTTATGCATAAGGGAGATATCGAGTCAGAATCTCGTGCTGCGGTGATGGGCGGTATCACATCATATATGGAGATGCCAAATGTAAATCCAGCTACTACAGTAGTTGAGCGTTTAGATGAAAAAAAAGAGCGTGCTGCGGCTAGATCGCATGCAAACTATGCTTTTTATCTAGGTGCAACAAATGATAATGTTGAAGAGTTAAAACGCCTAAAACCAAATGATGCTTGTGCTATCAAAATCTTTATGGGCGCTTCAACTGGTAATATGCTAGTGAACAATCCTGAAACTTTAGAAGGTTTCTTCAAAGATAGTCCATTACTTATTGTAACGCATTGTGAAAATACGCCAATGATTACAGAAAATGAAAACAAAGCACGTGAAAAATATGGTGAAGATGTACCAATGGATTTACATCCAGAGATTCGTTCACGTGAGGCTTGTTTTAAATCATCTGAGCTTGCAGTAGGTTTAGCAAAGAAATATAACTCAAGATTACATGTATTACATCTAACTACAGCTGAAGAGATGGTACATTTTGATAATACTATTCCTCTTGAAGAAAAGCGTATCACAGCAGAGGTTTGTGCTCATCATTTATTCTTCTCACGTAAAGATTATGCTGATAAAGGCTCGCGTATTAAATGTAATCCAGCGGTTAAAGAAGAAAGTGACCGTTTGAAACTACTAGAGTGTGTAGCAAATAATACTATTGATGTAATTGCTACAGATCATGCGCCACATACTTGGGAAGAAAAACAAGGTACTTACTTTAAAGCTCCAGCCGGTATGCCACTTGTTGAGCAGGCTCTTATCTTAGTTCTAGAGCACTATCACAAAGGTTTCTTAACTTTAGAGCAAGTTGTGCAAAAGACAGCTCATGCTCCTGCTATAGTTTATAAAGTAAAAGATCGTGGCTTTATCCGTGAAGGATATCACGCTGATTTAGTATTAGTAGATCTTAATGATCCGCATACTGTGACAGATGAATGTTGTCATTATAAGTGTGGTTGGACTCCGTTTAACAATGTTACTTTCCAATCAAAGGTTCAGACTACAATTGTAAATGGTGTAGTGAAATATCATAAAGGCAAAGTTGTTAGCGATCAAAGAGGACAGTGTTTAGAGTTTAATCATGAGTTTTAATTTTAGCCAGAGGAATTTCTAAACTTTCACTATTTGCTAGTAAGTTTTAGTGATATGTTTTTATTAAGCACTTTGTTCAAACAGCCTTTTTATCATTAGATTTTATTTGAATTTTATTGCTATAAAATTACTAAAATTTATTAGGATATCTATATAAGCTATTATGTAATAGCATTATATAAACTAGATAATATGATAAAAGCAATTAAAAAATATTTTTATTCATTAGTCTTAGTAGGATTTCTATCGCATTCTGCTTATGCTTGTACAGCAATTGCAGCTTCAGGAAAAATGGTTGAAGGTGGAGGGACTTTATTAGCAAAGAATAGAGATGCTAGTCCTTTTGAGTATGAGCAACTTAAAGTTGTTAAGCCAAAGCAAGGATATAGTTATATTGCTTTAGTTTATGGAAAGACTAAAAATAATATGCCTTATATCTCAAGCGGTATAAATCAGTATGGTTTGGCTATCACAATGAATGACGAATCGAGTCGTCCAAATAAAGATAAAAATATAGATAATGATGTTGCTAATACAATAAAAACAATTTTAATGAAGTATAAAACGATTAAAGATGTTCAAGAACATGCTCAATCTCTTTTTGGTAATAGTGAACTAGCAAATTATACGCTTAGTGATTCGACACAGGTTGCGAGTTTTCAAGTAGGTGCACATGACATGTATGCAGAGAAAGTTATTAGTAACGGAGTTGTTTGGAATACGAATTATTACAACTTAAAGCTTCTTAAAAAGCAAAATATAAAAATTCCATTTACAACAGCTGGTCGTAACAAAACATTACAGTTATGGTTAAAAAAAACACATACTCCTTACAAGATGGGAGATTTATATCAGCTTTTAGGAAGTTATTATAATGGTCCTTACAGCAGTATTAGTAGGGATGTTACTATTGCTAAATTTATGGTTATCAATCATAAAGGTATTATTAATGTATATGTAAACTTTACAAACTCTACTCAACGCTATATTGCTTACCGGTTTGATATTACACCTAAATTTTTTGAGTCTCAGAAAGAAGGAGAGATTAACAAAAAATATAGTATATTTGAGCAAATGAAAATATACATAGAGCAACAAAAAAAGAACTAACGTTATAAGCAAAGAGAGCTTAAATTATGAAAATAAAATAAGTAAAGATTGTGAATATATCAATATGTACTTTTGATAAGTTTAATGAAATTGATTCTTTTATCTCTTTTCATATCTTATCAAGGTTAAAGAGGTACTATCCATTTGTTAATGTCTCTATAGTGAGTGATTCTAATGACATTACATCAATGAATGGACTAAAAATAACAACTGATAAAAATATTTCTGAAATTATTAATGATGATGTCGTTATATTTGGAAGTTCTAGTAATACTAATAAATTAGTAGAGAATGAACAAATAATTTCTAAACTAAAGAAAAATATATCTTTTAAGAATCAACTAATCTGCTCTCAATGTTCAGGAGCATTGTTTTTGGAGAAGTTAGGTCTTTTAAAAGGTTTAGCTGTTTCTACAGATATTAAAACTGCAGAAAAATTAAGAAGCAAAGGTTATGAGATTGTAAATAAGCCTATATCTATAAATAACAATATAGTTTCATGCGGAGGGTGTTTATCCGCAATATATTTATCTGCATATATTATTAAAAAATATTTTGGGATTGATACTTTAAGTAAAGTTTTGCAAGAAGTTATTAGTAGTGGAGAATTTAATCTAACTTTAGATAATATTTTGGATGTTATTGATTAGATTTTATTCAAATCTATATGCTTTCATGACAGCACTTCGAATTTAATTGCTAATGAGTACAAATTAATAAATTTATTGTAGTGAACACAGCACAGTGTGCTTGTCTTATTTCAATCTAAACGACCGATAGATCAATGACCTGTGACTACAGAATCATTAGATTATAATTATTTAAACTGCTAGCTCTCAAATCTATTGGCGTTTTTATAAAATATGTTACCCTACTATAAATGATCTTTTTATCTCTGAAATGGGTACTCAATGCAAGGTGGTAATTTTAAGAAATTCATTATAGTGCTTTTTGCATTTTTATGTTTTTCTACGCCATTAGAAGCGATCACAAAACAAGAGGCTATGCAGAAATATTTAGAGTATAAAAAGCTCGCTGAAAAATATAAAAAGTTAGCAGAGCAACCAGATGATACTGCTAAAAAAGAGCAAGATAAAACTACTCCTGCAACAAAAGATAATGTAGAAGAAAAAGTAGAGCCTAAAAAAGCCACTCAAACTAATCTAAAAGATAACGCTGAAAAGAAAGAAGAAGTACCTTCTAAATCTAAGCAAGAAATTTTAAAAGATACTAAAAAAGAGGATAAGAAAGATACTAGCCCTTGGAAAGGTACATCTATAGGTTTTGGTGGAAGTATTGTTACAGGTAATAGTGCTACTACAAACCTAAATGTTGGAATAAATATTAACTATAATCCATCAGAGCAGTGGCAAAATAATTTACTCTTTAATTACTTATATAGTCATGATGATACTGTTTCTGATAAATCAGGAATTCGAGTAAATAGGGCACAGCTAAGTGCAAAAAGTTCATGGGATTATGATAAGAGAAATGGGGTATATGGTAACTTAAATGTACTACGTGATGAGTTAGACGTATTTAATTATGTCTTTATGGAATCTGCAGGTTATAAGAGAATTTTGTATAAAAATGATAATATGTCATTAAATGTAACAGCAGGACCCAGCTTAACACAAAGCCAACTTAACAGCACTGGTCAATTTACTAATGGTTTTGGTGCGCAATCAGGGGTGCAATATGTATGGAACTTTACAAAAGATTCAAACTTTAAAGAAGATTTTATAGTTAACTATGCTTATCAAAATAATAATACTGTCAATCCTAATGTATTTATCTATCAGAGTAATACTATATTATCCGCTAAATTATATAAAAATTTGAGTCTCCAGCTTCAGTTTCAACTAAATGGTACTAATGTAAGCTTACCAGGTAAGCTACCGATAACAACAATTACAACAACTGCATTAGCATACGAAATATAGCTATAAATGTAAGTATATTAAATGTTACGTAACTCTTTGCTTTGATTATTAGAAACTATTGGGTTAAATACATAAAACAAACATATCTTTACGACTACTAGACTAAAATATAAAAAACTAGCAATATAAAATGCTGTTTGTAGATTAGATAACTGAAATATTATTCCCCCAGCAAAAATCCCTGTAAGGCTACCAAACTTAGAAAGAGAGTTACAATATCCTATAATATAGCCAAAACTATTATCCTTAACTCTACAAGCGAGGCTAAACAAGCAAGGTAAGGTACCGGCGAATGCTACGCCTAGTATAAGTCTGGCTATTATTATCTCATAGATGTTATGGGTTGTAGTATGTACGAAGATAGCTATTACAGCGAGAGTAAATATAACTATAAAATAACCACTAGCAAAATAGTATTTTTGATTATTTTTCTTTAGTAATTTATCAAAAAAATGCCCTAATGGTGCAGAGATAAATAGTAAGCTAAAAGCAGGTGCTGAATATATTGCTCCTATAATCATAGGATTTCCACTAAAGTAGTCTTTAGCATAGGTAGCAAAGAAAGATAGCGGTAGAAACTTTGCAGTTTGGAATAAAAAAATACTCAGAAATATTACACTAAAGTAAAGGTATCCTAGCTTATTATTTTGCTTTTGAAGCTGTGTATCTTCTTTATGCTTAGCTTTAGGGAAGTAAGTAGGAGTAATTTTTTTGAGCTTAAATAAGAGTAATAAAAATGTAAAACTAGTCATTAAAGAGCTAATCAAAAAAACATTATTATAATTAAAAATGCTTGCTAAAAAGCCTCCTAATAATGGTCCTAGGGCGATACCTACAGCTGTTGAGGATTGCAACCAAGCTAGCACTCTACTACGATACTCTTTTGATACGATAATTACAGCATAGCTTTGTGAGGCTAGTAAATACCCTGCAATAGCCCCTTGAATAAATCTAAGAGTTGTAAATACGAGTATATTATCAGTAGCATATATCAATATTTGAATAACTGCTAAAGCCGCTGCAGCTCTGAGGATCATAGTCTTATAGCCAAACTTATCGGCATATTTACCCCAAATTGGAGAGAATATTATTGCTGAAACCAAAGGTAGGGTATATGCAAGAATACTCCATGTACCAGCATGTAATAATCCGTAGTTGCTAAGAGAACGCAAATAAATAGGTAGAAATGGGTTACACATTTCCATTGCTACAATAACTATAAGTTGGCAGCAGTATAGTAGGACTATTTGAGACTTTATTGTACGGTCCATATCAGCTATAAATTAAAAGATTCTAAGTTTTATAATATTCATCGATATTATAGTAAAAGCTTAGCTGTAAAACTTGTAAATATTTTTTTCTAAGTAGAGTTTTTACAAAAGAGATATGTCACTCGACAAATTGATCATAGTGTTTAAGTTAAGGTTAATAATCGCCAATGCTATAGAGTGTGATAAGAGGTTTTTAAAATATATCTTAGTTATACGCACCAGCAGAGTAGTGTAATTCATAACTATGGCTATAGATTTCTAAGATATTTCCAAATGGGTCTTCCATATAGATCATTCTATATGGTTTTTCACCAGGATAATAAAATCTAGGTTTAGCCATTCTACGTTTACCACCAGCATCAACTATTTTTTGAGCTAATCCTTCAACATCAGGATCTTGGACACAGAAGTGGAAAATACCTGTTTTCCAGTATTCAAAGTTATTTTCTGGATTTTCTTGATTTTTGAACTCAAATAACTCAACTCCAATACGATCACCAGTAGATAAATGAGCTATTCTAAATGATCCCCAGCCTGCGCCAAAAACATCAGTACACATTTCTCCAATAGCACTATCATCTTCAACGATTTCAGTTGGTTTCATAATCGTATACCAGCCTAAAACTTCAGTATAAAATTTAACAGCTGCTTCAAGATCTGGTACAGATATTCCAATGTGTGAGAAATTTCTTGGGTATGTGTTTTGCATTGTTTCTTCCTTTTTATTAGATTCTTTAATTTATGTGATGATTATATTTCTTATATGTTATAATGTAAAATTATTAAAAATGATTGTTTTAATTACAAAAAATGATTAATGGTAAGTTTCTCAATACTTTCTTAAATTTAGTTGAGGTTGGTCACTATACAAAAACTGCGAAACTTCTAAATATGACTCAATCAGGAGTTAGCCAACATATAAACAAACTCGAGCAAAGTATCGGCAAAACAATCATAAATAATACTGGTAAAAAATTTGAGTTAACTCAAGCAGGGCATCTACTTTATAAATATGCTGTAGATATAAGAGATAGAGAACAAGAGTTAGTATTAGAAATAGGCCATGACTACCCTTATGAAGGAGAGTGTAAATTTGGCTGCTCAGGAAGTATTTTAATACAGATATATAAGCCTTTTCTTGAGTATCAATCTAAACATCAAGATCTTAGAATATCTTTGGAGTCAGCCCCTAATAAAAAGATATTTGAGATGCTCAATTCTAATGAAATTGATATTGGTATAGTGACAAATAAACAAGACTCAGAACAGTTTACAGAATTAAAGGTGGGTGCCCAAGAACTTGTAGTAGTGATCTCAAAAAGACAACAACAGAAATCTTTAGAAGACATTATAAATACAGGATTTATTAATCATCCAGATGGGCTATATTACCTTAAGAAAATATTTAAAAATAACAACAGATCTCATAGCAGTTTAAAAGGTGTTAGAGAAACTGGTTATGTTAATCAGCTCAGTCAAATTTTATTACCGGTGTCTCTAGGTCTAGGCTTTACGATATTGCCTAGATTTACAGTAGAGAACTTAGAATATTCTGATAAGTTGAAAATTCTAGATTTAGAAGTTCCGACATATGAGAGCATATATGTTTTATATAAAAAATATAAAGATCTACCTATTAGATACACTTGGTTTTTAGATCATTTGAAGAGTTTTTTGAAAGAATAATGAGTTATTCTAAACTTACTTTAGAATTTCAATAAAAACTAAGAAAACAGAAATTATTTAATATACTTATCAAACCAAGCTGTTTGTTTAGTAAGTATTTGCTGTAATGGTTCGCCTTCATAGCATTCATAGTGGCTAACACCTTCTAGAACCATAAGCTCTTTAGGATCATTAGCTTTTTCATATAGGATATGAGACTCTTCTACAGGGTTTACAGAATCTGTATCTGAAGCAACTATTAATACAGGTATCTTTAAGTCACCTATATAGTTTTCAGGCTTGTGTGAGATAGTTTCATTAACTGTAAGGAATGGAATCTTAATATCAAAAGCATCATACTCTTTACTATATCTTTCATAAAATCCGATTGACTGCTCATCGGTTAGAACTTTGTGTAAAGGAACCATCATCTCTTTACCTGTTTTTTCCTTCTTAGCTAACATTTTATCGATCATACCAAAGAACTTTTCTTTCTCTTCAGCAGACATCTCTCCTGTGATTACTCTTTCACCATTAGCAAAAGTTAGTTGCACAGATAGACATTTAACTAGATCATTTTGAGCTGCTGCAGTGATAGCATTTGCGCCACCATATGAAGTTCCCCATAGTCCGATCTTACTAGAGTCAACGAAGTCTAAGCTAGTAACATAGTCTATCGCTGAGTTTATATCTTCTATTTGTAATTTTGGTACCAATCTACCTCTTTCACCTTCACTTTCACCAAACCCTCTATAGTCAAAGTTAAGAACTACATATCCTGCTTTAGCAAAAGCTTCAGCATATGCCGGAAGTAGCACTTCTTTAAAACCAGCAAAACCATGGCAAAGAACTATTGCTGGGTATTTGCTATTTCCGCTAAAGTTTTCAGGCTTGTATAGTAAAGCCGCAATATTTGAATCGTGAGATTTAAAACTTACTTTTTCCATATTCTTATCTATAAATTTGAGTTTTTGTATTTGATTTATTCTATCAGAAATTAAAAAGATGTATTTAGATTAGTAAATATTATTTTAATTTATTTTGAAAAATTTAGATGTTTTAAGTATATCTATAGGGGTTTTGCTAATAGCTGGATGTTCCTCGTAGAGGATAGTTATTTTTAGGGTCTCTAATCCACTCTAACCCAGAAACTAATGCCTCCAGCTCAGGACGAACAAAGGGGTTGTTTGAAATATCAACAACATGTAAAAGATTTTTCTCATTAACAACAAATAATCCTGGCTCTGCAAAGTTATGATCTGTTTCTTGGGCTGATCTTGGTTCAGAAATATATAATCCTAAGCTTTCCATTTGCACTTGTGTTAATCCATAATAAATAGGAAAACCAATATCTAGATTTTTTAGATGATCTTCTAACTGCTCTCTACTATCAGCAGATACAGCAACTAGATCAACTTTATTCTCTAACAGTCTTTTTCTATAGGTCTCTATTTGATTGAGATATTTTGTACAAAGAGGACAGTGATGACCACGGTAAACAATGATAACTTGCCATTCTGTATTAACTGCCGGCTTACCTAGTATTACTCTACTATTGTTTAGATTTTTTACTATTATATTAGGAAATTTCGTCCCAGCATGTAGCTTTGTCGTATACATCTTGAGCTCTCAAAAGATATAGTTGTTATAATTACGAGTATAAAAAAAATCGAATAAAAAAGGTAGAATAAATATTTTTAAAAAGTTGAAACTTTATGACTATTTACTTTATTAGTTGTTTAGTTATATACTTTAGTAAAATAGGATATATAGCTCGAATGCCTTTTTCACAGCCCTCGAGTAATAGTAGTATAAATAATGCTACAAATATTCCTAAAGCTCTTTCTGTTCCATCAAAGAAATTAAAAGCCTCAAAACTTGTTGGAAAGCAAACCATCATAAAAGCCCTATTTGCCTGCTCATAGCCATAACCATAGGATGGATGCTGAAGTGTAAAGTACAAAAAGATGGTTGAAAAAACAACAAATAGAGGAAATATCAAAATAGCAAAAAAGCTAGATATTACAATGCATGATATACCACATACAACACCCAATAAACATCCCCAAAACCTTCTATGAAATGTTGCTACAGTTTTATTTATCTCAACTCCTGAGATAGCTATGATTGTTATGATCATGTTTATTGAACCACCAGGGATATTTATAGACATCCAAAATATTACAGATAGGTTCATGGCAAAAAACATTCTCACAGCACTTAATAGTGCGTGTTTGTTTGATAGTGGCACAGCTGGCGTAAAATCCTTTCCTTTATTTATTGGTAATAAAGCGATAAAGGCTAAAGCACAGAAGATACCAACAACATTGCTTAGAGTTCTGTATTCAGCTAAGTGAAAAGCCATTGTCGGATCAGCTATACAAGATGCTCCTATAAAAGAAATGTGAAGACCTATAAAAAGTAGAAAATATGTTTCTTGAGTATATATCCTTGATAAGTATAAGAAGAAAGACCCAACTATAAAAATAATAGCTATACCAACAAAAGATAAATTTATAAGAGCTACACTTAAACATAACCCTATAGTAGATCCTATAATTGTTGCAAATAACCTTCTCCATGCCTTATAAATGGTAATAGTTGTCCCATTCGACCATATTACAATAGCTGCTGTAGCTGCCCAAAAAGGGTAATCGAAATCTAGAGCGTCATTAACGATAACAGCAATAGCACCACAAATAGATACAACAGTAGCGATAAATAAAACCTCTTGAGAATCTTTTTTTTGAATATTGAAAACTTTAGAACCATACATGAGCATCTGCTCCTAATCTGAAAGGTTTTGTATCTCTAGATAAAACCTCAATAAGAACAGGGAATCTGTAATCTAGTCTGACCCATTCAATATTTCTTTTTATATTATAAAGAGCTGAGAAGTTGTTATATTGAGGCTTGTTGATTCCCTTTTCAATGCTAACTATTTTTCCTTTATATTTTTTAAATCCTGTTAGACTAGTTGTAATATCGACTATTTTACCAGTAGATAAGTATTTAAGGTTACTTTCTTTAACATTTGCGATTATAAACCATTTATCTGTATTTATTATAGAGAAGAGAGTTTTACCTTGAGTAATAAAATCTCCCTTTTGTAGAATAAAGTTAGACACATATCCATTTGTTTCTGCTTTGATCGAGCATCTACTTAGTAAATATTTTTTCTGATCTATTTTTGCATTAAGTATTTTTCTATTAGATTTTAGATCATTTTTTTCTACTTTAAGATTGTTAACTGATTGATCTGCTTTAACATAAAGAGACTCACTAAGAATTAGGTTTTTTGCTGCTAAATCTTCTCGTATTTTAGATACTGCACGCTTTTCGATTAAAAACTTATAGCGTTCAAAGTCCTTTTTTTGGACGGCTAAATTCTCTAAAGCTAAGTCTCTTTGTTTCTTTGCTAACGTTATTTTAGTAACAATATCTTTAAGCTGTACTGATATCTTTTCTTTTTGAGAATTTAATATTTTTAACTTTTTATCTATGTATCTACAGTCAAGCTTAAATAAAGTTTGTCCTTTTTTTACATAAGATCCCTTTTTTACATATATTTTTCTTATTTGTCCACTCTCAACACTACTTACTCTTGTGAAATTTGCATATAAGTATGCATCTCTTTCAAATTTTGCGTCCAAAAATAGAAAGGCACAGATAAGAAAAATAATTATAAATATCATTATTATGGTAACCATTACTTTAGATATTTTCATAACTTACTCACCTTTTATAATCTGACAAAATGCTTGATATATATTTTTACACTAAAATTATCTCTTAAAAAGATATAAAATAATGATTATGAATTTCCAAAATGGAAATAATATGGATAAGCTTGAATGTATGAGAAGTTTTATACTAGTTGCTAAAAATCGTAGTTTTACAGCTGCAGCTAGGAAACAAGGGATAGGGCTTGCAAAGGTTAGTAAACAAATTAATTTTCTTGAAGGATGGCTTTCATCTTCGTTATTTTTACGCACAACTAGAAAAGTTGAACTTACATCTAAGGGTGAAGTTTTCTTAGATTATGCACAAAAGACTATAAACCTAATAGAAGATGCTCAGAATGATATAGAAAGTCAAGGAGGACAACCAAAGGGAGAAATAACAGTTTCAATAACCGCAGGTCTTAATATTGCATTCTTTACCAAACATTTTGCTAACTTTTTATCTAAATATAGCCAGATAAAATTAAATATACAGAGCATTCTTTCGCCAATTAATGTTTTGGAAGGAACATCTGATATTTCGGTAAGTACTATAAATATTTCTGACTCAAGATTAGTTCAATATGTTTTTGGTTCATTTAAACGGAAACTATATGCATCTCCTAAGTATTTAGAAAAGCATGGTATTCCCTCAACATTATCACAGTTATCTAATCATAATGCTTTAGTGAATATCGTAACTCACCCTAAAGGAGTTTGGCAATTTAGTAAGTCAAACATAAATTTAAACTATAACTATTTCTCAAGCTCGATGGATGAACTAAAAAATGCTGCTATTCATGATCTTGGTATTATATGGACAATGGATACTTTAGTTAAAAAAGAGGTTGAAAATGGTCAGCTTATTGAGATTCAGATAGATGGTACTCAGGCAACTGCTAAACTATATTGTTATTTTCTTCAAACGTCAAAAGAGGATAAGAAACGCATGCTTGCTGAGTACTTATTAGAAAATGTTACAATATCTTAAAGGAGCTTTTTAGAAACTAGTTTACTTATCACAACTATTTTTCATTTTTATTCTCCATAGGTATCATAACCTCATTAGTACGCAAGAATGGTATTGTCCAAGGTGGATTATAGCCGGCAGCTTCTGGTTGCCCTATAGCTTGATAATTATTAGATTTTATCCATGTTCTAAGTTTATCAGTATTAGAATCTATCGAATCTTTATCTAGGAACCCACTAAATGTAACGACAGCCATTTTTGTTTCAGGTTTTTCAACAAGTTTCACTCTGTTATTAGTTGGTTTTGGTGCGTTTTCTAGAGTATATTTAGCAGGTAATACAAAAGCTATAGTCCATATCTTATCATCGCCTTTTATTATAACAGGTGCAGTCATTTCTATATTTTGTGATGTTTGTTCTATTTTAACAGGTGCAGTCATTTGAATATCTTTTTTAGATATATTTGCACCAGTTATATACTTAAATAGATAACCAAAACCTCTATTTACAGCTGACTTATAATCTGGGTCTTCCACTGTTACTTGAGCCTCTGTAAGAGGGGCATAAACTCTAATTGAGAAGTTATCATCTTTTTTAATACTTGTGTATTTGGCTTGAGGAGTATCATTTATACCTAAAACACTACAAGAAGATAAGGCTAGAGCTGAGATTACCGAAAGAAATTTTTTTAACATATCCAGTACTCCTAGTTTTGTTGTAAAAGATATTTATACTATTAATTATAAATCACAATATAATATAACACTGTTAAAATTTTGTAAGGTTTGTTTTTTAGTAATTATAAATACCACTCAAAATATAAATAAGGGATCAAAAATGGAAAAAATAATTAAAGCACTGATATTATTTTCTATGCTATTAGGAGTTTGTTATGCTGGAGTTAATAAGCCACTTAATCTTTTGGTACAAAGAGCAGAACTAATGAAAGGTGTTGGGATATGTAAATCAAAGATTAAAGGTTCTATTTATGATGCTAACCAAGAGATACGCGTGCTACAAAATGCTGCAAAATTAGCAAAGCAAAATAAGCTAGAAAAGAATTCATTCTTAATCTTTATTCAGTTACAGATGGATTTATCTAAACAAATAGAAGATTACTATTTGAATAATGCTACACAGCAGCAACTTGAGCAACAAGTCTCAGATTGTTTGACTAACTATCGCGATAAGATTAAGAAAGTTGATGCACAGCTATATCCAGCGATAAGCAAAAACATCAAGTCAATCCATAATGATAAGAAACTAGCATCACAGCTGAGAAAACTTGTTAGGAAGCAAAATATTAAAGGAATTCCTCAAGATCCTGACTATTTAGATTTAATAGCTAACAGTTTACAAACTATCAAAAAAACTAAGTAATTCTTGTACTATCTTTAATATTTCAATAACTACAAAATACTAACTTTAAAATATAGTTTACTATCGGCAAAAATTGAACTAATATATAGTTTCAACATCGATTAATCTTTTGAGAAACTCAATGAAAATAATGTTCTCAGCAGATGGTATCTCTAAATCAGACTTAGAGAAGACAGCATCTGTTTCAAAGCATGTTGACTGTGTCAAAATAGGTCATATTTTATGTTCGACACTATCATTTAAAGAAATTCATGAGCTAGTAGGAGATAAAGACATCTTCTTAGATTTTAAATTTCATGATATTCCAAATACAGTTAAGACTTCAATAGAAAATTATTCAAAAGCTATTCCAAACTTTAAGTACTTTACTTTTCACGGTACTGCAAGTGATGAAATGGTCAAAGCAGCTCTTAATGCTGATACACAGGCTATTCCATTAGCAGTAATTACACTAAGTAGTGATGCTAACTTTGATAAAGCAGATAGCCTAGCCAAATTTGAAAGATGTGTGAGTTTAGGTGTGGAAAACTTTATATGTCATCCACATTTAGTTGCTGATGTTAGAGCTAAGTTTGGGGGTGAAATCAAGTTATATGTGCCAGGTGTAAGGCTTGAGAGTGATTTAAGTGATGATCATTTTAATGCTTTGACACCTAAAAAAGCTAAAGAGCTTGGAGTTGATTATATTATAGTTGGTAGACCTCTTCTACGTGCTGAAAGTATAGTTGAGAAGCTAAAGGAGTTTAGTTTATAAAACTTTTAATCTACTATCTTTTTAACATGTTCAACAGAGTCTATTTTTGCTAAGGATAAACGGATAATACTATTTTCTATAGCTTCTAAGCTATGCATAGTGTTTGGCTCTAGATAGACTAAATCACCAATTTTTAGATTATGTTTTTTCTCACTTATATAAAAGTTAAGATCCCCTTTTACTAACATAATAGTTATTGGATGTGGCGCAGCATGTTCTTTCATTGTTATATCTTTTGGTATGCTTACTTGCATCTCCTTAGTTAGAGGCGTTTCTATTAGTTTTTTGATAATAACTTTGTCTTGGCTAAAGTCAGCACCTTCAACAAAATTTACAAATTCGGCCATATATATCTCCTTGGTAAATTTTATTATGTATTTTAAATGCATAATACAAATGTATTAGAAATTATACTCTAAGTCAAGGTAGTTATTTTATAGATACTATGCAAAAAGCTTAGAAGATGTTAGAATTTCCAAAATGTTTTTGAGCTTTATTCTATGCAAAATCATAATCTAAAAAAAATCATAATATCGCCGCCTTTTGGCAAATATCTTAAGTTTAAAGAAACTTCTAATGTCTATGGATCTTTTACAGTAAGTAGACGTTGGGGACTTATTAAACAAGCAATTAAAACTATTCGCAGGGTAGAGAAAAATGCTTGGCGTAATAAGATTGGTTTACGTAATCCAGGATTAGCAAATGCAAATCCACCGAAGAGAGCTCAGGATATAATATCATTAGCAGCACTAGAGATAGCAGATTGGCATAGTTTTGCAGAAACTTTAAAGTTACCAAAATTTGCCAATCATAAAAATATTGAGATAAATATAGGTTGTCCAAATGCTAGTATTGTTGATTTTCCAGCTGAGTTAGCATCTCTATTTGAAGATAGAAATATCAGTATCAAAATGCCACCAACTGTAGATCATAATGCTAAGATTAGAGAGTACCTTGCGGTAGGTATTACAACTTTTCATTTATGTAATACTATACCTACAGATAAAGGAGGTATCTCAGGTTATCCGTTACATGAATATAGTTTGCCAGCTATCAAAAAAGCTAGAGAAGAGTTTGGTGATAGCATCACTATAATTGGTGGTGGAGGTGTCTACACTATTGAAGATGCTAAGAAATATATAGATGCAGGAGCGGATCATTTATCGCTAAGTTCTATAATGTTTAATCCTATTAAAGGTAAAAAGTTAGTTAAAGAGATTGTTAAGAATTTTGGTTAGATATACTTTTTTCATTGTATAAGAGATATTTAAGAAAGTTAGACTGATTATAATATAATCTTATAAGTCTTAACAGAGCAAATTATTAAGCCAATTGTTATATAGTGACAGATCACTGATCTGTCAGTTATTTAGTATAGTTATAGATAGACAGCACATTGTGCTGTCCTACGATAAATCATTATCTAATCTCTATCAATATTCAAAGTTAAGAAATGCGCAGAGCAAGAAATACAAGGGTCATAGTTACGAATAACCATCTCAGCATATAGTCTTATATCATCCTCTGGTTTATCTAAACCAAAGTTTTCTAGAGCCATGCGTAAGTCAGCTTCTATACAAGGTAAGTTTTGTGATGTAGGTGCTGAGATTCTGATTTTCTCAGCTAAGCCTTGATCATTAACCTTGATATGATCTATCTGGATACCACGAGGAGCTTCTACAGCACCCCAAGCATCAGCAGCTTTGACAGTATAGTCAACACATGGAGTATCTGTATATGAGTAGTTCTCACAAACGTCCAATGCTCTTTCAATAGCCCAATATCCTTCAATAGCTCTAGCAACTACTGAATGGAACATATTCCTACTTGGCCATTTAACACCAGTAGCATTAGCCATCTGTTGAATATGCTTAGGAAGTTTGTCGAAGTTTAGGTTGATTCTAGAAAGAGGGCCTAAAAGTATAGGCTGACCATCAACAGTGGTAGAGTGTAAAGCTGTAGATTGTACAGCATGAAACTCTCTAAAATGATCATCATACTCACTGATATGGAATTTTTCGCCATCACTAGTGATAACATTATCACCAAATACAGGATATTCAGTAGGGTGAGATAAACTTACCATCTTAAATGGAATAGTTGTGTCTGGGAATAATAGTGTCGATACCCACTGGATAACATCTTTAGCTTCATTTAAAGCATCTTTCAGCTTAGGAATCAAAGCATGGACTTCTTTAACTAAAGGAGCTTTGTAGAATCCGCCTACTTTCATACCATTAGGATGAACAGATCTACCACCTAAAAGCTTAAGAATATCATTACCTAAATGCTGTAACTTAACACCGCGTACAACTTCTTTAGGATAGTCTTTTGCCATCTCAATAGCTGATCTATAACCTAAGAAATCAGGAGCAGCTAATAAATGTACATGTAGATAGTGTGACTCGATCCATTCACCTAAAAACATCAGTAGGCGCATATCATCTATCCACTGAGTCCTAGTAATATCAAATGCAGTTTCATAAGCTCTTGAGAAGCCTGCTTGATATGCCAGAGGGCAAATACCACAAATACGTGCTACAGCATCTATAATTGCATTTGGTTCTCTACCTTCGAGGAATTTCTCAAAGTAACGTGGAGGCTCATAGATTCTTAGATCACATTTATCTATTTTGCCATCTTTAATTCTTAAATCTAAAGCACCTTCACCTTCAACACGGGCTAAAATAGGTACTTCTATAACTGTTTCTCTACTCATAACTATACTCCAGCCTTTTTAAATACATCATCTTGGCTACTGATAAATCTATATTTATCATGAATCTGTTTATCTGATAAGCCTAACTCTTTTAGTTTACGTGTCATTGCCCCTAGGTTGGCATATTTAGATGCTCCAAAGCAACCATAGCAACCACGTCCAAGTTTTGGACATATTGCACCACAACCATCTGCGATTACAGGTCCTAAGCATGGCTCACCTTTAGCTACCATTACACAAGTAACACCAGCATGCTTACAAGTTGTACAGACTGGATCAACAACTTTCTCAGGTTCTACACCAAAGAGTAGCTGACGAATAGCTTTAAGTATTTGCTCAGTAGTTATCGGACAACCAGAGATTTCAAAATCAACATTTACATATTCTTTGATAGCTTTAGCAGTTGGAAGATCTTCATCGATGATTACTTGAGTCTCTTGCGGGTAAACAGCTTTTTGCCATTCTAAAAGCTCAGCATCATTTGTGAAGTTTCTTAGAGCTTGGATACCTCCAGCTACAGCACAAGCACCCATAGATATTACATACTTTGCTTTTTCTCTGATTTTTTCTAAACGATGAATATCATGATGAGTGTTTACACTACCTTCGATAAATGCGATATCAACTTCAGCAAACTCATCAAGGGGGCCTGCTTCTGCAAAGTGGACAATATCAACCATCTCAGCAAGGGTAAGAAGTGATACAGCATCGTTTATTAAAGCAAGCTGACAACCATCGCATGAACTAAATTT
Source organism: Francisella sp. SYW-9 (assembly GCF_008711465.1). Classification (GTDB taxonomy): domain Bacteria; phylum Pseudomonadota; class Gammaproteobacteria; order Francisellales; family Francisellaceae; genus Francisella. The sequence goes on from NZ_VXKQ01000017.1 coordinate 58,721, forward strand.
ATGCACGGCTATTTTAGGGCGAGGAGCTAAATTTTTTAATTTATCTTGAGCGGACATAATTATACTCCTTTTATTTCTAGTAGTTTCTTAACAGCTGGATAAGCATATACAGCACCATCTTTACAGACAAACTCTTTGCCCATTTGGCAATGACCACAATGCCCGATAGCACATTTCATGCTACGCTCTAAGCTGACAAAAATTTGCTCTTCTGGTACACCAACTTTAGCAAACTCTTTAGCGACATTTTTCATCATAATCTCAGGGCCAACACTCATTACATAGGTATTCGCATAATCAATGTTTAAATCTGGAATTGCTGCAGTTACAAAACCGTCATACCACTTCCATGGACCATGAGGCTCACCAGCGGTAGCAGCTAGAAGTACTTGTGTATTTGGTTGGTTATTCCAGTTGGTATATTTATCTTGGTAAATAAGTCCAGAAGTATCACGAATACCTTGTACGACATATACTTTGCCATAGTTATTTCTATCTTTCATAATCTCTTCTGTAGCTGCAACTAGAGGAGCATTTCCAAGACCACCAGTCATGATTACAACATCTTTGCCCTTAGCTTGTTCTATTGGCCAAGAGCTACCAAAAGGCCCTCTGACACCGATAGTCTCACCAGTTTTTAGCTTATTCATACCTTTAGTTATACGTCCAACTACTTGGATAGTATGCTCAAAGATATCATCAGCAAAATTTCTATCATTAACAATAGATATAGCTACTTCACCAACACCATACAGATACAGCATATTAAACTGACCTGGATGAAACTTATAATTTTTGCGTAACTCTTCATCTACAAAGCGTAAACGCAGGGTAAAAATATCATGATCATCTTGGATAAACTCAATTATCTTAGCTTCATGAGGTAAATAAGCATCTTGTGGGTATATCATAATTATTTCTCCTCACAAATAGCGTTAATTTCTTCTGTAACATCAATTTTTACAGGGCACCATGTAACGCAACGACCGCAGCCTACACAGCCTTTAGTTTTAAACTGTTCTCTCCAAGTACCAAACTTGTGAGTTAGCCATTGGCGATATCTGTGTTTTGGCTCTTCACGGTATAGTTCACCATGAGTGTAGCTATGATCTAAACCAAAGCATGAATCCCATTCACGTGTATGCTCACTTTCTTTACCATCTAAGCTTGGTTGCTCTTTTTCTGTGTGGCAGAAGCAAGTAGGGCATGATTGCGTACAGCTACCACAAGATAGACACCTCTCTGCAACATCTTCCCACTGTGGATGATCATATGAGCTAGTTAGAGCTTTTTCTACTTGAGCTATTGGTGGTAGAGTTTTCTCTTGCATACTATACACAGCTTTTACTTTTTGCTTAGCTTGGTATGTTTGAGCACCTGTTGCAGGCTCTAATTGTAGAGCTAATATTGTTTGTCTGCCTTTATCGCTACCTGTCTCGATAACAAAACCGTTCTCAATCTCTGTCATAGCTAAATCAAAACCTTTATCAGCCTCAGGCTTATCACCTAGTGCGATACAAAAACAGTTACTATGTGCTGTAGTACAATTAGCTGCTACGATAAACATAGCTTCCCTTCTAGCTTTATAGCGTACATCTTGATAGGCATTTTCAACAAATACTCTATCTTGAATTTCAATAGCTCTTAGATCACAAGGTCTGACACCTAGTACAGCATATTTTTTATTATTTAAGCTTTGATTGAATGTTAGCTTACCATTCTCATCACGTGAAACTTTCCAGAGTGTTTCTTTCTCTTCAAAAAGCATTGGCTTAACAGATTGAACAGGTACACTCCAACCAAAAGCTTTTTTTGCATCTGTTTTGATGACTTCATATTTTGCAGGCTCTTGTATATCTACATAACCCCATGGAAGCTCACTTGCATTATTTATATTGTCATAAACAATAGATTTATCTCTAACTGCTGGTGCCATAACTTCATAGCCTTGCCCTGAGAAGTAAGAAATCATCCTATCTAGATCATCATGTTTTAAAAAATAAAACTGACTCATACCATTCTCCTTAACATATTCTTGGTAATTGCTCACCACTTAACCAGTCCACGCGTCTTTTACCACCAAATGTGGTTTTCATAAATACATGTGGCTGTTCACTTTTTCTTACGGTTGCTATCACTTGGGCATTTTCTCCTAATGGATGACCCCTTAAGCAGTCTAAAACCTTTTGAGTTTGACTAGGCTTACAAGCGATTAAAACTTTGCCTTCATTGGCGATATACAATGGATCTAAACCAAGTAGCTCACAAGCTGATTGAACTTCAGTTGATATAGGAAGTTTTGCCTCATCTATCTCGATAGCTACACTATGTTGGTTAGCCCATTCATTAAGTGTTGCGCCGACTCCTCCACGAGTAGGATCACGCATAGTTTTTACTCTACAGTTATTGTTATAAATTGATTCGACTAGGTCATCTAAGGATGTTGCATCACTCACTACTTGGCATTGGAAATCTAGTCCAGCACGTTGTGACATCACAGCGACACCATGATCACCTAGAGAGCCATTTATGATAATCTCATCGCCATCTTCAAGAGTATCTCTAGTAACAAAATCATCACGAATTACACCAACTCCAGTTGTATTGATAAAGATGCCATCACCTTTACCTTTCTCGACAACCTTAGTATCTCCTGTTACAATCTGGACATTAGCTTTTTTAGCAGCTTCTGCCATAGAGTCTAAGATTATTTTTAGATCTTTAAGAGGTAATCCTTCTTCTAATATAAGCCCTACAGAGATATAGAGTGGTTTAGCTCCTCCGACTACTAAATCATTGACTGTGCCGTGAATTGCAAGACTACCAATATTACCACCACTAAAAAAATACGGTGTAATAACATAGCTATCTGTAGTCATCGCAACCTTACCGTTTATCTGTGGTAGTACAGCTTGATCTTCTGCTTGAGCTAAATACTGGCTATTAAAACTTTTCTTTATCATCTGCTCTATTAAATGGTGCATAGCTTTACCACCAGCTCCCATAGCTAGATCAACAACACCATTTTTGATATTTAATTTCACAGCCATTTTAGTCTCCGTATTGGTAATGTGCTGCACAAGCACCTTCAGATGAAACCATACACGCTCCCATAGGTTGCTCAGGAGTACAAACCACACCAAATAACTTACAATCTTTGGGCTCTTTTAGTCCTCTTAGAATATCAGGACAAGCACATTGCTTATGCTCTAGGCCTTGCACCTCGGGTATTTGATAATACTTTTCAGCATCAAATTTTGAGTATGCATCTTTTATCTCTAAAGCACTATTTGGAATATATCTAAGTCCACGCCATTCAAAAGTATCCCTAATTGTTAGGTATTGAGATATTAAATCTTGAGCTAGTTGATTACCGTTTGGTACTACAGCCCTTGTATACTGGTTCTCTACACCAGTTTTACCAGCATTTATCATCTTAATAAGCATAAGTATAGATTGCAGCACATCTAAAGGTTCAAAACCTGCGACAACCATTGGTTTTTGATATTCTTTAGTCACCTTATCATAAGCATTACTACCGATAATCACACTGACATGAGATGGACCTAAAAAACCATCGATCTTAACATCTTCAGATAGAATAGCTTGCATAGCTACCGGCGTAAGTACATGGTTACAAAAGATTAAAAAATTGTCTAACTTTTTAGCTATTACAAGTTGTATAGCTACAGCAGTTGGGGGAGTAGTTGTCTCAAAACCAATAGCAAAAAATATAACCTTTTTATTAGGATTCTCTTCAGCTAATTTTAGAGCATCTTCTACTGAGTAAATCATACGTACATCAGCACCACGCGCCTTAGCTTTGATTAGACTATCTTGATGAGATCCTGGTACGCGTAACATATCTGCATAACTACAAAATATCACATCTTTTTGTGATGCTAAAAATATTGCTTGATCAACTCTTTTGATAGGTAGTACACAAACAGGGCAACCTGGCCCATGTATCATTTTGACATTTGCAGGTAATAGACTAGGAATCCCATAACGGTGTAAAGCATGTGTATGCCCACCGCAGAACTCCATCAGATTGTATTTTCTATTAGGGTCAACTTCTTTAGCGATTTGTTGTAAAAGACTTTTTGCAACTTTCGGGGCCCTAAATTCTTGTATGTAATCCATAACATCACCCCTTACTTATATTGTAACATTTCTTCAAAATCTTTGAGAGTCTGATGAGCCATTTCTTTGTCTAATTTGCTTAATGCAAAACCAACATGGATTATTACAAAATCACCAATCTCTACACTCTCAGCAAGTAGTGCTAGCGAGACTTCTTTTTTTACTCCACCAACATTTACTACTGCTTGATTATCTTGTTTAATTTCTACAATTTCTGCAGGTATTGCTAAACACATTTTACTTCACCTTTTTTAAATTTTTTGGCTCCAAGCCAAGCTTGTCCAAGACTTATACCACCATCATTTAGAGGTACTTTTTCTGAGATGTAAACATTAAAATATAACTTTTTAAGTTGAGTATAAACCTCGGTTAGTAGTAGCTTATTTTGAAAACATCCACCACTTAGTATTATTGTTTTTATGTTTTTTTGTTGGGCTGATTTACTAGCCCATTCAACTAAAGCATAAGCTAGAGTGCCGTGCCATAAATTACTAGCTATATATTTATCATTAGCTTTAATAATTTTTTTGAATAGTTTTTCTAAAACTAACCTATTCTCATCGGATATTTCAAATAGATTTTCTTCAATGATTATTTGGTTAGTTAATGACTCTAATTCAATTGCACCCTGGGCTTCATAGCTATTTATATGGCAGATGTTAAGTAGGCTAGAAACAGCGTCAAATAGTCTGCCTATACTCGTAGTTTTTCCTTTTGCTAAAGAGTCATTTTGTAAAAGTTTGATAAGACTTTCAGCCTGTGGAAATTCTTTGAGATGATTTGGTATATCAAGATCGTATTTATGACATACTGCCAAAGCCATACGCCAAGGCTCTTTAGCAACTTTGTCTCCACCTATATATTCGATAGGATCTAGCTCACCAATGCGATTAAACTCTAAATTATCAATATCACAATTATAAAGCTCACCGCCTCGAGCTAAACCATCTTCACCTAAACCAAAACCATCTAGTACGAGACCTATAGCTTGACCTTGCAAATTGTGCTCAGCAATTACAGCTCCAAGATGGGCTTGATGATGTTGAATCTGATAAATTGGTAGATTAAACTTTTGCGCAAAATGCGTAGTATAAATATCAGGATGTAAATCACAAGCAATACCATAAAATTTAAGTCCAAACATCTTTTGGAAATGCTCTAAAGACTGCTCAAAAAACTCTATATTAGCTTGGCTATCCATATCACCAATATGTTGCGATACAAAAGCTTGATTATCTTTGATGAAGCAAAAAGTATTCTTTAAGAATGCTCCTGTAGCTAATATATTTGGTAAGTTCTCAGATAGCTGTATTGATTGTGGTACAAGACCTCGAGATCTTCTAATTGGTAGATTTTTATTTATCATAGTATGAAAGACACTATCATCACTTTTTATTGTAATATCACGGTTATCTGTGACTATTAGATCAGCAATATCTTTAAGTTTTTCATAAGCTTCATTATTATCAGCGATAATGCTCTCACCAGATATATTTGCACTTGTAACTATCAAAGCCAAATCATAAGCTTCATCTAGCCAGCTAGAGCCAGTAGGTTGGTTTAGCAGATGGTAAAAAAGGATATAATCAGTCCCTGTTGTAGGTAGCATAAAACCAAGCTGATTTATATTAGGTGCAATGGCTTTACTAATAATACTAGTAGAATGTCTTTTAAGTAAAGCGATAGGTCTAATAGTCGTGTTTAGTAAGTCACTTTGTTGTTTGCTAACTTCTGCGAAATGCTCTTGTATACTTCGAGTATTTAGAGCCATTAGAGCAAATGGTTTATTAGGGCGATGCTTTCTTTTACGGAGTTTTTCGACTGCTTGAGTATTTGTAGCATCTACAACTAGTTTAAAGCCATTTTGACTTTTTATAGCGATGATTTTACCAGTTTTGATAGCTTGTGATATTTCTGCAAAAGAGTGTGATAATTCTGGCCCACATCTAGAGCATGCAACGGTTTGAGCATGGTAGTGTCTATCTAGTGGATTTGTATAGCTATCATGACAGCTATCACAGAGTGGAAAATCTTTATAAGTAGTTTTATCTCTATCATAAGGTAGACTTTGTATCGTGCTAAAGCGAGGACCACAATGAGTACAGCTAGTATATGGATATAGATAGTAGCGGCTTTGTGGGTTAAAGATATCATCTAAACATAAGTCACAAATAGCTGTATCAGCAGGGATCTTGGTCGTAGAGCTACCTTGTAGAGTTTCTAAGATTTTAAAATCTGTAAATTTAGTTTCAGTTTGGTAAATTGTCTTTTCAATAGTTTCTATACTAGCTAGAGGAGGCAATTTTGCCTTCATATTAGCTATAAAGCTATCTGCAACAGATTCACCACATTGTAGAATGATTTCAACACCATTAAGAGTATTTTGCACCGAGCCACATAAATCCATATCTTTTGCAAGGCAATAGATAAAAGGGCGGAATCCAACCCCCTGAACTATACCATTGACGAGAATTTTTGTTATGACATGTTGCATTTTTTCCATTTCTTATAAATATTTATCACTTGTATATTAATCTTAGCTATTTAGTTCTATTGTCTAACTTAAACTATTTAAAAATATAGGAATATATGTTCCATATGCAGAGATTAAAGTACCTAATACTGTGAATAAAATACCTTTAACTTCTGTTCGTAATTCTTTTTTTAGACGAATTCTTGCTTTCTTTATATTTTTTTCTTTTAATCTAATTGATTCTTCTTGGCTTAATGGAGGTCCTGTTACGCCAGTACTTGAAGAAACTATCTGTTCTTGATTAATAAATTTTTCAATAGTAGTAAACTTAATCATTGAGAATAGGCCAAAAATAGTCATTATAGAACCTGATGCAGAGAATAAACTCATATCGTTTAACTTTTGACCATAAAAAAAGCTCGCAATACAATATATAATAATAAATATTATGGAAACCCAAGAATTCAAAGCATTTAAAAGGAATCTATAGATTTTATTCATTTCACCCCCAGTTACTACTATATCAATTTAAAGAATTATAGACCTTTATAATTCTCAATATACTCTAAGACAATCTCATGATGATCTTTTGTTTTAAACTTATCAAACACATGATTGATCTTGCCGTCTTTGTCGATAAAGAAGCTAATTCTATGGATACCATCATATACTTTGCCCATAAACTTCTTCTCGCCCCAAACACCAAACTCTTCAGCAATTTTGTGATTTTCATCACTTAGTAGTTGTACTGTTAGGCTATCTCTTTCTTCAAATTTCTTGAGGCGTTTTGGAGCATCTGGACTAATACCAAGAACTACAGTATCAAGCTTAGCTAGTTTATCACTAATGCTACTTAGACCGATAGACTGAGTAGTGCACCCCGGAGTCATCGCTTTTGGGTAGAAGTAGACTAAGACATTCTTTTTACCTTTAAAGTCGCTTAGCGAGACTTCTTCATTATTTTGGTTTTCTAATTTAAAGTTTGGGGCTAGTTGTCCTTGTTTTAGTATTTTCATTGGTTTTCCCTATTTGATAATTGATTTATTTGAAATATTAGGAGTGGAATATCATCATTGATGTGTTTTGGAGGTTTAGGATCAACAAAGATTGATAAGCATGCTATATTATCTCTTTCCCACTCAACCTTATGTGATGTTAGCATGACTTTACTAATATGTATTTTTTTACCAGTTTGTTCATGAATTATATCTAACTTGCCACATCTATATTGTTTTGATTTATCTTTTATATTGTATATTGGTCTATCCAAAATTAAGTATGCAACAGTCTCTATAAAGTTAACACTTATTAGATTATCTTTATCTGGTAATTCATTAATATTAAAAGTTTTTCTTAAAAAGAGATTAATATCTTCTCTAAGTGTTTCTAGACCAATTGCTTTAGAGATATTTGCTAAAATTAATTCTTTATTACCCCAATTAGAGTTGAGAGTATCTGCAATAGTGTTAAATACCCAACTTGTATGACCGTAATTATATTTTGTCAACTCTTTGTGTAAAATTAAGTTACAGTAAAAACTTATAAGTTTCCAATCTTTTTTATTATCTTGATATTCTAAAAGAGTTCTTAGCATTGTCATAAAAGCCATAACATCTCTGATAGAAAGTTTATAATTTACTTTGGTTAAAAGATATAAAAAAGATGTAATCTCATTTTTTATACAAACTTCATTCATTATTTTCTATTTCCGACATCATTTATAATGTTATTTCAGCTTCTTCAACCAATCCAGCCAGCTATCAAAACCAGCACCAGTTTTTACAGATAGCTCAAATATTTTTACATCTGAACGAATCTTTTTAATATTAGTGATACATTTTTGGATATCAAAATCTACATAAGGCGATAGATCAACCTTATTGATAACAACTACATCTGCATAGTAAAACATATCCGGATACTTAAGAGGCTTGTCAGCTCCCTCAGTAGTTGAGATAACTGCAACACGATGCTTTTCACCAAGATCAAACATCGCTGGACATATCAAATTACCGACATTCTCAATCATTACAAAACCATCTTTAATATCACCAAGATGTTCAAAAGCATGACCAACCATGTGAGCATCTAGATGGCAAGCTTTACCAGTATTTATCTGATAAGCTTTTGCACCTGCTTTACGGATTCTCTCAGCATCAAGATCTGTATGCTGATCGCCTTCAACAACTGCGATAGGGTGGCTATTACCAAGCTCTTTGATAGTTCTCTCAAGTAGAGACGTCTTACCAGAACCAGGGCTTGAGACAAAGTTCAGCGCAATATTATTATCTTTAGCTAATACATCTCTATTTTGTTGAGCATATTGATCATTCGCATCTAAGATTGCTTTCTCTAGCTTTACAGCATCGCCTTCATGGCCATGATGATGGTGGTGATGATTACTATCTGTTCCACATCCACAAGTTGTACACATATCTGACTCCTTAATTAAAAACTATAGATTCTACAAGCATATCTTTACCTTTGATAATATCTTTCTCAAAGCTGCCACAATTTGGGCACTGCTCATATAGCTTAGTTAATTCAAACTCATGTTCACAAGCTTTGCACTTTGCTATAGCTTGTTCATGTATTATTTCTAGCTTTGCTTGCTCTAAGACACTATCTTTTGCTGCTACAGGAAACCAAAACTCAAAAGACTCAACATCAACGCCAGCTAGAGTACCTATTTTAACTATGACTTTAGCTATCTGTTTTGAGCTATCTTTAGGTGTTTTCTCAGCAATACTGATAACACTTTGACAGAGTGAGAATTCATGCATTCTTAGACCGAACAAAATAAATACCTTATAAATATATTATAACATATACATAAATTAGATATCTAAATTTAATGCGGGAACCCTTATTCTATAAGGCTTTTAATGATAATAATTACCATTTAGAAAAATAACAATGTAATTAATTTTCTATCTATATATAATAAATGATATACATAAGAAAACATTAGTTAGGATGATACATCAACTAACTTTTAAAGATAAAGTAAAAACAGTTTCTATAATAAATTTAGGAGCAGTTTTAGAGTGGTTTGAGTTTTGTCTATATGGTTATTTGACAACCTACTTAACTCTACTTTTCTTTCCGAAAGAAGATCAAGTTGTCGCAATGATAACAGTCTTTGGGATCTTTGCCGCTAGCTATATTATGCGACCATTAGGTGGTTTTGTACTCGGTTCTATCGGAGATAGGTTTGGTAGGCGCTATGCTATCAGACTAAGTATGATTTTAATGTGTATTCCAATGTTATTGATGACTGTTATGCCGACATATCAATCAGCTGGAATATGGGCTATTTTGATTTTGCTATTTGCTAGGATGTTGCAAGGTTTTTCAGTAGGTGGTGAATATACAGGTATTCTTGTGGCTCTAGCAGAGAGCGCTTCTGAGAAATATCGTGGTCTGACAACAGCGCTAGCAGGGCTTGCATCGCAAATAGGTGTGATACTGAGTGCGACAACTGTAGGGATTTTATCAAGTTTATTAACCAAACAGCAGATGCTAGCTTATGGTTGGCGAGTAGCTTTCTTTATAGGTTTGATCTTGGCTATTTCTTCAACAATTATCCAAAAGAAAGCTAAAGAATCGCCATTTTTTAAAGAGATGAAAGAGAACAATAAGCTAAGCAAAAGCCCTCTTAAAGATGCTATAAAAGGTCCTAAAATGCCATTAGTTTGGACTTTTGTTTTAACAGGGTATGTTGGTATAGCATATTATATGATGGCGACATTCTTACCTAATATTCTTATCTCAGATAGAGGCTTTGATGTCAATAAAATCATGTTTATAACTGTTGCAGTATCATGCTTTTATGCTGCGATGTCACCACTATTTGGTTGGTTATCTGATATCTATGGTAGAAAACCACTTCTTTATATACCAATACTATTGTTGGCAGTATTTGGCTATCCAATGTTTATCTTTTTTAATAAAGGTGGCTTAGAAAGTATATTGATTGCTGAGGTTATACTAGCGATTATAATATCTGCAATGACAGCATCATTCCAAATAACAGTTGCTGAGCTTTTCCCAACCAATCATAGATATAGTGGTATGTCAGCGGCCTATAATACAGGTAATGCACTATTTGCAGGGTCAACGCCGATGATATGTGTTTGGTTATCAGGAGTATTTAACTCAAGCTATGCGCCGAGTTTTTATCTAATAATATCTTCTATTATCACACTTCTACTTATCTATAAGATGCCTGAAACAAGACATTCTCAAGAGTTTAAATTTATATAAAGTATTCTATAAAAGCTTGTGATTAGAATATTTTATTCACTGAGTAATTAATTTTGAGAAGTTTTTTTCTGAATTAATGCATTTATAATCATTGCTATTAATGTGATTATTGCACCAGCTATAAGTATATAAGCAGGTGCTGTCTTATCACTAGTAAACTTAATTGCGCCAATTACTATCATTGGTGTTAGGCCACCAAATACTGCAAAACCTAAGTTATATGAGAAGCCTATACCACTATACCTAACATCTTGTTTAAATAGATCAATAAGTATGGCAGATATATTGCCCCAAGAAAGAGCTACTAAGACAGCACTAATAACAATAGCTATGAAATAGTAGTCTTGATTGTAAACATAAATGTTATAGATAACAAAACTAAAGATGCATGTAGCTATTATACTAACTAGCAAGATAAATGTACGATTTATTTTATCTGCAAAGAAGCCTACTACCATACAAAGTATAGATATAATAATAACTCCAAGACTATTAATCCAAGTAAAATCTTTTAGATGTAGCTTTAATATAGTTGAAAAATAAGATGGTAATAGTATAAACAGCGTTACAAATGAAAGAGCTCCAAATGAAACTATTATACATGCATAAATGAAGTTCCAACTATGTGTTGCAAGCATCTTTGTAATAGGTAAAGAGAATTCTTCTTTTATAAAAGGATTAAACTCTTTGATATCTATTAGTTGGCGTCTAAGGTAATAGGCAATAAGTCCAAATATGCCTCCTAGGATAAAAGGTATACGCCAGCCATACGATAACATTTCAGCACTGTTGAAGAAAACTAGCAATAGACTTTCAACAATAAAACCTACGGCAACACCAGCTATTAAAAAGCAGAAAATTGTGCCGGTAACGAACCCTTGTCTTTCTGGCACAACTTCTCCTACATAAGTAATAGCTCCAGGGATCTCACCCCCTACAGATATACCTTGGGCAACTCGACAAAGTACCAGTAAAATAGGCGCGATAAAACCTATATGGTTATATGTTGGAAGTATTCCTATAATAAATGTAGACAAGGCCATGATAAGAATAGAGATTGTAAATGTTTTTTTTCTACTATATTTGTCACCGAAGTGACCAAAAATAATACCACCTAATGGTCTTGCAAGATAGCCGATAGCATAAGCACTAAAAGTAATTAATAGTGATGTGATTGCAGATCCTGTTGGGAAAAATAGCTTTGAAATAAAGCTTGCAAGTAAGGCGTAAATAATAAAGTCATAGAACTCAAGCATACCACCTAAGCTTGATAAGAAGAGCGCTTTGCTCTGATTTTTCTGTAACATAAGCTGTTAGTACTCCTTTAAATTTATAAGGGGTTTTATTTTATTCTAGCTATAATATTATCTTTTAATACTAGCTCATGGTATAACGCTGCGGCTATGTGTAGCACAACTAATACCAATAAAATAGTAGCAAATACATAATGATAGCTGAATATTTTTACACCTAAAGAATAATTTACTTCAAATATTTCTGGAAAAGGAATAATAAAGAATATCTTCCATTGATAGCCCATGAACATAGAACCAAGAAGACCAGATAAAGCCATACCAATACTGCTAATGTATAGGCCTAAGTGAACAATCTTAGCAATTATGTGTTGTATAAGAGGTAAAGGAGGATTGTAGCTAAGTTTTTTACTAAAGATTCTAGCAATCACTAACATTATTATTACAAAGAGAGTTAATAACCCTAAAGACTTGTGCAGCACTATAACCCAACTAAAGTCTAATATTTCAAAAACAAAGCCAAAACCTAGTATTAGCTGGATAATTATTAAACTTGCTAATATTTTGTGAAGTAGTCTTATACAAAAGTTATATCTCATAATAAACAAAAAGTACTTAGTAATAATAGTTTTATATCATTTAATATTTTGAACGAAAAGGTATTTGTTAAATTTCCCAAATTTTTCTGAACTCTTTTATTATTTGATCATGACGTAAAAGAAAGTCATTAGTATTATAGTTTTCATCAAATTTTTGGGTTTTGACAATCCTTTTATCTTCATTGAGAATGATCTTGTTAGTAAGACTAAATAGCTTATCAGCAAGAGGTTTTATAAACTTATTTGTCATAAAGCTACGATAGTTTACTAGATATAGTTTTGTTTTATGTTCATTTATTGGTACAAAATAGACACAGATTTTTAGCTTATCAGAATTATTTAGAAGCCAAAAGTTTGGTAAGATATACTTTAACATTAGGCGATCATTTTTAATTGCTTCAATATACTCAGGTGTAATATTTAAAGTTACATTATCAGGGATCTGATATCCTCTACCGATGGATTTTTTATGAACTGTTGCAAGGTGAGTATAGTCTAGCTGATTTTCTATACAGTGACGGATATTGTTTTGCCAGATATCTGTAAGAAGAGAGTATTGGGCTTTAAAACTATCGTGTGTTTTTTGGATAAACTCAAAGGCATAGCTATTATCAATTTCTTCATTAAAAATATTTATCCAAAGCATATCTGCAACTACTTTTGTTGGATATGTTTTTGCCTTTAGTTTTGGTACTGCACTTTTTGTTTCAGGGGTATATATACAGATACCGTTACTATCAAACTCAAAGCCATGAAAAGGACAAACTATAGCATTATTACAGATCTTGCCAGAGCTAAGTTCGGCCCCTCTATGAGGACAGCGATTTTCCATGACGATAATACTATCTAAAGATTTCCAAGCAACGAGATTTTTACCAAACCTTTGTAGCGTGATAGGTTTATTTTTAATCTCTTTTATATGAGCTATGGCATACCAAAATTTTGGAAGGTTTCTCATTTAAGTGAAAATCTTTTTTTCATAAGTAGAATTATACCTCAAGCTATTAGATAATAAAAAGATAAGGTATGTAAAGTGGTTGGTATATATGAGTGTCAATTCTAACAATCAAGAACTAGTCGGTGGGGTAATTTTATTTTCAGCTGCTATTCTCGCTATCTTGGTTAATAACTCTCCGCTATCTTTATATTATGGGATGTTAGATACTGTTAATGTCAAATTAGGTGTTGAGAGTTTAGTTATAGACAAAAGTCTTACGCACTGGATAAATGATGGCTTAATGGCTATATACTTTTTGTATATTGGCTTAGAAATTAAAAGAGAAGTAATCACTGGCGTATTATCGCGACCATCTAGCATAATAACACCAGCAATCGCGGCCTTTGCTGGTTTGATATTGCCAAGCTTAATTTATTTATTAATAAACTTTCATGATACTCAACTTATTGATGGTTGGGCAATTCCATCAGCTACAGATATAGCTTTTACACTGGGGATACTAGCATTACTTGGATCAAGAGTATCACCAAAGCTAAAGCTACTAGTAATCACAATAGCGATATTTGATGATATTGCTGCAATAGTTATAATAGCTTTTTTCTATTCGAAATCTCTATCTTTGATTTCTTTGGTATTAGGTTTATTTTTTATTGCGGTAATGATCTTTTGTAGCTTAGTTTTAAAAGTTAATAGAGCTTCAATATATATCGTTTTAGGCTTCTTAGCATGGTTTTGTACAATTAAATCGGGAGTTCATGCAACCTTAGCGGGGTTTGTTACTGCACTATGTATTCCTTATCGAGATGGTGATCCAGAATCTCCTGCTAAGTTTATGGAAGAGTCTCTTCATTCGTGGGTTATTTATTTTATACTGCCTATTTTTGCTTTTGCTAATGCAGGCATAAATTTCTCTGGGATTAGCATTTCAATCATTTTTGAACCACTAACTTTAGGAATAATATTAGGCTTATTTGTAGGTAAGCAAATAGGTATTTTTTCTATATTAGCTCTTTTTAAGAAGTTAAAGATTTTTAAGTTAGGAGAGTCTTTCTCAAACGTACAGCTATATGGTGTTAGTATACTCTGTGGAATAGGCTTTACAATGAGCTTATTTATAGGAACTTTAGCTTTTAATGATAGCCATCTATTAAATGCTATAAAAATAGGCGTGATTATTGGCTCAGTATTATCAGGAGTTGCAGGCTACATTATACTAAGGTTTTTTGCAACAAGCCCTAAGTAATTTAAGCGATAGTCATATTTTCATATATAATAAAAATATAACTATAAAGATAAGAATACTAAATGTTTGATAGTGAAACGCAAAGGGATTATTCTAGAAAATTTTGCTTAATGAGTTGGAATACTTATAAGATAGACTATAAAGATTCTCAAATATTTAATTCATATATTAGTCAAGTTTATGATGAGCATGATATAGATATTTTCTGTTTACAAGAAGCTGTTCATCATCATGAAACTAGGTTTCCTATCGAGAAGTTTGATATCAACTTTGCTTCAAACATTGTTCTACGTTACCATAACTATGGTGTAGCAACGGTTAGTCACTATCCTGTGATAAAAAATGTCAGGATACTTACCACACATAGAGAATCAGTTATAAACACGCATAAAGCATCACTGATTACGCACTTTAATATTGATGATACTAAGGTTATTGTGGTAAATATTCATGCGATAAACTTTAAACGTAATAAGGTCTATGAGTACGAATTTGAGAAGATAAAAGAAGTAATAAATCCAACAAAATATAAGTATCCTATAATTATTGCAGGAGACTTTAATTCTTGGAATAGAAAAAGGATTAAGTTTATAAAGGACTTTTGTCGAGAATTTAACTTTAAGGTAGCTTTTCTTGAAGAGGTAGAGCTAATTAAATCTTTTCAAAAGAATCATTTAGACTTTGTCTTGTACCGTGGATTAAAATTAGAAAAGGCATATGCTTTAGATTGTCAAAAAATATCAGATCATAATCCAATTGTTGCTAATTTTTCGATTGGGTAATTTAGCCACCGAATGATTTTGTCTTATCATTTATGATGTTATAGCATAGGTCAGTCAGCTCAGCGACAGTGTATTTTTTAGGGTCTATAGCTTTTTCAAAAGACATTCTTGCTATACCTGGTTTAATAAAGTCACCTTTTTTACGTCCAAAGAAAACCCCAAAATTATGTGCTACGGGAATTATTGGAATATCAGTTACTGTGGCTAGTTTCATTGCTGAGCGATGAAATTTAGGATACTCACCAACCGGAACTCTTGTACCTTCTGGGAATATGATAATGCTAAGCCCTTTATTTTTAACTCTATCTTTACCATCTTGTAGAACCTTCTTGATAGCGGAAAGCCCTTTAGATCTATCGATACCTATTGCTTCAGCAAAGTGATTTGTTTTACCAAAGACAGGCTTTTCTAAAAGTTCTTGCTTCATTACAAAACAGCTTTTACGAATTAGGCCATAAAAAACAAAAGTCTCAAGCATTGATTGATGCTTTGAGACATAAATACATGGATAGTCTGGGATATTCTCCTTGCCTTCTATTTTTACATAAATTTGTAGGAGGATGAATACACCTAGTCTATATAGACAAGACCATAACCAGCATACAAAAAGTCGCACTCTTAGAGAAGCTCCTAGAACACCAACGATATTCATTAAAATACAGCATAATGCTAATACGACATTAGCATATATTTTAAAAATATGCATTCTTGCTACTAATAGCAGATGAATAAGCTTTTTCATCTTTTTTCCTTAACCTTTGAACTCTTTTGTTTTTTCAGTTATTACTTTGTGGCAGTAGCTTGTTAGCTCTTTAGAGTTAAACTCATGTGGGTCAATTCTTTTACCAAAATCCATTCTAGCAATGCCAGGTTTAATAACTTGTCCCCACTTTTTAGGGAAAAACTTACCAAAATTATGTGCAACAGGTATAATGAAAACGTTTGCATCTGTAGCTAGTTTCATTGCAGAACGTTGAAATTCCGGGTATTCGCCAACACCAACTCTAGTTCCTTCTGGGAATATTACAACATTTATGCCATCTGCAATGCTTTGCTTTCCATCGGTAACAACTTTTTTTAATGATTCTCTTGGTTTTTCTCTATCTATAGCAATACTGCCTAAGTTTTTCATTGCTGGACCAAATATTGGTGCTTCAAACAGCTCTTGTTTCATAATAAAGTGGCTCTTACCGATCAACCCATAAAACATAAAAGTTTCTAGCATTGATTGGTGTTTTGAAACATAGATACAAGGGTAATCTTTGTCTATATTAACTCTACCTGTAACACGGATATAGACTTGAAGAAATACTAACATACCTATCCAGTAAAGATAGGTCCATACATAGCATACAGCCATTCTCCATGATATTGGAAGTTTAAAAAAAGTAAAAATATTTATAAGAATGCTACAACCACCTATTACTGCAAAAGAGTATAGTTGAAATGCGGACATTCTTATCCACATTAGGGCGTTCCAAATCTTTTTTAGAAAAGATTTCATTAAATAGTCTCCATGTTATTTTTTATAAAAAAATAGTCTTAAATAACTACGGTACCAAAAACTACGGTACAATTTTATTTCCACTATTATACACTTTTTGAGACGATCTGCCGATAGGAAAGTAAATTTATAAACTATAAAAATTACTTTTAAACTTTATAGGTTATATTATTTTTTTAGATATATAGTAAAAGAATTAAACTTTAGAAGTTTAAAAACATTAGGAAAATTGATTTATAGGAGAGATTATTACAAATAAGTTTTTTTGACACAAAAACTCCTTATTAACCCAATAACTTATAATGAACTAGCTTATAAGTACTTATGTGAAATATTGACACTTAAAGTAACAAGGTATTTACCTGAAAATTTCTAAAAAGTTAATTCTATAGCAAGAGCTAAAGAGTTTTTAAGTATAATGTAGAGCAAGAGTAATGTGCTTGGTATTTCCAATAGAAATAATGAAAAGCTAATTGGGCTGCTGATAATAAAGCATCTTCTAAGTTATTAGAGAAAAAAGGTTTAAAAAAACAATTAATACTGAAAACTCAATGCTGGAATACTACTTAGATATTAGATAGCTATTTTCTAGACCATTTAAGTTACAAATTGTTACACATTATAAATATTTCAGATAATTCAACCTATTAATATTTAAAGTATTAAAAGATTAAAGGTTTTATTAATGGAGTAAAAGATGATATTAGGTCTAATAAAAAGTGTAGCAAGTAAAGAAGATGTCTTTTATAAAACAGAAGTGAATGAGCTTGAGGCTATATATTCAGCTATAGAGAATGAAAAGTATTTAACTGTCAAAGCTCTGTCTTTGGAGCAGATTGATAAGGGGTGTTTAGATCCCCGCTATGTAATATATGCCGAATTTGGATATTGGTATGAGGCTGTAGAGTCTAATATTAAAGGTGAAATTCTTATGGAGTTAATTGAGATTCACCAGTTTTTCTTGGAAAAAATTGAAGATGGTAAAATTCGCTTCAAAGTTTATCTAGCGATCCTTGAATGGCTTCATTCTAGTATGCTAGCTCACGTGAAGTTTATAAAATCAAAATCTGATAGCTACTCTAAAGAAGATAAGGGAGCTTTAGAGCGAGCTTTTGATGAGTATATTTTATTCATCAAAGCAAGTTTTGAAGATATTAATATAGTTCAGCTATATCAAATCAAGGATATATATAAGACTTTTAAAGTTGCCCAAGAAGTAGAAAATATTGATCAATTTGAAAACCAAAATGAACAATATAATGAAGTAAGTGATACCAAAGAGCAATGTGAAGATCCTTCTTTAAATCATAGGGATCTTTATATAAGTGATGAATGGAGTAAGCTCTTACGAAATATAAGGATTTATCGAAAACTTGTAAGTGAAAAGTCATGGCTTAGAGCCGCCGTTGTTTATCAGGTTATTAATAGCAGCTTGAAAGAGTTTGATCCTATCAAATACTTCCCTGAGACATTTTATCCTTATCTTAAAGACACAGCAAATGCATATGACCACTTAATGCATCAGTTAAGTCTTTCTAATAATCCATTATGGCAAATGTTATCACAAACATTTAGTAGCGACCCTGAGAGTTTTAGTACAGATGATTCATTGGAGAACACTAGAGAAGTACTGGCGAAACGAGTTAGTGATAGTTTTACAGATCAGCCTCAAAAATATGAAACAGCTATGAGTAATGATGAGCAAGATCAACTAAATTGGTGAGTGTTATGTTAGATAATTTATTTGTTGGAGAGATTAATTTTGATGATTTAACTGATATAAAGCTTGAAGAGCTTAAATCACAATTTAATTATGGTTCACCGAGAAGTCTTCCAGAACTTAAGTTTGCACAGCAATATGATAAGTGGTTTGCTTCTAAGCAGATGGCGGGTATCGTTAATGGAAGACTGCAGGTCAGCATTATTTCCCTAAATGAAGACTTATCTGAAAATACTCAGAAAATAAAATACTTACATACAACCCAAATCAAGGATTTAGAACTTGATTTTGCACTATATGGATTTAGTGGAGAATTGTCTTTTAATATTCCATATGATCTTGAAAAAGAGAGCTTGTGGGATGATTTATCTAATTATCAAAATAAGTTCGTAATTGATATAAAATATCAAGAGGATTTGAAGAACGCTAGTTTCAGCCAGCCTAACAGACAAAACAATTGGAGTATTAAAGGCTACATAGACCTTACAAAAGACAATGCTGTAGAGTTAGTAGATCAAGTAAGCCATATTAATGTTAGACGCTATTTGTCTTGTAAATTGCTTTTTACTGATGCTCTTACATTTATTACAAAACAACACTATCCAGTTAAGATATATCCCCAATCTAGTTATACTGATGTATTCAACGATATATTTGGAAAATTTGATAAATTATTAAGTATAAGTATCAATGAAAATATTACAGCTTTTTATACGCAATATAATTGGATATGTGTAAATTGTGATTATCCAAAATATAGTTTTTATGATTTCTTTTTTTATACGTTAAGACATTATCAGCTACAGCTGATTTATGACTATTCAATTCAAGACCCTAACTATAGCATAGTCGATTTAAGTAAGTCTGAAACTAAAGAAGGAACTGTTACTGAATTACCTACGGGAATAATTAGTAAAATTGTAAATCAAATAGGAAACTATAGTTTTAGTAATAGTAGTTTGATAAATCAGTACTGGGCACTAGAAGAAGAGTCACCGATTAAAAGTGTACATGCTTCGAGTAAGAGTATACCAGCATCAAAAGATCATATATTTAGCTATGCTGTACCATCAACACAATTAGAAAGTGCGGAAGAGTTTTATAAAAAAGAAATTGATAATGCAAAGAAAAAATTAAAATATATAAATCTGGAATGGGATTATTTTCCAGCAGAGTTTATGAGCTTACCAAGAAGTAAATTTTCTTTACCAAAAGCATATAAGAAAATATTATCTCAATATATTGGAGCTTTAGTGATTTCTAGCACAAAGATATCCTTTAGAAATTATAATAATATAGCTATATATGCAGGACAAACATCCATATATACAACTTGCGCATCCAATAAAGATATTTCTAGTATCGATTACCAGTTAAAACATGGTGTAGGTATTAAGACATGTGTATGTTCAGCGGATGCTTTGACGTTATCTTTTCCAAGCTTTAGTAAATCTGTCAAAGCATTAAATATTTATGGTTGGATTGATGGTCAATCCTCAGGCACAGATACTACATATTCTATTGTAGCAGCAGATCAGAAAGATTCTCAGAAAGATATTAATAAAGATTTTTTAACAGAGAAGTCTGTTTTTTTGATGCATGATCATACACTTAAAGAGCTTTCTTATATAGTGAGAATACCTTCACTATTAAATGGGAATTCTAATAAATCACCTTATATAACTTTACCATATTTTATATTACATGATCATGCAGTTATGCCTCTACGTAATGGTACCCCAGTAGCAATTAGTTTAAGTCAGGAAAATGGCTCAATTGATAAGGTTATGTGGCATAGCATGTTAGATGAATCATTTAACAAAGATTCTCAGATTAATAAAATGACATTTGGGGCTAATGATTCAGCAGGAGTTGTTCACCAAGCAGAAAATAAAAACTTACAAGAGGGGGCTTTAGAAATATTTTCACAGACTTCAAATAATAAAACACAAATAATATCTGATAAAACACAGATGTCTTTGGTTTATAGAGAGGAATGATATGAACGCTTTACTCGAAAAACAAAATATTTTGTCTATCTTTGCAATAGGTATCGTGGGAGTAGTTGTATTTATAATAATAATTAAGATGTATAAAAAGCTGATGCAAAGGTCACTCTTTTATAAAAAGGGGCTTGGTAAGATAAATGCCTTTTTTGCTAAATTATTTAAGGTAAATGCTCTTAATGAAATATATCTGGAGTTCTATAGATCGTTAAGCTTATGGAAAAGGTTTAGACTATATTTTGCAAGGAAAAGTATATTAATTGATAGCTCTCTTAAAGTCGAAAATGAGTTCGGAATTTATTTTAAATTAGATGCTAATCACCTTAGATTATATATCAATCCTAAAAAGCTGTATAAATCCAGTCTTAAAGAAGCAGATATTTTATGCTTATTTAATAAGGTATTTAAGGGGCGTATAAATTTAGTTGCAGTTAATTTAAGTACTAGATTTGATAATCATGGCTTAACTAGTCAGATAGATCATATCAGGATGTGTTTTGCTGATATTTCTAGATATTTATCTAGTAGTTTTAGTTATATGGTAAATATAGTTGAACAAGAGAATAATATTTATTATGAGACATGGTGTCAGTATGCACAAGTTGCTAATATTAAAAACTTTTGGGTAGATGAGAAGCCCTCTCTATCATGGTTTGATATAGTTACCACTAAATATACAGATAAACAACTTTACCTAGGTGAACAACCTTTTAGCTCTAAACAGATAAGAGATTTATATTGTTTTTTAAATAACCATCTTCGATTTGAGTACGTTATTAATTCATTACAATCAAAGATACCTAATAATGTGGCTAGGTATAGAGGCTTTGCTATTGATATTTTCAAGCTAAATGAGCTTTTTAAAGATAGCTTGATTGAGAGAGTCTACTATACTCAAAAGTTTACAAAAAAGTTAAAGAAAAAGATTTGTTTAATTATCCTATTTTTATTAACTGGATGTTTTATCTTAGGTTGGTACCAGGTAAAAAACAATATAAAAACAATAGCAAGTCAAATACCATTGAATTGTAAGTATTCAGGCAACTTAAGTGAGATTAATCTAAAGAATTATCATAAAAGTTTAAATAATGCCTTTTATAATAGCTTGATTGTCAAGTTAGCATATCATAATGCAGGAAAGAAACGTTTAGATAGGTTATGGGAAAAGTTTATATATAATCATGTAATACTTATAATATTGTCAAAGGCTAATAGTCCTATACAGAAATTAGCTTTAAATACTCTCCAAAATCATATGGCAGATCCTCATCTGAGAGAATTAGTTTCAGATAATTTATGGTTATGGTCTAAAGTCACTAAGATCCCTGAGAATATTCTGAGTGTATGGTTAGAAGTAGGTTATGAAAAGACTAATACTAAAGATAAGTATGATCTACCTTCTAAAGCACAGCAATATTATAAGACAATTAAGTATCTTAATAATTTTATCGTGCATATATTTGAGCAAAAAAAACCTCTAAAAATTTCATTAGATAAAACATTAGTCAAGAGAACCTTAGAGTTAGCGTTATTAGATCAGCTATTAAATGATCATAATCTAAATATTTATGTAAATGATCCTAAATTAAGAGAACAGTTATTTCTTTCATATGATCAAAGAGTGTTCTTAAATCATTTTATTACTTACTTAGAGCTTAGAGATGTTATTGAAACAGTTGTAAGTCAAGTAAGTACTAGAGATAAAATAGATCAATTAGCTAATATTAAGAAGAGCATAAAGCAGCTAGCTAAAACATCATGGGATATAAAATTAGCTAGTTCTATGTTACAGAGTGTCAGTTATAGCTTCTACTTAAGTTCGCAGGATGAAAGTAAAGATTATTATAGTTATAACTTCTATGAAAAGAATATAAAACCTATCAATTTAAAGCTTTTGAAAACTGTTAAAGCATATGCTGAGATAGGTATTAATATTAGTCCTATATATATGGAGTTTAAATTATCATTAGATAAATATAAAAAAGCTTATAAAAACTATTATTATCAAAAGGCTTTAGAGGCTCTTGAAGTTGATTCTAGAGATATTGATACTTTGATATTTAGTTTAAGAAGGATTAATACATCATCAAATATAGAACCTTTACTATTGTCTATTCAAAAAAACGTTTTACAGCATAAAAATGTTTTTATGTCTGAAAAAAGTCTTAAAGGGATTAATGATTTCCATAACAACCTTCAAAGATATAACAAGATTATGGATAAGTATATTGATATATTAAATAAGGCAAAATCAAATCCTGAAATATTAATTAAATTTTATCAAGATGATAAACATCCTTTTAAAAAAGATATGGATAAGTTTCTACAATCTATTAAGGTAATACCAGAGTTTGCTAAACCTCTTTCTCAACCTGCACTAGCGAGTGAACAAGTAACAACAGAGTTATTACAAGAGCATGTTCAAAAGTATTGGTGTACAAATTTACAAGGCAGTTATAATAAGGTTTTTGACTCCTTTCCATTTAACGAAGATGCTACTAATGAAATAAGTGTAGATACTTTAATAAAAACTATTGGAAAAGGTGGAACGTTTTGGAGATCTTATGCAAAGATTGCACCTTTAATCAGAAATTATAAGGGAAATAAATGGCTTACAGATAGGCAGTTTAAAGAATATCAAAAGATAAGTAAGCTATCTAAGCTTCTTTGGGATGCTAATGGCAAACCAAAACCTATAAAGTTTACTTTAAAAACATCTGAGTTATTACCAAGTTATAGTCATGTTGAAACATCTTGGATTTTCTTCAAAGATAAAAAAACATCTTACTATGAAGGTATTTTATCGGTAGGTGAAAACAGCATTTCTGATATAGGAGTTGGAGAGGTTAAGCGCATCTTTGAAGTTCAGTGGTGGTTAAATAAACCTGCATCAATTGCTTTAGTAAGTGACAAGAAAGATTTAATAGCTCAGCAAGTAATAGAGGGTGACTGGTCATTTTGGAAGTTATTAAAATCATCAGATCATAAAGGGAGTACTTT
Source organism: Francisella sp. SYW-9 (assembly GCF_008711465.1). Classification (GTDB taxonomy): domain Bacteria; phylum Pseudomonadota; class Gammaproteobacteria; order Francisellales; family Francisellaceae; genus Francisella. Next base: position 82,668 of record NZ_VXKQ01000017.1, read on the forward strand.
TTATTGGAATTTTAATAATGATAAGACAGATGTTTCGTTTGATATTAATTACTCAAACATATGGCTTAATTAATGAGTATTCTGGAGGTATTTTATGGATGACTTATCTATTACTGTAAAAGAGATGATAAATGCTCTAAATCAAATACAGTCTCAAGCAGAGAGGGACTTCAAAAATTATACAAGATGCTTATATTCTTCTAAAGTGAAAGCTCATTTTCCTCATATGTTAACCCCAACATTTCAAGGGTGTTATATTAAAGTTTCAGATTGCTATCTACACGATGATAGTAACTATATTGACCTAGAGCAGCAGGTTGAGGTAGATATATTAAAGAAACAACAACTTTTATATTCAGCAATTTCTACAAGGATATTGCCTTTTGATGTCGTGAATGTTGAGAATCAAACTCAGGGGATAAGCCTAAGATTTGCCGCTAAATCAGAGAGTTTCACTTTACAAGATAATAGTTTTAGCTTTTGGCTACATTCCGATTCTATGGCTATAGAAGAGCTTGTTGATATTTATGGGAAATTAAATATATTAGATAAAGCTTCCTTGAAAATAGAATTCGTTGATAGTCCCACACTTGAAAAAGTAGTCGATATTAGTTGTGGTTATGATTATATACAACACTCTAATCATAGGTTTCGTCAAAATTTGGCTGATCCTAGATTACAGTTTAGAATTAATGTGAATTTACACCAACATTTGTCACAGAAGATCAAGTCAATAGAGTTATTAGTTCAAGGTTTTTCTATTGAAGAACTACGCCAAGATCAGTTAAGTGATCTGTTTCATACAAACTTAATACCTGTGATTGACCAATACCAAGCTATTAGTGATAGCTTTGTTATGGATGGTGACTATGAGGTTTATTGGTTAAGGAGTAAAGAAAAGACTGATTTTTATATTCATGAAGTATTAACTGTATATGTAGATAAAAAACCTTTAGCACCTATAGATTATAAGGTCATTTATAAAGATAATCAGGTTGGGTTAGAGTTTAATCAAATTTCTCAAGTTTATAATAAAGTTATTTCGGCGGATATATACATTAGTCGTAAGTTTGATCAGGGATTGATGAACAGTTATCATAAGGCAAAGGTAAAGTGGTTAAACCAAAATATATCTACTTATAAGCTAGAAGTTAAGAGCCTAATAACAACTTCTGAAATTCAATATGATATTCAATTAATAGAGCCCTTATTAAAGATCCTTAGAATACCGAGTATCCATAGGTGGTATTTACAAGATTGGAAAGGCTTACTCAAATTTACAGATATATCAGCACTAGTTGATATTCAGCCTTGGCTTAATGACATATCTATAGGTGAAGAAATGCAAATATCTTTGTATTTTAAGAGTGTTCCTAAAAGCTATCAAAATTGGGTCAGATTCTATCTTATACAGATAGGGATATTCTTGCAAAAAAATACTAAATATAACTTTAAGATAAAGGGGGTTTTTCAATGATATCTTTTCCACGAAATTATAAAAACTGTATTCGCTATATAAATGAACAGTATCCAAACTATAGGAAGCATTGGTATGCAAATTGGGATCAAGATAATGCTGTTTATATTATTAAAGAAGTTATAGTTGAAGGTACGGTCATAAGTATTTGGATTAATATTTGGTTATTAAATAAAGATACTAGAAATTTAGAAATACTTAAAGGTTGTCTGGATGTTGCTGCAACTAAAAATCTTAAGAGCCAGATATTAGAAAAGTGGTTAACACTATATAACTACGCTCTTTATCCTGAGTTATTAAGCTACCAAAGTAATATTTACCACAATGGAGAAATCATCTTTTCTAAAGATGATTATAACTATCGATCTCTTTCTTCAATAGAACAACTTATTCGTAAATCACTGGGTAAATATAGACTCAGAGTCGATTTGAAATATCTTAATAAGGTTAGAGGTAGCCTTTTAGGAGAGGCTAAATTAAATAGTCCTCTATTAAAAGCTTATGCAGATAGATTAACTATTATAAGTGGTAAGATTACTTTTAGAATGTTAACACAGGAGTCAGAAAGAAACCTTAGCAAACTTTATAAAGAGATAATCGCAAAACTTATGGGCCTTAGTTCTGAACTTTATGTCGCTTTTAAGAGTATTTTACTAGTAATTGATAATGGTTTAGAAACTCTGAATTTAGGAGATCTACTAAATAGTAGTAGCTTATCAGGAAGCTTTATATATAAGGTTATAGAAAATGAAAAGTACTAGAATAAAAAATATAAAATCAGTTTCGGTGCTCATATTATTTTTACTTCTTTTAGGATGCACAAGCTCAAACTTTAATCTAATAATTCAACCAAACAAGCTAAGCAATGATGGTCAACCTTTCTATGTTATTGTTAAAAAGGAGTCAATGTTTAATTACTTAGATAGTAACGTAGATAGCGTCTATGATAGTTATCTTAATACAGGTAAAAAAGATTATGGTGTTTTGATATATCCAAGTAAAGGTAAACAGGTTATACCTATAGGAAAGTCAAAGAACCAAGGCATATCAGTATATTTCTTGTTTAAGAGAAATAAAGGAGAAGGGTCTTGGAAGTTTTATATTAATCCAAATAATCAGGAGGATAAAACAGTTAATATTTCAAAAAATAATGTAATGGAGGTCTTGTAAATGTGGAGATTGAAATTTTATAGTATTATTGATGAAGTTGATAACTATATTACTAAAAGTGATATTGATTTTTATCAACATGTTGAAACTTTGTATAAAGAAATTTTATCGTTACAGTTAGAGTTGGTTGATATAAATCGTGAAGAAGGAAAGTATAGTCAATCACATCTAATTACATTTGCCTTAGCAGCATACTGTGATGAGAGATTAAATATAAAAGCAATATCTTCTGGATACTGTTATGAAATGCTACAGACCCAGCTGTTTAAAACATTAGAGGCTGGCAAAGTTTATTACCAATATTTAGAATACTTAGTAGCTCAGAGATCACAACTTTATGTTGATACTTATTGGGTATATTATTATTTACTTATTCATGGCTATAAAGGGATGTATGATTCTGATAATTATTTTGAAAGAAGTCTTTATTTAAGGCAGCTAAAAATATTGTTAATAGATTATACTCCCTTAAAGTTTTCTATTGAATCTCCTTCAAAAATAAAAAGAATTAAAGATAAGCTTAAAAGAGCATCTTTAAGGGTATTAGGCCTAGTAGAATTAGCATCATTTTTCTGTCTAATTTGTAGTTATTTCATAATTAATTATTTATAGGGAGTTAAAAGATATGTCAAAACAAGTTTGTGCAGGAGCTAAGCTCAAGTGTAGCTTTGGTCAAGCACCATCTAGCCTAATAGTTTTACCTAAACCTTTTAGTTGTGATCAGAAGCCTGCAGCAGTTATTACGGATAATGTACCAATGATCAATATTCCCTCATTTGGGATGTGTTCATGTCTAGCAAATCCAGAAGTTGCATCTGCTACATCTGCAGCATTTGGTGTATTAACACCAATGCCATGTATACCTGCTATAGCTACACAATGGTTTCCTGGTAATCCTAAAGTAAGAATAAATGAAATATTATCATTAACTGATGACTGTAAACTAAATTGTATTTATGGAGGTGTTATAGAAATTGAGACGTCAGGGCAAAATAAGGTAATAATAAAATAGAGAGGTTTTATTATGGTTAAACATATAATTACTCAAAATACGCAAGGTATTAATTTAGAGGCTAATAACGATAACAAAATAGTATCTATATTTTGTAATGCAGCAGATGAAGTTATAGTTTTGACAACTCAACAAGCATCGGTAAATTTAAATTCAAAAGAAGGGACAATTCTTTTAAAAACAAATGATATAAAGATATCGCTAGATAAATCAGGAAGTATAACTTTAGATAATGGCAATTCTAATATTAATATAAAAGGTTCAGATGTTAATATTCACGCCTCAAATATTAACATAAAAGGTTCAAATATTAGTATGCAAGGTAATATTAGTATCAAAGGTAACCTTAGTGTTGCTTAACCTTTAAGCAATCTTATACTTATATACAACTAAAAAATCTTTAGATAGCCTTATCTATGTACATCTTCACCTTATAATGAATTTCAAGAAATCGTTCCCTTTAATAGACAAAAGAAAGTTACAAAATTTTACAAATGCTTAATATTTAAGATACATCCAACAATTACTTTAGTATATAGAAACTACAAATAGTTTTATCAAAAAAAGAAAAGGGGTGTTTAAATGAAAGTTAATGAATCAATTCCAAAATCTCGTATTACAATCACATATGACATGGAGGTTAAAGGAACTAAAAAGAAAAAAGAGTTACCTTTTAGACAACTATTAATAGGAGATCTTTCTTTAGGCAACTCACAGGAAAGAAAAAAGGATTTACCTAATCGCAAAATTTATGAGCTAGCAAGTCCAAATTTATCAGAAGTGATGGAGCCTATGGGCATTCAGTTAAATATTCGTGTACCAAATCATCTCAAAGAAAATGCTGAAGATATTAAGGTCAACTTATATGTGGACTCGATGAAAGTATTTGATCCAAGTACTATTGCTCAGCTTATTCCTGAATTAGCATCGTTACTTCAAGCTAAGAGGTTAATACAAGAATTTACCTCTACTATTGATAATAATCGAAAACTTAGGAACTTATTTAATAATGGAATTAATAATGCTCAAGCTATAGAAAAGATTCAAGAAGAGCTTCCTCAACTTGAGTCGTATGAGCTTAATAAAAGGGGAGAGTAAAATGAATGAAACTAAATATAAATGCGCTGATATTCTCTCAGCAGCAGGCTTTGAAGATAGTAGTTGTTTTGATCTTATAGCCCAAGATCAACTAAGTAAAAGTAAGTTACAGGCAAGTTATGAATCAAGATTTATGACAGCATTATCAATATTACTTAGTAATAGAAAGGATGAAACGGTTATTGATAAAAATTTGATTAATCGAGTAACTAATATGATTGATCAGATGCTTAATAAGCAGGTTTCAGAAATACTAGCACATCCAGATTTTAGGAAGTTAGAAACCAGCTGGAGATCTGTTCAAGAAGTTGCAAATAGCGTTAATTTTCAAAATACGCAGCTATCTATAATGGATGTTGAAAAAGATGAGTTAGCAGAAGATTTTGAAAATAATAGTGTAGATGTATCTGGTAGTGACTTCTTTAAGAAGGTCTATGTTGCTGAATATGATCAGTTTGGAGGTGAGCCATATGGAGCATTGATAGGTCTTTATGATTTTGATAAGTCACAAGAAGATATTGAATGGCTTACTGTTATGGGTAAGGTTGCAGAAGCTTCTCATGCACCATTTATCGCAGCAGTATCGCCAAAATTATTTGGCTGTGAGACATATAATGATTTAAGTGAAATCAAAGATGTAGATGGTCTGATGGCCCATCCTCGGTTTGGACGGTGGAATGTGTTTCGTAAGACAAGGGCAGCTGGATATATAGGCTTAACACTGCCTAACTTCATGCTGAGAGCTCCATATGATCCTGTTAATAATCCTGCAGGCAAAGGACCTTTAAGCGATTTTAAAGAAGAGGTTAGTCTGACTATTCCAGATCAAAATTGTTTATGGGGTAATGCATCAGTACTATTTGCTAAAAATTTAGCTAGGTCATTTGAGGCTACAGGCTGGTGCCAATCAATTTGCGGTCCTACAAGCGGAGGAAAACTTGAAGGTTTGCCTATTTATAACTTTAATGAACGTGATAGTAATGCTTTTGTCTTGCCTGTTAACTTATTAATTCCAGATCATAAAGAATATAGCTTAGCTAAGGCTGGTTTTATAGGTTTAGTTTATGAGAAGAAAACCTCAAATGCATGCTTTTTCAGTGCACAATCATTAAAGGTGAGTGAGGAGTTTGAAGATCCAAATGATAGTGAAAATAGTCAGTTAATTACTAAGCTACCATATACATTTTCAGCTTGTAAGATAGCTCATTATGTTAAGTGTATGGCTCGTGATGAGATTGGTTCTGAGTCAGATGAAACAATTATAGCTAACAAATTAAATACATGGATTAGTAAATATATAACAACTCTTCCAAACCCTGATACGTTAACTGTTTCTTATTACCCGTTTAAGGCAGCTAATATTGAAGTCAGCAAATCTCATGGTATGGCTGGTTGGTATAATTGCTCGATCGAAGTCTTGCCTCATGTCAAATTTGAGGGCATGGATGTGGCTATTAAATTAGATACAAGACTTGCTTGAGAAAGAATAACTACAAAAGGAGAAAAGAGATGTCAGAAATTAATAGATTAGTTTTTAATGAAGGTGGGATGTTTCATTTAGAGTCTAATTCACTAGTAAGTGCCCAACCTGATTCACATAATATAACGGACTCACGGTTATTACTAGGAAGTAGTTTCTCTATTAGTATCGCTGGTCAACCTGTTACACTGACTAAGTTTAAAGCTATGCAACCTGGAGGTGCTTCAGAACCAAGAAGTGATATTGTAGCGACACTTGAGCGTATGGATATTGAGAATGCTACTTTAGGGACTTTGGCAAATAACTCTATAACTATAGGGGTAACAAGTGAGACTCTTAATGCTATACAAACGGCATATGCTTCTGCTGCTGCTCGTAGTAGTTTGATTACAACCCAAGTTACAATTACTCCAGATTCTTTAATTCCTGAAGGCCAGTTTTATTTTATATCTGCTACAGGAAAAGAAGGTATTTGGGAAAGTATGGCAAGGCTTGAAACATCAGTAACATTTACAACTATAGCTAGGGCTCAAATCTCTCCAATGGATGCAGGTGGAGGTCCAAATGCTCCAGGATATGTGACTTTTTATAATGTACTTGCGAGTAATAACTTTGATGTTTCAATCGCCACATCAAAGATAAAGCCTAGCGATAAAATAGTTGTACCAGTTCGAGCAAATAATTCAGCAGCAGCTGGGGGATAGGGGTTTTGTTATGAGTCAAGTGCACTGGAGTATGGGGCAAGTATTATTACCGGAACACTTCATCTTACAGCAAAAATATATGCATCAGCTGAGTAGTCATGTGAATAGTGTAATTAATGGCTACGATGATGGTATTTTGGATATTGTTATAGATGAGAAAGCATTATCTTATAATATTTTAAAAATAACTGATTTAGCTATGTTTATGCCCAATCATATTTTTGTATCATTAAAGTTTAATGCTATATGTGAAGCTTATGAGCTAGATTCAGAGCAAGTAAAGGATAATCAGTTAAGCCTATATCTAACCTTAAAAGAGAGTCCAAGTATACAGCTTAAAAGGGTTAATAATTATGATATTGAGATAGAATATTTTGAATTTTTTATAAGTGATTCTTTAGTAGCTAATGCAGAATACTCAGTAAAGCTTTTTGAGTTAATTTATATAGAGGATGAGCAAGAATGGCAAATTGGTAAATATATGCCTAAATGTATACTTTTACCACAGATGTTTGCTAGGGCATTTTTAGAATCTCTAAAAGAAAAGCTATCTAATGTTAAAGAGAAGCTACAGTCTATTTGTATAAGCAAGAATTTATATGATAGATACCAGTCAGTTCATCTTAATCTGTCAGAAATAGAATATTGGCTAAGTCTCCAGCAATTAGGAACTAAGCCTATAAATATACAAGACCTACAATATAGTTTATATAAGCTATATCAGTGTACGTCTATTGTATGGGATAACAGAACTTATCTTTATGAAAGTTGTGGTCAATATTTATATGATTGTATTAAACTTTTAGAGTTAATAAATAAGTACTTCTTAGAGAGGTTGAAAGATCCAAACATATATAGTTTGACTTATAAATATGGTATATATCAATCAGGCATATTAGATGATGCGTTTTTTATATCTGAATCTAAATATCTAGTATATGAGAGTAGCAAATCAGCAGTGTCTGAAAAGAAAGTTTTAATTAAAGGTTTTGCTCCTTCCAGAACTGAGAATATTTTGTTAAAAGCTTTACCTGGTATTGAGATAAAAACAGTTGATGAAAAAATATTTTTGGATAATTTTCCAAATGCAGATCAAGTTTTTGAAATAATACCAAAAGGAGATCAGTGGCAGTCTATAGCTGATGAAAGAGTCTTATGTTTTAATACTAATTTATTAAGCGAAGAAATATCTCAAATATACTTAAGTTGCATATAAAAATAAAAGTATATAGAAAAGCCTTTACTATCTCCTGAATATAATTAAATTAGCATATTCTTAATATATAATTAGAATATGCCTATTAGATAGGGGGATGTATGCATATATTGATTGTCGATGACGATGAAAAAATCTGCTCTATGCTTGAACTTTTTTTTAATAAGTACAACTATGAAGTAGATGCAGTATACTCAGGTGAAGAAGCTCTTAGCCTTTTAGAAACTAGCCATGACCAATTTGATGCTATTATACTAGATATACATATGCAAGGGATATGTGGTATAGAAACTTGTAAGAGAATTAGGCACTTCTCAGAGATACCTATATTAATGTTAACTTCAAGCCAAGAAGATGTTAATACGATATTAGCATTAGAAATAGGTGCTGATGATTATATGACGAAGCCTTTTAATATAATGGTTTTGCATTCAAGAATTAAAAACATTCTTAAAAGATCTCATCAACATTTTCAGATCTTAACAAATAAAAAATTTATTAAGTATACTTTTTCAGACTGTACTCTTGATATAAGTACACAAGCATTAATCTATAAAGATAAAATAATACCGATAACAACTGGAGTCTATAAGATTCTTAAATATTTTCTAGAAAATCCAAATATTGTTCTTTCTAGAGACCTTTTAATGGAAAATGTACAAAATAGATCTTTAGAAAGTTTTGATAGGTCAATAGATATTCAAGTCTCGAGATTGAGGAAAATACTTAAAGATATTGGCATTAATGATGCTATAAAGACTATACATGGTTCAGGGTACATGTGTACTCTACGAGTGCATCAGGATATTAGATAAAGACTTTAAATTAACTATATCTTAATTATTTATTGTTGATCTATCAAAGATAGTATATCCTGAAGTTGATAGATTATTATTTTAAGGAGCTTTTATATCTATTTGATTTAATTTGTACAGGAGTAGCTGATGAAATCAACATTAAGGCTAATATTAAAGAATAAGGTTTTTAAATTGTTATTCATATTAATATTAGTTTTACTTGTTGTACAGCTTATCGTAGCATCATATGTGATATCTAATAAGGCTTCTGCTACAAACCTTAGCAAAGAGCTGATTAGTGCTCATAAAAAAAATATTAGCATGATTAAATTACTCTTAAATCATCAAAGAGATACTATCGGAAATACAATGTTCTTTGATTTCAGATTTAACTTTGTTAAAGCATATTTCTCGAAGAAGCCCATATGTAAAACACGCTTAAGTCAGGAAGATCTCGATAAATATAGTGTTTGTAATAAGGATTTTTGTTTTCATGTAGAAAACTGTATTTCTATTAAGAGCACTAAATCAGGGTGGCTAAATTATATTAGTAAACCATCCTTGCCTAAAGCAAAAGATTTGCTAGTAGCTAATTTAATGACAGCTATATTTATAATTATGATAATTATATTATGCTGGCTTTTGCTGAAGGTTATTATCCCATCTAGGAAGTTAGAAGATAATGTATATGAGCTTGGAATGTCTTTAGTGAAAAGGGATGTTAAAGTAAATGGAGTTAGCTTATTGGGTCGTTTTGCTAACTCAATAAACTTTATACAACATAAATTATTTAGAGCACTAGATGTAAGAACAAAAATTTTATCAATGATTACCCATGACCTTAAATCTCCGATAGCGCGCTTAAAGCTTAGGTATGATCTAGAACCTTCACAGAACAAAGATAACTTAGAAGATATTAACTTGTTAGAATCTTTATGTAACCAAATATTATTAGAAGCAAAAAACGATATGTTTGAATGTGAGAAAGTAGAGACTATAAGTATTACATCTATACTAGAGAAGATAATAAGTAAATACGACAACATAGTTATAGATATAAAAGATGATGTCTATATAAAGGGTCGAAGAATATCTTTATATAGAGCATTTGAGAATCTAATTTCAAACTCAAAAAAATATAGTGATAAGGTCTTTGTAAGTGTTATTAAGTCTGACTGCTTTGTGAATATAAATATTAAGGATTTTGGTATAGGGATAAAAGAAGCAGACATAAAAAATATATTTAGACCATTTTATCAAGTTAATAGTATGAAAAAAGGCAATGGTCTTGGGTTGACCATTGCTCAAGAGGTTATTACTAATCATGATGGCTATATTCATATACGTAATCATTATGATCCTCATGGAGTAATTGTTAATGTTAAGCTACCACTTTAAAAACATCACTTTAGTGTTTATTGTAATTGCTTTAGAAATCATATTAAGCATGATTCCTGAAATAATGGATTATCAACCTTTAGTTTTTCCAAATAGTTATATATATTTTAGATTTTTTTATTTGGTAGGTGCTCTTTTACCAGTTCTAATTTTAATATCTTCTATACTATGCTTTCTTTCTCATAGGAATTTAGACGTAGTGATAAAGACAAATTTTCTTATAGGGTTTTTTGCTTATTTTATATATGCCATATATTTTTATAGTGATTCTGTATGGAAGGTATTATTCATTGTTATATGCTTATCAATGTTGTATACAAATATTTTTATGCTTTTATATAAACTTATTTTAAGAGTAAAAAATAAAATTTTTGTTGCAGGGTTGTTTTGTAGCTTCTTTCCTTTACTAAAATTGGTAATGTTGTTAACAGCAATACTTTTATCGTATAACCATATTAACGGTGAAAAAATATTATATTATACATCGCCTTTGCTAATCATACTGCTGATGCTTTATTCTTTTGTTGTAGGAAAAGAGCAGTCAAGGAAAGTCACCTGTAAGAATTTTTCTATTAGATTTTTTGTATATTTAATAAATATTCTTAAAGAAAATTTTATAATAAGGTTATTTTTATATTTATTAGTTTGTGGTGCTATAAACGGGCTTACACAACAATATCTACTGCAGTATGTATCATTAAGCAATAAGATATATTTTAATTCTTTTTTCTTTTCTCAAGAACTTTTTTATATAATATTATTCATATTAATAATATTAATATCGTCCTATTTGGGTAGTAACAGATTTGATATTATATTCTCTTGTTCTAGTTTTATACTGTTTTTAAATATTGTATTTATATTGGTTTTTGAAAATGTTTCTTTTTTGAAGGAGGCATTGATTATTAATATTGTTTGGTATCACACTTTTTTATTTTTCTATTTACTCACTAAATATATAAATAAGAATAGATATCATAAGTTTAATATGGTGTTAACTTTTGGATTTATAATGTTTTTATTTGGACTTATTCTTTCTGAATGGATAAATGTAGGCTGGCTTATAAACGGAAATATAGTGCTGTTGTTGATATTATTTATATTAGTGTTTTTACATGCAAGAGTAATAGCTTTTAAATAATATTTATTTAGCTTTACTAAACAAACTAATAGAGTTTTATAAATTACATTTAAATTAGTTATAGGGTTTAGATGACCCTAAATTTTAAGTTTAATTAGAATTTAAAAATATGTATTTTCCGTATAATAAGCTCTAAAGAGAGATGTGATAAAAATAAAGACTATTTTTCTAAATATTTTAATTTATCAGGTACAGATGCCCAGTTATCAGCATCTTCACAAGGATCACATTTTTCTACGATATTTGGCCAAGTGTTAGCAAGCTCTCTGTTTAGATCAAGCATTTGTTCTTCACTTTCTGTTAGGTCATCACTAGATTTGATGGCTTCAACAGGACACTCTGGTTCACATAGAGCGCAGTCTATACACTCATCTGGATTGATAACAAGCATGTTTGGTCCTTCATAGAAACAATCTACAGGACAAACTTCGACACAATCACCATACTTACATTTGATGCAATTCTCAGTAACTACAAATGGCATTTTATTAAATCCTTTCGTTTTTTACTTAATACTTTTGAAGAAAACCCACAAATTATAGCACAGATATACTAAAGGTAAATATTATTCGCTTTATAAAGGATTATCTTAATATTAGAAATATTTATAAACTATGATACCATTTCTTTTAGAAACTATATTGGAACTAATAAATATGAAAGCTGAATTTGATCCGAGAAAGCTAATAGCTGTTACAACGATATCTGTCGCTATTCTTTTTTTTGTTACTTATCTTGTATCTATAGCAGATCATCATAATACTTTATGTAACCCATTTATATCTGGATGTTCAGATATAACACATGCAGGCTTCACATCGTATGAGAAGTATATGCTAAAGGCTATTTTGATACCCACAGCAACACTTATGGGAGTTATATTCTTTTTTATACAGAAGCTTTTAGTAGATATTAGTGATAATAGTAGGGCTGTTATTAAACAAGGTAAAGTTATATTATTTTTGGCTATAGTAGGTTGTATAGGGTTAGTAATAGGTACATCAGTAATTGATGGACAAAATACACCGATGCAATTTCACTTAAAAAGTGTTGCGATATTCTTTGTGTTAATGACAGTTTGTCAGGTCTGGTATACAGCTATTGAATATAAATACACTGACAAAATAAATAAATTACCGGTTTTATTACGTAGGTTAGCTATATTAGTAACTGCAATAACTATGATTGTATCAATATTTATGACTCCAACACATCAAAATCAAAGCATTATTGAATGGTGGGGGGTTTATTCCCTTATTTTTTGGTTTTGGACATTTTCTATTACAAATAGAGTTTAAAAAATACTAGCCTCACTTTTTTTTATAGCATCAATCATTTATAGTGTTTGACATGTATCTTTTAAGGAGAAACTAATAGTGTCAATCAAATCTTTATTTAATAGCCCTAACCTTAATATGTATATTGATGAAAATTCAGTAAAATTAGATAAGGTGGCTGAGAAACTTTTTAATACAGCTAAGAATGATGAGTCTAGTATGATGCTTAGCTCACCAAACCAGCTTCAGTTAATGAGTCTGCTGATAAAAATGAGTAATGTTAAAAATATCCTAGAGGTAGGTGTTTTCCGTGGATTTTCTACTTTAGTTATGGCACAAGCCTTGCCTGCTGATGGTAAAATAGAAGCTTGTGATATTAGCTATGATTATATTGAGCCATATAAAAAGTTTTGGCAGGAGGCTGGTGTTGATGGAAAAATTAATTTAAATATAGCTCCGGCATCAGAAACTTTAGATAAATTTATAAAATTAGATAAGAAATTTGATTTTGCTTATATCGATGCTGATAAAGAAAACTACATAAATTATTATGAGAAAACCTTAGCTCTAATGAGCTCTGGCGGGATTATTGCTATAGATAATGTTCTCTGGTCTGGTAGAGTGGCAGATAGCTCAAATAATGAACCAAGTACCGTTGCTATTCGCAAGCTTAATGAGTTAATTCATAATGATGACAGGGTAGAGGCTTGTATTATCTCTATAGGTGATGGAGTAAATTTAGTGAGAAAATTGTAGATTAGTTTATAAAAGCAATGTTATTTAGAAAAAACTATATTGTTTTCAGCATCTATATCAACGACTATTTTATCTTCAGCTTTAAATTCACCATCTAGCAACCTAAGTGCTAAAGGATTTTCTAAACTACTTTGAATAGCTCGCTTAAGAGGTCTAGCACCAAACACAGGATCAAATCCAGCATCAGCTATTTTATTCATAGCCTTTGTGGTTACTTCTAATCCAATACTTAGATCTGCTAAGCGTTTTTCTAAACGTTTAATTTGTATTTTAGCTATTTCTGTAATCATTTCTTTATTTAGAGGTTCAAATACAATAGCATCATCAACTCTGTTTACAAACTCTGGTCTGAAGTGGCTAAGAACCATTTCCATTACAGCAGATTTTACTGTTTCATAATCCTGATCTTGCATTTCTTGGATTCTATGTGAACCAAGGTTTGATGTCATAACTATTACAGTATTTTTAAAGTCTACTGTTCTGCCTTGACCATCAGTCAAACGACCGTCATCCAATACTTGTAGTAGTATGTTAAATACATCAGCATGGGCCTTTTCAACCTCATCTAGTAAAATAACTGAGTAAGGTTTTCTTCTGACATGCTCTGTTAGATAACCACCTTGTTCATAACCAACATACCCTGGAGGAGCACCTATCAGTCTAGCTACAGAATGCTTCTCCATAAATTCTGACATATCTACTCTAAGCATTGCATCTTGGTCATCAAACAAGAATTCTGCTAAGGCTTTTGTAAGTTCTGTTTTACCAACACCTGTAGGGCCTAAAAACATAAATGAGCCTATTGGTCTATTTGGATCAGATAAGCCTGAGCGAGATCTTCTAACGGCGTTAGAAACTGCTTTTATAGCTTGGTCCTGGCCAATTACTCTTTTATGTAAGAAGCTTTCCATATTTAGAAGCTTATCTTTTTCTCCTTCCATCATTTTAGATACAGGTATACCAGTAGCTTTTGATACCACATCAGCAATTTCATTTTCTGTAACAGATGTTCTAACAAGCTTGTTCTCAGAAGGCTCTGCTTCGGTTGCTTCTATTTGTTTTATTTGAGTTTCAAGCTCAGGTATTACACCATATTGTAGTTCAGACATTTTTGTCAAATCACCAGATCTTTGGTATTTTTCTAATTCAAATTTAGCTTTCTCAAGCTTTTCTTTAAGCTTACTAGCACCTTGCATTTTAAGTTTCTCAGCTTTCCATAACTCCTCAAAACCTTTATACTCAGATTCTAGACCTTTAATTTCTTCTTCAAGAATTTCTAAACGCTTTTTTGTAGCCTCATCTTTTTCTTTTTTTAGTTGCTCACGTTGCATTTTTAATTGGATGATTCTTCGGTATAGACTCTCCATTTTTTCAGGTTTAGAATCTATTTCCATACGAATTTGGCTAGCAGCTTCATCAACTAGATCAATAGCTTTATCAGGTAGTTGTCTATCTGTAATATACCTATGTGATAAAGTTGCAGCACTTACAATAGCTGAGTCTGTGATATTTACACCATGATGTAGCTCATATCTTTCTTTTAGACCTCTAAGTATAGCTATAGTATCTTCAACTGTGGGCTCATCAACTAATACCTTCTGGAATCTTCTCTCAAGCGCAGGATCTTTTTCAACATACTCACGATATTCATCTAGAGTTGTTGCACCCACACACTTTAGTTCACCTCTTGCTAGAGCTGGCTTAAGCATATTGCCAGCATCCATAGAGCCTTCAGATTTACCAGCCCCAACCATAGTATGTAACTCATCTATAAATAAGATCACATTACCATCTTGTTTTGAAAGCTCTTTTAGTACAGATTTCAATCTCTCTTCAAAATCACCTCTAAATTTTGCCCCTGCTAATAATGAGCCCATATCTAGAGATAAAACTTTTTTACCTTTGATACCTTCTGGAACTTCATTATTTATTATTCTTTGAGCTAGACCTTCAACAATCGCAGTTTTACCAACTCCAGGCTCACCAATAAGAACTGGGTTATTCTTGGTTCTTCTTTGTAGCACTTGTATAGTTCTACGGATCTCACTATCTCTACCTATAATTGGGTCTATCTTACCTTTTTTAGCTAAATCTGTTAGATCTACAGTATATTTGTCTAATGCACCTTTCATATCTTCTTGATTTTGACTACTCACTTTCTCCCCTCCGCGATAATCATCGACTGCTTTGGTAAGTTTTTCTTTTGTAATTTTAAACTTACTGTACAATCCTGTTAAACTTTTGTCTTCTATAGAAGCTAATAAGAAAATCTCACTTGAGATAAACTCATCACCATTTTTATCTGCTAAATTCTGCATCTTATGTAAAGTTGTTATTAGATCTCTAGATGGTGACACTTGTGGATTAGCTTCTCCTGATAGTACGGCTACTCCATCAATAATATCATTTACAGTCTTAATGAAATCTTGAGTATTAACGCCACAAACACTTAGTATAGATACTACGACACCGTCATTTTGCTCCAATAGAGCTTTTAATAGATGAGCAGATGTAAATTCTGTTGCTTTTTGCTGAAATGCGTATGATTGAGCCTCTGCTAAAGCTTCTTGCAATTTTATTGTAAACTTATTTATATCCATTACCTAATTTCCCCTTGAAATATTATCTGTTATATATCTAAGGACTGATTTAGAAATTTCAAGTGGGTAAGCGATATATTTTTATTTTAAATTGCTATGAATAAATATGCTTCAGACTTTTAAGTTGTTATTATTTTGAACAATTTTTAATATGAGTTTATCTTTTAAGATGATTTATTTATTATTAGAGAGTGTTGCTATTTGTGTCTCTGTAATTCCTTTTTTATTTGGCAGAAGTATTAATAAAACACTTTTAGGTTGTAGTTTTTCTATTTTGTCTTTTATTTTTTGTATATTTAATCTTTTTTTATTAGCCTTTGTTTTAAGTATAGTTTCAGTATTTTATATGTCACGAAAGAATAATTTAGAAAACTATCAAGAACTTCTTAGAAAGGCTCGTCATTAAGTAGCCTTTAAAGAGTTGTTTAAGTATTATTGTATTATTTTTTAAATTAAATGTTAACTTATGCTAAGAAAGATTGTTCTAATCTATGTTGTTTTTGTGGTGTTTAGTTATAACTGTTTTGCAGAAAAACTTCAAGATATAGTTATATTTGGTGATAGCCTGAGTGACGCAGGTTATGCAAATAATTTTTATAATATTAATAGTGACTGGCCAAAATTACCAGCAAACTCAAAAGAACCTAAACAAGCTACATATTCTAGCCCCAGTGATCACTACACAGTATGGCCTCAATACTTAAATATGAAATATAAAAATGTATCTATTCCAAATAATATACTTACATTACCTCAAAATATAAATAAAGCAGTAAAACCAACTTTAAAAGGTAATGACTATGCTGCTGGCGGAGCTACAACAACTTGTGAAGGTATTGGTGAAAAAGGGGGCTATACGCCTCCGCCAATAGGCCCATTAAGGGGTGGTGAGAGCTGTGATGATAACCAAAATATAATTGAGAAATATAATCAAATAGATAGCTATCTAAAACAGCACGGCAATAAAGCGAATCCTAATACTATTTATATTATTTGGGGCGGTGCGAATAATGCTTTCTTACAACTTCAAGATTTTACAGAAAATCAATCAACATTAGTAAAACTATATTTTCTAATGAAATATTACATCACAGGAGGCGTCTCACCAACTAAACAATTAAAGAAGATGAACAGTGCAGCGAAGGATATCGTATATGATGTCAACTATCTAATTAAGCATGGTGCAAAGCCAGAAAACATATATGTTATTAACTTACCAGATTTAGGAATTATTCCAATAGCTACAGATAATGGTAAAAGCTTAAAGAGCTTTAAAACAGGTTTGTTTAACTCTCTATCAACAGCGTTTAATGATCAACTGAAAAGAAGCTCATCAAAGGGCATAAATATTATTGACTCTAACAAGCTTTTTAAAGCAATTGTTAAGAATAAGGAAGTGCGAGTAAATGGAGTTGAGTATAAGTTCTCTAATGTAACTCAATCTGCTTGTAATTTTAAAGGTCCAAATGCACTTACTTGTATTCCTAAAGATTACAATAGTGGCAAATATAATCAGTATCTTTTTGCTGGAAAAGTACATCCCACTAGTTATACACATAAGATTTTAGCTAAATATATAGTCAGTAAGATCAGTTAGTTGGATAATTAGTGAAATAATACTTGTTGCTAATTGTTAATAGGCTTAAAATAACTACTTCTGAATACTTTGAGATATTTTATATATGACAATACTAGAAAATACTTTGACAGGTTGGAGCAAAAGAGAAGTTGCTTGGTTAGTTTGTTGTATTATCTTGACAGTAATTGTGGCTTTTCTTAGTGGTAGTAGTTCTTTTATCTTAATATTCTCTATTATTAGTATTACTAATTTGATTTTGGCTGCTAAGGGTAAAGTTTTTAACTATGTTTTAGGCCTTATTGGTGCGGTGATGTATGCGGTTATTTCATATCAAAACCATGTATGGGGTCAGTTGCTTTTAGCTGTATTATTTTTGTGTCCTGTGCAGTTTTATGGCTGGTATAACTGGACTAGACCTAAAAATACAACTGAAGAGAAACAAATAAAAATCAAAACACTAACAAAAGTTCAACTTATAAGCATTTTAGTTTTTATAGCTATAGTATCGACTATATATGGATATTTTGTTTTACATCTTTATTTCGGTCAAAATGTAGGTTTAGTTGCAGATGCTGTAGTCGAGGTTACTTCAATAATTGCCTTTATACTCACTGTTTTACTTTATAAAGAGTTTTGGGTACTATGGTTAACAGTAGATGTCTTGACTATATCTATATGGGTTGATGGGATATTAGACTCAGTAATTACAATAGCAATTATTCCTGTTATTATTACCAAGTTTGTAGCTCTTGTAAATGCTATTTATGGATACATTAGTTGGCGAAAAATATATAATACTCAGAAAAAGCTAGATAAAGTTTAATTCTCTAACTTAAGGATAGTCAGGTTGTTATCTTTTGTACCAAAAATATAAACATAGTTTCCTTTTACACTTAACGTGTATGCTTTGTTTATATTTGGAATGTTCTTTATTACAGCAACTTCTTTTAACTTATGTGGATTAGATATATCTATTATACTAAAAGCCCCTGTGTCTTCTTGTTCTAGAGGAAGATATGCATAGTTTTTTTCTATTCTAACTCTATTAGCTTTCGCTGATTGTTGAGTACATGTATGGCTTAGTTCTTTAATATTCGCGGGGTCTTTTATATCAAAGCTTGCTAGTCCGCCACATTTACCTCCCCAAAGAGCCATGTATAAAACATCAGAGTTCTTAGCTGTGCTAGGACACATTTGTAAATAATAAGGTTTTGTAATGGTTTTTGTATGTTTAATATCTTTAGGATTTGTAATATCAAGAACTTCAACCGAGTTGCTAAAAAAACCACCAACTATAGCATATACATGATTATTATATTTTTTAATATATATACCTTCTATACCTTTGACAGTTTTTATAGAGTTTATTAATTTTGGATTATTGTTTGTTATTTCTATTATTACTAGCTTATTAGTAAGTGCTGATGATGCAGCAACATATATCTTTTTATTCTGCTTATAGACCTTATCATGAAGTAAAGAAAATTCTCCATCAAAGCCAGGCACCTTATAGCTTTTGATAAGTCTAATATTTTTAGGGTTTGAAACATTTAATAAATATAAAAAACCATTTCTACCTGCAACTACTAGAGTATCGTTGATGAGATCTTGGCCTTCAACATCACTCATTACTTTTTGTTTAGGTTGCCAATGATCTAAAACCTTAGGTTTAGAAGGCGTACTGATATCAAGTGATGTAACACCTCCACCACGCATTGTTAGAAATATAGTATTGGGGTATTTATTATATATTCTAGAGATAGCTACATAGTTAAAGTTTTTGTTATCATGTATGGTTTTAATTACTTTATAATCAATTTTATTAAAGTTTTGAGTATTTGCGTTAGCATATATAAATATACAAAGCGTCAGAGCTAAGAATATAAGTTTTTTCATATTTATTTTATAGTTTTTGCTTTCATACTCTTAACAAAAAAGCTAAGTGTTTTAAGCATTTGATTTTTATCTGATAGATTATTTTGAATTATTTTAACTGTTGCCGAACCTGAGATTGCTCCAGAAGCACCAGCTTTAATTGCATTTGCTACTTGCTCAGGAGTTGAGATTCCAAACCCAAGTATTGGTTCAGGAGCATTAAATTCTTTAAGTTTTTTAAGCACATCTTTAACAGGCATATTTGCTGCCGTTTCAGCACCAGTAACACCAACCCTTGAAAGCAGATAAGTATAGCCACTGCCAAGTTCAGACACTTGCTTTAATAGATTTTCATTAGCATCAGGAGGGGTAATAAATATTTGCGAGATACCAACCCTCCCTGCGATTTCACGAAATTCTTTAGACTCATGAGCAGGCACATCAGCTATAAGTATAGAGTCTACACCAGCATTTAGACATTTTTTATAGAAATCCTCTATACTATTTGCATAGACAAGGTTTGCGTACAGAAGTAAGCCTATTGGTATATCTGGATATTTACTTCTAATCTTGGCTAAAATTTCAAAACAATCATTAGGAGTAATGCCACTATTTAATGCTCTGATATTTGCTTCTTGTATAGTTGGACCATCTGCTAAAGGGTCAGAAAATGGTATTCCTAACTCTAGAGCATCAGCACCTGATTGAACTAATGTATCTATTATTTCAAAAGATAGCTCTTTATTTGGATCTCCAACAGTTACAAATGGAATAAAAGCACCTTCATTTTTAGATCTTAACTTTTCAAATAAATTAGCATAACGATTCATTATTGTACTTCTCCCTTTTGTTTTAAAATATCATGAACAGTAAAGATATCCTTATCCCCACGTCCAGAGAGATTTACAACGAGTGTTTGCTCTTTATTAGGGCTATCAAAAGCGAGCTTTAGTGCATAGGCAAGAGCATGAGATGACTCTAATGCTGGAATAATACCTTCTTTGCGACACAGAAGCTTAAACGCATCTAAAGCTTCATCATCTGTAGCTGAGACATATTCTGCTCGTCCAATTGATTGTAAATATGCATGTTGAGGTCCAACAGAAGGAAAATCTAGTCCTGCAGATATCGAATAAGACTCTTCTATTTGGCCGTTACTATCCTGCATCAGAGGAGCTTTCATGCCAAAGAATATACCTAATTTACCATGCTTTAATGGAGCTCCATGCTTATTTGTATCAATTCCCTTACCAGCAGGTTCAACACCTATTAGTTTAACGTTTTTTTCATCAATAAAATCAGCAAATATTCCGATTGCATTTGAACCACCACCTACACAGGCTATTATTGCATCAGGAAGTTTACCCTCTTTAGCTAATATTTGTTGTTTAGTTTCCTCCCCAATTATTCTTTGGAATTCTCTAACAATAGTTGGAAAAGGGTGAGGCCCTGCAGCAGTACCAAGTAAATAGTGTGCACGACTATAGCTTTCTGACCAATCTCTTAGAGCTTCATTACAAGCATCTTTAAGTGTTGCAGAACCACTGTGAACAGGTATTACTTCAGCACCCATTAGCCTCATTCTAAAGACATTTGGACTTTGGCGTTCAACATCTTTTGCACCCATGTAAACCTTACATTTTAGATCTAGTAAAGCGCATGCTAAAGCAGTAGCTACACCATGCTGCCCAGCACCAGTCTCAGCAATAATCTCTTTTTTGCCCATTCTTTTTGCAAGAAGAGCTTGACCAAGAACTTGATTGGTTTTATGTGCCCCACCATGAAGTAAGTCTTCTCTTTTAAGGTACAGCTTAGTTCTAGTACCTTTAACTAGGTTTTTTGTAAGGGTTAGGGCTGTTGGACGGCCTGCGAACTCTTGTAAAAGCTCTTTAAACTCTTTTTTAAAGCTCTCATCATTTTGCGCTTTTATAAATTCTTGCTCAAGCTGTTCAAGAGCTGGTACGAGTAATTGAGGTACAAATTGACCACCAAACTCACCAAAATAAGCATTTAATTTTGACATTATCAAATATAACTAATTAATTTCATTAGTTATATTATCTCTAATATTTTGCTCAAAGGCTATAGTAGATAGTTGGGTAAGATTAAATATTATTTAAGTTCATAAATGTCAGAAAACTTATTCTCTAGATAGTCGATATAGTATTTTGCATTTAGATATTCACCACACATTTTATGTATGATACTATTTGCAGGTTTTAGACTACCAAATTTATGAATATTCTCATTGAGAAATTTAAGGATAAGGTCTAATTTATTTTCCTGTACTGCTTGGTTAACATCAAACTTCTTATTCATATAATAAAATATCTGAGAAGCATAGGCACTACCTAGAGCATATGTTGGAAAGTAGCCAAATAATCCGGCTGCCCAGTGAACATCTTGTAAAATACCATTAGTGTAATCATCCGAGTGAATACCTAGGTATTTTTGGTATTTATCATTCCAGAGTTTTGGTAGATCTCTAATGGGAATATCTTTTTCAAATATTTCTTTTTCTATCTCAAAACGCACAAGTATATGTAAAGAGTAAGTTAGCTCATCTGCTTCTACACGAATTAAGCTTGGGCTGGCTTTATTTATCGCTTTATAAAAGCTATTGATATCAACTTTGCTGAGGTTTTCTGGAAATGTTTGTTGTAGATCTTGATAATTTACTTGCCAAAATGCTTTATTTTTACCAACGAGATTCTCATAGAAACGCGATTGTGACTCGTGGACACCTAGACTTACACCAGTACCAAGGATACTATCATAAATGTCATCGCCAATGTTTTGCTCATACATTGCATGGCCTGTTTCATGGATTGTGCTAAACAAAGATGATGTGAAAAGATCTTCTATATAGCGGGTTGTCATTCTAACATCATGTTTGTTGAAATTTAGTGTAAATGGGTGAGCACTTTCTTTTAAAACACCACTTTCAAAGTTAAAACCTAATTGTTTTGCAATTTTATGAGAATATTTCTTCTGCTTATCAATATCATAATTTTGATCAATACATGTTGTATCTACTTGTTTAGCAGATTTGATATTTTCTAATAAAGGAACTATCTTTTCTTTGAGGCTATTAAAGAAAGGTTCTAATTTAGCAACGGTCATTCCTTCTTCATACTCATCTAGTAGTACATCGTAAGGGTGCTTTTGATATCCTATGCGTTGAATATATTTTTTCTGATAATTTATTATTTTTTCTAGAAATGGAGTAAATATTTCGAAGTTGTTAGTTTTACGGGCTTCTACCCAAATATTTTGTGCCTGTGATAAGATCTTATTATATTCAACATACTCATCTTTAGGTATTTTACTAAGTTTATCTTTTTCTTTAGTTGTTAGATATACTATTCTTTTACTAGTTTCATCAAGTTCTGAGTAGTTTTTATTTAGAAAAGCTAAACAATTATTTACTTCATCATTATTGATGGTTTCATAGACTTTCTCACTGAAAAAACCGAGAACTTCTGAAGTAGTTTTTACTGAGTTTTTAGGGGCTTCTGTTTCTAAGTCCCAATGCATTAGAGATATTGCGTGATTATATTTCTTCTTTTGGGATAGTCTGTTCTGAAGAATCTGAAGTTGTTTTTTGATTTCGCTCATTCTTTAACTTTTCCTGCTGCTTTCTTTCATTTGAAATAGTTCGTCTTAATAGCGTATCATATATTGGTTTTTGATGGTGAATATATGTCAGCATAGAAGCGCTAAGGCAAGTTATCATAAGAGGTAATAATAGCTGGTAGTTCCAAGTCATCTCAATCACTAAAGTGATTCCTGTTAAAGGAGCACCAACAGTTGCTGTGAATAGTGCACTCATACCCGCAACAGCAAAAACACCAGCTTCAACATTGTAGTGTGGAAAAAGTTGGTTAACCGCAAGTCCATAAGCAAGTCCAAAAATAGTGCCTAAAGCAATCATCGGAGCAAATATACCACCAGTAACACCTGTGCCATAGGAGAATATTACTCCAGCAAAACGTAAAGCAAACATCACAAGTAACATTTTTATAGAAAGGTTATAATCAAGAGCATTTGCGATAACTACATATCCACCACCAACTGCATTTGGGGCAAGGACTACTCCTGTACCAAAGATTATACAAACAGCTATAACTAAGCACCAATATCTTCTTTTTGATCCATTAGAAAAGAAATTTGCTACTTTAATTATAGATTTATTAAAAAATAGTCCAAAATATCCAAATACGACACCTAAGACAACAAAAAGCCAAAGAGTATTTTGAGGCACTGAACTAAATGTTTCAACTCGTATAGCAGGAGGGTTACCCATTATAGCTCTTGAGATAACCGTACTCATAATACATGCTACGATAACACATTTAATAGCAGAGACACTAAATCTAAACTTTCTATTCATCTCTTCTATTACAAAAACTATTCCTGATAGAGGTGTGTTAAAAGCAGCCGCTAGACCAGCTCCAGCTCCAGCGGATATTACAGCATTAGCATATTTCTTAGTAAGTTTAAATTTATCAACAAAAATCTGAGCAATTGCAGCAGCCATATGAATTGAAGGACCTTCTTTCCCTAAACTTAGACCTGAGCCTAAAGAGAAAAGGCCACTAACAAACTTTACAGGGACAACACGCTTACGTAGTTTTCTACAACCTTTTAGGGTTCCTTCAACTTCTTGTATACCACTCCCGCCAGCTTCTTTAGCAAACTTTTTGACAATAAGAATAGATATTACTGTCATAGCAATTGTAATAGCTATAGATATTAGTATTTGTATTATGATATTGTGGCTACCACAAAGAGAAAAAAGTATTTCTTTATATTTAAATATAAGATCTAGTAGTAGTTGGAAAGAAGTAGCGATCAACCCAATCAAGATTCCAATAAGAGCACCACATAATACTAGCACCCAGATATGTCTGTTATTGGTATAATACCTATCTAATACTTTGTTACTCATTGGGATATTAAATTTGACTTGACTATTGCGACAAATTATACATCTTTAAAACTAATTAGAAAGAGGATCTCTAGTAAAAAGTAAAACTAATGTATATTAGTTCAGATTTTTAGTTATTTCATTAACAAGATTAGCAGATTTTTTTTCATCTCCCAATGCTCCGTATCTGATTTTTATTTCAGTTGTACGATTTTTGATACTCGTTAGATCTATAGATATGTCACTACCTGTTTTAAAGTCAAAAGCTTCAACTTCAGCAGATTTGTTAGCATATGAGTTTTTCTTAAGGGAATATTTGCTATTATTTTGTATTGTTTTTATTGTTGCATTATATACTGCTCTTATATCTTTAGGTACTTCTACTATGTAGTTTCCATTTATATAGTAGACTGCGCCACCCGCAACGACGGCTGTTCCAATCAGTATAGCGGTTAAAACGCAGCTGTTAAGACAGCAGATGGCAAAAATAGACAATATTAATAAACGAAACTTTTTATACATAAGCTTTTTTAAGATTTTTGGTGTACGTTAGCTTGGATTTGATCCATTAGTGTAGATGACATCTGTTGGTCTCCAAAAGTACCAAATTTAATAGTAACCTTTGAAGCATTATTTGTGAGTTTCTCTATTTCAATTGAGAAACTAGTGCTATCTATCTTTGTAGCACCCTCAATATCTGCATTATTATTTGTATTATCTATAGTTTTAGAAACTAATACAAAATCATTATTCTCATTTACTGCTTTTAGTGCTGCAGCATAAACATCTTTGTAGTTGCCTTGGATGTTCATAGAATAGTTTCCATCAATATATGCAACTGTTGCACCACCAACAGCCACCGCAGCAATTATGCAACTATTTAACGTTATTATAGAACAAGAAACTAATGATATTAATAAAAGTCTTTTAAGGAGGTTCATTTTTTTATTCTCTATATTATTTTAAATTCTTTTGAATTTGATCCATTAATGTTGCAGATGCTGTTTTATCTCCAAAAGTACCGAACTTGATGCTAACTTTAGATGCATTACTCGTAAGTTTTTCAACTTCTATAGAGAAATCTGTAGAGTCAACTTTCGTGTTACCTTCTATAGTTGCTTCTGTAGGGGTTATTTCTTTTTTAGTAATAACATAATCGTTATTATTCTGTACAGCCTCAAGTGCAGCATTGTAAACATCTTTGATACTACCATCTATATTCATAGAATATGTACCCTGAACATATGCAAAAGTCCCTGCGCCAGCTGCAGCCCCCACAATAAGCCAGCAACTATTTAATGACAGTGCAGAAACTGCTAATAATCCTGCTATTAGTGTTTTTTTTATCTTCATGGTTTTAATCCCTTACAGTTTATTAATAATTTCATAAATCATAATATACACGGTTTGAAAATTAGTCAATTACTTACTAGTATCTAGATATACCTAGTTTATTACCACCTAGACCTTCTTGAGGTAAAAACTTCATAAAATATTTAATCAACGTCTCATAATATTAGATTTTTGTACAAAGATCGTTAATTTGCTGTGAACTTTTTTATTAGCGGATCTTTGTATAATTGGTTGGCGAATTGGAACTTTTGCTCTTATCATGAGTACTAGGAATAATATTAAACTTTTGTCGGCTATACCATCATATAAAAACATTAAAAGCTTTAAGTTATAGGCATGGGTTTACTATTCCATCGTTTGCAATTCATCCGTGGAAATCTAAAGAATATTCTAGCAAGCTATTATCTTTAGATTAAATATTTGCTTGAAAGTAAACTTACAGGAGAAATAAATCTAGATAGGAGGTTTAGAGATTATAGATAACTATTTAACTTTAGGATGCTTCTTTTCTATAGGTGTTGAAGCTCTGTTTAGTGAATTATAGCTAAAAAATCCTTTTGGTAGAATTTTTATTGAGACAGATAACCCTTCGTCATACTCCTAGCTTTTAGGCAGGAAGTTAAAGGATGGTATGCCAACTTTGTTATTTAAAGTTATAGATAAAATTTGTGAAGTAAAGAAAATGAAAATTAAAGATTTTTAAATCTAGCTTTGGGAAAATCAAACAAATATCCTAACAACTACTATAAATTAAGTTGAGTAGTTATTTCTTTTGTTCAATAATTTAGCTAACAGATAATCAAAGAGGGTTTGTTATGCCTTTATACCCAGATATTGAACCGTACAATGAAGAGTTCTTAAAAGTTTCAGAAATTCATACTATATATTTTGAAGAATGTGGTAACCCTACAGGTAAGCCTGTTGTATTTATACATGGAGGGCCAGGAGGCGGAATTAGTCCTGGTGCTAGACAATATTTTAACCCAGAGAAGTATCGCATTATCTTAGTTGATCAAAGAGGGTGTGGAAAAAGTACCCCATTTGCAGAACTTAGAGAGAATACTACCTCAGATTTAATTAATGATTTTGAGAAGATTCGTAGTAAGTTAGGAATAGATAAATGGATGATTTTTGGAGGTTCTTGGGGTAGCACGTTAGGCTTGGCATATGCACAAGCTCATCCTGAAGTTGTTACCGAATTAGTACTTAGAGGTATATTCTTAGGTAGACGTAAAGAGATATCTTGGCTGTATCAACATGGCGCTAGTGAAGTTTTCCCTGATATGTGGGAGCAATATATAGCTCCTATACCAGAGAAAGATCGTGGAGATTTTATATCTGCGTATCATACTTTATTAACTGGTGATGATGAAGAGCTTAAGAGAAAAGCCGCTATAGCATGGAGTGTTTGGGAGGGTTCAACAAGTAAGCTCTATATCGATCAAGAGTCTGTAGATAGGTTTTCTGATGAAGATTTTAGTTTGGCTTTTGCTCGAATAGAAAATCATTTCTTTAAAAATCAGCTCTTCTTAGAGGAAGCTCAACTTCTTAAGAATGCCCATAAGATAAGAAATATTCCAGGTATTATTGTTCAAGGTCGTTATGATATGGTTTGTCCTACTGCCAGTGCTTGGGATTTGCATAAGGCTTGGCCAGAAGCTAGATTGGAAATTATCCCTGATGCAGGACACTCTGCAACTGAACCAGGAATAATTGATGCTTTAGTAAAGGCAACAGACAGTTTTGTAAATAATATTTAATTTCTCACTCTTTATAAAGTTATTTTATTTTTACTTTAAATACTG
>NZ_VXKQ01000083.1 GCF_008711465.1 Francisella sp. SYW-9
CTGGCTAATAAGTTCAAGTCCAAGGCCATCAAAGCTATTGAGGCTCGCATCGAAGCAGTACAGGCAGAGCAAGTTAAAGTTGAAGAGCATCGTAGTTCTCAAATGATTGACTGTCATAACCGCTACTATGCATCTCGTGATGACCTGAATGCACGCCAAGTCAAAGAGGTTGAAGAGATGTTAGCACGTCACCAGCAAGAACGTGACAACCTTAAAGCTGACTTCGAAGAGAACAAGGAATCCATTGCTCTGGTACATCAAGCTGCATCTGACAGCCTGAAGAAAGAGATTGTTATGCTGGAGATTGAGTTAGACAATCTGACCAAATAATTACTGGACACTATAGAACAATAGGTCGGCTTAGTTCGGCCTATGATTGTGTAGTGTAACAATAGGAGACTAAATAAATGGCACGTGGTGATTTTGATTTTGGTGCTCAGGTTACTAAAGCTGAAGGTAAAGTATTTAAGAACCCTGAAGTTAGCGACCATGAAGCAGTAATCTCTGGCATCATTCAT
>NZ_VXKQ01000018.1 GCF_008711465.1 Francisella sp. SYW-9
GATAAAGCATATTTTTCTGAAGAAAACATAAAATTCCTTGAGAAAAATAAAAATAAGCCTGTAATTCCGTCTAGAGAAAACTATACTAAAAATCATGATATAGATTGGCATATATATAAAGAAAGACACTTAATTGAGAACTTTTTCTCTAAAATTAAGCACTTTAGAAGGGTTTTCTCTAGATTTGATAAAACTTGCTCTGCTTTTCTTGGCTTTGTGGCTTTAGCTAGCACATTTATTTGGCTTAGATAATTTTTTGTTCATGGAACCTAATTATTGCTAGATAATAATAAAGGTATTCTTTTTGATAGTTAATAATGATAAAGTTTTATTATTACAGGTAATTTATACTTTATTTTACATATATGATTAGAAAGCTATTAACTATTTGTGTACAGAAAAAAGCATCAGATCTACATCTGTCATCTGGGTGTAAAGCTAAGTATAGGATTGATGGGGATTTGATTGATATAGAATCATCTCCAGTATTAAATGATAAGATGATTTCACAAATGCTCTTAGAGATTATGACAGATGATCAAAAAGAAGAGCTTGTTGATACTTATGAGTGTGACTTTTCTATCGATGATAAAGAGAACGATGCTAGATTTAGGGTTAATGCATTTTTTCATAACAGAGGATATGGAGCAGTTTTTCGTCGTCTAGAAAATAAAATCCCAACGTTAGATCAGTTTGGAGCTCCTAGTGTTCTTAAAGGAGTACAAGCTAAGAAAGGTGGTTTAATTCTAGTAACAGGACCTACTGGATCTGGTAAGAGTAGTACATTAGCAGCATTAGTTAATGAGATAAATAAAAAAGAAGACTCGCATATTTTAACTATTGAAGATCCTGTGGAATTTGTTCATGTCAGTCAAAAGTCATTAGTCAATCAGCGTGAGGTAAAAAGAGATACAAAAAGCTTTAATGCAGCATTAAAATCAGCTCTTAGGGAAGATCCAGATTGTATTCTTGTTGGAGAGATGAGGGATCTGGAAACTATCCGTTTAGCATTAGAAGCAGCTGAGACAGGACATTTAGTCTTAGGTACTTTGCATACCATGTCAGCAATAAAAACTGTTGATAGAGTTATTTCGGTATTTCCTCCAGCTGAGCAAGAGCTAGTGCGTAATATGCTAGCAGAATCTCTACAAATAGTTATTTCTCAAAGACTACTTAAACGTAAGGGCGGCGGACGAGTAGCTAGTTATGAAGTGCTTGTTTCTAACTCAGGTATCAGAAATATGATAAAAGAGAATAAACTTTCTCAGATATATACAGCATTACAGACTGGTACTTCAAAAGGTATGTCAACAATGGAGCATAGTATAGAAAATCTACTTAAAGCTGGAACAATTACAGCTGAAGAAGCAGCTAAATATATAGTAGTTAGATAATAATAAAATTTTTAGTAGTGTAATTTTTCTTTTGTTTTCCCTCTAAAAATATAATAAGCATAACTTGTATAAAGCAGTAATAGGGGTACCATAATAATTGCTGGAATTAGTGTAAATAATAAAGTTGTATCACTTGCCTTGGCTTGTAAGTAAGTTATTTCGTAAGGGATTATATATGGGAAAATGAGTGTTAACATACTTATATAAGTAAATATGAAAACACCAACAGCAAGCCAGTAAGCTAAAGCATGATTTTTTGCATCAACAGCTTTTATTAGCGTAAATGCGCATACTACCGTAAGTACAAATAATCCTCCTAGAATTACCATTTTATATAGATTGTCAAAAGGAAGTTTTACATATAATGGTGTAATTAACCCAATCACAATCATTAGGATAACTAAAAATTTAGAACATTTTTTAGCAAACTGTTTAGCTTTGCTAAATAGTTCATCTTCTGTTTTTAGAATTAAGCGAGTGGCTCCTAATAGAGCATAACCAAAGACTAGGGTTATGCCTGTAACAGAAGAAAATCCTATATCATATAGAGCACCATGTGGGAATCCAACGATTAGTTCTCCAACTATATAGCCTTGTAAGAAAGTAGCTACAAGAGATGATATGAAAAATAAACGGTCCCAGTTTTTGATACCTTTTTGTGAGGATTTTAATCTAAATTCAAAGCATATCCCCCTTAGTAATATCATTACTACGAGTAAAATAGCTGATAAATATATTTTAGGGAAGATGTATGCAAAGGCGATAGGAAACATACCATAAAAGCATGCTAGAGCAAAAACTAGCCATGTTTGGTTACCATCCCATGTAGGTAATAAAATACTGGTTGCGATATCTCTTTGATGATCATCTAAAAAAGGAAACAGTATTCCCATACCTAAAGCAAAACCATCTAAGATTACATATAAAAGTAGAGCGAACGCAATTATCATTAACCAAATTAGTGCTAAATCCATGACTTATTCCTCCTCGCTTACATTTTTTTCAACAGATTGAAAGTATGAGTAAGGCATTCTTTCTTCTCCTGGAGTATTTGGTCCCCCCTTAATAATTCTGAGCAAATATTTAAAGTAGAAATAACCAAATATAATAAAGTAGACAATGATTATCGAAGCTAGTGATGCAAAAACTTGCCAAAAGCTAATATCACTAACAGAGTATTGTGTCCTAAGAATGTTATAAACAACCCATGGTTGTCTACCAAATTCTGCAGTAAACCATCCTGTAATGATAGCAACAAATCCTAGAGGCGTTGTTAGTGTGCATATTTTAAGAAACCATTTCGCTGAATGCACTTTCTTTCTTGCTAGTAGAGTTGTACCAACTAGGCCAATTAAAATCATTAGAGTTCCGATACCAACCATTATTCTAAAGCTATAAAATACTACAGCAACAACAGGTCTATCTTTTTCAGGAACAGATTTTAAACCAATTAGTTTACCATCGAGCTTATGAGTATTAATTAAAGAAGCTAGTTTAGGAATTTCTATAGAGAATAGGTTCTTCTCCTGTGATTCACTTGGGTATGCAAATACTACAAAAGGCGCTCCTTTTTGAGTATTCCAAACTCCTTCTATTGCAGCAGTTTTTATAGGTTGATTTTCGTGAACTTCTCTTCCAACATCATCACCAACCATAAGTTGACACAAGCTTAATACTAATATTGAAATTATTGAAAACTTAATGCAAGTTTTTGCAAAAGAGAGATGCTTATCTTTTATCAGGTAATATGCACTGACACCAAGAATAACCATTAAGGTACTTAGATAAGCTGCTAAAAGCATATGTATATATCTAGGTATTACAGATGGGTTAAATATTACGTGATACCAGCTATAAATTTCAAATCTTCCATTTATATAGTGAACTCCATCAGGAGTCTGCATCCAAGAGTTTGCTGATAATATCCAAAATGCTGATAGTGTAACACCAACAAATATTGTGAAGTTTGCTAGAAAGTGGATATATTTGTTGATTCGTCCCCAACCAAATATCATTATACCTAGTGCACCAGCCTCTATAAAAAATGCGGTTAGAACTTCATAGGTAAATAAAGAACCAAGTACAGGACCGACTTTCTCAGCAAAACCTGCCCAGTTAGCTCCAAACTGAAACTCCATAACAATACCTGAAACAACACCCATACCAAATGTTAGAGCAAATATTTTTGTCCAAAATTTGACTATGGATAGATATTTGTCATTTTTTGTAATTAGCCAAAGTGCTTCAAAGATCATCAGAAAGGTTGACAACCCAATACTAAATGCTGGAAATAATATATGGAAGCTTACTGTGAAAGCAAACTGTATTCTTGAAAGAATTTCTACCCAGTACATGAAGAAAACCTCTTTTTTGTTTAGTTATTAAAAGTTTAGCCTTGGGACTATTCTCAGCTGGGAGAGCTAAAGTGTGATATCTATAAGATTTTCATATTATAATTATATTCTCAAGCTATTCTTAGCAATATTAATAAAATGTAATGTTCATTAGTGTTATTTTAGCAATATAATTGTAAGTGAAATAAAGAAATATTATGGAGTAGTTATGAAGATATTAATAGCAGGAGGCTCTGGATTTGTAGGTAGAGAGTTATCTAAGTACTTGAGCCATAAGCATGAACTAACTCTACTAACTAGGTCAGAAAAAAAAGAATTAGGCAGTTATCATGATTTAACTACATGGGCTAATTTGACACAAGAGAATATCGTTAACTATGATATTGTGATAAATTTATGTGGCTATAATATTGGAGAAAAACGCTGGAGTAAGACAGTTAAAAAGAAAATATTAGCAAGCCGTATAGAGCCAACCAGTAAGTTAGTTGAGCTTATCGGTGATAAAGATATTTGGCTTATTAATGCTAGTGCCATTGGATACTACAATTTTTCTAAACTAATCCAGGATGAAGATAGTCATAGTAGAGATTATGATAAGTTAACTTTTGGTCAAGAGGTTGTTGATAAGTGGGAGAAATGTCTAGTTGCCTCTAAACTTCAAAGATATACAATTTTCCGTTTTGGCGTGGTTATTGGCAGTGGTGGAGCTTTAGAAAAGATGTCGATGTCGGCTAAATTTGGTTTTGTTACTATGCTTGGAGATGGACATAATTATATGAGCTGGGTGAGTGTGTATGATTTATGTAGAGCTTTTGATTTTGTCATTGATAATAAATTTGATAATCAAGAGATATTTAATCTAACAGCACCAAATGTCTGTCAGCATCAAGTCTTAATAAAGCTATTAAGAAAATATTTAGTAAAAAAACATATACTTAAGATGCCTACTTTTGTAGTCAAATTGTTGTTCGGTCAAATGGGTGAGGAGCTATTATTATCAAGCCAAAATATCAGACCTACAAGATTAATATCAAAAGGGTTTTCTTTTGAAGATCTGAAGATGCAAAAAGCTTTAGAGAGATATTTTTAAAACTAATGTCTTTTGGAATCATTTAAGTCATCCTATCCGAGCATTTAGTGGAAGTTGAAGTGTGACTAGAATATCTATTAATTATATATGTGAAACTTTTGTTAGTTAAGTTTATAATTAGCTGTCAGAATGATAGTTGGTTGGTATTTTAACAATTACAGTGAGTCCTGTTTGATCGGTATTATTTTTTGCATAAATATGACCGTGATGAAGCCTAACAATCTCTGTAACAATTGCTAAACCTAGTCCACTACCTTCTTCACCGGTTCCTGTCTCGCGATAAAATCTATCAAAAATTCTATCGATATTTTCAGGAGGCACGCCAATACCGTTATCTTTTATTTCAACAATAATATTACCACCTTCTTTATAGGAGTGTATTTCAATGTTTCCACCATTAGGCGTGTATTTGATAGCATTAGAAATTAGATTTTTAAACATTATACCAAGTAAATAATCATTACTATAACAGTAGATTTGTTTTTCACAGGGGAAGAAAGAAACTTCAATATTTTTCTCAATTGCTTTGATGGCATTTTCAGCAATGAGAGTTTCGAGAGTTTTATTAATCATAAGCTTCTTACCAAATGTGATTTGCTCATTTGGTTGGATTCTACTTAGTGTCAATAATTGATCAATAATGTGTGAATATCTATTGGTTGAGTTTTCAATTTTTTCCAACTTTTGTTTGATTTCATCAACATCATCAGAGGCAAGAGCTATTTGAACTAATGTTTTAACTCCAGCTATAGGTGTTTTTAACTCATGAGCGGCATCACCTGAAAAGCGTTTTTCTCTTTCTAATGTTTCATGGAATTTTTCAATTAAAGAGTTTATTTGTTCAACTAAAGATTTGATTTCATAAGGGATAATATCTTCATCTAATTTCTCATTTTTGCGTGGGTTTATCTTGGCAACACGTCTATTTATCCGCTCAAGAGGATGAAGAGCCGTTTTTAGAATGTAGTAGATAAAGGCAATAAGAATTATATATGTTGAGGCTAAGAGTATAGCGAATTTAAAAATTATCTGGCGAGAAACTCTATCTTTAACATCATTATTAGCAAATATTGTAATTACTTTGTCATTATCAGTTTTTAGGGTGTATGTATACCAATGTCTCTGTTTACCAGAAGCATAACTATAAAACCAATCAAATCCTGTTCTTGAAATAAGTGTTTTATAATCTTTATTAAAAATAGGCAGATTAGAAGTTTTTAGAAATAGCCTATTATGTTTAAGATCATAAACAATAAATCCAACGCTTTCATTATGATTTTTAATATCTAAAAAAGACGATGATATTTTGTTTACTATCATATTCGTGGCATTTTTATCTCGCTCTAGAGGGTATATCTTTAGTACAGTTTCAATAACTTGAGCCGCTGATTTTAATTGATAATCAAAAAGAGCATCATTTTGATGTTTAACTTGATAAAAACTAAATATAGATATAACAAGCATAAATACTGCAAAAAAACTGGCGAAAGAAACTACTAAGAAACTTAGTATAGAACCTTCCTTTTTATCTCTGACAAAAAACATACTATTTGAATGTTTATTTATATTATTGCCTACATTATAAAGAATTTTGAAATTTATTATTAGTTTTATAGTTGTTATAATAATTTATTATACTTAATGAAATTACATGAGAGTGTATATTTTTACTAAATTATATGAGCAAAATAGTTAAACCTTTCTACACAAAGTATTATGAGTCGGCGACTTTATACTTCTATACAGATGAAGATCTTCGTTTCGATCTTGTTTTAACTTGTCCTCATGCTGAGATTGGAAGTAACTTTATTGAATTTGATTATCCTGCTATAAAGCAACTAGTAAAATTAGAAAAACAAGATTTTGATGATTTTTTGGCAATTGAATATGATTTTGGTACATATTCTCTTAGTCATGCTATAGCTCAGAAATTATATTCTGAGTATGGTTTATATACTTTAATTATGGAGCCAACATTTCCTCGCGCAATCTTAGATGCAGGCAGATTATATCCAAATTGTATAAGAAACATTATCGACTATGATCAGCATCCTGAATTAAAGAATTCTTTGATAAAGCTTTATGATGAGTATATGGAAAAACTTTGCCATGTTGTAGCTGTAGCTAAAAGTTATAATGCTGTTTCTATAGATTTACATACGATGTCTAGTTATTCACCAAATGTTATCCAAGAAAGATATTCTGAAGCAATAATAGAAACTCCAGATACATTAGAGCAATACATTGATTTATATAAAAAAGCACACATAGAGGGAGAAAAAAGAATAACAGAGCTTTTTACGGGAGATGCTCGTAATGGGATTTTCGCCTCTAAAATTTTACTTGAGTCACTATCTGATGAGTTGGAAGCTGTAGGCATAGATATACAGTATGACAAACCATATATCCTAGCTGAACATTTAGTGGCGCATTATCTTGTTTGTGAGCTAGAGACTGTTTGTATTGATATACCTAAAGATCTTATATCTAAAGTAACAACAGGTGATGAAAAATATGATATAGCTAACTTAGAAGTTGATAAAAAGAAGTTATTAACAATGGCAGAGGTCTTTGCTAAGGCTGTTGCAAATACGCGTAAACAACAACAATTAAAAGGTGCATAATTTATGGCAGTAAAAACAACAAACGCTATTTCTGAGAAGATTTGGGGCAAAAAAGCTATTCATATACCAAATACTACAGATATATATGGGGCAGATTTAGTTAGCTCTTTTGTAGATAAGTATGTTACGCGTACGCTATGCCTACTTGCTAAAGATCATAAGATAATTTTACCTAAGAAGAGCCAAGATGAAGTTGAAAAAATTGTTGCTTATTTTAATAAGATTGGCTTTGAATATATAAGCATGGATAATTTTATATTTTTACATAATGAGCATTACAGATTCTCAACAATTGTTATGAATTATGCAGACCAGATTTCAGAATTTAGCAATCCTGAGTATACTAGTCTTGTGCCTTTTACTTCAGCTACAGCCGTTGAATTACTTGGTATTAAATATAAGAAAAATTATGGACTATCAGAGGCTCTTTCTCAGTTTTTAAATGATAAATCTTTCTTAAGACAGATGTTACATGATAAGGGAATCCTTGTTCCTAGTGTAAATATAATTTCTACAGTTTCTGATGAGGATTATGTTAAGAAAGCACTTAAAATATATCGTAAATATGAAAATAAAGGTATATATGAATGTGCTGTGATTATGCCTAGAGCATGTTCAGGTTATGGCATTCATCGTTTTCAAAGTGAGAAAGAGTTAAGAGAAATTTTAAAACTTATGCGAAGAGTAGAAATATTTATGATCGATCCTTGGTTAGATAATCTTGGATCACCTGCTTTTCAAGTAAGTATCGCTGATAAGAAAGAAGATGATATTTGTTTGGGTCTTAGTGATCAGATGTTGGATGGTCAGACTCACTTAGGTAACAAGTATAAGTCAGAATTTAGTGATGAACCTGCTGTTATTGAAATGTGTGATGAAGTGACTGAGATTCTTCGTGATATGGGAGTTCGTGGAATTGTTGGCGTTGATCTTTTGATACGTAAAATAGATGGCAAAATTGTTCCATATGTCTTAGAAGTTAATGCAAGACAGACTGGTGCAATATATGCAGGATTTTTGGCTTATGAATTACGTAATGGTCAAGATAAACCATGGGTAGGACATAATAATGTAATTGTACCAAAAGATTCAACAATAGATGATTATCATAGGTATTTAAAATCTAAAGGTGTCGATTATAAGTATGGTGATAGTGAAGGGGTTATTATTACTTGTATAGGAAACCTTGATCTTAATCATAAAGTTATGATTTTAGTTATTGCTGATACTGATAAGCGACTAAATGAGATTCTTGATATAGCAACTTCTTTTGAGTAAGTATATTTGTTTTTTTATAAAAATTCTAATTGAACCTTATTATTTTATTGCTTGGAGAATACCAGTAATTATCATTTGTGTACTAATAATCGTTAGTATCATCCCCATCAGTCTTTCAACTGCACGCATACCTCTTTTTCCTAGTACACGCTTTAAGAACGGTGCGATTAGAAGAATTAATAGGGTCGCAAGACAAGCAAGAATTATCGATAGCCAGCTAAGCCATATTCCGATACTATTATGTTGAGCGATAATCATAACCATAGCAATACTTGAAGGTCCAGCCATTAAGGGAATCGCTAGAGGAACAATAAAAGGGTCTGTATCGTCTTCTGGTCTCATATTCTCATCACTAGGATATATCATCTTTAATGCCATAATAAAGAGAATTACACCACCAGATACTTGTACTGCGGCAACAGAGATATTCATTAAGCCTAAAATAGCTTTACCACAAAAGAAAAATAAGCTTAGTATAAGAAAAGCAATAATCATCTCTCTTATTATTATCTTTCTTTGATCATTAGGATTGTATTTTCTAAGAATGCTTAAGAAAATTGGTATATTACCGATTCCATCCATTAATAAAAATATTGTCACAAAAATTGTATAAAAGTTCATAGTTTATTCTCAACAAAGTAAAAGAGTTAGTATAAAGATCTAACTCTTATGGTTTATTAATAATGTGTGTTTAAGTTTGGGTATTAAAAAAGCACAGTTTCTCTTCTATTTTTTAAATGAAAAATAGCACTGACTTATTTGAATGTGTGTAATCTACCATACCATGCTTATTGATGCCAACCTTCTTTAGCATATATTAATTAATTTTATATATAAGCTATATAAATGAATCACCTTGCTTTAGTTTAATGACAGTGTCAAAATAAAAAATACTAATATAACGATTTGGAAGCCGATGAATAAGATATCTATAGGTGTAAGTAGTTGCTTAGTTGGGAATAATGTTCGTTATAATGGAGGTAACTGCCATAAGTCATATATCACAGGAGTTTATGCAGATTATTTTGACTATAAAATAGTTTGTCCTGAGGTTGCTGCAGGCTTAGGCGTACCAAGACCAACATTATTTTTAGTTGAAGATATTCAAAAGGGTATATTGGCAGTTAAGACAAATAAGACTCATGTTGATGTTACAGGTGACCTAAAGCAAGCAGTTAATAAATTAGTAGCTAACTTAGGTACTGTTTATGGTTTTATTTTAAAGGCTAAATCGCCAAGTTGTGGAGTAGCTACAGCTAGAGTGTTTGATGAGAATCATGGTTATACAGGTATTAAGGCTGATGGATTATTTGTTCGAGCTCTTAGAGAGTACGATCCATTATTGCCAATAGAAGATGATGGTAAGCTCACAGATAAAACTTTAAAAGATCACTTCTTGCGTAAGGTGTTTTGCTATTATGACTTAAAAAATGTTTTTATGAGTTGCTCAAGCATTACTGAGATGATGGAGTATCATTCAAAGCATAAAGTGTTGCTTAGGATGCATAATAATAAGGTTAAGAAGATTTTAGGTAATATGCTTTCTGAGGCTGGTAGTAAAGCAGATCTTGGTGAGATTAAACAAAAATATGTAGACTTATTCATGCAAGCTATAGCATCTCCAGCTAAACGAGGAGCACACTATATGGCATTGCAGAATGTTTTGCGGGAGATAAATAAAAAGATTTCTAAATCTCAACGTCAGTATCTTCAAGAGATATTAAATAAGTATAAAGATTGTAAGATTTCTTGGGATGTACCTGTGAGTATTATAAAGATGTACCTCTTAGATATTGATTTGCCTTATTTAGCAAAGCAAAGCTATTTAAATCCTTATCCTGAAGAGCTTATAACTTAAGCATTAATTTCTTTTGGAAGTAAGAATGCAAAAGGAACACAGATTAGTAGTAGTCCTGATAAGATTGCTATAATTATATCAAATGACTGATTGTAGGATAAGGTGTGATTTACTCCTTGTGAAAGAGATAATATATAGCCAATACCTGGTAGAAGTATAACAGGCAATATATTATTTATCATATTTACACCTGCTGTACTTGAGGCAGATGTTCCTGGAGGTGATATGATTTTTGCGATCGCGAAAGTTATTGCTTGAGGACCAGCCATCATACCTAATGCTAAATATGAAATTATAAATAGGTTTTTGTGCATAGGTATATATGCAATAGCTATTATCAGTAAACCTGATGATACTAAGCTTAAGATTAATAAAAATCTAAAACGGTTAGTATAGGCACTAATAATACCAAAAACCGCAAATCCAATAGCTGCTCCAGCAAATAGAAGACTATTTAAATGAGATGCTACAGATTGGTTAACATTTAGTTTAACTTCTATTAATCCGACTCCCCATAGTGAACCAAGAACATTAATTGGCATAAAGATGCTTGCACCAATTAAACTAGCAATCCAAAACCTAGGATTCATAATTATCTTAATTAGTTTTACAATGGTTTCAGAGAAGCTAGATTGACTAAAGTGTGTGAACTTTTCTACATGTTTTTTATTATCTTTAATAAAAATAACTATTAGTAAGAAAAGAATAATTCCAAAATATGTGAAAGTTGAATTACCTTGTTTCCAACCGAAAGTAGCTACTAAATTTGAAAGAAAGATATCCGTGAATAGTCCACCAAGAATACCAATGACTGTCGTAAAGCCAATAAACGTTGAGAAAAATCTTTGTGGTAACCACATACCAGCCATTTTAGCAGCACCAATAAAACCAAACGCTGAGCCAACACCCATAAGTATTCTACCAAAAAATGCGACTTCATAATAATTGGTAGCAGAAAACAGGTAGTTACCTAAGACACAAAGAGCCGTTGCAATACTAATTACTGTTTTACGATTATATTTATCTAATATTACCCCCGCTGGGATTTGCATAATAGTGTAAGAGATAAAGTATGCTGAAGAGAGCCAGCCAATTTTAGCATCACCAATGTTGAAAGCATTTTTAAGGTCTTCAGCCATTACCCCTGGAGCTGCTCGAATAAAGAAATCATAACTATAATTTAGAGTTGCAATCAAGCATATTGCCCATGCGATAATAATCAAGATATTTGATTTGGGTAAATGAGATTCATTCATAAAAATATGATTAGATGTTACAAAGTTATTAGCATACCAAACAAACATAAATTATTCAAAATATAACCTCTAATAAGTCCATAAAATCAGGGTTTTATACTTAGAAAAATAGGAATTTTATCGATAGAGATACTAAGAGTTGGATTTAAAATTAGTGGCTAGAATCACCTTTCCCAAGTTCATC
Organism: Francisella sp. SYW-9; assembly: GCF_008711465.1. Classification (GTDB taxonomy): domain Bacteria; phylum Pseudomonadota; class Gammaproteobacteria; order Francisellales; family Francisellaceae; genus Francisella. The sequence goes on from NZ_VXKQ01000018.1 coordinate 12,039, forward strand.
AACTATTTTTTGCTGTTCGATTTCTAGTTTGACAGATTCTGATTTGTCACTAGCAATATACATATATACAACAGGTAGAACAAATAGTGAGAAAATAGCACCAATAACTAGTCCACTTGATATAACTACACCAATACAGTTTCTACTAACCGCACCAGCACCTGATGATGTAACAAGAGGTATCACACCAACGACCATAGCCGACACAGTCATTAAGATTGGTCTTAGACGTTGTGATGATGATGTGACAATAGCATCATATTTATTTAGTCCTTCATGCTTTTGTAGATGATTGGCAAATTCAACCACCATAATCCCTTGTTTTGATATAAGACCTATTAAGGTTACCAAACCAAGTTGGGTGTATATATTTAATGAGGCCCAACTTGCACCAATAAACTGTCCAAAGTATAGTGGAATTAGAGCTCCTGAAATAGCCATAGGAATAGTTACCAAAATTACTAAAGAATCTCTAAAGCTCTCAAACTGGGCTGATAATGCTAAGAAAATTAGTACGATTGCAAAAGCAAAGGCTACCATCATAGTGTTACCATTTTCAACGTATTGACGTGCAGATCCTGAGAAGTTGTATGAGAATCCAGCAGGTAGCTGACCTCTAATCACACTTTTAACATAGTCAATAGCCTGTCCTTGTGTAACTCCAGGAGACATAACAGCAGAAATCGTTGCTGAGTTTAGCTGTTGGAAGGTGTTTTGTGTTAAAGGTTGGCCTTTGGTTTTAAATGTCATTAGAGCTGATAAAGGTACCTCAGAGTCAAACATATCAGTAGCATCATCTGAGCGAATAAAGATATTTCCTAGTTGTTCTTGAGTAAGCATCTCATTTCTTGCTAACTGAGGGATTACTTGGAAGCTATAACCCCTTAGGAAGAAATAATTTATATAGCCACCAGCATATGAAGAACCAAGTGTTTTAGCTATATCTGCCATCGTGATTCCTAAGATTCCAGCTTTGTCACGATCTATATTTATATCAACAACAGGGTTATCAAACTTAAGATCACTTTGTGCAAAGACAAACATACCACTTCCCATCATCTTTTTAATAACTTTGTTGGTGATATCATTTATGGCTTGATAGCCATTCACACTCTGGATAACTATAGATATAGGAGCTCCCCTAGGTATGCCTGGTAAAGATGGGACTTGTTGCACGTATGTTTGTATGCCTGGTAATTCAGTAACCTTGGATTGAATTATATTTGCAGCCTGTTGCTGGGAGGTTTTTCTATCATCCCAAGGCTTCATAATAAATCCACCGAAGATTACATTTGATCCCATCACCCCATTTAGAATAAATGTAGCTTTTTTACCAGGGACTTCATTTAGGGTTTGATTTAGCTTTTTACTAAAAGCCTCTAAATAGTTAATATTTGCAGAAGAAGGCGCTTGTCCCATTACTGCGATAAATCCTTGATCTTCAATAGGCGCAAGTTCTGATTTGATACCTGTACCCATAATAAAGCAACTAATAAGGACAATAATCCCCATAATAGCAATAGCTGGTTTTATATCTAGGACGAATATTAGTAAAGCTTTGTATTTTGCAGTTAACTTACTAAATAGTGAGTCTACAAATTTTACTAGTTTTGTACTCATCATCTGACGATTCAGTACTTTTGAACACATCATTGGTGATAGCGTATAGGCTACTATACCAGATATTAGTACGGCTCCTGCAAGCGAGTAAGCAAATTCAGTAAATAGCTGACCGGTAAAGCCTCCCATCATTCCGATAGGAGCATATACTACTAGTAAGGTTAGTGTCATTAATATGACTGGGTTAGCAATCTCTCTAGCACCTTTTATGGCTGCTGGAAAAGGCTCCATTCCTTCTTCTATATGGCGATAAATATTCTCAAGTACAACAATTGCATCATCAACTACCAAGCCTATGGCAAGGATCATGGCTAGTAAGGTCAAGAGATTGATTGAAAAGCCCATCATACTCATTAAAAAGAACGAGCCTATAATGGATAAAGGAATTGCTATAACTGGTACGATAATTGCTCGTAGTGACCCTAAAAATAGAAACATTACAACAGATACGATAATAATTGCTTCAACAAGAGTATGCAGAACCTCATCGATTGAGCTTTCAATATATAGTGTACTGTTATAAGCGACATTAACATCTAAACCATTTGGTAGCGAGGCTTTGATATTAGGTAATTCTTTGACTAAGTTAGAAACTACAGAAAGAGGATTATCTTCTGGTGATACTACAGCACCAGCAAGAACCGCATTTTTACCATCAAAGTATACGGATGAGTTATAGTCTTGGGCTCCTAGTTCAACTTTTGCAACATCTTTTAACCTTACTACCTGATTATCGCTTTTTTTGATAATAAGATTTTCATAGTCCTGAGCTTTGGACATGCTTGTTTCTGGGTTTAGTGTGTAGTTTAGGTACGGCCCTTGTATTTGACCACCTGCTGAGACTAAGCTATTAGATCCAATTGCTTGTGATAACTCCCCAGGGGCGATTCCGTATTCTGCCATGCGGGATTTATTAGGGTATATACGCATTGCATATGGTTTGTTACCCCAAACATCTATTTCAGATAAACCACCTTGGGCAAGTAATTTCGGAGTCAACTCGGAGTTGATATATGCTGATATCTCTGAGGTACTCATAGTCTTACTTGTGAAAGCAAGAATTAGTGAGGGGAAGTTATCAGCAGGGTTTAATTTAATAGCAGGAGAGTATGCATCTTGAGGTAGTTTATTAAGTACTGAGTTTACATTCTGTACGACTTCAGATAAAACATTATTTGAGTTATATCCTAGCTTAACATATACCGTAATTGTACTTGTTCCTAGGGCAGACTCAGACGTCATATAGTCAATTCCTTTTGAGGATCCTACAGCTGATTCTATTGGCCTAGTTACAAATGCCTGGATTGTTGCAGGGTTTGCGCCAGGGTATGATGTTGTAATAGTGATCGTTGCGCTATCTATGTAGGGGTACTGTCTAATCTGAAGGTTAAAAAATGAACCAACTCCAACAACAATAATCATAAAACTTATTGAAAGAGATAAAACTGGTCTTCTTATGAAAATATCAATAAGACGCATTATTACATTCCTTGCTTATATATATTGTTACTTAGCTTTACGCTATTGTTTAGCATTGCATTGCCGCCTTTTTGAACTTTATTTTGTCCCGAAGTAACTATTGTTGTTCCAGGTTTTATACCCTCTACAAGAGCTAAGTTGTTTCTAGTTTCTAAAACTTTAATGTTGTCTTGGCCAACTTTATATAAAGTTTTATCTAATGTGATAGTTTTCATTCCACCACCAGCTGTAGAAGTATATGATACTTTCTCAGGTTTACCATCCTTGTCTAAAACAGGCTTCAATGTATATACCGACTCGCCATATAAGCTATACGATACGGCATTTCTTGGAATGACAATTGAATCTTTTTTAATCGGTAGATTCACATGCACTGTTAAAAACATACCAGGGACAATTTGATGTTTAGGATTTTTATATGTAGCTTGGACAACAATAGATCTATTTGAATCATTAATAAATGAGTTAATAGCAGTTATCTTTGCAGTAAATTTTTTACCAGGATATGAGTCAGAGAAGAAATTGATATTTTGTCCAACTTTTATCAAACTAACTCTATTTTGTGGAACAGAGAATGTTATAAAAATAGGATCTATTTTTGTAAGAGTTGCAGCATTATCACCATTGTTAAAGTACTGACCTAAACTTATGTTTCTAATACCTATCTTACCATCAAAAGGTGCTTTAACTTCTTTAAAGCCAATTTGTGATTCAATATTTTGTACTTGTGCTAGAGCTGCTAGATAGTCTGCGTTAGCTTTATCTGCCGTTTCTTTCGAAGTAGCTCTTTGTTCTACAAGTTTGTTATAACGATCTGTAGTAATCTTAGCAAGTTTTAACTTTGAAAGGGCCTCTTCTAAATTGGCCTTTAATTGACTTGTGTCTAGTTTGAAAAGCAAATCGCCTTTTTTAACTTCTTGACCACTTTTGAAGTTAATCTCACTAACAATTCCACCTGATTGTGATGAAATTTGCGTTGACTGGATTGCTTGAGCTTCACCGATTGTATTTATGATTTGTTGCCAATCTGATTTCTTTACTACTGCCGATGTTACAGCAACTGGTTGAGGTACGTATGATGCCATACCTTTTTTTATCATACTCTGTACAAATTCAGCAAAACCAAAAATACTTCCAAAAATTAGTAATGTGGCTACAACTACTACGATTGAAGCTACATTTTTGTTTTTCAACTTAGCTAGTAAAGCTTTTATCTGATTTATTTGAAATATAAAGTAAACTATCGCTAAAGCGGCTCCTAACTTACCCAAGATTAGCCAAGCAACAACAATTGTGATTACACAAAAAATAGCATAATTCTTTTTGTTAGCGTTTATTTTTTGTTTTAAGTTCTCAAATCCTTTCTTGAAGTCCACAGTTTTATCTCACTATTTTTTAAATATTTTTATAAAAAAACCAATACAGTTTATTACTAATAAGCAGATGAAAAATATTAGGCTATATACAGCTAAGCTGTAGCCAGATATTTGCTCGGATATTTCTGAGCAGCTTTCAACTGAACCTGTAACTGACTTGGTCACACTAAGTAAAAATGGATTATCTATACCACCACATGAAGCAATATTTGTTGTCGGCGGAGTGGTATTTGCAAAGTATTGTAAATACACTTGATCTGCTGCTATATAAAGCCCTAGTATTATAATTGCTATTATTATTGCTCTAATAATTAAGGAGAATATTTTAGGAGATTTCTTTATCCATCCTAATATACTAAAAACCAACACACATAATACAGAGAATTGCTGTAAAAGGCACATAGGGCATGGTTTCCAACCAAGAATAGCCATTGTGAAAATAACTGCACAGAGAGTTATGATACAGACTATGGTATTGATAGGAAAAATATAACTATCTAGTTTTTTCATTATGTTTAACTATCTTATATATCAAAAAAAGGTTTTCGTAATTGTATCATAATTTTAAATTGTTTTTTATAGTATCAATATATAGATTATTTATAGCAATTTTCAAAGAGCTTTTAGGAGTATTAGTTATTATATTTTGGATATTTAAATTATTGATGGCATTAATGGTATTCTCTAATAGTTGATAGTTCCTTAGTATTTTTTTTGTTTTAGTTATATCTTTATGCTTTAAATAAATGTTAATACTCTCTTTTAGAAGCACTTTGTCTCTTATTAAATTTGCACTTTTTATCAGTATGAATGCTTCATGAGCATCGATTTGTTTTTCAAGTATTTGCCTAACATAGATTGTTGCAGTTAGTATCTTGAATTGTTTGTTAGTTAGTAGCAATTCTTTTTTTAGAGAGCCCAAGTATTCTTTAGGAACTTCTAAAAAGCATAAAGTAATTTTTTGAGCTATATTTGCATTGATATATTTAGAGTTATTAAAGAAAGTTAGATTAGGTATTAAATCAAGCAAGTTACTTACGGTTGGAAATACCTTTTTTAATGCATCGAGCTCACTTAATGTTTCAAGAAATATCTTAGGGTTTATAAGAGCTTTAATAAACTCTATATGCAGACGTTCTTTGGTTAGAAAACTTAGTTCATCAGTTTTTGAAATCTCTTTTACAAGCTCTTTGGTTTCAGGGGCGATTGAAAAATTAAAAGCAGAAAGTTGGGCTTTAAATCTAGCTAAGCGGATAACACGTAAAGGATCTTCTATGAAAGCTTCTGATGTATGGCGTAGAATACGATCTTTAATATCTTTTTGACCATTAAAGGGGTCGACTAAGTTATTATTTGTATCGACCGCTATTGAATTGATAGTTAGATCTCTGCGTTTAAGGTCATCTTCAAGGGTAATATCCTTTGAAAAGAAAGTCTTAAAACCATGATACCCTTTAGCTATCTTCTTTTCTGCTCTAGCAAGGGCATATTCTTCTTTTGTTTTAGGGTCTAGAAAAACAGGGAATGAAGCGTTTATCTTAGTATAACCAGCGGATAACATTTGCTGTTCTGTTGCTCCAACAACTACCCAGTCTTTGTCTTTATAGGGTAGTCCTAGTAGTTTATCTCTAACTGCACCACCAACTAGATATACTTTCATCATTTCGGTACTTAAGTTTGCTTAGCTTTATATTAACAGAAAAATGTGTATAATTACTCGTTACTTAATATTGTTATTATAAGCAATTTTTTATAAATTATGGGAAATATGATTGATAAAATAGACCTTAAATCTCAAGGTCCTGGAAGTCTTAGTGGTGAAATGTCAAGTAAAGAGAAAGTAACAACTCTTTATAAGAGGCTACTAGGTCAAGTTAAACATCTTTGGCACTTCTTAGTTTTAGCGGCAATAGGGAGTATATTTTTTTCAGCTGCTGATGCTTCAATGATATATTTAATAAACCCTATACTAAATTATGGTTTTGGTACAGGTGGAAATGTAACAAAACAAAGTGCTAGTATTTTGATGTTAATGGGTGTGGGTATGGTTGGCCTATTAACATTAAGATCAATAGGATCTTTTTTATCAAACTATTTTATAGGTTCATTAGGGCAGAAAGTTGTATATAAGTTTAGAAAAGATATTTATAAAAGATTTATGGACCTGCCGGCGACTTTCTTCGATAAGCATTCTTCTGGACAAATTATTTCAAGACTTTTATATAATGTTGATCAGGTTACAGAGGCTACATCAACAGCTATTATTACAGTAGTTCAGGATGGTACTTTTGTAATAGGTCTTATCATTGTGATGGTGGTATCAAGTTGGCAGCTATCTTTATTTTTGATAATAGTTGGGCCGTTTTTGGGCGTATTTATATCAATAATAAATAAGAAGTTTAGATCTTTAAGTAGAAATACTCAGTCATCTATGGGTAATGTTACTCACACAGCTGAAGAGACTCTTAGAAATTACAAAGAAATAAGAATATTTGGTGCGCAAAAGAAACAGCAAAATAAATTTTTCAATAATCTTGACTACACGTATTCTCAGCAAATAAGAACAATTGCATTGGATTCTTTAACATCTCCAGTTATTCAAATTATAGCTTCGCTTGTTTTAGCTCTTTCATTATTTACAATCGCTATTTTTGGTACTAATGCTGGAGGAGGTTCTTCTTGGCTGACAGCAGGTTCATTTGCATCTTTCTTTGCAGCAGCTGCAGCTATTTTAAAACCGATTAAGAATCTTACCAAAGTGAACGTGGTTATCCAAAAAGCTGTTGCTGCGACTGAAGATATCTTTTATATCCTTGATTATCCAGGCGAAGAAGAAACTGGTAAAAAAGAGCTTAAGAAAGTCTCAGGTGACGTAAGTATTAAAGATGTAAGTTTTGCATTTAGTACACTTAATGTTTTAAATGGAGTGAGTGTTGATATTAAATCTGGTGAGACAGTTGCATTTGTTGGTAAGTCAGGTAGTGGAAAAACTACACTTACAAGTATTATCTCAAGATTTTATACTCAGCATAAAGGCCAGATTTCTATTGATGGTGTAGATACTCGTGAATTATCACTTGAGAATTTGAGATCTCACTTATCAATGGTTTCTCAAAACGTTCATTTATTTGATGATACTGTTTATAATAATATTGCTTTTGGTTTATCAAGAGATGTTTCAGAAGAAGAAGTTGTCGATGTTCTTAAAAGAGCAAATGCATATGACTTTGTTCAAGAGTTGCCAGAAGGTATGCATACAAATATTGGTAATAATGGTTCTAAGCTATCAGGTGGTCAAAGACAGAGGGTATCAATAGCAAGAGCCTTACTGAAAAATGCTCCAATATTAATATTTGATGAAGCTACTAGTGCTTTAGATAATGAGTCAGAAAGAGTTGTTCAGCAAGCACTTGAGAGCTTAACTAAATCATGTACAACAATAGTTGTGGCCCATAGATTAAGTACTGTTGAAAGTGCTGATAAGATTGTTGTTATGGATGGTGGAAAAGTTGTTGAATGTGGTAGGCATGAAGAACTCCTAGAACAAGGAGGACTTTACACAAGACTATATCAATCAGGACTTGAGTGATTAGATGGTAGATAAATTTTGGTATCAGAGAAACCCAAGTTTATTAAGCTTTATTCTAAAACCTATTTCTATTATTTTTTCAAAGGTTGCAGCTAATCGCAAAATTAAACAACAACAGAATCAATACAAATCAAAAATACCTATTGTTATCGTTGGTAATATATCTATTGGTGGCACAGGCAAAACACCTGTAGTCAGAAAGTTGGCTCAAGAATATTTAGCAAAAGGTAAAAAAACTGTAATTATTAGTCGAGGTTATGGAGCAAAAGCAGAAAATTACCCTTTTGAGGTTGATATAAATACTCCGGCTAATCAGTGTGGTGATGAGCCTGCAATGTTATATGATGCTCTAAAAGCTCAAGTTCCAATAATTATCTCTCCACAAAGAGTTGATTCAGTAAAGTATATTGAAGAAAAGTATCCAGATACTGATGTCATAATAAGTGATGATGGCTTGCAACATTATAAGCTAGCTCGGAATAAAGAAATAGTTGTTGTTGATGCCAGTAGAATGTTTGGTAATCAGCTATGTATCCCAGCTGGACCTTTAAGAGAACCTGTTGAAAGATTAAAGTCTGTTGATGAAGTTATTGTAATTGGAGATTGTTCTAAAGATGATCAAAATTATATAAAAAAGTATAACCAAAATATTACTTTAGATAAAATTGTTGCAACTGAATTTGTAAACCTTGTATCTGGTGAGAGATTTTCTAAAGATAGCTTTTTAGATAAGAAAGTTACAGCTATTGCAGGTATTGGTAATCCAGCTAAATTTTTTCAAACTCTAGTACAGAATAGTATTAAAATTGAGTCTAAAAAAATATTTAAAGATCACCATAAATTTGTACCAGAAGATTTTGCTGATATCAAAGATAATCAAATAGTTGTTATGACATATAAAGATGCCATTAAGTGTAAATCTTTTGCTAAAGATAATTGGTGGTATTTAGATATAGAATTAAAATAATACTCTTATAGTTGCTGTAATAATCTAGTTCCTGAGAGAATAAATAGATATTATCGCTAGCAAGATAGCCATATATTTCTAAATTATCAATAGTATGAGAATTGCTAACACAGATAAGATTGCTGTTTCAGGAGCTGGTGTTTCTGGTTTGTGTGTAGCTATTATTTTGTTGTCTAAAGGTTTTGATATTACTATTTTTGAAGAAGGCTCCCAACTTAGAAAGGATGGTGGCTGTATTCAAACCCCTTCTAGTTTTATAAAGTATTTTGATGTGTTGGGTGTAAAAACAGAGTTTTTAACAAAGGCTCTTGATTGTGGCTATATATTATCTAACCATAGAGAATTATTATTTATGGATAATATAAGAGCTTTGGATAATATTAAGTCCTTTATTAATCAGAGGATATATAGTATTTCACGTAGAGACTTGTATGACATACTTCTAAATAAGGTTAACCAACTAAATTCTAACTGTATTAGAACTTCAGCTTCTGTACAGAGTTTTGTAGAGACCGACAAGAGTGTCTCTTTATATTTTAAGGATTCAGAACAAATTGAGTGCGATTTTATTATAGGTGCTGATGGCGTGAGGTCAAATATACGCAAATCATTAATGGATATTCATGTTATAAAAAATCCTAAAATAGGATTCTGGTATACGAATTTAAAATTACCAGAAAAATATAATCTTGGTTCATACAGCAAGCCTCATTTGTATTCTGATACGAATAGTAAAGATTGGATTTATACTTTGCCTGTGTTTTTTAGTAATGATTTATATTTGGTAGTTTTTGCTATAATAAATGATAAAGATTTTGGGAGTTATGAAACTAGTAATAAAGTTATGCTAGGAGACTTTATAGATAATTTTAAAAATTTGGATTCATACATAAAAGAGTTACTTAAAAATGATATAAATAATTATTATGGCTATAATTTCTTGGAAGAGAGAGTGATTCAGGATAAAAAATCACAAAAAGCTATGCTTGTTGGCGATGCGGATAAGTCGTATGTTAGCTTTATTGGTTTTGGTACTGCAATGGCTATTAAAAACACAGTTGAAAAAATACAAAAGCTTTAAAAGAGAGTTTAAGAAAATAAAATTAGTCATGCCGTAAAAAAGATAAATATAATTTGAACTTTGCTAAGCTTGAAAAAGAAATTACTCCTGAATAAGTGATAATATTATATTGTGTGATTAATGGTTATAATCGATTTGCTATACTATGTTAGATATATTACTATTTACATTGATATAAATATAAATATTCTAAAAAAACTTCTATGCAAAAAATAGTTCTAGTTGACGGCTCATCTTATTTATTTAGAGCCTACCATGCCTTACCAAACCTTTCTAACAGTCAAGGAGCGCCAACAGGGGCTATTCTTGGAGTGATTAATATGCTCAAGAAATTACCAGCGATATATGAAACAGATTATGTTGCGGTAGTTTTCGATCCAAAGGGTAAAAACTTTCGCCATGAAATGTATCCTGAATATAAAGCTAATCGTAAAGCTATGGATGATGAGCTAAGAGTGCAGATTCAGCCTCTTCATGATATTATCAAAAAGATGGGCTACCCACTTATTATAAAAGATGGTGTTGAGGCTGATGATGTTATTGGGACATTAGCAAAAGATTTAGAGTTACAAGGTTATGATGTAGTAATTTCTACGGGTGATAAAGATATGGCTCAATTAGTCACTGAAAAAGTGGTGCTTTATGACTCAATGAAGAATGTAACTACGGATATATCCGGAGTTTTAGATAAGTATCAAATTAGACCGGATCAGATAATAGATTACTTAGCTCTTATGGGTGACTCATCGGATAATATACCTGGAGTACCTAAAGTTGGTCCTAAAACAGCAGTTAAATGGCTACAACAGTATGAAAATATTGATGGCGTCATAGAGAATGCTAGTAAGATAAAAGGAAAAGTAGGTGAGAATTTACGTAATAATATTGAACTTTTAAAACTCTCCTATCAATTAGCAACAATTAAGTGTGACCTTGATCTTAGTCTAACTATAGATGATCTTAAGTGTCAAAAGGCAGATACAGAATATCTGGCAGATGCTTTTACTCTGTATGAATTTAATTCGTTACTTAGAAGCTTAAATGTAGAAGCTAAACCTGCTTCAGATAAAACACAGCCTGAATCTATAGAGGTTGATTATAAAACTGTTACATCACAACAAGAGCTAGATAATTTAATAGTAGAGCTAAAAAATAGCGATACTTTTGCTTTTGATACAGAGACAGACTCTTTAAATACTTATGAAGCTAACTTAGTTGGCCTATCTTTTTGTGCTAATGAGGGTAAGGCTTATTATATCCCCGTGCAACATAGATATTTAGGTGTTCCACAACAGCTTAAATTAAATGTGGTATTAGAGAACTTAAAACTAATATTTGCAGATTCTAAAAAAGCTAAAGTTGCACATAACTTTAAGTTTGATGAAAAGGTGTTATCAAAGTATGGGATTGATATTAAGGGTCAGATCCATGATACGATGATTATGGCTTATGTGCTAAAAAGTAGTGGTAAGCATGATATGGATAGCCTTTCTAAAGAGCACCTTGATATTACACCAGTACCTTATAGTGAGATAGCCGGTACAGGTAGAAAACAACAAACTTTAGATCAAATAGAGATTGAAAAAGTTGCTAAATATGCTGCTGAAGATGCAGATATTACCTTTAGGCTTTTTAACCATTTTGATAGTTTACTTAAAAAAGAAAAAGTCCTTTACGAACTATACTCAGAAGTTGAGATGCCTCTAACTCTTATTCTTAATAATATGGAAAAGATAGGTGTAAAAATTGATGCTAATAAGCTGATTGAGCAAAGTGCAAACCTTGAGAAAAGCATAACTGAGATTCAAGAGCAGTGCTATAAGCTTGCAGGGTCAGAGTTTAACTTATCATCTCCTGTGCAATTAAGAGAGATTCTTTTTGAAAAGATGGAGATTCCAGCTGTTAAGAAAACAGCAAAAGGACAAGCTTCAACATCTGAAGAGGTATTAGTGCAATTAGCTGAAGAATATGAGATCGCGGAATTAATTATGAAATATCGTCATTTATCGAAGCTAAAAAATACCTATACTGATAAGCTTCCTAAAATACTAGATACTAATTCAAGGGCTCATACTTCATATAATCAAACAGGAACTGTTACAGGGAGGTTGTCATCTTCTGATCCAAACTTACAAAATATACCAATCAAAAGTCCAGAGGGTCGTAAAATTAGACAAGCTTTTATTGCTGAAGAAGGCTATTGTGTAGTTGCTGCAGATTACTCACAGATTGAGCTTAGAATCATGGCGCATTTATCAAAAGATGAAAATCTTCTAAAAGCTTTTAATGAAGGATTAGATATCCACAGTGCAACAGCTGCTGAGGTTTTGGGTATTGATATGGATGAAGTTACAAGTGAGCAAAGAAGAAGAGCAAAGGCTATTAACTTTGGTCTTATTTATGGTATGAGTGCTTTTGGTTTAGCAAGACAGCTTGAAATACCACGAGCAGAAGCTCAAGAATATATAGATGTGTATTTTAATCGCTATCCAAAAGTTAAAGAATATATGACTACAGCAAAAGAGTTTGCTAAAAAAAATGGTTATGTTGAAACAATACTTGGGCGTAGGCTGTATTTGCCAGAGATTAGCTCAAAAAATGTAATGCAAAGAAATGCGGCTGAAAGAGCCGCTATCAATGCACCAATGCAAGGAACTGCTGCGGATATTATAAAAAAAGCAATGATAGAGGTTAACACTATGATTTCACAGGAGTATAATAGCCAAGTTAAAATGGTAATGCAGGTTCATGATGAATTGGTCTTTGAGATTCAAAGGACTAAAGTTGAAGAAATCTCTGCAAAAATAAAAGGTATAATGGAAGAAGCTGTCAAGCTAAGTGTACCTTTAGAGGTCAATGTCGATACTGGTGATAACTGGGATCAGGCACATTAATATATATTAGGATTTATTATGCTACTAGTAATGGATGTAGGTAACTCTCATATACATATTGGAGTTTTTGAAGGCGAGCAAATAGTTAGTCAAATTAGATATTCAACTTCATCGGTTGATTCAACTTCTGATCAGATGGGCGTTTTCTTGAGACAAGCTTTGAGAGAGAACTCTGTAGATTTAAATAAAATAGATGGTTGTGCGATATCTTCTGTAGTACCTCACTTAAATTATTCACTGGGATCTGCGGTCATAAAGTATTTTGATATAAAACCATTTTTTATTAGTATGGACAATACTGGTCTTGATATGTCAGCAGTTGAAGCTCATCAAGTAGGGGCTGATCGGATTGCTAGTTGTATTGGAGCTTTGGCAGATCACCCAGATAGAGATTTACTAATAATAGACCTAGGAACAGCAACGACTTTTGATGTTGTTACTAAAAATAGAAAGTATCTAAGTGGCTCTATTATGCCAGGGGTTAAGCTTTCGCTAAATGCATTATGTCAAGGAGCTTCTCAGTTATCATCGGTAACTATTGTAAAACCAGAGGTTGCTATTGGTTATGATACAAAAACTAATATTCGTTCAGGACTATATTATGGACACTTAGGTGCACTGAGAGAACTTAAAAATAAAACTTTAGAAGAGTTAGATAGTGATAATGTGTATACTATAGCAACTGGTGGATTTGCTAGTTTATTTAAAGATGAAGGTATTTTTGATGAAGTATCTCCTGATTTAATCTTACGTGGAATCAGAATCGCGTTTTTAGAGAATAATTAAAATTAAAAGGTTTTATAAATGTTAAAAAATAAAAAAGTAGTTGTTCTATTGTTTGACTCATTTGGTATAGGTCAAGCACCTGATGCGTTGCAGTTTGGTGATCAGGGTTCAGATACCTTAGGTCATATTGTTGAGCATTTTAGTAAAAATGGTATGAGTATTAAGTTACCAAATCTATCAAAAAGAGGGCTTAAAGCAGCAGCTGAGCATAATAGAAGTGCTCCATTATCTCAAGATATTTCTGTGACTGATAATATTATAAGCTCAAAATATGGCTATTGTGCTGAAATAAGTAGAGGTAAAGATACTCCTAGTGGGCATTGGGAGCTTGCAGGTGTGCCAGTTATGTTTGACTGGTATTATTTCACGGCAAAAGAAGATCAAAGTTGTTTTGATCAAGAGTTTATAGATAAATGGGTTGAAAAAGCCGAGCTTAAAGATGGCTTTATAGATGCAGGACATGCATCAGGTACTGAGGTTCTTAAAGAGCATGGCTGTGAAAGTTGTGTAACTAAAAAGCCTATAGTGTATACATCGGCAGATAGTGTTTTTCAGGTGGCTGCGCATGAAGACTATTTTGGTTTAGATAAGCTTTTAGAAATCTGTAAAATTGCTAGAGAAATTCTTGATGAAATGGGCATGAAGGTTGGTAGAGTTATTGCACGTCCATTTATTGGAGAATCTGCTGACGAGTATGTTCGTACAGGTAATCGTAAGGATTTCTCAATTCTACCGCCAGCACCGACTTTATTGGATAAGCTAAAGCAAGCTGGTGGAAAAGTTGTTTCGATTGGTAAAATTGCCGATATTTATGCAAATCAAGGTATTAGTAAACAGCTTAAAGCAACAGGTTTAGAAGAACTTTTTGATAAAACAGTATCAGAATATAAGTTAGCGAAAGCAAATACACTTATATTTACTAATTTTGTTGATTTAGATTCAAGTTATGGACATCGTAGAAACCCTAAAGGATATGGTAAGGCTTTAGAATATTTAGATGCAAGAATTCCTGATTTAGATGACCTTTTAGATGATAATACTATTGTCATATTAGCAGCAGATCATGGCTGTGATCCAACAGCACCCGGTTCTGATCACACAAGAGAATGTGTGCCATTTTTGCTTTGGGGTAAAAATATAGAATCTGAGTTTATTGGTCAAAGAGATACTTTTGCAGATATTGGTCAAAGTATAGCGGACTTTATGGGTATTGAGGCATTAGATTTTGGTAAATCAATCTTTAAGAAGAGCAAATGATTAGTAAAGAAAAAATAGTATCACTTATGGACTTGACGCTATTGGGTGATAACGATACAGATACAGACATTCTTAAACTATGTTCTAAAGCTAGAAACTCTCTAGGAAGTGTTGCAGCTTTATGTGTATACAAAGAGTTTATTCCTGTAGTTAAAAAAGAGCTTGGTGCGGACTTTAAAGTTGCTACTGTAGTTAATTTTCCAAAAGGTAATGCTAATTTAGAGGATGTGCTTAGTGAAACAAAACAAGCCTTAACTCTAGGTGCTGATGAGATTGATTTAGTTATAGACTACAAAGAATATATTGAGAAAGGTAGCTCTGAAAAATCACAAGACATGGTTTCACAAGTTAAAAAACTTTGTAATGATAAGACTCTCAAAGTGATAATAGAGTCAGGAGAGCTTCAGTCATCAGATCTTATTGAAAAAGTATCATCGGATGCTGTAAGTTCAGGAGCAGACTTTATAAAGACTTCAACTGGGAAGACTAATGTAGGAGCAACACTTGAAGCTGCTGAAACTATGTTAAAGGTTATTAAAAAGTTAAATCAAGAAGTAGGATTTAAGGCATCTGGTGGGATAAGGAATTGCTCGCAAGCAGTTGCATATGCTGAATTAGCTGATAAGATACTCAGCAATAATTATGTAAATCCAAGAACTTTTAGATTTGGTGTAAGTGGTCTTTTGGACAACTTATTAAATAACGTAGGGCAAGAAAATAATGATTACTAAATTAATGTTTTTTATTTTAGGTGTGGTAACTGTTTTTGTTTTAGCTTTTTTATGGAGTAGTGACAGAAAAAAAATACGCTATAATTATTTGGCAATAATACTAATTGTACAAGTATTATTGGCTTATTTCTTATTAAGATCTTCTATTGGTGAAGATATAGTTGGTGTTATTGTTAGTGGCTTTGACGTGTTACTTATTTGTGCTAATGATGGTACTAGGTTTATTTTTGGTTCCCTTACTGATATGGATGGCGGGCATATATTCTTCTTTACAGTTGGTATGCCGATAGTTCTTATGTCGGCATTAATAGGGATTTTGCAGTACTTTAAAATATTACCTGTTATTATCAAAATAGTTGGATTTATTTTATCTAAAATCACAGGTATGGGTAAGCTAGAGTCATTTAATGCTGTAAGTTCTTTATCTGTAGGTCAATCAGAAAATTTTATTGCATATAAAAAGATAATAGGACACTTACCATCAAATGTTTTGTATACGATGGCAGCTACAGCTATGTCTACGGTATCTTTGGCTATCTCAGGAGCATATATGCAAATGCTGAGTGTTAAAAATGGTTTTGATCCTAAGTTTGTGATAGTTGCTATGGTGATGAATATGTTTGGAACATTTTTTGTCCTTACAGTTATTAACCCATATGAGAAGTCTAAAGATATTAGCTTTGATAATTTACATGACACATATGATGAGACGCCTGAAAAGCAAAGCTTTTTTGAAATGCTAACAGAATACATATTAGACGGTTTCAAGGTTGCTATAATTGTATGTGCAATGCTGATAGGCTTTATCGCCTTAATTAGTCTACTAAATACACTGTTTCTGTCTATCGTTGGTATATCTTTTACTGGAGTTTTAGGCTATGTTTTTTATCCATTAGCATGGATTTTACATGTTCCTAATAATGAGATTCATTTGGCTGGTCAGATTATGGGTACAAAGATAGTTACTAATGAATTTGCTGCAATTGATTTTATGGTTAAGCATGCCTCTGAGTTAAGTTCACATGCAAAAGCTGTAATATCAGTTTTTCTTATTTCTTTTGCAAACTTTGCATCGATAGGTATTATCATAGGAGCTATCCAAGCTCTTAGTAAAGAGGCATCTGTGAAGGTTGCTAGATTTAGTTTGAAAATACTTTATGGAGCAACCTTAGTAAGCTTGTTATCAGCTGTTGTTGTCGGTTTGGTTGTTTAGAAAGGTGTGAAAAAGTGCAAAGTAAGTTTATTGTTATAGAAGGTCTTGATGGTGCTGGTAAAAGTACAGCTATAGACTTTATAAGAAAATATTTACAACAAAAAAATTTACCTGCGATTTATACTCGTGAACCAGGTGGCACAAAAATTGCTGAAGATATTAGAAACTTAGCATTAAAAAATTATATTGATGAAATTGTTCATTCTGATACAGAACTTCTTTTAATGTATGCAAGTAGATTACAGCATGTACATAGTCTTATAAAACCGTCTTTACGCGATGGGTTGAATGTAGTTTCAGATAGATTTTATTGGTCTAGTGTTGCTTACCAAGGTGGCGGTAGAGGTATTGATCTAAAAAAAATAAGCGTTTTAAACGAAAATTTCCTTAAAGATTGTGAGCCTGATTTAATAATATATCTTGATATTGATCCAGCTATAGGTTTGCAAAGAGCAAAAAAAGTAGGCGATCCTGATAGAATAGAGCAGGCGGGTTTAGAGTTTTTTAATAGAGCTAGAGATGTCTTTAAGGATCTAGTTAATGCTTCAGATCAAGCAATAGAAATTGACGCCTCTCAATCTATAGTAAGTATCGAGAAACAAATATATCAAATATTAGATAATCATTTTAGTTTTTAAAATGAAATATTTTTAGTAAACTTCTTTAATTAAATTATTATATCAAATTATAAAAAGTAAGAATTATTATGAGTGAATATTTAAAGGAAATTGCAAAGCGTAGGACTTTTGCGATTATTTCGCATCCAGATGCAGGTAAAACAACTATTACAGAAAAGATGTTACTTTTTGGAAATGCTATCAAAACAGCAGGGACTGTGAAGGCAAAAAAAAGCGGTGTTCATGCAACATCTGACTGGATGGAGATGGAAAAACAAAGAGGTATCTCAATAACTACATCTGTGATGCAATTTCCATATAATGATCGAGTAGTTAATCTGCTTGATACTCCTGGACATGAGGATTTCTCAGAAGATACTTATCGTACACTTACAGCAGTTGATTCGGCATTGATGGTTGTTGATGCTGTTAAAGGTGTTGAGGATAGAACTATTAAGTTAATGAATGTATGTCGTCTTAGAGATACTCCTATTGTTACTTTTATGAATAAGTTTGATAGAGATACTCGTGACCCTTTAGAGCTTCTAGATGAAGTCGAGGATATTCTTAAGATTAAATGTGCTCCTATGAATTGGCCTATTGGTATGGGTAAGTATTATAAAGGTGTCTATGATCTTTATAATGATGAGGTTACTCTATTTGAAACTGGGCATGGTCATGAGATTTATCCATATAAGAAGATCAAAGGTTTAGAAAATGCTAAAGATGCCATAGGTTTAGATTTATATGATGATCTTGAAATGGAAATAGAACTTGTTAGAGGTGCGAGCCATCAGTTTGATGAACAGGAATTTCTAGATGGTAAGCTTACACCTGTATACTTTGGTACAGCGCTAAGTAATTTTGGTGTCAAAGAAATGATGGATGGTTTTACAAACTATGCTCCAGCACCACAGCATCGCGGAGCTGATCAAAGAGATGTTCAAGCTGATGAGAAAAAGCTAAGTGGATTTGTTTTTAAGATTCAAGCTAATATGGATGAAAAACATAGAGATAGAATAGCATTCTTTAGAATTTGTTCCGGCAAATATGAAAAGGGTATGAAAATTTTTCATGAAAGAACTGGTAAAATGATGCAAATATCAAAAGCTTTAACATTTATGGCTGGCGAAAGAGAGCAGGTTGAAGAAGGGTATGCTGGAGATATTATTGGTCTACACAATCATGGTAGTATCCAGATAGGTGATAGTTTTACACAAGGTGAAAAACTAAAGTTTAAAGGAATTCCTAATTTTGCTCCAGAGATTTTTAAAAGAGTCAAGCTAAATGATCCTTTGAAAATGAAGGCACTACAAAAAGGCTTAGTACAACTTTCTGAAGAGGGAGCTACGCAAGTATTTAAACCTATTATCTCTAATGATTTAGTTGTTGGAGCTGTGGGTATTTTGCAATTTGATGTTGTTGCTCAACGCTTAGCAACAGAGTATAATGTTAAGTGTTCTTATGAAGGTGTAAATGTGGTTTTAGCACGTTGGATTTTCTGTGATGATGAAAAAAAGCTAAACGATTTTAAAAAGAAATATGAAGGTAACCTAGCATATGATGGTGCAGGGTATTTGATTTATCTTGCGCCAACTGGAGTCAACTTACAGTTAGCTCAAGATAAAAACCCAGATATTATTTTCAGTGCAACAAGAGAGCATTAACATCATTTGCTTTTTAAGTAGAAAAAATATGCTATAATTTTTAAGTCTTTGTATTATAAGTTATTAGGGTGCTAAATGTTTAAGAGTATCAATAAAATTCTTATTGCTGGAGTTGCTTTAGCGGCTATTCAATCAGCTTTCTCTATGGAAATATATACTGTTAAATCAGGAGATTATTTATACAAGATAGCAAAAACTCATTCAGTAAAAGGGATAAGTAACTCTGAATTAACAGATGCTATAAAAGGAATAAATAAATCAGAGATTCCAGGTATTGTAGATAATCGTATAAAAATAGGTGATAAATTAGCTATTCCTACGACAAAGGGAGAGGTTGAGGATGGTTTGACTTTAGTTAGAAACCAGATGATACAAGGATCATATGGTCAAACAGAGAAAGACTCTACGCCTACACCTGCTCCGAGTACTACTACAAGAAAGCTTGGCGATAACTCTATGCTTCCTTCGAAAGAGAAGGAAGCACCATCCATGCAAAATACATCCGTGCCTAATACTATTAGTCAGGATAAAATTCCTGTATTAATTCCTGGTTCAGAAAATTCTTTAAAAAATACTAACACATCGCAGACTTATAGTAGTAATTTAAATAGTAGCATAGATGCTAGTAGTATAAGTGAGACAGCTTCTTCTGATAGTAGTGATAGCTCGGGAGGATCTTTTCTATCTTCCTTATTTAAGCTAATAGTTTATATAGTTATTTTGGGAGTATTATTCTTTATAGCTAAGAAGTACTGGGAAGGTAGAAGTTCTAAAAAAGAATTAGAACTAGAAATCCAGGGTAAGAAAAAAAGAGATCATCTAATGTCTAGGATTTCTCCTGTTGTCTCAGATAATGATTTTTATAAGTCTGAGAATTCTCATAAACCAACACCTCAGGAAGAGTTTGATTTTTTTGCTAATGAACAAGAATCAAATCAACAAGATACTTTAGATTTAGATGATACAGATACGAATTTTGAAGAAAAATCTAATGATGTAGGTGTAGAAAATCTTGAAAATAGCTTTCACAGTCAGAAAAATGTCGCAATAAAAACTGATAAAGGAGTAGTATTTGAAACTTCTTGTGATGATGTAATTATTAGTAATGATGATAGTGAGGTAGAAGAGATTGATTCACAAGAACAAGAAGAACAAGAGTTACAGTATATAGACGAGTTAATTGAGCAGTATTTGGAAAGTGAGAAATATCTTGAAGCAAGTATTACTATTCAGGATGCTCTTGAGAAAAATCCAAATAATGTTGACTTACGTTATAAGCTTTTAGAAGTTTATGCTCAAGCAGGTGATGAAATTGCTTTTGAAGGAGAAGTTCACTTTATTAAATCTAAGAATATTGTGAGTATGTTTGATCCGTTACACCAAAAGATTGCTAAGCTTAGAGATAAATATTTTGAATAATTTCAATTAATTTACAATTTTTAGAGAATAAAAATGCTTTTTAGAAAGAAAAAGAATGTTGAGAGTAGTAATAGCTCTACTATTCAGTCTGATGAGAATAATAAAAAAGGACTATTTTCAAGACTTCAGTCAGGACTTTCAAAGACCGCAAGTAAGTTTGGTGGTGGTTTAAGTACTATACTAATGGGACAAAAAGTTGTTGATGAAGAGCTTCTTGAAGATATTGAGATGCAGCTTTTAACTGCTGATGTTGGTGTTGAGGCTACAGATGAGATAGTTGAGCATTTACGTGAGAAAGTTGCTAGGAATGAGTTGCAAACAGCTGATAAGCTTAATGAAATAATCCAACAAAAGCTAACAGAAATAATTTTCCCATGTCAGCAACCTTTAGAAATTGATTCAGATAAGATCCCTTATGTAATATTGGTAGTAGGTGTTAATGGTGTTGGAAAGACAACAACTATTGGAAAACTTACTAAAAAGCTACAGTCACAAGGTAAGTCTGTTATGCTTGCTGCCGGAGATACCTTTAGAGCGGCTGCAGTAGAGCAGCTTCGTGAGTGGGGTGATAGAAATAATACTCAAGTTGTATATCAACATGAAGGTGCAGATAGTGCCTCAGTTATCTATGATGCTATTACTTCTGCAAAATCAAAAGAAGTCGATGTTGTGATAGCTGATACTGCCGGTAGACTACACAATAAAGATAACCTTATGCAAGAACTTAAGAAAGTTGTTAAGGTTATAAAAAAAGTCGATAACTCAGCACCTCATGAGGTTATGCTGGTTGTTGATGCAACTACGGGAGGTAACGCTCTTAGTCAAGCTGAAGCTTTCCATGAAATTGTAGATCTTACAGGTATAACAATAACAAAACTTGATGGGACGGCTAAAGGAGGAATTATTTTCTCAATTGCCAGAAAGCTTGGATTACCACTTAGATTTATAGGTGTTGGTGAGAAGATTGATGATCTTCAAGTATTTAATGCAAAAGATTTTACAAGCGCTCTTTTTAACTCTAATTAAATAACAAATTATTATTAAATCAACAATATATTTTTATTTTATTGATTTAATTTATGAAATATTACAAACTTTAAATAGACTTTGTTTATTTTGTGGATTTTGATGAGAAGAGGGATAACTTTACTCTTTATTCAGTTGATTGCTTCTATAGCATTTTTTATTGCCACCGTAATTATAGCTAGGTATCTTGGTCCAGAAGATTTCGGTGATTTCTCAGCAGCATATAGTGTTGCTTCAGTTGCATATATGATAGCTCTTTTAGGGGCCGATGTTATAGCAATGAATGTTATAGCAGTATCTATTAAAGCTCAAAAGAAAGGACAAATTAAAGCTTTTATTATATATGTGTTTATTATAGTTACGCTTTTGAGTATTTTTTATTACATAATAGCGATTTTCACATATTGGCTTTCAAAAAATATCTTTGTGTTGAAATATACGCATCCTGTGTTTGTGGCTGTAATTTTTATTCCAATTATGGCATTAACCTTTTTCTTTTATAGAGTTTTTATTTCCTTATCAAAGCCAATACTAGCAAATGCATTGTTTAAAATTCTTATAAATTTTTCTATGTTGTTTCTAGCAAGTCTAATGTTTTTTGTTGAAGCTTTTAGAAGTTCACATGTGGCTGTAATATTGTTTATGGTCGCTTGGATTATTACATTTGTGGTGATGTTATTTATTTTAGCTAAAAGAATGAGAGTATTTATCCCTATTAGAGATAAAATTGAATATAAAAGTTGGCTTAATTCAGGACTATCAGGTTTACCTTATACTTTAGCATTATTTACTTTGCCATATTTAGCTATTATTGGAGCGGAGGTTTTCTTAGCTAATGAAGATAGTGTGGGAATTTTTGCAACAGCGGCATCCTTTTCTCAGGTTATTGCTAATAACTTTATAGCATGTATACAATCAGTCGCATTAGCACCTATTGCTATAGCTATTTACAATAAGAGATTCATAGATGTTAAAACTATATTAAATAAGAATTTTGTCGTTACAGGTGGTTTATGTATTGTTCTTATGATTCTTATATTTTTCTTTGGCAAAGATTTCTTACTGATATATGGTGAAAAATATACATCTGGAAGTAATATTTTGACTATTTTTATAATAACACAAAGCATCATTTTGGTAGGTTGCTTAGCAGCTCCAGTACTTCTTTATTTAAAGAAAAATACTATTGTTTTTTTAAGCTCTGTTTTACTTATATTTTTTCTGATTATTTTTATTAGTGTATTGGGATATGTATTTCAAGAGAAAGGTCTTGCAATAGGAGTGTTGTTGGCAGTATTTACGATTTTCTTATTCCAAAATATCTATGCATACAGGTTAACATCTAAAACTTAATTTTAATTTATATGATAATTTAATCTTACTTAAGCTTTGTGGTTTTTATACCTCGTTATAACTAAGTTTCTAGATTTATAAAATTCTCTACTATATGATGAAAACTAGTTCTACTACTTCTTTTTCTGTTTAGAAGGAGTTAGTTCGTATTGTCAATATTAAGTATGAGGTAAACTTATGTCAGAAATAAGTAAGGGGAGTATTAGAGCCCCTTTTTGGGTATTGTGGACGCTAGAGTTATGGGAGCGCTTTGGATACTACGGCTTACAAGCAATTTTAGCTATATACTTTGCCAAACATCTTGGTTTTAGTGATGCAGATTCGATGCTAATTTTTGGATCATTTTCAGCATTTTTGTATGGAGGACCTTTGATAGGTGGCTGGATAGGTGATAATTACCTAGGAGCAAAAAGAACAATTTTTATTGGAGCCGGACTTTTAGCAATATCATATTTCTGTTTGAGTATATCTGCAAATTTATCACAAGTTTTCGGTATTAGTGAGAAAGCAATGGTTATGTATGCCTTGGCAGGTGTCGCTATTGGTGGTGGGCTATTTAAAGCAAATCCAAGCTCTCTTATTTCAAAACTATATGATAAAGGCGATCCAGCATTAGATGGGGCAATGACACTTTATTATATGGCTATTAATATAGGTTCTTTTGTATCTATGTTGCTTACTCCTATTGTTGCTGCTAAGTATGGTTATATGCATGCGTTCTTTTGCTCGGCTTTTGGTATGCTTTTAGGTTTATTAAGTTACACTATTTTTTATCCTAAAATTAAGCATATTATGACTGAAGCTGGCTCAAGGAAAATGAGCTATTCAAAGATGGTTGTTGTAATTGTTGGAGCTTTTGTCGCAATATTGTTAGTTGGTAATATTCTTGAGAATACTAATTTATGTAGGATTATTGTTGCCGCAATTGCTATTGGTGCATTAATATATTTCTTTATGCAGATGTTCCAGCAAGATAAGCATGAACAAAAAAGAATGATTGTAGCTTTGATACTTATTATCCAAGGGATAATCTTCTTTGTGTTATATCAGCAAATGCCTACATCGTTAAATTTCTTTGCAGTAAATAATGTTGATACTCATTTTCTTGGCATGAATTTAGAACCAGAACAATGGCAGGTATTAAACCCCATAGTAATTGTTTTAATGTCACCGATCTTATCTGTTTTATATAAGAAGGTACCAGGAACGCATGTAACAAAATTTTGTTTTGGTATGACTCTTTGTGCCTTAGCATTTTTAGTTTTATATTTTCCTCAGTTTACTACATCTGATGGTATTGTATCTGGGTGGTGGCTTGTACTTAGTTATTGGCTTCAATCTACAGGAGAGCTTCTTATCTCAGCCTTGGGATTATCAATGGTTGCAGAGCTGTTTCCAAGAAAAATGGGTGGTTTCGCTCAAGGGATGTGGTTAATTACAACAATGATTGCGGGCCCTATAGGTGGTATAGTTGGTGCTTTAACCGCGCCTGCTCCCGGTCAGCACTTTACGAAACTTGAAAGTATATCAGTTTATGGTCATGTATTTTTAGTGATAGGTCTATTTGTAGCAGTTGTAGCTATTATTATGTGGGTATCTCGAGGGTGGTTGAATAAGGTTATTGAAAGTACACGAATTCATGTTAACGAGACTTTACATAACCCAAATGAAGAGTTCTTCTTAGATAAAGATCTTTAAATTTATATTTATTTCTTAAAGTTAGTCTATGGTTAATAGATAAACATTCAATTATATTTTAAAACTAGGTTCAATATTCAAGCTCATAAAAAAGTATCTCTTCTTTTGATTTGGGATGCTTTCTATTACATTAAAAATAAGTATTTTATTGACATATGTTAGCGCATTAATTTTAAAATCATCTTTTATATCTGCTGTGACAACTTGTAGATTTATAAAATTCACTCATATAAGATGAAGGAGAGCGTTATATGCCTGCTTCCTTTTTTGAGGGAGAGGTCTAATTTAAACATTAATTTTAAATGTAAGGAAAATTAAGAAATGTCAGAAATGAATAAAGGAAGTATGCGAGCTCCTTTTTGGGTCTTGTGGACTCTTGAGCTATGGGAGAGGTTTGGATTTTATGGTTTACAAGCTATATTAGCAGTTTACTTTACGAAGCGTTTGGGCTTTAATGAAGGTGATTCTATGCTAATTTTTGGCTCTTTCTCTGCACTTTTATATGGAGGACCTTTAATAGGTGGTTGGATAGGTGATAACTATTTAGGTGCAAAAAGAACTGTTGCAGTAGGGGCGACAATTTTATTCTTATCATATTTATGTTTAAGCTTATCATCATCTATAGCTGGTACGTTTGATGTAAATAGTACATCTGTAGTTCTTTACTCTCTAGCAGGTGTTGCAATTGGTGGAGGTCTATTTAAGCCAAACCCTACTTCATTAATCTCAAAGCTTTTCAAAAAAGGAGATCCTGCACAGGATGGTGCTATTACTCTTTATTATATGGCTATTAACATAGGTTCATTTTTCTCAATGTTAATGACTCCTGTTATAGCTGTGAAATATGGTTATACACATGCATTTTTGGTTTCTGCTGTGGGTATGTTTTTAGGTTTATTGTGTTATACGGTTTTTTATTCTAAGATGGCTCATATTTCTAGTGAAGCAGGACTTAAAAAGTTTAGTTTTAGTAAGCTATTTGTGGTTCTAATTGGTTGTATAATAGGTATTGCTATTATTGGTAATATTCTTGAGAACACTGAAGTTTGTAGAATAATAGTAACTATTATTGCTGTATTAGCTATTATATATTTCTTTGTGAAAATGGGACAACAGAATTCTCATGAAAGAAAGAGAATGTTTGTTGCATTTATTTTGATTATACAGGGCGTGATATTTTTTGTATTATATCAACAAATGCCTACATCTTTGAACTTCTTCGCTATTAATAACGTTGATAAGTCTTTCTTAGGCTTAACAATACAACCAGAGCAATGGCAGGTACTAAATCCTTTAGTTATTGTTATAATGTCACCAATTTTATCTGTATGGTATAAAAAAGTTCCAGGAACTCATATTACGAAGTTCTGTATTGGTATGACACTTTGTGCATTAGCATTCTTAGTATTATATCTTCCTCAATTTACTACTTCTAATGGTATTGTATCTGGATGGTGGCTAGTACTTAGCTATTGGTTACAGTCAACTGGCGAGCTATTAATATCTGCTCTTGGTTTATCGATGGTTGCTGAGCTTTTCCCTTCAAAGATGGGTGGTTTTGCACAAGGTGTGTGGTTGATTACAACAATGGTTGCTGGACCTATTGGTGGTTTTGTAGGCGCATTAACAGCTCCTCCAGCAGGACAACACTTTACTAAGCTACAAAGTATCGCGGTTTATGGTCATGTATTCTTAGTTATAGGTATTGTAGTCGTTGTAATTGCTATCATTATGTGGGCAATACGTGGTTGGTTAAATAAAATAATAAATAGTACTTCAGATTATGTGCAAACTTTACATAATCCTAATGAAGAAACAGCAAGCCTAATTAAATAATAAAAGTCTCAATTAATCTTCCAATTTTTTGTTAAAATACTTTCAGCTATTTAAAAAAATGTAATTCTAATGTTTAATAAAATTTTATCAGGATTAAATCCTCAACAACAAAAAGCAACCTTGCTAGAAGATCGTAATTCTTTAATATTGGCAGGTGCTGGTAGTGGTAAGACAAAGGTCCTTACATCTCGAATAGCTTATCTTTGTCAAAATAAAGGTGTAGCTATAGATAATATCTTAGCTGTAACGTTTACTAATAAGGCTGCTAGAGAGATCCAACAGCGTGTTGAGAGTATGTTAGGTATATCGACATTTGGTATGTGGATAGGAACTTTTCATGGTATTGCGCATAGACTATTACGTAAGCATGCTCATGAGCTAGGATTAGATAAGAACTTTAGGATTTTAGATCAAGATGAACAAGCACAACTTATAAAAAGAGTTATAAAAGATTTGGGTTTAGATGATAAAAAATATCCTCCTAAGCTATTACAGAACTTTATAAATAAGCAAAAAGATAAGGCTATACGTAGTAATAAACTTGCTAATCAATATGATGCAAACTATAGTCATATTTATAAGGCGTATGAAGAACGCTTGCTGTTAGATAACGCTTTAGATTTTGCAGATCTTCTTTTGTATTTATATGAACTTTTTTCTTTAAATGAACAATTAAGAGAATATTATCAAAGTTTATTTAAGTATATTCTTATTGATGAGTTTCAAGATACTAACCAAGTGCAATATATGTGGTTAAAACTTTTAGCTACAGATAACAATTATACTATGGCTGTTGGTGATGATGACCAGTCAATATATGGCTGGCGTGGCGCAGTTGTTGATAATATTCATAATTATGTCAAAGATATCAATAATGTTGAGGTTATAAAATTAGAGCAAAATTATCGCTCAACCAAAAATATCCTAAAAGCTGCAAACTCTGTAATTAAGAATAATGATAACAGAATGTCAAAAGAGCTTTGGTCAGCAGCTGAAGAGGGTGAAAAGGTCGAGATTTATTGTGCGGTAAATGAACGTGATGAAGCTAAGTATATTATTGAGAAAGTTCGTAATCTATATTCACAAGGTGTTGATTATAGTGATGTTGCAATATTATATCGCTCTAACTATCTTTCACGTGTTCTAGAGGAAAGCTTTATATATGCGAGTATTCCTTATAGAATTTATGGAGGTTTTAAGTTCTTTGATAGGGCTGAAATTAAAGATGCGTTAGCATATTTGAGACTAGCTGTAACAAATAATGATAATTTAGCTTTTGAAAGGATTATTAATACTCCAACTAGAGGTATAGGCAATAAGACTCTAGAAACTATTAGAAACTTTGCTCAAATAAACTCGATCTCATATTGGCAAGCTACAGTTGAAGTAATTCAAAGAGAGCTTGTAACCAAAAGGACGGCAGGACTATTATTTAAATTCATAGAATTAATTAATGAGATATTTAGCCAAATTAGCGATCTAAGTTTAGATAAGTTACTTGAGTATGTGATTAATAAAAGTGGTTTATTAGCTTCTTATGAAGAAAAAAACACAGAAAAAGATCGCCAGAAAATAGATAACTTAAAAGAGCTTATAAGTGCAGCAAAAGACTTTGAACCACAGATAGAGCTACTTGATGATAATACAGATATCTTACAAGACTTTTTGTCATTTGCTGTACTAGAAGCTGGAGATATGCAAGCAGATGAAACTGTAGATAGCGTTCAACTAATGACTATCCATGCGTCAAAAGGACTAGAGTTCAAATATGTATTTATGGTAGCTGCTGAAGAGGGGGTCTTCCCTCCAAGTTCTATTATTAATGCAGAAGAAGCTTTCGATAGTAAGCGTTCTAAAAAAATGCAGGAAAAACTAGCAGAAGAAAGAAGACTTTTTTATGTGGCAATAACAAGAGCTATGAAAGCTTTGACTATTAGTTATGCTCAAGTGCGTAATATATTTGGTCGTAGTAGTTTTCAGGTAAAATCTCGTTTTTTAACTGAAATAGATGACGAGCATCTAAGTGAAGGTAAAACTCATACTATAGATAAACCAAAATCCAAGATAAGACAAAAATCTAACTTTGGTGTTTCGGCGTTTGATTTCCTTAAATCTAACAATAGTGCTCGAGGTAGTAGCTTTAAGCCTGGTGATAGAGTCTATCATAAGGTCTTTGGTAAGGGAGTATTTGTTAAGTCTCAAGCACAAGGGTCAAAAGAATTCTTTACAGTAGATTTTGGTAGTGATGTTGGTCAGAAAATTCTTTTAGCAGATATTGCAAACTTAGTGAAGATCTAGATTTTATAGATCAAATCATGCTAATTGTTTAACACTGATTAAAGATTATTTTAATATCATTTATTGATCAATCGTTCAGTAAGTGATATTATAGCTAATTATCTTAAAGTTGATTTAATTTAAATTTCTAAAATCATGAAATATAAGAAGCCCCTTATAAAAATTATATTAATCATTGTAGGACTATTTATTATCTATGAGATATATACTATTTATGATAGTGCGTTTGCCAGAGATGCATATTTATATAGCGATATATCTAGAGTTAATTCTAAAGTTAGTGGTCAGGTTCTTAAAGTTAATATCAGTGATGGAGATTTAGTTAAAAAGGGAGATGTTTTATTTGAACTGGATTGTAAAGATGAAAAACTAAAAAGAAATACAGTACAGGCAAATATAAACTTTCAGGAAAATTATAGGAAAAGTTTATTTACATCTCTTAAATTAGCAGAAGAAACCTATAAAAATGCACAAGCAAGTTTAGAGTTATCCAACCGAGATATTGCAAGATATAAGGGGTTAGTTAAGGAAAAGGCTATTTCTGATGTTGAATATGCAATAAAAATGCATAAGTATATTGATCAGCAAACAAATCTTTTAAAGGCAAGGCAAGCAGTCCAGAAAGTAACATCTAATTTAATTAACACTAGTGATCAGATTAAAATTTTAGAAACACAAGAAAAACAAATTGACAACCAAATTGATGAATGTAAAGTTAGAGCAAAAATAACAGGTAAAGTAACAAACTTTAGATTAACCCAAGGAGATTATGTTACAAAAGGAAAATCTTTATTCTCAATTATTGATAATCAAGATTGGAAAGTTATTGCAAATGTTAAAGAGTCATATTTATCTTCTGTAAAAGTAGGGCAAAAGGTTAGGATAACAACTAGCTTAACTGGTTTACATTTTTTAACAGGTACGGTTATACATAAGGATATAGCTATAAGCAAGCCTGAATATAGTAAAAATACTGCTTTACCAGACATTGATCCAAATGTTGATTGGATTAAGTTAGATAAACGTTTCCCTGTTATAATTAGAGTCGATAAAACTGATTTAAGTAAGGACTTCTCGGTAGGGGCAGATGCTCATGTCTGGTTTATTTAAAGAATTATTTTATATAGAGTATTCTGATTTAAATCTAAAGATTTCAATTGTTGGAGCTATACTTTGTTTGATAAGTATATTTACCTGTATAGCTCTACATGTGGAAAATCCTTTTTGGGCAGCGCCTCCAGTTTTAGCTGTTGTAAGTCCAAATCTTAATGTAATTATATATAAGGCACCTAGAAGGCTTTTAGGAACTATTATAGGTAGCTTAGTAGCATTTTTTATAGTTATAACTTTTTCAAATGTCCCATTTTTTGCTTTAATAATAGTTTTATTTATAGGGGCTATAATTCTATATTTATCAAAGGTTACTACAGAAAATTACTTAGGTTTATTTCTCTCTATTCATATCTTGTTTCTAGGGATTGCTCTTGTGTTTGATCCTACTATGGGTTATAAGGTTGCTGAAGATAGACTTATTGCTAATGTCATCGGTATAGTTTTGACATGTATAGTTTTTTATTTTATCTATAGAGTGCCTAGAGGAGCGAAAGTTAGTCCTAATAGGCTATCTAAGCAGGAAAGTCTCTTATATGTATTTACTTTAATCACATCAATTATACTAGCAGTAGTTGTATGGGAGATATTTAAAGTTCCAGGAGGTTCTTTGAATATGATTATCTCAATAATTACTATAGCAGGTATTAATGATAGTTCTAGTTTACTTAAAGGGAAACAAAGGTTATTTGGCTGTCTTTTTGGGATTTGTGCCGCATTTATTTCTATTGCTTTATCAACAATTAGTATTGTTTTATTTCTCCTCAGCTGTTTTTGCTTCCTTGTTATATTCTCATATTATAATTTATCGCATAAAAAACATACATATGGCGGTATACAAGCTGTTATGGGCTTAGTTATAATGTGTTTTCCCCATGCAAGTATGGAGATATCTGTTTCAGAGGGGTTTTATAGAGCTCTAGGGGTTTTATTAGGGGTTATTATTGTAGATCTTGTCTTTAAGACTTTTAGATACGTTTTTGAGAAATAGTAACTCTATGAGGCATGATTAATATTTTTAACCATTTGTTGTAGCACGATAAAAGCAAGAAGTAGACAAGCTATAAATATTGTAGTTATACTAATATTTGCTTGGATATTTATTAAATTACCTACATCAATAGATGACCCGACCACAAGCTGACCTATTTCAATAACTAATGTTATAATCATATTTGTTAGAGCGACACCTATCGCTGCAAAGTTCTTTGGACATATCTTATTAAAGTAATACCAGACCAGAACTTGTGATGCTGAAAACATACCAAATATAAATGTAATTATTATTGCTGAGTTTTTAAATATTCCTAAGTTTATTAGTATACAAGCTATACCTACACCAAGTATCGAGATATTAATTATATTTTTACCATCAAATTTATTACAAAGTAGAGTTTTAATTGGAGAGAATATAATCCAGCCTATAAATATTGATGTAATAAGTGTCGTTGAAAATATATCGCCAAAGCCATATGACTGTTTAAAATATAAGAGTCCATATTGAGAGGTTAAAACTACAGTTGGTACATATAGTAGCCCTCCCCATACCGCATTTTGCCAAAGACTTTTATTTTTTATGAGCTGTTTACTTACTTCAAATATCTGGTTAAATTTTGGCATCAAAGAAATTGAGTATCTTTCTTTGGGTAAAGCTATAAAGAACAGTAAGGCTAAAGGAAAGGCTATAATTCCAGAGTAGATAAATATATTTATCCAGGAAGTATCATAACTAGATATTAAAACACTAATATTTTGAGAAAAAGCTGCTGCTAATGTGCCTAGTGAAATAACAAAGCTTGTAATTATAGAAAAATATTTAGGATTAAGATTCTCTAGAGTTAACTTTAGAACACCAATAAATGCAAATGATGATCCTACACCTACCAGAAGCCTACCAAAGAGAGCTAACTCATAGCCTCCTGATATAAAAATTACATTCCCAATTCCACAAATTATTGTTGCAAAGATAAGAATTTTTTTACTTCCAAATCTATCAAGTAATATTCCGGCAGGTATTTGCATCAGAAGGTATGTAATGTTGTAGCTAGATACTAAAAATGAAAATCCAACGTGAGTTGATATATTAAAATATTGGACTATTTGTTCTTGGTAAACACCGGTTAGTATTCTTAAGAAGAATTCATAACAATAAAAGCTTATGCCAATAAATAGTATAAGTGATAATCGTAATTGTTGCATTATGTCGTATATAAATTAGTTTATTAAGGTTAAATCTATACTTTTATGCCTTATTTGTCTAATTAACTTTTGTTAACTCATAAAAGTAATAGCTGAAAAAAATTAATAAAAACATCATGCTTTCGAAATATAAATTTAATTTAAAATCAGGAGAAAAAAAAGATTTAACATAAGTTATAAAATAAGTGCTAAATCAGCAGTTATATAAGTACTATTTTATTTACATAATTATAGTTTTAACGCATAATTTTCTAAATTAATCACTAATTTTTCAGTCTATGCAGAAGATAACTAAAATTGGCTTTACTATATGGTTTATTTGTGCGTTTTTTTATGCTCTTGAGTTTATTGTTAGAGCTTCAGGGAATTCTTTATATAATAGTTTTATTATTGCTCCATATCTCCTTAGTCCAGAACAAATTAGTATATTTAGTTCTGCGTTTTATTGGGCTTATGTTGCTTCTCAATTACCGGCTGGGATCTTGATTGATAAGTTTGGTATTAAGAAGATTATGCTTGTCAGTACTTTTCTTTTTTCTGTAGGTGTTTTTATTGCAACAAGAGCTACATCACAAGAGTATCTGATCTTATATAGAGTGCTAGCTGGCGTCGGAGGAGGTTTTGCCTTTTTATGTGCCTTAAAAGCGATTGCGATTTGGTTGCCAAAAAGGACATTTCCATTATTTACAGGTGCTACACAAATGCTAATGTATGGAGCTGGTACAATTACTGGCTTACCACTGGTTATTTTAGCAAATCACTATAGTGTCCAAGTAATTATGTCAGCTATATTAATAGTCTCAGTATTATTGTTCTTGAGCGTTGTGTTTTTTATACCATCAAAAGAGCCTCATGATCAAAAAGATACTGATGAGCTGGCAGATACACATACAAAGATAGAAGATATTCCAATTGTCTTTAAGATTAAACAGATTTTACTTAATGGATTCTTTTGTTTTACTATTTATGGTACAACTGCTTTGTTTGCAGATTTGTGGAGTTACAGGTTCTTAAGTTTAGATGGATATCCTAAAGAGTATGCAGGTTTAGCTTCTTCTATGATATTTATTGGCATTGCTGTTTTTAGTCCACTATGGGGAGTTGTAGCAACTGTTTTAAATAAACAAAAAATACTACTAACTATAGCTTCAGCACTGGGGTTTTTCATAGTGATTGCAATTGTATATATGCATGCTGATCCAGTTGTTATGTGTATTTTATGTATTTTATGGGGTGGGATGCAGGCCGTACATGTATTGAACTTTACAATATTGCGCGCGCATATTAGTCCTTTATATATAGCAACGGGGCTTGCTATGGTGAATCTTTTTATACCTTTAAGTGGTGCAGTGTTACAACCTTTTGTCGGATATACAGTGTCATTTTTAGATAAAGCAGGGTTTGAGCATTTACAATCTTTCAAATACGCTTTATTAATTCTTCCTGTACTAATGCTGTTATCAGTTGTATTGTCTCTTTTTATTAAGGAGAAAAAAGCTTAAAATATACCTTAAATCTGTTTTAAATTTTTAAAAAAGGAACACTGAAATCATGTCAAAAGAGTTTATTTTAGCAGTAGATCAAGGAACAACTAGTTCACGTGCCATTATTTTTGATAAAAAGGGGAATATAAAAAAGATTGCACAAAAAGAGTTTACGCAAATTTATCCAAAAAGTGGTTGGGTAGAGCATGATGCTATGGAAATCTGGGGAACTCAAAGTGGTGTGATGCGTGAAGCTTTAGAATTTGGTCGAGTTAAACCAGATCAAATAGCAGCTATAGGTATAACGAATCAGCGTGAAACAGTTGTTGTTTGGGATAAAGAAACGGGAGATCCTGTCTATAATGCTATAGTTTGGCAGTGTCGTCGTACTTCTGATATTTGTGATGAAATTAAAAAAGATCCTGAACTTGTTAAATATATAAAAGAAAATACAGGTCTCGTTGTTGATGCTTATTTCTCTGGAACTAAAGTTAAATGGATTTTAGATAATGTTGAGGGAGCTAGAGAGAAAGCTAATGCTGGTAAGCTTTTAATGGGTACTATAGATACTTGGCTTATCTGGAATTTAACTAGAGGAAGAATTCATGCTACAGATTATAGTAACGCTTCACGCACAATGCTATTTAATATCAATACCTTAGAGTGGGATAAGAAAATTCTTGAGCATTTAAATATTCCAGAATCAATGCTACCAGAAGTTAAAAACTCAAGTGAAGTTTTTGGTGTGACAGATAGTCATACTTTAGGTGGGGCAGAGATCCCTATAGCTGGTGTGGCGGGAGATCAGCATGCGGCTTTATTTGGCCACTGTTGTTTTGATAAAGGTATGGCGAAGAATACTTATGGAACTGGCTGTTTTGCTTTGATGAATGTTGGTGATAAACCAGTATTTTCTGATGCTGGTCTTCTTACAACTATTGCATGGGCAGAAAATGGCAAGCCAACTTATGCTTTAGAGGGAAGTGTATTTATCGCTGGAGCAGTTATTCAATGGATAAGAGATGGTTTAGGGCTTGTGCGTTCAGCAGAGGATAGTGAATACTATGCGACGAAGATTGATTCAACAAACGGTGTATATTTAGTACCAGCTTTTGTTGGCCTTGGTACGCCATATTGGGATATGTATGCGCGCGGGACAATAGTCGGTATAACTAGAGATACAAGACGTGAACATATTATTAGAGCAGCACTTGAGGCGATTGCTTATCAAGCAAAAGATGTTTTAGAGTGTATGAAAGAAGATACAGGTCTTGATCTTGCAGGTTTGAGAGTTGATGGTGGAGCAGTACAAAATAATTTCTTAATGCAGTTCCAGTCTGATATCTTACAATCTGAAATTTCAAAACCAAAGATTAATGAAATTACTGGTTTAGGGGCCGTTTTCTTAGCTGGTTTAGCGGTTGGTTTCTGGAAAGATAAAGAAGAGCTTAAGACTATTCTAACAACAGAGAAGACTTTTAAACCACAGATAGGTCCTGAAACAGTAGCTCATGATTATAAAGGCTGGAAAAAAGCAGTTGAAAGAAGTAAAGCTTGGATAGAATAATAACATGCAAAATAATTACGATATTATAATAATTGGTGGTGGTGCAACTGGTTTTGGTTGTGCTGTAGAGGCTGTTTCTAGGGGTTATAAAACTTTACTTTTAGAAGCTTATGATTTTGGTAAGGGTACTTCTTCAAAGTCTACAAAACTTATTCATGGTGGTTTAAGATATTTAGAGAACTTTGATTTTGCTTTAGTTAAAGAAGGCTTAGAGGAGAGATTCTCATTTTTACATAATGCGCCTCATTTAACACATAGACAATCTTATCTTATCCCAACACGTAGTTATTTTGAAACTATCAAATACACTATAGGTGTGAAGTTATATGAGTTTTTATCGGGTAAGTATAAAATTGGTAAAAGCTATAACTTGAATAAAAAGCAAACCCTAGCAGAGTTGCCAAATATTGAAGACTCAAAATTAAGAAAAAGCTTAGTTTACTATGATGGGGTATTTGATGATACAAGACTTCTTATTTCTTTAATGAGAACTTTTGAGTCAAAAGGTGGTGTAGCACTAAACTATCATAAGGTTGAGAAGGTATTTAGCTCAACAGATTCAAAGCTTGACACTGTTAAAGTTACAGATACCTTAAGTGGAGAGCAAAAAGAATTTACAGCGAAGCATATAGTTAATGCTACGGGTACATTTACAGATAAGACTATAGATATTGCCAATCAGCAAGATTCACATAAATATGTTTCAGTTGCACAAGGGACACATATTATTCTTGATAGAGATAAGTTTCCAACTGAGCA
Source organism: Francisella sp. SYW-9 (assembly GCF_008711465.1). Classification (GTDB taxonomy): domain Bacteria; phylum Pseudomonadota; class Gammaproteobacteria; order Francisellales; family Francisellaceae; genus Francisella. Next base: position 48,065 of record NZ_VXKQ01000018.1, read on the forward strand.
TGCAATTTTGATTCCAGAAACAGATGATGGACGTGTTCTATTTATTTCCCCATGGCACGATCATCTAATAGTTGGTACAACTGATATTAAAAAAGAAGCACCAAGTATTGAGCCAAGAGCTGAAAAAGCTGAGATTGATTTTATACTCGAGACATTTAATCAATATGCTAAAGAGAAAGCTACTATAGCAGATATTAGGTCAGTTTATTGTGGTCAGCGCCCATTAGTTTCGCCAAAAAATGCAAAAAATACCGCAAAAATATCACGTAAGCATGAGGTGGTTGAGTCAAAAGATGGCTTAATTACAGTTGTCGGTGGTAAGTGGACTATCTTTAGAAGAATGGGACAAGATGTTATCGACTATATCGAGTCTAAAAAGATTGCGCAAAAGATATCAAAAACTTCTGATGAGTTGCTTGTAGATGCTATAGATTCTAAAGAAGCTTATCCTTTACGAGTTTATGGTAAAAATGTTAATAAGATCAAAGATATTCAAACAGAGAGTGATAATTCTAAATTGTTACATATAGATCTTCCATACTATCAAGCTGAAGTTATCTATCATGCTAGATATGAGAAAGCTAAGACTGTAGAGGATGTATTAGCTCGTCGTACTAGAGCAGCATTCTTAGATATCAAAGCTAGTATTGCTGCAGCTCCTGTAGTTGCAAAGTTAATGGCAAAAGAGCTTGGCAAAGATAGATCATGGCAAAATCAACAAGTAGAAGCATTTAAAGAGTTTGCTAAAAACTTTGATGTTAATGAATTGTATAGGTAGAAGTTTAATATGTTAGCAGCATGTATTGCAGAATTTATAGGAACTATGCTACTTATCCTTTTAGGTAACGGTGTTGTAGCAGGTGTAGTTCTAAATAAAACAAAATCACATAACGGTGGCTGGGTTGTCATTACTTTTGCGTGGGGCTTGGCTGTGTTTATAGGAGTCCTAGTTGCAGGACCTATTAGCGGAGCTCACTTAAACCCTGCTGTAACTATAGCTTTAGCTTTAGCTGGTAAGTTTTCATGGGCTTGGGTTGTTCCTTTTATAGTGTCACAAGTTCTCGGAGCTATGCTCGGACAACTTTTGGTTTGGTCTATGTATTATCCTCATTACTCAGCTACAGATGATACTGATTTAAAACTAGCAACTTGTTGTACATCTCCAGCTATAAAGAACATACCATCTAATTTAATGAGTGAAATTATAGGCACTTTTGTACTTATTTTTGCAATATTGACAATGCATGGAGTGGTGGTTCATTCTGGGAGCACTAACTTAACAACTGCATATCCTGTTGATATGGGCGCTCTTGGAGGAATTCCTGTTGCATTTGTTGTAATCGCGGTAGGTATGTCTTTAGGAGGTACGACTGGATATGCAATAAACCCAGCTCGAGACTTTGGTCCAAGACTATTTCATGCTATTATGCCAATACAGGGTAAAGGCTCTTCGCAATGGAGCTATGCTTGGGTTCCAGTTGTTGGGCCTGTTATTGGAAGTGTAATTGCAACAGCTTGTTATCTAATATTAAGAACAAAAGGAGTCTTTTAATAGGGGGAGGTTCGATATGTGTAGTCTTAGTTTTGTCTTAGTGCCTCTTGCAGACCCATTTAGACTAACAGGACTACTTATTTTGTTTTTATGTTGGTATGTTCTTCGCCAAACTGTTATTTATGGTAGAAAATGGGATACTCTGTTTTGGATATTTTTTTCATTGTTCTTACTTAGTCTAGCTACATATGGGTATTTAATAGCTCATGTTTATGCTAAAAACACATTCTCTTATAATACTATTATATATTGTGCTGTAGTTGTTGTTATCTGCGGTTTGCTTTTGTCAAAAAATAGATCTTTAAAGTTTGAGAGTGATCTTATGAGCAAACGAGCTATATTTTTGTTTGTGCCATTTTTTGTGTTTGGTCTTTTATATCTTTTAACTTTGGATTTTGATTTTAATTGTAGTGCTACCCCATACTGGGTGTTTATAATACTACTACAAGTTGTTGTTTATCCTATGTTGTTACTGTTTGGTATATTGGCTTTTTATGTCGTTTGTCAGTTTGTTTTGTTACGTTTATAGCTGCTATGGCGCTATTTTTGATTGAATGTGCTTTATTCGTTGTTGACGCTATAGTCAATATGACTAGTTATAGTGGATTACTAACAGGCCTATTTTTTTGCGCAATCTATTTTATTTATGCAAGTGCATCGATCTATATTTTAAATCAATGTAGAACTTCTGTAAGAAGAAGTTAGTTGTAGATAAGTATTTCAGATTGTTTATAATAGAAACATAGATTGTAAGTAAGTGCGAGTAAAACTAAAGGAGTTTTCTAAGGTATGTGTAAGTTAGGTTTTGTTCCAATCCTGATGGATGATCTTCTAAGGCTGCTTGTTTCTGTATTTTTATTTATTTGCTGTGTAATTATGGGGTATATCTTTACAAAGAAAAAACCGTGGGATATTCCTTTTTGGATATTCTTTGCGTTGTTTTTATTTAGTCTAGGTGGCTATGGTTATATAATTCATCATATTTACTTAGAAAATACATTCTCATATGATGGCTTTATCTCTGGAGCAGCGTTTATAACAGTTTGTGGTCTTTTATTCTCAAAGCATCGTTATATTGATTTTACTAATAAATTTTTTAGTAAAAAAACACCTATATTACTTGCAACGTTTTTTGTTTTTGCATTTATTTATATTTTGACTATAAAATATGATCCAGATTGTAAGGTTTTTCCTCACGAGATGTTTATAACATTTTTACAAATAGTTGTTTATCCTTTGCTATTACTATTTGGAATTTCAGCTTTTTTATATAGGTTTTCTATTTGTATATCTATTTTTGCTATTAGCATGGCATTGTTTTTAGTTGAGAATGTCTTGTTTATCGCTCATGCGTTAGTTTCTAGTATAGAGCATGAACAGTTGTTAGAAGAGATCAGCTGTGCAACTATATCTATTATTTTAAGTATTATAGCTATTTATATACTTACCCATTCGAAAAAAGTTTATAAGGAGAGATTGAATGCAGGCGGTTAATACAAGCGGATCTTTGTTGATGAGTATTGTTGTTGCAGTAATAATTTTAGTAGTAGGGTTTTTGGTTTCAAAATATATTAGATCATTCATATATGAGTTACTAAAAGAATATGATAAAACTGTTTCTCAATTTCTTGCTAATGTTATATATGCTATATTTTTAGTTTTAGTTGTTGTTATAGCTTTAGCAAAACTTGGGGTGCCTATATCTCCTATTACAGGAGTCCTGACTGGTATCGTGTTTGGTATCTCGATGTCTTTAAAGACATCATATAGTATTGTTGCTTCTGGTATTATGCTTGCTTTTAGTAAACCTTTTGAAGTTGGTGAGAAGGTTGATCTTGGTGGAGTGACAGGTACTGTTAAATCTATAGGGTTTTTATATACTAAGCTTATAGATAAGGACGGCAATGAGATTGTTATGTCAAATAGTATGGTGATTTCTAAGGTTATTACAAGATTTGTTGAAACTGAAAAATAATGCAAAAAAACTTCTTCTCTACAGATAAAAGCCTTTATCTATCAAACGGTGAAAAAATACTTCTTAATGATCAGCAGTTAGAAGCGGTCAATCAGATCAAAAAATTTTTAAAAAGTCGAGATAATTTTTTTTTACTTTCAGGGTTTGCTGGAACAGGTAAGACCACAGTTGTTAAGAAAATTCTTGATGAGTATACTAAAAAATCTGTTGTTTCAGCTCCAACGCGTAAGGCTAATGCTGTTATATCTCAAGCTACAGTTTCTCATGGCTATACGATACATTCACTTTTGGGATTGCAGCCTGATATTAATCTTGAAAATTTTAATCCTAATGATCCTGTCTTTGGTCAAATTAAAAAAGCTACAATAGGATATTACGATCTTATAGTTATTGATGAAGCAAGTATGATTAATAAAGATCTACTTGATCTTATAACTACAGAATTACGTAAATCATCAAAAGTTTTATTTTTAGGAGATGAGGCGCAGATTCCTCCTGTAGGTGATAAATCTAGTCCTGTTTTTGATTTGGAAAATAGGGCTAATCTTACTATGTTGATGCGTCAAGCTGAGGATAACCCTTTGGCAGAGCTTAGTCAAAAACTAAGAAGTGCTGATGAAAATCTTCCTAAATTTTTAATTGAGAGGCAATCTCTATTGAATGATCTAGGGGATGGAATTTTATTTAAATCGTCTAACGAGGATTTTAGAGAAGAACTAAAGCGTGTTTTTAGTTCAAGTTACGCAAAAACAGATCCAAATTATGCAAAGCTTATAGCTTGGCGTAATAAGACAGTGATGCAAGCTAATCTAATTATTCGAGAGTTAGTCTTTGGTCAAAAGGCAAAACAGCTTGAAAAGGGCGATGTTTTAACAGGGTATCGTGCTGTTAAAGCAAAGCAGAGAGATGCCTTTTTAATTAATAATGGTGTTGATTATAAAGTTGTCGGTGTTTCCAAAAGATTAAAGAACGCTAATGGTATATATGGGTATGAGGTAACAGTATTAGAAAAATCAAAACTGTTTAGAGGCTTTGATGAGAAAAATATGTTTATTGTTGATGTTCAAGAAGCTAATAATTTGCATGACTATGCTGAGATTCATGATGCGCTATTAGCACAAGCAAGAGGCGACAGGAAATGGAGTACCTATAATAGCTTCCGTAGAGATAATGTATTGATGAAAGATATTGATCGTTATAGAGATGGGAGTTTGAGACATAAGAGTTGTTGGATTAGAAAAGATTTAGATTATGGTTTTGCTATAACAGTACATAAGTCTCAAGGTTCTACTTATAAGAAAGTTTTTGTCTTGTTAAAAGATATTGTTTTAAATAAAAATGCGGCCGAAAGAAATCAGATTTTATATGTGGCGATGACAAGACCACAGAAGTTATGTGTAGTGCTATAAAAAAAATAGTTTATGCTTTACATTTAGGTATGTCCATAGTAAGATATGCTTAGTTTTTTGTAAAAATATTCTCTACAAAAAACAAATATAGAATTAAGTAAGAAAATGCTTGATTTTTGCTCAAATAAACTTTATAGTTATCTAAAAGTTTTAGGGGAGGGATTCCCGAGCGGCCAAAGGGATCAGACTGTAAATCTGACGGCTCAGCCTTCGCAGGTTCGAATCCTGCTCCCTCCACCATGCGGGTGTAGTTCAATGGTAGAACTTCGGCCTTCCAAGCCGATAGCGTGGGTTCGATTCCCATCACCCGCTCCACCTAAATCTAAATTTTTATAATATGTGAATTAAAAGCTCGCATGGCTCAGATGGTAGAGCACTCCCTTGGTAAGGGAGAGGTCACCAGTTCAAGTCTGGTTGTGAGCACCATATTTGTGGTTTTTTGTTTTTTGTTGAAAAAATGGAGTTAAAAAATGGCTAAAGAAAAATTTGAACGTTCGAAGCCGCACGTAAACGTAGGTACTATTGGTCACGTTGACCACGGTAAAACTACTCTTACTGCTGCTATCACTAAAGTTATGGCTGAGAAAAATGGTTCAGCTGTAAGAAACTTTGATGAAATCGATAACGCACCTGAAGAAAAAGCGCGTGGTATTACTATTAACACTTCTCACGTAGAGTATGAGTCTCCAAATAGACACTATGCTCACGTTGACTGTCCAGGACACGCGGACTACGTTAAAAACATGATTACTGGTGCTGCTCAAATGGATGGCGCTATTTTAGTATGTTCTGCTGCTGATGGACCTATGCCACAAACTCGTGAGCATATCCTACTTTCTCGTCAGGTTGGTGTACCATATATCGTTGTTTTCTTAAACAAGTGTGATATGGTTGATGACGAAGAGTTATTAGAGCTAGTTGAAATGGAAGTTCGTGAGCTTCTTGATCAGTATGAGTTCCCTGGTGATGATACTCCAATCGTTATGGGTTCTGCTCTTAAAGCTTTAGAAGGTGAAGAGCAATATGTTGAGAAAATTGTTGAGCTAGTTGCTGCTATGGATGACTATATCCCTGCTCCTGAGCGTGACACTGATAAGCCATTCATTCTTCCAATTGAAGATGTGTTCTCAATCTCAGGTCGTGGTACAGTTGTAACTGGCCGTGTTGAGCGTGGTGTAATCAATGTAGGTGATGAAGTTGAAGTTGTTGGTATTCGTCCAACTCAAAAAACTACTGTAACTGGTGTTGAGATGTTCCGTAAGCTTCTAGATAGAGGGGAAGCTGGTGATAACGTTGGTATCCTAGTTCGTGGTCTTAAGAGAGATGATGTTGAGCGTGGTCAAGTATTATGTAAGCCAGGTTCTATTAAGCCACACACTAAATTTGAAGCTGAAGTATATGTTCTTTCAAAAGAAGAAGGTGGTAGACATACTCCGTTCTTTAAAGGATATAGACCTCAATTCTACTTCCGTACTACAGATATTACTGGTGCTGTTGAGCTTCCAGAAGGTGTTGAGATGGTAATGCCTGGAGATAACATCAAAATGACTATTACTTTAATTAACCCTATCGCTATGGATGAGGGTCTACGTTTTGCTATCCGTGAAGGTGGTAGAACTGTAGGTGCTGGTGTTGTTGCTAAAATTATCGAGTAATAGATAGTTTTTAATTTAGGTCAGTAGTTCAATTGGTAGAGCAGCGGTCTCCAAAACCGCAAGTTGGGGGTTCGAGTCCCTCCTGGCCTGCCACACATAATTAAGGCGATGTTGTCATTTTGCAACATCGCCTTTTTTATTTCTTGATATTATATTCTCTGTGTGTTATTTTATAGCCTACGTTTATAAATTCCCTATGTTTAAGTTACTCTTTTTGAAGGATTGTTTTTGTGAAAAAAAATCAAAATTTTAATAATAATAAGGTTTGGGTTAGTGGAGCGACTAAAACTGCTGAAGTAGTGAAGATTTCTAAGTCTAAAAATACACTTCTATGGATTGTTGCTGCGGTAATAATAGTTTTAGGTGTGGCAGCTACAATGTACTCAGATGTGTTGGGAACTACTTATAGTACTTTCAATACGTCGCTAGTTGTTGTTGTAGTTTTGCTTGCGTTAGTTGTTGCAAGATTTACAAATCAAGGGCGCCGTTTTTGGGCTTTTTTCCAAGCATCAAAATTAGAGTTGGCAAAGGTAGTTTGGCCAACGCGTAAAGAAACTATGACAATTTCTGCTATGGTAATTGCCGTTGTTATAATTTTTGCACTAATAATATCTTTATTTGGTGTTATATTTGAAACTTTTATTCAATATTTTCTAGGTTAATAAATAAGGTATAAGTATGCTTTGGTATGTTGTGCAAGTGCACTCTGGTTATGAAAAAAGAGTGAAGACTCAGCTTGAAGAGAATATTGAGATAGCTGGTCTACAAAAAAGTTTTGGTAGGATTTTAGTGCCTACTGAAAATGTTGTTGAAATGAGAGGTGGTCAAAAACGTAAAAGTGAAAGAAAGTACTTTCCTGGTTATGTTTTAATCGAAGCAAATTTAACTACTGAAGCTTGGGATGTTATTAAGGCAGTTCCTAGGGTTTTAACGGTAGTTGGTTCAAGAGGTAAACCAATTCCACTAAGTAAGCCTGAAGTTGAGAGAATTTTAGGGTTTATGGAAAGTGGTGAGGCTGCTGTTGAGCCTAGATTAAGAAAATCATACCAGGTTGGTGAGGTCGTTAGGGTTCTTGAAGGGCCATTTAATGACTTTACTGGTGTGGTAGAAGAGGTTAACTATGAGAAGTCAAGATTAAGGGTTGCGGTATCTATTTTTGGTAGATCTACACCTGTTGAACTTGAGTTTTCACAAGTTGAAAAAGAATCTTAAGAATTATCTTGAGATAGTAGGGAGCTTATTTTACATAAGTGTTATTAACCTAATTTGGAGAAAAAAATGGCTAAGAAAAAAATAGAAGCTATTATTAAGTTGCAAGTAGCAGCTGGAAAAGCAAACCCAAGTCCACCGATTGGTCCTGCACTAGGTCAACATGGTGTTAATATCATGGGTTTTTGTAAAGAATTTAATGCTAAGACACAAGGTATGGAGCCGGGTATGCCAATTCCTGTTGAAATATCTGTATATAGTGATCGTAGCTTTACTTTTGAAATGAAAACGCCACCGGCTTCTTTCCTAATTAAGAAAGCTATAAATGTTAAATCAGGTTCATCAAATCCGTCAAAAGATTTCGTTGGAACTATTACTCGTGAGCAATTAGAAGAGATTGCTAAAGTAAAAGATCCTGACTTGACAGCTGCAGATTTGGATGCTGCAGTAAGAATTATTGCTGGTTCTGCTCGTAGTATGGGCGTAAAAGTAGAAGGGGTTGAGTAATGGCTAAAATTTCAAAAAGAATGAAGAATATTGCAACTAAAATAGATGCAGAAAAGAAATATCCTGTAGCAGAAGCTTTCGAACTTCTAAAAGAAGTATCTTCTGTTAAATTTGTAGAATCAGTAGATGTTTCAGTTGCTCTTGGTGTAGATCCACGTAAATCTGATCAAGTTGTAAGAGGAGCTTCTGTTCTTCCTAATGGTACTGGTAAGACTGTGAGAGTTGCAGTTTTTGCTAAAGGCCCTGCTGCAGATGCTGCTAAAGAAGCTGGCGCTGATATAGTAGGTATGGAAGATCTAGCTGATGAAGTTAAAAAAGGCAATATGGATTTTGATGTTGTAATCGCTTCTCCTGATTCAATGAGGGTTGTTGGTCAGCTAGGTCAAATCTTAGGTCCTAAAGGTCTTATGCCAAACCCTAAGGTTGGTACTGTAACTATGGATGTTGCTAAAGCTGTAACGGATGCTAAAGCAGGTCAAGTTAGATATAGGGTTGATAAGGCTGGTATTATACATACTACTATTGGTAAGGTTAATTTTGATACAAATGCGTTAAAGCAAAACTTAGAGCAGTTATTAACTGATCTTAAAAAAGCTAAGCCTGCAGTATCAAAAGGTATATATCTGAAGAAAGTTTCTGTATCTAGTACTATGGGTCCAGGAATTGGTGTTGACTTTTCAGATTTAAACATATAAAATAATACCTTGCAATTTCTTTGGGTTGTATGAAAATACAACGATCAAAGACCGTAGGAGCTAGGCTCGCCTAGCTTAATAGTTATCCTACGCAGACGATGTTGACAACCTTTTTTGGTCTAAATATCGTGTTAATTAAATAAAGTGTAGACAATAAAATAAGGAGTCGATATGGCACTTAGAATAGAAGACAAGAAGGCAATTGTCGCTGAAGTTGCTGAAAATGTCTCTACAGCATTGTCTGCAGCAGTTGCAGATTACCGTGGTTTGACTGTTAATGAAATGACTTCATTAAGAAAGCAAGCGCGTGAGTCTGGAGTTTATTTAAGAGTTGTTCGTAACAACTTAGCACGTTTAGCAATTAAAGGAACTGATTTTGAGTGTCTTGGTGATGCTCTTAAAGGTCCTCTAGTTCTTGCTCTTTCTAAGGATGAGCCAGGTGCGGCAGCTAAGCTATTTAAAAACTTCCAAAAAGACCATAATGTCTTTGAAGTTAAGAATTTAGCTATGTCTGGTGAACTGTTTGGTCCTGAAAAGTTAGATGACTTTGCTAAGCTTCCTAGTAGGGAAGAGGCACTTGCTACATTACTTAATGTTATGCAAGCACCAGTTACTAAGTTTGTTCGTACTCTTAATGAGATTCCTTCTCAAGCTGTACGAGTATTTGCTGCTGTTGGAGATAGTAAATAATTGCACTGGCTTTTTAGAAAGCTGAAAAAAAGAATTAATTGTTAAATAAATAGGAGTTATAAAATGTCTATAACAAAAGAAGATATCCTAAATGCTGTTGCTGATATGAGCGTAATGGATGTATGTGATCTAGTTAAAATGATGGAAGATAAGTTTGGTGTTTCTGCTGCTGCTGCTGTTGCTGTTGCAGGTCCTGCTGCTGGTGGCGAAGCTGCTGCTGCTGAAGAGAAGACTGATTTTGACGTAGTTTTAACTGATGCTGGTTCAAACAAAATTGCTGCTATTAAAGCGGTAAGAGCTGCTACTGGTTTAGGTCTTAAAGAAGCTAAAGCTGCTGTAGAAGGTACACCTTTCACAGTTAAAGAAGCTGCTGCTAAAGAAGAAGCTGAAGAGCTTAAAAAACAACTTGAAGAAGCTGGCGCTAAAGTTGAGCTTAAATAATAAAATTCTAAAAAATAATTTTTAGAAACTTAAGACTAGTGGTCAACTTTGGCCCCTAGTCTTTCTAGTATTGAAAGATACATAGATATTGGCGCAAATATACTCATATTTGCTTTTTATTTTGTGTAAACAAAATCTTAGGGATGTTTTTGATGTCTTACTCATACGCTGAGAAAAAAAGAATTCGTAAAGAGTTTGGGGTTCTTCCTCATATCTTAGATGTACCATATTTACTTTCGATTCAAACAGAGTCTTATAAAAAGTTTTTAAATGCTGATGAAGCTAAAGGTAGACTTCACTCTGGTCTTGAATTGGTGCTTAAGCAATCTTTCCCGGTAGAAAGTAAAAATGGTCAATATGAACTTCATTATGTTGATTACCAAATAGGTGAGCCTAGTTTTGATGAAACTGAGTGTCAAGTGCGTGGTGCAACTTACGATGCTCCGTTAAATGTTAAATTAAGGTTAGTTGTATATAATAAAGAAGCTCTTCCAAATGAAAAAATAGTAGAAGATATTAGAGAAGAGTATGTGTACATGGGTGATATTCCATTGATGACAACAAACGGTACATTTATTATTAATGGTACTGAAAGAGTTGTGGTGTCCCAGTTACATAGATCACCTGGCGTCTTTTTTAGTAAAGATGATTCAGAAGAGGGTGCATTTTCAGCACGTATTATTCCATATAGAGGATCTTGGCTTGACTTTGAGTTTGATGCAAAAGGCATCGTATGGGCTAGAATTGATAGAAAAAGAAAATTCTGTGCTACAGTAATTCTAAAGGCTCTTGGATATACTCAAGAAGAGATATTAGAAAATTTCTCAGATAGTAAAACTATTACTTTTGATAGTAAAGGTTTTGCCCTTAAGTTGGATGACTTACCTAGTATGAAAGGTGAGCTACTTAAGTTTGATATTATAGATGATCAAGGCAAGACGGTAGTTAAGAAAAACAAGAAATTAACATCTAGAGATGTTAAGAAAATAAAAGATTCAGGCATCGACTCTATTGCTATAGATTTTGACCTAGTTAGCACTCTAAGAGTAGCAAAAGATATTGTTAATGAGGCTACTGGTGAAGTTATAGCATATGCGAATGATGATGTTACAGAAAATTTATTAGAAGCATGCGTAAGCGTTGGCATGCTTAAGTTAGAAGTTATCGATTTTATAACTACTGAGAAAGGTAGATATATTTCTGATACTTTAAAATATGACCTAACAAAAAACACTGATGAAGCTTTGGTTGAAATTTATAAAGTACTAAGACCTGGAGATCCTCCAGCAGCTGCATCAGTTAAAGCATTATTTGAAGGCTTATTCTTTATAGAAAGCAGATATAGCTTATCTGATATTGGTAGAATGAAGCTAAATGCTAGATTGGGTTCAGATAAAGTTTCTAAAGATATTTATACTTTAGAAAATAGTGATATTGTTGGCGTGTTAGAAGAGCTAATTAATATTCGTGATGGTAAAGGTAAAGTTGATGATATCGATCACCTAGGTAATAGACGTGTGCGCTCTGTTGGTGAGATGGTTGAGAACCAATTTAGAATAGGTCTTTACCGTGTAGAAAAAGGTATCCGTGAAAGCATGTCATTAGTGCATAAAGATAAGCTTATGCCTAAAGATATCGTAAACTCTAAGCCGATTACAGCTGCGATTAAAGAGTTTTTTACATCTGGTGCGTTATCACAGTTTATGGATCAGGATAACCCATTATCAGAAGTTACGCACAAACGTAGAATTTCTGCGTTAGGCCCAGGTGGTTTATCACGTGATAGAGCTGGTTTTGAGGTTCGTGACGTTCACGCAACTCACTATGGTAGATTATGTCCAATTGAGACTCCAGAGGGTCCAAACATTGGTCTTATCAACTCACTAGCTAGTTATTCTAGAGTAAATGATTTTGGTTTCTTAGAAGCTCCATATAGAAAAGTTGTTGATGGTAGAGTTACTGATGAGATCGAATACTTATCAGCTATCGATGAAGATAACTATGTAATTGCACAAGCTTCTACAGAACTTGATAAAGATAATCATTTTGTTGAAGATCTTATTCAGTGTCGTTCAGGTGGTGAAGCAATATTTACAGAATCTAGTAGAGTTCAGTATATGGATGTTTCTGCTAAGCAGATGGTTTCAGCTGCTGCTGCACTAATACCTTTCCTAGAGCACGATGATGCTAACAGGGTATTGATGGGTGCGAACATGCAACGTCAAGCTGTACCAACTCTTAAAGCAGATAAGCCTTTAGTTGGTACTGGTATGGAGAAGATTGTTGCTAGAGATTCTGGTAACTGTATCATTGCTAGAAATGCTGGTGAAATTGCTGAAGTAGATTCAAATAGAATAGTAATTAAGGTAGATACTGACAAGTCTAAAGACAATAAATTAGTTGATATCTATAGCTTAACTAAGTTCAAGCGTTCAAATAAAAACACTTGTATTAACCAGCGCCCAATAGTAAATGTTGGTGATAAAGTTGAAGCTGGTGATATTCTAGCAGATGGTTTTGCTACTGATTTCGGTGAGCTATCTCTTGGTCATAACCTAATGGTTGCTTTCATGCCGTGGAATGGTTATAACTTTGAGGATTCAATTTTATTATCTGAAAGAATAGTAAAAGATGATAAATATACAAGTATACATATTGAAGAGTTTACTTGTGTGGCTCGTGATACTAAGCTTGGTCCTGAAGAAATAACTTCAGATATCCCTAATGTAAGTGAGTCAGGTTTAGCAAAACTTGATGAGTCTGGTATTGTACATATTGGTGCTAATGTCGAGGCTGGTGATATTCTTGTAGCTAAGATCACTCCTAAAGCTGAGCAACAATTAACTCCAGAAGAAAGACTTTTAAGAGCAATCTTTAATGAAAAAGCTTCTAATGTTGCTGATAGTTCATTAAGAATGCCAAGTGGTACTTCTGGTACAGTTATCAATGTTCAAGTTTTTGAAAATGATAAAGGTGGTAAGAGCTTAAGAGCACTTCAGATTGAAAAAGAGCAAATAAACAAGGCTCGTAAAGACTTTGATGAAGAGTTTGCTGTAATTGAATCTGTAGTTAGATCTTCAGTAGAAAATGATATTGTTGGAGCTACTGTTCTAAAAGCAAAAGGTCTTAAAAAAGGTGCTGTTCTAACTAAGGAGTTTTTAGAGAAACTTCCATTTGCTAAATGGTTAGAAATATCTTTTGAGGATGAAAAGCTTAATGAAAGAGTTGAAAGAGCTAAAGAATATTATGATGAAGCAAAAATAGCAGTTGATGCTAAATTTGAGATTAAGAAAAAATCTATTACTCAAAGCAATGAACTATCTCCAGGTGTACTTCAAACAGTTAAAGTTTTTGTTGCTATCAAGAAACGTATTCAGCCAGGTGATAAAATGGCTGGCCGTCACGGTAACAAAGGTGTGGTATCTCGTGTATTACCTGTTGAAGATATGCCATATATGGAAGATGGTACTCCTGTAGATGTTTGTCTAAACCCTCTAGGTATTCCATCACGTATGAATATCGGTCAGATTCTTGAGGCTCACTTAGGTTTGGCTTCATATGGCCTTGGCAAGAGAGTAGAGAAAACATTAGAGCAAACTAGAAAAGCAGCCGAGTTAAGAAAAACCCTTGAAGAGGTTTATAATAGTGTTGGTAATAAAAAAGTTGACCTAGAATCTTTAAGTGATGAAGAAGTTTTAACGCTTTGTGAAAACTTAAAGGATGGTGTGCCAATTGCAACTCCTGTATTTGATGGTGCTAGAGAAGAAGATATTAAATCTCTATTAAAAATAGGTGGTTTTGCAACTAATGGTCAGATGAAACTTTTTGATGGCCGTACAGGTCAAGCATTTGATAGACATGTAACAGTTGGTTATATGTATATGCTGAAGCTTGATCACTTAGTAGATGATAAGATGCATGCTAGATCGACTGGATCGTATAGTTTAGTTACGCAGCAGCCTCTAGGTGGTAAAGCACAGTTTGGTGGCCAAAGATTCGGTGAGATGGAGGTTTGGGCATTACAAGCATATGGTGCTGCTTATACACTAAGAGAAATGTTAACAGTTAAATCAGATGATATAGCTGGTAGATCTAAAATGTATAAGAATATAGTTGATGGTAAGTTGACTATGAGTGTTGATGTTCCAGAATCATTCAATGTTCTAAGAAATGAAGTTAGAGCACTGGGTATAGATATGGATTTTGACCATTCATCTGAGGAAGAATAAGCTATCTTAAAAAGCTACTTATTTTTTGTTATTAAAATAAAAGTATAGGAGAGTTACCTGTGAATAACGGTATCCTACATCAAAATTACAATAGTAAAAAGTTTGATATTATTAAAATATCTTTAGCATCTCCAGAGGTTGTTCGTTCATGGTCTCATGGTGAAGTTAAAAAGCCAGAAACTATTAACTATAGAACGTTTAAGCCAGAAAGAGATGGTTTATTCTGTGCTAAAATCTTTGGTCCTGTTAAAGACTACGAATGTTTATGTGGTAAATATAAGCGTTTAAAACATCGTGGTGTGGTTTGTGAGCGCTGCGGTGTTGAAGTTGAGCAAACTAAAGTAAGAAGAGAAAGAATGGGGCATATTGACCTAGTTTGTCCTGTTGTACATATTTGGTACTTGAAATCTCTTCCTTCAAGAATTGGTCTTTTCTTGGATATGCCTCTTAAAAATGTAGAGAAAGTTTTATATTTTGAGTCGTATATTGTTACTGATCCAGGAATGACACCTTTAGAGAAAAAGCAACTTCTTACAGATGAGGAGTATGCAGAAGCTCTAGAAAATTATGGTTATGAGTTTGAAGCATCTATGGGTGCTGAAGCTATTAGAGATCTATTGTCAGATACAGATATTGAATCTGAAATAGAGATATTACAAGAAGAGTATGCACAAAGTAAATCTACAGCTAAGAAAGAAAAAGCAATAAAGAGATTAAGACTTCTTGAAACTTTCCAAGCTTCGGGTAATAAACCTGAGTGGATGGTAATGACAGTATTACCAGTTCTTCCACCAGATTTAAGACCTCTTGTTCCAATCGAAGGTGGTAGATTTGCAACTTCTGATTTAAACGATCTATATCGTAGAGTAATTAATAGAAACAATAGACTTAAAAAGCTATTAGATCTTAATGCTCCAGATATCATTGTTAGAAATGAAAAAAGAATGCTTCAAGAGTCAGTTGATGCGTTATTAGATAATGGTAGACGTGGTAGAGCTGTAACTGGTTCTAACAAGCGTCCACTTAAATCATTAGCTGATATGATTAAAGGTAAGCAAGGTCGTTTCCGTCAAAACCTACTTGGTAAGCGTGTGGACTATTCTGGACGTTCAGTAATTACTGTAGGCCCATCTTTAAGACTGCATGAGTGTGGTCTTCCTAAGAAAATGGCTTTAGAGTTATTCAAACCATTTGTATACTCTAAGTTAAGACTAGGTGGTCATGCTACTACTATTAAACAAGCTAAGAGAATGGTTGAGCTTGAAGAAGCGGCGGTATGGGATATTTTAGAGGTTGTTATTAATGAGCATCCTGTTCTTCTAAACCGTGCTCCTACGCTACATAGACTAGGTATCCAAGCGTTTGAACCTAAACTAATTGAAGGTAAAGCAATACAGCTACACCCTCTAGTGTGTGCGGCATTTAACGCTGACTTTGATGGTGACCAAATGGCTGTTCACGTACCTTTAACTGTTGAGTCTCAGCTAGAGTCGCGTGTGTTAATGATGTCAACAAACAACATCTTATCACCAGCATCTGGCCAACCAATTATCACTCCTACTCAGGATATAGTATTAGGTTTATACTATATTACAAGAGAGAATGAAGGAGCTAAAGGCGAAGGTAAATTATTTGCTAGTTATGAAGATGTAAGTAGAGCTTATAGTTCAGGAACTATTGATATTCATGCTAAAATCAAATTAAGAGTGGATAGGCAAGTTTTTGATACTAAGGGTAATACTTATAATGAGAAAGGAGTTGTAAATACTACAGTTGGTAGAGCACTTCTTCTTAATATACTACCTGAAGGTTTATCTTTCTCTTTACTAAACAAGGTTTTAGTTAAGAAAGAAATTTCTAAAATTATCAACCAAGCATTTAGGGTGCTAGGTGGTAAAGCTACTGTAGTTTTGGCTGATAAATTAATGTATGCAGGTTTTAAATACTCAACTCTATCTGGTATCTCTGTTGGTATTGATGATATGACTATTCCTGATGATAAAGAAGCTAAAGTAGAAGAAGCTGAACAAGAAATTAAGCATATTACAGAACAGTATCAATCTTCATTAATTACAGAAAATGAAAGATATAACAACATCATCAACATTTGGGGTAAAACTTCTGATGAGGTTGGAGCTTCAATGATGGATGCTATATCTAAAGATACAATTACTGTAAATGGTGAAACAAAAGATACAGAATCATTTAACTCAGTTTATATGATGGCTAAATCTGGTGCTAGGGGCTCTTATAACCAGATGAGACAGCTTGCTGGTATGCGTGGTCTAATGGCTAAGCCAGATGGTACGATGATTGAGACAGCAATTACAGCGAACTTTAGAGAAGGTTTATCAGTATTGCAGTACTTTACATCTACTCACGGTGCTCGTAAGGGTCTAGCAGATACAGCTCTTAAAACAGCTAACGCAGGTTATCTAACTCGTAGATTAGTTGACGTAGCTCAAGATTTGGTTGTAATCGAAGAGGATTGTGGTACTGATGAAGGCTTAATGTTCTCAGCTATCGTTGAAGATGGTGAAGTTAAGGTTCCTCTAATAGAGAGAGCTCTTGGTAGAACATTGGCAGCTGATGTTGTAACAGAAAAAGGTATTGTTCTATTAGAAGAGGGTACTTTATTAGATGAAAATCTAGTTGAGCTACTTGATGATAATGGTATTGATATGATCAAAGTTAGATCTCCAATTACTTGTAAAACACGTAGAGGTCTATGTGCTAAGTGTTATGGTAGGGATTTAGCGCGTGAAAGACAGGTTAACGTTGGTGAATCTGTTGGTGTAATAGCAGCTCAATCAATTGGTGAGCCAGGTACTCAGTTGACAATGAGAACCTTCCATACAGGTGGTGCGGCATCTCTAGGTGTTACAGTTTCTGATATCAAGGTTAAAACAGCTGGTAAAATCAAGTTCAAAAATATCAGAACAGTAACTAACAAAGAAGGTCAAGAGATTGTAATCTCGAGAGCTAGTGAAATTATTGTTTCTGATACTATGGGTCGTGTTAGAGAACAACATAAAATCCCAATGGGTGCAAATGTTCCTTTAGCTAGTGGTAAAACTGTAGAGATCGGTGATGTAATTGCTACTTGGGATCCGCATGCTCAGCCATTAATTACAGATGTTGCTGGTAAGGTAGTTCTTGAGGATGTAATAGATGGTATAACATCTAAGCATACTTATGATGATCTAACTGGTCAACAAACTATTGAGATCACATCTATATCTCAAAGAACAACATCTAAGAACTTGAAACCAGTTGTTAAGATTGTTGATGAAAAAGGTAATGAACTTAAGTCAATATCTTTAGCAGTAGGTGCGGTACTAAGTGTTTCTGATGATACTCAGTTAGAAATTGGTGATGTTGTAGCTAAGATTCCTCTAGAAGGATCTAAAAACAAAGATATTACAGGTGGTCTTCCGCGTGTTGCTGAATTATTTGAAGCAAGACGCCCTAAAGAAGCTGCTGTGCTTTCTCCATGTGATGGTATGGTTAGACTTGGTAACAGAGACACTAAAGAAAAACAAAGAATTGAGATCTTAGATAATAATGGACATATTGTTGAAGAGATTCTACTGCCTAAATCTCGTCATTTAGTTGTTTTTGATGGTGAAAATGTTGTTAAAGGTGATGTTTTAGCAGATGGACCTACTGATCCGCATGATTTACTTCAGTATAAAGGCTTAGAAGCATTTGCAGATTATATATTGATTGAAGCTCAATCTGTATATCGTATGCAAGGTGTTGTAATTAACGATAAGCATATTGAAACAATCGTTAGACAAATGCTAAGAAAGGCTGTTGTAATTGATGAAGGTGACAGTAAGTTTGTTAAAAATGAAAATATTGAGCTTGTTAGAATCTTAGAAGAGAATGATAGTTTACGTGAGCAAGATAAGAAAGAAGTTGAATTTGAGCTTGTTCTTATGGGTATTACAAGATCTTCTCTATCTACGGAGTCATTCTTGTCAGCAGCATCTTTCCAAGAGACAACAAGAGTACTTACTGAAGCGTCGATACATTCTCAAGTGGATCAACTAAGAGGTCTTAAAGAGAACGTTCTTATCGGAAGACTAATACCAACAGGTACTGGTTTAGCTGTAAGAAAAGAATCTAAGAAGATTGATAAAATAAGAGAAGAGCTTGGCGTTGAAGATGGTATAGCATTTACTGATGCAGCAGCTGCTTTCAATATCGAAGAAACTTCTGCTGAAAATATCAAGCCTCAAGAAACTGAGAAAGACATAAATGAAGATATTGAAGAGTCTTTAAGAAATGCTCTTGAATCATTAGATTTCTAAATTTGTTCTATATTATTTCTATCCTAAAATAAAATTTTATTATTCACACATTTTAAATTATAATATAAGCCATATTGTACTTATTAATACTTGTGGTAAATGTTTAGTATGTTAACGAAACTCTTTTGGCAGATATTTTTTGGAATAGTAATAATTCTTATAGTAGTGCTATCTATATTGAATACTGATACAGTTAGTTTTGATTATATTTTTGGTACTACAACATTGCCACTTATTGTCTTAATGTCGATAGCATTTGTTATTGGACTTATACTAGGATCTTTTATAACAAAATTTATTCAAATAACTAAGACAAGTGGTGGCACTAAGAAATAATGTTTGTTTTGGGTATCGAAAGTTCATGTGATGAGACTGGGCTTGCTATTTATGATTTATCTTCTAAAAAAATAGTTGTTGATGCTTTATATAGTCAAATAGATTTACATAAAGAATATGGTGGTGTTGTCCCAGAGCTAGCATCACGTGAGCATATTGCAAAGTTAAATATTCTTACTAAGCAATTATTTCAAGAATCAGGACTTAGTTTTGATGATATAGGCTGTATAGCTTATACAGCTACACCTGGATTAGTTGGTGCACTTATGGTTGGAGCAACTTTTGCTAAAACTTTAGGATTTATTCATGATATAGATACTATAGCTATTCATCATCTTGAAGGACACTTACTTTCACCTCTTTTAGATACCGATAGTGAGATTGAATATCCTTTTGTTGCTCTATTGGTCTCTGGTGGCCATACGCAGCTATTCGAAGTTAGAGGTTTTGGTCAATACAGTTTACTTGGTGAGTCAATAGATGATGCTGCAGGTGAAGCATTTGATAAAACAGCAAAACTCTTGGGTATGGATTATCCTGGAGGGGGTGAAGTAGCTAATTTGGCAGAAAAGGTAACAGATAAGAAAAAGTATTTATTACCAAGGCCTATGAAAAACAAGCCTAATCTTGATTTTAGTTTTAGTGGTTTAAAGACAGCAGTTTTAAACACATGGTATTCAGAAGAAGATAAATCTCAAGAAAATAAAGCAAATCTTTGTTATGCTTTTCAAGATGCAGCTATAGATGTTTTAGTGTCAAAATGTAATAAAGCATTAAAGCAAACAAAAAATAAAAAACTAGTGATATCTGGTGGTGTGAGTGCAAATAAACTATTACGTCAAAGATTAGAAAAACTATCAAAAAACAATAATTATCAAGTGTTTTTCCCTCCGATGAAATATTGCACTGACAATGGCGCAATGATAGCTCTTGCCGGCGCTTATAGGTATGTAAATGGTTTTATAGATCATGGTCTTGAAATAGATGTTAGAGCTAGATCATCTATTTAAGATGTTTACAAAGGACTACTAAAAAAAATCAATGTGTGATATCATTCAACCGTAATTAAAAAGTTTTCAATAGTCCACATTTAGTGGGCTCAATTCAAAAAGGGATAAAAAGGTTCTAAATGAATAATAAAAAAGAGGTCTACAAAATAGACCAAACAATAGAAAAAGAAGGTAGTATAGTCTGGAAGAGTGTTTTTGGATTGTTAATAATACCTCTGTTTGCTGTTATAGTAATACCATGGTACGGTATGACATACGGCTTTGTAGCTTCAGACTATGTTTGTTTAGCTATATTTTATGCTATAACTGGTATTAGTATCACTATGGGATACCATAGACTTTGGTCGCATAAGACATATAAAGCTAATAAATTTGTTAGTTACTTTTTACTAGTTTTTGGTACTGCGGCGCTACAAAATAGTGTAATACAATGGTCTTCAGATCATAGAAAACATCATAAAGATGTTGATGATCCTGTAAAAGATCCGTATGCCGCTACAAGAGGATTTTGGTTCTCGCACTTTGGGTGGCTATTAAGACATAATACTGCGGATGTGCAAGAGATCCGTGGTGTGAATGATCTTTTAAAAGATAAGGCTTTAGTATTTCAGCACAAACACTATACTATTTTAGCAATATTGGCGTGTTTTGGCTTACCTGCACTGACTGGATTTATATTTGGATTCTTAAGTGGTCATACTTTTACAGCTGCTTGGCATAGTGCTGTAAGTTTCCTACTTCTAGGAGGATTCTTAAGAGTAATACTTGTGCATCATGCAACTTTCTGTATTAACTCTTTAGCACACACTATTGGTAAAAGGCCTTATTCTAGAAAAAATACTGCTAGAGATAGTTGGATTACTGCTATTGTAACAGGTGGTGAAGGTTATCATAATTATCACCATGCTTTTGCTGGCGACTATAGAAACGGTATTAGATGGTTTGATTTAGATCCTTCTAAATGGGTTATTGCTGGTCTTGCTAAGATAGGCTGGTGTTATGATCTTAAAACAACACCTAAGCACCTGATAGAAATTGCAAAGGCTAAAGTTAAATTAGATGAGGCTCTAAATAAAAAGAATAAGACTTTCCATCTTGGTATAGAAGAAAAATATACTCGATTGGTTACGAATGTTAAAAACATGTATAATGCTAAGCAAGAGTATCTTAAAGCTAAAAAAGAAAATGTTTTATCAAAGGCTGATATTAAAGCTATTAAATCGAAATATAAAGATTTAAAAATAGAGTTTGTTGAAGCTAAGAAAAATTATAAAGCAAGTACGCTAGCGTAGTTAAAAAATATCATTTTATTATTTTCTCTGTTACTCTGTTTCTTATTGTAGTTTTTCAAGAGTCTACTCCATATATAATCCAACTGAACATAAGTATAGAACATAAATTAATTAGTTTAGCTATATTATATCTAGTATGTTACTTTTTGAATAAGCAACTAATTAAAGTGAGAAAGATGTAACAACTACGGGAAATATACAAAACAGTTAAAGAAAATAGATACCCATAAATTTGAATGGTGCTGCAGTTGCTAAAATAGCATGATTTTATTAGGAAATGGTGTTTTGGATCTAGATAATTCACAAGTCTAATATTTACATTTATATAGTTATGATTTTTTATAATCATTTTTCAAGCTAGTTCTATTGGGGAAAAAGAAAGTATTTATAATCTAAAAGAACAGTTGAATAAGATAAACTTATAAGAGAAAGTATTAGAATTAAATGTTAGCTAGAGATTTAAGGGCATCTGCCTTATCAATTTTCTCCCAACTAAATTCAGGAAGTTCACGTCCGAAATGACCATAGTTAGAAGTTTTTCTATAGATTGGATTTAGTAGATCTAGGTTTTCAATGATCTTACCAACTCGAAGATCAAAGACTTGATTGACAAGTTTTTCAATAGTATTATCTTCGACCTTACCTGTGCCAAAAGTATTAACCATTAAAGATACAGGTTTTGCAACACCAATAGCATATGCAACTTGAACTTCACATTTATCTGCTAGACCAGCAGCAACGATATTTTTAGCTATGTATCTACCCATATATGCACCAGAGCGATCTACTTTTGATGGATCTTTGCCTGAGAATGCACCACCACCATGGTGAGCAGCACCACCGTAAGTATCAACAATAATCTTTCTACCAGTTAGGCCACAGTCACCTTGAGGACCGCCAATTAAGAATACACCAGTTGGATTGATGTGATATTTGGTGTTTTTAGTGATTAGATCAGCAGGAATAACTTCTTTAACAATCTCTTCGATTACAGCGTCATGTAAATCTTTTTGAGAAACTGACTCATTATGCTGAGTAGATAAAACAATTGTATCAATAAATTTAGGTTTATTATTTTCATAAGCAAGTGTTACTTGAGCTTTTGCATCTGGTCTTAACCATTTTAATTTACCTGACTTTCTAAGCTCTGCTTGCTTTCTCATTAGTAGATGAGAATAGTAGATAGCTGAAGGCATAAGAGTAGGTGTTTCATTTGTTGCAAAACCAAACATCAACCCCTGGTCACCAGCACCAAGATCTTCTAGAGATCCACGATCAACACCTTGAGCAATATCACCAGATTGTTTACCGATAGCATTGATAACCGAACATGTTCTACCGTCAATACCTTTGTTAGCATTATCATAACCTGTTTCTGTAATGACAGTTCTAACTAATTCTTCAATATCTACCCATGCAGATGTTGAAATCTCGCCGGCAACAAGTGCCATACCTGTTTTTACTAAAGTTTCACATGCTACGCGCGCATTTTTATCTTGTCTAAGAATTTCATCCAATATTGCATCTGAAATTTGATCAGCTAATTTATCTGGATGACCTTCTGATACTGACTCAGAAGTGAATAAATAGTTTTTTGACATATTTTGTTCCCTTTTAGTTTGTTTAGCCAAAAGGTTTCTAGGAATTTTCTAAAAAATTAGTAGAAACGCTTTAGCTTATTATTTAATGTCGCAAGCAAGTTGTTTGTTAAATACAGCGACTTGGGGTATTATATATTTATGTTTATATTAAGTCAACTATTGACTTTTTAGTCGAGAGACTTTAAAGTATTGCTATTAAATTTTTGCATAAATTTTTGCTAAGTTTATGGCTGCTAAGCTTGGTTGTTAAATTTAAATATTTAAATAAGATTAAAAATATAAAACCGGAGAACAATAAATGGTAGTAATTCGTATGGCTCGTGGTGGAGCTAAAAAGCGTCCTTTTTACAGAATCGTAGTTGCTGATAAAAGAAGTCCAAGAGATGGCAGATTTATCGAAAGATTAGGTTTCTTTAACCCATTAGCTAAAGGTGGTGAAGAAAGATTAAAGCTTGACTTAGCAAAAGCTGAAGCTTGGCTTGCTAAAGGCGCTCAGCCTTCAGACAGAGTTGCTAGCTTAATCAAAGAAGCTAAGAAAGCTGCATAATAAAATTATCTTTTATGTCACAGGATTTTGTAGAAATAGCTAAAATTGGCTCTACTTATAAGCTTGATGGTGAGCTTAATTTGTATCCTTTGGCAAGTTCAGTAGAAACTCTTTTAAGTTATGGTGATTGGTATATCCAATTGCCAGCAAATAATATTTGGCAACCACTTAAAGGCGAGAGTGTCTTAAGACGAGCTGATAAGCTTTACATCAAGCTGGCAAATATTGATGATGCTGAAATAGCGAAAAAATATGTTAATGCATTGATTGGTGTTCCTAAAGAGGCGTTACCTAAGTTAGATAATGGTGAAGCGTACTTTAAGGATCTTATCGGTTGTAATGTTGTAAATGCTAATAATGATTCTTTTGGTGAGATTGTAGATCTTATAGAAACTGGTGCTAATGAAGTTCTAGTTTGTAAAAAAGAATCTTCTGAATATCTGATTCCTTATGTTAAACAATATATTATTAGTGAAGATCTTGATTCAAAGAAAATAGTTGTTGATTGGGAATACGATTATTAGTCAATAATTATTTCTTAATGATATTTCGCTACTTACTGCGTAAGTATTAGCGACATACTTTTTTCATGGCGGAAAAAGTATGCAAAACCGCCTAGCACTACGCTATCATATTTTAAAATCAATGAAAATAGAAAACTCGCTTTGCTCAAACAGTTCTATTTTCTAATTATTGATTTTATAAAATACTAATCGCTAATGTGCATTCGTTGCTATAAAGTGTATTTTATCGCTCAAGTATTTGTGTTTATTCGTTTTAAGTACTACAATTAGTGCTGTTTTAGTTACAGGCTTATGAAAATGAAATTTGGCATAATATCAATATTTCCAGAAATGTTTAAAGCAATAAATGATTTTGGGATTACAGCTAGGGCAGTTAATGATGCTAAAGTATCTATAGATTGTTTTAACCCTCGTGACTATACGACAGATAAGCATGCCACTGTAGATGATACTAGTTTTGGTGGTGGTGCAGGTATGGTCATGAAATATGAACCTTTATCAAAAGCTATTAAAGATGCAAAAAGTGCTTTAGGTTGTAATACAAAAGTAGTATACTTGTCACCTCAAGGTGGTGTATTTAATCATAAGAAGGCTTTAGAGCTTTTAGAAAATGATTCATTAATACTGCTTTGTGGTAGATATGAAGGGGTTGATGAACGCCTGATACAGGATCATGTCGATGAGGAAATCTCTGTAGGTGATTTTGTTTTAAGTGGTGGTGAGCTCCCTGCTATGCTTGTTATGGATAGTCTGATTAGACTATTACCAGAAGTGTTGGGTAATAAAGATTCTGTTATTGAGGATTCTTTTTATGATGGTCTATTAGACTACCCACATTATACAAAGCCAGCTGTTTTACCAGATGGTAATGCAGTGCCGAGTGTTTTGTTGTCTGGTAATCATAAGGAAATAGCAAAATGGAGGCGTAAACAGAAGTTAATAAGGACTTATGAGCGTCGTAAAGATTTAATAGAGTGCCTATGCCTATCTGAAGAAGATAAGCAAATTATAAATGATTATAAAATAGATAAGGTAAGCACAAAAGGAGAATAATAATGAAAAATAAATTTGTTGAACTAGTAGAAAAGTCACAAATCAGAACAGATATTCCAGAATTTAATCCAGGTGACTCTGTAACAGTTAACCTATGGATCAGAGAAGGTGATAAGCAAAGAATCCAGGCTTTCAAAGGTTTTGTTCTTAGAAAAAGAAACAGAGGTCTTCACTCTGCTTTCACTGTAAGAAAAATGTCTTCAGGCATGGGTGTTGAGAGAACTTTCCAAACTCATTCTCCATTGATCGATAGTATCAAAGTAGAGAAGAAAGCAGATGTACGTAGAGCTAAGCTATACTACATGAGAGGCCGTACTGGTAAAGCTGCTAGAATTAAAGAAAAAGTATAATTCTAGGAAAGTCAAAAAGTGTCTACAGTCGTTGATGCTTTTCTTGATAATCTTTGGCTTGAACATGGTTTGAGTCAAAATACTATTTCGTCGTATCGTACAGATCTTAAATTTCTTCAAAATTATTTCTCAAAAGCTGACTTAGTTAGCTTAGACTTTGAGCAATTATATGCTTTTATCTCATATCGTTCTAAAAATGGTTATAGTAGTCGTTCTAATGCCAGAATGATATCTACGTTACGTAAATTTTATGCTTGGCTAGTTAGGTCTGGTCAAACTGAGAGTAATCCTACTGCTAAATTAACTATGCCAAAGTTAGCCAAAAGTTTGCCTAAAGATATGACAGAAGCTGACGTTGAAGCATTATTGCAAGCACCTGATTTAACTCTAGATATTGGAATTCGTGATAGAGCAATGCTTGAACTAATGTATGCAACTGGGTTACGTGTTAGTGAGCTAGTTGGTCTAGATGTTGAAAATGTTGATATTAATATTGGAGTGATTCAAGTATTAGGTAAAGGCTCAAAAGAAAGGATTGTCCCAATGGGAGAATATGCTTTGGAGTTTTTACAGAAATACTTTACAGAATCTCGCCCTAATTTAGCTAAAAATTTCAAAGAAAAGGCGATCTTTATTAGTCAGCATTCTAGAAGAATGACACGCCAATCATTTTGGCATCGTATAAAAAGTTATGCTCTTACAGCAGGAATGAGCACACAGATATCGCCACATACCTTAAGACATGCTTTTGCGACTCATTTACTTAATCATGGTGCCGATTTGAGATCTGTACAGTTACTTCTTGGTCATAGTAGTGTATCTACAACAACAATATACACACATATATCACAAAATCGTTTACAAGAAATATATCAAAAACATCATCCACGAGGGTAAATCATTAGTTTTTTTGAATTTCTAGGTTTATTAATATTATTTTAAGAACTTTTGTAGAAGGGTACCTATATACATTTATATTTATATTTGAGTATAATGTAGTTGACTGCTAGGGGAAAATAAGGGGTTAGATCATGAAAGATATTCAAAAAATGAATATTCCTTTAGAAAGAGATGGTTTTCTAAGAACTCTCATTAGGCACTTAACAGGTACTCTGCAAGATACTGTAGGAGAAGAAGATTCAAAAGGTTTTGTTTCTGTAGTTGGACAGGTAATGGGTGAAGAGATTAACATGACGTATAAAAATGCTTTATCTCTAGAGAAAATTCCCAAAGAGTTACTCAGTAAAGTACTTGTTGATCTAAAAGAGCGCATCAAAGGCGAATTTTATGTAATAGAAGAAACAGAAGATAAAATTGTTTTTGGTAATACACAATGTCCATTTGCTGAAAAAGTTATTGATAGACCTTCACTTTGTATGATGACTACAAATGTTTTTGGTACCATTGCATCTGATTCTGCAGGTTATGCAAAAGTATCTATTGATAAAGCTATTGCAAATGGGGATAAAGAGTGTCTTGTGACTGTATATTTAAATCCTAAGAGTAAAGAGACTAAAGATAATACTGGTAGAGAGTTTATAGGTTTGTAGGCAAATGAAAAAAGATATTTATCATTTCTTTGAAATAATAGCGAGATTAAATCCAAACTCAATTCTTCTACTACTAGATATTAATGGTAATGTTCTTGACTATAATTCTAAAGCAAACTCAATTCTTTTGAATATAGATGATAAAAAAATACTTGCTGTAGATGATAAAGAGAAATTTAAAGAGTACCTTAATAAGTGTTCACGAAATTTAAATTTATTGACAGGTGGTTTTACTCAAGATGGTAAGAGATACTATACTGAAGGTTCTATATTATCAGCAAAAGATAGTGCTGAAGATACTGTTTCTATAATACTTTTTGTATCTGAAAAAAGTAGACTTGTTTCTAATTTTAAACAATTAAACCAGGTTACTGATTTATCATATGAAATAAACAAGCATAAGGCTCTTGAGAAGAAGCTTCGTGATCAAGCTCTTGCATTAGTAGAATCAGAAAAAGAAATCAGAGACTTAGTAAACTTGGATCATCTAACAGGTCTAGCAAGTAAAACGTTTTTTCAGGAATTAACAATAGATGCTATATCGAATGCAAATCAAGGTGCTAAAAAGGTTGGAGTTTTATTTTGTGATTTAGATAAATTTAAAGTAGTTAATGATACCTTGGGTCATGATATTGGTGATTTATTATTAAAAAAAGTGGCTAATGAAATCAAAAACATTTTACCTAAAGGTTGCATAGCATCTAGATTTGGAGGAGATGAGTTTGTTTTATTGGTTGATAACGAAGGCATTATTCATAATTTAACTAAATTTATAGAGAAAATTACCAAAATATTTTCTCAACCAATAGAGATAAAAGGTAGCAATGCCCATATTTCTATAAGTATTGGTGTGGCAATATATCCAAACGATGGTTCAAACTATGAGGATCTTGCGAAGCATGCTGATTTGGCACTTTATAATGCAAAAGAGATATCTGGCTCAAGTTATTCATTTTTCTCACAAAAATTAAAAGAAGAATATATACGCTTAAATAAAATAGAAAATAAGCTACGTGATGCGATAGCTAATGATACCTTATTTTTAAACTATCAGCCGCAGTATGACCTTGAAACAATGAGAATATGTGGGGTAGAGGTTTTATGTCGCTGGAGAGACCCTGAGCTTGGAGTAGTATCACCCTCTGAGTTTATTGTTGTTGCTGAGCAAGTGGGGCTTATAAAAGAACTTACAAAAGTAGTATTTAATAAAGCTCTTAGAGAGTTTAGAAGTTGTGAAGAAAAGTATCCAAAATTATTTGAAAATATAAAATTATCGCTAAATGTGTCTGCTTCTTATATGGATGACATAGAAGCGTTTGATAGTTTGATTAAGATTGTTGAAAATTCGAAAATTGCTAATAGGAAAGTATGTTTTGAAGTAACCGAAACAGCTTTGATACGTCATAAAAAAACGGCTATAAAGTTATTATCGAAATTAGCAAGAGAAGGTTATTCAAACGCTATTGATGATTTTGGAGTGGGTCATTCTTCGCTTAGTTATTTGAAAGATTTACCAATAGGTATACTAAAAATAGATATTAGTTTTATTAAAGATATTGATAAAGATGAGAAGAGTTTTGCAATAACTGAAGCTATCATAAAAATGGGATCTACCCTTGGGATGTATGTGATTGCAGAAGGTGTAGAAAATCAGCAGCAAGCTAAATTGCTTAGACAAGTTAAGTGTGATGCAGCCCAGGGTTTTTTCTTAGCTAAACCTATGATAATTAAAGAAGTAATTTCTCTTTTAGAAAAAGAAAAATAGAATTTTATATTACAGCCATAGTTTTATTTTACGCTAATTAATAGGTGCTATATTGAAGTTTAGGAAATTCTTCACAGTAAACAGAGGTAGACGCTTTTATCTATTACATAGATATACTCGAAGAAAACTATCTAATCCATTTATTTTAATATTATCGTTAGTTATATCATTTATAGTATTTATTCCAGGTGTAATTATGTTATTTACTCCTGGACCTGGCTTATTATTTATAGTACTAGCGTTATTACCATTTATTGCAATTAGTAAGAAATTTGCACAGCTTTTAGATAATCTAGAAATCTACTTTTGGAAAAAACTAGTAAAACTCAAGGATAGGTTTCATAAAAGGAAATGAAGTTTTTAATTAAAGAATTATTTGAGGTGATCTAAGAGATGCAACAGTAGGTGATTATTGTTATAATAGCTAACGAATTTTTAATATTTTCTCTTAAAATTAATGGAGTAATAATGAATATCCGTAGTGTTGACTATTATGCAGATAATGCGCCCGAAGAATTTACAAGATCTTTGAAGGAAACTGGCTTTGCAGTACTTAAGACTCATCCAATTGATTGGAGCCTTATTCAGACTGTTTATAAAGAGTGGCAAGACTTTTTAAAGTCAGGTGATGCTAATAAATATATATTTGATGTTGAGAAACAAGATGGTTATTTTCCAAAAGATGTTTCTGAAGTCGCAAAAGGTGAAACTGTAAAAGATATTAAGCATTTTTATCACCTGTATTTTCCTAATGGTAGATATCCTACAGAAGTAAGTAATGCTGCTCGTGAAATGTTTGAAAAAATGATGGAGTTAGGTGAAACACTTTTACAGTGGATAGATGATCATATGGATCCAGCTGTTGCAAGTAAGCTTCCTCAAAGATTAAGAGACACTGTTTCTTACGAGAATACACTACTTAGAATCCTACATTATCCAGCTATGCAAGGTGATGAAGAGCCAGGAGCTGTTAGAGCTGCTGCACATGAAGATATTAATCTAATTACTCTACTGCCAATAGCTTCATCACCAGGACTACAAGTTTTATCACCTGTAAGTAATAAATGGTTTGATGTACCATGTGATAGTGAGTCATTAGTTATAAATATTGGTGATATGCTACAAGAAATGACACATGGAGAATATATTGCAACTAAGCATAGAGTTGTAAAACCAGAAGGTGAAATTGAAAACTTAGATAGAATTTCAACGCCATGCTTTATTCATCCAAAATCTGAGGTTTATTTATCAGATAAATATCCACAAGCTGGGATGTTTTTAGACGAGAGATTAAAAGAATTAGGTCTAAAGTAAATCCTAAAATGACAAAGCAAAATGTTATTTCTTTCTATGAGAGTGATGCTCATAGCAATCAAATCAGTGAAATTCTTGAGCAAGCAAAAAAAGTAGTCGATTCACAAAAATCTTTACAAAAATGTGCCGTGGTTTTAGATATTGATGAAACTTCACTAAATCATTATAAGTCACTTAAAAATGTTGGTTTCCCTCAAGAGGAAAATCATAGTATCTGGGATGAATTGATTGCTAAAACAAATGCTGAACCAATAAAGCCAACTTTGGATTTTTATAAATATTGTATAGAGAGAGGTATTAAAATATTTTTTATTAGCGCTAGATTTGCAACTTATTTAGATGCTACAAAAGAAGCATTACAGAATGCTGGATATATTGGTTTTGAAGATGTATTTGTCTTTCCAGAAGATATCTCAACTTACTCTTCTGAGAATTTTAAAAATTTTAAGGCTGAAAGAAGGGCATATATAGAGTCTTTAGGTTATAAGGTGCTTGTTTCAATAGGAGATCAGTCTTCTGATCTAAAAGGGGACTATGCTTTAAATACATTTCAGTTGCCAAACTATCTATATGGTGAGAACTCTGTATTCTAATTTACTTGGAAATCTAGAATAATTTAGCGAATTAAAAAGGATACTACAAAATTAATAATTTATTTTATAGATTTTCTATCAACCGCTAATTGGTTCTTTTTGAGGCTCTATAAGGATTTCATTTAAAGCGACATTCTTGGGTTGATTCATAGCAAATACTATTGTTTCAGCTATTTGTTGAGGTGTTATAAAACACTTAGTATCATCACTAGCATATTTCTTAACAGCATCATTATCTGATGACATATTTTGTAAAGGTGTTGCAACATTACCTGGTTGGATATTTATAACTCTAACATCTTTATCTATTAATTCTTGACGCACGGCTCTTAGAGTATATTCCATAAATGCTTTTGATCCAGAATATATTGCTAGGCCTGGGAAAGCTTGTCTAGCAGCATCAGAAGTTATATTAATAAGCATTCCTTTATTTTTGATTAACGATGGCAGAACTGAGTAGAGTAGATTTGTAAAACCAATCACATTGGTATTTATAGTTTTCATCCACTCTTCGTAGTTTCTATTTTCTATACATTGATAGTACATTACTCCAGCACAATTGACTACATAGTCAAACTCGCCAAAGGTTTCTATAGATTTAGCGATAAAATCTTCCACAGAATTTAGCTCTTGAATATCTACAGATTGATAAAAAACATTATCGCCTGTGATATTTACCTTGCGACGAGAGCATAGAGATATCTTCATTTCTTTAATAAGGCATAGCTCCGCTATAGCTTTACCCATTCCACTAGATGCTCCAACTATTAGTATGTGTTTATCTTTGAGTAGATTCATTATTTCTCCCTAGGAAAATCTTACTTATGTAGTTTTCGGTTATTTCTGGATAATCAATATTTATCTTTGACATTAGTGATTCATAATTTGACCTATCATATAAGTTTATTGAGGCATCAATATTTGCATGGTCAGAAGCTAAGTATTTAGCAGAATTATCAGTAATTGATTTAACTCCAAGTATCTGAAGGAATAATCTCGTAATTAGAAACTTTTGCTAATGTTTGTGCATTAAGGAAATTCTTGTTAGTTATATTGTAGATATATCTATCAGCATGCTTCTCTAAGACAAGGTGCTCTATAATTTTAGAAATGTGATCAACAGGAGTCATTTCTAGATTTATATCAGTAGGTATTTTTCGTTGAGAATTTATTTCTTTAATTAGTATCCAATTTGTATCTGAATCATTAATATAATTATTAGATACAGGTGAAATATTACCTAGTCTTAGTACTGTAGCATTTAAGCCTTCTTTTATTGAATTATGGATTAGTTTCTCAGCAGCCCATTTAGTTTGAGAATATCCTGACTGTAGTGAGTCAAGCCATTGTATATCTTGAGTTTCACTAAATTTTTTATTTAGATGTAAAGGGAAAATACCATTTGTAGATATATGGATTAAATGTTTTGCTTTGCTTGTAGAACAAAAATCAATAATATTTGCGGTTCCAATAAAATTGCTACTTCTTAAAGCATTATATGGAAGCAATAAATTAACAGATGCAGCTGTATGAATTACAGTATCAATTTTGTTAGTATATTCTATATATTTATCTGATTGCCAACCAAATTCTTTTGCTGAAATATCGCTTAATAGACAAACAATTTTACGAGATTTCTCAATATTGAGTTTTTTAAGGATATTTTCTAGTCTAGTTTCTGCTTGTTGTTGGCTATCAGCGCGAACTAAACAATAAATAGCTTCTATATTTTTATTAGCAACTAATGTTTTAAGAGTATGAGATCCTAGAAAGCCGGTTACTCCTGTAAGAAGTATATTTTTAGATGATTCTTTTGGGTCTTGTCTCAGATTTGCTATTTTGGGCTTTAAATCTGTAAATAAGTTATCAATATCATCTATGATTAATTTTGAGAGATTTTGCTCAGAATCATTAGAAGATTCTGATAATAAGTTATAGCTACTACTAAGTTGGCTTGCTGCAATAAAATCAGTTATTTTAACTTCTAAACCAAGTTCTTTAAGTTTGCTTATTAGTAACATTGTTGATAATGAAGAACCACCAAGCTCAAAAAAGCAACTATCTGAATTAATATCATCTTTTGAGATATTAAGGATATTTGCCCAAAGTAATTTATAATCATCTAGTGATTCAATATTTTTTATTTTCTGCTCAACATAAACAGCTTTGTCATCAAGATTTAAACTATTTCTATCTAATTTGTTTGAATACCTATTTAGAGGGATCTCATCAAGAAGAACTATATGTTTTGGAAGCATGTAATGTGCTAGGAAAGGAGAGATTTTATCAGAAAGTGCTTTAGAAAGTTTATTATCTTTAAGTTGCCATTTTTCACGGAAACCTTGTTGTTTATCACTTGGAATTTCTAAATATGCAACTAGATATTCTGACATTCGAGTCTCACCAGCTTTATTGACAACACAATGCATGATATCAAGCTTATCTTTGATAACTGATTCTATGAAAGGTAGCGAAAGTGTATAGCCTCGCAGCTTTATAATATAGTCACAACGACCATATATTGTAATTAATTGACCATCGTCAGACAGTTTACCATGGTCACCAGTTTTATATAGACGTTTACCTATGGGACTATCTTTAGCTTCTACAAACCTTTCTTTATTTAAATCTGGTCTATTTATATACTCATTAGCTAATCCTATAGCATGGATATAAACCTCTCCTTTATCGCCATTTTTGATCATTTGTTTATTATCATCTAAAACAATAGCTTCTACTTTGGGTAGTACATGTCCTACAGGTACAATTCCATCAGCTTCTAGATTTTTATCATTTTTATGTAGTTTATAAGTAGCGACATCATGACACTCTGAGATTGAGTATAGATTATAAATGTCTGTTTCAGACATGAATTCTTCTAAGTGATGCTGTAACCAACTAGAGACAACTTCACCATTTAGCCAGCAAGTATCTATATTTTTAAATATTTTTTTGGCAATATCTTTTGATGTTGAAAGTAATGTTTCTAAATATGATGGTGTAAAGAGTATTTCATTAATTTTTTTATCTTTAATATATTGTGATAGTGCTTTGAAGTCATAGAGCACATCATCTGGAATTATATTAGTTCGACCACCTTTAATCAGAGGTCTAAAAGCTTCCCAGAGGTAATAAATATTACAGCCAATAGAACTATTTTCATCATATGCTTTGACTGTTTCTCTGATTTCATAAGAAGATAAGATTGCCTTATGAGATATTGCTATACCTTTGTTTTTCCCAGTAGTTCCAGATGAATATACTAACCAAAAGCCCTTTTCAGAATTAATAGGAGGGTGTTTAAATCTTTCTACATCTTTTGAGTCATATTGACTAATTATATCAATATAGTTAAAACATTCTATAGTTTCTATATCGGGTATTTCATCACATAGAATTAAATCTGATTGAGTATCCTCAATAATGTTTTTTAATAAAGGTAGAGGGAAGGATTTGTCTAACTGAACACAGCTTGCACCAATACTAGAGATAGCTAAAAAAGCTATAATAATTTCATAGCGTTTTGAGCTGTATATAGAAATTATGCTTTGTGGGCCATATCCTTTATCTTGTAAGTATTGTGCTAAAAATTTAACTTGATTAGCAGTTTGGTGGTATGTTAGTTCTATATTTAAATCTGTAATAGCAATATTATTAGGTGTTTGCTTTGCTTGTTTTAGAAAAAAATCACTTAAGGTAGAGTTCACGAAATTCTCTTTTAAAATCATTATTAATGATTCGAATAATAATAAATTATTTATGCTGAGATGTATATCTTAGAAGATAAAATCATCTTGTAGATGATAATTTTATTAGAATATGTCTTAAAAATATTTAACATAGCTTTTGTTATAACCTCAATTATTCGAACTAGAAAAGTAACAAACTGCTAAAAATTAGTTTAGAATAAATACTAGGAAGAAGAAATATTTCTTTAAATAATGATAGATAAAAGTGGGTATAGAGCAAATGTTGCTATAGTTTTATTAAATAAACAAAATAGAGTTTTTTGGGGTCAAAGAAGAAACAGAGCTTCATGGCAATTTCCTCAAGGCGGAGTATCTTCTGGAGAGACTCCATTACAAGCAATGTATCGTGAACTTCATGAAGAAGTCGGTTTGAGACCTCAAGATGTAGAGGTTATAGCTTCAACAAGAGATTGGTATAAGTATGATATACCAGACTCACTGCTTAGAGGTAAAGAGCCAATATGTGTTGGACAAAAACAAAAATGGTTTTTATTAAGATTGAAAAGCTCTGAAAATAATATTGATTTAGAGGCTAATGACTCACCAGAATTTGATAATTGGCGTTGGGTTAGCTATTGGTATCCAATAAATCATGTAGTTTATTTTAAACAGGATGTATATAGAAGAGCTTTGACTTATTTTAAAGAGTTTATTTAGTAGCTTGTCTACCTTCGACAAAGGCTTTTGACCATAAATAACAAAATGATCCTATATATGCAGATAATATAACATCAGAAACATAATGATCTAGAACAATCACTCTACTTATCGCAACGATAGTTGCTATAATAATAGCAACTATCGTAATGTATTTTTTCTCAAAAAAGTTAGCAATTGCTAACAGACCAGCAAATGATAAAGTCGTATGTCCAGATGGCATAGAATTATAAGCTTTTTTAAAAGAAAAAAAGTGAAAACCATATTGATCTTTAAATAAAAGCATTTCTGGTCTATATCTAGCTAGTAAAACCTTTAAAGTGCCTGCAACAATAATGGTTAGTATTAAAGATAGAGACATTATATATAGTTTGTCAGAGACTTTTTTACGAAAATATCTGATAATACAGATCACTGTGACTATTAAAGCAACTACAGCCCAAACTTTTGATGATGTGATCTGAGATATTAAAGAGGCTAGTGTACTTATCTTTGTACCGAAAAAGTCGCCTGAATGTATTGCTGTAGCGACTTTAATATCTAAAAAGTTATAACTAAGTACTACAATGATTAACGTAATAATACCATATATAAGAGTATTTTTTGCAAGCTTACAATCTAAACACTTCATAATTAAATTATTTAAACCTACTAAATTAGTTGATACAGTATAATATTACCACAACTAATTTTCAAAGCATAAGATGTTCAATCAAGGTTGGTATAGAAAAGCTAAGCATATTGTGAGTAAAAACTTTAATCAAAGACCTAATAATATAGAAATTAGCTTGGTTGTGATTCATTGCATAAGTCTGCCTGAAGGAGAGTATCTAAACAGCAATGTTGAAAGTTTATTTATTAATAAGCTAGATTGTAACTTACATCAGAGCTTTGTTGATCTAGAGAGTGTTGAAGTTTCTGCACATTTTTATATCAAACGTACAGGAGAAATTATTCAGTTTGTTTCAGTTGATGATAGAGCGTGGCATGCTGGTGTAAGCAGCTTCCAAGGAAGGAAAGGTTGTAATGATTTCTCTATTGGAATAGAGCTGCAAGGTACAGATAAAACAGCTTATGAATCTGAACAATACAAAAGTTTAAATAAATTGTTAACAGATTTAAAAGATACTTATGTTGAAATAAATGCTGTTACAGGGCATCAAAATATAGCTCCTAGAAGAAAAACTGATCCTGGCGAGTATTTTGATTGGGATAAGGTAAACAATCTACAAGGAATAGATAAGTATCACTAAAATAAGTTTTTTTAAAGGTTTTAGAGTTACTCTCAAATTTATGCATTTTTGCTATCATATTTTTAACTACTTTTCAAATTAAATGATAATATTTATCCACATTTGTAGAATTAATGTTTTATGAATGTAAATTTGAATATTAATAAATACTAGTTTTAGGGGAGGTAAACCCTTTGTCATTTAAGAAAAGTTTTATAAAAACAGTTAAAGTATCATTTGGCAATATGATTGAGTGGTATGATTATTCGTTATATGGCTATTTTGCAATAATTATCTCACATCAGTTTTTCCCATCACAAAGTAGTTGGTTATCTTTATTGCTAACTTTCGGGACTTTTGCTGCAGGGTATATTGCAAGACCTTTAGGATCTATATTTTTTGGATACCTTGGTGATAGAAAAGGTCGTCATTTTGCTATGAATATAGCTATATTATTTATGGCGATACCAACTATAATAATGGCTTTTATACCTACTTATGCAAGCGTTGGTGTGATTGCACCTATAATTTTAGTTGTAATAAGAATATTTCAAGGTGTTTCAGCTGGAGGGCAGTTTGGTAATTTGATGGCTATTGCATCAGAAGATAGCCAGCTTAGATATACTGGATTTAACGTCTCAGTTGCATTTTCAACATCCATTCTTGGTTTTATTTTGGCATCAGCTGTTAGCTCATTAGCTGTAAATCTTTTTCCTACTGATTGGGGTAATTTGGTTTGGAGAATACCTTTTGCATTTGGTGCTATACTGCTTATAGCATTTTTATTTTTTAGAGAAAAAGATGAGAAGGAGACTTTTCTATCAGAATCAAGGTCTCCTGTCATTCAGCTAACAAAAACATATAAAAGACACTTAGTATCTGTTACAGCAATCGCAACAGTAGCACTTATGATTTACTATATAGATATAACATATATGACAACGTATATGGTTGATATATTAGGTATGCATTTATCTGTTGCTTTGACAGTTAATACTATTGCGATATTCTTTATGTTTTTATCGACACCGTTTTTTGGCTTTATATCAGATAAGATAGGTAGAAAAGAAGTACTTCTTTTTAGCTTTATAGTTTCATTAATATTATCACCAATATTGATATATTTATTAGATGCAGGACGCTTAGAGTTTTCAACCTTTATACTTATAGTTTTAGCTATTATGACAGGTATGATACAAGGAGCTGCAAATCCATGTTATACAGAGGTGTTTCCATCAAATGTACGAGCTTCCGGTGCATCTATCGTATATGGGCTTGGAGCATCAATTTCAGGTTTTGCTCCTTTACTTGCAACATTCATAACAGGAGTGATACCTCCAGTATTAGGTGTTTCTTTACTTATGTTTATATTATGTGGCATTGGTGTGATTATGACATTTATTATGCCTGTTAAGCAGATGGGTAGAAGAAGATTAAATGATCTTGAGCAGGTAATATATAGTAAAGAAAAAGGTGTTAAATATGGTGTATAAGTTATTTTATAGTCTACTATGTTTAAAAGTAGTATTTGTTAGATCTCGTCGTTAAGCCTAAATGGAGTAGCTTACTACTTTTTATATGGTTTTAGCTGTGGCTACATAATTAAATTAAAGCTAAAAGATTTTTTAATCAATTTCTGCCTTATCACCATAGTTTTCCAACCAGTCACGACGATCTTTAGACCTTTTTTTAGCTAAAAGTTTATCAAGCATTTCATTATCATCATAGATATCTGAGATAGTTAGCTGTAATAGTCTTCTAGATGAAACATCCATTGCTGATTCACGCAGCTGTATAGGATTCATCTCACCAAGACCTTTAAAGCGCATAATATTGATTTTGCCTGTTAGCTTGGAATTCTCTGCTAAAATAGCTTCTTTTTCAGCCTCGTCTAGAGCGTAAAAGGTGTTTTTACCGATATCAACTCTAAATAAAGGCGGTTGAGCTATATATATATGTCCATTTTCAATAAGCTTTTTAAAATGCTTTAGAAACATCGCGCATAGTAGAGTAGCAATATGTAAACCATCAGAGTCTGCATCAGCAAGAATACATATTTTATTATATCTAAGACTAGAGATGTCATCACTATCAGGATCAACACCTATTGCTGTTGCTATATTATGTACTTCTTGGGAATTCATGATCGTATCTGCATCAAGCTCCCAGCTATTTAGAATCTTACCTTTAAGAGGCATTACTGCTTGAAAGTTCTTATCGCGTGCTTGTTTTGCAGAACCTCCTGCAGAGTCTCCCTCAACAATGAAAAGCTCTGTTGAATTTACATCAGAACTAATACAGTCTGTTAGCTTCCCAGGTAGGCGAATAGAAGTATTCATTATGCGTTTACGCGCAGTTTTCTTATCTGCATTAACACGCTTTTGAGCAATCTTATTAATATTCTCTATTATTTGGCGAGCTTCTTCAGCATTTTGGTTAAGCCATATGGTTAGAAGATCTTTTACAGTTGTTGCAACAAATGCTGTTACATCTTTGTTGGAAAGTTTCTCTTTAGTTTGTCCGGCAAATTGAGGATTTGTTATTTTTAATGATATAACATAGTTTAATTGAGCAAATGAGTCATTTGCTGTAATTTTAATGTTTTTAAGCCCTAAAGAGTTTTTTTCCACATATGTTCTAATGGCATCATAAATACCATTTTTAAGACCTGCAACATGGGTGCCATCTTGAGGCGTTGGGATTAGATTTACATAGCTATTTTTTATAACTTCAGTAGGGGCTTCACACCAGCAGAATACAGAATCTAAAAATGACTCTCCATTTGAAAAATTATCTATCATAAAAGGCTTGTTCGGTAAGGTTTCAGATTCTAGCTTATGATCTAAATAACCTTTTAAACCATCTTCAAAATGCCATACTAATTTTTCTTTTTTTGCTTCATTAGAATATTTGATTGTAAGAGCTTTACAAAGGATAGCTTTTGCTTCTAATAAGTTCTTTAGAGATTTAAGATTTACCTTGATATCATCAAAATATTTTTTATCTGGCCAAAATCTAATTTTTGTCCCAGTATTTTTTTTACCAACTGTATCAATAACTTCTAAATCTTTAGTTTTAAAGCCGTCTTCAAACACTATGTGATAAAGTTTACCATCTCTTTTTATCTCAGCTTCAAGTCTAGTAGATAAAGCATTGACAACAGAAACACCTACACCATGAAGACCTCCAGAGTGGGTGTAGTTTTTGTTACTAAACTTACCACCAGAATGAAGCTTAGTCATAATAAGCTCGATACCTGACATTTTATGCTCAGGATGGATATCCACAGGCATTCCACGACCATTATCAGAGATTTCAATACTGTTATCTTGATAAAGAGAAATGTCTATTTTATTAGCAAAGCCTGCCAAGACTTCATCGACACTGTTATCCACTATTTCTTGGATAAGATGGTTTGGATTTTCGGTATTAGTATACATCCCTGGTCTTTTTTTGACAGGATCTAAACCGGTTAATACCTCGATTGATTTAGCATTATAGTTTTGCATTAATATTAATTAGATCGATAGATTATATTTATTAAGGAAATTTTATCACATAATTTACTTAATTCGTAAGCTTGGCAAAGTGTTAATAGCTATTTCCTTAAAAAGTAGCAGCTATATGGTAGAAATACTATTAATCCAATTAATGGTAAAAGTATGAATGCTAGAGATAGAGTGAACTCACTTCCTAAGTCAATTTGGCTCATAATAGCAGTTGTAATTGATGCAATTCCCATTTGCATAAATCCCATTATTGAGGAGGCTGCACCAGCTGTTGTAGTGAAATTTTCTAATGCTATTGGTGTAAGTAGTGGCACACTAAAAGATACACCAACAAAGGTTAAAGATAAGATAGCTGTAAGTGCTATAGATAGTTCCAGACCTGTTAACTTTTTAAATGCATAAACTAGTAATATCCCTGATATTAATGTACAAGCCATACCAAAATTAATAAGATGTTTATAGGCTATAACACGACTAAGTTTTGAGCAAATGATAGAACCTGAAACAACCGCAATAACCATTAAAGTGAGTAAGTATAGGAAATTTGACTTCTCTAGTTTTAAAATATTAACAAAAATATCAGGAGCAGTAACAAGACATGCATAGATAGTACTGATATTAAGACCTAATACAAAAGTGGCAAAGAAGAACTGATGATCTTTAAATAATGAGAAATAATTTTTAAAGAGAGATCTAATAGTTAATGCTTCATAATTTTTTTCTCTAATTGTTTCAGGGAAGAATAAGGCTACCTTTATAAAAAGTAAGCTAGCAGCAACGAGTAATACCCAAAATATTAGAGATGGGCTCAAAAATACGCCAAGTATAGCCCCAAAAGCAGGAGCTAGTGCAAAAGCTATATTCATAATAGCAAACACAGCTCCTTGTTCATTAATTTTAAAAGCATCTTTAACTGCGACTGTAGCAATAACTCCGCCAGCTGCTGCACCAAAACCTTGTAGAAGACGAGCATATATCAATGTGTCAATATGTTGACTAAATAAACATATTACTGAACTAACTATAAAAAAACATGACCCAATTAACATTATTGGCTTACGTCCAAATCTATCAGAAAATGGTCCATATAAAATTTGGCTGATTGAGTAGCCTAATAGGTATGAGGTTATTGTAAGTTGGACATGAGGATAATCAGTACCAAGAATTTTCTTTAGTTCAGGTAGGGCTGGGGCGTAGATAGTATCGCCAAATGGACCTAATGAAACCATTAGGATTAGAATAAAAATTGATGGTCTTATGCCTTTATACATTAGTAGATTTACCTTTGCTAAAGTCTCCTATTATTATATTAACTTTTAAGTCTTTTGTATCTACTTTTTTAGATTTTTTGTTTGTTTTGGCTACAGTTGCTGGTTTAATCGATGAATCAATATGCTTAATACTTTCACCTTTATCAACTCTGTAATCACCTAGAATACTATCATATATAACCTTATCACTATAAGCATCAACTAAGTAGGCTGTACCATCTTTAGCTTCAACAAGAATCCCTTGTTTCGTTGGTACTAATTGAGCAGAGATGCCAGTGCTTGGAAATAATGTTGGAGTAGATGTAAGCTTATATCTACCAAGGTATTCACCGTTTAGTGAGCTAAAGAAATGTAAATATCCTTGATAGTCAGCTACGACTATTAAGCCTTTATAATAAATAGGGCCAGTTATCTTACGCCACTTTAGAGTATCTTGAGTCCAGACCGTTTCACCATTTTGTATATTGTATGCTTTAAGCTCACTATCTGCTTGAGTCGTAAAAATAACATTATTATCAATAGCCATATTACTAATAATCGAAGCTTTCTTTGCCCATAGCATTTTACCAGTATCTTTATCTAGGGCTACGATA
Source organism: Francisella sp. SYW-9 (assembly GCF_008711465.1). Classification (GTDB taxonomy): domain Bacteria; phylum Pseudomonadota; class Gammaproteobacteria; order Francisellales; family Francisellaceae; genus Francisella. The sequence continues at coordinate 89,689 of NZ_VXKQ01000018.1, forward strand.
GCACCTTGAAATGCTGCGAAGATCAAATAGCGATGATATAGCATTGGATTTGCAGTTATATCAACCATTTTATCTGCTGGAGAGGATCCATGGGCAATTGCAATCGGGATATTGATAGTCTTATCACCATTTTCAACAGTAAAACCAAGAACTGTACCAAAAGCAGAGCCTATCATTACAGTATCATTTAATACTATAGGCGATGAGTTACCAGGCAGCGTTAATTCTGGGATATTGTTTGAAGCACTCCACTCTTTTGAACCATCTTTAGCATCAAAAGCAGCTACCGAGCCATCGTGTGTATGGGTGTAAATAGAGTTGTTATAGATAGTTGGTTGAGCAAATAAACTACTTGGAGTTTTACTTAACCATAAGGTTTTACCAGTCTTATTATCTAATGCTGTAAGTCTACCTTTCATCGAGCCAAAAATGACAGCATTTGCGATAGTGTTTGGTTCAGAAGTCAGGCTGGAATTTGTGTCTTTCTTCCATATTACGCCACCATCTTTCATTGATAAGGCATAAACCATGCCATTTTCATTAGGAACGAATGCAATATCATCTGAGTATGTAGGAGCTAGATTATAGTTGCCTAATCCGTTATCACCATTTCCCGTGCTTTTTTTCCACTTTACTTTTACATGAACCTGTTTAGGAGCCTTCTCCTTCAGTGGTGTTGGTGGGGGTACATTACTTTTTGAACAACTAGCTATTAAAAAAGATAATAGTAGGGGTAATGTTAAGAAATAAGATTTTTTCATTTTTAATTAATAATTATTTATTAGTTGAGTAATCACTTGTTTAAACTCGGTTGAGCTATCAGGATCTTGCAGCGCTTTATGCCAAGCATTGAGTGCTTTTGTTTTATCACTTTTCTGTTGATAAGATTCTCCTAGTAGCATAAGAGGGTAAGCTTTGTTTTCCAATGTCCTCAAACTATTTAAGGTTTTTATTGCTTGATCAGGTTGTTTCGCTGCAATATAAAGTCTAGCCAGTCTAGTTTTAGTAACATTAGTTAAACTATTATCAGGATTATCTTTGATGCTTTGTTGAAGTATATCTATTGCTTTTGGTAAATTCGCAATATTCATATTAAAATTACTAGTATTTAATTTTGTTGGAGTAATATATAGTTCTGCTAACTGCCAGCTAGCAAATATTCCAAAACTAGTACTTGGGTATTGTTTTACTACAGATGTAAATTTAGTTATTCTAGTAGCTGATGAAACATCAGAATTTTCACTAGCAATCAAGGCTTTTTGATATGCATTAGATGCTTCTAAGATCTTTTTATGATTATTTGAATTATAAAATTGAAATAGTATTACACATATAAGTGCTATGATAACTATCCCAGCTATTGTATATAGTGCTTGGTTTTGTTTTTTTGTTAAACCCTTAATACCCATAATTATGATTTATTTTTTCAATAAATTTTACAACATCTTAACATAAAAGTACTAAACGTTGTAAGTTTATTGATAATCCAAATATGTAAAAATAAGTAAAAGATTATTTTATTGAGCTTAGTCATGTATTTCCATATTTAGATTTAAGGCATTGTTAGTATATGTTATGTCATTTATAATAGTCTTATCTAAAATAGATAAATGACAATTGATGAATAGTAAACCTAAAATAATAGCTTTTAGTGTTGTGATATTTGCTTATTTTTTATTCTTGAACTATTGCCAGCCGATAGCTATGGATGATTATTGGAGAGCAATAAATGATACTTTAGTAAATCATAATCTTATAGCAATGCTAAAACAAGACTATTTTGGATGGACAGGCAGAATGTCTGCTCAATTACTAGTTTATTGTCTTTTTTCTAAAAAATATATTACTTTATCAGTAGCTGTTGTTAATATCTTAAATGCGTTGGCTTATTATTTGTTTATTTTGTTCTCTTTCAAAATAAGCACGGCAGGGAAGTATAAACTATATTCTAAAGCATTCTGCGTATACTTATTTTTATTTTTATTAATGTTCTCATTAACAGGTTTTATTGGACAGACTCTTTGGAAAACAGCCGCTATACAATACTTTTGGGGGATATGTCTAGTCACTATATTGTATTACCATATCTTTACTAAAAATAAGCAAATGGTTATAGCTCCAGTAGTAATAGGAATATTCATAGGACTATATAATGAACAGTTTGTTGGGGTGTTGCTTATTTTATGTCTTACATACTTTATTGATTCTATTCTTAATAGAAAGAAAATTAATAGATCTGTAATATATTTTGCATTAGCCTGCTTTGCCGGTGGTGTTGTACTAATATCTGCTCCTGGAAATTATGTAAGAATGGATGGGATGTCCGGAAGCCATACTCATTCAATATATCAAGCTATTATAAAGGTTATTGAAAGTGTTAGATATTCTGTATGGCCAAACACAGAAGTCATATTTATATTATTTGTTGCTTTTATTATATTTCTTTTTTTAAAAAAGCATACAGAAATAAAAACTAAATTTATATATAGTATTGCTCTTATATCAATAATTTTTGTTATGACTCCTGTTATATATAGCTATGGCCTTTTAATAAGGTTAATGCTTATCTATTATGTAATATTTTTTATCGCAACTATGCACCAGTTTTATATAAGTGATAATTTTTATGTAAAACAAGTTCGTAGTTTCTTGGAAAAGATCTATATCTTATTTTTAATTGGAGTGGTATATTTTGCTGGTACTTTAGCTGTGAACTACTATTATTTACATGAAGTTAGTCAAGAGCAAGATAAGATTATGATGTTAGCAGATAATAAAAAATTAGTTGTTGTACCTAAGTATCAAGTAGATCCTGGGCTTCAAAATAAATATGGAATAACAACTAGATCTTTGACATGTAATCCTTCTGATGTAAATAATCAAGCATTTGCTAAGTTTTATAATGTCAAACAAGTGATAGCAACTCCATGTGATAAGAAGGAAAATTAGCATAAAGCTTAAAAAGTTTACTTCTATTGAAAAAAATAGTTTAACAAGCTTGAGTGGCATATTGTCTGATATTGATTAATATTTATTTTAATTGTTGAAGGATCTTTGTATAAGTTGAGAATACATTATCTTATCGAGATATCAGATTACAATGTAATGTCTAATACTTTTGTGTTAAAATACTTATTTGTTTTTCTAAGTTAATTATTGTAATACACTTTTTATTTTAATATGGCATTAATATCTTTAGCAATTGATTATAAAAAATCCCCAATTGAGGCTCGTAGTGAGTTTGCTTTATCAGGGTTAGATGTGTCTATGCTGTATAGGACAATGCTTGCTATAGATAATGTCATCAATGCCGTTATTCTATCGACATGTAATCGTACAGAAATATATTTAGAAATATCTGATTTAAGAGTTGTTGATAATGTTTTAGCATGGTGGCAAGGCTATGTTAGAAACCCTGAGTATAAGATAAAAGACTATTTCAAACTAAGGCAAGGTACTGAGGTTATAATGCACCTTATGAAACTTGCATGTGGTTTAGAGTCTATGGTTTTAGGCGAGCCTCAAATATTAGGCCAAGTTAAGGACTCATATACTCTTAGTAAGAAAAATAATGCTTTAGGTAAGGAACTAGATAGAGTTTTTCAGAAGGTTTTTGCAACAGCAAAGAAAGTGCGTAGTGAGACTAGGATAGGACATTGTCCAGTTTCAGTTGCCTTTTCCGCAATTACTTTGGCTAAGAAACAGTTAGATAATATCTCAACTAAAAATGTACTTATTATTGGTGCTGGACAAACAGGAGAGTTATTGTTTAGACATGTTACAGCTCTTGCACCAAAGCAAATTATGTTAGCTAATAGGACTATCGAAAAAGCAGGAAAGATTACTTCTGCTTTTAGAAATGCTAGCTCTCACCCTTTGACAGAGTTACAGGAATTAGTTAAAAAAGCAGATATTATAATTACAGCTATTCATGCTGAAGGTTATATGATTTCTATAAATGATGTTGATAGCAAACCAAGGGTGTTTATCGATATATCTATACCACAAGCTTTAGATCCAAAGTTAGGTGAAATGGGCAAAAATGTCTATTACTGTGTTGATGATATTAATGCTGTAATAGCAGATAATAAAGATAAACGAAAGCATGAAAGCTCTAGAGCGCAGAAGATTATTGTTAAATCATTAGAAGAGTATTTAGAAAAAGAGAAGGCTATTATATCAAATACTGCGATTAAAGAGTTATTTGATAAGGCTGATGGTCTTGTTGATTTATCTTTGGAAAAAAGTTTAGCAAAAATTAGAAATGGTAAAGATGCCGAACAGATAATGAAAAGATTTGCCTATGAGATTAAAAAGAAAGTTTTACATTATCCTGTAATGGGTATGAAAGAAGCTTCTAAACAAGGTAGAAATGATTGCCTTGTGTGTATGAAACGTATGTTTGGTTTAAATGTGGAAAAGTAAATGAAAGATTCAATTAAAGCAAAGTTACAAAGTTTGATTGAAAGGCATGAGGAAGTAAGTGCCTTATTAAGTGATGCTGATATTATTTCGGATCAAAATAAGTTTAGAGATTTATCAAGAGAATATTCACAGCTTGAGCCAATAGTTAAGGCATTTAAAGATTATTCTCAAGCATTAGAAGATAAAGAAGCGGCTCAAGAGATGCTTAATGAAAAAGATGCTGAGTTAGTTGAAATGGCAAAAGAAGAACTTAAATTAGCAAATGAAACTATAGAAAGCCTTGAAGCAGAGCTACAGATTCTTCTTTTACCTCGTGATCCTAATGATGATGCAAATGTCTTTTTAGAGATTAGAGCCGGTACTGGTGGTGATGAGGCTTCAATATTCTCTGGTGATTTATTTAAGATGTATTCTAAGTATGCTGAGCAAAGAGGCTGGAAAGTTGAAGTGATTTCATCAAGTGAAGGTGAGCATGGTGGCTATAAAGAAATTATTACAAAGGTTAATGGCGAAGGAGCGTATTCACAGTTAAAGTTTGAGTCTGGAGCTCATAGGGTACAGCGTGTGCCAGCAACAGAATCTCAAGGTAGAGTACATACATCAGCTTGTACAGTTGCAGTCATGCCAGAGGTGGATGAGGTCGAGGGAATCGATATAAATCCAGCAGATCTAAAGGTTGATACTTTTAGAGCATCGGGCGCAGGAGGTCAACACGTAAACAAAACAGATTCAGCAATTAGAATTACGCATATTCCTACAGGCGTTGTAGTTGAGTGTCAAGATCAAAGATCTCAGCATAAGAACCGTGCTGCGGCAATGTCGATGTTAAAGTCAAGATTACTTCAAGCAGAGATAGATAAACAGCAAAAAGAGCAGTCAGATACACGTAAAAGCTTAGTTGGTAGTGGTGATAGATCTGAGAGAATTAGAACATATAACTACCCGCAAGGTAGAGTTACTGATCATCGTATAAACTTAACTCTTTATAAGCTTGATGAAGTGATGGAAGGTAGTTTAGATAGTGTTATTCAACCTTTAGTTTTAGAGTATCAAGCAGATCTTTTAGCAACAATGTCAGATGAGTAGCTATACAATTTCATCTTTTATTTCTCATATGCTTGAGAGTTACAAGCAGCAACGGTCTAAATCTGAATATTCTACAAATGAATTATCTATAATAAAAAGTGATATTCAAACTATTGTTTGTGATGTTTTAGATGTTGATAAAACTTATTTATATCTAAATTCGGATAAAGTTTTAGATAGTGCTGTTGTTGAAAGAATAAATACTAAAATTCATTGCTACTTTGATGGTGAGCCTTTAGCTTATATTTTGGGGTATAAATATTTTTGGGATCAAAAGCTTTTCGTAACACAAGATACTCTTATCCCGCGTGCAGATACTGAAACTTTAGTTGAAGCAGTTTTAGACGATATCTCTGATAAAAGTACTCAGTTAAATATACTAGATCTTGGAACAGGTACTGGAGCAATAGCTTTGGCGTTAGCATCTGAGTTACCAAATAGTCATGTTATCGCGGTTGATTTTTCTCATAAAGCTTTGAACGTAGCTAAGGAAAATGCCAAAGAGAATGAGGTATCTAATGTTGAGTTTATCCAAAGTGATTGGTATCAAGATTTAGATAACAAGAAGTTTGATATTATTGTTTCAAACCCTCCGTATATCGACTTTTGTGATGATGATATAACTCAAGAAGTAAAAAAGTATGAGCCTCAAAGTGCTTTATTTGCCAAAGATAATGGTTTATCTGATATTAAAGTTATAATTTCTCAGTCACATTTATATCTAAATAAAAATGCACGCATATATATCGAGCATGGATATACACAATCTAGATCTATCCAAAAGATATTGATTGATAGTGAATTTGATGACGTTATAACTATTAAGGACTTAAACAATAAAGACAGGTGTACTAAAGCTTTATTTTCTAAATAATAACATTTTATTTAGTCAAAATTATTAGTCTAGAATAGCAAGGTTCTCAAAAGATTAAGAGTTGTGTGATAGAATTTATATATACAAATATCAAATTTGTAAGGTTTGTGTATATGAAAAGTACAAAGAACAAGGGATTTACAATATTAGAAGTGTTGATATCATCAGCTCTAGCTATGTTCTTGTTTTTTGCAGTTTTTTACACTATAGGTAATATAATTTCAAAAGCAATTTTGATGGAAAAGAAAGTTGAGCTGGTTGATGAGCTAGATAATCGAGTTAACGATTTTATGTTGACTGGCACATTTGATGAGAGTTCTATAGGAAATATTACTTTTTCAAAATCTTCTAATCTTGGAGAAAGTATACAGGAGTTTATTGCTACCAACCCAGATACGGCATTAACTGTTATACAAAGAATCTATACAAGTAATCCAGTCGCTGATGCTATTAATGAGGAATTAGGAGCATATATGCAAAGAGCCAATGAAATATATATAAATGCTGGGGTTGAACAAATAGATGATCCGGCAGTACTTTCTGATATCAATACAGCTAGAGATAGTTTGCTATCAAATAGTACAGAAAAACATTCAAGTAGTACAGGAGTGTTATTGAATCTAAGTAACACTCAGATTAATACAACACAACCATTAGCTAATCCTCCATTTGATAGTAGTGGTCAATATGTTGTAATTGGTCCTAGTACTAATGCAGATATTACATCTTCAGGTGTGACTTGGCGCTGTACAGCTTATAATTTTGATACAGAGCTTTTACCCGGGTGGTGTAGTGTATAAAACATAACATAAGAGGTTGGTATGAAACTACAGCTTAGAGAAAATAGATCTAAAGGATTTACCTTAATTGGTCTTCTGATTTCTACAGCTATAGCAATGATGGTTGTTTCAGCTTTAATAGCCTCTTATATTGCAGTCAAAGATAAGTATAATTCGCATAAAAATAAAACAGATGCTGAGACTAAAGAATTATTGGTTAAAAATATTATTTATGATTTTGTAAAAGATGTTGGATTTGCATGTAAGTTTGGATCTCTAAATCAAGATTATTATGATAGTTCAGCTGATTCATTAGATAATTATTTTACAAATAGTTCAGCAATCATTGTAGGACAACTGCCATTTTCAAGTGGTTCAAGCTTTTCACAAGCATTAAAAGATGAGTGTAGTGGAGAATGTTTTCAAGAAAATACGGATTATATTATGGTTAAAAAAGAGGAGAGCCATACAGAGTTTAGTAGCATAAATGCGCTAGATGAAACGCTTTATGCTAAGTCAACTGATGGTATTGATGTGGGAGATTATCTATTTTTATGTAATAGAAATAGTATAAATTTAGTTAAGGTCGCTAGTATAAATACTAGTTCTAATGCTATTGGCTTAGCATTAGCACCTCAAGTCACAGAATATTATCCAGGAGATTATATTGGTAAGTACTCTCTAGAACTGCTCTATATAAGAGATACTGGTCAAAAAGATAAAAATGGTCAAGATATATACTCATTATATGTATATATAAAGGGAAGTTCATCAAATGGAATGTCTTATGAGCTAGTAAGAGGTATTAATAATTTACAGGTTGAATATGCGACTATAAGTAATGGAAGTGTTATATGGAGTAGTGTTTCTTCAGATACTGCTATAGATGCCAATACATATCCTGCGCTTAAAGTATCATTTGACGTAGATAGTAAAAGTTTTACTAAGGTGATTAATCTATAAGGTTGTTATATGAGGTTTAAAAATATAAAAGGGTCTTCATTATTAGCAGTAATCATATTTGCCTTTGTTATAATGGTTGTAATATCCGCTTTAGCATATAACTTTAATCTAAGCTCTCTATCTATAAAAACTCAAATACATGAAACCGAAAATATAAATGTTCATGAAGGTTTTTTTAAAAATGTTATAGGTTCTGATGTTTTATCTACAGATTTAGAGAATAACGTTGGGGATTTTAAATTTCTCACAAAGGTTAATAGTGTTACTCCTGGTTTTGACTTTAAAAATGCAAACATAACATTATATAGCTCAACTCCATATTTGATTAGTTATAATTTGACACATGATTCTTTTCATGAAGATACTCATAAATACACTCGAGATTTTATCTTTAATATTTTACCTAATATAACAATGACGCAATATGAAGAAACAATAATTCCGTTAAATCTTCCATATATAAATACTGATGCGATGAGTGAAGCTTTAAAAAACTATAAATTAGGGACATCACATGCCAATAAAATAGCTATATACGGAGGTTATATAGGCTTTATTGAGAAACCTTTATTTGATAGTGAGCCTGGTTCGGAGGTTGAGGTTGAGTGTAATATAAATGGAAATGGAAATGGAAATGGAAATGGAAATGGAAATGGAAATGGAAATGGAAATGGAAATGGAAATGGAAATGGAAATGGAAATGGAAATGGAAATTCTGATGAAGATGAGGAAAGTAGCTGCGAAGCAATGCATGAACATCATATACTTATATGTCATAATCCAGGCGAGCCTAGCGAAAAAACTATGAGTTTAGCAGGAGCAAGCTGGGGAGCTCATAAGGATCATGGTGATTATAGAGGCCCTTGTTATGATAATCCAAGTCAAACATTAGTTATCAATGCTTATGGTAATGACTTAGATATTGGCTTCCCGTTAATTCTATCTCTAAGCGATTACAGACTTAGTATAGGTTGGAGTCTTGTCAATGGAGAGTGGATCTTTCATATAGCAATATATGACTATGATAGAGTATATACATCATCGACAACTTTATCTAATCTTCAGACAAATCCATCACAAGCTAGAGTAGATTTATCTAATTGGGTAGAAGTTCAAGGTTTGGAATTTGCTGATGGTGATATTGTTTTAGCCAAATGGTATTATGATAGTGCGCAAGAGGAGCCAAAGTTGTTGATTTTGGAGAAGTTTCTTAGATCTGGGAATTATGACTTAGATGCGTATACTACGACACATGATAGTTCTACTAAAATCTACACAGCTGTTAAAACAGATATGTATACAGTAGGTAGTAGTGATTTTGATGGCTCAAATATTTATTTATCTATCCCTGATAGCTTGTTTACACTAAGTCCAGGAGCACCTTTAATTTTTGAGCATAGTAATATTTTAGACTTTAATTTAGGTGGTGGCTATCTTTTTGGTGATGGTACTGACTCAACTAAAGCTACTTTGGCTGCAGATGTAGTTGATGATCCTATTTTAGTAAAGAAAAATACAACGCAGTTTTATATTATGTATTTTAATAATGATAAAGTTTATATATATCTTTATAGTCATGGGATATCTGCACCAACATTGGTTTCATCTCAAACCTTTACTGGAGAAACTATACAGAAGCTTATTGTAAAATTTGGTACACTATTTATTGTTACAGATAAAAAAATATATGTTGAAGATATCTCAACAAGGGCTTTAATAAGTTCTGTGTCTACCTCCTCTGGTTCGAGCTTTCAAATAAATCGTGATGGTGATGGTAAGATCTATGCTCTGAAAGATGGATTGCAATGTAATATTGATGGTAACTGTAATAATGCGCAAAGGATATATCTAGATACAGGTTGCTCAGCATATACAGATGGTTGTCAAGAGATGGCGAAGTTAGATGGAATTGGTTCTCATCTTGATGTAGTATATAAAAGCTTTAAGCATTAAAAGTTCAAAAAAAAATAATATTAGTTATACTGATAATCTATAATATGTAAATATATAAAATTAGGCTATTTATTTTATGATTTTTTATAATTCCTTATCCGGGGAAAAAGAAGAGTTTAAGCCAATTGAGGCTAATAAGATTAAAATGTATGTTTGTGGCATCACTGTATATGATGATTGCCATATTGGCCATGCTCGTACGAATATAGCTTTTGATGTTATTAATAGATATTTTAAATATCGTGGTTTTGATATCAATTTTGTACGGAATATCACAGATATTGATGATAAAATCATCAAAAGAGCCAATGAAAATGGTGAATCTACTAGTCAGCTTGTAGAAAGAACAATCAAATCAATGCATGATGCTTTTGATAGATTAAATATTCTGCGTCCTACACAAGAACCTAGAGCTACAGAAACAATTTCTGAGATGATTGCTATGATTGAAGAGCTGGTTGCGAAAGGCTATGCATATCAAGGGTCAAATGGCGATGTTTTTTATCGTTTAACTAAATTTGCTGATTATGGTAAATTAAGTAAACAGAATCTTGAAGCATTACAACAAGGCTCAAGAGTTGATGTTGTCGATGAAAAAGAAAATCCAATGGATTTTGTACTTTGGAAAATGGCAAAACAAGGTGAACCTGCATGGGATTCTCCATGGGGAGCTGGTCGCCCTGGTTGGCATATTGAATGTTCAGCGATGTCAAAAAAGCTTCTAGGAGATACTTTTGATATTCATGCAGGAGGCTCTGATCTTAGGTTTCCTCATCATGAAAATGAAATAGCTCAATCTGAAGCTTGTAATAATTGTACATTTGCTAATTATTGGCTTCACTCAGGTATGGTGAAAGTTAATGCTGAAAAAATGTCTAAATCATTAAATAATTTCTTTACAATAAATGAAGTTTTAGAAGAGTATCATCCAGAGGTTGTTAGGTATTTCTTAGCTTCTACTTCTTATAGAAGTGAGATTAATTATTCAAAAGAGAATTTAGATAATGCAAGAGCATCTATTGAGAGGTTATTTAATGCTTTAAGAGATATTGAGCCTATTGAAGTAAACCTTCCAGATGATGCTAGCCATTATGAAGAGAAGTTTATTAAGGCTATGGACAATGATTTTAATACTCCAGAAGCATTAGCTGTTTTGTTTAGTTTAGCTAAAGAAATAAACACTCTAAAAACAACAAGCAAATATAAAGCTAGCGGGTATGCATATCTTTTGCGTAAGCTTTGTAATGTATTGGGTATATTATTTACAGATATAGAAGAATACTTTAAGCAAGATGATGGTGTCGATGTAAATGAAATCGAAAAATTAATCGTTGAAAGAGCTCAGGCGAAAAAAGATAAAAATTATGCTAGAGCTGATGAGATTAGAAATCAGCTTCAAGTAGAAGGAATAATACTAGAAGATAGTGCAACTGGTACTACATGGAAAAAAGGTTAATAAATGTATAGTCAAGAAAAACAACAAGATATTATAAACAATTTGCATACTATAAGAGATTTTATACGTTGGTCTATTTCTGAAATGTCGGTTAATCAGGCATATTTTGGTCATGGTTCAGATTCTATTTGGGATGAAGCTGTACATTTAGTACTTTCTGCAATTAATATGACTCATGATATAGATGGTAATATGGTAGCCTCAAGACTTCTTTTGGAAGAGAAAAAGACAATAATAGAATATGTTTATCAAAGAGCTTATGAACGTAAGCCTTTACCATATATTCTAAAAAAAGCATGGTTTGCTGGTATGGAGTTTGATATAGATGAGAGAGTGATTATACCTAGATCTCCTATTGCTGAACTTATACAAAATGATTTCTCTCCATGGGTTAATGATATTAATGATGTAAAAAATGTTTTAGATTTATGTACAGGAAGTGGTTGTATAGGTATTGCATCGGCGACTGTTTTTGAAGAAGCTGATATTGCTTTAGTAGATATTTCTGATGATGCTTTAGCTATAGCTAACCATAATATAAGAAAACATCAGCTTACAGATAGGGTACGCGCAGTTAAGTCTGATTTATTTAGTAATTTAAAGGGGCAGAAATTTGATGTTATTGTGTCTAATCCTCCTTATGTAGATAAAGAAGACTTAGATAGCATGCCTAAAGAGTATCACTATGAACCAAAATTAGCTCTTGAAGCAGGTGATGATGGTCTAGATCTTGCTAAAAAGATAATTTTAGAAGCAGATCAGTATATGACTGAAAATGGTGTGCTGATTGTAGAAGTTGGCAATAGCCAATATGCTTTAATGGAAATGTGTCCAGATGTTCCTTTTACATGGTTAAGTTTTAGTGAGGGAGGTGATGGAGTATTTTTATTAACTTATGAGGAGCTAGTAAAATATAAAGATCTATTTAAAGAGTATTTTGATAATCAAAATCACTTAAATAATAAAAGTTCTGTAGTTTAAATAGCTCTATAGGTATCGTATATGTCAAAAGATACATTTAAAAAAATATCTTCAGAAAGAACAGTGATATTGATTATCTGTCTGTTAGGGGTTATGTCTCAGTTTGCTACAGACAGTTTCTCACCGTCTTTACCACATATTATGAGCTATTTTGGAGCAGCAGCAAAAGATGTTAAGCTTACTGTTGGAATATATTTTTTAGGTATGACTTGCTCTGTGTTTGGTTTTGGTTATATTTCTGATAAATATGGTCGTAAACAAGCTCTTTTATTCGGATATATTGTTTTTTGTTTGGCTAGCATTTTATGTATGTTAGCACAAAGTGAAGATCAGTTATTATTCTTTCGTTTTCTACAAGGTGTAGGTATGGGAAGCTCTTTTATCTCTTTTAGAGCTATTATGAAGGATGTATTTAGTGATAATAGTTCTTTAGCTAAGGCTAGTCTTGTGATTTCTAGTATTGTATCTCTAACACCTCCTTTGGCACCTATAACAGGAGGAATAATTCAAGAATGTATAGGATGGCGTGGTAATTTTGCATTACATTCATTTATGGCGATTATTGTAATGATTCTGATTGTAAAGTATTTACATCTAGAAGTCATACCAAAGAGTAATACTAGGCTTCTAGAATCGTATAAGAAAATATTATCAAATAAAACTTTCGTTATAAATGCAGGTTGTAGTGGTTTAGCTTTATCATTAGTATTTGTATTTGTTACTCTTTCACCATTTCTTTTTCAGGTTCTTTTAAAATTTTCAGCATTTGAATTTTCACTTTTATCTACACTTGTTATAGTACCACCAGCTTTATTTTTATTTTCTTTTAAAAATAAAGTAGGTAAATTAGATATGAATAAAGTTAGCTTATGTAGTGCATCTTTTTCTGTTTTTTGTGGATTAATGTTGGCTCTTTCGTATTTTATTTTCGGCTTAAATACTATAGTTATAATAGTGTTATGTGCCTTAGCATTTTGTGGTAATACTTTTCAATACACTGCAACTTATGTATGTGCATACAAAGATGTTAATACAGAAGTCGGTGTAGCCTCAGCAATGTTTGGTTTTATACAGATTGCTGTTGCAACAGTGGTGTCATCTGCTATTTCATATGTGAATTTAAATAATCAGACTATTTTTGGAATATTGATGGCTACTCCTCCATTATTGATAGTATTGTTAAAAATAATTGATATCAAAAGTAAGGCAAAGTAACAACTGTTTTACAAAATAAATCTTTTTTGCATAGTATATTCAAAACTAATACAATGGATAGTACTGTACTTTATGTAAATGTGATTATGAGAAAATTTAAATATATATTGGCAACGATGGCTTTAGCAACGCCTATTGTATCTTTAGCAGCAGATTACGCAGCATTAGAGAAGGAGCTAAAAACAGCGGAGTCTAACTCTCAGTCAAATTATGGTGGTGGTACATCTGCTATGCAAGGAGGTTTTGATCAACAGAAGCAACAAAATATTGGTAGATCAATATATGATCAAAATAGAGGTGTTTCTGAAAGACAGCAAGGAAATAATATAAAAACGACATATTTTGGAGATCAACAGGGCCAACAAAATTCGAGTAGATCAATATATGAACAAAACAGAGAGAATTCTCAAGTTCAGCAAGGTTATAATCAAGAAAATAACATAAGGACGACTAGTTTTGAAGGTCAATAAAAAAACTCGTCTTAATCGTCAAATAGTTCTGGGGAAAACTTGTTTGAGCATAATCAATAAAAGAATCATTGAATTAGAAAAATTTACGCAAAAAAACATTCCTGAACTTTTATCTCAGTTAGAAGGTCAAGATATTCGTTTTTTATATCAATTTGGCGGTATTAATTATAAGTTTCCTCTTGACTCTAATCAAATAATACAAACCATGGAGAGTAGGTCTAATTTACTTTTTAATGTTTTAGATAATAATGGAAAATCTATAGGGCATTGCCAAATAATTAGATTAGATCAAAAAAATCGTAAAGCATCTATAGGTAGGTTGCTCATATATAAAGAGTATCGATCCAAAGGTTATGGTAAATTGATGATACAAGGGCTTTTAGGTTTTGCTAAGTCTATAGGTCTACAGTATATAACTCTTAGAGTTTTTGATTTTAATATTTCAGCAATTAAATGTTATGAAAATATGGGGTTTAAGAAGATTTTTGAAGAGTATTTAGATATTAAAGATTTAGAAGAAAAATGGAAGATAATCTCAATGGAGATTGAGATTTAGGATTATTATTTTTCTATAACTATATCAGGGAAGTGAGCTTTAACACACTTAGTATAGTCACCTGGCGTGAACGCTGAATATGGAGTTTGATATCCTACAAGTTTACAAGCATATGATTTGCCGCCAGGATTATTGGCATTATAGCTAAAGTCTTGTTCCCAGTAGATTTTTAATTCGTATTACTTTTTATCTATATTAATTAATCTGATGCTTGATATTTGCTTTCGTAAGAAAATAAATCATCCATATAGCTGCAACAGCGCTAACTAAAACATATATAGAGTACGAATAGTTTGGTAAGACTGTATTCCATTGTAGCTGGAAGTTTAGACTTGATGACATCAAAATTGTAGCAATAATTGCTATGGAAAAACTACCTCCTAACTGAATTATTGCGCTATTAATTGTTGTTCCAGCAGAAATATCTTGTGGTTTTAGGCTTTTATAAACTCCTGTATCTAAAGCTATATTTAGCCCACTTAATGCCCACCCCATTAGGAAAATGGTAAGCACAAAAGCATATAAGTTAAAATATATGAAAATTGCAACTAATAATAAATTAGTTACTACTACTAACACTAACATGATCAATATAAATTTTTGGAAAGAGAACCTTGCTAGTAAAGGTTTTATGAAGCGTTTAGCAATCCATACACCAATAAGCATTGGGAGTATAGTTAATCCAGAATTAAAAGCAGAAAAGCCTAGTTTTGTCTGTAAGTATAGCGGATATAGGAAGCTATACCCCATTAAAAATAATCTTGTAATAGTGTTCATGATAGCAAAAAAACGAAATGAAGGGTTTTTAAATAGTCTTAAATCAATAATGGGGTGGTTATATTTTTTTATATGTGCGAAATAAACAAGCATTAATAAAATACTAATAATAAAAGATGTTCCCTTGGTTGCTAGATTTATTGATTGTTCAGTAAGAGTGTCCATAGTAAATAACAATAGTACGAGACTAGCACTTATCAAAATAAATCCAAATAGATCAAATTTGGGTACTGGTATAGGAGGTATTTTTGGAAAATAGTAATATAGAGACCATATTGCAAACAGCCCAACTGGAATGTTAATGAAGAATATGATTCGCCAATTTAACCAGGTTGTAATAGCACCTCCGACAAGAGGACCTAACAAAGGTCCCATTACTACAATTGTTGAGATAAAAGACATTGCAGAGATAATATTTTTTGGATACATTTTAACCATAATTATTCGTGATACTGGCACAGAGAATGCACCACAAGCACCCTGAAGAGCTCTAAATATAACAAGTTCGATTTCATTGTGAGATAAGCCACAGGCAATAGATGTTAAAATAAAGCCAGATGTTGCTAATAATAATACTCTGACAGCACCATATTTATCTGATACCCATGAAGCGCAAGGGATAAACATTCCAAGGGTTAGTAAATAAATAGATATAGCTATTTTGAGCTGGATTGGATTGATTTTAAAGTCATATGCTATTTGTGGCAAAGATGTGCTTAGAACCATTATGTCTATCATTTCCATTAACATAATAAGAGCGATGGTCAGAAGAATAAGTCGATCTTTTTTATGAAAATGTTGGTTTGTATTTTCTAAAGAAGCTTTAGTGTGAATCATATGGTTTTAATATAATTAAATATTTTCTTAGGTAATTTATCATATTATTATATTTACCTTTTTAAATATTTACCACTCTCTGCCTATTTGCACTTGTTTCTAAATATAACTTAATTGATTCACCTTAAATTCATACTGGTGCTTTGATATTTTATTTGTGCATATTTTAGAGGTTATCATAATTTTACATATCTAGGATAGTCGAATAAAGTTGTTATACAAAAGATAACGCTTAGAGTTTTTAATATTAAATGTTTATGAAATATTATAGGGTTTAAGAAGATCTTTGAAGAGTATTTAGATATCGTAAATTTAAAAGAAAAATGGAAGATAATCTCAATGGAGATTGAGATTTAGATTTATTATTTTGTTATAACTATATCAGGGAAGTGAGCTTTCACACACTTAGTGTAGTCACCTGGAGTAAATGCAGAATACGGTGTCTGGTATCCTACAAGTTTACAAGCATATGACTTACCGCCAGGGTTGTTAGCATTATAGCTAAAATCTTGTTCCCAGTAGATTTTAGTAGCGCCAGCACCTTCTGCATCAAATTGTTTCATGCCTTTACATCCTAAAACTTCATTATTTGGTATAGTTACACCAAGTTGTTTAGCAAAGTTGTCATAATAGTCTATACGGTTTTTAGATTGTGCAACTTCAACACTTCCGCCACACTCAACACCACCGTTAATTATTTGAGTAGTTACACCAAATCCTGGAGTTAGGCCATTACTAATATCACGTTCATTTGGCTGCCATGTACCATCTATTACATGAAGCATAGATGGTTTTGGTGGTTGAGGATAGACAAAGAAGAATACAGCAGATGCTAAATTCAGCCATGTGTCAGCAACTAGTTCAGGCTTATCTAATAAAGTTCTTACATCACCATATATTGCTTGAGAGAATGGTCCATAGTTATAGTTGTAGCTTAATTGTTTTGCACCACGACCAAAGTAAGATTTATAATCGCCATTTTCAAAAGTGCCACAAGGCCAAGTTTGCCCTTGCCATACATCAGGGTTACATTCACCATTATAGCCGCCGCGCATATTTTCGTCCCAACCCATTTCACGAACATGGACTAGTCCTTGACGCCATTCAGGTACATCCCAGTGAGCAGTGTGCCCACCTGTTTCTTGTGTGAAATGAGCAAACATAGTAGCTAGTGATTTACGACAAATTGCGTCAGAATCTCTACCGTCTGTATATGTTCCACAGAATGCAGGGAATTTTGCAACAGCTTTTAAGAAGTTATCATAAGTATATTCAGGAGATCTTTTCGGGAACATATAATTCCAATCAGCTTCAGAGATTATACTTTCAACACGTTTTACATTCTCAGGATTATTAGGGTTATTAGCTGAGACAGCTTCTACAACCTTATTATCTCTTGTTACGATAGATTTTTTAACTTCACTCATAACGGGACCATTAGTTAACTCTTCTTCTTTTGCATTTAGAGCTGCTTGAGTAGTTGTATATGTATCACCAGGAGCTGGCGTTGGATCAGTAGGATCTGTCGGTTCACTAGGATCAACTGGATCGGTTGGATTAACAGGATTAGTAGAGTCATATATATCCCAAGCCGTTTCCCAAGCTGTTCCAGAGCCTGGTGCATAAGCCCATGCTGCTGAACTAGAACACCAAGCACCTACTCCAGATTTACATTGGTATAGTTTGCCATTTGAAGATACTATATCGCCACTTTTATACTGTGTGCCAGCATTATATGTTTGATAGTCACTACTTGGATCAGTTGGCTCAACTGGGTCTGTCGGTTCGACTGGATCTGTTGGTTCAACAGGGTCGGTAGGCTCAACTGGATCAACAGTTCCTCCATTACCAATATGGAAATTTAGAACATTGAATACAGGTTTGCTAGGGGAGAAGCTAAAGCTAATAGCTTGCCCAGCTTTTGCAATAGTTGGCTGACCTCCCCATTGTTTTGATGTGATTGAGACTGTACCGTTGCTTGCTTCTGTTAGAGTATGGTTTCCTATACCCCAGACACTGCCTACTTTACCATCACTTAGTTTAAAGCTAATTGGATTAGTTTCTAAGTTTGTATCTTTATCGCATTTAAAGGTGATCTTACCTGTCCAACCTGAGGTAACATCTTCTAATTTACAATCAGCAAAAGCTACTGTACTTATTAAAGACAGAGTTAACGCTGTGATTGTTTTTATATGTACCTGTATCATTTTAGTACTCCTTATATTAATATACAGTTTTATACTAGTCGTCACTATGGACATATTTCGAGTTTATATGTCTTTTTTTACCAAAACAACGACTTTTGATATATAAAATAATAGCTTAATTTAGAGTAAATTTAATATTGTTAAAATTGATAGTTTGAGTTAAAAAATAACAAGTTTATATTAATATTTAGTTAGGATAAATTTATTTATGATAAGGGTGACCTTCTAAAATTGTATAAGCTCTATATAACTGTTCTGCAATAATAATACGCACAATAGGATGTGGAAACGTCATTTTAGATATGGATATTTTTTCTTTAGCAATATCTTTAATACTTTGATGAATCCCATCTGGACCACCGATTAATATTACAACATTTGGATTATTAAATTTCCAGTTTTGCATTTTATCAGCTAGATCTTCTGTAGATATGATTTTAGATTTCACATCAAGGATAACTAAGTGATCAGAGTTATTGATCTTGCTTAAAATTATCTTAGCTTCTTGTTCCATCCAGATACTTGGATTACCTGTTTTAGTTCTTTTTGCTATTGGAAGCTCTATTAGCTCAAGTGGAATAGATTTACTAAGTCTTTTCTTATACTCATTAAATCCATCTATAACCCACTTAGGTGGTTTTTCTCCTAGAGATATTATTTTTATTTTCATATACTATCTTGTAAAACAGATAAGATCATCTTTGGATAGATCTTGGTTAAACTCATACCCGGCAACATTAAACTTTTTAATGCTATTAATATCTTCTATTTGATTCTCAAGGATAAACCTTGTCATTAATCCACGAGCTTTTTTAGCATGAATACCAATAGTTTTAAAAGTACCATTTTTGTTCTCTTTAAAATCTATATCTAACCATTTAGCATCAAGAGCTTTTTTGTCTATAGCTTGTGAATATTCGTTAGAAGCAAGATTAATTAGAGTTTTATTCTTCTGCTTAGCAAAGAAGCTATTTAATTGTGGTGTGATTTTAGCTTGCCAGTATTTGTGTAGGATTTTTTCATCAATTTTTACTTTTGTACCCATTTCCAGTCTATAAGCTTGTATCAAATCAAGAGGGCGGATAAGACCATATAGACCAGATAACATTAATAAATGATCTTGCGCATATTTGATTGTTTTAGTATCAAGGGTCTCAGCATCTAAACCCTTATAAACATCACCGCTAAAAGTGAAAATAGCAGCTTTAGAGTTTGAAGTATTATAGTTATTTGGATCGAAACTATTATGTTTATCAAATACTTCTTGAGCCAATTTAGGACTAATTTTCATAAGTTTTTCAATTTCATCTACTTCATAATGTTTTAACTTATTAATCAAAAGATTGATCTGATCTTTAAATATAGGCTGTGTAAAGTCGTAGTTTTCTTTTAAAGAGTCAAAGTTTTGGCTCTTTGCTGGAGATATTACTATAATCATTTTATTACTATTTTGTGAATACTTTTGGCTTAATAATACCAATTTATATTAGATAATGGAATTTGCTTTGTTAGCTTGTAATTTATATATATATCTAGTAACATATGCATTGCTAACTTGGTTTCCACGCAATGGTAGATTGTGAACCCCGCTAGATCCGGAAGGAAGCAACGGTAACAGTTAATCCATGTGCCGTGTCAAGGCTAAGTTAGCACTTCGAATATTTAAATCATTTTGGTATATCATTTATAATATTACTGCTTTAAAGTATGATTTAATAAATATAAATCATGTTTCTTGTTATAAAATGAATTTTCCTAAGTTAGAAGACATCATTAACTATGATATTAATCATGGTTTTCCTGGCGCAGCTATAAGTGTTTTACATCAAGGCAAAGAAGTTTATAAGAAGATTTTTGGCTATGCTTGTCGTTATGATAAAAAAGCTCAGCAGCTTAGAAATCCTCAAGAATTAAGTCAGAATATGCTATTTGATGTCGCTTCGATAACAAAAGTTTTTGCGACTACTTATGCGGTTATGTATCTTTATCAACGTAATCTTATAAGCTTAGATACTGTAATTATAAAATATATTCCTGAGTTTAGATTTGTTAATACAGAATATATTCCAACAGTCCGTGATTTACTTAGTCATACTAGTGGAGTCGCGCCATTTTTTGATTTTTATAATAACCAAACAGCTGGCTCATTATATAGTCAAAATCGTCATACAACTATAGAGTTTCTAAAAACAAAAATGTCGATAGTAGAGTCGCCACATAAGTATTGTATATATAGTGATATAGGTATGCAGATACTAGGATGTGTTATTGAAGCTATTACAAAGCAACGACTAGATATTTTTCTTGAAGAGAATATTTATTCTAAGCTAGGCTTAAAAGCAACATGCTTTAATCCATTAGAGAAAGGTTTTTTACCAGAAGGTATTGTTGCAACGCAAGTTGATGGGCATTGCAATTTTGGCACCACGAATTTTAATAATATAAAAACAGAAACGCTAAGGGGCTATGTGCATGATGAAAAAGCGCTATACTCTATGGCAGGAGTAGCGGGACATGCAGGATTATTTTCTACAATTGATGACGCAACCACGCTAGCAGAATTAATATATAAAGATAATGCATTTTTTTCACAAGATACAGTCAAGCTTTTTAGTCAGTCATCTGATACAAATGAGGCTTTTGCTTTAGGGTTTTGGACTGCAAAAGGTCGAAAGAATAGACATTTGTTTGGAGAAAGGTGTAGTGATCAAACAATAGGCCACTCTGGTTTTACTGGTCAGTGTCTTGTTTCTGACCCTAAAAATAAGGTTACTGTTATGATTATGACTAATAGTGTGCATAGTCCTATTATCTATCCTAAGATATTTGAAGGCAAAACATTTAGAACAGGCTTGTATGGACAATTAATAGATTCAGTTTATGATGAATTAGGAATATAGGAGATATTTGTGAATTTAAATTTTAGATATAGTTTTAAATATATATTAGCAGTATATATATTGGCTGCAATTTTAGGTGGCTATGCTTTTTGGCTATTGTTGGCGGAGTAGGCGAGGAGATTAGCCATAGCTTTCATTTAAATACACACCAATTATCGATACTACTAGGATTAGTATTTCTAGGAGGAGTTTTAGCAAAAATAATTTGGTTGGCTACTGATTATATTGGACGAAAATTTATGATTTTAATTTTCGTAGCTTTTTATATTATTGGAACCTACATCTTTGTTATAGCTCAAGGATATGAAACCTTGATTATTGCAAGGTTAATTCAAGGAGGGTCGATATTATTAGGGTCTTATGCCTTTCCTATATATGTGACAGAAATATCCCCAGCTGACCGACGCGGTAGATATGTAGCTTTGTTCCAATTGTTATGGACTGCGGGGATGTGTCTGTCAGGAATTTTAATATTTTTGTTTTATAAAACATTTAATTGGAGTGAGTATTTCACTATAACTCTGACTTTTGGAATTATTCTGCTTATAGCTTCATGTTTTTTACCATCTAGTCCAACGTGGTTAGTTCTTAAAAATAAAATTGATAAGGCTTATGATGTAGTTAAAAAAACACAACCTAATCTTACAGATGCAGAGATTAATAAACATATTGATGATATTAAAGTTAGTTTAAGAACACATGCACCTAGAACGTTTATTAGTAAAATCTTAATAGGTAAAGATATTTGGCCTGTTGCAATAGTTACTATTGTCTTAATCCTAAATCAGCTTACAGGGATTAATTTTATTGTTTTCTCATCTGAATTAATAATAGCTCCGTTAACATCAAGTAGCTATGTTGCCCATGCTGCTAATTTTCTTATCTTGGCGGTTAACTTCATTATTACAATTTTGACAATATTTTTTATTGATAAATGGGGTAGAAAAAGAGTTATTTATCTAGGTTTAACAGTTGCATTGATTAGTATGTTAGGGTTGATTATTTTATATAGCCTACCAGGCTTTGCATATAATTATATATTAGTAATTATATTGCTAACAACATGCATTGCTGGTTTGGCTTTTGGACCTTCTGGAGTAATTGTGACCCTTATAAATGAATTATTACCAAATAGAGTAAGAATAATAGGAATATTTATGGCAGGAGTTATTTCAATGCTATTTTCATTTTACTTTATAGGTTATTTCTTAAAAGTGGGTCAGGATTGGGGCTTTAATGTAATGTTTGGACTGTTGTTTATAAGTTCATGTATCTATCTTTGGGTTGTTAGAAGATTTGTCCCAGAAACATCAGGTAAAACATTAGAAGAGATTGAAAATGAATTTGAGTAAACAATGCTATAGTTTTTGCTTATTAGTTTATTAATTATAATATATTTAACTTAATAATGGTGGTGAGACATAATAGATACTGTAGTTATTAGAAATCTAAACAGTAGGGAGATTAGATGAGAAAAATAATACTAGCAGTGTCGATGATTATGGCTTCTATAATGTTTAGCTTTGGCGACGGTTTGCGTGAAATTGGTAACTATTCTAGTGCTAACTTTCCACCACCTGTGCTTGAGTTAGCTATGTAAGTTTAATTTCACTTATGGGCTAGTGTATACCAAAAGTAGTGTTACTAATAAAATACCATATGTTTTACCTTTAAATGAAGTAATAGCTTTTTATTCCGATGAATAGAAATATATATTTACACACCTCCAGCATTTAGTCTAGATTTATCTGTTTCTGGGACAAGTCTTAATTTAGCTATTTTAGCTATTGCATCCCAATCCTCTTGTGAAATATAAATACCTTTTTCAAGTATGTTATTTTTCTTTATTAATAAGGTTTTATGATCTAAATAATCGTCATATAAATTAGAATTTGGTAATGTTATATTTTCTTTTCTAATATTTATCTCTAAGTTTTGACTATCAATATATTTTGCATCTACTAGTGAAAAATATATATTGGGTGCTTTATCTTGGGGGTTTATTATATATATTGTACTTTTACCGCTGGATTTATTTGACCACTGCGCTTTTACTGATAAGCCTTTATTTGCTAATCTTTGTAAAAAACCATATGCTAGTGAGCGGTTATGGCAATTTTCTATAAATAAATTAACTTCATTATTAGTGTCTAAGAATGACTGTGCATAAGCTAATATATTAGCAAGGTAGCATAGTATGCTTCCTCCGTGAAGATTTACTTTTAATTCTGTTTCAGATTCTTTAATTTCAGCAGGTTTATAGCTATCATACTTTAAATAATTTAAAGCTTTAATAAAGTCTTTAATAGCATTTAACTCTATTAGTTCTGAATCTGCAATTATATTTGCAATAATAACAGCATCACCATATGGAACATTTAGCCCCCTGAAGGCTTTTCTACATATATTAACTATTTCATTGTGTGAAACATGCATTTTAAACACTCCTATTTTAAGAATTTATAGTTGGACAAAGAGGAAATAACCAGTCATCATTATTTGCTTCACTTAATAAAGGTGCTCCTTGAAAGAAAGTCACTCGGACCCAACGGTCAGATCTTGGATCAAACTTAGTTGCTCCTAGAAATGATAATTTACATCTTAATAAGTCAATGGGTAACATGTCCTTTGCAAGAATATTAATCTGTATATCACCCATTAATTTAGAGTCCATAGTGCAAATCCTTCTGGTAATAGGACCATATTGGGGGTTATCTATTATAAATTGTAGTAGCTTATTTTCAGATGCTTGAGTAATAATAATCTTATAAAAATCTGAGACTTGACGAGCTATATCTAATGGTAGTTCTTTATCATCTCCTAGTTCACTACCCCTTATACCAAGACGAGGTTCTTCCTTATTTTCCGAAGAATACCAGAACCAATAATTATTTTCAGGTTTAGAAAAATTGATACTAATAGCCCAATCATATTTATTTTGTAGTAATTCTTTCATTTCTTTAATTGTCATACAAGGAGACAATGCTAAATCCTCACTAACCAAAGTCATATTTAGAGAATGTGGATCAGTATATTCAGGATATGCCTCTAATAAGCAAGATATAAAAATTTCCTGTGCTTCAAAGCTAAGTGTTTCATTATTTTTAATGATTTTATCCCACTTAGTATTATTTATTGATATATTCTCTAAAGAGATAATAATTATATTTATATCTTTCACAGCCTGTATATTTAATAGATTTTGTTGTTCATCTATAGTTACTATTTCTTTTAAATACTGTTGAGCTCGCTTAACAAAAGATAGGACTTTATTTCTTTTATTATACGAAATATCTAAGTCAAAAATTAAGGATAATACTTTTTCACGTTCAGAAATCCACTGATCAATAACACATGGGTGGTTTATAAGAAAAGGTGCCATACCTAGCCCTGTAGCATTACCAATACCTATATATCGTTGAATTTTTTTATCTAAAACAGTTGCGGTAGATTCTGCTTGTTGTTTTGCAATGAAATGTATCCAATCAATACTAAACTGACGTAATATATATACCGCACACATTTGCGCTTCAAAAGCTAGATTAAAATCAGAATTGTTTTCTAATAAGTTGAAGTCACAAATTCCGAATTTACCATTGCCATAAACAGCCGTTGTTCTTAGTATATATCCAACCTCGGCCAAAGTTTTTAAATTAGGTTGTTTTCCCTCTTTAAGACTTTTTAATATATGATCAAAAACTCTTACACTTTTGTTAGCTCTAGCAAGTACCAAAATTTTATTAGAGTTTCTTCCATATTCTTGTTTAGGAACATTATTATATAGATCTTGGAATAGTTGAGTGCTGATTTTCCCCTTTACAAGAGCAAAGGTTACGTCCCATTTTTCAGCAATAACTCTGTCATCACGTTCATTATCTTTAATTTTGTTTGAAAAGAGTACAAGGTTATAAAATCCATTTTTTGTATTGAGTCTGTAAATAGCACATCCATAACCTTCAGGTGATAAATCCCATTTTTCGATAGATATTTCCCATTCATTATTAAAGAATCGGCGAATTAATCTGCGAGCAAAGCTTAGTCTACTCTGGTGCATAGCTCCTAGCCTTTTTGGGTCCATTACGATTTTAGGGTCACGCAAGAGGTTATTTATTTGTTTATTTGTTTTCTTCATTTTTATATGTTCCTATTTAAATAAGTACTATTATAAATTCTGCTCTTTTAGCATTTTCCTTGCTATTGATGGAGCATTCCAGAGTGAAGGTAATAATATTAATGAAACAGGTGCTGCTGTGATTATTATAAAGGATTGTAGAGCCCCTATACTTCCGCTACCCATAGATATTAAAATAATCGCAGTTACACCCATTAGAATGCCCCATAAGCATCTAACCATTTTATTTGGTTGATAATCACCACTTAAAACAACACTAATAGTGTATGTAATACTATCTCCTGTTGTAACAATAAATATTACTGTAAGAATCAAAAATAGTATCGTTATAATCAGCGGTGCTGGCAGATATGATGCAATAGCTATTAAAACCGCTGGCTGACTACCGTGGATATAAGCTTGGCTAATGCTTCCTGGATGAGACATTTCTAAGAAAATCCCTGTTCCACCAACAATAGAAAACCAGAAACAAGTCGCTACAGGAGCAACGATGCTTACAGCAGCAACAAGTTGCCTAATAGTTCTGCCTCGAGAGATTCGAGCTATAAAAATAGCCATCATAGGACCATATCCTAAGAACCATCCCCAGAAAAATACTGTCCATTGGCTTAACCAATGTTCATTACCACGATATGTGGCCATTGGAATAAATTTTTGTATAAGAGTGCCCATTCCTTGTAAATATCCATTGATAATGAAATTAGTTGGACCAAAGATCAAAATGAAAATCATTAACACAACCGCAAGAATAACATTACACCGACTAAGAAACTGTAAGCCTTTGTTCATACCTGTAAGAGCAGATAGGGTATAAATAATTACTGTGATTAAGATAATAACTGATTGAGTTATGATTCCATTTGGGATATGTAGTAATACTTTTAAAGAATAGCCTATTTGTAAACCAAGAAAACCAATAGGTCCAATTGTGCCAGCAGCAACTGCAACTATACAACAAGCATCAATTAGACCTCCAAAGAAACCACCTAATACTCTTTTTCCAAATATAGGGTAAAGTAAAGTTCTTGGTTTTAATGGTAATCCCTTATCATAATGTAAATACATCAATACTATAGATGTTAAGCTGCCTAAAATACTCCAAGCTAGAAAGCCCCAATGCATAAATGATTGAGCGAGGGCGTTGATAGCATTTTGATATGCTGAATGACTAGATAAAAATATTGGTGATGGATTTATATAATGAGAAACAGGCTCGGCAGCTGCCCAGAAAACTCCGCCTCCAGCTAGTAATGTACAGACAATCATTGAAACCCATTTAAAGGCATTTATTTCTGGCTTGTTAAGTTTGCCTAATTTTATATATCCTGTTCTTCCGAGAGCCAGAAAAATGGCAATAAAGAACGTCAAAAATAAAAGAATTTGCCAGAAAGGACCAAAAATATTTGTACACCAATTAAAGCATATTTCTATAGTTTTAGTTAACCATTGACTATCTATTAAGTCTATTATTATGAATAATAATATGAACCCGCCACTCAACCAAAAGGCTGGATTATGCAGCTGCAAATCTCTAGATATTTGTGAAAGAGATATTCGAGGTGTTTTATTATTTTTATCTGAATTATTCATATCAACCCTCTATAATTATACTTATGTTCTTTTTAAACCATCTTTTAGGAAGTCAAACCAATTTCGGCCAAGTATTTTGCTACATTCTTGCTTATTAAAACCATGCTTCAAGAGACCCTCATATATATTTTCAAGACCATTATTTTTATCAAACCAAGAGGGTAAAGAAGGCCAGCCAGAATTATTTGCATTACCTTCACCGTAGTCCATTTCTTTTGACCAACGTCCATTACGCATCCACTCTAAAACATCTAATGGTTGATTTGAACATAAGTCGCTACCAATACCTAGATGATCAACTCCTATCATATCTGCAGTATCAGCAACCATTTGACAGAACTCTTCTAAAGTACAATCGCTATGGCTAGGCAAGTGAAATGGATATAAACTAAAGCCAAGTAATCCGCCACGTTTAGCTAGAGATTTAATTACATTACTAGACTTGTTTCGTAATGCCGGTTTTGCAAAACTAGGATTTGCATGACTTATACATATTGGCCGAGAAGATTTATCTATAGTTTCTAGAGTCGATCGTTCTGCGCTATGCGACATATCTATAATCATGCCGACCCTATTCATTTCTTCAATAGCTTGACATCCAAATCGAGTAAGGCCTGGATCTTCTTTTTCATAGCAACCTGTTGCAAGTAGACTTTGGTTATTGTAGGTTAATTGCATAATAAGTAAACCTTGCTTACGCATAACTTCGATTAAGCCAATTTCATCTTCTATTGGAGAGCAGTTTTGTGCACCAAAAAAAATACCAACTTTTCCTGTTTGTTTAGCAGTAAGTACATCACTCATATTCATTACTGGCATAATTAAATCAGAATATAGTTCAAAGTACTTATTCCATTCAGCAAACCTTGTTAATGTTTCTCTTGCATTCTCATGGTATACAAGAGTTACATGTACAGCCGTAACCCCACTTTCTTTTAGATTTAAAAAGTATTTTTTGTCCCAAAAACAATATTGAAGACCATCAATAATTAAATTTTCACTATACATAAGTTATCCCTAAGTATTAATATGGACGTTGATAAGCAGTTTTAACAATAGTATAAAAATCTTTTGCATATTGACCTTGCTCTCTTGGTCCAAAGCTAGATTCTTTTCTACCCCCAAATGGAACATGATAATCTGTTCCTGCGGTAGGTAAGTTAACCATCACACAACCAGTTTGAGCTTTAGCTTTGAAGAAATGACTTTGTTTAAAACTCTGTGTAATGATGCCTGATGTTAAGCCATACCTTGTTTGGTTTACTAATTCTAATCCATGTTCTAAATCATCAGCTTTTATGATACAAGCCATTGGTGCAAAAATTTCTTCTTGATTAATATCCCAGCTGTTATCTGTATTAGTAAATAAGGTTGGAGACATATAATAACCTTCATGGTTTAAGTGTAGCCTTTCACCACCAAACAATAATTCAGCACCTAGGTCTTTTGCTCTATTAACCCACTCAAGATTTGA
The DNA here is from genome assembly GCF_008711465.1 of Francisella sp. SYW-9. GTDB lineage: Bacteria > Pseudomonadota > Gammaproteobacteria > Francisellales > Francisellaceae > Francisella. The sequence goes on from NZ_VXKQ01000018.1 coordinate 118,364, forward strand.
CTGTAATTGAAGATCACTAGCTACAGGACCCATAAATATATCTTTATCTAATGCATGTCCAACCTTAAGTGTTTTTAACTTATTTACTAATGTATCAACATATTCATCATATTTTTTATTTGAAACAATCAACCTAGATGATGCAGTGCATTTTTGTCCTGTTCCAGAAAAAGAACCTCCTATGGTAGCTTCAATAGCTGTTGTTATATCGGCATCATCTGCAATATATAAAGCATTTTTGCTGCCCATCTCTAATTGGCACCTAACAAAATTTTGTGATGTAGCTTTAGCAACCTTTCTACCAATATCTACAGACCCTGTAAAACTAACTGCTTGAATTTTCTTAGAGTTAATTAGTCTATCTCCAACATCAGCTCCGCTACCTAGAACTAGGTTAAAAGTGCCATTTGGTAAATTATGTTTGTTGATTATTTCAGTTAAAATAACGGCACTTGCTGGAGTTAAATTTGCAGGTTTCCATATGATACTATTTCCAAATGCTAATGCTGGTGCAATTTTCCATGCAGCTGTTGCTATTGGAAAGTTCCAAGGAGAAATTATAACTACTGTACCAACTGCTTCACGCGATACATCAATAGTCACATCATCTCGAACAGAATCTACATGATCTCCTATTTGTCGTAGAACTTCAGCAGCAAAGTATTGAAAAAATTGTCCAGAACGATAAACCTCACCTCTACCTTCAGCAAGAGTTTTTCCTTCTTCTAAGGCAATTATCTTTCCTATTTCTTCACAACGAGCAATTAATTCATCTCCAATAGATTGTAATATTCTCTGTTTATGTTCAAGGGAAGTTTTTTCCCATATTGGTTGAGCTTCATTTGCTGAATCAATCGCCAGTTTAACTTGATCAGAAGAAGCTTGAGCAAAGTCGCCAATGTTATGTGTAATATCAGAAGGGTTAATGTTTTTTATAGTTTTATATCCTTCAATCCATTGTCCATTAATATATATTGATTTTTCAGGTTGTATATTTAGCATAAGAAAATTTCCTTAACTTAGAGTTTATTTATTTTGTTCAGTTGTTGCGTACACTACTAATTCTACTAACATTTCTTTTCTAGCAAGTCCGGCAACTACAACAGCTGCTCTATTTGGATAAGGTGCTTTAAAATATTCAGAATATATTTGATTAAATGTTGCAAGATATTCTCTATCTGTGACATAAATTAAGACTTGCAAAGTAGCATCGATAGTTAGATTTGCAGATTCCAGTGTATGTTTTAAATTTTCCATTACCTGGCGAGATTGACTTTCTATCCCTCCATCAACAACACGGCCACTTTTATCTATAGGTATTTGAGCAGTATATAATGTTTTATTGCTAGTTATAACCCATTCAAAAGGTGACTTAGATGGTGGTAAATCTGTTTTTATAGCTTTTTTATAATTCATATTTTTTTCAAAGTTAACAAATGAATATAAAAAGCTTAAAAGTATAGTTTTGTTAAATCAATCTTGTTATTCCTATCATATGATAGATTATTCTAATCATCTTTGTTAAAGTTATTATTAAAATTAACTGTATTTACTATGATGTAATGATTAATTTAAAGTTATCTCAACTTAAGCATTTTATTTTAATTGTTGAAGCTGGAGGTTTTAGGGCAGCTGTTAAAACGGCAAATAGATCACAGGCAGCATTATCTAGTTCAATAAAGGAACTAGAATTAAATATTGGACATAAATTATTTGAACCAGGTCATAATGCTAAGTTAACAACTTTTGGGGAAAACGTTTTACCATTAATTAAAAGATTTTTACAGAACTATTATAATTTTAATAATGAGTTACAAAATATATCAAAAGGTGAGGTTGGAAAACTTAGAGTTGGTAGTGTGCCATCCGTAGCTTCTAAATTTATACCTAAGATAATATCAGATTTTACAAAAGAGTATCCTAAAGTTCAAATAACTTTAATTGATCAAGATTCAGCAAGAATAGAAGAAAAATTGTTAACAGAAGAGGTTGATCTAATTATAAGTAATCAGCTGAGTATTAATAATAATAACATAGGATTTACTTATTTATTTTCTGATCCTGTTGGTGTGGTATGTTTAAAAAGTAGTCCATTAGCTCAAAATAAAGATGGGGTTAGTGTTGAACAATTAAAAAATTATCCTTTTATTAGAAATGGAACAAGTGTATTACTAGAAGAAACAATCTTCAACACTTTTGTCAAAAATGCAATATATTCAGTTGAGAATATTACAGCTCTTTATTCTTTTCTGGAGCATGATGTTGGAATAACAACCTTACCTAAGCTAGCATTTTCAAATAATCTAAACAACCTGGTTTGGTTACCTTTAAAGGGGTGTAATATTAATAGAGATATTGGAATTTGCTATCTAAAAAATAAAACATTTACTCCAGTAGAAGAATCCTTTTATAATATTTGTATCAGAAGTTTAAAGTTGTAATTATTTATTATTTAAATTCATTGTTAAAAAATTAAATGCTAGATACATATTCTAGTAATATCTAGATTAGATATATAATGAGGATATTACCGCTGAGATATTTTTTATATTTTGGTCAAAAGATAAAAAAAGAGATATTAAGTCTGATGAAATACTTCGCATTACCTATTTTATTATTAATGTTAGTAGGGATATACACAAGTTCTTTTGCAAAAGATAAGAGTAAGAATATTGATGAATCGTCTAATGCTCTATCAAAGGCGCCTAGATTAGTTGTTGTTGATAGCTCTCACTCAGGTGAATCTGTAGTAGCTTTTGATGGTAAGACTCCTATGTATGGTAAATCAACGAGCGGAGCTGCTGTTTATGATATGTGGATTTCAAATGATTTAGAGCATGCTGCAATGTTACCTAAAGCTAAGCCTGTTAAACCAAATTTTGATCTTAAGACAAATTCAGCTATATTTTTAAGTGTTGTAATACCTCCTTTAAAAGATTTACAACAAAAAGCAAAACAAGAGGGAAAAAGTATTCCAAAAACAAATTATCCTTTCCACAATACAACTACTATAGATTATGGTGTGGTTATTAAAGGAGAGGTTGAATTAGTAACTGATAAAAAAGTTGTTAAACTTCATACTGGAGATACCTTTGTTATAAAAGGAGCTGTTCATACATGGATAAATCCTACAAATCAGCCAGCGCAATTAGTTGAAACTATGGTAGGTTCTAAACTAAAGTCTTCAATAAAGCATGAGAAACTAAAATTTTAAATGATGAGACTTTTACATTTTATCAAAATTAAGTTTAAAAATTACCATGTGCCTATATTTTCCATACTAGCCCAAGGCTCTTGTTTAGCTAATGGCTTGCCTTCTTGAATTAGTTCTATTGATATACCATCTGGAGATTTTATGAAAGCCATATGCCCATCTCTAGGAGGTCTGTTGATTATAACACCTTGATCTTTTAGAGATTGACAGATGTCATATATGTTTTCTACTGAGAATGCCAAATGACCAAAGTTTCTACCACCTTCATATGTTTCATCACTATCCCAATTATATGTAAGTTCTATAAGAGGAGATTTGTCAGTTTTAGCTATATCATAATCATCGTGAGCAGCTAAAAATATAAGGGTAAACTTACCTTGTTTATTATCTTGTCTACTTACTTCTTTAAGTCCTAGTTTATTACAGTAAAAATCTAATGATTTATCTAAGTCTTTGATCCTTATCATAGTATGTAAATATCTCATTCGAGTATTAACTAGCCAGTTTTTAGCCCAATTTTCATCAGTAAATGTTTGAATTTCTCCAGAAAAGAAGTGTCGAAATATTTTGATTGAAGTTGATACTTTTGAACTACTTGTAACAAAAGCTACCTTCTCAAAATGCTTTCTATGTTTAATCTCTGTTTTAAATTCATCAAAGATTGCTCTTAAGCCTATACCAGAGAAATCTTGCATTTTAATTAAGATTTTAACAGCACCATTTTTTGCTAGTTCATCAAGTTTAGGTATTAACACTTTTGTATAGTCGGCATGAGTTAGTTTGCCTTCTACAGTGATTTTTGTATATTTTTTTTCATCAGATATTGTAAACATATTTATTACCTTATTTATAAATTTATAGAGCTAAATAAAAGGTACTTTAGATAATCAAGTTAATTAGCTCTTGGAGTTTTATCTACTGCTATTGTATCAAGTTATTGATAAGGGTTGAGTATTTTAAGCACTATATATGGCTTTGATTGAACTGATTAATGCAAAAAAGTATCATTTTAGAGTTATAAGTTAGTTTAAAGCTATAATAAGGTCATAAACTCTAGAATGTAGATAAAGTGATGTCTAAGAAAAATCAAAAATATTATTTAACATGGCTGCTGAGAAAATACTAAATAAGATTCTACTAATAAATGGGTCTGTGGCTCCATTTTTAAGGTGGGCATTAAATAATTCGAGTAATTTACCATGATTAAATAATTCTGTTGGGATAAAATTATTACTATGAAATATATCTCCCATCATTGTATTTAGAGGAGATTTTGATTTACTCGGTGGAGACATGTATGGATGCTTCATATTTTGATAATGCTCTGGAGTGACAAAATCTTTACAACTTTCTCTTAGAATGAATTTATCAGTATTATTATAATATTTATACTTGGGTGGTACTTTAGTTATATACTCAATTACATCATTATCAAGAAAAGGTACTCTAGCTTCAACAGAATGAGCCATTTCAGTACGATCGCCTAAAGCAGTTAGTACATAAGCAAAGGTATTTAGTGATTGATAATATAGAGAAATATTTAGGGCATCCCAATTACTTATATCAATAATGTTTCTATCTAAGAATCTTTGGAATTTATCCAAGCAATTTTCATCTTTAAAATTGGTGTTAAAAAGATCATTTACTAACTCTACTTGTGGTACATGATTTGAGCAAAAACTAGGGCTAAAACCTAAATTTCTTTTTAAGTAATCAATATCTCTAGCCCCATCAGCAAGAAAAACTCCTTTATTTACCTCAATCTTACTTGCAATAGAGTTCTTATCAAACATTTCAGGATTTACTTGCATAGCATCAAGTACATTTGTGATATAACCACAATTATATTCATCTGACCCTTCACCTGTTAAGACAACCTTATAGTTATTCTCACGCACTAATTTACTTAGTAAATGTTTTGCCACTCCATGAGGATTAAATGTTGTATTTTCTAAACACCAAAGATGATCAGAGAGATTATCTGCTAAGATTTGATCATCGATATATAGAGTGTTTTGCTTACCAGAGTACTTATTAATCAACTTCTTTGCGATTATACTTTCATCATAATTTTTATCATCAAATGAAATTGTAAACGCATCGAGTCCTTTACCACTAAGCTGACTTGCGATAGCATAACATACTGAAGAGTCTATACCACCACTAAGATAAGTAGCAACAGGAACATCAGAAACTAGTCTTCTTTCTATCGCTTTAGTTATTCTATTACGGTATTGATCAAGAATCTCAGGAAGGCTTTCACTAGTGTAGTTAGATCTCTCATACTTTGGTTGCCAGTAGCGATGTTCAGAGATATTTCCAGAACGTATATCATAGATCATAAAATGACTTGGCTTGACGTTATAAATATTTTTAAATATAGTATCATCTTGACTAAATGGTTGACCGTATATTCGATCTTTTAATTCTCTTATATTAAATTCGGGTTTTTGTTTGTTGTATTTAAGTATACTTTTTATCTCTGAAGAGAAACTAATACCTTGATTATCTAGACTGAAATATAATGGCTTAACTCCATGTCTATCTCTAAAGGCAATTATTCTTTCTTTATTTTTATCATATATAACACCAGCAAATTCACCATTTAACTGAGCAAAGCAATCATTACCACTTTCTAAGTACATAGGTAATACTATCTCACTGTCAGTTTTTGTATTAAATTTGTAGCCTTTGCTCTTATAGTTTTGACGAATTTGTTTGTAGTCATAAAATTCACCATTTACTATAGCAGTCAGTTCATTATTATGATTTAGAGGTTGCTCACCATTATCAACACCAATTATACTTAAGCGAGTATGTCCAAAAGCAATATTTGGATTATTGAGTATAGTGTAGTGCTGCTCATCAGGTCCTCTATGCTTAAGTAGAGAAAGAGCGGAATTAAATCTTTCTCCATCTATTTGTTCATTTTTCTTTAAAACCATTAAGATTCCACACATATTAGCCACCTTGTTTGTAATTCATAGAGCTAGATAAAAAGATACTGATATAATCAAGTTGATCAGCTCTTGAGGTTTTATATACAAATTATTGTATCAGCTTATAGGTAGAGATTGAGTATTTTAAGAGCTATTGGTATCTAATTTAAATTTGTAATATTGATAGTATAGTTGTAATGATAGTTATGAATAGAAATCTTCTTGTTATTATTGCTATATTTTATCATTAATATTTTCTTGCCATTAGTTGTCATTATAGTTCTTTGGTTTGCTTGTTCTGAAACTATAATATCTGTATTAGCAAACATTTTTTGTATAACATTAATTGGAGCTTGGCTTATAATAAACTCAATAAGACTTTGCTTAACACCAATATTCTTATTTGGCATTGGTAGACTACTACTTTGTATACTTGAACCATCATAATCAAGCTTAAATAGAGAGCTTCCCCAGCCTGATAAAGCTACCATTACAATATGCTTAGAATTAACTTCAATAATCATATTAGAGGTTAGATTCTTTTGTTTACCATTTTTATCATAATATTTAGCAGAGACTACTTGAGAAATTGTTTTATTAAGCCCTAACTGATATGGTTGTGGTAGTGTTACTGTAGTATTTGGCGTGATAGCTACTTTTACATCTATTTTCTGTTTTGTCTGAAGTAAAGAACAACTACTTAGAAAAAGAAATATAAAAAAACTCACTAAAATTCTATTTTTCATAATACTGTACCTTAATTGCTATAGGAGCTAATAAAAATGCTACTGTAATTCCAACTAATACAGTTAAACCAAAATACTCAATAGCTGGGGTATTACTTAGTGCTAAAAGTCCAAATGACAGAATAGTTGTGATAGCAGATAATGATAGGGCTAGCATAGTACTACTGAACCTATTATTACTTTCAGCTATAAATAAAACATAATCCATACTGATTCCCAAAACAAGAATTGTTGCAAGTATGCTAAATAATGTAAGAGGAATATTAAATAATCCTAAGAATGCCACAGACAGTAGACATGATAATAATGGTACTAATATATATACTAGAGATTTCTTAATAGAATATCTAATTGCTAGGCCTAGCCATAAAAGCATAAATACAACTACCATAATATAAGAGATAACATTGCGGTAATGACCAAAAATATTACTTATTTGAGTTACCTTATCAATAACGTAAACATCATCTGTCGAGCTAAGTAAATTCTGTAGTTTAGAAATATCTATGTCTTTTGAAAGTGTTATAGCTAATGCTTTATAGTCATTAGGCTGATTTGCCAACCATAGGAATCTCATTTGTTTTGAGACAGGTTGATTTAACCAGCTAGATAGTTCTAAAGATTTAAATTTTGTGGTTTTAATTTTATTTAATATCTCTGTTTGTTGAGCTTTTGAAAAACCTATTTGGCTAAGATATTCTCGAGGGTATTTAGTTTTAACAAACTTCTGTATAGCGTTATAGTTTTGTTTTTGTTGCTCTATGCTTGGAACATAATCGCTTATGCTAATTAGGGGATTTTTAATATTGGTGAAATTTTCGCGAATAATATTTGTTACATTATCTGCTTTGGTTAGTAAAGTATTATCATTTTTAGCCAAAACAATAATATAGCTAAGGCCCATATCACTACCAATGATGCTTTTGAGCTGATTTTCTTCATTTTTAAGTTTTTTAGGAGTTGATTGCAGTATGTGAATATCATCATTAGGCTTTATTTTATAGAGTCCTGTAATGGTTATTATGCATAAAACTACTAATATAATGATGATCTTTTTTGTACTAATGTTTTTACATATATTTAGATACTTATCTGTAAGTATTAGTAAAGGAATATTCTTATGGGATTTTGATTTGGTATTAATGATATAAGGGAAAAAACATATTACAGTTAAGTATGATACACTCAAACCAACAATGCCAAAAATTGCTAGTTGATGTAGTCCTGGGAATGGAGCTACAGATATAACTAAAAATGCAATAACAACGTTTAAAAGGCCTAAGGTTATGCCCTTGAAAATTCGCTTTAGACCTATTTTAGGTGTCCAGTTAGCATCAGCTAATAATTTCTCGGAGTAGTAGAAAAAAGCATAATCTACAGATATCCCAATTAAGCTTGCGCCGAAAACTAGTGTAAATAAAAAAACACTACCAAATATATAGTGTGTAACAACAAATGCGGCAATAAATCCACAAGAGATTGAAAGAAGTGTGAAAAATAAAGGAGTAATTGATCTAAATGTTAGAATTATTAAAAGTAAAACACCAATTATTGAGCCTATGTCAATAGTGTTTATCTCATGATGAGCATCTTCGGCTCCAGCATTTGCATAAAATAGCATACCAGTTTTTAGTACACTAACTTTATTTGAAGATACTTGCTTGATGGCATTATTAATACTTTTAATAATTTCTGTTTGAGTTGTTAAAGAAAAACTTTGTCCTTTAATTTCAGCTTTAATAAGCACATAGTAATGATTATCTTTCTTGGCTACTAAGAAGCCTTTTTTAAGCTTTAGATTAGAGCTTGGTTTAGGCAAATCAAAAAGATAGTTTTGATATGTAAAGAAAGGGTCGCTATTAAGTAAGTTACGATTAACAATGCCTGTTGGATTATATATATTAGCAAGTGCATTTTGGTACAATCTTTTATAGTCTTTATTAGCTAGTAATTCTTTGTCTTTATTGCTGAGTAATTGTAATCTATATGGGAAGTAAAACTTTGCCCAAGATAGCTGTTGATTTTCGCTTACGCCTGCATTAATGCTTGTGAAATTATTACTTTGTTGCAATAGTTTACTAAATTTTGCTGCAGAGTCTATCGCTTCGTGTTGATCTTTTGAGCTTATTAAGAAGACTACATCATTACTTATTCTATTAGAAAATTTATTTGAGACGGCTGTTAATTGAGGTGATGTTTGTTGATTGGGTAATAGTGCTAGTATATTTGTGTTTAGATTTAAGCCTTTAGTTATTATAACAATAAAGAGAAATAAGCTACTTAGAACTATTAAACTCCAGATAATCAGACGAATCAAATATTTATTAACCATAACTATTACTGTGTTGTAATATCAAAAAGCTTTATCTTTATTATATTATCTTGGGTATCAGCAACTTCAATATTTGTAATATATTTACCACCTTTAAGAGTTATTTCTTTTATAGCTTTATTTAATGGGCTAGATTTTGGTTTAAGAGAAATATTCCACTTTTGTGTATTACCTTTGAAATTGGCATCAAAATATTCAGATATAGTTTTTGTATCACCTTTAAATACTGACATGAAAACATTTGTAAAGGAAAAAACTACAGGTTGATCTTCACGAGTAAGAATAGTAGGAGGGTTATCCATAATAGTTTGTGTAAGTTTATCTTTGGACATTTGCATCGTAGTTTTTATTGGTTTTTGCTGCTGCCATAATAAAGAGCCGTCATTACTTAGCTTAAAAGTACCTGATGATTTAAGATTAGAGCTTAAACCTGATATCTGTCTAACTTGTATAAATTTACCTGAGATGTTTGTATCTTTAGTTAGCTGTTTTTCAACTGCTTGGAAGTCTGAATTATTGACGATATTTGAAGCAAATAAGGGTACTACAATAGCAAACAAAGCACTAATTATGGAAAATATTTTTTTCATTTCTTTATAATCTCTTTTATTTTTTGTTGCCATTGATGAGGTGTCACAAAGCAAGTTTCTCTTTTATCAATATCTACAGCTAATTGAATTGTATAGCCTTGACATAATTTTATTTTAGTTAAGCTATCTGTAATTGTATAGTTTATTTTTAGCCTATTCTCAAACTCAACTAAGTCACAATAAATGTTAATCTCCTGTCCAAACTTTGCAGGTCTTATAAACTTGGCTTTCAGATCAACTATAGGCCAAGCAAAACCATCATTTTTCATGTCCATATAGTCATATTCGATTTCTTTGAGCATACTACATCGAGCCATTTCAAAATATTTGACATAATTACCGTGCCAAACAATCTCAAGCATATCGACATCAAAAAATGGAATAGTCATTTTGTAAGTATGTGTAAATAGGCTATCTTTACTCATTTATCTTTCTCCTTGATGCCAGAAATCAAAAAAATTAAACCATTGTTTTGGATATTTTTTACAATATGATTCGAGCATATTTGCGTATTTCTGTGCATACTTTTCTAGATCTTGCTGCTTTGTTCTTCTATTTAATACAATCCCATTTTGATCGAATTCTTTAAAAATAAAGTCAAAGTTATTACGATCTATTTTTGGGCATAGCATAAAATATGTAGGACATTTTAGAATACTAGCTAATATAAAAGCACCTTGAGGAAAAAATGCAGTATCATCTAAAAAAGATAAGCTAAGGTTTCTTTCAGGCTTAGTTACAGAAGTCCTATCAGCTGCAATAACAACAAACTCACCATCTGCTATACGTTGATATAATTCGATTGCTAAATTGGGAGTGACTTCTTGGATACATATCATATTTATCGAGTATTTAGGATTTATCTTTGTAAGAAGTTTATTAAAAGTAGGAGCTTGTTTACTAAAAACTAAAGCGTTTATTTTCATATCACTATCAAAGTCAGCTAAGGATCTTGCAACATCTAAATTACCTAAGTGTGCAGTAAAAATAACACCGCCTTTTTTAGATTTGATTGCTTGGCTCATAACTTCTCTAGTTTCTTTAGTGAAGTTTACGTTGTTTATAGTGATTTTATTACTCCAAACGGCAATCTTATCTATTACCATCTCACCAAAAGCCAAAAAATGCTTAAAGCTATAAAGCCATAATTTTGATGATTTTATGTTTTTATCAAGGTGTTGAATATATTTAAAAGAGTAGTTGCGAGGAGCACTTTTATAGAATAAGAAATAGTAAACCATAACCACAGACATGATTAAGTAAGTAAGTCTACGACCAAAGATATAAAATAAAATAAGTGTGGTTCTAAGTCCAAATAAGCCACCAGCTTCTTTTATCTTAGTCCAATGTTTCACCTAATTTTTCTCCATAGTAGTATCGGTAGTCTAAGGATCATGCCAGTAACTAATTTTGTATGAGTCCATGATATTCTGACATTATCTTTAAACATTCTAAAATTAGAGTAGCCATCTTGTGGATAAATTACTTTAGTATTTATATAGATAATAGGTAATCCTAACCAATACATTCTTACAATAACATCTATATCAAAATCCATTTTTACAGAGAAAGCTCTTTTTTTCATTAACTTTATATAAGCTTGTAATGGGTAAATGCGAAAACCACACATTGACTCTTTTAAGTTAAATGATAAAGTTTCTATAGCCACCCAGAAATTAGTGATTTTTCGACCATGAAGTCTACTTTTGGGGATGCTATCATCGTATATTGGCATACCGGATATTAAGGCTTGGGGATTATCCTTCATTGCCTGAATAAATTTAGGAATGTCATTAGAGTTATGTTGACCATCAGCATCTATTTGTAGCATATGAGTATAGCCCATTTCAAAAGCTAGTTTAGTTCCATAGCTTACAGCTACTCCTTTGCCTTGATTTTTGTCAAATGACTCTGTCAGAATGATGTTTTTAAATTCGTTAGCAATTTTTTTAATAACTTCTTTAGTGTTATCTTGGTTACCATCATCGATAAGTATAATTGGTAAATTATACTTACTAATATTTTCTATAGTATTTGGTAGCTGCTTACCATGATTATAGATTGGTATAACAATACACAAATTACATGAATGGCTAGCTTTCATATTTTATTTTACCTAGTGATGCAGTTTGGTTCTTTAATAGAAATTCAAATGAAACTATATTGTTTTTATTTGAAAGTTTTATGTCTAAATTATCATTTGGTAAGATAGCTTTTTTGAATTTTATTTGTGGAATGTTACCAAAAGATGATTTATCGATATTAAATATTTCACTTGCTAAATTTATAACAAAATCTACTTGAGCTATGCCTGGTAAAATAGGTTGTTCTTGAAAATGACCCTTAAAGAAATCGCATTCTTTAAGTATCTGTGCAGATACCAAAGTAGTGTGATCATCAAGAGTCGTTATATTATTTATTTTAAGATGTTTGTTCATAGTTAGTTAACTCCACCATAATCTTTAATAAAGTTTCTCATATAAGTTTAAATCTTGTCAAACTTATAGTTATTTAGGACTATCCTCTAGAACCTCGACTAAAAGTTCCTGCGTTCTTTTACCTTGTGAATTAGTCGGTATAGCAGCTACAAAACGCCATTGTTTTGGTATAGTGGTATTTGGGTAGTAGTTTAGTAGATAGGTCTTTATTTTATTAATTAATTTTTGTTTATTAAATTCTTTTAGAAAATCATTTCCTTTTTGATTTAGACATATTAAAACTGCTATATATTCGCGATAGCTTTGACGTTTAATACATGCACAGTCTTGTATTAACTCATGTTTTAGAAGTATATTTTGCATTTGTGAGAGTGATAAACGATTTCCTGCTATTTTAACAATCTTATCGGCTCTGCCTTTTAACTTGAATTTATCATTGTGCATCTCAACGATATCTGGCATCAATAGTTTTTCTTGATTAAAAAAAGGAGATTTAACAATTAGTTGATTAGAATCAGTACTAATATCAACTTTATTAAAAGCTTGCCATAAGCTATTACTAGGTGGTTGCCGATAAGCAATCACACCAGTTTCACTGCTACCATAAGTCTCAAGAATAGGTATGTTGTAGTCGTTTTGAAATTGTATTGCGGCATTAGTGGGTAGTTCACTAGCAGCCGAAATAATAAGTGAATTTGTAATAGGTTTATTAATATTACCTTCAAGGTGAGAAATAATCACAGGAGTAGTTACCAATATACTATTATCTTGACATAGTTTTTTGTGTATAACTTCGGGTATAAATAGTCGTTCTGTGTGGATTATTTTTTTATAGAGTAATGGCCATATCAAAGCCCAACTAAAACCATATAAATGTTGATGTGAAACAGTTGTATATACATTTGCTTCTTTGAGCTTAAAATTCTCTATAGCTTTATTTATAGAATATGATTCTTCCTCGATATTATTAATAATTTTTGTGCAACTTTTATAGTTGCCAGTTGATCCAGATGTGAAAAATATAGTTTCACAGTCTTTTATGGTATAGTTTTTAGTAGTTTCTGTGGAGAGTTTTAGATCATCTTCAGTTACAAGAATATCGTATTGCTCAGCAAGATTTGCGATTGTTCCAGGCTTATTGTTCGGTAGCATAAGGGTTGTTTTACCTAAATACTGACAAGCTATCCAAGAGCAGCAAAATAGGTAGATATCATCTATACATAAGGCAATTATGTTTTTGTTCTTTAGTTTAGTATCAAAATGATTAGTTAAAGAGTTAATATTTTTAAGAAACTCTTTTGCAGAGATACTCTTAGAGTTTTTAATAAATACAGTTTTAGAAAGATTTTGTGCATAAAAGTCTAATGCGGATTTAAGCGATTCTTTCAAAGTGTCTCCTAACAATAGTTCTAATGATAATTTCAATAAGCATCATTGATCCTATTAAGATATAGCTAATAAAACCATTGTATAGTGTCCATATCTTTATTGATCCTATTATAACGGTAAGAATTGAGATACTTGCATTTATAGCAAAAAATATACACCATGCAAAAGTTACATACCATGTATATTTTATAGCATACATTGATAGAGGTTCTTTACTCATACGCATTGCAAGTTTTGTAATTAAACTTTTTTCTTGAAGTAGTGAGTAACAAAAAATGCATAATAAACTAACATTTACAAAAACAGGGTATAAAAGCATAGCTGTAATATTATTTATCAAGATAGTTACTACTGCTAATATTATTCCTACAATAGTAATAAGCTTCCAAGTAATATTAGAATCTTTTCTTAATATCAATAGCCTTAATATAAAAATTAGAATAACAATTAAGCTAACATACTTTATTGATAACGAATTTAAGCTAGCAAAAATGATAAATGGGTAAAGTATAATTACTAATATAATAAAGAATTTAGCTAGGGACTTCATTGAAAAAAATCTAGTCCTGTCCTAAAGCAGCAACTATAGTATCTACAACATCTCCCACAGTGCGAACAGATTTGAATTCTTCTGGCTTGAACTTGCGACCAGTAAGATCTTGAAGTTGTACTATTAAGTCAACAGCATCGATACTATCTAAATCAAGTTCTTCATATAGCTTTGAATTCAGAGTAATTTCATCTTTATCTATTTCAAAAAGATTATGAAGAATATCTTGTAATTGTGTGAAAATTTTTTCTTTAGAAAAGCTCATGATATATCCTTTAAGATTGATTTTCTTCTACAAACTTTGCTAGAGAAGATATAGATTCAAAATGTTTTTTGACATCTTCATTAGCAACTTCAAGATTTATATTATAGCGCTTTTTCAAGGCTACACCTATTTCTAAAGCATCTATTGAGTCTAGGCCTAAACCATCGCCAAAAAGTGGCTCATCAGCATCTATTTCATCAGCTGTTACATCTTCAAGGTTAAGGATTTCAATAATCATTTCTTTTATTTCTTGTTGCATATTTCTAAATACCTTTTTATAAAGAATCTAATTTAGTAGAGAGACTATGTTGTAAAAATTTAGTTAGTCTACGAGCCGCTAGAGATGGTACACCATTTGCCTCATCTAGAAAGTCTTTTGGGTTTATTTTATCTCCAACAACTACCTTAAATAAAGGCTTTGTTTCAGGGATATTATACCATTTAGTATTTTTTGTTAAAGTGACTGGGTTACATGAGATATGTATCATTCTAATAGCAGTATTAGTTCTGATTGCTAATTGTGCGGCACCACGCTTTAGTTTTGGCGGAGTGTTAGGGCTAGTTCTAGTTCCTTCAGGAAACATTAGTAAGTTTCTACCTTCTGCAAATATTTCATTAAGACGACTAAAAGTTTGATCTGGGTTTATGTTAGGGATATATCCAGCTGTTTCTATGACATGCTTATAGTATGGATTTTGCCATAAGCTTAATTTGACAATATTATCACAAAGTTTTAGCTTAGATACTATAGCAACATAGTCAATCAAAGTAGGGTGATTAGCTATAAAAATACAGCCTTTGTCCTGATGTAGTTTTTCAATATCTCTAAATTCAAACTTAAAGATTCTAAAATGATGAAGAATTCCAATAAAGATCTTAAAAGCAATATTTATAGTATGTTGGGCATGTATAGTACGAGTATTTTTATTTTTTATAAAAATTCTTACTAAAGGAAAATATATATAACCTAATATAGCACCAAAGAAACTAAAGATAAAAAAGCAAAATCCCGTAAGGATGGTACGATAAAGTTTATTTAAATATTTGTACATAATTTAGTTAGACAGTTCTATAGAGATGTTTGGAAATAATAATGATTCTCGTTTTTTGTTAGTATACCAGTTTATAAAAATAATTGCAGATGGGTGTATAGCAAATTTTTGTGATGGCGATTTTTTTGAATTAGTCTTTAATTTTAGAGCTAAGCTTGAATCTGATATGGGCGTTTTTGATATAATAAAACTAACACCATAAGCAAGATTGTCAGTGATATTAAGTTCTTCAAAAATTTCGGGAACATTATCATCATAGCAGGTGAGTAAGACATTATCATAATCTTGTAATTGGGCAACTGCATCAATTAAAGCCATCTCAAACGTTTCCGTTCCAGCAGAGATTGAATTAAAAGGAATTTTTAATTTCTGCTGAATTGACATAAGTCCAGTAGGAGTATTGTGAACAGATTGTGAAAACGCATTTGGTGACAGGATCTCCTGATTAGAGATATTTTTAAATATAGAAATAGTATTTGCAAGCTCACCATGTTGTGATGCAAAGACAACAGCATCTATTTTATGTTTATGAATTTGCGGTATAGATACCGATAAAGCTATTTTACTAGATTTGCTACACCTTCTTCTCATCGCTGGGGTAATAACACTAGTATCTATTTTGATATCTTGATTTATCATTTCAGAGTATGATATATCTTTAAAATCTAAGATATTATTTTTCCCTTGAGCAATGGCCACCACATAATCTATATAAAAGTTCATTTAATATCTTTTTAAATTATTTTTACTAAAATCTATCACATTGTAATGAAAAAATGTATTGCTCTTAAGATGTTTTTAATACTAAGTACTGTTAATATATTTAAATTAGTTACTATTACATTTATACTTATAGCCCAAATATTAAAAGGACAAGATCATATATGAGCAGTAATGATATTTATCTTAATTCACTCGGCATTATTAACTGCTTAGGCACTTCTAAAGAAGAGGTGATAAAATCATTGCTTAGTAATCAAACTGGTTTGATAACAACAAAAGAACTCATATCTAAGCGTAAGACACAAATTGGCTGTGTAGATGATAAAGTTCTTCCAGAGATTCCTGAACGATTAAAAAAATATGAGTGTCGTAATAATCAGTTGGCTTTACATGCTTGTATGCAAATAGATGAAAATATAAATAAGGTTATAAATAAGTATGGTGTAGATAGAGTATCTATTGTTTGTGGTACTAGTACCTCGGGTATAGATGATGGCGAAAAAGCTTTAACTGATAAGTTTCTGTTAGATAAGTTTCCTGAAAAGTTTAATTATAAGCAACAGGAAACAGCAGGTCTTAGTAATTTTTTAAAGGAGTATTATCAACTTCAAAGTGTTGCTTATACAATATCGACAGCTTGCTCATCAAGTGGTAAAGCATTTGCATCAGCTGCTAGATTGATAAAACAAGATTTATGTGATGCTGCCATTGTTGTCGGTTGTGACACCCTTTGTGAAATGGCATTAAATGGTTTTGACTGTTTGGATGCTATTTCACAAGAGTTATGCTTACCTTTTCATAATAAAAGAGCGGGTATAAATATTGGTGAAGGAGCTGCGGCTTTTATTTTATCTAAAGAGAGCTCAGAAATATCACTGCTAGGTGTCGGAGAGTCTTCAGACGGGTATCATATAACCGCTCCAGATCCTAGTGGAGAAGGTGCTAAGTTAGCTATGATTAGAGCGTTGGAGTCAGCTCATTTAACAAATGATAATATTGGTTATTTAAATTTGCATGGAACAGCAACTATATTAAATGATAGTATGGAAAGTAATGCTGTAAGAGATGTGTTTAATACGAAAATAGCTTGTAGCTCAACTAAATCTCTTACTGGTCATACATTAGGTGCAGCAGCTGCTACAGAGGTCGGAATGTGTTGGTTACTTTTATCAGATATTTATAATCGACAAAAAAAATTGCCGAAGCAATATAGTTCAGATGAAGATATTATTCAGGATATTGGTATAATAACTAGTGATATTAGGTACCAAAAACCAAATTTTATGAGTAATTCATTTGCTTTTGGTGGCAATAATGTGAGTGTAATTATAGGAAAAAAATAAATGTATAATATTGCTGAATTAATTCCTCAGAAACCACCAATGAGGCTTGTTGATGAATTTGTTAGTCTTGAGAATGATACCGTTCACTGTCGAACAACTATAGATAAGGATAATATCTTTTTTGATAAAGAGTTAGAAGGTATACCGCATTGGGTTGCGATTGAAATAATGGCTCAAACAGCAGCTTCTTATGGTAAAGCTAGTAAATTTAGTTCAAATGATTGTGAAAACAATGAACCATCAATAGCTTTTTTGCTCAGTGTGAGAGGTTATAAGACAGATGTTAAGAGTTATAAACTAGGTAGTGTTCTAGAGATATTTGCTGAATGTATTATACTTGATAAAGGTACGGGAGTGTTTAGTTGTAAAATAGTGCAAGATGGCCAACAGGTTGCATCACTTGCAATTAATGCCTATCAGCCTCAGAATTATAGAGATGTAGAAAAAGTTGTAAGCAGAGAAATATAAAAGATGAAAAGGATATTAGTTACAGGGGCTAGTAAAGGAATTGGTAAAGCAATAGCTTTAAAGTTAGCTACTGAAGATAGGCATATTACTATACATTACAATACAGATAAAGCTAGTGCTGAAAGTGTTCGTGATAGTATTCTTGAGAAGGGGTATCAAGCCGATATCATAAGCTTTGATATTTCTAATAATCAGCAGACAGAGCAAGTTATCACTGAATATATTGAAAGTTATGGAGCATTTTATGGGGTGGTAAATAATGCAGGTCTTTGCATTGATACTGCATTTCCTGCTATGACAAAAGATGAATGGTCAAATGTTATAAATACCAATCTTGATGGTTTTTATAATGTTTTGAAGCCTTGTATTATGCCAATGATACAGCTAAGAAAAGGTGGAAGAATTATTACTATGGCTTCAGTCTCTGGTATTGTCGGTAATAGAGGGCAAGTTAACTATAGTGCTGCTAAAGCAGGTATTATAGGTGCGACTAAGGCTTTAGCAGTTGAGTTAGCTAAAAGAAAAATAACAGTAAACTGTATAGCTCCAGGCCTTATTGATACAGGAATGACTGATGATATTGAACATTATGATGAAATTATCAAGCATATACCGATGAAAAGAGCTGGTAATGTAGATGAGGTTGCAAGTCTAGCAGAATATTTAATGTCGGATGCTGCTTCATATATTACTAGGCAGGTAATTTCTGTAAATGGAGGGATTGCCTAATGCATAGAGTCGTTGTTACAGGTATGTCGGGGGTGACAGCTCTTGGAAGCGATATCGATACTATTTTTGATTCATTATTAGCTGGTAAAACTGCGATTAAAAGAATGCCTTGGGATGATATACAAGGTTTAAATACTAAACTTGGTGCTCCTATAATAAACTTTAAAACACCAAATTACCCACGTAAGAAAGTACGAGGTATGGGATTGGTTTCAAAACTAGCAACAGTTGCAACGGAGCAAGCATTAGATGATGCAGGTTTACTTGATCAAACAGATATTTTAACTAAAGGTAGAACAGGTGTTGCTTATGGTTCATGCTCTGGTAGTCCACAGCCTTTGTCAGATCTTTTGATGATTCTTACTGATAAAAAGATTGGTAACGTAAATGCAACAACGTATATTAAAGGGATGAGTCATACTTGTGCAGTAAATATTGCCTTGTTTTTTGGCTTAACTGGTAGGCTGATTCCGACATCAAGTGCATGTACTTCAAGTAGCCAAGCAATAGGATATGCGTATGAGGCTATAAAGTATGGTATGCAGGATGTAATGGTTGCTGGCGGAGCAGAAGAGCTTTGTATAAGTCAGGTGGCTATATTTGATACGTTATTTGCTACAAGTCAGATGAATGACACTCCAAGCATTGCACATAGGCCTTTTGATAGAGATAGAGATGGCCTTGTTATAGGTGAAGGTGGTGCTACTTTGATATTAGAGTCTTTAGAGCATGCGCAACAACGTGGGGCAAAAATTTATGCAGAAATTGTTGGATATGGTACAAATTGTGATGCCCAACATGTTACACAACCAACAGCTGAGAAGATGCAGATAGCTTTAAATCTTGCTTTAGAGGATGCTCAAATTACACCAGATATGATTGGCTATGTTAATGCACATGGAACATCAACTGAAATAGGAGATATCGCTGAGAGTATTGCTACACGTGAAGTTTTTAATAGAGATGTCAATATTAGTTCGTTGAAAGGTTACTTTGGTCATACGCTAGGTGCTAGTGGCTCTCTTGAAGCATTGTTAACAATAGAGATGATGAATAGAGGTATGTTTATTCCTAATGCAAACTTGAAAAATGTAGACCCTAGGTGTGCCAGGTTAAATTATCTTGTGGACAATCAGCAGATAGATGCAGAATATGTAATGACAAATAATTTTGCTTTTGGCGGAGTCAATACTTCTTTGATTTTTAAGAAGTTTTGATTGATAGTTTTACTAAAAACACTTTACAGTTCTTTAAATAACTTGTTATGATGTTGCTAACTTAATAGTGATTAGTATTTGAGGAATCGATAATGAGAAAGTCGTTAATTTCATTAGTTGTTGCTAGTTGTGTTGTTTTGCCTTTAACAGGTTATGCATCAGATGATGTTTATAATATGAGTATTAAAAATGCTATGAAACTAATGCCTAAAGATGTGAAAAATCAAATAGGTGATTTTAAATTTTATTTTGGTAAAGATTCTAAACCTCTTACAAGTTCAATTACTGGCACAATACATACTAGTAATAGAACAAATGGTGTCTTTAAAAGTTATCAAAAATCTTGTAATTGGGTTTTTTATTCAGCACTGATTGATCTTGAAAAACAGGCTAAGGCTATGGGAGGCAACGGAGTAGCAAATATTGAATCTAATTGGAAAAACAATCCAACCTCAAGTAAAGATACCTATGTTTGTGGAGATGGTTTAATAATGTCAGGAGTTGCCTTAAAAGGCGATGTTATAAAGTAATTTTTACCCTCATAATCTCTTAAAGATTTAATTTATTGTTTATGGTCTTTTGAGGTTATCTAAATGATTCTTTATCATTGTTCACATTTATACCTATTGGCATTGCACTAAATATTATACTAAATAGCCAATTAGAGTAGTGGCACACCCAGAGGGACTCGAACCCCCGCATCCGCCTCCGGAGGGCGACGCTCTATCCAGTTAAGCTATGGGTGCAATATTGTAATATAATATAAGTAAAACAGGTAAATCTCTAGTAAGGATTTAAAGTATTTATTATTTATAATAAAGTTTGACTAAATATTGTAATAAATAGTAATACTTTAATTGTATTTCTAATAAAAATGATTGATATTTTATATATTGAATTTGTTAATTAGATTATTTTAGATATGTGGAAATATTCGCCATTAAAGACTGTACTAATATTAGCCCCTATAATTTTTTGCTGTGAGTTAGCAATGGAAGCGTATGTGCCAGTATTACCTATTATGGGTAAGAGCTTACACACTACACAGTCTATGGCTCAGCTAACAATATCAGTCTTTCTTATAATCTCAGGAGTTGGTCAGCTAATCTTAGGACCCTTATCTGATCAGATAGGACGATATAAAGTGATTTTAATGTCAGCTATACTCTTTCTATTTGGAACTTTATTTTGTGCATTATCTCCAGGAGTAAAGTTTTTAATATTATCAAGAGCTATTCAAGCTGTGGGAGCATGTGGATTGAGTGTCGTAGCTTTTGTTATTATCCGAGATGCTTTTTCGGGAAAGCAAAGTTCAATGGTATATAATCTAGTTGATGCAATAGTATCAATGTCGCCTATATTAGGCCCACCAATAGGTGTTACTTTAGCATTATTGTTCAATTGGCAGTCTATCTTTATATTCTTATTTATTTTATCAATAATGATGCTTTTGATAATTATGTTTTTTGTTAAAGAAAGCTTGCCTGTTGAAAGAAGGAAAAAATTCTCTTTTGATATTATTTATAGGTATTGGACGGTATCTAAGTCATTACAGTTTTGGGCTTATTCAATATCTGCAGTATCTGGAATGTCTGCATTTTTAATATTTTTTACTATGATTCCATACATAATTATTTATTTAGAAGACCCTTATACCAAGATCTATATTATGTTTGGATTTACAGGCGTAGCTTATTTGATAGGTGCAGTATTTGCTAGCTTTATTGTCAATCATCTAGGAGTTTTTAGAACCACTATAGTTGGTGTTGTATGTGTGTTTATCGCTGGCATACTTTCCTTGGCTTCTTATGTTGGCTTTGGTTTAAGTTTGTGGATGTTTTTTGCCCCGTGTTTTTTTGCTGCTTTTGGATGCGCAATTGCAGCAGGTACAGGAGCTAGTGGTAGTATGGAACCATTCTTTGAAATTGCAGGAGTAGCCTCAGCAATGTTTGGTACTATGGAATTATCATTAAGTGCGATAGTGGTTGGTATAGCAATGTCATTTCCTGCAACTTCAGCATTACCAATTGCTTTAACTATGTTAATTACATCGGCTTTTGCACTATTTTTATTATTTATATTGAGCATTAGTAAAAAAGATTTAGATTGATTTGTGTATGAAGAATAACTTAAATTATTACAATTTTTAGGCTATTTGTTTAGTATATATTATATCTACATGAAAAAGTGAATCAAAAAAACTACTTTAATATCCAGTTTAAATGATCATTATTACGCTATATTAAGCAACTATATAAAGAATATTAGTTTTAGTAGGATATATAGTATTTTAGGTATTAAGCAATGGATAAGTATGAATGTTGTTAAAAGGTTTCCTATTTTAGTATATGTTGTGTTTTTAGGGTCTATAAGCATTAGAACAATATACTTTATGCTTTGGCCATTCTTTGCTGTTGTATTTGATAAAAACTTCGGACTATCCATTATAACAACAGGGGTGTTGATAGCTTCAGGTGTTTTAGTTTCTATTCTATGTGGTATTTATGCAGGTGTTTTATCAGATAGGATTAGAAAAAAAGTAATATTAATTACAGCTATAAGTATTTTGATTCTAAGTACATTTATTTTAATTTTTACTCAAAGTTTATTATTTTATGTGATTCTTTTATACAGTATTGCCTTAAGTAAGGGAGTAACAGATACTATTTTTAAAACAATAATTTCTGATGAAATACAAGATTCTCAAGTTAAAGAATTAGCATTTTATCTTTTGTATTATGCTGTTAATATAGGTGGTGCTATTGGACCATTTTTAGGGGTAAGTTTTGCATTAGTTTATCCAAGTGCTACTTTTACCGTTATATCATTAGTACTTTTACTTTTATTAGTTTTATTTATCATAATATTTAAAAATAAAGTTCAAGTAGCTTCAGAAAAGCAGTATTCTTTCTTTGAGTCGTTATATGTTGTTAAAAACGATATTTCATTTATTTTGTTAATCTTATCCTTTTTATTAGTGATGTTTGTCTTTGATCAGTTTGACTCTACATTAGTACAGTTTTTCTCAAGAGAAAATGATTCTCAGTTAATATATCTTGTTGGAGCTTTAATGATTATAAATTGTATAACTATTTTAGTTTTCCAATTTCCACTTTTAAAAATAATATCGAATCTATCTGATAAACATAAGGTTTATTTAGGAATCTTATTTTTTGCTATTGGTCAGATTATATTTGCATTTACACCTACACTTTTATTTGTAGGCTGGATATCTGCTACCATTATTTTAACATTAGGTGAAATTATTTTATTTTCTACAATCAATCTTCAAATAGATAAAATGGCGCCGAGAGATCTAAAAGGAGCATATTTTGGGTTTTCTAATTTATATAGTTTAGGATTATGTTTAGCACCTGTTGTAGGGGCAATATTGTTAGCAAAGTTTGGCAGAACTATATTATTCTTAATTATGAGTATTATATGCATAGCAATATTTTTAATCTATAGAAGGGCATTGATTTTATATAGTAAAGGATAAATCCGTTTGTAATTAAGAGAGAGTATCTATTATTGAAGCTAATTTAACTGGTTTATCCCAATCTATAGCATGTCCTGATTTTGAGAAATGGATGACGTTAATAACAGATTTATATTTGATAAGATTAAGGGATTTCTGTGTATCATTAGGATTTAAAATCTTATCATTTTTAGCTAAGAAAAATGTTGTTGGAGTTTTGATGTTAGTGAAGTTTTTTAAGTTAGTTTTATTTGAAACCCATGAGGTTAGATATTTCTTCTGTTTGGCATAAGTTTTATTTGTTGGAAAAAGTTTAGAAATATCTGGATTTATAAATCGAGCAGTATTTTTAGCTAAGTCTTTTGATGAATAATTGTATAAGTTGTTACTAAAGACATAATTATATACATCGGTCTTAGTTTTTAAGATGGGTTTTTCAGCTAGTTTTTTAGGTAACTTAGGCTTTTCATCCAAAGGTACCGCTGGAGATATTAGGAAAACTTGCCTAAAAGCTTTAGGATTGTCAAATTCTGTTTGTAAAGCAATGGCTCCACCCATTGACCAACCTAGCAGATATGTTTCTTTTAAGTTTAACTTTTTAATAAAGGCATTTGTATCTCTAGCTAGATCATTAATAGAGTAGCTTAAATTTGAACTATCTTGATCTGTATTGATACCACGATAATCAAGAATATAAAGATTGTATTTTTGAGATAGTCTTTCTATAAAATCTTTTGGCCAGAAGTTTGCTGTAGTACCAATACCTGTTAGCATGACTAAGTTCGGTTTGCTTTTAGAATTATCAACTTGATAATAATGAATTTTATTTTTGTTTATTTCTATCTGTTTACTTTGGATATCTAAAGCAAAAACATTTATTGAAAAAAGTATTATTAGTATTGGAATAAGAATTAGCTTTTTCATATTTAGGAAGGTTTTATATTTAAAAGTTAATTAAATTTTAACAAAAAATAAAAAAAATTCTTGAAAAAGAATCTTTTGACTCAATATGTATGAATGCAAGTGCTTAGAACTTAAGGTCGTTCTAAGATGCAGATAAATTCAAACTTTAACAAAACAATAGTTAATTTAACAAAGGAGTAAGATTGTTATGAACATTCGTCCATTACAAGATAGAGTATTAGTTCGCCGTGCAGAAGAAGAAACAAAATCTGCGGGTGGGATTATCTTAACTGGTAGTGCTCAAGAAAAACCAAGTGAAGGTGAAGTTGTAGCTGTTGGTAACGGAAAGAAGTTAGAAAATGGCACTACACTACCTATGGATGTAAAGGTTGGTGATAAAGTACTATTTGGTAAATACTCAGGTAGTGAAGTAAAAGCAGGTGATGAAACTCTTCTTATGATGAGAGAAGAAGATATCATGGGTATTATTGGATAAAAATGAGATTAGATAGGCTAAGAAAACTAGAGCTTGATTTTTTTGAGGTTTATCCTCAGGGTTTTAATGATCCTGAGATGCAGAAGATTGCTAAGAAACATAATATAGATAAGCTATCTGAGTTGACTCAACAAACCTTCTCAAATAGTAGCTCTATCTCTGTAGATGCATTTCTTGAAGATATTGTAAGGATTGTATCAAGATCATCTATGGTGTCGATGTTTGAAAAACCTAAGTTTAAGGAATATATACATCACTTAGATGATATCCAAAAGCAGAAGTTTTCAGAAGCCTTAATTAATCTTGTTACCAAACAACAAAAAAAAGGTTTTGAAGATCTTGTTGCAATGCTTAGTAAAGCTAAGCTTGCGAAATGGAGTCTGATAACAATATGTTTGTTTTATTTTAATCCTCAAAAAGAGGTATTTATAAAACTGACAGTTACTAAAGATGTTATTAGCTTCTTCGAGCTACAAGATTTAGTTTACAAACCTACCCCTACATGGGAGTTTTATAAAAAATACAGAGATATCATTAATAGTATGAAGAAATCTGTAGATAAAAGCTTTACTACTAATAATGCTGCATTTACTGGTTTTATAATGATGTCTTTAAACAGTTTAAAGAAATAAAAATTTAAAAAAACTCTAAGGAGAAATAAATATGGCTGCAAAACAAGTTTTATTTTCAGATGAAGCTCGTGCAAAAATGCTTGATGGTGTTAATACTTTAGCTAACGCTGTAAAAGTTACTTTAGGCCCTAAAGGTCGTAACGTTGTTTTAGATAAGTCATTTGGTGCACCTACTATCACTAAAGATGGTGTATCTGTCGCAAAAGAAATCGAATTAGAAGATAAGTTCGAGAATATGGGTGCTCAAATAGTGAAAGAAGTAGCATCAAAAACTGCTGATGTGGCAGGTGATGGTACTACTACTGCGACTGTACTTGCTCAGGCTTTACTTACAGAAGGTCTAAAAGCAGTTGCTGCTGGTATGAATCCTATGGATCTAAAAAGAGGTATTGATAAAGCTGCAGGTAAATTAGTAGAAGAGCTAAAAGTACTTTCTAAGCCTTGTTCTGATGCTAAATCTATTGAGCAGGTTGGTACAATTTCTGCTAACTCTGATGCTACAGTAGGTAAGCTTATTGCTGAAGCTATGGCAAAAGTTGGTAAAGAAGGTGTAATCACTGTAGAAGAGGGTAAAGGCTTTGAAGATGAGCTTGATGTAGTTGAAGGTATGCAGTTTGATAGAGGTTATTTATCGCCATATTTTGCTACAAATCAAGAAAATATGACTACTGATTTAGAAAGTCCGTACATCTTACTTGTTGATAAGAAAATTTCTAATATTCGTGAGTTACTTCCAGTATTAGAAGGTGTTTCTAAGTCTGGTAAGGCTCTATTAATCATTGCTGAAGATGTAGAAAGCGAAGCATTAGCTACTTTAGTTGTAAACAACATGCGTGGTGTAGTTAAAGTATGTGCTGTTAAAGCTCCTGGTTTTGGTGATAGAAGAAAGGCTATGTTAGAAGATATTGCTATTTTAACTGGTGCTACAGTTATCTCTGAAGAGTTAGGCATGAAGCTTGAAGAAGCAAGTATGGAACACCTAGGTACTGCAAATAGAGTACAAGTAACTAAAGATGACACTACAATCATTGATGGTGCTGGTGATAAAGAAGCTATCTCTAGCAGAGTAGCTCAAATCAAAGCAAACGTTGCTGAGGCTACTTCAGACTATGATAAAGAAAAGCTTCAAGAAAGATTAGCTAAGCTATCTGGTGGTGTCGCTGTGATTAAAGTTGGTGCTATCACAGAAGCTGAGATGAAAGAGAAAAAAGACCGTGTTGATGATGCTCTACATGCTACGCGTGCAGCTGTAGAAGAAGGTATAGTTGCTGGTGGTGGTGTTGCTCTTATTAGAGCTCAAAAAGCTCTTGATGGTTTAACTGGTGACAATGATGATCAGAACCATGGTATAGCTCTACTTAGAAAAGCAATCGAAGCTCCTCTAAGACAGATCGTACAAAATGCTGGTGGAGAGTCTTCTGTAGTTGTAAATGAAGTTAAAGCAAAAGAAGGTAGCCACGGTTATAACGCAGCTAACGACACTTATGGTGATATGGTTGAGATGGGTATCTTAGATCCAACTAAAGTTACTCGTTCAGCTTTACAACATGCTGCTTCAATTGCTGGTCTAATGATCACAACAGAAGCTATGGTTGGTGAGATCAAAGAAGATGCTCCAGCTATGCCTCCTATGGGTGGTGGCATGGGCGGTATGCCAGGCATGATGTAATTTAAAATATTATGTGCTAATTCTTAACATCTGATTAGCATTTCTTTGAAACTCGTAAGAGCTTTTCTCAATACTATATTTATAATTATTTTTATCTAATACTTCCAATACTTTATCTAAGTGTTTAGATCTATTTGATTCTAAATCAAGTATTGGGAATATTCTTGCCTCAGATTTTGCTAATCTACACATTTCTAAAATTGATTTTATATGAAAGTCTAGATCTAGGTGCTTACTATATAAAATAAAAGGGGCTGTCCTAGATAAGTTTACTTTAAACTCTCTCTAACCCAGTGTCTAATTAGCTTTAGCTGCTC
>NZ_VXKQ01000019.1 GCF_008711465.1 Francisella sp. SYW-9
TCAAATTTAGATACTTTATATCCATAATCCTCAATATGAATATGAGTTAAAAACTCTGGAATAGTATCATGACTATACATATTGAAAATCACTTGAAATATAGGGTGTCTACTAGGATCAATTTCTATATTTAGATTAGATAATATCTTTTCTAAGGGTATATCTTGATATGCTTGTAAATTATTAATATTGGCATAAGTAATACTAAGTAAGTCTAAAAAACTCTGTGTGCCATCTATGTTTTCTCTAAATGGTAATGTATTAATAAAATATCCTATCAAATCTTGTGTTTGATAATCTCTATTGGCTAACGGAATACCTATTGTTATATCTTCCTGATTACTATAATTATATATCAATATATAAAAAGCACTTAGCATTACAGAATATAATGAACAATTACACTCTCTAGCTAACTCTCTTAATTTAGTTGATAAATCATCATCTAACTCAAACTCTATACTAGATCCGCTATAATCTATCCTACTTGGTCTTACATAATCAGTAGGTAGATTAAGAGTCTCATACCCCTCTAATTTCTCCCTCCAATAGGACAAGTGTTTATCAAGCACTTCTCCTTCAAGATACGCTCTCTGCCATACTGCAAAGTCCTTATACTGGATACTTAGTTCAGGTAATGTTAATTCAGTATTATTTGTATAATGATCATAATAAGCAGTTAATTCTTTGAAAAATATATCTAAAGACCAACCATCACTAGCTATATGATGTATATTAATTAACAATTTAGTATCCACTTCATCAGTGTAAATACTTACTAGTATTGGAACATCTCTGTAAAAATCAAATATCTTATTTATATCATTATTAATTTGTTTAGTAATATCTATATTTTTATAATTATATTCATTAATAACTAAGTCATTGTTCAATACAGTTTGAATATTATTATGTCTTATATCTAGATTAAATATAGTTCTTAAAACATCATGTCTTTTATAAATTGAATGTATAGATCGCTTTAGTATGCTTAAGTCTACCCCTTTATCTAATTTAAATAGCATTGGCGTATTATATACACTACTACCATTTTCATATTGCTGTATAAATAATAAACTTTCCTGACCAATAGATAATTGGTATTCTTTTGGATCATATTTTTTTATTAAGTATTTCTCTTTAACGTTTTGACCTTTCTCAATTTCATCTGCCACATATCTTGATACTTGGCCTAATGTGCTATATTTAAATATATCTTTTGGCTTTAGGTATATTTCATACTTAATATTTATAGAAGAAATTATTTTAGTTACTAATAAAGAATTTCCACCTAAATTTAAAAAATTACTAAAACTATCCAATATCTTTGGTTTAATTGGAAGAATCTCTAGCCATAACTCCCCTATATACTTTTCTATATCATTTAAAGGATTGAACTTAATATCACTATCTTCACCAGCAGACTCAGGATCTGGTAATGACTTACGATCTAACTTACCATTTACTGTTAACGGCATTGAGTCAATCTCAATCAATACACTTGGCACCATATACTCTGGTAATACTTTAGATAATTGATTAAGTATTTCTTCTTGAGTTAATAACTTTTTATCAGATACATAATAACCAACCAAATACTTACTATTATTACTATCCTTAGATAATATACAGGATTGTTTAATTCCTTCTATAGAAGACAGCTGATTCTCAATCTCCCCTAACTCAATACGATAGCCTCGTATCTTAACCTGATCATCATTTCGACCTATATATTCAATATTGCCATCTTCCAGCCATCTAACTAAATCACCTGTCTTATACAACCTTGTATAGCCTTTAGCTATATCATCCTCCGTAGCAAATGGATTAGGCACAAATCTCTCAACTGTTAATTCAGGGCGATTCAAATACCCCCTAGCTAAACCTGCTCCTCCTATATATAATTCTCCAACAACCCCAACTGGTACTGGTTGCTGGTATTGGTCTAAAATATATAGCTTAACATTATCAAGTGGCTTACCTATATTTGTATTAATATCTCCTTCTTTATACTCATACATACTAGCACATACTGTACTCTCCGTTGGACCATATGCATTTATAAATAACCTATCTTTTGACCATTTATTCATAACACCTAAGTTACATGATTCACCAGCAGTTATAAGTGTTGATAAGCTAGGTATATATTGATACTCAAAACTAGATAATAAAGCCGGTGGTAAAGTTGCTATAGTTATATTATTTTTTGTAACATAGTTAATTAATTCTTCACTATTCTTTCTTATTAATTCTGAACTCTTATAGAGTATAGCTCCTGAGATTAGTCCACTAAATAATTCCCAAACATATGCATCAAATATATATGGAGCAAATAATAGTATTTTAGAATTTACACATAGATTCAAACTTTCAATTTGATTATTTACAAGATAAATTATATTTTTATGCTCAATCATCACACCTTTCGGTAAACCAGTAGTACCTGATGTATATATAATATATGCCAAATCTGTTAAGCTACTCTGTGGAGGCAGATTCTCTTTATCCTCTTGACCATATACATAACCTTGTTCTTGATCTAGATCTATCGATATTAAACTAATATCTCTATCTATATTATAATCAAGCTTATTCTCTAAATGACTCTGCGTTATAACTAACTTAGCTTGTGTATCTTTAAGGACATGTCTAAACCTCTCTTGCGGATAATCAGGATCCATCGGTACATATGCTCCTCCTGCCTTCATTACCGCAAGTATACCTATAACCATATCTAAACTTCTTTCTAAACATAATGGTATTAATGTATCTGGCTCTAGCTCTTGATTTGTTACTTCCTTATACTGTCTACGAATGTATCTGGCTAATTGATTTGACTTCTCATTTAATTCTTTGTATGTAAGCTGTTTATTCTCAAATACTAACGCTATATTATCCGGATTCTTTTCTACCTTCTCCTCGAACAATTGATATATCGTTTTATCTTTAGGATAATCTCTATCTGTTTGATTCCAGTCATATACTATAGTCTGATACTCTTCTTCAGATAAAGTAACATTAAAATACTCCTCTAAATCTACCGGATCATATTTTGCTATATCTAGTCCTTGAGATATAGCTATAATACTATTAACTATGTCATCAGTATCTATCCCTTCAGCTAATTTAAAGCTATCATACTGTCCATTATTTAGAAAAACTCCTTGATCTGATACTAATAAAAAACTATCTACTTTATCTAATAAACTCGTTTTTGAGTTTAAAAAGTCTTTATAATCAGAATATATTGCGATATCAACTTTTTGATCAATTATAGACTCAATGACATTATGACCAAAATCAATAATTTCTACCTTTAGTTCTTCATAACCTTGATAATCTTCATTAATAAATATAGATAGTTCTTTCATAGTTTTAAATCCAGTTTCTTTGCTTAAATTCTTTAGATGTATATCGATCTAACACATTTGCCTTTTCTAATATATTTAAAATATTATTTAACATAGGATGTTCTTTTGTTAACTCAAAACCTCCGTAGGTGTCGTTAATAGCCTCTTGTATTTCTTGGTCAGTTAAACCAATAGATTTTAATATCTTCTTATCAAATTTAACCTGTACCTCCAAATCTAGATATAATTCTATAAACTCAGCCAATACTCGGCCTATTTTCTCTTTATACTCATTATTTAAATTAGACCAGACATCACCAAGAAGTTTAAAAAATATCCCCGAGTGACGAGTCTCATCAACTAAATGATCTTTTATTATTCTCTGAAAGTAAGGATGTGTTTCTTCTTTATCTGTCATAGTCACTATTTCTTTAGTTAAAGTATTTTCAGCTAAACAAACACATATAAACTCAAATGCTTTATGATATTTAATATCTAATTTATTCTTTATAGTAGAAATAGCTTTTTCTATTTCGATAGTTTGAGGTAATGGCAGAGGTGTAACTTTAGTTTCTTCTTTGATCTGCATTATAGAGTCAAATGCTACATAAGCATGATATGCTTCATCTACCATTATGGTGTACAAATTGATTTTTTGCTCATCACTGAACTTAATACCTTCTATCTTATCTGAGATAGCATTCAAAATAGTCTCATTTACAACTCTTGTTTCTATAGAAGCTATGTCATTTGAATATTTATACAAAGATTGAATCAATAAGAACTCAATTGCGTTCTGACCTTTATTGGAAATATAAGGATGTATTGCTAAGGGTGCTCTTGATATAGGATAATAATATCCTATAGCATTTTTATCATAAACTATCCGTGGACGACTTCTTACTGTTGCTCTTCTTTCCCATTTCTCTTGTATCTTGTTTATCATAATACTTACCATAATTATATTTTTATTCAACCATATGATGAACTATTTGTTGAATAATTCAATATATATCACAGCAATAATGAACTTTTTTTGAAAAGTACAATTTTTAAGCTTACGCAAAAGTTGCATGTTTAAAAAGATATTTAGAATAATAGTTAGGTTCCATGAACAAAAAATTATCTAAGCCAAATAAATGGGCTCTGTTGCAACTATTTAGAAATTTAAGAAATATAAGGTTCCTACTTTTCACTAGATACAATTATGGCAGTAAACATCAAATAGCTCATTTATAAAATCAGCTTCAGATTTATTTCTGAATTTAGTCCAAGTATCAAACTGACCTTTCTTAAACATCCTCATCCACTCATAACCTAATATAGTAGCATTAGCTGTTTTTATAGATTTAAAACCTAACATAGGTTTAATTAATCTTTTGAGTTTTCCATGATCCTGCTCAATGATATTATTTAAATATTTTTCTTTCCTATGTTCTATATGACTATAATCATCATTCTCAGCCTTTAACTCAGATATAGCATTGTTATATGCTGGATTCATATCTGTATTTATTTTATTTGGAATATCATATTTGAAGTTTCTCAATGTCTTTGATAAAAAGCGTTTAGCTGCTTTTGTATTTCTGGTATGTGACAAGTAAAAATCTACAGTATAACCATCCTTAGTTACAGCCCTGTATAGATATTTCCATTTACCTTTAACTTTTATATAGGTTTCATCTACTCTTAAGGTTTTAAAATATATTCTTCCTCTATACCAACTTAGCTTTTTCTTTAGTTCTGGAGAATATTGTATAACCCATCTATATATAGTTGTATGATCTACATCTATTCCTCTTTCTTTAAGCATCTCTTCTAACTCTCTATAGATTATACCGTATTTTAAATACCAACGAATTGCCCACAATATAACCTCACCAGTAAAATGTTTATACTTAAAGTCTCTCATAATTGTTAGATGAAATTATTGAATATAAAGATAAATTCTAAAATTAATAATCAAATTAGTCAAAGTTTGCAACAGTGCCATATTTCTTAAATTTCTAAATAGTTGCAACAGAGCCACCAAATATGATATCTTTGCTCTTGAGTAAGTTGTTTATATGGCGATTTCATCTTAATCTCCAGTTTTTTAAGCAAGTGCAACAAATATTTTGTCGCACTTATAACTTGAATCTAAGTTATAA
>NZ_VXKQ01000020.1 GCF_008711465.1 Francisella sp. SYW-9
TTAACAGCCAATAGAGAATCTCCACCTATCCTAAAGAAATCATCTGTAATACCAACTTTTTCTAATCCAAGTACTTCTGCAAATATACTACATAATTTCTCTTCAAGTTCCGTAGTAGGTGCTACATAACTATCTTCATTAACAAATTCAGGATCCGGTAATGACTTACGATCTAACTTACCATTTACTGTTAATGGCATTGATTCAATCTTAACTAATACACTAGGCATCATATACTCTGGTAATACTTTAGATAATTGATTAACTATCTCTTCTTGGGTTAATGACTCTACATCCGATACATAGTAACCAACTAAGTACTTATTATTATTTCTTTCCTTAGCTAATACACATGATTGCTTAATACCAGCTATAGCAGATAATTGATTCTCAATCTCTCCTAATTCAATACGATACCCACGTATCTTAACCTGATCATCATCTCGACCTATATATTCAATATTGCCATCTTCCAACCATCTAACTAAATCACCTGTCTTATACAATCTTGTATAACCCTTAGCTATATCACCCTCTGTAGCAAATGGATTAGATACAAATCTCTCAGCTGTCAATTCAGGACGATTCAAATAACCTCTAGCTAAACCTGCTCCTCCTATATATAATTCTCCAACAACCCCAACTGGTACTGCTTGTTGATGTTGATCTAATATATATGCTTGTGAATTAGGAAATACTGAACCTATTGATAATGGATTTTCCATATTGATTAAACTTGACGTAATTTCCCCTGTTTCAGAGGGACCATAATAATTATATCCTCTTATATTATTTGATATAGATTCTATAATATTAGTATTTATAGATTCCCCACTGAAATAAACCTTCCTTATAGAAGAATTATTATCAAAATATTGATATAGTATTTCATATTGAGAAGGCACACAATGTATACTAGTTGGTTTCTTATTATTAATAAGATACATTAGCTCACTTTCATTAAAAGCATCTTTTGTAATTAATATTTTTGCTCCAACTAATAGATGTGTTAGTATGTCTGATATTGATACGTCAAATATGTAATTAGTCTTAAATAGATAAATATCATCTTTTAGAATATTACTAAACTTAATCATATGTAAAATTCTTATAACTAAACTATTATATCCAACCATTACACCCTTAGGTAATCCAGTAGTTCCTGATGTATATATAACATAAGCTAAATCTGTTGAGCTACTTTGTGGAGGTAGATCTTCCTTATCCTCTTGCTCATATACATAGCGTTGTTCTTCTGTTGGATCTATCGATATCAAATTAACATCACTAACTATATAATAAAGCTTATTCTCCAAATGACTCTGCGTGATAACTAACTTAGCCTGTGTATCTTTAAGTATATGTCTGAACCTCTCTTCTGGATATTCAGGATCCATAGGTACATATGCACCTCCTGCTTTCATTACCGCAAGTATACCTATCACCATATCCAAACTTCTCTCTAAGCATAATGGTATTAATATATCTGGTTTAAGTTCTTGGTTAGTTATTTCCTTATATTGCTTCCTTATATACCTAGCTAATTGATTCGATTTATAGTTTAGCTCTTTATAAGTTAACTCCTGATCCTCAAATACTAATGCTACACTATTAGGATTCTGTTTAACTTGTTCCTCAAACAATTCATAGATCGTCTTATCCTTAGGATAGTCCTTGTCTGTTTCGTTCCAGTTATATACTATTGTCTGATATTCTTCTTTTGATAAAAGTGAATAGTCTTTTATCTTTACATTTATATCATTAACCAATAAATTTAAGGCCCGTCTCAAATATTTAATATATCTCTCTGCTGTACTTCTATCAATAAAGTTATTAGATCCCTTTAGAACGATCTGAAAATTATTTAGATATCTTATTACATGAACAAAAAAAGGAATATTTGATTTTTCATGTGAATATTCTGAGTCAATACTATTATTCGCATAATCATCCTCCGCTATATGAAAGTGAATATAGTTAAATGCAAATTGACATAAATCTTCTTGGATATTCAAATCTGATTTTAATTTCCCATATGGATAAAGCTTATACCTTTCCGTATAATGCTTATTGTCTTGGGTACCTAAAATTAAATCTTTTAATGTATCATTTTCATTGATGCTACCTCTAAAAGGAATAGTATTTAAATGTAAACCAAATAACTTATCACCATTTTCCTCTTGTAATCTATTGTTAGCTATTCGACCCACTACTAAGTTTTCTTTATTTAATAGCTTAGACAAAACTAAGTAGTACATAGATAAGAAAATATTATCAATTGATATAGATAATGCTTTAGATAGTTCAAGTAATTTAGCCGACGTATTAGAGTCAATTAGTTTATCAATTACTATTTGATCCTCTTGTGATATAGAATCCCTTTCTAATATTAAATTATTATTTACATAATTATAATTTTCTAAATAATTAAGCCAAAAGTCTCTATATTCTTGATTATTTATAACTGCTAATTCATTTCTTATAAACTTACCATAGCTAGGTATTAACTCTTGTTTTATATCTTCTTCTTTAACATATATGTCGACAAATTCTGATATTAACGATGCCACACTCCAGCCATCAGTAATTGCATGATGAAATGAATATATTAATACAAAGGAATCTTCTCTTTCAGAAATTATAAGTCTATATAAACCTGCCTCATCTAAAGGTAAAATAATATCTTTTTCTTTACTTACTATCTCTTCAATAGATATTGAGGAATCCTTTAATATTACTTTATCTTCTATACATACTATTCTATGAATAACATTATAGTATCCTTCATCTAATTCAATAAATGACGCTCTCAACTGATCATGTTTTAGAGAAAGCTTCTTCCATATATCAATAAATTGTTCCTTATTAAACTTTTTATTTATCCTATAACTAAACACGTCATGATACATCCCTGTTGTGTCTATTACAGATTCAATTAACATCCCTGACTGCAAATAACTAGCTGGGTATATATCCTCTATTTCACTCTCTAAAATATTTAATCTACTTACTACTTCATTTCGTTGTCTTTCTGTCACTAAAGAAAAAGGTATATATTTTTTATCTAAAATATCTTTTGAATGGTTTACATTATTTAATAACTTCTGTACCGTTCTATAATTAAATACATCTGCTACTGATATATTAAATCCTGATTTTCTTAACTTACCTACTAGACGAATACTTACTATTGAATCTCCACCTATCCTAAAGAAATCATCTGTAATTCCTACTCTCTCTAATCCAAGTACCTCTGCAAATATATTACATAACCTCTCTTCAAGTTCATTGCTCGGTGCTACATAACTATCTTCATTAACAAATTCAGGATCCGGTAATGACTTACGATCTAACTTACCATTTACTGTTAACGGCATTGAGTCAATCTCAACCAATACACTTGGCACCATATACTCTGGTAATACCTTAGATAATTGATTAAAGATCTCTTCTTGGGTTAATGACTCTACATCTGATACATAATAACCAACTAAGTACTTATTATTGTTCCTATCCTTAGATAATACACAGGATTGCTTAATACCAGTTATAGATGATAATTGATTCTCAATCTCCCCTAATTCAATACGATAGCCTCGTATCTTAACCTGATCATCATTTCGACCTATATATTCAATATTGCCATCTGCCAACCACCTAACTAAATCACCTGTCTTATACAACCTTGTATATCCTTTAGCTATATCTTCATCTGTAGCAAATGGATTAGATATAAATCTCTCTGCTGTTAATTCAGGTCTACTCAAATAGCCTCTATCCAAATCTATAGAACCTAAATATAATTCACCTACTACCCCTATAGGAACTGGTTGTTGGTGTCGGTCTAAGATATAAGTTCTTATATTGCTAATTGGCTTACCTATTAGTATCGTATTATCATCTAATTGGATATCATTAAATGATGTAACATCTATAGCTACTTCTGTAGGGCCATATAAATTATTTAATTTAACTTCTTTGAATAACTCCTTAAACTCTCTTGCTACACTACTAGATAAAGCTTCCCCACTAGTAAATACATCTGTAATACTAACATCAGATATATCTTGAGTATTAGCATATGATAAAAATGCAGATAGCATACTCGGAACAAAGTGTAACTTAGTTATTTCATTACTCTCTATTAAATTATATAAGTACTCTGGGTCCTTATGTCCTTCTGGTTTAGCTATATGTAACTGGCTAGATGATATTAATGGCAATAATAATTCCCATACTGATACATCAAATATATATGGTGTCTTTTGTAAAACTCTATCATTACTATCAAAACTATACTGATCTCTTTGCCATAATAGTCTATTAACTAATAGTCTATGAGTAATAACAGCTCCTTTAGGTAATCCAGTAGTACCTGACGTATAAATAACATATGCCAAATCTGTTGAACTACTTTGTGGCGATAAATTTCCTTTATCCTCTTGAGCATATACATAACTTTCATCTTGGTCTGAATCAATCAATATACTAATATCACTAGCTATATAATCAAGCTTATTTTCTAAATGACTCTGCGTGATAACTAACTTAGCCTGTGTATCTTCAAGTATATGTCTAAACCTATCTTGCGGATAGTCAGGATCCATCGGTACATATGCTCCACCTGCTTTCATTACAGCTAAGATGCCTACAACCATATCTATACTTCTTTCTAAAAATAATGGTATTAATGTATCTGGCTTAAGTTCTTGATCTGTTATTTCTTTATACTGCTTTCTTATATATCTAGCTAATTGATTTGATCTTTCATTTAACTCTTTATAAGTTAATTGCTTACCTTCACATACTAATGCTACATTATTAGGATTTTGTTTAACTTGCTCTTCAAACAGTTGATATATAGTTTTGTCTTTAGGATAATCTCTATCTGTTTGGTTCCAATCATAGACTATTGTCTGATACTCTTCTTTACTTAAAAGACTATAATCCTTTATCTTTGTTTCTTTATCACTTACTAACTGACTTAATATCTTCTTATATGACTCAACTAATCTATCTATAGTATCTTTTTTATAAAGTGATGTGGCATAATTAACCGATCCTACCAAATTACTTTGACTGCCATCTATAAAACATTCTAAATCAAATTTAGATACTTTATA
>NZ_VXKQ01000021.1 GCF_008711465.1 Francisella sp. SYW-9
CAAAGAACTTATTATAAAATTAAAAATGGAGCTTATGACTATTTATTGAACTAGCAGAGACATTAGGATTGCTCCACTAATTTAAAATATCTCATAATTAATAATAATGTTGAATATTTAAGACTTTGATAGAAAACATTCCAATATTAGACATTTTTCTAACCTATTTACTAGCTTTCAGAAATTTTAAAAATCTGTCTTTAAAAAGGACCCTTTTATAGGACTATAATAAATCTTTAATAATACATACATAAATAACTTGCATAACTTATGTAATTTACGCATATTACATAAATTAATTAACTTAATTAATTTATGTAACTTATTGAAAATATTCCGAAAGTGTGGGAAACTATATATTATTACACTATTTAAATAACTTATGTAAGTTACATAATGGAGATGAGATGATAAATTTTGTAGCCACCGGTTTAAGTTCCAATAAATAGTTATAATTGAGTTTGTTGGAGCAAATAGATGTTAGATTGTATTGATAATTTAGAGCATTTTGACTCTGTAATGGAGATTAATTAAATCTAGCATCGAACCTCATCATGATGCATATGACATCGTATAGGAGAATGGTTAAACCGGATGATAAATTTCTGCTCTTAAATAAAAGAGAGGATACTAATATGACTAGATATATAGGAATAGATTTACATACAAACAACCTTACAGCTTGTTACTATGATGGCAAAGATTATAAATTTAGTACCTACGAGACTAATACTTTAGGATTAAGTGACTTTATATCAACTTTGCGTAAAACAGATTTGCTAGCAGTAGAGTCTACAGGTAATAGTAATTATTTTTATAAGAATGTCATAAAGAGTGTTAAAGAAATAAAAGTAGTATCACCTGGTCAATTTAATGTAATTAGAACATCTGTTAAAAAAACAGATAAAAATGATGCAAAAGCTTTAGCATTTTATTTGAGTAAAGATATGTTACCTGAATCAAGAGTGAAAACCGATGCTCAGTTACAGGTATCAAGAATATCTAGTTCCAGAGAACAACTAGTAAAAACTAGAACAAGCTTGATAAATAAGCTACATGGGATATTTAATAGTTTAGGTTATAAGCTTAAAAAAGAAACTTTAACTACTAAAAAAGGTTTAAATTCTTTGCTTGAATATAATCTGGATGATTTGACAATGATTGAGGTTAAAATATTTAAATCTCAAGTTGAACATCTTAATCAGGGTATAAAAGAAATTGATGTTTTGTTATGTCAAGCTGGTCAAAAATTAGATGGTTTTGAGAGTATTAAAAGTATAAAAGGTATTGGCGAGAAATCAGCAAGCATACTTTTATCACATATTGGTGATGTTAATGACTTTTCTAGTGCTGATAAATTAGCTTCATACTTTGGAATAGTACCTAGGGTTTCTAATTCTAATGAAACAGAAAAGACAGGTAGGATTACCAAAAGAGGAAATAAGCTTGCAAGAACGACTTTAGTCCAATGTACATTAATAGCCATTAGGTATAGTAGTTATTTAGGTGATTTTTATAGAAAAATAAAGCAGAAGAAATCAGCAGGAAAAGCAATTATTGCAACTGCTAGAAAGTTTCTTAAAACAATTTATTTAACAATAAAAAATAATTGGATCTTCGAGGATTTTGGGATCTACAAAATTAAAAGTGTTTAAACAATAAGGGTTGAAATTTAACATAGGAGGAGAAGAGCATGATACTTCTAGTAGGTGGACAAAAAGGCGGAGCAGGTAAAACTACAATAGCTACAAATATTGCTTGTTATTTAAAACATTTAGGTAAAGATGTTATTTTAGTTGATTCTGATAAACAAAACTCAACGACATCTTGGATTCAATATAGATTAGAAAACGAAGAAAAATTATTGAATATCCCATCAGTAAAAGTAGCTGATAATATATCACAAGCTATTAAAGATCTAAAGACAAAATATGACTATATAATAATAGACTGTGCAGGTAGAGATTCAAAAGAACAACGAACTGGTATGTTAGTATCTGATTATCTATTAATTCCTGTAAGGCCAAGTCAATATGACTTAGATACTCTGGAGAATCAAGCCGAAATTGTAGAATCTGCTAAAACTATAAATGAGAATTTAAAATCATTAGTTATGTTCTCAATGTGTCCTACACATCATTTAATAGATGAAAGGGATCAAGCAGAGAAATATTTAAGGGAGTTTCCAGAATTTACATTATTAGAGTCATATACCAGTGATAGAAAAGTATATAGAGATACTGCATATTTAGGTAAAGGAGTTATTGAAATAAATAATAGTAAAGCCGCTAAAGAAATAAAAAAAATAGTGAATGAAATTTATAATTTTAAATAAATTATGCAATATATGAAACTTACATAACTTATGTAAGTTATGGAATTTTTGGAAGGTGGATTTTTATGAAAATAAAAAATAGACAAAATAAAAAATCTCTTATTGATGAATTTATTAATTCAGCAGATAGTAATCATGTAACAGATATCAATGATAATAAGATAATTAAAAATACTAAAAAGTATAAGCGAGTCACATTTTCGTTAGATGAAGAAACAAAAGATATTATAGAGTCTTTATCTATTAAAAGTAATTATTATAAAACATCTAACTCTGATATTGTAAAAATAGCTATTCGTTATTTAAATGATTTAACTAATGCTGATTTAGAGATTATCATTAAAAAATATAAATAACTTATAAAAAGGTGTTTTAAAACTCTGTGACTTTAAACTACCTTTATCCCAAATTAGATTCACTATTGATTAATCATATTTTTACAGCAGTTTTATCCTGATATTTATGGAATAAAAAATAACTATTTATATTGAATAGTTTATCTATTTATTTAAATAGATTATAAAAAGCTAAAAGCTTTTAAATATAAGCTTTTACATAAGCTAAAAACACCTTTTTATACTTTAAAAACACCTTTTTATAAGCGTAGCTTCATGGATAGACACTTTCTTATAAGTTAAGAACACTTTTTTATAAGTCAAGATACCTTTTTATACTTTAAAAACACCTTTTTATAAGTTTGTTGTTTATATGTGATACTTTTCTAGAATTAATTCCCGTGTTTATAATGGTTTTTTATATTAAATGTTGCAATTAAAAAAAATTCATAATATATTAAAAACACTGTTACTTATTTTTAGGTGTTATGAAGAGGTTAGGTAATAATAGTAATTTAGCTGCCCATAATAAACTTATTAAAGGTAGATATAGTTTAAGTAAAGAGGAGCAAAATTTTATTTATTTAATGGTTTCTCAGATAAATAAAGAAGATACTGATTTTTTTGAATATAATATACATATAAGTGAGTTAGAGAATAGAGAATTAACTCAAAAAAATTATAAACAATATAAAGAGTTTGCACAAGCACTTGTGGGAAAAACTATAACTATAGAAGATAATAAAGAAATATTAACAACATCTTGGTTTAGTAGTTTAAAATATATAAAAGGCTCTGGCCAGATAAAAGCAAAATTTGATCCAAACTTAAAACCTTTTCTTTTAGAGCTTAAAGATGAATTTGTACAAGCTAAGTTACCAACTTTGCTACAATTTAAAAGTAAATATTCATCTAGGCTGTATTTATTTCTTAAATCTGAATATGATAGGCAAAAGACTTTTAAAAGCTCTTTAATTGTTGATTTTGATGTGGTGTACTTACATAAAATTTTTGAAATGCCTGAATGTTATCTTTCTAGATATTCTAAATTTAAAGAGATGTTTCTAAAAAAAGGAGTTGATGAGATTAATATGTTGTCAAATTTAGATGTTTCATTTTCAGAAGAAAAAACAGGCAGAAAGATAACCTCAATCATGTTTTTTATAAAAGAAAAAAATAATAGCCTTAATGATATTAGGTTAGATACTTTAATTAAACAATCAAAATCACCAGAAACAAAAAATACTTTAATTCCTGATAATCTTAGTAATAAGGCTAATGAGATATTATTGAGTGATGATTTAGGATTGACAGAAAATGACATAAAAAATATATTTAATAATTATTCTATAGATGTTATTGAACAGGCTTGTGACAGTGTATATAAAAGCTGGGATAGCCCTAAACTTAAGAGTAGAGTAGCACTTTTCAGAAATCAGCTAAAAGAATATTCTAATAAGATTTAAATAATTATTCATTTTAAATCTAAGTTAGGTCATATTCCCTGTAGACAATTAATATTTTAGTATTTCTACAAAATTATTTGATGTTGTTTATTTTAACTGTATATAATAAGCATAAGTATTATATTATGAGAAAAATTGCATATGGCTAGAAGATACACCCATTATTTATATTTGACTAATAACGGAGCTATTTTTGGTATACTTTTAGCAGTATTTATAGCATTAGATATGATATCCGGAGTGGCATCATCAAAAATAGTATTTATAAATAATTATATTCAATTTCCAGCTTCAGTAATGATTGCAACATTAATGTATCCTATATTAGACATAATCGCAGAACTTTTTGGGCGAAAACCATATGTTATCACAATAAGTATGAGATGTTTCTGTGATCTACTTTTTGTTATATTGGCTCTGTTTATTATACAACTACCATATCCTAAAGACTGGTCTCATCAAGCAGATTTTAGATATATATTAGGATTTATTCCTATTGTGGCAATAATGGGAATTTTTATAATGATTGTGGCGAATATAATTAATTATATTGTTTTAATCACTTTAAAGAATCTGCTAAAAAGTAAATTTTTTGTTTTCAGGAGCTTTGTTTCATCAAGTATAGCTATATTAGTTAATTCTGTTTTATTAGTAACATTGATTTATTTGAATAGATTTGGATTACTTAAAGCCTTTAAATATGCTTTAAACAAAGCCTCTAAGTGTCCAAGAAATTATAGACAAACATAATATTTCTAGAAGATCTTATTACGCTATTAAAAAAGGCATTAAAAAATTATCAAAACAATTTTATCAAAACTAAAACTTTTCGCTAGCGTCAATAGGTAAGATTAGGTTCCATGAACAAAA
>NZ_VXKQ01000022.1 GCF_008711465.1 Francisella sp. SYW-9
TTTAAAGTCCTTGATAATAATAGACAAGGTACTTACAATTTCAAAAAAGTTCGTAAGAACTTACTTCAAAGTATAACCAATGATATTATTTACATTGGTATACCTATTAAATCTTATTTTTCTTTCACTAATGATCATTTAATCGCCCTGCTAGATTACTGGCATGGTAAGGGCAATACTGTATCTACAATTATGAATAAACGCGCAATCTTAGTTTGGTTCCTAAAACTATTAGGATCTGATATTAATATACCTAGAGCCAAAGATTTAAATTTAACAAAGCTTAATCAGCCAAAAGACTTTGTTTATATATCAGAAGATATAGTACATAAAGTACACCACCCTCTTTCTCACACAATTTTAGAGTTTCAACTATACTTTGGATTAACAAAATTAGAATCTATCAAGATTAATTTATCTGAATCTTTAAAAACTAAAGAGTTATATATTAATAAAAGATTAGCTTTTAATTCTAATGATAGGTTCATACCCATAGTATCAGATAATCAACGCCAAGCTATAGATAATCGATTAAACTATTTAAATGGCAAAGATACCCTACTAAATATTATTCCGCTATGTGACATTGTAGCTCTTTATCATACTGAATTAATTTTAAATGATATACCTAAAAAAGCTGATTTAAGAAAATTCTTCATCCAAAAGAATTATTATAACTTTCAGAACAAAGGATGCAGTAAAAAAGAAATATATGAGCAGCTTTTAAGTCTTACTGGGTTTAGAAATAAGAAGGATCTTATCAAGGTAGCTTTCTCATGAGTAATACTAAATTTAAAAGAGCAAGATACTCTATAATCCAATTTATCAAACATTCAGTTAATGATAAATCATATGCCACTCAAAATAGTATGAGAGAAAGACTTTGTAAATCAGCTAAAGACCTACATACTTTAGGGTATAAAATCATGAATATCAAAAATATTCAATCTAAACACATTGATGCTTTAACTAAATACTGGATGGATCAGGGATTATCGATTGGATCAATCAAAAATAGATTATCTGATTTTAGGCTATTAGCTAATAAAATAGAAAGACCAGGTATCATTAAAGAACATAATAAGGATTATGGGATTCCTAATAGAAGCTATGTCCCTACTCAAAATAAAGCGATTACTGAAATTGATTTAGACAAATTCAATGATAAATATTTAAGAGCTTCTATAGAGCTGCAAAAAGAATTTGGTTTACGTAGAGAGGAATGTTTGAAAATAATTCCTAGTAAAGCATTACATACAGATTTACATGGGGCTAATTACTTAACCTTAGATGCTGCCTGGACTAAAGGTGGGGTTGGTAGAACAATAAAGATCGAAAAACAATCCCAGCTTGAT
Organism: Francisella sp. SYW-9; assembly: GCF_008711465.1. Classification (GTDB taxonomy): domain Bacteria; phylum Pseudomonadota; class Gammaproteobacteria; order Francisellales; family Francisellaceae; genus Francisella. The sequence goes on from NZ_VXKQ01000022.1 coordinate 1,356, forward strand.
GCTATAAACAAAGCTCTTGAACTTGTTAGTAATAAATCATTAATACCGACAGATAAAACCTATATCCAACAAAGAAAGTTATACGACAGAGTAACACGCCTTCAAGGTTATTATAATTTACATGGTTTAAGGCACGCTTATGCCCAAAAAAGGTATAATGAAATAACAGGCTGGGCTAGTCCTATTGCAGGTGGTCCAGCTAGAAAGAATTTAACTAAAGAACAAAAGATATTAGACAAGCAAGCTCGTATATGGATATCTCAAGAACTGGGACATTCTCGAGCTGAAATTACAAAGAATTATATAGGATAGAAAATGAATACTCATAATCCAGTTGCTGGTTTTTCAGCTAAAGATATTATTAAGAAATTTCATTGGTTACTTGATAATGGTCTTAGTATTGAAGAGGCTATTCAAATTATTAAAAGCCAAACGAATTTAGAAAGTGTAATTGAATATATAGATAACTATCTAAAGTCCAGGAGAAAAGCATGAGAGTATTTATAGCAGAAAAGCCCTCTCAGGGTAGAGATATAGCTAATATTTTAGGATGTAAAACTAAACATGATGGTTATCTTGAGGGTAATAATATTCTAGTAACATGGGGCTTTGGGCATCTCTTACAACCAGCTGATCCTGATAAGTATGATGAGAAATATAAGAAATGGGATCTTAATGATTTACCTATTATTCCTGAGGTATGGAAATTATCACAAAATGAATCATCTAAAAAACAATTAGCCATAGTTAAAGATTGTATAGCTAAAGCTTCTGAGGTTGTAATAGCAACCGATGCTGATAGAGAAGGTGAATTAATAGCTAGGCTTATCCTAGGATATGTTAGATATACTGGACCAATTAAAAGATTATGGTTATCTGCATTAGATGATGCATCTATTAGAAAAGCTTTGAATAACCTTAAAGATGGATTAGAGACTGAACCACTATTTCATGCTGGGCTAGGTAGACAACGTGCTGACTGGATAGCTGGATTTAATTATACAAGAGCTTGCTCTTTGGTATATGGTGGCTACGGCAATGTATTTTCAGTAGGTAGAGTCCAAACACCAACTCTTAGATTAGTAGTTGAAAGAGATTTAGAAATTGAGAATTTTAAATCAAAAGACTTCTTTGGTATCACTGGTATATTTAGAGATCTTGAGGCTAATTGGGTAGTCCCTGAATCAGCTAAAGGTGATGAAGAAGGTAGATGTTTAGATGAATCTATAGTTAAAGCTGTAGTTGAAAAATGCAAAGGCAAGGATGCTAAAGTTATAGAAGCAACAAAAAAAGCTAAAGAACAAAAAGCCCCTCTTTGTTTATCATTATCAGAATTACAAAAGCTAGCTAATACTCAATTTGGTTATGATGCTAAAAAGGTATTAGATATAGCCCAATCATTATATGAAAAACATAAAGCTACTACTTATCCTAGAACAGACTGTGGTTATCTACCTGAATCTCAAAAGTCAGATATAGATACTATATTATCTAATCTAAAAGGCTTTGATGATGTAATAGATAAATGTGATAAATCATTTGTATCTAGAGTATGGAACGATAAGAAAGTAGCAGAAAGCTCTCACCATGCAATCATACCTACTACAAATCCTAATATTAATCTTGATGCCATGACTGAGCACGAAAGGAAAGTATATGAATTAATTGTTAAATACTACATTGCCCAGTTCATGGGTAATTACAAGTATAATGAATCTTTCATAGCTTTGGAATGTGAAAAAGAGCAATTTTCTACTAAAGGGATAGTGCCTACTTCTTTAGGTTGGAAACAGGTTATTAAACCAACCAAAGAAGAAGACGATGATAATTCTAAAGAATTACCTCAAGTAGAGCAAGGAGAATCACTACCTTGCAAATCTTTGAAAATACTAGATAAGAAAACTACTCCACCAGCTCACTATACAGATGCTACATTAATATCCGCTATGAAAAACTGCGGTCGTAGGGTTGAAGATCAGGAAGCTAAGGAAATGTTAGCTGAAGTACAAGGTATTGGTACTGAAGCTACAAGAGCTGATGTTATAGAAACTCTTAAAAAGAGAGTTTATATAACTAAAAAAGGTAAGAGTATTATTTCTACAGATAAAGGTAGAGAAATAATTAAACAATTACCTGATGAGCTATCCTCTGTAATTATTACAGCTGAATGGGAACAAAAGCTATCACAGATAGCTAAAGGTAAATATGATTATAAGACTTTCATTAAAGAAATAGCTGATCTTACTACTGAAAATGTAGAGTTTATAATAGGTCAAAAAGGAAATGTTAAGAAATTCGTCCAACATCCTTGCCCTAAATGTCAAAGTGAATTAATACGTTTAAAATCAAAGCCTCCAAAGAAAGGCTTTTATTGGATGTGTAGTGAAATCAAAAATGGATGTGAAACATTTTTAGAAGATAGTCGAGGTAAACCCGTACAACCTAAAATATCTAAAGAAAAATGCCCTGATTGTGGATCTGATCTTATCCAAAGAGATGGTAAGAAAGGCAAATGGTGGGGATGCACAGGATACCCTCAATGTGAAAGAACATTTGCAGATTCAAAAGGTAAACCTATAATGAAAAATGATAAACAACAAATAAATGGAGAAAAATAATGAAAAAGACAACAAAACTCTTTGTAGCTCTTGGTATATCTACACTTGCTTTAACAAGTTGTAGCAATACACAGATGGCTATCACAGGTTTAGCTTTAGCTGGGGCTGCTGTTGGATATATGGCATATGGCTGGATGAATGATCCTGATGCATCTAATGCATATGAGAAAACTCCTAATGAAGTTACTCAAGCTGTTAATGATGTTTTAAACTCGTCAGGATATACAGTTATTAAAACTGAAACTGATAGTAAAGATAATACTCATATGATAGAGGCTCAAAATATTCAAGGTAAGAAAGTTGATTTTGCTATTAGCCCAGTAGCAGGTAATCCAAATCAAGCAAAACTATACATTAAGGGTACAACTATGGGTGGAGTATCTAAAGCTGAATCTCAAATCCTTTTAAATAAAATAAATAAAAGACTTATGGCTTAAGATAAATTACGTAATTCTTGTATTTTGGTACAATCTATTTTAATTATTTTTTCAATACATTAAATAAAAATGTACTATTTGAATATATTAAAGTACAATTAGTACTAGTTATTCTATATTGTAACTTTATTTAATTACTACGACTAAATATTATCAGACGTTTATTTTTAATATTCTATCTCATCATAAATTCGTTAAGTTTTTTAAAAAATCAATATCACATAACGAGTATATAAAATCATAAACTTAAAGGAATACTAAGATGAGACAAGGAACAGTTAAATTTTTTAATAATGATAGAGGATTTGGATTCATAGAACCGCAAGATGGTGGCAAAGAAGTATTTGTTCATATCAGTGAACTAGAAAACTCAGGTCTAAGGGGTCTACGTGACGGCGAAAAAGTCACTTTTGAAAATGGTGAGAATAGAGGTAAACCATGCGCTATTAAAATTAAAACAGCTTAACTTATAATAGTTTTAATTATTTCCTAAAACTCCTTAAACAGCTTTCGCTCTTCACTATTATCAAAGATCTTCAAGTTAATATTAGGCAGCTGATTATTTGGAGATATATTATAAACTTAGTATTACTAAAGCACATGGAAAATATAATAAAGTTATTAATAAATTACTTATCTGAACTGAAAATGTAATTTGGCGGCAAACCGCTAGTTCCGAAGGTAAAGACCAACAAGAACAACAAAAAATTCAAAGAGATAGGTCTTTTGATTTTCATTAAGGACAATATTTATGGAAGAAAAAATCATTAGCTTTAAAGAGTTGGAAACTAAATGGGGTGTAAGTAGAAATACACTCTATAGATATGTAAGAGATCTTAGAATTGAGAGGATTGAAAAAAACATGATAGGAACTAAGTTTAGGTATTCCATAACGGAGAGTCAAGTAAAAGAATTAGAAATCCATAAAAACAAAATTGAAAGTAGTATTGGTAGAAGAAAACAAAAAGATTTAGATATTGATAGTTATCTAAAAACATCTTTTGGAGATTTTAATAGTAAAGCATTCTATTTTAAGAATAAATAGAGAAATAAACATTAACTCTTCACTTCACCTCACACCCAATTTAATAAAACCAAATCTTCAACCCTTTTAAATTCCTTAGTATTATTAGTAGCTAAAGGTATATTTAAAGACTTAGCATGAGCCGCGATCAATAGATCATTAGCTCCAATAATGTTTCCAGACTTTTCTAAATCTGATCTAATTCTGCCATATTCAACTGCAGCTACCCTATTAAAATCTACAATTTGAAGGGCTGCTACGAAATTATGAATATTTGTTAGATTTTGATTAACCCACTTGCTCTTAAAAGCCCCATGTAACAATTCAGCATATACTATTGATGAGATACCTATATCTCCCATTTCATATTTCTTAAAATGCTCTAATACAGATTTTGGTTGTTGCTTTAATATATATATACAAATGTTAGTATCTAGCATGACTTTCATTATAATGCATCCCTTTCATCCATCTTCGGTTGCTTTCTACCTTTATCAAAAAAGTCATGTGCAGGATCAAGGGATTTAAACACATTCTCCCAATTCTCAGGAATTTCTGTAATAATTATAGAATTTCCTATTCTATTAATATCAACTTCCTTTACTTTAAACTGCATTTCTTTAGGAATTCTAACTGCTTGACTGTTTCCACTCATAAATAATTTAGTAAGCATATCTAACCTCGTACTCATTATTAATAATAATATACATTAAGTATATACATTTTTATTTATGTGTCAATAACAGATACTTCGTAGAATATCACTTCTACGCAGTATATCTGGTCAAATATTGTCATTTTACATATTAAACAGATATCTAAGCCATACCCCTAATATGCGTAGAACTGGAATCTTTAAACATTATTACAAGCTATCAACTCAATTTACACTTTACACTAATTTATATTTTGTTATATAGTTAAACTTGTAACCACATAAATAAAGAGGATGATGGTATGAATAAGAACGAATTAGTACATGAAATTGCTAAACAAGCTGATATAACTGTAACTGATGCTGAGAAATGTTTAAAAGCTTTTACTAATGCTGTAACTCATTCACTTAAAAAGAAAGAAGATGTAACTCTTGTAGGTTTTGGTACATTCCAAGCTAAAAAAAGAGCTGCTAGAGATGGTAGAAACCCAAAAACTGGTGAAACTATTAAAATCAAAGCTACTACTGTTCCTCATTTTAAAGCTGGTAAAAATCTAAAGGAAGCTGTTAATGGCTAAAGGTACTGTTAATAAAGTTATTCTTCTTGGTAGACTTGGTAATAATCCCGAGGTAAGACAAACTCAAAGTGGTACTACTGTTGCCACTATTAGTTTAGCTACTAATGAAGTATTCAAAGAAGAAACTTTAACTGAATGGCATAGAGTTGTTATCTTTGGTAAAGGCGCTGAAGTGATTCAACAATATTGTAAGAAAGGTGATGCTTTATATGTTGAAGGTAGAATTAGAACTAATAAATGGCAAGATAATTCTGGAGAAACAAAATACTCTACAGAAATAGTTGCTAATAACTTCCAATTATTAGGTAGTTCTAATCATGATAGTCGCCCTACTCCTGATTATGATAATTATCCAGAAGCTCAACAAAATAGTAAATCTCTTAATGAAAAGATTGACGATGACTATGCTAAGGCTAAGGGTAAAACTGCTAGTGATAATGTCCCTTCATTTGAGGAGATCAATAGCCCTGATCCTGATCTTGATAATCTCCCTTTTTAAATCCACTATTTAAGTGATGATCCAGCTTGAAACACTCAATGGTACATTAGAAAGAATCACCTTTCAAAGTGAAGAAACTGGATTTGGTATATTCAAAGTAAACTGTAAAGGTATTAGAGATCTAGTTACTATAACTGGCGTTTGTGCTGTTATTCATGTTGGAGAATATATAGAAGCTACTGGCTTTTGGTTTAATGATAAGAGATATGGTAGACAGTTTAAAGCTAATAATATTCAAGTAATCCAACCTACTAGCCTAGAAGGAATTACTAAATACCTAGGTTCTGGATTAATTAAAGGTATTGGTCCAGCTTTTGCTAAGGTTTTAGTTAAAGGGTTTGGAGATACTATATTTGATGTCATTGAACAAACTCCCAATAAGCTATTAGAACTAGATGGTATTGGTCCTAAACGTGTAGCTACTATCATTAATGCATGGGATGAACAAAAATCAATTAGAAATATAATGGTATATTTACAGTCCCATGGCGTTGGTACAGCTAGAGCTACTAGAATATATAAAAAATATGGTGATGATGCTATAGCTAAAATTAAAGATAATCCTTATTGTCTAGCTAAAGATATCCATGGCATTGGTTTTAAAACTGCCGATCAGTTAGCTTTAAGGATTGGTATACCTCATGATTCTATTCTTAGAGCACAAGCTGGTGTATTGCATGTTATTCAAGAAATTAATTCTGATGGACATTGTGCTATTGAGAAAGATAAACTTATAAAAGCCTCTGAAGAAATGCTTGATATCCATAGTGATATCATTGAGCAAGCTATAGAGTTAGAAAAGCAATTGGATAATTTAATACCTGAGATTATTAATGATAAGGATTGCTTATATATTAACTGGCTATACTATGCTGAAGTTGGTGTAGCATCTAATATTAAAAGACTTTCAAATAATCAAAGGCGTTGGAATATTGATAATATTGATGCTGCTTTAGAATGGGTTCAAAAACAAACTGGGCTTAACCTATCAAGCTCTCAAGAACAATCTGTAAGAATGGCTATAGAGAATAAAGTAGTATGTATTACAGGTGGCCCTGGTGTTGGTAAAACTACTGTAGTAAATAGTATTATTAAAATTATTAAGACTAAAGCTAGAGTTCTTTTATGTGCTCCTACTGGTAGAGCTGCTAAAAGATTATCTGAATCAACAGGGTTAGAAGCTAAAACATTACATAGACTCTTAGAGTTTGACCCTACCACTAGCAAATTCAAGCATGATACACACAATCAACTTAAAACTGATTTAGTAGTTGTAGATGAATCATCTATGATTGATGTTCTTTTAATGAATAGTTTATTAAGAGCTATACCTGATCATGCTAGTATATTAATAGTTGGTGATATAGATCAGTTACCTTCTGTTGGTGCTGGTAAAGTATTGGCTGATATTATTGATTCTAATATAGTACCTGTAGCTAGACTTACTGAAATATTCAGACAAGCTAAAACTTCTCAAATAATAGTTAATGCTCATAAAATAAATGAAGGTAAAGCTCCATTCAAAACCCTACCAAATATAAAGACTGATTTCTATACTATTCACTTAGCCCCCGATGTTATCCACGATGCTTTAATCAATATAGTTAGTAAAAAAATACCTCAATCTTTTGGTTTTACTCATAATGATATTCAAGTATTGACTCCTATGCATAGGGGTGGCTTAGGTGCTAAATCCTTAAATATTGAATTACAGAAAGAACTAAACCCTAATCCAATTGCTAGTATAACTAAATTTGGATTAACTATTGGTGTTGGGGATAAGGTAATACAACTAGTTAATAATTATGATAAAGAAGTATTCAATGGCGATCTTGGTATAGTTAAATCTATTGATCATGAAAATACTACAGTTATAATAGACTTCGAAGATAAAGATATTGAGTATGATATTACAGAGCTTGATGAAATTGACTTAGCTTATGCTACTTCGATACATAAATCACAAGGTTCTGAATATCCTGTAGTAGTTATACCAATAGCTATGCAACATTATATGCTACTACAACGAAATCTTATTTATACTGGAGTTACTAGAGGTAAGAAACTAGTTATACTTATTGGAGAAGCTAAAGCCATCTCAATGGCTGTTAGAAATGTTAAACAAAATGATCGCCTTACCTATTTAAAACAAAGATTAATCACCTAAAACTTGGAAATATATGTTTATTATTACTACAGAAAATGGTTATACAAAAATAGTTGCTAAAGGTAAACTACTACACGCTGACTATATTAATAGCTTAATCCCTAGTATTGAGAAGTTAGCTAAAGATGATAAGTTTAAGATAATGGTTGTCATGAATGATATGAAAGGTATTGAACTTAAAGCTGTTATAGATGATTTAAAGACCTATATCAAAAACAGAAATAAGTTTGATAGAGTAGCTATTGTTACTAATAAAAAATGGGTTCAAGTTTGTTTAGGATTTTTTAGGCATATTATGAGTGGTGAATTTAAAACATTTTTGAATGAAAATAGTGCTGAAAAATGGTTAAAGAAATAATAATAATTTATGTTCCCGTAGCTCAGTAGGATAGAGCAATCACCTCCTAAGTGATAGGTCGGATGTTCGAATCATCTCGGGAACGCCATAGAACAAAAAAAGAATTATATAAAATGGATATTACAACAGATTTACTTAGTTCAACATTTACTAGTAAAATAATAGCTGACTCTAAAACTTTATTAAATCAAACTCCGAAAATTAAAATTACATATAATGGATATTACAGCATAATAGGTAATATTGATGAATTTCGTACTGAAATTAAAAATAATGATCCATATTCATATTTTAGTCGGATAGATAACAGTAAGCTTAATACTAATTGCTCATGTAATAAAAATAATTGTGTACATGCAGCAGCTTTAGCTCTTTATTATTTAAATAATAAAGAACAATATGAAACCAATAGTAGTGTGTCATCTTGGTTAAGTACTTTAAGTAACAATTCTCCTATTACAGAAAAAAAAGAAGTTAAAAAATCTCCTCCATTTGAGCTTTTATACATTCTCTCAATTAGTAATGACCGACTTTATTTAAATTTAAATCTTGCAAGAAGACTTAAATCTGGAAAGTTTGGGGCTGATAAGAAGTTTATAGTAGATAATAAAACTCATCAAAAAGCTTTGACGGCAGTAGATCATAAGATTATTTTCAATAAAACATGGCAGTCATCAGAACAAGAAAAAATATTTATATTTAAAACTCCTGAATCAGAAGAGTTACTTAAACAAATTATTAATACAGGACGATGCTTCTATCTTAATAAGGATAATCCTCCTATAGAATTATCTGATTCTATCCAGACTAAAACTAAATGGGCTTTTAATGATGATGGAACTCAATATTTAACAGCAGACTGTGACTTAGATCTTTCAGCATTTAAAATATCTTCATTGTGGTATTTATCCGACAATGAAATTGGATTAATACAAACAGATATTGAAGAAAATATTCTTAGAAAGCTTTTATTAGCACCACCAATTCCTTTAAGTCAAATTAATGAAGTTAGTAAGGCTATTAAAAGTATAGATAATAATTTACCACAACCAGTATTAAATAATGCTATTGATACTCAAAAGATCGAACCTATCCCCTGTCTTCACCTATCAGAATGTCTAGCTGCAATAGAATATAAAAGAAAAAATAATAAATATTCATACTACTATGGCTATCCTGAAGAAACCGAAATTACCGTAGCTAAACTGTATTTTAAATATGGTAAAAATATTATTCCAAGTGACTATACTGAAAATAATATTTTCTCTATTAACCAACTTAAAAAAATATACAGAGATTTTGAAACAGAAGTTAAATATACCAATGTATTAACTAGAAACTTAAAGCTTAAAAAAATTGAGCAAATAAAAGAAATAGTTGATTATGACTTTGATGATGAAGATATTTATTATATTGGCTCAGAAGTGGAATCACTCGTTTTCATTGAAGATGAAATACCTAAATTAAAAGCAAAAGGTTGGATTATTAAAGCCGATGATGATTATGAATTAGAAACTTTTGAGGAAGAGGAGCTTGAATGGTACTCAGAGCTTGGAGAATCTGAATATGATTGGTTTAGTTTAAACCTAGGGGTAATGATTGATGATCAAAAAGTTAATCTTTTGCCTTTAATAGTTGAATACCTTAAAAACAACGATCTCGAAGATATACAGAATTTAGATGATAATCATAAAATATCAATTTCTCTTAGCGAAGGTCGTAACTTATTAATCTCTGCTTCTAGAATTAAAAGTATTCTAGCTATATTAACTGAGCTATATGATGATAAGCCTTTAAATAAAGATGATTTATTAATATTACCTAACTTATCAGCTTCTCAGTTAGATAATTTAGAGAAAGCTATCCAAGTTGATAATTTTTCTTGGTTAGGAAGTAAAAAAATAAGAGAGCTTGGCAATAAAATAAAATCATTCAAAGGTGTTAAAAAAGCTAAGCTACCAAAAGAATTTAATGCTAAGCTTAGACCATATCAACAACAAGGTGTTAACTGGCTACGTTTTCTAAATGAATATGAATTAAGTGGTATATTAGCTGATGATATGGGTTTAGGTAAAACTATACAAACATTAGCTAATTTAGTAATTGAAAAAAATAACAAGCCCGAACATCCTAGTATTATTATTGCTCCTACTAGCTTGGTTGCTAACTGGGCTATGGAAGCTGAAAAGTTCGCTCCTAGCTTAAAAGTATTAGTATTACATGGAGATAAACGCCAAGAACATTTCGATAAGCTAAATGATTATGATGTTGTTATAACCTCATATCCATTAGTGATAAGAGACCAAGAAGTTCTTAAAGAATATAAATTTAATTATATAATTCTTGATGAAGCTCAGATTATAAAAAATCATAAGGCTAAAGTAACTAGATTAATCTATGATTTAAAATCAAAGCATAGATTATGCCTAACTGGTACACCTCTAGAAAATCATCTAGGTGAATTATGGTCACAGTTTAGATTCTTAGCCCCTGGACTATTAGGCACTACTGATAAATTTAAAAGATTATTCCAAACTCCTATAGAAAAACATAATGATATTAGTAGACGTAATGCTTTAGCCAATAGAATAAAACCATTCTTATTAAGAAGAACAAAATCTCAAGTTGCTATTGATTTACCTCCTAAAACAGAAATAATCAAAACAACTTCTTTAGAGGGGCCTCAAAGAGATGTTTATGAAAGTATTAGACTTGCAATGGATAAGAAAGTTAGAGAAGCTATTTCTAAGCAAGGTTTACAAAAAAGTCATATTATTGTTTTAGATGCCCTTTTAAAACTTAGACAAACTTGTTGTGATCCAAGACTATTAAAAATTAAATCGGCTGCGAAAGCACATGGACATTCTGCTAAGCTTAATCTGTTGATGGAGCTAATTCCAAGTATGATTGAAGAAGGTAGAAAAATATTACTATTTTCTCAATTTACATCAATGATTTCCCTTATTGAACAAGAACTTAATAGTAAATCAATTAAATATGTTAAGTTAGTAGGAAGTACTAAAGATAGAGCCACTCCTATTAAGAAATTCCAAGAAGGAAACACTCCTGTATTTTTAATTAGTCTTAAATCTGGTGGAGTTGGATTAAATCTTACAGCTGCTGATACGATTATTCATTATGATCCTTGGTGGAACCCAGCTGTTGAAAATCAAGCTACAGATAGAGCTCACCGTATTGGACAAGATAAGCCTGTATTTGTATATAAGTTAGTAGCTGAAGGTACAGTTGAGGAAACTATATTAGAGATGCAACAAAAGAAAAAGAGTCTTGTTGAAGGTTTATTATCTGAAAATCAAAATACTAAAAAACCTCTTAAAGCTAATGATCTAAATGTATTATTTAAGCCTTTAGATTAATCTTTAAATCTGTTTTGTAGCTTAATCCATTTACTTACTTTGCCCCTACCCTCATTTCGAATAACTTCTTGTTTCTTCAGTTGTGACAATTGAGTACGAACCTGGCCATCAGATAATGTAGTAAAATGACTTTTAATATCAGTAAATGTGAATTCATTAGGCATTTCTTCTAATATCACTTTTTTAACTCTTAGCCATAATGGATCTGCTTTTGTATTTCTTGCTTTAGCCGCTACAGTAGCAATAAGATTATTAGTCTCTCCTATTTGTTTCTTAAGCACTCCTTCAAAAAATCTTAATGACCAATGATTAACCTCTTTACGATTACCCGCATAAATAATTGGTAAGTTAGGGTGTACAACAGTTATTTCAGCTGATGCTCTTGCCATATTAGCAACAGATGAATATTTACCTATTTTTACAGATGATAAAAAATCTCCATACTGAGCCTCAATGACGACGGCTGAATGATTATACGTTGATAGCTCATTTAGTTGTTGATGAAGTACTTGTATTCTACTAATATCAGATACCATATTATCAAAAGTTTTTCTCTCAACTACAGCAGATATATCATTATCAATTAATAATGCATAATCACCTACACTCAGATTCTTTCTTTGAATATTATGCTCGCCAAATTTCCAAGGATATCTTTCATTACTATCGATTATTACTTCAAGCTCCTTGGATTTAGGCTGTAAACTTAAGTTACCCCGTGTTCTATGTTGATTAATTCCTTGCTGAGTTCTAAAAAATATCTGCTCGTAATCACCATCTTTTGTTTTATATTTTTTACGTATAAATAAAAATTCACAACGCTTTCGCTGTCCACGATCTAAAAGAATAGTTAATCTTTTGCCTAGCTTCTTAACAAAAACTACTGGTACTTCCTCAACTACTTCTTCTAAAGAAATGTCTGAATCTTCCGCTCTAATACAAAAGATATTACCACTAGCTCCAGGCCATTTATCTTGAGTTAATAAGGATAAGGATGTTTTATTATTCTCTGATACTGCTATATGATAAGGAAACTTCTTACTATCTGTTTTTGCAACCTTCCATAAGGATATAGACTTTTCATCTTGTTTAGATCTAAAGAATATTTGCTCATATTCTCCAGGTTTATTTTTATAAGATTTTTTTACAAATCTAAATTCACATTTTTTATTAACTTTGCGATCTAAAGTTACAGACACTTTAGTCTTATCTTCTAACCATCTAATACTAGATATTTCAGCTTTAACACAAAATACTGATTGATCTTGCTCTGGCCATTTACTATTTGAATAAATAGTTAAATCCAACTTATCTCTATATTTAAGCTGTATGCTGTACGGATATTTTTTACTATCTGTTTGCTCTATTTTCCACATATTATGCAATAATTATAATACATAATTCATTATTTCGAGAGTCTAGAGTATTTTAATAATAAATACTAGAGAATTTCTAATATAGAATATCTCTATAATTTTTTCTTAACTATTTGATGGTATACAAAAGTATACTTTTGTATCCAATTTAATTTATTATGATAGAGTATTATACTAATTTAGGGTATAATACACTTATACTTAAACCTTAAATATTAATATAATGTTTAATATTAAACCAAATAAAAAAGTAGCTCTTATGCTAGCTAAAAGATCCTTAGCTGAATTAGTATATGATGCAGTAAACCTAGAAGGTATAAATTTCACATTGCCAGAGGTACAAACATTACTTGAAGGTATCACTGTAGGTGGACATAAATTACATGATCAAGAGATTACATTAAATCAATCAAATGCTTGGAAAAAAATATTTGCTGATGTCGAATCTAATAAATTTGAGCTTACTAAAGAATATATTATTTCTATACATGATATTGCAGGAAAATATGAAGCATTAGAATGGGGTTGCTTTAGAAGTGGTGGTGTAACAATAGCAGGTACTGATTATTTACCACCGAAAGCTAAAGATTTAGACAAGTATTTTGACCTTATGATAAAACAAGCCCTCGAGATCAGTAATATATACCAACAATCAATATTTATATTCCTAGAAATGGCTAGATACCAATTTTTTTATGATGTGAATAAGAGAATGGGTAGATTTATAATGAATGGTAATTTACTGATGAATGGATACCCTGTAATAAATGTACCTGCAAAAAGACAATTAGAATTTAATCAAAAAATGCTTAACTTTTATGAATCTCATAATCATCAGGAAATGTTTGATTTTATGTTGAGCTGTCTTGATAAAAAAGTAATAGAAATAATGAGTGAATAACCTATGGCTTTAGTTGGATATGCAAGAGTTTCTAGTGTGGGTCAATCACTAGATTTACAAATAGACAAATTAAAAGAGTATGGTTGTACCAAAATATACAAAGAAAAATTATCAGGTGTAGATCAAAATAGACCAGAATTACTAAAATGTTTAGATTATGTTCGTGATGAACAAGACACATTAGTAATAACAAGATTAGATCGTATGGCTAGAAGCACCCTACACTTAGGACATATTATCAAAAAGTTAAAAGATAAGGGAGTCAACTTTGTAGTAATTGATCAAAGTATAGATACTACAACCAGCTTTGGGATGCTAACTTTTAATATCTTGTCATCTGTAGCAGAATTTGAAAATGAGATTAGAAAAGAGCGACAAAAAGAAGGTATACGTAAAGCTCTAAAAGATGGTGAAAAATTTGGTAGACCAAAAAAAATCACTCCAGAAATTATTAAAAAAGTTTTAGAGGATTCAAAAACAAAAACGGTATCTCAGATTTTAATAGATAATGATATTTCTCAAAGAACTTATTATAAAAT
>NZ_VXKQ01000023.1 GCF_008711465.1 Francisella sp. SYW-9
GAAAGTGGACTCCATGGAGTCCCAAGACTTAAATCCCATCATGGGTCGAGTCAATCGTTTAATACTTCTATGATCCTGCTCTATCAAATTATTTAAATACTTATTTTGTCTAATTTCAATACCATGAGTTAACCATATCCCTAGTAAAAATAAGTAGATATTGATAGTCAGTAATGCAGCCTCATTAGCACCAGATTTATCTACATTTACTTTCTCTGGCAAACCATGCCTACCAATGGCTTTCTTAAAGAATTTACGTGCAGCTTTTTCATTTCTTTTTTCACTAACCATAAACTCCAAAGTATCTCCGTGTTTATCTATAGCTCTATATAAATAAACATCTTTACCTTTGAGTTTAAGGTAGGTTTCATCCATCTTCCAACTTATATAACTACCATATTTTCTAAAACTATTGCTAAAGACTATCTCTAATTCTTTAGCATATTTGATAACCCAACGATTGATTGTGCTATGGTCTACTTTAACCCCTCGCTCTTTCATTAGTTCTTCTACATGTCTATAACTCAATGGATATGATAAATACCATCTGATTGCTTGAAGTATCAATAATTTGGTAAAGTGTCTACCTGTGAAATCTATCATTTGTATTTTGAAATAAAATCTGTGATAAAATTATACTATAAATTCATGCTACTAGCAGTTTGCGACAGAACCT
>NZ_VXKQ01000084.1 GCF_008711465.1 Francisella sp. SYW-9
CTTCATGATCTTTTTTTTTCTTTCTTTTTTTTCTCACTTCTTTTTCTTTTATTTCTTCCTTTTCTTTTGTTTTTCTCCTACATATTTTCTTTTTTTTGTTTTTCAATTTTTTTTTCTCTTCTTTTTTTTCTTTCTTTTTTCTTTTTTTTCTTTTCATCTCTTCCTCTTTCTTTTCTCTCTTATTTTTCTTCTTTCTTTCTTTTTTTCTTTCTTTTTTTTTCTCTTCTTTTTTTTTTTTCTCTTTTTTTTTTTTTTTTTTTTTTCTCTTTTTCATTTTCTTTCTTTCTTTTTTCTCTTTTTTTTTTTTTTTATCTATTCTTCATATTTCTTTATTTTTTTTTCTTTTTTTCTTTTTATTTTTAATCCTCTTATTCCTTCTTATTCCTCTCCTTTTCCTTTCCTTCTTTTTCACTATTTCTTTTTTTCTCTTTTTTTTTCCTTCTATCTTCTTCTTTTTTTTTTTTTTTTTCTTTTTCTTTTTTCTTTTTTTCTTTTTTCTTTTTTATTTTCTTTTTTTTTTTTTTTTTTTT
>NZ_VXKQ01000024.1 GCF_008711465.1 Francisella sp. SYW-9
AACAGTTTGACAATATTTTCTACTGCAGTACCTCTATCATAGTGTAGTACATCTTGTATATTTCTTTGTAGTTCTGAGTTAATATCTTTCATTAGCTAGTCCTTTATTTTTTCTTTCAACTTAATTATAAAGTCGACTAGCTACAGACACAATTTAGTGGACACTACCCTATATATTTCATAGTTTAATTCCTGAGATAATTCATAAAGTTATCATTTTATGATATCAAAAATTATATATTAAAAACAATTCCAAACTTAATGACTATCTAACATGATTTTTAGAAAAATTTTACTGCTTCTTTATAAGTACAGGTAAGTATCCAACTATAAAAATAATAGGAATACATAAAAAGGCCCAATAAAATACAAAGTTTGCTTGATCAAAAATCAGATACAAAACTACGGCAATAACTATTCCAACTATCGTACTTAATACAGCACCTATAAGATTTTTGCTCTTACCATAGAAACCATATATTAGACTAAAAGATAATGCTGCTATAGGTATATTAAAAAGTAGCATCTTATCAAGAATATGATCAATAAAAAATGTTGCTATTAAATAACTTAATATAGCTATAAATAGCACTAAAACTCTATTTGAATTTGTAGTTTCTGTATGATTACTATGAGCAAAAATTACTGAAGCCATAGTATTCCACAAAGCAGCGATAGTTGTTGTAGCAATCAAAAATATCACTATATAAAAATAAATCTGAATAGCCAATGGTAACTTTTTTGCAATAATGCTTGCTAAAGCTAAATCTGGATTTACTAGATCTAACTGCTTAGCAAAACAAGCTGTAATAAAAATAGCTATTACATAAAATAAGCTAACTAATACGGCTGTAACAAGCATTGAATAAAAGGCTACTTTTGATGATTTTGCAGAGAAAATCTTTTGACCATACCATGGTGATAAAATATAAGTAAAACAAGTTAATACGGCTAAAGACAAGGTAAATGAGATTGGTAAGTTAGCATGGCTTTTAATATTTATAACACCTCCTTGCTGACTATATTTGTAAAAATAAAAGCCTAAAAATATAAATAATATCAAACATAAAATAAAACTTATCTTATCAATCTGGATGATTGATTTGAGTCCTGAGTTAATAGTTGCTATAAACATTACCAAACAAGCAATAAAAGTAATTAATGCTTGAGAATATCCTGGAAATATCACTTCTAAACATACAGTTATTGAATGAATAAAATTTGCTCCAAAACCTAACATTGCGATCCATAAACATATAGCTGCAAAAACTCCAAAAGCTTTATTATAGCGATAGCCAAAATACTCTGTGACACTTATTGCATCAAAATTCTTCCATTTTTTTGCTACTGTAATAGCGTAGAAAAATAATCCAAATAAAAACACTAAGCCAAGTGAAATTGCTGAAAAACCATAATTATAGCCAAGACTAGAAAAGCCAATAAGTGTTGAGGTATTTAGCTCAGTCATTACTAAAGTTGCTGTTAGAGCAAAAAAGCCTACCTTTTTACCTGCTGTGTAATAATTTGATACTGGTGAATTATTATTTTTCATAAGTAGGTAGCTGATTTAAATTCCAGTTATAGTTTTGATAGTAAATAGTTTTACTTTTATCTAATATTACTTCTTTTTTAACTTTGCTTGTTAAATATTCAGCAATAAACTGACGCATCTGTTTCTGATCACCAAAATCACTACCATACCAATCAAATATTTTTGATATATAAATATTATTATCTTTTAACTCAAAACCATTGGAGCTATTTATCCAAGTAGTAAAAGACCTGTTTAATTGTGCATTTATTTGATCGCCTTGATAAGCTTGTCTAGATAAGTTTGGACAACTAATAGAAGCACAATTAACAGCGGAGTGAACTCTTGGATCATGCCATATTGGACGAATAATTCGATGTTCGATATCATTTAGAGTTAATTCTTTATCATTAATTTTGACAACATTTTGATCCCATACTTTTGAATATCCAAGCCAACTTTTATCAATATCTGTAATTGATTTAACTGGGTAATGTTGCAAAATAACTCGAATAGTCAACATATTGTACATATTTATCCAATACGCTAACTGTTGGTTTTTATTATATTTTAAAATATCTAGCTTAGAATAAGTATTTATTGCTTTATTAAGTATTTGCTTATCTTTTTTTGAAACAGCACTATAATTAACAAATGTTTGATCCCCCTTCTGTACAACGTATTTATCTAAAAAACTCTGCCACGGTTTAAAATCAATCTTTGCTTTTGATGATGAGTTTGACTTATCCCAATAGCCCCACAACTTCGCATTTGGTGCAGCATTTAAAGATGTAGTTATCAAAGCAAGTATAACTAACAGAAGATATTTGGATATATTTATTTTTCTCATCTTTTAGACCTTTGTTTGATTATAAAACTCATAAACTCTGTAAAAAGTTGTCCATAACACTAAAACAGTAAATAAAATTCCAAGAGGCAATACAGTCGATGGTAATAAAATCATCACAATAAAGAATATAAAAGTCTCGGCTCTTTCCATTAATCCTGGTGAATAGTAAAAGCTTTTTGATGATTGTTGTTGACTAAATATTCCAACAAGTAAAAAACTACTTATACAAACAATTATCGACATCATCATAATTAATCCAACCCAAGCAATTTTTGGCTGATAAATAAAAATAGCGATAATAATAAAAGACTCGACAAAACGATCAGATAAAATATCAAGCATTGTGCCTAATGGTGAATTAGATTTTTGTAATCTTGCAACACTACCATCTAAGACATCTAAATAACCTGAGATTAATAGAAATATCACAGCTAACCATGGTACCCATAAGACTAATATAGCACTTATAAAACCTGTAATAAGAGATAGTATAGTTAAAGTATTTGGCTTTATATTTAAAGCTGATAATGATGTCGCTACAGCATTTATAAAATACTTTTGAAACCAGGGTCTAACACTTTGCTCTAGCATAATGCTCCTAATTAAAATTTTAATAACAAACGTACTATTTTTTTAACTTTCTCACTATAAAGAGACGGTGTAAAATATGATCCAGCTATGCGCTTATTTAATTCACTAAGAGTTGGGTATGGCACAATATGTGAAGCTATTTGCTTGATTTTTAGTTTATTTTTAATAGCCAAAGTCCACTGAGTAATAAGCTCACCAGCCTGCTCTCCGACAATACTAGCTCCTAGAATATAACCTCTTTTATTAACAGCGATTTTAAGCAAGCCATTTGTTGAAAGGTTTGCCTGAGCTCTATCATTACTTTCATATGGTAGTGTTAATATTGTTGCACCATTTTCTTCAGCTTGTTTAATAGTCATACCAGTATGAGATATCTCTGGAGTTGTATATACCGCCCATGGAAAACTTGAGTAATTAACTTTTGCTGGTAGCTTAAATAAAATATTTTGAATAACAATTCCAGCATGATAACCCGCTGTATGAGTAAATTGATATTGACTAGCTAAATCACCAATTGCATATATATTTTTATAATTAGTCCGTAACCTTGTATCAACATCAATCCCTTTAGCAGAATGTTTAATACCAACTTTATCTAAGTTAAGCTTTTCTATATTAGGCTGTCTTCCAGTAGCTACTAATAGATGAGAGCCACTATAATTGCCAACATTAGTTTCTAGCTTTACTTGAGCGTCTTGTTTAGAAGCTTTCGAAACTTTAGCATTTGTAACCACATCTATATCAAGCTTTTTAAACTCATCTAATAGCACCTGTCTGCAATCATTATCAACTGGTCCTAATATAGTTGACTCTGCTTCAAAGATTGTTACTTTCGAGCCTAACAGGGCATGAGCTTGAGCTAACTCAACTCCAATCGGTCCACCACCCATCACAAGTAAATGCTCAGGCAGTTTATCTAAACTAAAAATTGTCTCATTTGTTAGATAATCAATATCTTCTAAACCTTCTATTGGAAATATTTTTGCTCGTGAACCAGTTGCTAAGACTATATATTTTGCTTTGATCTGTATATCGCCAGCTTGGACAGTCTTTTTATCTATAATATGAGCATAATCTTGGATAACATCTACACCCAAAGACTCAAACCTCTCAACAGAATCATGTGGTTCTATCTTTGCTATCACATTAGCAACATGAGCTTGTACTTTTTTGTAGTCCGCTGCAAAACTTTTAATATCAACACCAAACTCTTTAGCTTTATTACAGCTATGTATAATTCTTGAAGCTTCAATCATTGCTTTAGATGGTACACAGCCATAGTTTAAACAATCACCGCCCATCTTCCCACCTTCACAAAGGACAACTTTTGCACCCATTTGCACTGCTCCAGCAGCGACAGATAGGCCACCAGAGCCTCCGCCAATTACACAAATATCTGTTTTTATTTGTTTCATGCCTTGGCTCCTTTGATTTTTTTGTATATGACTGGAACAAGCGATAATATTGCTAATGCAATTATTGGTAGAATAAATTGAGGTGCGAAAATAATACCCATGTCTAACTCTTTACCTTGGCGTAATACAAAGCCTAATCCAGTACCAACCCATGTATAGACTAATGAGCCTGGTATGATTCCCAATAAAGTTGCCCAGAAAAATGTTGATAAGCGAATACCGATAGCTCCACAAGCTATATTTATTGCAAAAAATGGAAATAAAGGTATCAAACGTAGTATTAGTAAGTAGTTAAAAGCATCATTTTCAAAGCCTTTGCGCAACTTCTCAATACTACCTTTTGCCTTAGCCTTTAACGTTTCACCAAAAGCTGTTTTTACAGCTAAGAATAATAGACAAGCCCCAATAGTTGCACCTAGATTTACCCAAATGACTCCTGGGAACAAACCAAATAAGAAACCTCCTAACAAAGTCATAATAGTTGCTCCAGGTATTGAAAATGCTACGACTATAATATACACAACAATAAACATTAATGAGCTAAGCCAAAAATAAGAATTTGTCCAAGCAACTAAATCTTGATAATGTTGCTTTATAACAGCTAAAGATAGATATTTCTGACCGCCTAAAGCAAAAAATATTATTAGACCTAGTATCAAAACTAAAATAGGAATATAACTTTTAAATTTACTCATCTAATATAACCTTAAATATATAAATCATAAGAACTTCATATTCTAAATAGTATACTAAATCAGTCTAAAATATAGTTAAAGTGTAAAATAAATATATGATTATTCAAAATTCACTCATCTGAGACAATTACATATTTAATACTGAAATCTACACCCCATATTTATTTATTCAAAACCCTAAATTTAACAATATGCTAGATAAGAAATAAAATAGAGATATAAATAGATGATATCCTGAACCTAGAGTAAAACGAATAAATATTTTCTAAGAAATTATAAAGGAGAATTATTATGAATAAACTGACTGAATTCTTAGATTTTTCAACTTGTAACTATGCAGATTTCTTAGCTGATAATGCATTTATGAATATAGATATAAGACCATTATGGTCAAATATGCCTAGGTTAGTTGGTAGAGCCTTTACAGTTAAATGTGAAGCTGGTGACAATTTAATGGTACATGCTGCAATTTATAAAGCTCCTCCTGGCTCTATTTTAGTTATTGATGCTGGTGATAGTCGATTTGCTGTTGCAGGTGGCAACGTCTGTGCTACAGCCGCTGAAAGAGGAATACTAGGTTTTATAATTGATGGTGCAATTAGAGATATTGCTGAGATTAGGGAAATGAAGTTTCCTGTATATGCTCGGGGAAATGTACCAAAACCTGGAAAAAAGTTAAAACTTGGAGAGATGGAAACTCCTATCAGATGTGGAGGTGCTAATGTGGATAATGGTGATATTATTATTGCAGATGAGGAAGGAATAGTTGTTGTTAAACCTGAAGATGCTCAAGACTTATTAGATAAAACAAAATCTAAACAAATTAAAGAAACTAAACAATCTCTAAAAGAATGGCAGGCTGAACATTACCAAAAAATCTCATCATTAGTATCAGATTTAGATATTTCAGCATAAATAATATACCTCTAAAAATTACCGATATAGTACACCCTAATCCTTAAAGTCATCCAATCCAAGAATAGGATACTTTATAATTTCAAAAAAAGGTGAGTAATCAAAATCAGAAGGAACAAATAGTCTAGGATTTCTAGTATGCACTTTTAGTTTGCCATCAGTTGTCTTTTCTAACAATGGTAAAATAGGAAACTTTGCTTTAATAAACGCCGTTGCAATTAGTAAAGAACAAGTTAGTTTTGTCGGATTTTGTGCATTATGATTAAATAAACTAGAATGCCACTTTCTTGGTAAAATCCACCAAGGACAGAAGAATCTAGCTAAATCAAATACCTGTTGATTATCATAAGGTAATCCTAATTCAGAGAGTACATACTTAATAATTATATTTTTTTGAGTTCTAGAAATATTTCTTGGTCTACAAATTCTTAAGTGGTCTGATGCATAAATATTTAAACTCTTTATAACAACACCTTCGCCAATATTACTTTCTATAATAAGTGGTCCAGACCCTAACTTGGGATTATATTTTAAAACTAACTCCTGAATATCCTTTGCTAGCTGCTCAAAACTACCTATATATAGTACCGAATGAGTCCAAATACTTCTTGTAATTACACTAATAGCTCTAGCTGCGCGACTTCTACCTTCTACAAGAATTACATCACAGACTTCTAGATGCTTAATTAACCTATTATAATCAGATAACGGTGATATTCTAGGCTCACTGATATTAAATAATAAGAAATTACTAATTTCCTTATATATTAAAGTTTTTACTTTTTTCATAACCCTAGACTACCTAAGGATAGTATGACATAAAAATATCTTAGTAATTATTTAGATTTTTAAACCTTTAGCTATCGCAAAAATAGCAATTGGATTTTAAAGCTTTTTCTTTAGCTGATCTAAATAATCATTTGTTTTTCTTAAGCCTTCTTCTGATTCATGGGATATTTCTGGATGCATATTTTGTTCAACTGCTGCCATTTCTTCATAACAATCTGCCGCATTTTGTTCCAATAATTTAATTTTTTCTTTTATAGAAATATCCATAGAATATATTCTTTCAGCTTCTTTTTTTAGATTCATAATGCACACCTCTAAAATGCCTTGATATATTAAAATTATATCAAAAAGATATTACTTAAGCATATACCCTTGCATGATTATATCAAATAAAAATAGTACTCTATTTCAAACTAGCTAACCCACTATATTTAATTTCGTCATTATTATTTTTAGCTCATTTAATTTATCTTGAGAAAGTGGGGAAATAGGCAAACGTGGGTTTCCTACATTAATTCCCATAAGACTTAATCCACTTTTAATTGTTTTTGATAAACCTCCCTCCTCAATTATAAACTTCAGAAATCTATATTGTTTATTAAAAAGTTCAGAAGCATGAGCTAAATTTTTACTTTTAATAGCTTTATAAAGATCAATATTTAACTCTGGAATAATATTTGCCGCAGCCGTACACCAACCACTTGCTCCGGATATTAGCATATCTATAGCAATAGGATCATAGCCACAATAAATAGGTAATTTATCTTCAGTAAGTAAGCGAATTTCATGCACTCTCTGTATATCACCTGTAGAATCTTTTACCATTTTTACATTTTCTATCTCGTTAAAAAGATGGGCAATAAAGCTAGGTTTCATATCAAAGCCACTATTTGATGGATTATTATAAACAACTATAGGGATATCTATTGCATCTGAAATATACTTATAATGATTAAAAATATCATCTTCAGATAATTTCCAATAAATCATTGGAATCACCATAATAGCATCTGCTCCTACACTTTGAGCATATTTAGCTTTCTCAATACAATTTGCTGTTGTCATATCAGAGGCGCCAACAATAACAGGAACTCGTTTATTCGTAAATTCAACAGTTTTTTGGGTTACACTCTTCCATTCATCTAAACTCAGATAGGCACTTTCACCTGTACTTCCTAAAGGAGAGATTGCATCTACTCCTTTCTTAATCAATCTATCAATAAGAATCTCTAAACTCTTTAAGCTTATTTGATCAGACTTATCAAATGGTGTTGGAATATAAGCAACAATGCCTTCAATATTTATATTTTTCATAATAACCACCTTTACCAAGAATTAATTTAAATCACGATAACCAATTTATGTACTCCTAAGAGAACATATTTGAATTACTAACAAATTCTATACCATGAGGTATATACTCATTATTAGCACAAAAGAATATATAAAATAATAATAAATCTAGCAGATATACAAATTTAAACTTTAATAAGCTTTTTTGACATATATCAGATAGCTGATAAACTAAAAAGAATATTTATCAAATACGAGAAAACTATATTTTATAGAAAGAGTTATTAAGAGGTTTTTTTGAATAATTAAGTGATTCTTTAGCTACTTGATAAGCATTTACATATTTTAATACAAAAAAATCTCTTGTTTGAGATTTTATCACTTTAACTGCTATAGATACGGCTTCACCATTATCAACAAGATCGTGGAATTGCTTAATAAAATTATTCTTTTCTGAGTTACTCATAACCTATACATTTTAAATAAATTTGCACTATTATAATCACTTATTTACTGTAAAAAAATACTGTTTACAGCATTATATTTTGATTATTTAAGTTTTTTGATACCCTGTACCATTTAGAATCATATTCATATAGATTCTCATTATATATAGGTAAAACTTAGATCATAAATCTTTATTTTTTAGATTAAAGTGAGTTACTATTTGTTATGTCCACCTGTCTAAACTTAATGATAATATCTGTATTTTTCTGAATAGACTTAACAACATCTGAATTCTTATCATTTGCGGCTATATTAGCTATTATAGAAGTATTTAACCTAAGGGTTGTATTTTCATTCTGAATAGTATTATATATCAAACCTATCTCGTGGCCTACAGTATTATTTAATCCATACCAAAGATCTTTTATCCTATCTCTAATACAACTTCTATTAACTTAATGTAACACATCTGATAGATAAGATTCAATCATACAATTATACTCACTTGGTTTATAATATTTGTTTATTAAATCTTCTAATTCTTTAACCTCTTTACTATTGGTCAAGACACTGAACCTTCTAGCCATTAAGCTCCTTTTATATTTCTAAATATAAAATAATATATAAACATTAACTCTTATATTCTAGTATGTTTATAGCTTTTAATACTTAATTAATATAATTATTGATTTTATTTGTAAGTTAGAGTAAATTTTTATACCTATTTTCTAAAAAAGTATCCTATATTTAAAAAGACCTATTAAGATAACATATTTATAAATAAATTAGCAATACAATATATATAATATAGTTTTAAAGTCTTAGAGCTATATCTTTTTAGTCAGCTTTAAAATAATTTTTCATAAAAAATTGCAGGTATTGCAAATCCAAAACTTTACTTCATATGAGAATTTGTAATATATTAAACTTAGTAAGCATAATAATAAATTTCCAACTTATACAGCAAAAGTATGTAATGTTTATTAAATATAAAATAAATCAAGGAGGATTTCAGTCACTAAAATGTTCGTTTAAACAAATATAGTAATGGAGAATCATTATGCAGTTAGAAAATAAAGATAAAGTTTTTGAAATTCTAAATAAAATATTAGAAACAGAAATGGCTGGGGTTGTAAGATATACTCACTACTCTCTTATGATAATTGGGCACAATAGAATACCAATCGTAAGCTGGATGCAATCCCAAGCAAGTGAAAGTCTAACACACGCCACAGAAGCAGGTGAAATGATCACTCACTTTGATGGCCACCCTTCTTTAAAAATTGCTGACTTAAGTGAGACATACCAACATAATATTGACAATATCCTTAGAGAAAGTCTCGAACATGAAAATAAAGCAAAAGATTACTACTACGAGCTGCTAAAACTAGTAGAAGGCAAATCAATCCTTCTAGAAGAATATGCTAGAAAACTAATAGTTGAGGAAGAAACTCATATTGGTGAAGTAGAAAAAATGCTTAAAAGGTCCTACTAACAAATCTAATAAAATCATTAGAAAATTATTTTACTTCTTTTCTTAGAATCAAAAAATAATAACTATCCCAGCTATTAATAAGTAGATATAAAATATTACTTGCATAGCACGGATAGGAATTTTCTTTACAAGTTTTAGTCCTAATGGCGGAAAAAGAGCTAATGGAAAAAAATGGTGCCTATTTTAGAATTTTTTACCATTATTTAGCATAAAGAAATCTACTACTTTTTTCTTTAGCTCTTTTGATAGACCTCTATGAACTCTGATTCTATTTTTGAGATCCGAAAACTTTCCACCCTGATGATTTGTAGTATTTGGTATCGATAAATCAGGAAGGTTTTTATACATAAATAAGTAATCCAAATTTGAACACAAACTAGCATACGCTGCTCTGAGTTTGTAGTGGGTATAGGTAGCTTCTCCAGTATCATAATTTACAGTCATTTCATTTAAGAAATCTTCATACTTTGCATACCAGTTGAGTAGTTTATTTTTAAACTTGATTTCTGTTGTTTTGGTAATCCTGTTAAGTATTTTTTGTAACTCTATACTGGCTTCTAATTTTGGATTCTTGGTAATATATCTATCTACTATTTTCTTTGATGAAAATGGCACATCTGTATTGGATACACCTTAAATACTGTGTTTAAGCCTCTCTTGCCATCTATAGTTACAGCATTTATTGTATATCCTAAAGATAATAATTCTTGTAACATTTCTTTGTAATACTTAGACTTTTCTGAGTCTACATGCCTCCAAAGCAAAAGCTCGTCTTCTAGCGTATCATAGAAAGTTACTGTAGCTAACTTGTCTTTTCTCTTACCATAAAACGTAGTATCACACACTAGTGTTACTGCTCTTGGTTTATGAGATTTCTTTGATAATTCATGGCTATGAATTTGAGTGTAAGCCCATCTTTTGGTTTTGTCATATTCAATAGCCAAATCTGTTTAAGTTTGATGTCTAAACACATACTTATAAAATAATATTTCTAGTAGCTTTTTAGGTCTCCTATTTGAACTAAATGATAATCTACAAGCATTACATTTATACCTCTGAACTCCATCTCTTTTCCCTTTTTTCTTAGTGAAATTAGAACTGCAGTTTGGGCATTTTTTAGTCTTTTTTTACTGACATTTGTAAATAATCCTTTTTAAAACCTTATTCTACAATACTTATAGCTATATTTTAGGCACCATTTTTTTCCATTAGCTCAAAAATTATCCTCAAACAACACGCATCCTCATCTTTTGCTATACAATATTTGAACTAAACTAAAATAAAACTTATGATTAAAGTATCATAGTTAAAATAAATCGCTTATGATAGAGATTCTAGACTGGCTACATCTTAAGCGTCGGAAATGGTCTGCTAATGATAGCTACTGGGATCTGAAATTTAAGCTCCGTAAAAACTCTAACTACATATATACTCTACAGCAAAATATAAAAACTGCTCAATATAACTTCTCTCCAGCTAAGAAAGTAAAGAAACCAAATGGACAAACATCTATTCTTTGGGATGCCAAAGACTCTTTAGCTCTTAAATATTTAGCTACAAGTATCCAAGATAAATATAGATTTAATAAATTTTGTTATTCAAATAAAAATCGTGGTGGCGTTCCTAGAGCAAGAAAAGTAGTCAGTCAACTACTAAAAACTCATAAATACATTTACAGGTCTGATATTTTTAAATTTTATAATTCTATTGATCATAATATCTTACTTTCAAAACTCTCTCGCTTTGTCATAGAAAACGAACTTAAACTAATTGCTAATCATCTAGATAGAATCCAATGGCAAGATGGCTACTATACCGAAATCAAAAAAGGGATATCCAAATCTTCCCCTTTATCGCCAGTATTGGGATGCATTTATCTAAATGAGCTAGATCAAACAATGCAAAGACTAAATGTAAAATATCTAAGATATGCTGATGATTGGATTATTTTAGCACAGTCAAAACCTATGCTAAGAAAAGCTGTTAAAATAACCAAGCAAATATTAGCTAAACTAAAATTAAAAGAGCACCCTGATAAAACAGATTATCGCAATTTTAATAATCCAAGTGCAAAACCCTTCACATTTTTAGGACAAGAGTTTGTCCGTAAATAATAGAGATGTTAAGAATAAATATAACATATTAATAATTATAAATATGGCTTTATGAGTCATTCGAACCTATTGAGAAACACATACATTTGGCTGGTCGAGGGCAATCGAGAATCTCCATTGATCCTGAAGTGCACCCGTTTCAACTGAAGTTCCACTATCGATCTGAGATGCAATGACACCTGTGTGATTAACTTTGCAAATGCCCAGCCCCCCATTCGTCTTAACATGAATATCGACACTTCCCTATGTGCAAAATTAAAATCTGATGGATGAGAAAGGTTATTATATTTCTCATAAGCGTCTTTTGAAATAAAGTAATTCCCGGTACATTTAATCACAACTTTATGGTTGACAATGGTTGCAATAGAATGTTTAGGCAAATTGTCCGTATATTCTAAGGTTGGAAGCACAAGCTTATTTTCCAAAATCATTTATATCCATTGATTGCACTCTACCGGTCGGGTTCCAAGAAATCTGATTCCCTAAGAATGCTTACCGTGTCTGAACCTATTGGGTTCCATATTCCTTGATCTGTTTTAATCTTGGCGTTCCAATTCACAGAAATATCATCTTGATCGTTGTTGTGGTAATCGTTTGTAACACTCGGAACGAGAGGATCTGTGGTGCTCACCGACCATGGATTACCTTGTGGATCATCCACAGATAGATTTAAATCTACCTTCGTGACTTGATCATTATTAACTACTACCCCTTTGTCGTTTAATCTCAAATAATTCGTAGTATGTAGCGCACTCCAAACGTCTGATGCCAACTTATAAGTATAATCGTGCTCATCCTTACCATATACTTTTAAGAACGCAGAACTCGGTAGTGCAACGTCTTCTATTGAACCATCGGGGTAGGTTATAACCGCCGAAATATCATCAGAATCGATTGAAAATGAATTAGACCTTTGATCAAGTTGTAATTCTATTGACCTACTACCGTCCTTATCGAATTTATTGAGTACCTTCTTTTTTAAGTTAGATGATAACTTCCAATAAAACTGCGCGTTTCCTAGACCACCGTTTTTATTAAGGGTAAATTGGATCTTTTTACTAGTTGGAGCGCTATAATCGTAAGTAATGACATTATTTAGACCACTCTGACTATTCTCAATCACAGCATCATCTCCAACGGAAATGTCGGAGCTTGAATTTTTTGACTTACTAATATTTCCCTTATCATCTTCAACTACCACACTAATCGCACTCCTAGGAATTATGAACGGTGCCGATAGGCTTGATCCTATAGTTAAAAATAACTGATTAGAGTGATTAGTTTTGTATCTTATAAGCCTCTGTTGGTAATCAGTTAAAGAACTTAAATCGACACTCCATGTGAAACCGGTATCCTTATCAATAGAATTACCGTTAACTGCGTGGGCTTTAGCTGTGAATTGTACAAATCCGCCTAAAGATGAAATTTGTGTATTGTCAGGGTCTACAGATGTTATAACAGGAGCGGAAGCGACACCAAGAACACTCACAACGCTATCAGCGCTCTTCGAATCGCTCACATTCCCCTTATCGTCTTTAGCAACAACATTAATAGCATCGGAAGGTATATTGAATGTTTCTCCGGTATTAGCAGCTATGGTCAATTTAAATTTATTTGTATGATTAGTCGATACATCATCATGATTTATTAACGCTTGCTGATCTGGTGTAAGACTACTCAAATCAACTGTCCATGTATATCCGCTAGTAGCATCTATATTATTATCACCTGTCGCTGTCGCTGTATATGTAACTGTGCCTCCAGAAAGACCTACTTGATTAGGATTCGGAGTAACTGTTGATATCACAGGTTTAGATGAAGCTCCTGCTACACCAACTGCACTATCAGCATTCTTCGAATCACTTTGATAGCCCTTATCATCCTTCGCCACAACACTTATTGCATTTACTGGGATACTAAACTGTTTATCTGTGTTAGCAGCTATAGTTAAATTAAATTTATTTGTATGATTAGTCGATACATCATCATGATTTATTAACGCTTGCTGATCTGGTGTAAGACTACTCAAATCAACTGTCCATGTATATCCGCTAGTAGCATCAACTGTATTGTCACCTCTCATTGTCGCTGTATATGTAACTGTGCCTCCAGAAAGACCTACTTGACTAGGATTCGGAGTAACTGAATCAATAATGGGATAATCTCCTAAAGCAATCACATTTGATTTATCCGAAAGATCTCCATTCTTATCAACAGCTACCATATACAAACTATTATTAGTCAAGCTTCTAAACTTATGATTAAGCTCGCCTTTATTTTTATCATTACTCTTTGTCTGAGCTAATTGCTTACCATCTATATACCATCTATAATCATATGGAGCTTCGCCTGCATTAGGCGCTTTGTCAACCTTAAAACTACAGTCAAGATTATTGTTGTCACACTTGCCAACCATAGATATAACAGGAGCTGCAAGGTCCGCAAACCTTATCTCTTTTGAGAGATTAACAGGATAATCTATACCATTTACTGTAATATCACCCTCGATTGCTATATTTGTGCTTTCTTTTTGGGTATTAAATTTAAAGCCAGTGGGATCACCATATAAAGTACATCTAGACTCTCCATTAGATTTACAATCTTTTAAACCTTTAGCTTCTAACTCATCATTATTCTCAAGCACAGGATTATCTGACTCATTAGGGTACCATTTAATATTACTACTTATCTGGTACTTAGGAATAGGTTTAGAATATAATAATTGATCCTTTATTAAATCTTGCTGATAAACACTATCAAGAGAAGTAATCGCAATACTACATACCTTATCATTACATTCTGAATCAATTTTAAACCTAACTTCATCATGCTTCCCACAAGCAACCAAAAAAAATGCGATAATCACCAACAAACACACAAAAGTGATTTTACTTGACAATCTCTGTCTAACTATTAACTTCAACATTTTCAACACCCATACTTTCCTTTTTTATCGGGACTATTTACACCCATATAATTATTCACTTGATAATTTATGGCCTAGCTCAAAAATTATAAAGGGATTAAGAACTTAATTGGTCATCCAAAATAAATGGTGGCGATCAATTTTAAATACACCCATGTATTTATGATCAACGAATAGACGCTGTCCCAAAGATTGATAAATTGATAAATTGATAAATTGATAGATTGATAGATTGATAGATCAGTTTTACACTTTTTTTGAATTTTCTCCTAAAGACTGTTGCATAAATCCTCTAATTTTCCATGGATAGTAACATTTTTGCTATTTTTAGTAAAAACGTAACCTTAAATTGTCTTTGTTATTGTTGTATATGTCATTTTTGACATATATAGATACACTTGTCCTAATTAAGGCATTAAATTTACTGCTTTTAAAGAGTTAAAACATATAGCTTTCAGTATTGCTTGAGCATTTACTTTAACTGTAGAAAAGTAACTAGCTCTAGCAAAGTTAAACTTTCTCTTTAACGTGCCATAACATTGCTCAACTTTATATCTAACTTTTGATATTAGAATATTTCTTGTCTTCTGCCTCTTCGTTAAAGATTTATTCCTGAGTGCTTTTTTAAGTATACGATTTTTGATATTTTTCTCTTTGAGCATGGCTTGGTTAGCAGTAGTATCGTAAGCTTTATCTGCAAGTACATGTTTACAATCCAAATCTTTTAATATCAGCTCTAGGCGGTGTGCCTCATAAACTTCAGCTGACTCTGTATGTATTGTTTGTATGAAACCATACTCATCATCAACGCTAGTAAACACCTTATAACCATAATGACTTTTATTACCTTTCTTAATCCATTTAGCATTTTTATCTTTACCATAAGATATATCTGGATTAGATGACTCATTTTCATATCTATCTTCAACTGGATTATCTACAAACTTATCAGCTCTACCTGCTGACTCAATCAAAGTAGCATCTATGATTGCTCCTTTGGCTGTATTTATTGATAAACCTAATGATTCTAGCTGACTATTTAGTTCTTTAAACAGCTTCTTTAGTTTCTTCTTTTTTATCAGTAAATTACGGTACTTATTGATAGTACTATAATCTGGCAACTTCGATGTCGGTGTAAAGCCTGTTAAAGTACATAAAGTCGATTCTCAATCTTAAGCTTAAGGCTAATTCTCTATCACTGAGGTTATACCATTGACCTAGTAGCAATAGCTTAAACATCATTACACAATCATACGCAGGTCTGTCTTGACGAGTCATATCTTGAGTATATATACCTTTGGACTTTTACGGAACTTCTCAAAGTCTACTAACTTATTTAATTTAACAAATTTATTATCACTACCTAGCGTCTCTTCTAAGCCTAAAAAGAAAAAATCCATAAAAATTAAAATATCAATATCTGTAACATTTGTATTTTACAAAATATAGCTAGTGAACATCAACTTGCCTCGTATGGTTGTAGTATAAATAGGATCATTCAGACCTATAATACTAACATCTTCACTTACCAAATTATTAATTACTCTTATAAGATGATCGAATATCTTCCATACAATCAATCTTTGCAACAGTGCCATAACTAGTCTACAAAGTGGCTAAAAAATATACTTACCTCCTACTCTAGCTATTAAGTACTTAACTTTAATAACCTCAAAATATCTAGAATCCCCTAAATCCTTTAAATTAGCTCCTATTAATAAATATCCATGCATCTCATTAGTTGCCTTTTTAGGGTTTAAATATCTATCTAAATTATCTACTTGCGATTTTTTATAATCATAATATTCTCCATTCACAGTAATGCCGTTTGTATTCATTATTACTTTATCATTTGGCACAGCAATGATTTTCTTAATAACTGGTTCATAACCATTATCACATGATCCATAAACCATATATCCTCTCATATGTGCAGACTGTGCTAGCTTTGTTGGCAAACATATAATAACCAAATCATTTCTATGATACTTATGGGTTGGAATGATTTGATATAATCCTTCTGGCATTGATGGTGTCAAATTAATACGATATCCATCTGTATATGCAGCTATAAATATAACAAATATCATAATAAATATTAATCCAATTATTTCAGCTAGTAACTTTAACATATTAACTCCTATCTAGTGCTTTATGAGAGCAAAGTTATACAGACACTTAAAGCTATCTAATTGACCTGCAACATTAATTGTTTTATCCCATTCTAAAGTATAAATATTCTTAGCTTCAGATAATTTTATTGGGCGTTTTGTGAATAGTGCATCCAAATATGTTACTCTTGTTGAACTAAAGAAATCATTCATCTTAGATAAATATAAATTCTCACAAGAACTTTTTGCTAGGTTATATTTTTTATATTCCCTATATTCATAACTACCAAGCACTGATATAAAGATAACTATAATTAAAAAAATTTTCTTAAAATGCCAAATTAGCTTCAATACTCCTTTTATAATTTTCATACCAGTTCCAAACAGCTATTTATAGGTTTTTGATATTCATATCAAACAGTTGCAACAGTACCTTCAAGTCTTATCATTTTTGCAGCATGTATCTCATATGATTTACCATTGATAACAATACTACCATCAACTTCTATGGTAGTAGTTTTATTGTGAGTCTGGAACTTAAAAGCTGTAGGATTACTACTTAGCGTACATGTGTGACTAAGGCAATCTGGCAAACCTATGCTTTTCAATTCATTACCATTTATAAGAGTCGCATCATCTACCGTCCACATTATGTTACTTTTTACCTGATCCTCAGGATATGGTTTAGAATAAAGCAACTGATCAGTTATTAAATCCTGCTGATATGTTACCTTCAAAGATTCTAATTTGATATAGCAAACCTCACCCTTACATAATGATTTAATCTGAAACCTTGTCTCATCATGAGTACTACACGATCCCAAAAGCAAAACTAAAAAAAACATTATGAAAAAACCGGCTACTTTACGATAAAAATTACAGCTTAATATATACATCCTAATACCTCATTCTGCATGTAAAAATTAATATTCTACTATTACTTATAAGATATAGTGCAATCCATAATTGACTGAGTACATCAATTTTAGATTGACATTTTTTTACACCAATATGAATAAAATACATATCTTCACATAAAAGTCGAAATCTAATTTAAATGCTAAAATTACGATGCTACAACTGGCTATTATTTTTAATAATGTTCGCGCTTCCATTACAGCTTAGTGCTGCACGGATTATGAGTGGAAATCCTACTAAGCAAAATTGGACATGTTCAGCTGGTAAGAGTGACCAATGGAATTGTCAACGTACAAAAAAACCCAAAAATGTCTTTAATCAAGAGCTTAAAGTTGCTCAGAAAGAAAAAGCTCTAGCAGATGGTTTAGGATGGGTTAGTAAACCTTCAACTATGGAAGGAGGATATTATAATAACGATAATCAATTTACAAAAGCCCTATGTAAATCAAAAGAAACAAAAATATCCAGTGAAAGTTCACAATATGGTCCAGATGCAAATTTGATTACTTCTGGAAATGTTGAATTTCTCGAGTGTGATCAAGAGATTTATGCTGATAATGCTATTATTGGATTTAATAAAGATCTAAGTTCTGTTAAGTCTCTAGTAGCTATTGGCAATGTAAGAGCTAGTCAGCCATCAACAGGTGTTGTCATTCTTACTAAAGATTTGAGCGCAGATCTAACTAATAATACATATAGTGCTGGTCCAACATACTTTAGAATGGCTTTACAAACTCCTCAAACTCGTATGTATAATAGAAAAAACTTTAGTGGATATATGCGCGGTTATGCAAACTCATTTATCAAGAAAAAGAATAACACCCTTTTATCTGATGGTTATATAACGACAGGCGAACCATATGATAATGATTGGAGGTTAACTGGAGATAATATTGACATAGATACTAAAACTAACATGGCATATGTAAGAGACGGTTATTTTGAGATCAAAAATATACCTGTTATGTATATACCATACTACTCTCACCCTCTTGATGATAAAAGAAGATCTGGATTTTTATTCCCTAGCTTTATTCAGAATAGCAACGTTGGTTACGGCATATCTATTCCTTATTATTTTAACCTCGCACCAAATTATGACTTATTATTAGATACAGTGCTTTGGTCACAGAGAGGTTTAATGGAGAACGGTACCTTTAGATATATGTCAGAAAATACTCAAGAAGAGTTTGATGGCTCAATAGTTCCTTATGACCTTGAAACTAAAACTATGCGTGGAGCATTTACTCTAACAAGTCAGGGTGATTTTGGTAATGGCATATCAACAAATTTTGAATATGACTATGTAAGTGATGCTGATTATTACAATGATTTCTCAGTCGGCAACATTGATTTAGTCACAAAAACTCTACTTGATAGAGAGTTTGATTTAGACTATAGAAATAGCTATATTGACTCAAGTATCACAATCCTTGACTATGGCAAGGTAGATCCAACCTTAACAGTTGATAACACCCCATATGCTAAACTACCTGAGGTGAAATTTAATGTCACATCCCAAGGGTATACTCCAGATTATATAACAATCAGTGCCGACACACTTAACACCTTTTTTCAGAAGTCTCCCGGTCCAATATCAGGAGACCCGGGCGCAGCACAGGGAACAAATGTAAATGCCTTTAGAGCTTATGAAGCACCAAAAATTGCTGGAAACTTTACTAGTACTTGGGCATATTTTAAACCATCTCTGGAAGTACCTATTCGTTATTATCAACTAGAAACTAAACCAACAGATACTATTAAATTTGATAAAAATTCTATAACAAGTGTGCTACCAATTTTTAACATTGATGCTGGAGCTTATTTTGATCGTGATGTTACAACTAGCGCAGGCTCATTCACTGAAACGCTGCATCCTAGACTATTCTACACTTACATACCATATCAAGATCAAACTGACATTCCACTATTTGATACAAGCTTGCAAAATGAAAACTATGATCAAATGTTTCAAGTTAACCGTTTTACTGGCGATGATAGGATTAACAATGCCAATCAAGTAACATATGCTTTAGAAACTTCAATAGTAAATAAGGCTAGTGGAAATACTATCGCTACAGCAAAAATAGGACAAATGATGTACTTTGCTAATAGACGAGTAACATTATGTCAAGGTAACTCAAAATGTGATAATCCGGGTATGATGGATGAGTTTTCAAATGACACTTTTTCTCCAATAACAACTTCTTTTGGCTTATATATAACTAAGCATTTATACTTTAATGGTCAAGTAAACTATAGAGCTGACAAAAATGATGTTGATTACCAAGTCTATCAACTAAACTATAAAGACAGTCATGAGAATATCTTTAGTGTTTCATATAATAATATTGCAAATAATTGGGATGCTTTGACACAACAACAAATAGATGATGGTGTTACACCTCAGCCTCAAAGAACAATTACTCTATCTGGAATATTAAATATCACAGATCACTGGGCTATTGCTGCTTTATGGAACTACGATTTTGAGCAGAAACAAATTGCAAATGCTTTTATAGGAGTTCAATACAATACTAAATCATGGGCTGTTAGGTTATTATACCAAAAAAGTGCTTATACTAATCAAGATCCTAACGACCCTACAACATTAGGTGCCCTGTCTGATACTGTACTATTTTCTTTTGAGCTTAAAGGCCTTGGAGACTCTGCAGGTAGCGCAAATGATTTATACTCTCGACTGGAGCAGATACCTGGCTATGAAAATGGTGAATGGGGTGGTGAATAAATAATTTGGAGCTGCCCTAGATAATTCTACTTTAAACTCTCCTTACACCCGTTATACTTCTTTGCAAAGAGGTTTAAAATTAAAATATCCTCTTAATGATGGTCATCTAAAATAAATACTGATACTCAATTTTAGATATTTCTATATTAATCTGTTGCTTAAATATTTATTATACGACTCACTAAATAAATTTGTAAAACATCAAAGGGTTAAAATAGTGAAATCTATAATAAATACAATGGTAGTCGGATCTATGCTATGCGCATCTGTTACAATGTCTTTTGCGACATCCTCAGATAGTAAGATTAATTTTTTATCAAATAAATCTGATATTTATAGCAATGTTCTTATCAAGCCTTTTAAGGTCACCTATGATTCAATAACAAATAAAGACAATAGCTGGGGGTCACAGGATAGATCTGGTCAATGGTATCTAGGTATTGATGCTAACGGTATCGCTATTGGTGGCAACTATGGGTCAAATGCAAAAGGTGGAAGCTCAGGTTGGAACGGTATATTAGGTTATAGTATTAATAAGTACTTAGCTGTACAGTATAATCAATTTGCGACATATAACGGTATGTTTGGAGGCTTAGGCGAAGGTGTCATAAATCTGAGCAATCACACCATGCTCACTCCATATGCTGCTGGTGGTGCTGGTTGGGCTAATCTAGCAGGTGATGCTACAGGTGCATGGGATGTGGGTGGAGGTCTTAAATTTGAACTATCTAAACACTTGCAAGCGAGTGTTGATTATAGATATATACAAACAATGGCTCCTAGTGATATTGTCGGTCATAATGCTAGAGCAGGCATCAACATGATTGGCGCTGGTCTAACATGGTTTTTTAATAAAAATAATTAAAATAATACAAGGTTTATATATGAAAAGTGAAGTAAAATACATCTCAGATGTTTCAAATATGCTTTGCATATCAACAAGGGAAATATATGACCGACTTAGAATGATAGGAGGTTATAGTCATGAACTTGCAAAGGGCTCTGAAAAGGCTACTCTATGTCAAGAGGATGTGGAATATATTATTAATTTTAAAGTATTCGAAAAAATTCATAATAAAGGATATAATGCTCTAGCAGAAAAAATTAGGAGACACCCTTATAAATATAGACTCTTCACCCATAGTCTCTTCTGTAAAGCTTAGAATGCCAATCACAAACATATTAATAAACATGTTTAATAATAAGGTTATTTTTCAATGAGAATATTTTATTTATTTATTTTACTAGGTTTATACTATTTATCAGCATATTCCTATTCAATTTATAGTTATAAATCAGATGCAGAGCTTGCCACAGGTAACGTTATAATAAAAGCAAAGAAAGCAGTAATATATAAGAACAATCAAGGAATGTTAACAGCAGTATTTCCAAAAAATGATAGATCTATAGAATTTAGTGCTAACAAAGTTACAAATCTATATTAACCCCATTACTTTTATAATCAGATATCTATTTCTAGCAATAGATAAAGACCTCATTCTATCCATATCCCTACAAAATATATATCTTGTATTTCTAAACTATTCAAGCCTTATCTTATGATAATTTTCTAAGGTAAAATATCTTGATAATAAACTAAGATCAAGTATCCATGTATTGATTATTATATAAGTGTTAATGCGAGAATACTTTGAATTCGGCAATACACAACCTATACATCATTAAAATACGCTCTTTATACTGAGACAACTACCTAAGAGCCTTCCTTTACTATCCATAAATATCTCCTTATAAATTAAGATTATGCTTCTTTACGAGATTAGTTATGTAATGCTTAAACTATTATAATATCTACGTCATGATCTGATATGGATAGATAATATTCGTACGCTAAACATTAACTAATTATATCTATTTGCGATAAAATCCATCTATGACCTCTCTCTTAATAATGCGCTCCATGACGATACAAGAAATCATGCCTTTATTTCCTTTACCAGAAATATTTACTGAACTACCAAAACATAATTTGTTATATTTTATCGATAGCTCTAAAATAACTTTCTCTCAAAGCTCTCCGGGCTTAATAACAAAACAACTTGTTGAGCGTTTGTCCATAACAAGCTCTTCTGCTCCATAGGGAATATATTTTCTAGCACTATCTTTCCAAGGTAAAATATACATCCTAACAAGATATCTTCTTTATAATGTTTCTCATAAAAAGATAGTATCTCTGAATTTATTTCTGCCAAACTTTTCAGTTGCTCTATTGATGAACATAAAACAACCCCGGGCTTATTCCTGTTGCGGTTTTTTATTTGAAACTTCTTCTCTAAACCAACTCCATCAGTGGCAATAATTACATAGCCCACTTTTGTGGGGCTAACAACTATTTTACCAGGAGTAGTCAATACATTAATTATTTCTTCGCTTACTCATGCTGAATCCCATTCTAATCGTTTACTAAGTATCTAATAACTCCTTGCTTTCTTTACACGTATACAGACATATCAAGTGTGATAGTATTCATATGCTGTCCACCATATAGTTTTTGATACGAATATTCTGGACCAAAAAGAACATTATTATCAAAATATGCACGCTGTGCCGAAACGATAAGTTGTTTTTTTATTCCTGTAGCAGACTCTGGTCCTGATACAGCAGATGCGGATAAAGTCATTGGTATATCAGTAGCATTATATGTTTGTCCATATGAAACACCAAGGTTAGTATTTCTCCCACCTAAGATTAATGAATAGTTGGCTGCGCCATACCATCCGCCAGCAAGGACATCACTCCCATCTCCATTAAAGTTCTCTGAATTAGTAGTTGTTGACCACCCAGCTCCTAAGTTTAGAAAGCCTCCCCATAAACCATAAGTTAAGTTAGCATCGATATTAAATGCTCCTACCTTGGCATTTTCTGAACCTGTGTTATTTAAAAAATCCTGTATTGGGTCATTTCCTGAACCATTCAGATTATAAACATAACCAACATTAAATGAGCCTATTAAATTATTAGTCCAACTATCTGTATAGAACAATCCCGCTGAAAAGTCGGCTGATTGATCATTTGATCCGAAAACACTGATATTAGCATTCCAAACGTCATTTTTATAATTTAAAGAGATATTTGTAACCTTATCTGGAGATAGGAACTTTGTCATCCCATCCGTCCATGGACCACCTCCTCCATAAGCACCCACAGAAAGCTTATTTCTTCCCGCTGTTACAAAAAATGGTGACGTATCTAAGTTACCGAAAATCACAAAAGCATTACCCAAACTAAACTTACCTGATTCATCTGTATCAAAATCAAACTGCGCTGTCACATAGTGCCCAAGGTTTGATAAGAAATACAACTTAGCATTAGTTAAATAGATATTTTGCCCTGTTCCTGACAATCCTTTCCCTGCAGTACTATTACCAAACCATGTTTGAGCATCTGCCTCTATATATCCACCAAAGAAAACCGAATAATCATCAAATTTATCTCTCTGTCCCAGCAAAGTCGATGCAAAAAGGTTTGATGAGATCTGGCCAATAGGAATGCTATTGTTACCGGAATAAGAGCCTAAAAAAGTAATCTGACCTTGTGTTGTGATCGCTGGTGCTCCTCCAACATCAATGGCTCCATTTTGATTAAACACCCCTCCTAAAGACTTATTTTCTAAATTTATTATTGAATTTTTTGAGTTAACATTATCTGCAATATCAATATCTGAAGAGGTAGCTTGACCAACTAAAGCTTGTGTTAGGTCTCCCTCTACTTGAGAAGTATTAGGAGCATTATTATAAACCTTTTTACCATATGTTGTAAATGAAGAGCTGTTCCCAGATGTAGTCATAATAGTACTTTTTTGAGATGCTATCTTTAATAGCTGTGCTTGCAGCTGTTCCACCTGATTTTGTAGTTTTAAAAACTCTTTTTTACTAATGTTTCGGGTACTTGATTCTTGGTTTGGTGATCTCATTATCGTTGAACCACTCGTCACAGTATTATTAAGAGATTGATCACCAATACTCGTCACCCCTAAAGGACCTCCTTGAGAACTAACTTTTGGAAAATTTTCAGAAGAGTACCCATTTCTACAAAATATTAATATACTCCCTATTAAAATGACAGTTTTTATTCCCCGAACCATAATCAACCCTCTTAATACACAACCAAAAGTTTATAAGCCTTTACCATGAGATAGCAGTAACCCCAAAAATAAAGAGATCTCAAAAATGGAATCAATCTAGGAAGTATAATTCAACAAAAAACTTTGATATAAGCTGAAAACTAGCATACTCTACTCTTAGTTTACTAATCTTCACAATATGTAATATCAATTTTCTTCTTATACATGAGTACATCCTAGACCATCTTCTTAAAAAGTCTATAGTCAAAAAAGATAGATGCATATATCGGAAATAAATAGAGTCAGTCAATTTTGAATGCCTCATATACGAGACTTTAAAAGGTAAATATATTAGAGGACTAATATTTGAGCAAGAGTAAATTTATATGCTTAATCTAAAACTACACAACCTTGCCCATACTACAGCATCTAGTAAAAAATACTTTATATTTTCAAATATTTATTATTTAGTTGCTAAATGAAGATATAATGCTTGTATTTTCTGTATTTCAGATCTAATAATTCTTATTAGTTCATCTCTAAAGTCAGAATGTTTATAAACCAGTATAAAATAAGGGTATATAGGGAACTCTATTTCAACATGTTCTATTTTAGTTATATTCTTAAAGTCTTTTAAGATCGTATCATGATAAGAGATAGGCATAAAACCAATTACATTTTCATTTATAATAAGGTTTGCCTTTTGTATTTCATCATCAACAATATATTTTATATTATCAAGGTTAAACTTATAAGTTTTAGATTTATATTTGAATTCAGTAATTCTCTGAGTTAGATTATGACTACTAAAAACAAACGGTGCATCAATAATTTTTTGAGGATCATCATGTATACTTTTTATAGTAGTATCATTTCCATAAAGATATGCTGGTATCTTAATCGCATCTATAGATGCGCAAACTATCCAGTCATCTAAATCTATATATTCAAGGTGCTTAGTAAAGATTTGAATAACACTATATGAATCAAACTGATATTGATGCCCATTTAAATTATCCGCTTGATATGTATTTAAAGTAAAGTTAATAGATTTTTTATTAGCTTTTTGAATTTCTGGTAATATCCGATTCATGAAAATTTTCATGAATAACGGAACCCCGAGAATATTTAATGACTTACGCTCTTTAAACCCTCTTTTTTTTACAGTTTGAAGAATATTTTCTAAATCTTTGACAGTTCTATTGCAAGAGTTATAAAATTTACCCCCCTCTTCTGTTGGAGTAATACGGTTTTGTACATTCTTTATGAGCCTTATACCCAAAAACTCCTCTAAGCTCTCAATCTTATATTTTATAGTATTAACCTCTACTAAGAAATATCTTTTAACGCCCCTATATGAGCCTAGTTCTACTAATTTAAGAAAGTAGCGAGTTGCTTCAATAATATCCCTATGAATAAAGTCCATATCTATAATTAATCCAATCTATCTGTAATGATTTTATCATATTTATATTAGATTCTGGCATAAAATGAAGAAATATTATTTTTAGCTTTAGAACAACCATAATTAAGCCTTTTATTATAAGATTGATTACTATTTATTGAGCCTCTGAATTATTACCAAATCTATTAAGAAGTATAACCTTATTAACAGTACCTTAGCCATTTACAGTTTCCTTAAGAAGGTCACCTTTTTAGAATATAAAAGTCAATACCGTTAGTTACATAATTAAATCAAGTTTTAAACTATGATATATACGGCTGCTATAACCATAGGTATAAAAGTTATTCCAAAACCAAAGGCTCTATATATAGGAAATTTTAAATATCCTAAAATAAAGAGAATCCTACCAATGATAAAAAGTCCAGTCATAACATATAGCATACTTAAATGATTAAGGGGTAAAGCATATGCAAGAGCAAATATCATTCCAAAGAAAATAATAGTATGTTCTATAGAGTTTATTAAAAGAGCTTAATGTATTCTTATCTTATCTGTAACAATACCATCTCTACCATCATCACAGGCATTAAACCTTCTCATCCCTACATTGAGTACTAAACATATAATCAAAATAATAGGGTAGATTGATAAATTGCATACAATCGCTAATCGGTCTGTAGCATCATGATGAGATGATAAATACACCCATGATATAATAAGTATTGGCACAATGGTAATCAGTGAAAATAATGTATGATATTTAATTATTTTTTGTTCATACTCTTTGTTTCTAGTTTGTTGCATAGTTGTTGTTACCTTTCAATTACTATTTATAGCTTCTTTAAGATTTTTACCTGCTTTAAAATGAGCAACTGTTGCCGCTTTAATTTTAATAGTTTCACCAGTCTTTGGATTCCTACCATCTCTAGCAGCTCTTTTTTTAGCTTGAAAGGTACCAAAACCAACAAGAGTTACATCTTCTTTCTTTTTAAGTGAATGTGTTACTGCATTAATAAAAGCTTTTAAGCTTTTCTCTGCATC
The DNA here is from genome assembly GCF_008711465.1 of Francisella sp. SYW-9. Classification (GTDB taxonomy): domain Bacteria; phylum Pseudomonadota; class Gammaproteobacteria; order Francisellales; family Francisellaceae; genus Francisella. Next base: position 27,369 of record NZ_VXKQ01000024.1, read on the forward strand.
TGAGATAGTTATATCAGCTTCTTTAGCAATTTTATTTACTAATTCATTTTTATTCATTTAAAATATCCTCTTGTTATTTAAAGTTAGAATACTTAGTTTATAACAATAGTAAAGTTACTAGGAAACCTAAAATAAACTGGGGGAATTAATATTAAACACACCTATATATTTATAATCACTAAAATAGGTACTGTTGCAAACTTTAACTGACTAATTTTATATTCTTTCAATTTTCTTCTGTTTTATGGATGCGTTTAAATATAAGCAATTTAAGGGTGATATAATACTTTGTGTCATAAGATGGTATTTAAAATACGGTACAAGTCATAGAGAATTAGAGGAGATGCCTAAAGAGAGGAGGAAATGTAGATCATACAAACATTTATAGATGGATTACCCAATATTCTCCTGAGTTAAAGAAAAAGCTAAGTTGTATAGAAGTATAATATATTTTAAAATCTTAAAAGTAGATGAGACCTATATAAAATTAAAGACAAATGGGAATATTATAAAGAACTGTAACTAAGGATGGTTATACTGTAGATTTTTATCACATACTAGAAATACTTAAGAAACTTCAAATATGATATCCCAAATTGGAGGATATGATCAAGCATATAACAATACTATATTTGAATTAAAAACTGAGAATTATAACTATAGTCATATTAGAATATAGGAAAATAAAATATTTGAATAATATCATTTAGCAGGATCATGATAAGTTTAAAAGATTCATAAAACTAATGCTTGGTTCTAAATTTATGAAAACAGCTAATGCTACTATTGTAGGTTATGAGTGGATGAGGATATTTAAGAAAGGTCAGTTTGATATTTGAACTAAAATGAGAAATAAGACTGAAGCTAAATTTATTAATGAGTTATTTGATGTATATAGCACTAATTTGTAAAAGTCTAGATCTGATGTGACAGTTACCTATTTTAGATAAGCCTTTACTGTCAGTTCAGATTGAGTTGATCAACCTTCTCCATCCAGGTTTTTTTTACCATCTCTGTGTATTTTAGGCTTTTTATCTTGGCATCACTGACTTTCTTGAACATATTTACATACTGACATTATATCAAATACTATACACATGAGTACAGTATGTAAATTGTCAAGCGATACTATAGTTTCTGATGAGATTTAATGAGACTGCTAACATCCATTAAAGCCTTGATCTTAAAAGATTTTGATATATCTTGAGATAATATAAGAAAAGTTAAATGGTGCCGGAGGCCGGACTCGAACCGGCACTCTGTTGCCAGAACCGGATTTTGAATCCGGCGCGTCTACCAATTTCACCACTCCGGCGTATTATTAGATATCCTCAGGCCAGTTATCTATCGCTGTACCAAGAGATAAGCCTAGCTCTGATAATTTTTGTTTAATCTCTGTTAGAGATTTCTTACCAAAGTTTGGAGCTTTTAGAAGTTCATTTTCAGTTTTTTGTACAAGTTCACCAATAAATCTGATGTTTACTGCTTTTAGACAGTTAGATGATCTAGCTGTTAGATTTAGCTCTTCAACATGTTTTAATAAGATAGGATCAATATCTTTTGTTGGATCTTCTACAAAGATACCTTGATTGATATCTTCAACATCAACAATATTTCTCAATTGATTTTGAATCTTTGTAGCAGCTAGTCTTAAAGCTTCTTCACAAGTGATATTACCATTTGTCTTAATGTTAAAGTTAAGCTTATCAAGGTCCGTACGTCTACCTACACGAGCATCCTTAACCTCAAAATCACAGAAAGTAACAGGTGAAAAAGTAGCATCTAAAAGGAACTCACCATCTTTGAAATTTTCAGATGTTTGTCTATAGCCAACACCTTTTTCAACTTTAGCTTCTATTTTTAGTTTTCTGCCACCATTATAGCTACAGATAAATACTTCTTCTGTTATTTTCAAACCTTCTGATAGTTTAGCTTCCTCAGAGAAAACCTCTTCTTCAGAGCCAGAAAGATCAAAGATTATAGTACCTGTTTCAACATTATCAGCTAATGCTACAGGGAGAGCCTTAACATTTAAGATAATATCAGCAACAGTCTCGTCACATGGAATTACATCTTCTAAAGATGTAATTTTTCCATCATTAATTTTTATACTAGTAACGCATGCACCACCAACAGAATAAAGCATAGTTTGCTTCAAAGCATAACCAAGTGTATAACCAACACCTCTTTCTAGTGCTTCAAAAGAAAACTTAGTCGCATTTTTAGCATAGTCATCAATTTTAATATTAGTAGGATGTAGTAAATTTTCTAGTGCCATAGCAGTTTTAAAACCTAGTTATATTTTATTCGATATAATTTAATTCCAAAGATTATAACATACAAATGCAAAATTTTAATAGCTTTATTATAACTTCTTGATTTTGTTTATACTTTCAAGCTTCACTTTAATCTTACTCTCGAAACCACTGCCTGATGGAGAGTAGAAAGTTTGCTTGATATTTTTAGGTAAATACTGCTGATTAACATATGAGTTTGGATAATTATGTGGATATAAATAGTTGCTATCCTTATAATTTTTTAGATGCTGAGGTACTTCTATATGACCTAAGCCTTTAGTTACTTGCTGTGCTTCTGCTAATGCTTTATAACAAGCATTACTTTTAGGCGCAACAGCTAAATATATGGCAGCTTGAGATAGAACTAACCTACCCTCTGGTAAACCTAGTTTTTCATATGCATTCCAAGCATCTATTGCAACTCTCAAAGCTTGTGGATCAGCATTACCAATATCCTCTGAAGCTATACACAACATTCTTCTAGCAACAACTAATGGATCTACGCCATTATCAAGCATCAAACCAAGCCAAAAGATAGCTGCATCAGGATCAGTACCTCTTACAGATTTATGGAAAGCTGAGAGTTGTTCATAAAATTCTTTACCCTCACGATGAAAATCTCTTGATGCTTCACCTACTGCTTGATCAAATAAATCTTTAGTTAGAACAATATTCTCTGCTTGATTACTAATCAAAAATATTCTCTCAAGCAAGTTTAAAATTTTACGGCAATCGCCCTCACTATAATTATGAATGGCATCATATAAACCCTCACCTATTTCAAAAGTGTGACGTGCTAAAATCTCATCCTGTTTCAATGCTCGTTGAATTAGTTCTTTAGTTCCTGTAATACTTAAACGTTTAAGACGTAGTACAAACAATCTCGAAACTAAAGCATTATTCAGATAATATGTCGGATTTTCTGTAGTTGCTCCAATCAAAATAACCTTGCCAGACTCAACATACGGTAAAAGTAAATCTTGTTGTGATTTATTAAAGCGATGGATTTCATCTAAAAATAGCACAAAGCTATCTAGATCTTTATTATCTGCAATAAGCTTCTTAACTTCTTTAACGCCTGAGTCTACAGCTGATAACTCAAAGAACTCCAGATTCTTAGAACTTGCTATAATTCTTGCTAATGTTGTCTTACCAACCCCTGGTTTGCCACATAAAACCATAGAACAGATACCATCACTAACAAGTATTTTTCTTAACACACCATTTTCGGATAATAGGTGTTCCTGACCTATAATATCATCGATTTTATTGGGTCTTACTCTGGCTGCTAGTGGTATATATTTCATTTACTAAATCTCATTATTTTTTTGATTATCACAGCACATTGCGATTAGCTGTTGCGATATCAATGAAAAGTTGCTACAACTGTCTGAACATGGTGAGTTTTGTAGCAACCATTGATTAGCAACAAAGCGATAGCTAAGTGCTAAGCAGTTTTGCATACTTTTCCTGCTATGAAAAAAGTATGTCGCAATAACTGGCAAAGCCAGTTGCGAAACTATTAACATAAACCTTAGACCTAGTCCATGATTTTCTAATTAATAACAATCTTATACTTACTTTTAACAAGTTCATAAAGCATGCCTTCACGCACTGCGCCATTTGATAACTTCATTTCAGCAATACCCAAACAATCAAATATCGCATACAAGATAGTAACACCTCCAGCAAGGACACTTTCACGATCCTCTCTTAATCCTTCAAAACGTATATTCTCAACTTGTCTTTTATCCATCATCATAGTTATTAGATCATTTAAGAATTTCTGTGTAACAATAGAGTTATTATTAAGCATTTCAGAGATATTTGTAACTGAGATAATTGTACCAGATGAGCCTAAAACATGATTCCAGCCTATTTTTTTATATTTTGATAATATTGGCTCAAGTGTCTGTTTGGCTTTAGCTGTGGCAGCATGAAAGTTTGCAAAATCAAGTTTCTCATTTGTAAAAAAATCTTTTTGCATACCGACACACCCCATATCCAAACTACGCGCTATCAATATCTTATCACCTCGACCAATTACAATTTCTGTTGAGCCGCCACCGATATCAATAACTAATGTCTTTTGCTTTATATCATGATTATCTCTAGCTCCAACATAAACAAGCCTTGCTTCTTCTGGTCCAGAAATAATCTTAATCTTTGCTCCCAAGGCTTTATCTAATTTCCTTTTAAAACCTTTAATATTATTTTTTGCTTTTCTAAGTGTATATGTTCCGACCGCGCGTACATGCTCAACTTTATATTTCTGTATTTCTTGGGCAAAAAACTCTAAGCATTTAATAGCCCTTTCTTGGACATCCTTACTTATAGTTAGGTTATTATTTAAACCTGCTCTTAATTGTACTTTTTGCTTTTGTTTAGATAATGTAACAACCTCTCCATCAGGTTTGATTTCACTAATAAGCATATGAAAACTATTTGAACCTAAATCTACTGTTGCTACTATTTTTGACATATAATCCAAAAGCATGAGTTTTATAACTAGTTCTATTATAAAAAAATATAGCTAAAATAGCTAAAAAAATTTGTCTAAGAAGTTTTTTTGTTTATAATAACTAGCAATTAGTTTAACTTCTTATAAAACATCAAAATACATAGTAGCAAGGCTACTTAATCGATTTTAAAATCAAAATTTAAAGGAAAATCAAAGCATGTCAAAATGTATCGATATATCAGATAGTCAATTCGAAAGTGAAGTTTTAAATAGTGATACTCCTGTATTATTAGATTTCTGGGCACCATGGTGTGGTCCTTGTAAAATGCTTTCTCCTATACTTGAGAAAGTGGCTGATCACTATGGTGATCAAATCAAAGTTTGCAAAATCAATATCGATGACAATGAAGAAACTGCTATGAAATTTGGTGTTCGTGGCGTACCTACTCTTATGGTTTTCAAAGATGGCGAAAACAAAGAAACTAAAGTTGGTGTGGTACAAAAAAGTCAATTAATTTCAATCATAGACAAATATCTATAATTTAGTTATATCAACATATCTTTACAAATAGAGAATCAAATGAATTTAAATGAATTAAAGTATAAATCTGTTAATGAGCTAATGGACATAGCTCAAAGCCTAGATCTTGAATCACTGCGTGCAAGAAAACAAGAACTTATCTTTTCAATCTTAAAATATCATGCTGATAAAGGTGAAGATATTTATGGTGAAGGTATTTTAGAAGTTTTACAAGATGGTTACGGTTTTTTAAGATCTTCAGATAGCTCGTATTTCGCATCTCCTGATGATATATACGTTTCACCAGCTTTTATTAGAAAACTAAACCTGCGTACTGGTGATAGTATTGTTGGTAAGATTCGCCCTCCTCGTGATAATGAAAAATACTTTGCAGTTAAGCACATCGACAGTGTCAACTTTGACTCTCCTGAGCTAGCTAGAAAGAAAATCTTATTTGAAAACTTAACTCCTGAATATGCTAAAGAAAGACTTACAATGGAGATTGGTAATGGTTCAAATGAAGATATTACAGCAAGAGTTATTGATTTAGCTGCGCCATTTGGTAAAGGTCAGCGTGGTTTGATTGTTGCACCTCCTAAAACTGGTAAAACAATTATGATGCAAAATATTGCAACATCAATAGCTAAGAATCACCCTGAATGTAATCTAATCATGCTACTAATTGATGAACGTCCTGAGGAAGTTACAGAAATGCAACGTTCAGTACGTGGTGAAGTTGTTGCTTCAACATTTGATGAGCCTGCTGCTCGTCATGTTCAACTAGCTGAAATCGTAATTGAGAAAGCAAAAAGATTAGTTGAGCATAAACAAGATGTTGTAATCCTATTAGACTCAATCACAAGACTTGCTCGCGCATACAACACAGTCTCTCCTGCTTCTGGTCGTGTACTTTCTGGTGGTGTTGAGGCAAATGCTCTACAAAAACCTAAGAGATTCTTTGGTGCTGCACGTAATACAGCTGAAGGTGGTAGTTTAACAATAATTGCTACTGCTCTTGTAGAAACAGGATCTAAAATGGATGAGGTTATCTTTGAGGAATTTAAAGGTACTGGTAATATGGAGCTTCATCTTGATCGTAAAATTGCTGAGCGTCGTGTTTATCCTGCTATTAGCTTTGATAGATCTGGTACGCGTAGAGAAGAGCTTCTTACATCTCAAGAAGAGCTACAAAAACTTTGGGTTCTACGTAAGATTCTTGGAGGTATGGAAGATGTTCAAGCTATGGAATTCTTAACAGAAAAAATGAAAGGCTCCTTAACAAATGAAGAGTTCTTCCAAACTATGAAAAGAGGCGCCATTTAATTTTTCTATAATTCTAAATATTTACTATCTAACTTATATCTCAAAATTACAATTTCTAAAATAGGTATAAGTCGAGCTTGATTTATTATTTGATAAATTAATATAGTTAAGCCAAATGTCCTTTGTAACTATTTTCTTTATCCTGAACCTACTCATTAAAAATTAGATTTTATTCTCAAGTCGTAGAATGATATATCTTTCGGATTAACTATAATAGAATTTTCAAAAGTTAATTAGCTTTTTATTAGAGAAGTACAGTATTTATTTAACTCTTCCGCAGATTCTTTAGAAGTAGCTTCAGTATAACATCTAAGCTCTGGAGCATTGCCAGAAGGTCTTAAATGTAAAACATCCTGATTCTCCAAAGTTATTCTAACACCATCTGTAGTATCTATATGTTTAATATCGTTCTTACCATTAAAATACTCAGAAACTATCTGATCTAAAAGCTTCGATTCACCTGCTAATATTGTCTTTAATATTTCGTTACTTTTCTCAGTTGCAAAATCATCAACCTTACTACTAGCGGTGTAGCGTGCAGGTAAGTCAAATAATAGTTCAGATATTGTTTTATTTGAAACTATCGATAACATAAGCACAGCTAACATCGGTATCACGGCGTCACGAGTAGGTAATGCTTTTAAAGTAGTATCTTTTAGACAAATATCCCCAGCCTGTAAAAAACCTCCATTAGCCTCATAGCCAACTACACCACTATGACCATCTAAAAGTAATTGATTCATTGCAGCAATTACATATGGCGAACCGATTTTAGTTCTAATAATATTCTTAAAATATCCTATCTTTTCAACTATAGTGTTACTACTAACTGGAGTTGCTACAGACTGTGTCTGTAGATACCTAGCAGTTAAAACACCTAATACATCACCTTTTAGCCAATTACCATACTCATCACTAACTAGAGGTCTATCTGCATCACCATCTGTTGAAACTATACTATCGATCTTGTACTCACTTGCCCACTGGTTTGCAAGTTTGACATCTTCTTGACGGATTGCTTCAGTATCTACTGACACAAACCTTTCAGAGAATCCCAATAAGATAACTTTAGCTCCTAATTTTTCAAGAATTTCTTTAACTATCTTACGTCCCACAGATGAATGCTCATATAGTCCAATAGTCTTACCTTCTAAACAGTTATTAGGAAAAAATTCTGTATATCTATCAACATATTGTGAATGAGCTTGATTACATATCGTAGGAAGTTCTATTTTTTGTAAAAACATTCCATTATAATCAAAATCAGCATCATTAACTTTTATAGCTTGATTAACTATTATCTCTTCATCTTCTTTAAGAACTTCACCATAAGGAGTATTAAACTTAATACCGTTTCTATCTTCTGGAATATGACTACCAGTAACCATAACTGACGGTATCTGATTAGATACCCCATACAGCATAACTGCTGGCGATGGTATTTCCCCACAATATACAGGTTCATAACCACTATCTATAACAGCTTTGACAACTGCTTTTGTTATTCTAGGACTACTATCACGCAAATCATGTGCTATAGCAATTTTTGTACCTTTAGTTATAGAATATTTTTGTTCTAAAAACTGAAGAAAAGCTTTTGTATATAACCAACAAATTTTGTCAGTCATAGCTGATACAAGACCTCTAACACCACTAGTACCAAACTTAACTCCACTAATTTTTATAACATCCTTAATAACTACTTTTTCCACGCTAATCTCCTAGAATAGTTTTAATATTATAAATTTATTTTTTCTTACGATAGTTTAACATTCGCCCTTTTAGTATTTCCAGTAGTTTAACTACATATTTTGTTGAAATACACCAGTAGTTAGCCTTAATGCCATTTATTTTAAGAGCCTTCATTGTCTCTTGATTGATAATCTTTTTACTTTGTAAATTGCTTGTACTAACGCCACCCACTAACATCTTAATTATACATTTATTCAAATAAGTATATGAAAGCCTATTTACAAGTAGAAATCTCACAAAGATTTCATAATCTGCAGCTATTTTAAAATCTAAGCGATACACACCATATTTGTCATAAACAGACTTTTTAACAAAAAGTGTTGGATGTGGTGGCATAATCCCAAATTTAAGTTTGTTTGGAGTAAACCGCTTAGCTGAATAATAACGAAGAATTTTACTACTCTCATTTACAAACATTAAGTCTGCAAAAAGCATATCTTTATCATTTTGCTTAAATTCTTTTACAATGTTATCTATCACACTACTATCACTGTAGCAGTCATCACTATTCAAAATACCAACGATATCTCCAGTAGCTAAAGCAATGCCTTTATTCATAGCATCATATATACCATCATCTGATTCACTTATAATCTTTGAGATTCTAGATTCATATTTTGCTAAGATATCTAAAGTAGTATCATAACTACCTCCATCTACTATAATATACTCAATATCCTGATAAGTTTGTAACAACACTGATTTTATTGTATTTTCAATAGTTTCTGCTGAGTTATAACAAACGGTAATTATCGATACTTTCAAATTATCAACCTTCCAAAATATTTTTATAAATATCTAACTGCTTTGCTATTATATAATCATTTTGATATTGCTTCGCAGTATTTTTTGCATTTTGAGCCATCAAATCATAATTAGCATAATCATATGACTTCTTAATAGTTTCTTGTAAACTATCTTTAGTCGTTAAAAAACCATTTTGTTCATTCTTTATAAAATCTTTACGCGTACCAATATCAAAGCCAATAACTGGAATACCAAAGCTCATAGCCTCTATTATTGTTAAACCAAAAGTTTCATACAATAAAGCTGGCTGAATCAAGTATTTTGACTGAGAAATAAGAGATAAGGTTTCTTCTCTAGAACATTTACCTCTAAAAATAATATTTTTCGATGAGTATTTATTAATTATTTCATCACTATCGGGACTATTACCGACTACCGTCAGCACAAATTTATCATCTAAAGATAACCAAGTATCTAAAAGATCAAATATGCCTTTAGATTCTTCTAGTCTACCTACATATATATAATCTTGCCTATCAACTTTGTTATGTCGCTGTGTTAAAGAAGCTATACTATTAGGCTTTAAAATTATTTTATCTACGGCTATACCAAGTTCTGTAACTTTCTGCTTTTGAAAATCAGTCAGTACAAAAAAATAATCAATGTTTTTAAACATTCTTGAAAGCTTATAAAAACTAAATGCTAACTGAGCCACTAAACTTTGTAATCGTGACTTTCTATAACATTTATTTTTGATGCCAGAAATAGGTAATTTATTTTTAGTGCATAGTTCACATACACCAAACCCATCTCTATATAAAATCCCAGATATACACCATAGCCTATAGTTATGAAGCGTATGTACTACTTTCGCACCTGACTTTTTAGCTGCCTTAAATATACTTGGTGTTAATAGTGGAAAAAAATTATGCACATGGACTATATCAATATTATTATCTTTAACTATTTTTTTAATATTCCTATAGTGCTTAAGTGAAAACCATATCCCAAATAATAGACTAAATTTACTAATATCATCATTAGAAACTTCATATGCTAAGACTTTATCTCTGCCATGTAGCTTTTGTAAAGACTTTAACTCATTATCATAAACTATATCTTCGCCACCGATATTATTTGACTGATAGCGGTTATGGACAATCAAAATTTTCATAAATAAGCCTCAACTTGCTCAATATCCTTTGTATTTAGAGAGAATTTCTCCACACCAGTGATAAGCTCATGATATTTATCTGAGTTAATTGCTTGTATCAATGAGATTAGCTCATCAATATTTTCTGGGTCTATCCAATAACCATTTATATCATTTTTAACAATATCTCTGGCTCCGCAGCTTTGACTAATAACTACAGGCAAACCAAAATAGAATGCCTCTTCAACAACCAGCCCCCATGGCTCAACTAAGCTAGGTAAAATAAAAATATCATGATTAAAAAACTCTTCTTTAAGTTTTTTATTTTCAATAGCATGTTTGAATACAATGTTATTACTAGTAGCAATTTTCTGTAAGTATTCTTTCTGCTCACCTTCACCAATTATAGTTAAATTATAGTCCTCTATACTATTAAATACCTTGACTAATCTCTCCAAATTTTTAACTTCAGATAGTCGACCAACATAAAGAAAATTTCTACGGAACTCTCTAGCTTCTTTATCAAAGCTTGGCTTATTAATAATACCAACACCTTTAGTAACTTTGACATCTCCTTTATATCCAAGCTTAACAAGCAACTCTCGGTGAAGGGTCCCAGAAGCAAAAACTTTAGAAACTCGTGATAAAAATATTTTTTTTATTATTGCTTGAGGACCAGTTGTCTTACTTTCATTGATGGTTGACTCAAGAGCTAAACAGTTCTTACTTTTACTATTAGTAAAAATAACATACCAAAATTCACGCAAATCCCAGCCACTAACTAATATTCTCTTATATTGAAAACTTTTTAAAATACTTCTTAAGAGTCTAATATTTGCAGAAGAATTTCTCTCTTGTAAATTTCCAGGAAATAAAATTTCATATTCGAAGGACACGTCATTTAAGGCAACAAAATCATTAGCCCTCTTTTCATTTGTATTTGCAGCTAAAAAAATAACAAAGATATTTAATTTCTTCGCTAATTGATTATACAGATTAACTTTATAAAAAGCTGGTATGTGAGTAACTATTACGTAATCATACATAAGAATTTATCTTGCCTTTTATCAAATCTATACCTTCATCTATATATGTATATAATATAACAATACAAGCCTTTAGTAACCCCTAAAGTAGCTTCGTAGCTTAACTAATATAGAGATAATATAACTTTTTATTACTGGAATATACGAAAGTCCATAAGATCTATTTATCTGAAACTTTTCTTTTAAAATTTTATTTAGATTCTGTGAGGAGATACCATCAAGATCGTACTTAGAAATAACAATATCTAAATATTTTGATTTTTTGCCAAGTTTAAAATACTGCATCGTAAAATCTTGATCTGCACATATCCTATATTTAAGATTGTATTTTATTGAATCATTTAGCTTATAAAAAGTAGACTGATGACATAGCCTCATTCCTAGTGCCATATCTTTTAAATTTAAATCTGGCTTATATTTTAAGATTTTATGACCAATATCAGTATTTCCATAAACGACATTTATATCTTGCAAAAACTCCTGATCAAACACTTTCTCTAGCACATCATTAGAATAGAAGCGGTCACCTGCGTTCATAAAGTTCAGCCATTTTCCTTTTGCCAACGCTATACCTTTATTCATAGCATCATATATACCATGATCAGGTTCACTTACATATTGATTAATATGATCTTGGTATTTTTTAATTATATCTAAAGTACCATCAGTAGAACCCCCATCAACAATAATATACTCTACATTTTGATATGATTGATTTAATACACTTAAAATAGTCTCTTCTAAAAGTTCTTTAGCATTATATACAACTGTTATAACTGAAACTAATGGATAACTACTTTCTTGAGTTTGAGAATTTGACAAGGATAGCTCCTAAGATTAATTACTCTTTCTACCTAGTTTTTCTCTAAGTTTAAAACCTATATGACGGAATATTCTTACATACTCATTATGTCTTCTAATCATATTGTCAGATGTATATTTGACGTAAAACTTATACATAAAGATATGCCATAAATCAAAAACATTCCTTCTTGGTTTGCCTCCAACAATATCATAAAACTCATTCATATAGCCACTTAAATCATGGCTTTTATTAGTTTCATGATGTCTAAAACCGGAAATATTACTATTACATATATGCAAATTTGCATACTTTGCAAACTCATGCCACATAAAAAAATCACCTGCTAGTTTATATTCAGCAAACTTTTTCATATTCATCTTATCTTGCAGAGATTTTGTCCAAAATGTTGATTCTTGTTGGATAGATGGCAAACTAGTACCATGGATTCCCTTTAGAATTCTTTTTCTTGAAGGTACCAAAGGCAACATAGAATTCTCAATGATACCATCCTTGTTATACCAGGTATTTTTAGCATTGATCCATTGTGCCTTTTCGCCATGTTTTTTCATCTCAGCAGCGATCGCTTTAAAAGCATTTGGTAGATAGAAATCATCTGAATTTATATATGCAACAATATCACCTGTTATTATTGAAAGACCTTTTGATAAAGCATCATACATTCCATCATCAGGCTCACATATAAATTTAATATCTAGATTATTACAGTAAATATCTAGTTCACCCTTATTATGTTTATCAACATATTTTTGAATAATATCACAAGTACGATCCTTTGACTTACCATCTACAAGAATATATTCGATATCAAAATTACCTCTTTGAGTAATTACACTCAAAATAGTTTCTTCAATATACTTCTCAGAATTATATGATACCGTTACTATAGAAAACTTCATTCTTTCTAACCTATTTAGCTTATTTATTAGAATTATTCTTTTTTATTAATACTCGATACAGGTTCTTTACCTACAACTCCAGACTCAAACCTTATTTCAAGCTCATGATCTAATAGACTGGCAGAATAACGCTCATCACTTTTATCTATAATCTCCAGCTTAATTGAATATTTACCTATGAAGACCATATTTTTAAATCTGGTTTTAAATATATATGAAGTGTCTTTATTAACATTATCTATGCAACTTTCATAGACTGAATCTAAGAAATTAAGCTGCTTACCTGTTATATCAGATGCTCTAAGTTTAAGATCAATTTTTTTATAGTCCCTTTTAAATTTAATCAGAGCCTTAACATCATAAAAATATCCTGTCTCTAAAAAACTAGTTTCTGCCCCATCCATATCATAAAGAGTAAACTCATCAACAACAATATTTTCATTATTAATATTTGATAAAACACTCTTTTCTTCAGATGTATATATCAACTCCATAGGAATACCTTTCAATTCAGCTATAGTCCTATCTCTATCATTACTAAATAATATTTTTTGATAATAATGCGCAATCTCTCTTGGAGGTCCATCAAATAAAATCTCTCTATCATATAAGAGAATAGCTCTATTACAAAACTCTATCATTAACGATATATTATGTGATACAAAAACGACTGTTGTTCCACCTTTCAAGAGCTCTCTAATCTTTACAAAACATTTATTTTGAAAAACGACATCTCCGACAGCTAATACCTCATCGACAATCAAGATTTCAGGCCTGGTTGCTGTTGCAATACCAAATCCTAATCTAGCTCCCATCCCACTACTATAGCTTTTGACAGGTTGGTCAAGATGTTCACCAATATCAGCAAAATCAATTATATTTTTAGTTACATCCTTTCTATCATTATCTGGAACCCCATTTAAACTTAAGTTAAAATCTATATTCTGTCTCCCAGTAAGTTCTGGATTCAGACTTCCTGTAAGCTCCAGCATAGCGTTAATATGACCATTAGTTATAACCCTTCCAACCGATGGAGTAACTACACCTGCTATCATTTTTAATAAAGTTGATTTACCAGCTCCATTTAATCCAAAAATTCCTAAAACTTCTCCTTTTTTAATTTCTAAATTAACATTACTTACAGCACAGAAGTTTTTATGGTATTTTTTCCTAAATGGATTAAATGCCTCCTTAACTCTATCTCTAGCTCTGTCATAAATCTTATAGTATTTTGATACATTATCTAACTTTATCGCTATATTTTTTTTCATCAGATCACATCTCCAAAGTGTGGAGTAAGCTTTTTAAAAGCTAGTGCTCCTAAAAATAAAATAAATGATAACATAATAATAAAAATAAGAGTTGCTACACCACGATCCCAGAACCATACTTTATTAATAAGAGAATCTCTAAACCCTTGGATAATATATGCCATAGGATTTAAGTCTAAAATAAATCTAAATCTCTCAGGAATTTTATCTGGTGACCAAAACACTGGAGTAAACCAAAATCCAAATTGAACAATTAGACCGACAACTTCACCTATATCTTTAACAAAAACCTTAATAGCTGAAGTAAGCCAACCTAAGCCCAATAGCAAAATTATACTAAAAAACACATAAAGAGGCAGTTGCAACCAATACAAATTAGGAGAGTATCCATTCAAAAGAACAACAGTTAATACTAATAACAATAATATTAAATGAATTATTAAACAAGATAGAATACTAACAAGAGGCAAAATATTAACACTAAACGCGACTTTTTTCACTAAAAACTCATTCTCAGTTATTGAATTACAACTTTTAACAAGAGCTTCCGAAAAGAAAAACCAAGGTACCATTCCTGTTAATAAGAACAAAATCATATGTGAACTAGTTATTCCAGCACCAGGTTTGATTCCATAGGTAAAAACAAGCCAAATAACAAAAATAAAAGCAGATGGTCTTATAATAGCCCAAACAATACCTAAATATGAACCCAAATATTCTTCCCTAAAATCATTATAAGCCAATATAAGTAAAAGCTTATAGTTATTTTTTAGGTGCTTCATAAATCTATAGAATTCTTTTAAATAAGATACCATTTACTTTAATATTTTATATATTTAGATTTAACAGAATTATAGCAGAAATAAAGTTTAAACACTATTTTATTCAAGTTGAACTTATTAAAAAAAACAGCCATTTCAATCTTACTATTCAATCTCTTATATGATAAACAATTATGTTAATTAAAGCTTTGTTTTTGATGTTTTTCTACTCTTAAACAATATCAGCTCTTTCTTCTTAACAAATCATAAATTCGACTTACTTTTAATAGTTTTATCAACATCGACTTAAAACTATTATCATTCACTTGCTTTTCAAGGAAATTTATATACTCACTACACTCTTTAATAGTTTCATTATCTCTTTTCTTAAATCTTGCAAAGCTTTCCAATACCGTTTTAAAGTCTTTTTCTGAAAATTGATATAAAACTTCCGATACAAAGTTAGATGAATTAATATCTACATTCTCACTAAAGGTATTTACAAATGAATAAAGAAACTTATCTTTGTATTTGTCTCCAAAAATATAGCTAAAAGCTATACAGCCATGCAAAAACATTATAAGTTGAGACTGCTCATTTACACCACTCCAAATACCACCATCATTCATCCTATAAACAGACATAGTTCTATCGATATATTTAATAGGCCCAAACTTTGAGAATACAAGTAACATATAAACATCATTACGCTTAACTGACGAGTATTTCTTTAAATATTCATCAATTTGATGCTTATACTCACAACCATACCTAAAAACTAAAGATGTTGTATGTAAATAAGCTGAGTCTATAAAGTCTTCAAATTCATAACTATTTTTTTTATTGTTTGAATTTACAAATAGTCTATTTGTTAACTCTCCATTTACTAGGAATCTTGTATTATGGCCACACCCCATAAATTCTGAATTCTGCTTCAGAAAGTCAACCTGCTGCTGTAATTTATTAGAGTCTATCCAATAATCATCTCCTTCGCATAAAGCTATATATTTACCCCTAACCTCTGGTAAAATAAAATCTCTAATAGGTAAAGCTCCTTTTGAATACTGATTTTCTTCTTGATAAATCAATCGAATTATATTCGGATACTCTTTGACATAATTTCTTATAATTTCAGCAGTCTGATCTGTTGAACAGTCATCACTTACAATTATTTCAAAAGAGAAATCTGTAATTTGGGATAAAAAACCAGTTAAGGTTTCTTCAATATACTTTTCTTGATTATATGCTGTACAACAAATACTAACCAAAGGCTCATGATTCTTCCAACTTGATAATATTTGATTTTCACTTCTTAATTCAGACATTAGCTATAAAACTAGGATAATCTCCACATGATAAATATTATAATCATAAACAATGCGAGATTAAATAACTCGTTAGTATTACTCTCATACTTTTTATTTTTCATAAAATTTATTTTAAAAATAATCTTTAAAATGTAATAACTCAAATACTATTAAATAAAGAGCTAAGTAGAATAAAAGTAGTTTAGCCCTTTTTCCACCATTAATAAAATCATCAACATGAAGATTCTTTATTATATACAGTTACGTACGAGTAATTATTTTTTTCAACTACATAAGGTATAATTCTTTCTATAGCATGCATATAGCTACCATCATTAGATAGTGGTTCTTGTTGCAATACGCTATCTTTTTCTAAATAAAAAAGATCTCTTATTGCATCAACCCTAGCCCAATACATATTCCCAACAGGGAATAAAGGAGTATTACCAATCTCACTCATTTTTAACATTCTACAAAGTAAATTTATATACTTTTTATTATCTCCAATATCTATATAATTTTTGCTTTCTGGAAAGATTAATCCTACTTTCTCATCATCAAATAAACTTAAAATAGATCTAGCATAATTCCGATTTCTACCTATAAGGTTATTTAACAAATATTTTCTCCATCGATTGCCAACATCTCCCTCAATAGCGACTGATTTTTTACTATGGAAATGACCAATAATTTCATACTGTCCATTCAGTAAAGTATTTTTTAAATCAAACAACATTGGTGCTATGTCCCTACCTATATTTTCAACAACATGAATCGCAATTCTTTTAGCTCCAGAACTACTAAAAATAGCTTTAAGGTGATTAATATCACTGGAATTAACTATAGTAACGTATAAGTCATACTCATAAGGAATATTACTTAAGAAATCACAAAACTCCTCTGCTAACTCAATGTAAAATAAATGAATATGAATGGCTAACTTTCTTTTTACACATTCCTCAATAGCAAATGGAGGAAATAAACAAATATGTGTTGAACATTCCCCTCTGTCCATAGCATCATATAAAGGAATATTTTCTCGAGATTTATGCTCATACACCCATTTAGATGTTGAAAAACCAGGAGCTGGATTAGGACACAACTTATATAAGTTCTTTCTTTGTGTTCTTATATAGAAAAAAGCAGACTCTTCTCTTGAGCTTAATACACCCATATATTTATGATCAAAACACTTTGATTCACATAATACTTTTGATATTTTAATATTCTCTAGGTTAATAGTCTCTACTTCAAATATTTGTTTTTCTAAAAATCTAACATCATTAAAAGAATTCTCAACAATACCTGCTAAAAGAATTTTAGCAGGTAAGTACTCAGCAACAAAATATTCTAGAGAATCACGCATCTCTCCAGAATTTACCGCTATCTTATCAAATAAAATAATAGAGTTAGTCACTTGCTCTTTAGGCACCTGCTTTATACTATAGAGGTCTCTAAGAATCGCAAGGGTTGCTATCCTCAAGGACACCGCGTTATTAATTGCAGGCTCATTCATAATAGAATTAGATATAATAACTTTCAATCGATATTTACTTTTTAGATTAGATAAAATAGCAAAAGATTTTTGTCTGCTGATATCTTTTGCATTTATTATTAAAAAAGAAGATTTTAAAAGTGTTTCACAAACTTCAATATCTAAATCTAAATTTAAATAATAAATAATATTATACTTATCCCCTAAAGAAGATAAAACATCTCCATTGTTAGTTAAACTACCTAAAAAAATAATAGTTTTTTTTTCTTTGTCATATTTTTTATTAGTAAAAATAAAGTTTTTTTTCACCATAGCCCACATGAAGAACCCTAACCTCAAGCGTATCATCAATAAAAAACTTTTTATTCTAATTAGCATCGATAATAACAACCTTTTAATGTAATTAACTTTAATTTATTAGGTTTTGTGTCTTTATTTTAAGAGTTTTTTGATAAGTCGTAGAGGTTTCAACAACTTCCAACCAAAAGACTTATAAATACAATTTAATTGAATCTCATTAGACTGATTTTTATGAAGTAAGTATTCCAATAACCATTCAGCTTGAGATTCTTCAATAAATAGTTCTCCACCATCTTCAATCAACATATCTCCCAAGAGTTCTGATGCCATTTCACTATCAATACTTACTGTTTTATTTAACTGATAACGCTTGACTTTTCCAGTGTAATAAAAATCATATACAATCTTTTGATGCTGTTTTATATCAAAATAGGTCAAGTAATCTTCTAGTATTGTTATAATTTCTTTTGATTTTTCTAACTGACAATTATCAATTGTATATGCATATGCACTATTCAACCAAAGCAACATCATTTTATTAGGTTTTCTATCACTAAAATATCTTTTAAACCACTGATACGTTAATATAGACTGTCTGTATGTGTTTTTATGTACATTGCTATCATGCATCCGGTATCGCACCCCTACCGTATCAAGAAGTTTAAAATTAAGGCTCGGCTCTTTATTTGCAATATATTGATATATTTTTGTTCTAAGTATAATATCATCACCTAATAAATCATTATCAAAACCACCTACAGCATCAATAACACTTCTCTTAAATATTCCACCCTGAATATAAAATGAACCTATTGAATTAAACTCCAACTCTAATAAATCACTGATATTAGATATATTTTTATATTCATCATGCACATAAAACTGATTTAAAATCTGACTAGATTCATCTATAGATTCAACATAAGTATTAAGCACAAAGGCTAAATTTTTATCAGAATCAAAAAAATTTATCTTGGATGTAACAGAATCAACTACAACCTCATCATCACAAGATATAAAAAATAAGAACTCTCCTGAAGACTCACTAATCAACCTATTAAAATTACTACCAACTTTACCCCCTGAATTTTCTTGTGTAAGAACAATAAATTTACATGGGGATTCATATTGACATTGCTTAATAACATCTAAACTATTATCAGGTGATCCATCATCTAAAACAATTATCTCAATTTTTTTATAAGTTTGATTCCATATACTCTCAATACATCTTCGAATATACTTTCCATGGTTATATGATAAACAACAGAAAGATACAACTCCTTTTGAATATCCCATTATATTTCACCATAACTATTTAACACTCTAACAACTTCTTGTATTTCTTTTTCTTTCAAGTGTTGACCAATAGGAAGACTTAAAACCTGCTGATGAATTATCTCTGATATTTGATAATTATCACTATTCCACTCTGCATATGCTTGTTGATGATGTGGCGCAATAGGATAGTGTATAACTGTCTGAATACCTCTATCCAATAGGTATCTTTGCAGCTTGTCTCTATCTTCTGCTCTAATAACAAATACATGCCATACATGGTTTTGATAATTCTGAATGTTTAGTTGCGAATTTTTAATTGGTAAAATAATTTTTTGATTATTTATATTTTTAATATAGTAATTTGCAATCTCTCTTCTTGCTTTAATATCTTGCTCAAGATATTTTAACTTGACTCTCAGCATAGCAGCCTGAATTTCATCGAGACGACTATTAGTACCTTTATATAAATTTTTATACTTCTCATGGCTACCATAATTTGCCAAAGCAGTAATAGTATCAGCTAATACTTTATCATTAGTAGTTACAGCTCCAGCATCTCCTAATGCCCCTAAATTTTTACCTGGATAAAAACTAAAGCCACTAGCATCACCAAGGTTACCTGACTTTTTATCACTGAAATATGCTCCATGTGATTGAGCTGAGTCTTCTATTACCTTTAAATTATATTTACTTGCTAAAGCATTAATTTTATCCATTTGGCATGTCTGTCCATATAAATGTACTGGCATAATCGCAACTGTTCTAGATGTAATAGCCTGCTCAAGCTTATCTACATCAAGCAGATAATCATCAATATTAGGCTCTACTAGTACAGGTACTAAATCATTTGCTGATATAGCCAATATACTTGCTATATAAGTATTTGCAGGCACTATAATCTCATCACCAGTTTCAAAAACTCCTAATTCTTTGTAGGCTCTTATAATAAGAACTAAAGCATCTAAACCGTTAGCAACACCTACTGCATATTTACTACCACAATATTCAGCAAATTCTTGCTCAAACTTTTCACATTCACTACCACGAATATACCAGCCACTATCTATGACTCTTGTACAAGCATCTTTCAGCTCTTGCTGGTATAAACTATTTATTTTTTGCAAATCTAAAAATTTAATCATACACTTTAAACCTTTTTATAAAACCTAGCAGGATTTCCTAACCAAACTTCATTAGCTGGAACATTTCTTGTAACAACACTACCTGCGCCTATCATTGCATTTTCATTAATAGTAATACCTGGTAGAACTGTTGAATTAGCACCTAAAGAAGCTCCTTTCTTTATTATCGTTTTTGGCCACTCTTCAGGATAACATTTTGACCTTGGAACTTTATCATTTGTAAATGTAACATTAGGTCCTATAAAAACATTATCTTCTAACCTAATACCATCCCAAATTTGAACACCGGACTTAATTGTTACATTATCCCCAATAACTACATCATTCTCTATAAGACAATGCGAACATATATTTACATTTTCACCTATTATAGCATCGCCTAAAATCACTACAAACTGCCAGATTTTAGAGTCTTTACCAATATTGGAAGATTGCACATCAGATAACTTATGCACAAAGTAATTAAGCATTATTAATCTCTCTTAAGAATAAGTCATAATCTCTAATATAATCCCTCTCATCATAAAAGTCACTAGCCAAAACCATAAGTACACAATCAGAAGAAAAGTTGTACATTTCTCTCCATACTAATCCAGAGATTAACAGGCCTCTCTTAGGGTCATTTAGTAAAACATTATTCTTATTATTTCCATCATCAATTAAAATCTTACAACTGCCAGATATACAAACCAGAACCTGCTGTAAGTTTTTATGGGCATGAAACCCTCTTCGAACATCCTGTCTTGTATCATATATGTAATAAACTCTCTTTATATCAAAGGGTATATTTTTATTCTGCTCAAGAGATACAAGAGACCCTCTACTATCTCCCATAACTTTAAAATCTAACAAACTTATCATACTAAAAGCTATTCCGTTAAAAATAAATCTTATAACTCAGATTATATACTTTAGACCAATATATTAGAAGTTAAGATTTGTTCTTAAAACTCAATATTGCCCTAACAAACCTTAACGGTTTAGTAATTCTCCATGATAAGCTATTTTCATATGATGCTGTTAAACTTCTAATTTGACTCTCTCTTTCACTTAACAGTTTATCTTTTTCTAAAATAAACTGATCCCAATCACCTTCAGCTATTAAGCTTTCATAATTATTAGAGTAATGTTCATAAAGCTTATCAACTTGCAAGAAATTTATAAAATGAGACGGCAAAGAAACTTCCCTTGTACGAGAGTCTCTCAAAGTATAAGAACTCATAAGTCCTAACAACATCTGCTTAAAATACTTATAAGATTGGTTAAGCATAAAATCACTAATTGTTAAGTCCTTAAAAAAAACATTCATATCACGATACAGCTGTGCTTGCATTAAATCCTTTTTCACATCAGGAAGAGATGTCCATACTCCATCGTGAGTCACTCGATATACTGCCACAATTTCAGCACTGAAATAGCCTGCCCCTTTGCTTAAGTGAAGGAAGTTTCTAAAGCCATCTCCTTCAAAAGATTTTTCAGAGTAAGTATTAACTGCATTATAAAGATCGGCAGGAACACACTCTCTAAATACAACATTTCTAAATACAGTAGATGTTGTATTAGCTAAAATAGCATTCCCCTTTACTAAATCCTCTAGCACAAAAGTTTTTTCACTATGATCCGAATGGATAAACTTTTGTTTCTTTTGTGTTTTTGTATCAAGAACATAACTATTATTACAATATAGCGTGTATTTTGAATTTTGATCTAAAAACTCTATTGCCTTTTTAAAAAAATCATCTTTAATATAATAATCATCTGGATCTAGTACACAAAAATAATCAGTCTTTGTAATTTCATAACCTTTGATAGTTGCAGCAAGTGTCCTCATATTTACATCATTTTTGATAACTGCTATTTTTTCAGGGTACTTTTGTTGATATTCTAAAGCTATTTTCAATGTATTATCTGTGGATTTATCATCAATAATTAATAATTCATATTCAAAATCCACATTCTGCATTAAAACAGACTCAATAGCTTGAGAAATATAATCTTCCACATTATATGCAGGCATTAAAACAGTCAGTTTTTTCATCATTTATCCTTGTATATCAAAGCTTCACTTAGATAAGATTTTCTTTATAATTTTTTTTATGTATTTAACCAAGCTTAAATTTTTATTTTCACTCTCTAAAAGCTTTATATATCTATTACACTCTTCAATCTTCTCAGAATATTCATTGATTTTACTATGATCAGCTGAAATTGATAGCATCAAATATTCAAGTATATTTATAGCATCTTCTTTAGCTAAGCCAGCAGAAAAAGTTTTTGCTATATTATTTATATTACTAGCATCAACTCCATATATTGATAACAATATAAGTCTTAAGAAAACATCTTTATGCTCTTCAAAGATTCTACTATATGCAGTATAGTCCTCTAGTTCTCTAAGATACTTAGTTTTTTTATTAGCTCCACTACAGAAACCTGAATCATGTATTCTATATACCGACATTACTTCATTTATACATTTGATTGGTCCAAATTTTGAAAAAACAAGAAGCAAATACCTATCACCACAATATAGGTTCAAATATTTATCTAATTGCTCCTTAAACTCACAATCATATCTAAAAACATGAGAGCTAGTATGTATATAATTATCTATAATATCTATAAAAGTATATTCTTCCTTAACACTTTCAATCACAAGCTTATCTGTTTCTAAATTATTCTCCAAATATCTTGTATTATGCACACATCCCATAAAATTTGGATTCTGCTCAAGAAAGTCTACTTGCTTTTGTAATTTATGAGAATCTGTCCAATAGTCATCACTCTCACATGTTGCAATATACTTACCCTTTGACTCAGGTATCAAAATATCAATAAATGGTGTTACTCCTTTACAAAATTGATTTTCTGTTTGAAATATTGACTTAATAATATTTGGATATTTAGCTTGATATTCAGAAATTATCTTAGCTGTATTATCTGTTGAGCAATCATCACTTATAATTATTTCAAATGGAAAATCTGTTTTTTGCATTAAGAAACTATCAATAGCTTTGTTTATATATGCTTCATGATTATAAGCTGCACAGCAAACACTTACCAAAGGTTTCTCAGCATTCCAGTTCTTTACAATATCTTTTTCTGCTATTTTCACTACTTTCTCCTAGGAATTCCAACCACCACACGACCTTTCTATTAAAAAAGGATTCATTCTTACTTAATAACTTATATTGGCTAATACTTAACTAGTTTCTAAAATAGCGTAACCAAAGCCTGACTGGCCGAAGCCATTACCATTATAAAACATATATATCCCATATGATGTTTCAACAATGTATGGATATGCTATCATCTTACTATCCCAACCATCATAGCTTACATCAATACCCACCTTTTTATCATCTCTATTCCAAACTTCCAGATCTTTTGACCAAGCATAACCAATTCTATAAGCATCTAAACCATCTCTAAAATCATCTGAACCTCTATAGCAGAACCACATATGATATAAATCATTTTTCTTCAATATTGTAGGTCTTGTAATTGCCTCTCCATCATTCTTAGGGGTAATTAAACTCTTTCCATCCTGTAGAAAATGAACTCCATCCCTTGATGAAGCATATTTAATATCATAAGTATGCTCATAGCGACTGCTTTTCCTTACCCATCCAGTACCAGAACAATAAAACATATTAAACAGTCCATTATCAAAAAACACATATGGACATGTAGCAGAGTACGGTTCATAAATATTTGTACTTAAAATAGGCCCATCACCTATTCTTTCAAATGTCACGCCATCATCATAACTGACCGCAATTCCAGTTAAATTAGTGTAGGGAACACTGGCTCTTTTGCTCCACCCACTATAGTACAGGTAAATCTTATTATCTTTTCTTATCACTCCAGAAGGCATGACACCGTGCTCATCAAAAGTTCCAGCTTTACCATTTTCTAAAATTGGTTTATCATGAATATACAATATTTTTTTAGGATTCTTTATATCCAAATCCAAAAATGTAGTTTTACTTTCTGTTGGGATATATCTTGTAGAAAAATATACTCTTAACCTATCTTTTAAAACCAAAACACTAGGTATCTGTGCATGGGTTTTCATCCAACCAAAATTATCATCTACAGAAAATATCTTTCCTTGTTTTACCCAATTCATTTTTTACTCCCCAAAACTTTTAAGGCCTCTTTCTTCACGATATCATCAAGCCACTTATGCATACTAAGACCTGCTTTTTCTCTAGCTTGCCATGCAAGCTTCTTTGTTTCTTCAGTAACACCTTCGAGCTGCCCATAGTATCTTGTTTTATGCGTACCCCCTCTTATCCCGGGAATTTCAAAGTCAAAATTTGCATAAGGTTCTCCCTCTCCTACCCTAAAGTCAATAAGATAGAAAACTCCCCCTATAATCCACTGACATCTAACTTCTCTAGCATCAACAGGAAGATCTTTAAAAGGAACATCTGCTAAAAATAGTTTATTATAATTTGAAAGTATCTTTCCGAAAAGAGTATTCCTTTGCCAAACAGGTAAACTTTCATCTCCCACAACCACTTTCGCTCCTGTTTTACATACTCTAATTACCTCCTCAAAAAACTTCTTTTTATCAGAAAACTCTCCCACAGCACCAAATGAATAAAAAGCATCAAAATAATTATCAGGATATGGTAAATACATAGCATTAGATCGACAATAATAAACTCTCGAATTTGACTTTTTAAGCTTTTGCTTTGCTCTTGTTAGCATATCTGAAGATATATCAGTCAAATGTAACTCTGCATCTCCAGATAATCGTTGATCAATAAGGACTGAATCACGACCTGTTCCACAAGCTAGTTCTAACACTTTAAAATCTTCTTTAAGCTCAAGTAAGTCAATCATATTACTTCTTACTTCTTTTTCATCTTCATTATAAGTCTGAAAAGTCAAATGTATATATTTATCATAATCATCAGCTATCCCCTCATAAAACAAATCCTCTTCATTTATACTTTGAGGATAAATGAAGTTTGGAATCCCATCAACAATATCAAAATCTAAATTTCCGTCAGACAACACATCTTCTTTAATTTCTAATTTTTTTCCACTATCAGGTGAAATCCACTTATCAAACATTTTAACTCTCCATCTTAATTCAAAATAAACATTCACCACATGTATTTTACAAAACATAGTTATTTAAATACTACTTATACATCATGAAACACATTAATATTATTCTATATATTTCTCAACCTATTACTTGGAACTCTTGATTTTTCAGTTCCTTTAGGAGAATATACGGCATTAGCATTGGTATTAGAAAGAATAACAGAACCAGCTCCTATCACATTACCATCTCCGATCATTACATTATCCCTAACAGTTGAATTCACACCAATAAAACTATAATCGCCTATTGTTACACTGCCGGACACAACAATATGAGAAGCTATAAAACAGTGATTACCTACCTTACTATGGTGTCCAATATGATTACCACTCCACAAAATGCAGTTATCACCAATTTCAGTAAATGGTTGAATAACATTACCCTCTAATATAAAACAATTCTCTCCAATAGGGGTGTCGTAATAGACTGCCTTCGAGCTTATATAACTTATACATTCATAGCCTTTTGCTTTAACATCATAAAACTTTTCAGCCCTAAGCTTATTTACTTTTTTATAACTAATTGGAATAAAAAGCTTAAAATCACTAGGTGGATATTTCTCTAACAACTCTTCATAAGCTACCACAGGCAAATCATGAAAGCTTCGAAAGGATAGGAATTCTTTATCAACAGTAAAAGCAACCACTTGATGTTCACTATCGTTAGTCAAGTAAAAATGTGCTATATCAGCTATCTGACCAACCCCAAAGATTATAACTTTAGCCATAACGCCCCTTATATAAGTTTATAATTATTCAGCATTTCTTTAATATTATTAACATTATTAAACATCAAAATATCTATAATTGAAAGATATGGACAGAATTCTATATCAAATTGCTGATATTCCACAATACAAGGATCTATAAAACTTAGGCTTATATTTTTATCAAAGAATATATCCTTATCATAAAGCTCTCTACCACCAATTGCATTTATATAAACATCTGCACTTAATATCTGACAAATTTGTAATATCTTATCTTGTCCTCTAAGGTTATTATCTTTGTCAAGTTCACTAGACTTTTTAAACTTAGTATTTATACCTATATAGTTAGATATACTTTTAATCAAATTCTCTAAAAATAATGCTAAATTTTTTTCTTCAGTAAGCATAATCCTTTCTAATAAATTATAAACATCATGAAAATATGGAGCTTTTGAATATGCTTGCTTAATTACTTTTAATATCTTTGATCTATTATTACCCAAAGAAATTTCATTAATTAGCTTATTTTGACTGGCTCCTAAAAGTTCCAAAGTAATTTTATGTTGTTTCTTATCAAGTAAAATACTATTTCTGTTTATATAGCCTTTCTTAATAAAATTAACATCATCATATATTACAAAAACGTCTACAGAATTAATAAGCTGCCAATAACCAATATATGGAAAAAAATAAGGCTGCATTATTGCGACTTTCATAAAGTCTCCTTAATAACAGATATTATCTGTTCTTGAACATTTTTTTCAAGACCATAGTAAATAGGTAAACACATTATTCTTTTTGATATATCCCTTGATATTGGCATATACTGTTTAGGTTCGATATAACTAAGAGTATCTAATGAGGGATAGAAATATCTTCTAGGGAAAATTTCCCTACCATTCAAAGCACCCTGAACCCTTTTTAGATGCTCCTCTGATCTAAACAATACAGGGAAGTAACTATAATTCTCAATAGCATTGCAGTTAAACTTTTGAAACTGAACTATATCTTTCAATTCTGCTTTATATTTTTCTGCAACAACCTTCCTAGCGTCATGTATGATAGTTATATCATCTAGCATACACAGTCCCATAGCTGCTTCAAACTCATTCATCTTAGCATTAGTTCCAAGGTGAGGTATATTTTCAGCATCTTTAATACCAAAATTAATAAGAAATCTAGCCTTCTTAGCGAGATCATCATCATTTGTAATAAGAGCCCCACCTTCTATCGTATGAAAAAGTTTGGTAGCATGAAAACTTAGAGTAGATATATCACCATAGTTTAGAATACTCTTACTTTTATACTTCACATCAAAAGCATGTGCTGCATCGTATATAACTTTTAGATTATGTTCCTTAGCGATTGAATCAATTACTTCAACATCACAAGGATTACCAAATACTTGCGTTGCTACTATTGCTGAGGTATTTGGGGTTATTTTATTTACTAATTTATTTGCATCAATATTAAATGTCTTTTCATCGATATCAACAAATATAGGTTTAATGCCATTAGCCACTAAAGAACTAGTTGTAGCAACAAAGGAAAAAGGAGTAGTAATAGCAAAGCCTCTAACTTCTAATGCCCTATAAGCTATCTCCAAAGCTACTGTTCCATTTGACACCAAAACAATATTTTTAACTCCTAAATAATTTGCCAAACGTTGTTCTAACTCTTTAACCAAGGGTCCACTATTAGTAATTTGCCCACAACTATATATTTGATCTACATATTGTTTATATTTTTCAATACTTGGCAGGTATGTTTTAGTTACATTTATCATAAAAAAACTCAAGTTTTACACATTACTCTTACAATAATACAAAGAATTATAGAACATTTAACTACTATTTTAGCATTTATAATTAAATATGACTAATGCTGATGAGTGAAATATTACGTTCACGAAATATCTTAAGCTAAATTGTTCGAGCTATTTCTTAAATAAGTTTAAAACTCTAGACTTTAAAATGCGAATTATACTTTTATTTCTTTCTAACTCTAATGATTCCTTCAAGGTTCTTATGTATTCATTACACTCTTTTATAGTAGATTCTCTAGAATCAATAATTTTATTTATAGGGCCATCACTATCTATTATAACAGTTGCTAACATAGTAATGATTTTTTGAATATCCTTTGATTGATAATTTTCTATCACCAACTTCGAAAATGCTTCTGAACTAATATTTTTAATTGTGTAATAAAACTGTTCATAGAATTTATACTTATACTTTTCATCAAATTTATAAGCATAGTCAACAAGTGCGGCTAAGATTTCTATTGTTTGGTGATCAGCAGAATTTTTACTCCATTCTCCTTTATCGTGTACTCGCCAAACTGACATCACCTCATCAAAATATTTAACAGGTCCTAAAGTCATAAAAGCCAATGTCATATAGACATCTCCTCCACAACCACCATAAAAATAACCATTAATTAAAGATCTGAAATTAGTATCATATCGATAAACCCAAGAACTTGTTTGAAAATAACAGTTTCCTAAATACTCTTCAAATGTATATACATCTTTATTATGAATATTTTGAGACGCCAATTCAGCATTTTGACCATTTCTTAAATATACACTAGCATGTGCAGAACCTACAAACTCAGAGTTTTTTTCAAGAAAGCTTATCTGTTTTTTTAACTTTAATGAATCTGTCCAGTAATCATCTCCATCACAAAGAGCTAAATACTTACTATCCACACCTTTCATAATTCGTGGCAACTCAGAAGGTATTAGCTTAACTCCTTGACTCCACTGATTCTCTAATTCAAATATGGGTTTAATAATGTTGGGATAATTGAGACAATACTTTCGAATAATATCAGACGTAGTATCCGTTGAAGCATCATCTCTAACAATCACCTCAAAAGCAAAGTCTGTTTCTTGCATAAGAAAGCTATCTAACGCCTGGCTTATAAATTGTTCTTGATTATATGTTTGGCATAGAATAGTCACTAAAGGGTTTTTATCAGTATTTTTCCAACCTTTTACAATATCTTCTTCACTTCGTGTAATCAACGTTATATCTCCTAATTATTAAATCTCATTTTCATTATGTTTAACTTAAACTTTAAATTCAATAGCTTAACATTAAGTATACTATTTTAAAATTATTCGTATCTAATAATTAAAAAATAACTTCTTCTGCTCTCAACAAAAAAGAACATTTAATACAAATAACTTTTTGCTATTACATCAGTGGATAGTCTATAATATTACTAAGCTATTACACACATATCATATTATCGTTAGCAGAAATTTGACTTTGTGCGAGTCTTTCTTATTTAAGAAAGATTTTTAAATTTTTTATATAAAACTTATCAAAGAGGTTTAACAATTCTTTATGCAAAAAAATATTATTATTTATGGTAAGGGTGATTTTGCAAAACAAATGTTACACTATTTTAATACAGACTCAAATTACAAAGTCACTGCTTTTTGTGTGGATAATAATTATTTAACAAATAGCACTTTTTGTGACTTGCCTATAGTTTCTTTTAATGATGTTGAACTTAGATATCCTCCTAGCAGATTTTCAGCATTTGTAGCGATAGGTTACTCAAATATGAGAGCAAGAAAAAAGCTATTTGAAAATATTAAAGCAAAAGGCTATAGTTGTATAAATTATATAAGCTCTATGGCGATTATAGACTCTAGTATCCAAATAGGCGAAAACAATGTTATATTACAAAACTCAGTGATCGAGCCTCACGTTAAAATTAGAAATAATAATATAATTTGGTCGTCTTGTAATATATGTCATGATGTTAATATTCATAGCAATTCATTTATAGCTTCTCAAGCTTTAATAGGAGGTTTTTCTATCATTAAAGATAATTGCTTTATAGGTTTTAATAGCACTATTATTCAGAATATTACTCTAGAAGCAGAAACTTTAATAGGTGCTAAAACACTAGTTCTAAAGAATACACAAAAATATTCAAAATACGTAGGAACTCCTGCTAGACAAGTTTCAAGTCACAAAGAAGAAGGAATAAAAATATTATGAAAAAAATAGCCATTTTACAATCAAACTATATCCCTTGGAAAGGATACTTTGACCTTATAAATATGGTTGATGAATTCATTTTATATGATGATGTACAATACACTAAAAATGATTGGCGAAATCGAAATAAAATAAAAACACCTCAAGGGCTACAATGGCTCACTATTCCAGTCTATCAGAAAAGTTTAGAACAAAAAATAAATGAAACACAGATAGCTAAGAATAACTGGTGCAAAAAACACTGGAATACAATATTAAACAATTATTCAAAGGCAAATCACTTTAAAAACCACAAAGATATATTTGAGGACTTTTATATGAACTGCTATGAAACTCATCTAAGTAAAATAAATTATAAATTAATTACTATAATCAATCAAATACTAGATATAAAAACAAAAATAAGATGGTCAAATGAGTTTAAGCTTGAGGGTGGACAAACCGAAAAACTTATAAGCATATGTAAACAATGCAATGCAAATGTATATCTAAGCGGTCCTGCTGCTAAAGACTATTTTGATGTAAATCTAGCTCAACAAGAGAATATAGATGTTAAATGGATGAATTATAGTGGATACAAAGAATACCAACAACTATACCCCCCTTTTGAACATGAAGTAAGTATTCTTGATTTAATTTTTAATGAAGGCAATAATGCTAAAAGCTATTTAAAAAGTTTTAACTCCGGAGATAGAAATGATAAATTTTAATACTCCTTACAAGTTTGAAAATAACTTCGATGAATATCCAACTTGCGGCGATAACAAATACACAAAGTTATGCCATGAGTGGTTTGAAGATAGTTTTAAATGTAAAAAAGCTCTATTAACTACATCATGCACCCATGCGCTGGAAATGGCTGCTATTTTATTAAATATAAAAAATGATGATGAAGTTATTATGCCATCTTATACATTTGTATCTACAGCTAACGCATTCATTTTACGAGGAGCAAAAATAATATTTGTAGATATTCGTCCAGACACTATGAACATAGATGAAACTAAAATAGAAGCTGCTATTACACCTAAAACTAAAGTTATTGTTCCTGTACACTATGCAGGTGTTGCTTGTGAAATGGATACTATTATGTCAATTGCTAAAAAGCATAAGCTCTTTGTTGTTGAGGATGCTGCCCAAGGCGTAATGTCTAGCTATAAAGGTAAAGCATTAGGTACTATTGGTGATATAGGTTGTTACAGTTTTCATGAAACAAAGAATTACTCTATGGGTGAAGGTGGAGCAATTATTATTAATAATAGTAAATTCATTGAAAGAGCTGAGATTATAAGAGAGAAAGGAACAAATAGGTCTAAATTCTTTAGAGGACAAGTTGATAAATATAGCTGGGTTGATATAGGCTCGTCTTATTTACCAAGCGATATATTAGCTTATTATTTACATACCCAGTTAATAATAGCCAAGGAAATCAATGACAAACGCTTAAGCCTATGGGAAAACTATTATAATGGTTTAAAATCACTTGCTGATGAAGGAGTTATTGAACTACCAACCATACCTGGTAATTGTCAACATAATGGACACATGTTTTATATAAAGGTTAAAAACCTAGAAATAAGAAACCTCCTAATCAAGCACTTAAAGAATAACAGCATAACAGCTCCATTTCACTATGTTCCTTTGCACAGCTCTAAATATGGCATACAAAATACTAAATTTATAGGCAAAGACGTTTTCACAACAATTGAAAGTGAAAGGCTTTTAAGACTACCTATGTTTTATAACATTGAATTAGAAATTATTGAGTATGTAATTGAACAAATAAAATCTTATTTTCACAATAGCTAATTTATTAACTGTTTAAACTTTTAAACATAAAATTTTTCTAGATTTTAATCAATAAATAATATATCTTCGAAATAGGATGTAAAATTAACCTATAGGTAGAATTATTTTGAAACAAAAGTTAATAATTTTTGACTTTGCTGATACTCTAGCAATCCAATCACCGACAAAAGAAGAATTGCTTCATAACTTTATCTTACATGAAATGGGAATAAATATAAGTATATCTAAAATTAAAGAAGTTTATTATTATTCATGCAACATATTTTCACATAGTTTAACTAATATAAAAAATAAAGAAGAGAGAAAAGATTTTTATAATAGATATAATAACTCTATTCTAGCATTACTTGGTCTTTCCCATATAACAACTAGCGATAAGTTATTTAACTATTTTTGCGAAAGTAAACAAAAATGGGTTTTAAAAGATTCTGTAAAACCTTTATTAAATGACTTAAAGCACAATGGCTATTTAATCAGTCTCATTTCAAATTTCGATAACAATCTAATTCAAATTTTAGATAACTTAGATATTAAGCACTTGTTCGATTCTACTTTCATCTCCCAAGAAGTAGGACTTAAAAAACCAGATTTAGATTTTTTTAAGCTACCTTTAAAAAAACATAATATAATAGCAAAAGATACATTTTTTATTGGAGATAGTTATTACTTAGACTATTTACCTTCTAACAACTTAGGGATGCTCTCAATATTATTAGACGAAAATAACATGTTTAGCCCAACTCTAGACATAAATAGAATTAACAATATAAATGATTGTAAGAGAATAATTTTAGACTAACTACATAATCGCTTGCTATGGATATAAAAATATCATATCCAATACCTAAAAAATAGGTTCCATGAACAAAATTTTTGCATAAAGATGTTAAGTGTATTTAAATAGTTTTGCGAAACAAATAACC
>NZ_VXKQ01000085.1 GCF_008711465.1 Francisella sp. SYW-9
ATACACTCAAACGAAGCATCAAAAATATAGTTTGCTGTCAACAAAGATTTATCTAAAATATTTAAGTTTATTGAGCTTAATTGACTAGTAACCTCATTAACTAACCCTTTATGTTCAATCATCACTCCTTTAGGCACTCCAGTAGTCCCTGATGTATATATAACATACGCCAAATCTGTTGAAGAGCTTTGTGGATTAAGGTTCTCTTTATCTTCTTGATCATATACATAGCTCTGTTCTTGATTTGAATCTATTGATATCAAACTAACATCTCTATTTATATAATAAAGCTTATCCTCCAAATGACTTTGCGTTATAACTAATTTAGCCTGCGTGTCTTCAAGGATATGTCTAAACCTCTCTTGCGGACACTAAGGAACCATAGGTACATATGCTCCTCCTGCCTTCATTACAGCTAAGATACCAATTAACATATCCATACTTCTTTCAAGGCAAAGTGGGATCAATATATCTAGTTTAAGCTCTTGTTTCGTTACTTCCTTATAATGTTTGCGGATATACCTAGCTAATTGATTTGATCTTTCATTAAGCTCTTTATAT
>NZ_VXKQ01000086.1 GCF_008711465.1 Francisella sp. SYW-9
AACTTTTTAAATCACTAATAAAAATAAACTAATCGTAGAGGTATGTAAATAATAAAACTATATATAACAAACTAAATTATAAAGCTTAAAACTCTATAGATTATATTAGGTTCTGTGCACAAAAAATATAAATTAGATTGAAAATAGCTAAGCCGTTGTTATTTAAAAGGTGAAAGACAAGAAATACCAAGGGTTTAGCAAATGCATTATCATATAAAAGAAGTATTCTGGTCAAGTATTTTATCATTCTTAAAATCACAAAAAGGTATACATAGCAATGATGAAGACAAATTGAGATTGTTTATTGAAGCTGTATTTTATGTGTTACGTACAGGTTGCCAATGGAGGATGCTACCATTTTATTATGGTAAATATAGATCAATACATAAGCGTTTTAAAGACTGGTGTGATAAAGGTATATTCTCTAGATTATTTAAGTCGGTACAAAACCCTGATTTACAAGAAGTTATGCTTGATTCAACGATAACAAGAGCGCATGCCTGTTCTACAG
>NZ_VXKQ01000025.1 GCF_008711465.1 Francisella sp. SYW-9
ATCTAGGACAGCCCCTAAATAATTATTTCTAAGATAAAACAAAGCTATCAGGAAGAAGTTTTTCTATATCTGTTTCTCTAATATCTGATTGATCTAAATTTGATAAAATAATGGGGCAATCTTTAGACATTAGTTCAGCTATCACTTGACGACAAACTCCACAAGGAGTTGATGCTCTTGGAGTATCTGTCACAACAGCTATCATAGTGATATCATCTTTAGTGAAACCTTGACTATATGCACTAAATAATGCTGAACGTTCAGCGCAGTTTGATGGTCCATACGCACAATTTTCAATATTTGCACCTAAAATTATTTCACCATTTTTCATAAGTAAAGCAGATCCTACTTTGAAATTTGAATATGGAGCATACGCATTATGAAATGCTTCTATGGCTTTTGAAACGAGTTTAAGTTTATCTTCTTGTTTAATCATTTGTCTATCTTTTGCCAAAAAGGACGTTTAGTTTACACTATTTTTATTTAATATTACAAGATTGTAAAGTTTATTTAGATGTTTGTTCATACGGCAATAAAGTTATTCTTTGAGTTTTAATCGATAATTTCAATTTGATAAATACATATAGTAACTATGTTTTTACTACAATATATCCTTGTTAAATATTAGAGATACTTTAATATAAAATCGCTATTTTTATGTATATAATATTTGGTATTTTCTTATACTAATATATAAATTTATAAATGACAAAAATTCAATATGCTAATTTTACGACAATAGAAAACTTCTTATTATGTGAAACTCCTGATCAGTGGGTTAAGAGTGCCTTAGATAATATTGAACTAATGCTTATAGATCATGCCCACTGTGAGATGAAGGCGGCTTCATCAGCGATGACATATATTTATAGACATCCTGATAAACATGATTTAGTAACAAGAATGTCAAAGATAGCAAGGGAAGAGCTTGTGCACTTTGAACAAGTAATGCGCATTTTAAAAAGACGTAATATCCAATATAAAGCTATTTCAGCATCAAGGTATGCTAGTCAACTTATAAAAACAGCTCGTACGGATAAAGAAGGGCGATTTATAGATGCATTAATAATAGGGGCATATATTGAGGCTAGATCGTGTGAAAGATTTGCAAAAATCGCACCATTTCTAGATCAAGATTTACAAAAGTTTTATAATGGTTTATTAGAGTCTGAAAAAAGGCATTTTACTATTTATCTGACTTTTGCTGAGAAATACTCATCAAAAGATATTGGTAAAGATATAAAAAGAATAGGTGAGATAGAAAAAGAACTTATATTATCTTCAGATAATGAATTTCGTTTTCACAGCGGTATCTGAAATATATCTTTAAAGGAAACCTCTCGCCAGCCTTTATTATCTTTTAAATTCAGATATAAATTTTTTGCTTTAGTATATCATAGATTATCTGATAAATAGTATATGGATTTTTAGCACCACCACTTTCTATGTCTGTATCCATTATTTTTTTGGCTGTAGGAATATCAATACTTTGATAGTTATCTATAAGTCTTGTAAGGTTTTCTTTTCTTATAATACTTGATCCCATAGTTTTCATATTTGGACTTGGTACTAAGTCACCCCATTTAGTACTAAGAAAGTTATTTGTAACTACAAAATTCGAGTTTGGTTGTATATTATCTTTTCTATGTCCATTAGTTGAAGAGTATTCATAGGAGACTGCCTTGTTATTATCTCCAGCACTAATTATTAATGAGAAGTCTGATTGAGTAGCTTTTAGCTTATTATCTAGCTGCTGTATATTTTTAGAAGTTCTTAACATATTAAGCATCTGTATTAGCATAGTTTCTCTGTTTGTATTTACTGAAGAACCACCAGATAAGAAACCATTATTTAATTCTATAAAAACTCCT
This sequence comes from Francisella sp. SYW-9, assembly GCF_008711465.1. Classification (GTDB taxonomy): domain Bacteria; phylum Pseudomonadota; class Gammaproteobacteria; order Francisellales; family Francisellaceae; genus Francisella. The sequence continues at coordinate 1,872 of NZ_VXKQ01000025.1, forward strand.
TTGTTATTTAAACAAGAAGGGCAATATAGTTGGCCTGGCATAGCTATAATAGCTACAGGATAGCCTTTACTAAAGTTAAAAGTTGAAATACTTAAAAATTTACTTATTTTATTAAATGGCTTTGAGTAGTCATAATTTCTAAGAATTATTCTACTATCTGAATAACTATTTTTTTGTGAAATAGATGCAAATGCACAGCCACTTTTTAATTTTGGCTTAGCTGCTTTGATAGCGATAAGTGTTTCCATACCATTAAGTACTATCTCGTCATTTAAACTTATTTTAGCTCCTCTAGCAGTTCCTTTAAGTATGGATTTATAACTATTAGGAAATCTTTTATAAAGCTCATTTGCTTGTTTAAGCAAATCGTTATAAGTTAGTCCTTTTTGTTTTATATAATAGTCTTCAATAATTTTTAAAGACTTTAACATCTGTGGACGCATTTGTTGGCCATATTCTCTTCCCATTTCATAACTAGAACCTTTTAAAATATTAATAGGTATACCATTAACTATTTTCTGCTCAGCAATTAGTGAACTAGGAATGATTAGAATAAGTAATAAGAGGTTTTTAATAATTTTCATAATTTATTTATATTTACTTTAAATAATAGGTAGTTTCCATTTATAAACTATAGACATAATCCTTGTAGTTAAACCTATACCTATTATGATTGCGGCACTTAGATATAAGTTTATATTTAGATATATAAAAATAATATTCATTCCACCAACTATTCCTGCTACTGAGGCATATAATTCAGATGTAAATGCAACTGGAATATCATTACAAATCATATCTCGCATAATACCTCCAGCTACACCGTTAAGAATCGCAATGACGATACCAACGATAAATACGCTAACAAAATGCATTTCAAAAACAGTAGTACATATATGATAGGCTATACTACTACCAATATATGCAAAGGCGATAAGACCTATTGAGTCAAGTATCAAAAATATCTTATAAAATTTATTTACATATTTCTGAGTAAAAATAGCAATGACTGAAAAAAATAGGCAAATGACTATGTAATGAGGGTGTAAGATAATTGTTACTGGTAAATTACCTAATAGCACATCTCTTACGACACCGCCACCAAGAGCCGTTGTTAGGGCAATAGCAACAACACCAAAAGCATCCATATTTCTTCTTGAAGAGGATATAACTCCAGTCATACTTTCTGCAATTATTCCTAAGAGAAACATTATAGTAAAAATAAAAGGCCCCGTAATGCCAATATGGTACATTACTATCTCCTATAGCTTATTGATGGCTATATTTTAGATATTATTTTTTAAAATTAAATCTTTTTTATGACTAGTTTTGCACAAATATTAGAAGTACTCTTTTCTTTTGAAATTTCAAAGCCATCTAAAGAGTATTTTGCATTCTTTTCGGTTTCTATATATATGATGGAATCTTTAGGTATATGTTTGTTTTCCAGTATGGAGCTTAGTGCTTTAGGAACTATATTTTTATTAAAAGGAGGATCAAGAAATATAATTGTCTGAAAGCCTTGTGTGTCTAATTTTATTAATGCTTTTATACTATCTGTTTTAGATATTTCAAAGTTCGATATATCAAGAGTTTTTAGATTATCTTTAATTTGCTGTAAAGCTTTGAAGTTAAGTTCATAAAATATAGCTTTCGTAGCACCTCGAGATAAGCTCTCGATACCTAAACTACCACTACCTGCAAAAGCGTCAATACAGATGCTATCGTGTATATAAGGAGCTAGCCAGTTGAATATAGTTTCTTTGAGTTGATCAGAAGTAGGGCGTAAACCATTTATGTTAGGGAATTTAAGTCTGCGGTTTTTATATTTTCCAGAAATTACACGAATAGTGTTTGTCTTCACTGTTAAACATCTCCAACCATTACAGTTATAAATTTATTTTGTTGAATTTTTAGGAATGAGTTATGTATTTGATTAGCAGTTACGTTATTGATGTTTTCAACATAAGTGTCAAAGAAGTCGATGGAGAGATCTTTATTTGCTATAGAGGATAGCATATTCAGCTTTGAGCTATTTTTTACAGAGCTAAGTAGATGAGTGCCTTCAATATGTTTTTTAGAGTTTTCTAAAGTTTTATCGTCTAACATACTTCTAATGAAGCTATTATAAACATCATTTATGGTCTCTAGTGCGAGTTTAGGATTACTAGTTTGAGCTGATATTACAAAGCTACCATAATCAGGGTTAAGATTTGCATTACTACCAATATTATAAACTAGTCCAAGCTCTTCACGCACTTTGTTAAATAGTAGTGAGTTTAAGCCACCACCACCAAGTATTTCATTACCAAGCTTTAGTGGAAAATATAAAGGATCACTTATATTTAGTAATAGTTGATGTCCCATTAATATAGATGTTTGTTTACTATCAAAAGTTTTTTTAATAATTTTTGTATCATTTGTTTTTTGCTCAAATGTTAGAGTATTTTTAACACCTTTAGGTAAAGAGTTTAGAATTTGTTGAGAAATTTCTTTTGCTTGATCTGACTCAATAGCTCCAACAATACAGATATTAGAATTATTTGCACAAATGTATTTGTTAAAGAACTCTTTTATATCTTCGATACTTATATTCTTAACACTATCTTCATAGCCAATAACAGGGTGACTATAAGGATTATTAGCAAAAATATTTCTTGAGAACTCCAAAGATGATAGATAATTAGGTTGTTGGTTTAGGTAGTTAATATGAGTCAAGGTCTGGATCTTTTCTCTATTGAGTATGCTTTGATCAAAATCAGGAATTGTAAATATTTCATTAAGAGTCTTGATAGTTTTTTTAATAATCTCACTATCATTTAGTAAGCGAATTTTAATATTAAAAAATTCTTTAGTAGTCTCGGCATGTATTGATACGCCAATGTCAGTGATCTTATTTATTAGTTTTTGTTCACTAGAGCTCTGTGTCTTAGTTGCAAACATGCTTACAGCAAGATCAGCTAGACCATTTAAATTACCATCAAATGCAGAACCAGCTCTAAAGTTTAGCTGTATATCTAGCATTGGTAGACTTTGTGATTCTTGAAAATATATTGGTGTGTTATCTATATTAAATTTTTGGATCATTGTTTAATCTCTTAGTAAGTGTAAGGATGTAAGGTTTTCTTTGTTAAAATATTTATCAAGAACGCGATTTACATCTTGAACAGTCACATCATAAAGCTTTTCTAAATATTTATAGTAATCAACATCAAGGTTAATGCTAGCCAGTGAACCAATAAGATTTGCTTGGGTTTCTAATGAGTCCATAGCAAAAACTTTATCTGCTTTAATAGTTACTTTAGCTCGATTTAGTTGATCTTGAGAAATACCTGTTGTTTTTAAATGGTCTATCGCTTTTTCTATCTCTTCTTGGATATTTTCTAAATCTTGATCATGATTAGCTATCGCTGTGATAATAAATATATCTTCACCTTTAATAAACGGTGAATATTCACTATCGATATGACAACATAGGTTTTCTTCACGTACTAGTTTTTGTTGTAATATTGAAGCATCAGCACTACCAATAATATTATTTAAAACCATAAGTGCAAAAGGATCATTTTTCTCATAATCAGTAGTTAGAGAAGGGGTTATATAACCTAATATTGCAGCATCAGTATCATTCGGGGATTTTTTAATCTGAGAATGTCTATAGCCAAAGTTTATTAAGCTAGACTCTTTACAATAGCTCTTAAGGTTTGATTTAGCAATACTACCAAAATAGTCTTTTGCCATTGCAATGGCAGATTTTTCATCGATATCACCAACTAATACAATACTTGAATTGTTTGGAGCATAATGTTGTTGATACCAATCTTTGAGATTACTAAGTGTATACTTTTCTATGTCTTCTCGCCAACCAATAATAGGTGTATGACGTGAGTTACTTTGATAAGCAAGTTTCATGAATTGTTCAAAAGCATAACTAAAAGCTTTATCATCAACACGTAAGTTACGCTCTTCTAAAACTACTTTTCTTTCTGGGGTAAACTCATTCTCATCAAATAATAAGTTTGCCATGCGTGAAGATTCTATAGATAAACTAAGCTCAAGATTTTTTTTATGCCAAAACTGATAGTAAGCTGTATAGTCAAAGCTTGTAAAAGCATTTTGAAGACCACCGTTATTTTCTACAATGCTGTTTAAATCATCCTTTGAGTATTTATCAGTGCCTTTAAACATCATATGTTCTAGCATATGTGAAATACCTGTAAGCTTTTGAGGCTCATATGTAGAGCCGACTTTGTACCATATTTGTGATAGAACTACTGGAGCTCGGGAATCTTTTTTTATATATATATTTAGATTATTATCTAGTGAGTATTTTGATATGTTCATATGTTAATTAAGTTTCTTTTGACTTTATAAATAGGTAAATTAGTAATATTAAAGCTACCGCTGTTGGACCTGCCGCTCCAAATATTGGAGGGATATGCATTATTAAAGCAATAGGACCAAAAATCTGGTTAATAATAAAAAATGCAAAACCAAAGAATGCTCCGAGGATTAGTTTAATTATTAAAGTTGATGACCTTGTTGATCCGATACTTAAAGGTACTGATAAGAGTATTAAAACCATTAAAGATATTGGTTGGAATATTTCTTGCCAAAATTTTAAAGCTATTGCTGTATCATTAGTTTGACCTCTAGCAAACATATACTTACTTAATTGGTTAAAGTTTAAATAGTTATCATCATTAATAGTAATAACCTGGGCAACAGATATTGGGATAGGATTAGACCAGTTTGTTTGGTTAATACCACTTTCAACTTTAATATGCTTTTGTTCATCTTTAGTAGGGAAAGTAACTGTGCTTATGTTATATACATTTGCTACGTTATCATTTGTATATTTCGCTGATTGTGCGAAACGTATTTGCTTAACTTTATTATCTTCTACAATAAATTTCCTAATACCAAAGGCTGTTTTTGCTTTTGGATCAATATTTGTAATATTCATTAAACCATCTTTATTTTTAAACCACAGATCATATGTATTGTATGCAACAGTATTTGTATCTGATATTTTTTGAAGTACAGGTGCTATGTAGCCACCAAAAACCATAGTAACTAAAGAACCAATTATACCAACTAACACTACTCCTTTAGCTATTTGAAATGTTGAACGTCCTGATGCTCTAAGAATAATTATCTCAGAGTGGTTAGCAAGTAAACTAAGTCCCATAAGAGCACCAACCATAGCACATGCAGGAAGTAGAGTATAAAGTATTCCAGGTAGCTGATAAAATGTGTTGATAATTAGTTCAATATTACTTGCATTACTGTTGTTATTACTTACTTGAGCAAGATAGGTAAAGATGAAAAAAAGAATACAAAATATTATCGTAACTATTAGAAAGCTACTAAATACAGTTTTAAAAATATAACGGTCTATACGATTTAATAACATCATTTACCCTTTCCTAGACGATCCGTTTTGTTTTCTAATAGCCCTAACAGCAAATATTATAAATACTATATGAGGTAGCCATACTCCTATCCATACAGGTATTGATCCATTGGTCATACAGGTATTAATAAACATATTTGTACATAGGTATATAGCTAGTACAATAACAGCTGGTAATAACTTCGCATATTTATTTTGTCTTGGTCTTAAACGACAAAGAGCAAGAGCAATTAAGGATGCTACAAGTACAGATAAAGAATTATTTATGCGAGAGAAAAACTCTCCTTTACATGCTGTTGCAAGCTTTGAATCTTTATTATCAAAATTCTCTATTAAAGAGTGCATATAATACCTATCAACTCTTTGGTGGTTGAAGTCTCTAATAGTATTGTCATAAATCGTATATATAGCTTTATCAGCTTTGCCATAACTAGATTCAAAATTCTGAGGATCTCGTGTGTAGATATTTACATTTTTAAAATCTACATAAGCAGCTTTGCTATTTGAATCAATTTCAGCGTTTGGTGCGGTAATGACCTTGTATTCACTTTCTTTTGGATCTTTCTGATATAAGAATACGTTATGAAGGTTATTACCTGATTTATCCTTTATGTATAGTACTCGACCACCTGGAATTTTTATGATTTTATCATCAGTAACAGAAGACAATAATGCTTGTGCTGATAAGGATGTTTGATATATATCTGATGTTTGCTTTGAAAGAGGAGTAAGATACATGGTTGTAATAAGTGTTATTATAGTTAAAACAACAGCAGGTTTAAGAGTATTTTTAACTATTTCCATCCATGTTACACCTCCAGCAAGAGTTACAAACATTTCATTATTTGAAAAGTATTTACCAAAACAAATAATAATTGCTAGAAACATTGCGATTGGAGCTATTAGACTTACGTTTTCTGGGAGGGTTAAAATAACAAACTTTATTATTGAATCAATCCCTAGTCCTCTTGCGTAAGCTTCATGAAAAAGCCTAATAAGAAGATTGGCAGATACTATAGATATTATGAATAAAGTTATAGATGTAAACGTATTAACTATATCTTTATTGTAGTACTTTTCTAGAATCAAGGTTGGCTCTATATTATAATAAAAAATTAAACTAACACTAATTTTATATTTTTTATAATCAAAAGTCAGTAGTTAACAATTGGCTGCGCTAAATTTTAATGTTTTAGTTATGCTTTTTTGTTATTATATTTTTAAAATTTGTTCTAAAAAAAATCAATAAACGGAGCGTAAATGAAACTAGTAATAAATAGTCAGGCTACAATGCCTGCTCAGGTAATAATCGTAGCGCAAGAGAATTTACAAAAGCTTATTAATGAAACAGAGTGCCCAAATTCTAAATCTCTATTAGATAGGAAAGTTTTTAAAGCAAAATCTGCAGAGGTTTTACCATTATTGCATGCAGATAGAACGGTCATTCTTTTAGGTCTCGGTTTAAGACAAGACTTTATAGCTTCAGAATACGATAAAATAATATCAAAAGCGGCTGAGGAGTTAAAAAAACTAGATATAAAAGAAGTCTCTGTAAATATAGACTATGCATTTGAAAGTGGTGATGCTAAACAATTCACATTAGATACAATTAGAGCTCTTATATCGGAGACTTATGTTTTTGATCAATTAAAGTCAAAGAAACAGAACTATTCTTTGGAGCAGGTGGAACTAGTTTACACTGGCGATCAAGATATTGATGAAGCAGCTAAGATTGGTTCGGCTATTGCCTGTGGTCAGAACTATGCAAAAGATTTACAAAATTTACCAGCAAATATCTGTAATACAGACTATATGTTAAACGAAGCTAGAGAGCTTACATCAAAATATGAAGCATTTAATTTAGATTATTTAGACCAGGATGAGATGGCTGAGTTAGGCATGGGTTGTGCTTTAGCTGTTGGTAGAGGTTCTGATATGTCTAACTATACTGTTTGTATGGAGTACAATGGTGGAGATGAAGGTCAAGCTCCTATAGTTTTAGTTGGTAAAGGTTTAGTATTTGATAATGGTGGTATCTGTGTTAAGGCTGCTGCAGGTATGGATACCATGAAAATGGATATGGGTGGAGCTGCTGCTGTTATGGGTATTATGAAGACTGTAGCTATGCTTAATTTACCTATTAATGTAGTTGGTGTTATGGGACTTGCTGAGAATGCTATTGATGCAAGATCATATAGACCAGGTGATGTACTTAAAAGTATGAAAGGAATAACTGTTGAAGTAAGTAATACTGATGCGGAAGGTCGACTAGTATTATGTGATACCCTAACTTATATTGGAAAATATAAGCCAAAAACTGTTATCAATATGGCTACATTAACTGGAGCAATGATAATCGCTTTAGGAGATGCATTCTCTGGGTTGATGGCAAATAGTGATAAGTTAGCAAATAGCTTACAACAAGCAGCTAAAGCCTCAAGTGACCTTGTTTGGAGATTACCATTGCATAAGCCATATCTTAAAAAGCTAGATAGTAAAGTAGCTGATATGGATAATTCTAATCGTGATAGATCAGCAGGCTCAATATGTGCTGGATTATTTTTATCAAAATTTACAGAAGACTATGAATGGGCACATCTTGATATAGCAGGATCTGCTATGGGTGATTTTGCAAACTGTAAAGCAAGTGGTAGACCAGTGCCATTATTAGTTCACTATTTACTATCTCAATCAAAATAAAATCAATTTTCTTATATATAAATTATTTCCTTAAGTTTTTGTGGGAAATATTATTATCATTGATATTTTTAAAATAAAAAATAACTAAATCTCTAACTATTAATCTGATTCATAAAGCTTTAGATGTATTTACCTAGAGACATTAAGAATCATAATTAATATAAGTGTTTATTTGTGTTATAATAGTACCTAATTGAGTTTATAAAAAATGTAACTTGGAGCTTGTTAATGTCTGAGAATAAAGCTTATGATTCATCGAGTATTAAAGTACTCAAGGGTCTAGATGCGGTTAGAAAAAGACCAGGAATGTATATTGGTGATACTGATGATGGTAGTGGTCTACATCATATGGTCTTTGAAGTTCTTGATAATGCTATTGATGAGGCATTAGCGGGGCATTGTGATGATATCAAGGTTATCATTAATAAAGATGGCTCCGTATCAGTTTCTGATAATGGGAGAGGTATTCCAACAGATATACATAAAGAAGAAGGTCGATCAGCCGCTGAGGTTATAATGACTATACTTCATGCCGGCGGTAAGTTTGATGATAACTCTTATAAAGTATCAGGTGGTTTACATGGTGTAGGTGTATCTGTAGTAAATGCATTATCTGAATCATTATCTTTAGATATTTGTCGTAATGGTTATAGATATTTTCAAGAATATACTCATGGTGTGCCACAGTATCCATTAAAGCAGCTTGAACAGACTGATAAAAGTGGTTCAATAATTACATTTAAGCCTAGTAAAGATACTTTCTCTTTTGTTGAGTTTGATTATGATATTTTAATGAAGAGAATTAGAGAGCTTTCTTTCTTAAACTCTGGTGTGAAGATAGAGCTTATTGATAAAATTAATAATAGATCTGAAGTCTTTAAATATGATGGTGGTATCATAGCTTTTGTTGAGTATTTAAATAAAAGTAAAAAACCAATTCATGAAAATGTTATAGCTGTAAATGGAGTCAAAGATGATATTCAAGTAGAGCTAGCTTTACAGTGGAATGACTCATACAAAGAGTCAATATTTTGTTTTACAAATAATATTCCTCAGCGTGATGGAGGTACTCATTTATCAGGTTTAAAAGCAGCAGTTACTAGAACGATGAACTCTTATATAGAATCTGAAGGGCTAAATAAAAAGCTTAAAGTTTCTCTAACTGGTGAAGATACTCGTGAAGGTCTAGCTGCGGTATTGTCTGTAAAAGTTCCAGATCCAAAGTTCTCATCTCAAACAAAAGATAAATTAGTATCTTCAGATGTTAAATCAGCTGTAGAATCATTAGTAAATGAGAAATTGCAAGAGTTTCTATTAGAGAATCCTAAAGAATCTAAAATTGTTTGTGAGAAAATTTTAGATTCAGCAAAAGCTCGTGAAGCTGCGCGTAAAGCTCGTGATATGACCCGTCGTAAGGGAGCTCTAGATATTGCAGGTCTTCCAGGTAAGCTAGCAGACTGTCAAGAAAAAGATCCATCTTTATCAGAAATATATCTGGTGGAGGGTGACTCAGCAGGTGGTTCAGCAAAGCAAGCTCGTGATCGTAAAACTCAAGCAATTTTGCCTTTAAAAGGTAAGATTCTAAATGTTGAAAAAGCACGTTTTGATAAGATGTTAGGATCTCAAGAAGTTGCGACACTTATTAAGGCTTTAGGCTGTGGTATTGGGGCAGAGGACTATAACCCAGATAAGACTAGATATCATAAAATTATCCTGATGACGGATGCCGATGTTGATGGATCCCATATTAGAACACTTCTTTTGACATTCTTCTATAGGCAAATGCCAGAGCTTGTAGAAAGAGGTTATTTGTATATTGCACAACCTCCTTTATATAAGGTTAAAAAAGGTAAGCAAGAAACATATTTGAAAGATGAAGACTCTTTAGCGGAGTATCTTGGTAATATTGGTCTTGAAGGTGCTAATATTTACCTTAGTAATAGTAATGTTATATCTGGTCAGATCTTAGCAAATTATTATGAACTTTATCAAAAGTCAGAAAAAGTGATTAAGAAATATGCAAAAACATACCCTGAGAAGTTACTTAGAGTTATGGCGTATAGCGCAAAATATGTTGATGATAATGCTGATATTAAGCAGTGGTGGCAAGCTATTGTTGAGAAATGTAATGAAAAGGCACTATCTTATGAAAGGTTTGAACTTATAGAGTCAAAAGAAATAGATAGTGATGATCAAGAGAGTATTTCTTATGGTGTTAATCATTATATAAATGGTTATGATACTGACTATATAGTTAAAAATAGCTTTTTTACAACTAAAGACTATGAAGATCTTGTTACATATGGTGATGTGCTATCTGATATATCTTTTGATGGAGCTTATGTGGAAAGAGGCTCTAAAAAAGAGTATGTAGATGATTTTGAGTCTGCTGTTGACTGGCTACTACAAGAAGCTAGAAGAGGTAATGATGTTCAACGTTATAAAGGTCTCGGTGAGATGAATCCGGACCAGCTTTGGGAAACGACTATGGATCCAGATAATAGGGTATTGTTACAAGTTTCTGTCAAAGATGCTGTTGAAGCTGATGCTTTGTTTACAACTCTTATGGGTGATGAAGTTGAGCCACGTAGAAACTTTATTGAGTCAAATGCACTAAATGTTATAAATCTTGATGTATAATATTTAAACTAGAGCTGTCTTCCTATTCTTTATCAAGAATATCTAAAAAATATTGTAAATTAAGTCTGAGTATATAGAATCTAACTTAAGAATATTTGTATAGGTTATATTCAAATGATGTTCGGTAGATATTTAAAATTAACTCTTGTAATATTTCTATTTCCTTTTTTTGCTGTTGCAAACAATGTTATTAAGCCTCCAGCTTTGCATAAAGGTGATACCGTGGCACTTTTAGCCTCAGCATCAGCTGTAACATCTGAGCAAATTCAAGACTCTTTAGGTAAGCTGCAATCTTTGGGTTTAAAGGTTAAATTAGGACACTATGTTAATCCTGTTTATCAGGATGGTTACTTTTCTGCTAATGCAAAGTATAGAGCGCAAGATTTAAATAATGCATTTGCTGATCCTAATATTAAGGCTATTTTCGAAGTTAGAGGTGGTTGGGGTAGTGCTCAGCTGTTACCATTAATTAACTATGAGCAGATAAAAAGAAACCCTAAAATAATAGTAGGGTTTAGTGATATTACTTCATTGCTTTTAGCTATAAATAAAGAAACGGGATTAATTACATTTCATGGACCGTTAGGTGTGGAAACTTGGCCAAACTTTTCTAGGAAATATATGAACGAAGTCCTTTTTGATTCTAAAAAAGTAACGTTTAAAAGTGTAACGCATGTGCAAACAATTTATCCTGGAAAAGCTGAGGGTGTTCTTTTAGGAGGTAATCTAAGCAATTTAGCAGCTTTAATTGGTACGAAATATGAACCTAACTGGAAGGGTAAGATTTTATTTGTAGAAGAAATTGATGAAAAGAACTATCAAATAGATAGGGTGATGAATCAGTTACAGCTAGCAGGTGTTTTAAGTAAGATTAAGGGCCTTGTTTTTGGTGGGTGTGCGAAATGTGAAAATCCAATCAAAAGACAACAAACACTAAAGGATATACTTAAATATTATTTAGTTAAAAATAAGATCCCTTCTTTTATGGGAGCAAGTTTTGGTCATGGTGAAAACAACTTTACACTACCTATCGGTGATAAAGTTGAGGTTGATGCTGATACAAGAACTATAAAGATGCTAGCTCCAGCTACTCAAGTACAAAATTAAATAATGTTAATGAGAATTATTTTCATTATTAATGAAAATTAATTATTCATTGCATCTAAAAATACTATAATGTTTTGTGTTTCGTTTTACTAAATCAAAAAAGGAGTATTCATAAAATGTCTGAAATCAACTTAAAAACAGGTTTGGCAGAGATGTTAAAAGGCGGGGTTATCATGGATGTTGTAAATGCACAACAAGCTGAGATAGCTCAGGAAGCTGGAGCTGTAGCTGTGATGGCTTTAGAAAGAGTTCCTGCTGACATTAGAAAAGATGGTGGTATAGCTAGGATGTCTGATCCTAAACTTATTAAAGAGATAATGTCTGTAGTTTCTATACCTGTAATGGCAAAAGCAAGAATTGGACATTTTGTTGAAGCTCAAATTTTAGAATCTTTAGGCGTTGATTTTATTGATGAAAGTGAAGTTTTAAGCCCAGCAGACGAGGTAAATCATGTTGATAAACAAAGTTTTAAAGTACCATTTGTTTGTGGTTGTACGAATCTTGGAGAAGCTTTAAGAAGAATAGGTGAAGGAGCAGCTCTTATTAGAACAAAAGGTGAAGCTGGTACTGGTAATATTGTTGAAGCTGTAAGACAGCTAAGACAAGTAACAAGAGATATAAACTATATCAAAAGTGCTGATCCAACAGAGTTAATGTCTATTGCAAAAAACATGCAAGCACCATATGAGCTTGTGAGATATGTTCATAGAGAAGGCAAGCTACCTGTACCAAACTTCTCAGCTGGTGGTGTTGCAACTCCTGCTGATGCGGCATTAATGATGCAGTTAGGAGCTGAGTCAGTTTTTGTAGGATCTGGTATATTTAAATCAGCTGATCCATTAAAAAGAGCAAAAGCTATAGTAAGTGCTGTTACTTACTACAATGATCCTAAGTTACTTGCTGAGGTTTCAACAGATCTTGGTGAACCTATGACTGGTATTAACTGTGATTTTGAAAAGTTCTCAGAAAGAGGCTGGTAAATGTCGAAAAAAGTAGGTGTCTTAGCAATTCAGGGAGCTTATGTAAAGCATAGTGATATGCTTAAATCTCTAGGAGCAGATGTAAGATTAGTAAAATCTAATAATGATTTTGACGATATTGATAGGCTTGTTATTCCTGGTGGTGAGAGCACTACACTTCTAAATGTGATAGAGAAACACTCGTTATTTGATAGGTTATATGATTTCTGTAGTAAAAATCCTGTTTTTGGTACTTGTGCAGGAAGTATTGTTCTATCGAAAGGCCAAGGCTACCTTGGTTTGATAGATCTAACTGTTGAGCGTAATGCTTATGGTAGACAGCTGGATAGTTTTGTTACAAATCTAGATTTTGATAATAAAAGTGTATCAGGGGTGTTTATTAGAGCTCCTAAGTTTGTGGCGGTTGGAGATAATGTGGATGTTTTATCTAACTATAATCAATCACCCGTCTTAGTCAGGCAGGGAAATATTCTAGTTAGTAGTTTTCATCCGGAGCTAACAAATGATGCCTCAATACATCAGTATTTCTTAAATATGTAACTTATTTCTGACATTTTTTACAGTAAAAAGTATTCCTTTGACCAATAACTAAACTTTCAATTTTTGTATTACAGGTATAACATTCTTGGTTTACTCTACCATAGACATTAAGTTGTTGAGTAAAGTAGCCGGGTTTTCCTTCAGTGTTTTTATAGTCTTTAAGAGTAGTGCCACCTTCTGCTATAGCTTTTTCTAATATTTTTTTTATAGATATTACGAGTTTTTCGGCTTCTTTTTTAGTAATAGTATTAGAGGCTCTGGTTGGTAATATATTACTATCAAAAAGTGCTTCACTTGCATAAATGTTACCGACACCAACAACTATAGAATTGTCCATAATTGTTTGTTTAATCTTTCTTGATGTTTTTGAAAGTTTTGTGAGTAAATATTTAGAGTTAAAATTATCTGTCAGAGGTTCGATACCGTGAGAAGCTAAAACTTTGTGTTGGAGTGGAGAATTATTGGTATTTATTAGCCAGTAACCAAACTTGCGGGGATCATTGTAAATTAGGCTAATATTGTCTGAAAGTCGTAATATTATATGATCATGTTTGATTCTATCATACTGATTTGTTTCTTTGATTTTTATAACGCCAGACATTCCTAGATGAATTATAAGTTGTAAATCATCTTTTAGTGTTATTATCAGATGTTTGCCTCTTCTTTGAACATTTCTTATTTCATTATTTTTAATATTTGATAACTGAGCATTCTTAACTGGGTAGCGTAGTTTTTCTGTATGTGTCTCTACATCAAGTATTTTTTTACCAATAATATTTTTAGTTAAGCCTCTTTTGACAGTTTCTACTTCAGGAAGTTCTGGCATAAATGTTATATTGTTATAAAAATTAATGTGAGTATATGATAACATAATATGCTATGCAGTAAGTTTACATTGTCAATTAACGTAGGATAAAAATGCGCCTAAATCAGCTTAAATCTTCTATACATAAAAGACTTAATCAATCTTATATCTATGATTGTAATAAAGAAATTGATTTTAGACAGTTTAAGAGCGGCTCGATAATTGTTGCTAATGATACCAGTATTATTAGTGTTTTAGCATTAAAAACATTTTTAGATAGTCAAAATATTACAGTGCTTGATACTTTTGACGAGCGAGCTAGAGGTCTAGAAAAAACCATGGAAAAGGCTGGTATTAGTTTTGTTGATCATATTAGTTTTTGGGATCATCAAGGTGTGCTGCTAGTTAATAAAAATCTTATTTCTCAATTAGAGCTAAATGATAATAGGTTTTTAATGTTTATTTGCGGTCCTGAAATGCCAAGTTTTCCTAAGCGTAAAAATTTAGATAGACAAGTATTTTTTGATATTTCTACTCTGCAAAGCTTAAGAACTCTAAATGAAGAGATGGAAGATTTATCTGTAAGAGCATGGGAAGAGTATTTACAGTTACTCAAAGCCCCAGCAGAAATATGGTTTAGGCAAATGTTAAATGCGAAAAACAATCTTGTCTTAACAGATACTACAGGAGTTAGTTTAGACGGTTATAAGTTTACAACTGGCGCTACATTGATGTCTAAAAAGCTTCAAGAAATTACCCAAGGTGAAGATAATGTTGGGATATGTTTACCTACAAGTGGTGGCGGCTACTTAGCAATTCTAGCGCTTATGATGAGTGCTAAATCAATAGTTAATCTTAATTACACTGCTTCAGAGGAGGCTTTAAGGCATGCGATTAAAAATGCTGATATTAAAACTATTATAACTTCTAGAGCATTTGTTGAGAAGCTTACGCATAAAGGTTTTTTTGTTGAAGAAGTGTTCTCAACTTGTAAAATTGTTTATCTTGAGGATATCAAAGCTAAAATTACAAAACTAGAGGCAATTAAAACTCTACTAAGCATGAAGCTTTTACCAGCAGACTGGATTGTTAAGAAATATATTAAGCCAACGAAACTGGAAGATTTATCTTTTATAATCTTTAGTAGTGGAAGTGAAGGCGTGCCAAAAGGTATTGCTATTAAACAGAAAAACCTTCTAGCAAACGTTTACCAAAGTACAAATGTTATTGAATGTAAAGATAACGACTCTGTAGCTGGTATATTGCCAATTTTCCATGCATTTGGTTTGACTATATCTTTAGTTTCGCTTTTTCAAGGAGGCTATATTGCATGCCATCCAGATCCAACAGATGCAAAAGGTGTAGCAAACTTAATTAGAAAAAATAAAACGACTGTACTTTGTGCAACACCAACATTTTTAAGAATATATACAAAAAATAAATCAGTCAAAAAAGAAGATTTTGCAACTATTAGGCTTATTATTACAGGGGCCGAAAAATTATCAAAAGAAGTTCGTTCAATGTTTGAAGAGAAATTTGATAAGGTAATTAATGAAGGTTATGGTACTACAGAGCTATCACCAGTTGCTGCAGTTAATAGACCAACCAAATCACCTAATAAGATAGGAACTGTCGGACTTACTGTGCCGGGTGGCCAGTTTAAAATTATACATCCAGAGTCTCATGAGGAGCTTCCAACTGGTACTGAGGGCATGATTATCTATAGGGGGGTTAATAAAATGGATTATTATCTTAATGACCCTAAAAAGACTGGTGAAGTTATGATAGAGAAATGTGGTCATATATGGTATATAACTGGAGATAAAGGCAAGATCGATGGAGAAGGCTATTTAACGGTTGTTGATAGATACTCTAGGTTTGCTAAAGTAGCAGGAGAAATGGTTAGTTTAGGTCTTCTTGAGCAAAAAGTTTATGATGCTTTGAGAGAAAAAGGCTATGATTCTCATCAAATTGACTTTGAAGTTCTAGCGGTAGCCACTTCAGATGCTAAACGAGGAGAGATAATTAGTTTGCTTTATACTTTGGAAAGTTTAGAACCAAGTGACCTAAAAGATATTGTTAGACATTCTGGTATAGAAAACTTATATAAACCAACAAATTATTTCAAAGTTATTGATATCCCTAAATTAGGGTCTGGTAAGACAGATTTCTCAAAGGCTAAGAAACTAACTAATGAATTAGTCAAGGCATAAAAAATGCATTTTTCAGTACTACTACAAGAATCAATTAATGATCTAGACATAAACCCAGAAGGTATTTATATTGATGCAACCTTTGGAAGAGGTGGCCATTCTAGAGCAATACTAAGTAAATTAAATGGTGGACGTTTAATAGCTTTTGATAAAGATCTTGATGCTATCAAATATGCTAATGATAATTTTGCGTTTGATAATTTTGAGATAGTTCATACAAGCTTCGCTAATATTCATAACTACTGTCAACAAAATGATCTTTTAGGTAAAGTTGATGGAATTATTATGGATCTTGGTGTCTCTTCACCACAGTTAGATAATGCAGATAGAGGCTTTAGTTTTATGCATGATGGTCCTTTAGATATGCGTATGGATACTACTAGTGGAGTTACAGCGAGTCAAGCTTTAGATGATTTATCTGTTGAAGATCTTGCTTATATATTTAAAGTTTATGGTGAGGAGCGTTTTGCAAAAAAAATTGCACAGAGAATAAAATCATATATACAAGAAAATGGTAGTATAAAAACTACTTTAGAATTATCTAACCTTATAAGAGAGACTATAGGTAAAAGGGAAAAGAAAAATCCAGCAACTAGATGTTTTCAAGCTTTACGAATTTACGTTAATAATGAACTAGGAGATTTGGAGGATTTGTTAGAGAATATTTTAGATGTTGTTAAAACTGGTGGTAGGATCGCAGCAATATCTTTTCATTCTTTAGAAGATAGAATTGTTAAACAAAGATTTACATCCTTGATTACTCCTAAGCAAGAAGTCAATCGTATTACTAGAATGTTGCCGCAAGATGACAGTCTTATAAAACTAAAGTGGATCACAAAGAAATCTAAGGCAAATCAAGATGAGCTAGATCAAAATGTACGCTCAAGGAGTGCTATTTTAAGGGTGGTAGAAAAACTATGATGTTAACAAACCGTCAAATTAGGATAAGACTTTTTGAGTCACTTAGAAATAGTTTTTTTAGAAAAACTGTCGGAATATCTTTTACATTGCTATTTATTTTATTAATAACAGCATTTAGTTTGATTGTTGTGCGTTTTGAGTACAAACTCCAATTAAACCAACAGAAAGATCTAATTGTTAAAGACTCTAAGCTAGATGAGGAGTGGAGTCAGATCGTTTTAGAATATAGTTCTTTAGCTGCGCCAACTGCTGTTGAGAAATTTGCAGAGAAAGAAAAAATGTCATTGCCAAATAAAAGTGATTTACGTTTTTTGAATGAGCAAGGGGAGGACTCGAATAATGGGTAACTATCGACCTAAGCTTAGATATTTTGTTGTTTTTGTTCTTTTAATTATAAGTTTTTTTGTATTGTTCTTTAAGCTTACCTATATGGAAACTATACAGCATCCAAGGTTAAAGCAAGAAGGGGATAATCGTAGTGATAGAAGTATAAATATAAAGGCCTATAGGGGAATTATAGTTGATAGGAATGGTAATCCACTAGCTATAAGTACTCCTGTTGATACTATATGGGTTGATCCATTTTATGTGAAAGCGAATAGTCTAGAACTAAAAAAGGTTATGGATATTTTAGATTTATCTAAAAAAGAAAGAGAAAAAATCGAAAGACAGGTTAAGCCTAGAGAAGGTCGTAGTGGCTTTGTATATATAAAACGTAAAGTTCAGCCATATTTATCGCAAAAAATTAAAGATCTTGATATCACAGGTATTCATGTAATACGTGAGTTTAAACGTTACTACCCTTTAGCAGAGGTAGCGTCGCAGATTGTTGGGTTTACAAATATTGATGGAAAAGGTCAAGAAGGTCTTGAGCTTGAATTTAATAAATTCTTGACAGGTCAAGATGGTTATTTTGAGTATAAGAAAGATCTTCACGGCGGTGTTGCATCTAAAAATGAAGACAAATATGTTGAGCCGAAAAATGGTCATAATTTACAGATAAGTATAGATTCTAGAATTCAATATATCGCATATAAATATTTAAAAGAGGGAGTTATTAAAACTAACTCTGAAGCCGGATCAGTAATTGTTGAGAATGTTCATACTGGTGAAATATTAGCAATGGCAAATTATCCATCGTATAACCCTAATAGTATGGCTGATGCATACCCTGATAGAAGAAGAAATAGAGCAGTTACTGATGTATATGAGTTAGGTTCAGTGATGAAGACTTTTGCTGCGGCTACTGCCCTTACTTATGGCGATAATGTTAGTTCTAGTGAACCTGTTATTGATACTCATCCAGGATATTATCGTATTGGTAGAAATACAGTGCGTGATGAAAGAGATTATGGTGATGCAGATCTTAGATATATTTTGATGAAATCAAGTAACGTTGGTATATCTAAGATGATCTTAAGCTTGACAGATCCAACTATACTAGAGTCATCCTTAAGAAATTTTGGTTTTGGTGATAAAACAGGTATAAAACTTCCTGGGGAAAGAGATGGCTATGTTCCTCCGACAGATCAATGGGGAGATTTCCAGCTTGCAACCTTATCATTTGGTTATGGGATGAATGCTACGGATTTACAGTTGGTAGCTGGAGTATCTGCAATTGCAAATGATGGTCAGTATATTAAACCAACAATTTTAAAAAGACAACCAGGAGAGCAAATCAATTCAAGGCCTGTGCTTTCTAAGAAAAACTCTAAAGAAATGATAAGTATGATGGAGTCTGTTGTCGAAGGTCTGGGTGGTACAGGTCCAAAAGCTAGAATTCCAATGTATCATGTTGCTGGTAAGACAGGTACTGCTAGGATGCTAGAAGGTGGAACTTATGGTGCTAAATATCTGGCAAGTTTTGTTGGGATTGTTCCTGCAAGTCACCCAGATTTGGCAATTGTTGTGACAATTAAAGATCCTAAAGGGGATCATTATGGAGGTGGTTCTGTATCAGCACCTGTCTTTGCAAATGTCGCTTTAAATAGTTTACAGATTCTAGGTATTGAACCAGATAATGTTAATAACTAAAACCTTTGTTTTTTAGATCTTTATGGTATATAATTGCGTGTTGGTAAACTGTTCCTTTGTGCGGTTTATCCGAAGTTAATTATAATCAAGAAACAAACGGAGAAAAGTTATGTTAACAGCTCAAGATAAGCAAAATATTATTAAAGAAAATCAACAGTCAGAAGGCGATACTGGATCACCTGAGGTTCAGGTTGCTCTTTTAACTGCAAGAATTAATGACCTTCAAGGTCACTTCGCAACTCATAAAAAAGACAATCACTCAAGAAGAGGTCTTTTAAGACTTGTAAGTCAACGTCGTAAATTATTAGACTATTTACATGGTAAAGATGTAGAAAGATACCGTAGCCTAATAAAAAAATTAAATCTACGTAGATAATAAAATCTCATCTTAGTTGTTCTTACATCGTATAAAATCAAAAAATAAGGTTAAACTGTGAAAATATTTAGAGAAGTCTTTGAATTAGGAAACAAAGAAATTGTTCTTGAAACAGGTGGTATGGCTCGTCAAGCAGACGGGTCTGTAACGGTAAGTTGTGGGAATAATGTTGTATTAGTTACTACAGTAGTTAAAAAATCTGTAGCTGAGGGTCAAGATTTTTTTCCATTATCAGTACACTATTTAGAGAAAACTTATGCTGCTGGCAAAATACCTGGCGGTTTTTTAAGAAGAGAAGGTAGACCTTCTGAAGAGCAAATACTTATTTCTAGGTTGATAGACAGATCTATTAGACCATCTTTTCCTGATGGCTTTTTCAATGAGATTCAAATAGTAGCTACTGTTGTATCTTATGATGGTTCATTTTCACCAGATATATTAGCACTAATTGGAGCCTCGGCTTCTTTAGCTATTACTGGTGCTCCTTATAACGATGTTATAGCAGGTGTGAGAGTTGGCTATATCAATGGTAAATATATTCTAAACCCTAATAAAGAAGACTTAAAAGAGTCTACTTTAGATTTAGTTGTTTCTGGTACTGATGATGCTATTCTAATGGTTGAGTCAGAAGCTAATAGTTTACCAGAATCGGTTATGCTAGGTGGTATTTTATATGCTCATAAGCATTTAAAGACTATTATTGAATCTATTAATAAACTTGCGAAAGTGGCAGCTAAGCCACCTATGGAATATTCTGTTTATCAAATAAACAAGGTTTTAAAATCACAAATTAAGTCGCAGTTTTTTGGTGAAATTAAGAATGCTTACACTATAGCGTCTAAGCAAGAAAGAAATATCAAGCTTAATGAAATTAGAAAAAGTGTTTTAGAGTTTATATTCTCTAGTGATGTTGATAGTGGTGAGTATAGTGAAAAAGAAATACTTGAAGCTTTCCATGATATAGAAAAAGATCTTGTGAGAGCAAATATCCTAGAAGGTAAGCCTAGAATAGATGGCAGATGTACAGAAACTATCAGACCAATTAATGTTAAGGTTGGGGTTTTACCTGGAGTACATGGATCAGCCTTATTTACTAGAGGTGAGACTCAGGCTTTAGTTGTTACTACATTAGGTAGTGATAGAGATGCTCAATTAGTAGAATCTTTGGATGGCATGGAAAAATCTAGATATATGCTACATTATAATTTCCCTCCATATTCTGTAGGTGAGTGTGGTATGGTAGGTATGGCACCAAAGCGTCGTGAAATTGGTCATGCTAATTTGGCTAAACGTGCGACACAAGCTGTCTTCCCTAACCAAGATGCATACCCATATGTTGTAAGAATTGTTTCTGAGATATTAGAATCAAATGGTTCCAGTTCTATGGCAACTGTTTGTGGTTCATCTTTATCTATGATGGATGCTGGTGTCCCAATAGCTGAGCCAGTAGCTGGTATTGCTATGGGTCTTATCAAAGATGGCTCAAAATATGCAGTATTATCAGATATCTTAGGAGATGAAGATCATCTTGGTGATATGGACTTTAAAGTTGCTGGTACTAGATATGGTGTTACAGCTTTACAGATGGATATTAAGATAAAAGGTATTTCTAGAGAAATTCTTGAGCAAGCTTTAGAGCAGGCAAGAGTTGGGAGATTACATATCTTAGGTATCATGAATGAAGTCATAAAAGAGCATAAAGAAGCAGTTTCTGATGTTGCTCCACAAATTCATGTAATGAATGTAAATCCAGCAAAAATTAAAGATGTTGTTGGTCGTGGAGGTTCTGTTGTAAAAGGCATTGTAGAAAAAACTGGTGCACAGATAGACACTAATGATTCAGGGGAAGTTAAAGTCTTTGCTAAAGATAAGGCTTCTTTAGATATGGCTGTTGCAATGGTTGAAGAGATAGTTGCTGAAGCTGAGGAAGGTCAAGTATATAAAGGTAAAATTGTTAAGCTTTTAGATTCTGGGGCTTTTGTTAACTTATTTGGAAAGCAAGATGGTTATTTACCTTTTGCAGATGTTGAACAAGCAGGTATTAAAACTAACTCTTTAGTCGAAGGTCAGGGTCTTGAAGTTGTAGTTCAAGCTATTGATAAGATGGGAAGAGTTAAGGTTGGTATAGTAGCGAGGTAATTTTTATGAGCGAAGAAGTTCAAAGTGTAGACCCAATAAACTTTACAGATGCAGCTTCTCTAAAAGTAAAAGAACTTATTGAAGAAGAAGGAGATAAGTCTCTTAGCCTTAGGGTATATATCACAGGTGGAGGTTGTTCTGGTTTTCAATATGCTTTTGCTTTTGATAATGAAGTAAAAGATGATGATATGGTTATTACAAAAAATGATGTACGTCTTCTTGTTGATTCAATGAGTTTCCAATATTTAGTAGGGGCGGATGTTGATTATAAAGATGATGTTGAAGGAGCATATTTTGTAATTAGAAATCCTAATGCGAAAACTACTTGTGGTTGTGGCTCATCTTTTTCTGTATAATTAAGTAATAAGTATTTCTAAATAAAAAGAGATTTATATGAAAATCGCTAATTTTGAAGTAGGGAATGGTAAGCCATTTTTCCTAATGTCTGGACCATGTGTGATCGAATCTGAGCAGATGGCAATGGATACAGCAGGTTATCTTAAAGAAGTAACTAATGATCTTGGAATTAATTTTGTTTATAAGTCATCTTTTGATAAAGCAAATCGCTCTTCTATTAATAGTTTTAGAGGCCTGGGTGTTGATAAAGGTTTAGAAATCTTATCAAAGGTCAAAAAAGCTTATAATGTTCCTGTTGTAACGGATGTTCATGAAGATACACCATTTGCTGAAGTAGCTGAGGTTGTAGATGTTTTACAAACTCCAGCTTTTTTATGTCGTCAAACAAACTTTATCTTAGATGTTTGTAAACAAGGTAGACCTGTAAATATTAAAAAGGGTCAATTCTTAGCCCCTTGGGATATGCAACATGTAGTAGCTAAAGCTAAAACTACAGGTAATGAGCAAATCATGGTTTGTGAAAGAGGAGCAAGTTTTGGATATAATAACTTAATTTCAGATATGCGTTCTCTTGAGATCATGAAAGATACTGGTTGTCCTGTAGTTTTTGATGCTACTCACTCGGTGCAGTTACCAGGTGGTCAAGGAAGCTCTTCTGGAGGGCAAAGAGAGTTTGTACCAGTGTTATCAAAGGCAGCTATGGCTGTTGGAATTGATGGTTTATTTATGGAAACTCATCCAAAACCAGATGAAGCTAAAAGTGATGGACCTAACTCATTTCCGATGTATAAAATAAAAGAGTTCTTAAGTCTTCTCCAAGAGCTAGATAATTTGATAAAAAATCAACCTAAGATAGAATTATAGGATTTATTAGTATGGCTGGTAAAGATGATGTTTTTATAATAGGAATTGTTGGTGGCTCTGGTTCTGGGAAAACTTTATTTTCAAATGAGATAATAAAAAAATTAAAATCAAAACATTTAAATAGAATAGCTGTTATTTCAGAAGACCGTTATTATAAAAATTGGGGGGAAATTGTAGGTTTTGAAGAGGCTTGCAAAATAAACTATGATCATCCCGATGCTTTTGATCATAAGTTACTAAGAAAAGATCTTGCTGATTTAATACAAGGTAATGACATACATATTCCTTATTATGACTATACAACGCACTCTAGAATAGAATCTAAAGCTGAAAAAATTGCTGCGGGAGTGAGTGTTATTATTCTTGAAGGGATTATGCTTTTTAATGATCGTAAACTTCTAAAAATGATGGATTTTAAGGTTTATATGGATACTCCTTCAGATCTGTGTTTTATCAGAAGATTAATGCGTGATCAAAATGAGAGAGGTAGAAGTGTTGACAGTGTTATAAACCAATATTTAGATACTGTTAGACCTATGCATATTAAATTTATTGAGCCTTCGAAGAGAAAAGCTGATATTATAATTCCAGATGGAGCTCAAAATAAAACTGTTATTGATGTGATATATAATAAAGTAAAACAATTATTAAAAAGAAATGGAGTAAAAAATGGCTAGAGTAACGATTGAAGATTGTTTAGATAAAGTAGAAACAAGGTTTGACTTAGTGGTTTTAGCTTCTATGAGAGCGAATAATATTTTAAAGAAAGGTTATTCAGAGTCTGTAGAAAATGAGAAAAAAGAAAAAGCGACTGTTGTAGCATTAAGAGAAATTGCTGAATCAGAGATAACAGCTGAGCAGATTCTTAGAAGTGAAGTAGAAGGCTAGTTTTTTTCGGAGATATTGTGGAAAATATATTGACTTACTTATAAAGCTCTATATAATATCAGTCTATCGGGTGCATAGCTCAGCTGGGAGAGCATCGCCCTTACAAGGCGAGGGTCGGGGGTTCGAACCCCTCTGCACCCACCACGATACGAAAGGCGGTTTCATACCGCCTTTTTTGTTTTTGTACTTTCAATTTACTAATATCAATTTGTTAACTAACTCTCTTTAAACATGCTAGAATTTTATCTAGATAATCAATTTTAAAGAGAGTTTTATGAAGAAGATAGTATTAACGTCATTATTTTTATCTATATCTATTTCAACACTTGCTTATGCAGATAGTTCAAAAAGTAATATTTGTCCTAGCAATTTAAAATATAAAAACATAAATATGAAAGATATGAGCTTTGAGTATGCTAAATATCAAGATCATATTTGTGCTACGTTAAAAGTTAATCTTGATAAAAATAAAACTTGGCAAGAGCAAGGAAGTGGTTGGTTTGCAGCAGGTTTTGGAGCTTCAACGATGAAAGGTGCTAATATGTTTATATTTGTTCCACAAAAATCTAACAATAAAGATGTTAAGTATAATGTCTTTGCTAACATTGGCGGTGGATATGGTCCAACAAAACCACTTAATACAAAACCAAAACAGGGTCAAATTGATGTTCTAGCATCCTCATTAGGAGAGGTTAAATTTGCTTTATATCCTAAGAAAGTAGCCAACCTTGCAGATAATGGTATTATTGATATGATCTTTTCACACTCTAAAGCTGGAGTTTATAAGTTTATACCACCTCATGTATCTGCTTATGGTGGTAAGAAAATGATTATAAAATAAATATTTCCTTTAAGTTGTATTTAACTACTTAATTAAATACAATTACCCTAATATATTTTAGTTAAATTATTTATGGGAAGAGCCAGAAGAAGAAAGCTCAAAGAAGGTATCTTTGAAGCTGAAATTGTATCATTAAGTCACGATGGTAGAGGTATAGCAAAAGTAGATGGTAAAACAACTTTTATACCTTTTACATTACCAGGTGAAGTAGTTAAGTTTGAATATACTTTTTCAAAAGCTAAGTTTGATGAAGCTAAAGCTGTAGAATACATTAAAAAATCTCCAGATAGAATAACTCCGAAATGTGATTTCTTTGAATTATGTGGAGGTTGTAATTTACAACATATGTCTAATAATGCTCAAATTGAGCACAAGCAAGAAACGTTATTAAATCAGCTTAAATATATTGGTGAAGGTGTACAGCCTGAAAATATCTTAGAACCTTTATTAACAGATAGTACAGAAGGATATCGTAATAAAGCACGTTTAGGAGTCAGATATGTTAGTAAGAAAGGTAAGATTCTAGTAGGCTTTAGAGAGCGTAATGGTAGATTCTTAGCAGAGATTGATAACTGTATAGTTCTTAATCCATTAGTTGGTGAAAAGATTAATGATATTGCTAAATTTATAGAAACTTTGTCGATATATAATCAAATTGCACAATTAGAAATAGCAATAGATGATCACTGTCCGGCGATTATTGTTAGGCATTTAGAACCATTTACAAATGAAGATTTGGCTAAATTAAGAGATTTTGGGCAGGAAAATAACTATTGGATATATTTGCAATCAAAAGGTCCTGATACTATTTATAGGCTTTATCCAGATAGAGATGTTTCGCCAACTAAGCTAAGTTACGAACCAATAGATGGGATCGAAATCGGTTTTGAACCAAATGATTTTACTCAAGTAAATAATGATATTAATCGAAAAATGATTAAGAAAGCTATAGATCTTTTAGATATATCAAAAGAAGATTCTATAATTGATTTATTTTGTGGCTTAGGTAATTTTACACTACCAATATCAAGATATGCAAAGTCTGTAATTGGTGTTGAAGGTGAATCAACAATGGTTCAAAGAGCTGTCGAAACAGCACAAAATAATAATATTTCAAATGTTAAGTTTTATGCTGCAAACCTTTTTGAAAGCTTTGAAGATAAAGAATGGTTCAATAATTTCCAATACAATAAGATGCTTCTAGACCCTCCAAGAGCAGGTGCCCAAGAGGTTTGTCAAGCTATTGAGAAATTTAATGTTGAGAGAATCGTTTATGTATCTTGTAATACCGCTACTTTAGCAAGAGATGCTGGTATTTTAGTAAATCAAAAAGGTTATAAGTTAGTAAGTGCTGGTGTTATGGATATGTTTCCTCATACTATGCATGTTGAATCTATTGCAGTTTTTGAAAAGGTTTAATGGAGAAGCTTATGTACATAGGTTTAGATATTGGTGGTACTAACATATCTGCAGGTCTTTTTGATCAAGATAAAAAATTACTAACAACAGCTAAAGTTAAATCAAAGGGTAAAAGTGATACAGATATTGTTTTAGGTCAGATTTTTAAAGTAATTAACAAGCTTATAGATGATTTAAATAAAGATAAAATAAAAGCTATTGGTATTGGTATAGCTGGATTTGTTGATTCTAAGCAAGGAGTACTTAAATTTAGTGCTAATATAAATTTAAATGGTGTAAATATTGTTAAAGAAGTAAGTCAAAAGTTTAATAATGTACCTGTTTTTCTAGAAAATGATGTCAACGTTGGTGTTATTGGTGAGTGGAAATATGGTGTAGGTAAAGGTCATAGAAATATTGTAGGTATTTTTGTAGGTACTGGTATCGGTGGTGGTCTTGTTATTAATGATCAATTCTTATATGGTGAAACTGGAGGCGCTGGAGCTGTTGGCCATGTGACTATCAATCCTCAAGGAGCGTATTGTCAAAGTTGTGGTTCACAAGGATGTGTTGAGACATATGCGGGAAAAGTGGGTATCGAAAATAGAATAATGAATCTGCATAAGAAAGGTATCAAAAGTATGCTAATTGATTCTGTCTTGGCAAATGATAATAAGCTAAAAGGATCTCATCTTAAAAAAGCCTTAGATGCGAAAGATTCCGTTGCTATAGATATTGCAAATACAGCAATGACTCACTTAGGTATAGCTGTAGCGAACTATATAAATTTAATGAACCCATCTTTAGTCCTTTTTGGTGGAGGGATTATGGAAGCTATAGGTCAGGATTATATAGATACTATTTACCAATCTTGTTCAAAATATGCTTTTAAAACAATGTTAGATGCATGTCAGTTAAAGATTGCTACTTTAGGTGACAACTCAGGTGTGTATGGAGCTATGGATATAGCGATTAATAGACTAGAAGGAAATTTATAATGCTTATAGGTGTAGATATTGGCGGCTCAAATATGGCCGCTGGATTATTTGATGAAAATAGAAACTTAGTAACAACAGCAAAAGTAAAATCAAAAGCAAAAGAGGCAACAGATGTTGTTATTGGTCAGCTATTTAAAGTCATTAATAAACTAATAGCAGAGATTCCCGAAGATAAAAAGCTTGAGGGTGTTGGTATTGGGATCGCTGGGCTAGTAGATAAAAGAACATCAGTAATCCGTAGAAGTGTTAACATTAATGTTAATGGAGTTAATCTCAAAAAGATTTTAGAAGAAGAGTATGGAGTGCTTGCTGAAATAGATAATGATGTTAATGTTGGTATCTTAGGTGAGGCTAAATATGGAGCAGGTGTTGGTTACGATGATATCGTTGGAGCATTTGTAGGTACTGGTATTGGTGGAGGCTTTGTACTAAATGGAAAGCTATATACTGGTAATAGTGGTTTAGCTGCTGAACTTGGTCACACTATTATTAAACAGGGTGGTTCATATTGTCCTGGTTGTGGTTCTCAAGGTTGTCTAGAGGCATATGCAGGTAAGGTAGGTATTGAGAAGAAGATAGAAAATTTAGCTAAAAAGAAGATTAAAAGCACATTAATTGAGTTAGTTACTGAAAATAATGGTAAGCTTAAAAGTAGTCATATGAAAAAAGCACTTGATGAAAATGATGAAATTGCTTTAGATATTTTATCAGAGGCTATGGAATATTTAGGTGCAGGTCTAGGAAGCGCTTTAAATATGATTAACCCTTCTATGGTGATTTTAGGTGGGGGAGTTATGGAAGCTATTGGAGAAAAATATCTTCATCAAATAAAAAGATCGGCAATGAAAAATTCATTTGCAGATATTTTTGCCGAATGTGACTTTAAATTAGCAAAACTTGGTGACCAAGCTGGTATTTATGGCGCTATGGAATTGGTTGCCCACTAATTTAACTTCACTTTCTTGGATATAAAATGCTTAATCAAATTCTTTATAATTTCTTCTCACAAACATCAGGCTACCTTAAAGGCTTTAAAAATATCAAGTTTAAAAATATTTTTGATGATTATAATTATTTTGAGATTTTATGGCTTTTATGCTCTGTTGGAGTGCTTGGTCTGATAAGTATATTAACAACAGATCAGTATTTAGTTTTAACAACTATTGCTACTGTTACTGGAATGTTGAATCTCTTTTTAATTGCCAAAGGTAAAACACTAAACTATTTTTTTGCTTTTATTAATAATCTAACATATGCATATGTATGTTATCAGCAAGGTATTTTTGGTCAGTTTTTGTTGTTTACATTTTTCTTTTTTCCAATGCAGTTCTATGGTTTATATAATTGGACGAAGCCTCAAAGTACTGATGAAAATAATGATATTGTTACAAAGAGGCTTTCAACTAAGCATAGAATCTATTTAATTTTAGGCATTATTATTTCGGCTATTTTATATGGAGCGTTTATCTTAAAAGGGATATTCAATCAGCAAGTTGGACTCTTTGCAGATTCATTGACAGGTGTTGTTTCTATTGTTGCTATTATACTTATGGTAAAAGCATATTTAGAGCAGTGGACTTTATGGATAATTATTAATACTCTATCTACTATAATATGGCTACAACAGTATTTGTCAGGTTCTAGCGATAGTATTGCTTTTCTTGCTATGTGGTTAATTTATTTATTTAATGCTATCTATGGCTATATAAATTGGAAAAAGTTAGAAAAACATACTTAAATTTCCTTAACTTAAACTTTAGCTTCCTATATAATCAGCCTTATTCATTGATTAGATTTCTGGGAGCTAAGTCATGACTGTTAGACAAACTTTGTTTTTGATTCTTACGCCAATCGTGGCAATGTGTGTTTTATCATTCGGTAATGGTTTTTTTACAACGTATTCATCTATTGAGCTTAATAGTCTTGGACGTTCTAATTTAATGATTGGTTTGATTTCTGCAGCTTATTTTTTTGGGATGATGACGGGATCTTATTTTTCACAGTCTACGATAGTTAGAGTTGGCTATATTAGAGCATTTGTTTTATTTGCTTCATTAATGGCTATAAGCACTTTAATAATAGGTATCTTTAAGCAAGTTCCTGTTTGGATTTTTTTAAGATTTGTTTGTGGTTTCTCATTGGCTGCATTATTTATTATTATTGAAAGTTGGTGTATTTTATCTTCTGAGAAGAAAAATAGAGGTTTGGTTTTTTCAGTATACTTACTTATATACTATGGTTCACAAGCCTTATCTCAGTTAATGATAAATGTACACTTTAGCCAGCAAATATTAGCATATTGTTTTATATCTTCACTATGTAGTATAGCTATTGTTTTGATGGCATTTACTAAAACAGTAGCTCCAGTCCCTCAGTCAGAGGATATTTGTTCTCCTATTGCAATTATGAAAAAAGTTCCCCTAGCAATGGTTGCAAGTATTATAGGAGGATCTTTGCTTGGGGCAATTTATACAATATTACCTGTATTTTTAGTTAGAGTAGATAGTACTCATAATATGATATCAATACTAATGATGACAACTATCTTAGGAGGAATGTTGTTACAAATCCCTATGGGTAAACTTTCAGATATGATGGATAGACGTAAGGTGATTTTACTAGCTGGTGCGGGGATTTGTCTGGCTTCTATTTTAATTTGTATGTTACATGGCTCATATCTTATATTCTCGCTAATTATTTTTATATTTGGTGGCTGTGCTTTTGTGATTTATCCTTTATCAATATCTCATGCAAGCGATTTTCTTGATGAAAGTGAGATATTAGGAGCAATAGGGGTTTTGACTATTGCATACGGTTTAGGATCTGTAGTTAGTCCTATTGTGATATCTGGTTTTATGGCATTTGTTGGGCCTTTTGGATTTTTTATTATTACAGCTATTCTTAGTGCTATTTTATGTTTATACTCAGTTTATAGAATTATTACAAGAAAATCGGCTACAGATACGGTTCAGTTTACAGCAGCTACTCCAGAGAGTCTTAACTTTAGTGAGGCTCAAGAGATTATCCTAGAAGAAGAATAAAGGTCTATATAAAATTGCAAAGCATACTCAGCTAGCTTATAATTACAGGAGTTTGTTTAAATACAAAAAGACTTAACATATCTTAAGGAGTTTATAGTTATGTCATCACAAATAAATAAAGTTTTTGCAAGACAAATATTAGATTCACGTGGAAACCCTACTGTTGAAGTAGATGTGGTTTTAGAAAGTGGAGCATTTGGTAGAGCAGCTGTGCCATCTGGAGCATCTACAGGTATTAGAGAAGCATTAGAACTAAGAGATGGTAATAAGAAGCTTTTCCTTGGTAAAAGTGTTTATAAAGCAGTAGAAAATGTGAATACAAAAATTGCTCAAGCAGTTAAAGGATTAGATGCTCTAGATCAAAGATTAGTTGATAAGACTATGGTTGAGCTAGATGGCTCTGAGAACAAAAAGAATTTAGGGGCAAATGCTATTTTAGGTGTTTCATTAGCAACAGCTAGAGCAGCAGCATCTCATCTAAGAAAACCGTTT
Organism: Francisella sp. SYW-9; assembly: GCF_008711465.1. GTDB lineage: Bacteria > Pseudomonadota > Gammaproteobacteria > Francisellales > Francisellaceae > Francisella. The sequence continues at coordinate 32,622 of NZ_VXKQ01000025.1, forward strand.
TATCGTTATTTAATGGATGTTAAAGAATATTTAATGCCAGTACCAATGATGAATGTTATCAATGGTGGTTCACATGCTGATAATAATGTGGATATGCAAGAGTTTATGATTGTACCAGCAGGTTTTGAGACTTTCTCAGAAGCCCTTAGATGTGGCACAGAAGTATTCCATACACTTAAAAAAGTTCTTATTGCTGATGGTTATAGTGTTGCTGGTGTTGGTGATGAAGGTGGTTATGCACCAGATCTTCCATCAAATGAAGCTGCTATTGAAGCAATTCTAAAAGCTGTTAAAGAAGCTGGATATGAGTCAGGTAAGCATGTATTTATAGCTTTAGATCCTGCAAGTAGTGAGTATTATAAAGATGGTAAGTATGAGCTTGCTTCAGAAGGTAAATCTTTAACTTCAGCTGAAATGGTTGAGTATTTCGCTAAATGGGTTGAGAAATACCCAATCGTATCTATTGAAGATGGTATGGCTGAAGAAGATTGGGATGGTTGGAAGCTAATGACTGAAAAATTAGGTAAGAAAGTTCAGTTAGTTGGTGATGACTTGTTTGTAACTAACCCTAGTATCTTAGCTAAAGGTATTGAGATGGGTGTTGCTAATTCAATATTGATTAAACTTAACCAAATAGGTTCATTAACAGAAACGTTTGAAGCTATGGCTATGGCTGGTCAAGCTGGATATACATGTGTAGTTTCACATCGTTCAGGTGAGACATCTGATACTATCATTGCTGATTTAGCAGTAGCTACTTGTTCAGGTCAGATTAAAACTGGTTCGCTTTCAAGATCTGATCGTATAGCTAAATACAATCAGTTACTTAGAGTAGAGGAAGAGCTAGGCGAAAATGCAATCTACCCTGGACTTAAGTCTTTTGTATTTAGTTCAGAAGAAGATTCTAGTGATACACAAGAGATCATTGTAGAAGAAAGTGAAACTGAAAAAGTCGTAGTTCAGGTAGAAGAATAATAGCTATTTCATGAATACAAAATCAAATTTCTTTTTTTATTTTTTTATTTCAGCTGTCGTATTGTTAATTATTATATTGCAATACGATCTTTGGTTTAGTAATACCGGTATTCTTAAATATAATGAATTAAAGAAGGTCGTTGCTACTCAATCAAAAGAGGTCAAACAAAAATCTCAAACTAATGCCCAACTATATTCAGAAGTCGTATCACTACGTAAAAATAATGAAGTTTTACAGAGTTTAGCGCGTGAGAATATGGGCTTAATTAAGAAGGGTGAGGTTTTTTATAGTGTCAAATAAATATGTGATTATTCCTGCTGCAGGTATTGGCTCAAGGATGCAATTAGATATTCCAAAACAATACTATAAGCTATCTAATGACAAAACGATTTTGGATAATACTTTAGAGAAGTTTATTGATAATCCATTTTTTGATCGTATATTTTTAGCTTTGAATCCTAAGGATGAGTTTTGGAGTCAATCTACCTTTTATAATCATCCTATGATTAATATATGTATTGGTGGAGAAACTCGCTTTGAAAGCGTTTATAACGGCTTGAAAGCTATCAAAGGTAATAGCGATGATTGGGTATTTGTCCATGATGCTGCTAGACCTTGTATAGATTCTCAAAATATAATGGAACTGTATGAATTAACAAAAGCTTCTCATTCTCAGTCTGGTATATTAGCTGTCAAAGCGTTTGAAACAGTTAAGAAAGTAGCTGTTAAAAATATTATTGTTAATACTCTTGATCGTAATAATGTTTGGTTAGCTCAGACTCCACAGTTATCTAGATTGGGTCAACTAGAGAGATCTTTTGATTTTTGTTATTCAAATAATCTCATAAATAAGATAACTGATGAAGCTTCAACTTTAGAGTTATATGGTATTAATCCAATAGTTGTTGAGGGTAGTAGAAAAAATATTAAGATAACTACCAAAGATGATCTAGATTTTGCTAATTGGCAGCTAAATAAATAATACTATTTTATTAATAACCCTATCACATATCCAAATATAATGATTAATCCCATTATAAATAAAGCTGAATCAAGAACCACTTTTCTATATGCTTTACATTTAATATTTTTATAGATAATTATTACAGGTAGAATATAGAGTAGAAATGCTACTGTTGGGGCTACTAGGATACCTATTATATTAAGGATCTTAAAATTGCATATTGTACATATCAATAGGACTATAAATATTAAACCAACACATATTCTATTTATTTTTGGTTCGGATATCTCCTTATTGCAGATATTTCTAAAAAAATATTTAAACAAATATTTCAAAGCTTCTTTTGAGCCTATATAACAGCCTATAAATGAACTTATGATAGCAGTAAAAACAATCATGGGAGCCAAAATATCAAGTATAGTACTGTGGTGTTGGTCTTGGATTAGTGTCACAATGGATAAGTTATTATCATTAGCTTTTGTTATGTCATTAACAGTTGTACTAAGTAAACAAGATGTTACAAAGAGTAGTACAAAAATGAAAAGTATCAAAGAATTTATTTTAAGTATTTTATATATTTTGATTTTCTCTTCATTGTTATCAATTTTTACATAATTCTTGTAAAAAACTACTAAGCTGGAGATAACAGGAGAATGGTTCATAGATAAGACTAATATAGGCAATACCATTAAAATACCTATAATATATTGACTCAGTTCAAAATGGCTATCTGTAATAAAACTATAATTCCAGTAAGGTATAATGTAAATTGATAATATTATTACTAAAATTATTAAAAAGACTACAATAAGCTGCATAAATTTTAGGATAAGGTTTATACCCAAAGAAACTATTGCTAATAGAACTATTAATATACTAAAGCTAAACCAAATATTACTCGATAAATTAGTATCTGATATATTATAGTGTACTAAGAAATTACTTAGCTCATTATTTAATCCAATTGAGTACATTGGCATATTAAGAAAAATAGCGAAAAAATACAGAACGACACAGATTAAGCCTAAAAAAACTCCTAAATTATGAGTGAAAACATCTGTAATTCCGCCACCTTCTGAACTAATTACAATATTTGCCATATTTTTATGTGAGTAGTATGTTAATGGTAGGGCAAATATCATCACAGTTAATAATGCCCAGAAACCACTATCCCCAGCCTGAACTGGTAAATATAGTAATCCTGCCCCAATAGCTGTACCAAATAGAGTAAAAACCCATTGAATATCAATTTTTTTAGAATTTGAATAATTTATTTCTTTCACTAATTATCCCAATCGAGTATTACTTTACCACACTTACCACTTTTCATTATTTCAAAGCCTTCTTTATAATCATCTATATGTAATCTATGAGTTATTATTGGACTTATATCCATACCAGCTTGGATCATGCTAGACATTAAGTACCAAGTCTCAAACATTTCTCTACCATAGATACCTTTTAGAATTAGACCTTTAAATAATATAGTTCCCCAATCTATAGAGATATTTCCGGCAGCTATTCCTAATAATGAGAGTTTAGCACCATGGTTCATAACATCTAGCATCATTGAGATCGCAGAGTTAACCCCAGACATTTCTAAACCAACATCAAACCCTTCACTCATGCCAATATCAGACATTACTTTTTTCATTTGTATAGTAAGCTCTTCTTGAGTCTTATATGGTGCTACATTTAACGCAACAGTAGCACCGAACTCTTCAGCTTTTTTCAGACGGTATTCATTTACATCAGTAATAACTATTCGACGAGCGCCGCAGAATCTAGCTATCTTTATAGCCATTAAACCAATTGGGCCAGCTCCTGTTATAAGAACATCTTCGCCTGTTAGATTAAATGAAAGTGCTGTATGAACTGCATTACCAAGAGGATCAAATATACTAGCAATTTCATCTGGAATAGAATTAGGAAGTTTAAACACATTTGATGAGGGCATAGCTAAAAACTCTGCAAATGCTCCTTGTACATTGACTCCAATTCCCATAGTCTCTCGACAAAGGTGGCGCTTACCAGCTTTACAGTTACGACAATGCCCACAAACAAGGTGTCCTTCACCAGATACTCTATCTCCAACCTCTAAACCTGTTACTCCATCGCCTTTAGCAACAATTTCACCAACGAATTCGTGGCCTGTTATCATTGGTACAGGAATAGTGTCTTGTGACCATTTATCCCAGTTGTATATATGTAGGTCTGTACCACAGATCGCGGTTTTTTTTATTTTGATTAAAACATCATTGTAGCCATGCTTTGGTATTGGAGCATCATTAATCATCCATATACCAGGCTCTCTTTTTAATTTAGATAATGCTTTCATGTTAAATATCCTTGAAATAAGATTCTATAAACTATAGAACTGAAAAAAATTATTTAATTATTTCTAGCTCTTTTGCTGCTTTTGTAAATGCATCTACAGCTTTATCTATTTGTTCAAAAGTATGTGCAGCAGACATCTGTGTTCTGATACGAGCTTTGCCTTTAGGAACAACAGGATATGAAAATGCTATTACATAGATTCCATAATCTAGAAGCTTCTCTGCAAACTCAGCTGCTTTTTTCTCATCATATATCATTACAGGAATAATTGGATGTTCTCCTGGGATTAGATCAAATCCAGCAGCTGTCATTTTAGATCTAAATCTTTGCTGGTTAGCTTGTAGCTGATCTCTTAGTTGGTTAGAGCCTTTAGTTATTTCTAATGCTTTTAGAGAGGTCTTAGCAATAATAGGCGCTAATGAATTTGAAAATAGGTATGGTCTAGATAAGTTTTTTAATAGATCAACGATTTCTTTTTTAGCGCATATATAACCACCAGATGCTCCACCTAAGCCTTTCCCTAGTGTCCCTGTTAATATATCTACTCGACCCATTACGTTACAGTGTTCTATAGATCCCTTACCATTTTTACCAACAAAGCCAGATGCATGAGAATCATCTACCATAACAATAGCATTATATTTATCGGCTAAATCACAAACAGCTTCAAGATTTGCAATAATACCATCCATAGAGAAAACTCCATCAGTAGCAATCATTTTAAATCTTGCACCAGCTTTATCAGCTTCGATTAGCTTTTCTTCTAAATCTTGAATATCATTGTTGTTGTATCTAAATCGCATAGCTTTACACAATCTAACACCATCGATAATACTTGCATGATTAAGAGAGTCACTAATAATGGCATCTTCTTTAGTCAGTAAAGTTTCAAAAAGACCTGCATTTGCATCAAAGCATGATGGATATAAAACAGTGTCTTCAAACTCAAAGAAATCGCTAAGCTCTTTCTCAAGTTGTTTGTGAACACTATTTGTACCACATATAAATCTTACCGAAGCCATTCCATAGCCACATTCTTCGATATGCTCTTTAGCATAAGCAACAATTTCTGGGTTGTTTGCAAAACCAAGGTAGTTATTTGCACAAAAGTTTATAAGAGTTTCACCATTTTCTAAATTTATAACTGGCTCTTGAGGAGTTGATATTATCCTTTCACTTTTATAAGTTCCAGCATCTTTTATTTCTTGGATTTTATTATTAACATTGTTATAGAAATCTTTGTTCATAGTTAAGTCCTTAATCGTTTCTCAAACACTCTCACTCTAATATATATAAGTATAGTTAGATTTGGAATTATTAAGTGCTAGATTCTATAAAAATATTCGAATAAAACTTTGTCTTAATTTTATGATTCTTGCCTAAACTTTAAGATCATAAAATTTGGATGATATATCTTATTTTAAAAAAATAAATTCTTGTATAAAAGTAGCAAAATTATATTATTTTTTTGTAAATCATAATAAAAAATTAAGCTTCCCTAAAAGCAACACTAATAATGATAAATTATTGAATTTTTTATTGTATTTTCTATTTTTATCTTTATAGAATTGATAATGAGCTTAATAGGATAAGTTTCTGAATACTTAAAAGGAGAATAACATGAGTGGTAAGAAGAAGTTAGCAACTGCGATATCATATATATTGATGGGCTTAGGTTCATTTGGCATGGCAGAAGCAGCTACGAGTAATAATGTTGAGACATATGACTTTAAAGCGCCATTTAAAGATTATAATAATAAGATAGTTTTAAATATAAATAATGTGCCATCAGCAAAGACAATTGAATTTACAAGTAACTTTAAACCAAAAGCAGGTTGGGGTAATTGCTTTGGAACTAGAGCAGATCTTGTTAACTTTGCATCTACACAAAATAGTAAAGGTGATTATGTAACAAAAATGACACTAAAAGATAGTGAAGGATCGTTTGACTTAACACAGTCTTGTGACATTATGGGCACAGACTCTGGTAATGCAATTGTATTACCAGGTGTTGTAGTTCCGATAGTTAGTGATCTTAAAGTAGATGGTAAAGATCTTGAGATTAAAAGACCATGTGCTGGTAATGTATGTAAAGATCCAGCTCCTGGTTATACAAATGCAGCATATTATGCACAATGGGCAGTTTGGGGCCGTAAATATAATCCGTATGACTTTAAGTATAATAAGTTAAATACAATAATCTATGCATTCATAGGTTTTGATAAAAATACAGGTAATATAAAAACACTTGATGCTTCAGCAGATTCATGGGGACTATCAGCAGCAGCAAGAGCAGCCAAGAAGTATCCATATCTAAAATCATTCCTATCATTTGGTGGTTGGACAAATAATGGTGTTACAACAGCTCCAATGTTTGAACAGTTAGCATCAAATCAACAAAGTATGGAAACTTTTGCTAAGCAATCTGTAGAGCTTATGCGTAAGCTTGGCTTTAATGGTATCGATATCGACTGGGAATGGTGGTCTGATTATGGTAATGATGTAGCACCAGCTAAGAAGATGTTAGCATTCTTTAAAGTTCTTCGTGCTGAGTTAGATAAGGCTAGTAAAGAAGATGGTAAGAAATACTATCTTGCAATAGCAGTTAATGGAGCTAGAAGTCGTATTGAGGCTATGGAAGATCCAAATAATCCAAATAGTGTACCAGATTTCTGGAAACAGACTGGCGAGTTAATGGATGAAATCAATGTAATGAATTATGACTATCAAGGTGCATGGGGCACTGGATTCCCAGCATACTTCCAGGCATCATTTGCATTCCCAGATGTAACAGGAATTAGCAATAGTAGTTATAGTGCTGGAGATGTATCAAGTGATGTACAAGATAATGTTACAGATAGTTCTGGTAGTAATGTTACATTAAGTAAATCTATAGGTGTTGATGGTGGATGGTCAATCCAAGATTCTATTGATGCATATATTAAAGCTGGAGTACCAGCTAAGAAGTTAATAGTTGGTTTACCTCTATATGCAAGATCTATGGCTGTAGATAGTGATGTCAATGGAGGCTTATTCCAAACAATTACAGGTCCAGGTCTTGGTGATTATGAGAATGGTGTATTTGATTATAAATGTTTAGTTAATCCAGTTAATGATCCAGTAACAGGGTGTGGAACATCAAAACCAGTGAGTGGATTATCAGATCTACAGTTCTATAATGAGAACTCAAATGCAGCCGTCTTTGATAAATATGGTAAAGTCGCTATGCAACCATGGGCATATAGTCCATCGACTAAATCATTTATAACTTATGATGATACATGGTCAGTGACTAAGAAAACAGAATATGCTATGGGTAGAGGGCTTGGAGGAACAATGTTCTGGCAAGCTGATGGTGATTCTGTAGACAATAGCAAATCATTAATAAATGCGGTTGCTAAAGTTTATGAATCAGATAGTGTTTATATATCTGTGGATAGCGTAACAGAGACATCAGCAACAATATCTTGGAACAAGCCAGAACTTGATGGTAGTGTTACATACACTGTTAAATTAAACGGTGATGTAGTTGCTCAAGGTATTAGCTCTCAAAGCTATGTTTTAACTAACTTAGATAAAGGTACAAACTATAATATAGAAGTTACAGCTAATGCTTCTAATGAATCAAGAACTGATAGTTTGTCGTTTACAACAGTTGGAGCAGATGATCAAAACCAAGATACAGATGATCAAAACCAAGATACTGATGATCAAAACCAAGATACAGATGATCAAAACCAAGGTGGAGATACTACAACAGGAACTTGGGATTCTAATAAAGCATATACAAAAGGCCAAAAAGTAGAGATTAATGGTGTGGTATATGAGGCTCAATGGTGGACTAAAGGTGAAAATCCTACTCAATCTGGAGAATGGGGGGTATGGAGAGTGACTAGTGGTCAACCAGATGATCAAAACCAAGGAGGAGATGATCAAAGTCAAGGAGGAAATGATCAAAACCAAGGTGGAGATGATACTTCATCTTCAGGAACTTGGGATTCTAAGGCTGTATATACTACGGGAGATCAAGTAACATACAATGGTCAAACATATACAGCTAAATGGTGGACACAAGGTGATAACCCTTCTAATGGTGGAGCTTGGAAAAAACCTGTAGTTGCTGGAGGAGCTTGGGAAAGTGGTATCGCTTATACAGGTGGTCAAACAGTAACTTACCAAGGTCAGAAGTATAAAGCTAAGTGGTGGACACAAGGAGATAATCCATCAAAAGGTTCTCCTTGGGAAAAAATATAGTATAAGTAAATCTTAACTTAGTACATAATAAGTGCTGAGTTAAGTATCAATATAGGGTAAACCTAGATCTCATACAAATTCATCTTAAGTTCTATCTAATATTTAACCTTTTAATTATCTTTATTAGTAAACTTTCATTATTAGTATATTCTTTATGTAGTTTTTGAGTATAAAAAGAAGTTGGTTAGCAATTTTTAATAAGTCCCATGATTTTTCCTCAATTATATATTCTCAATATTTGTAATAAGATTGCTTTAGTGTTTTATGATTTGATATAAAACCTTGAGGTTAAAAAAAGGAGAGATTATGATAATAAAAAACAAAATGATAACAGCAATATCTTATGCGTTATTGGGTTTAGGCTCATTTGGTATGGCAGAGGCAGCTATAAGTAATAGTGTTGAGACATATGATTTTAAGGCGCCATTTAAGGACTACAATAATAAGATAGTTTTAAATATAAATAATGTGCCATCAGCGAAGATAATTGAATTCTCAAGTAACTTTAAACCAAAAGTCGGTTGGGGTAATTGCTTTGGAGCTAGAACAGATCTTATCAATTTTGTGACCACTCAAAATAACAAAGGTGAATATGTAACAAAGATGACATTACAAGATGGTGAAGGATCTTTTGATTTAACACAGTCTTGTGACATTATGGGAACAGATTCTGGTGACGCTGTTGTACTCCCTGGAGTTGTTGTTCCCCTAGTAAATAGTTTAAAAGTAGACGGTAAAGCCTTAGATATTGAAAGACCATGTACTGGAAATGTATGTAAAGATCCTGGTGCTGGGTATGTTAATGCCGCATATTATGCACAATGGGCAGTATGGGGGCGTAAATATAATCCTTATGATTTTAAATATGATAAATTAAATACTTTGTTTTATGCATTTGTAGGTTTTGATAAAGCTACAGGTGATATTAAGACTTTAGATGCTTCAGCAGATGCTTGGGGCATGTCGGCAGCTGCAAGGGCAATGAAAAAGTATCCATATCTAAAAACTTACTTATCATTTGGTGGTTGGACTAATAATGGTAAAACTACAGCCCCTATGTTTGAAATGCTTGCTTCTGATGACTCAAGAATGAAAAATTTTGCATCTCAATCAGTAGAACTTATGCGCAAGCTTGGCTTTAACGGTATTGATATTGACTGGGAGTACTGGTCTGATTATGGTTTTGATGTTGCTCCAGCTAAGAAAATGTTAGCTCTATATAAAATATTAAGAGCAGAACTTGACAAAGCTAGTAAAGAAGATGGTAAAAAATATTATTTAGCAATAGCAGTTCATGGTGGTAGGATTAGTGTAGAGTCTATGCAAGATCCAAATAATCCAAATAGTGTGCCAGATTTCTGGAAGCAGGTTGGAGAACTTATGGATGAGATTAGTATTATGAGTTATGACTATCAAGGTGCATGGGGTGTTGGAGCTCCTGCATATTTCCAAGCATCAGCAGGATTTCCTAATATTAGTGATTATGGTACAAGCGTTGCTGACTCTATAGGTAAGACAAACGGTTTAGCAATTGATAATATTGTCGATGCATTTTTAGATAATGGTGTTCCAGCTAAGAAAATAGTGGCAGGCTTACCTTTATATGCAAGATCAATGGCTGTTGATAGTGATAAAAACGGTGGCTTATTTCAAACTATCACAGGAGCTGGTCTAGGTGACTATGAGCCAGGAATTCTTGATTATAAATGTCTAATTAACCCTATCGATGACCCTGTAGCAGGTTGTGGATCATCAAAACCATTAAGTGGACTATCTGATCTAGTATTCTATGACACTAACTCAAACTCAGATGTCTTTAATAAGTATGGTAAGGTAGCTATGCAGCCATGGGCATATAGTCCATCAACAAAATCATTTGTAACTTATGATAATGTTTGGTCTGTAACTGAAAAAACAAAATATGTTAAGAGTAGAGGGCTTGGTGGAACAATGTTCTGGGAAGCGGATGGTGATTCAATAGATCCAAGTAAGTCTCTAATTGATGCAGTAGCAGCGGTGTATGAATCAGATAGTATTTATGTTTCTGCAGATAACATAACAGAGACATCAGCTACTATATCTTGGAATAAACCAGAACTAGATGGTAGCGTTACATATACAGTTAAGTTAAATGGAAATGTCATAGTACAAAATATTACATCACAAAGCTATGTATTAACTAATTTAGATAAAGCAACTAATTATAGTGTTGAAGTTGTTGCTAATACATCAGGTGAGTCTAGAGAAGATAGCTTATCATTTACAACAGTTGGAGCAGATGACCAAAACCAAGGTGGAGATGCTGCAACAGGCAATTGGGATTCTGAAAAAGCTTACACTAAAGGTGAAAAAGTAGAAGTTAATGGCATAATATACGAAGCTCAATGGTGGACTAAGGGTGAAAACCCTACTAATTCTGGTGAGTGGGGAGTATGGCGAGTTACTGAAGGTCAAAGCTCGGATCAAATAAATGATCAGATAATTGACCAGGATAAGGATAGTACTGAGTCTTCAGGGACTTGGAATTCTAATACAGTTTATACTAAAGGAGATCAAGTATCTTATAATGGTAAAACCTACACAGCTAAGTGGTGGACACAAGGCGATAAGCCATCGAATGGAGGGCCTTGGGATACACCTTATATAGCAGGAGCAGTTTGGAATGTGGATGAAGAGTATAGTGGAGGTCAAACAGTAACTTTAAATGGAAGCTCATATAAAGCTAAATGGTGGACTAGTGGAGATAATCCAAAAGATGGAGGGGTATGGGAAAAGTTATAAGAATATATTTTTACTTTAAATACTG
>NZ_VXKQ01000026.1 GCF_008711465.1 Francisella sp. SYW-9
GCAAATACGCAATATAATATAAATATCTATTATTTATTTAAAATAAAATCATAATAAAAAGTTCTTTTGTTAATATAAAAATGAAATTTACATAAGATCATAAATTAGCTAGATGAAAATACTAAACAAGAACAATAAAATTAAGAATACTTTTTAAAATGTACAAGCTAATATTAAATAGTTTTGTTTAGGACTTAACAAGTCTAAATAATAAGTATTGTACTTCAGACCTAATTTAGTAAAAGATCAATATGATATTTAATTAAGATATAATACAATTCACAAAGCATTTGTCTACATTTATGCATAAATAGTCTAAATTGTTATATTATGTATAAAACAACAATCCTATAATACATGCATAAGTTTATAACAGCAATATTATAAATAAACATCATGAATACTAGATTTATATACATTCTCACAATAACAATTTCAATGGCTAACTTTTTTATATCTGATATATATCTATCAGTAATGCCCATTATAGAAAAAAGTATTTATGCTAACCATCACCAAATGCAATCAACTATTGCTCTATTCTTTTTGACAAGCTGTATAGCTTCACTGATAGCAGGTACAACTTCTGATAAATATGGTAGAAGATTAGTCCTGCTGACAAGCTTAACCATGTCATTAATTGGTAGCATTACTCTTTCTATAAGTACAAACTTCTCTTTATTTTCTACTGGTATAATTTTCCAGGGAATAGGATCAGTTGGAGGAATGATGTTAGCAAGAAGCATTATAAAAGATATTTTTCCTAACGAAAGCCAGTTACGCAGAAAATATGCTCTGTTTTCTTTAATTGTAGCAATTGCTCCTGCAGTATCACCAATGTGTGGAAGCTTCTTAACCTTACACTTTGGTTGGAGATCCATGTTTATTGCACAAATAGCATTATATATTACTCTTATTAGTATTTGTATTTTTTCTTTTAAAGAAACAGCTAAAGAATTACATAATGTTTCAATTATCAAACTTGCTACAAAATCTTATCTACAGGTAATTAAAAACTACAGGTTTATTACATTAAACATAATATCTGCAATAATTTTTGGAGGATATATTTGTTTCCTAACGATATCTCCCTATGTATTGCATATACAATTAAGGCTCACAGAAACTCAAGTCTCATACGTTCTTTTTATGCTGGTTATAGGAAGCTTGGGAAGTCGTTTTTGCAATACAATATTGTCAAAACATCTAGAAATTAAAACTATTATCTCATTTGGTTTAGGTTTTATTCTTTTATCTGGATTATTATATTGGCTAGCTGTCATTTTATCTTTGAACCTTATATTTATCATACTCGGAGGAATCATATATGTTTTTGGATTTGGTTTACTTGCATCAAACATAACCACATTAGCACTATCCGAGGCTAAAAAACATACGGGAGTAGCTAGCAGTATTTATGGAACTATACAGGTTGCAGGGGGAGCACTCCTAAGTTTCTTAGTTTCCCTTACAACTCAAAAGATACAGTTTCTTATATTTTCAATATGTATTAGCATCATTATCATACTTAGCATCAGCCTTTATTTCTTATACGAAAAATATAAACTACAATAATAGCTGTTACAAATTTAGCTCAGCGCTAAAAGAATTTTTTATATTCACAAAAACTATATTTAAATCAAGGGTATAGATAAATTATTTACCCATGATTTAATATATTGATAAATTAAAAATTACGACTTACTCAATACCTTTATCTTAGATAATCGTATACTTTAGATATCTACTTTTAAAAAGTTATCCACATTTATATAAAATATACAGCTAAAACTATATAAAAGTGCACATCATTCTGTCAAGATTGTCCACGGAATTAAGCAACAGCTTACTGATAAAGTATTTGATCACGTATTAGTTTTAAACATAGCAGCCTATCTATGAAATGAAACCCATTGCTTCGAAGGATATCCAGGATCTTCTCTAGTTAATATAGGCACCATATAGCCTGATGAAATCTCAGAAAGCCTTTTCATAATATCTTTAGCATTATCAATATCAAAATGCTTAGTTCCGGAAACAGGATCTAACAAATGTATATAATAAGGAATAACCCTTGCTCTAATCAATTTTGTACTTAATGCATATAATATATCTGGATCATCATTGACACCTTTAAGCATTGTACTTTGATTTAAAACAATAACTCCAACTTTATTTATACCTCTTAATAGTTTAGTAATATCATCATCTATCTCATTAGGGTGATTTGCATGTACTACAAGTACTATATCTAGCTCGCACCTAGAAAAAATATCTAGCAAAGTTTCAGTTATTCTTTCTGGCAAGACAACAGGTATTCTTGTGTGAATCCTTATTCTCTTAATATGAGGTATTGCTCTTATCTCATTTAAAAAGAACTCCAGAACATCATCATTATTTAATAAAGGATCTCCCCCACTTAAAATAACTTCCTCAATACTTGGATCATTTCTTATATAATCAAAAGTTTTAAGCCAATCTTTTCTACCAGGAATATTATCTTTATAGTCAAATTCTTTACGAAAGCAATATCTACAGTGGACAGCACAACTTGTGTGAGCAATTAATAAAACTCTTCCATGATACTTATGTAACAATCCAGGGATTTTATTATACTTTCTTTCATCTAGCGGATCACTACTATAATTACTATCTATGACTTCTTCATCTACAGTTGGCAAGACTTGTTTTAATAATGGGTCATTAATATTGCCTTTTTCCATTCTATTAGCGAAAGATTTTGGAACAATCATTTTAAAATGATTTACTGCTTTAAACGAAACTTTTGCAATATCATTATTTATTTCTAAAAAACTTAATAGCTCCAAAGGAGAGTGAAATGACTCCTTCAGAGCTTTTTTCCAGTTATTTGTAGACATAGTTAAATTTATTTTTTGATATATTTTAAGGTAGATTTTCTAGAATTAAATAATTTGAGAAGAAAATTAGAATTTATTTTTTCTTTTTCTGAGGAGGAAGATCTGTTGCAGTACCTTCAAACACTTCTGTAGCCATCATTAAACTCTCAGAGAGAGTTGGATGTGGATGAACTGTAAGAGCGATATCTTCAGCATCACAACCCATTTCAATAGCAAGTGCCGCTTCAGAAATAAGTTCACCAGCATTCGTACCAACAATAGAAGTACCAATGATTCTATGATTTTCATCAAATAGAACTTTAGTCATACCTTCTGATCTACCAATACTTAGTGATCTACCACTAGCAGCCCATGGGAATACACCCTTTTCATACTTAATACCTTTAGCTTTTGCAGAAGTCTCAGTTTCACCAACCCAAGCAACTTCTGGATCAGTATAAGCAACTGAAGGAATTACTAAAGGATCAAAACTATGATTTAAACCAGAAATAACTTCAGCAGCTGTTCTTCCTTCAGGTACAGCTTTATGAGCAAGCATAGGTTGACCAACAATATCCCCAATTGCAAAAATATGTGGTACATTTGTACGAAGCTGTTTATCTACAGAGATAAAGCCTCTTTCATCAACCTTAACACCTGCTTTTTCTGCATCGATCAATTTACCATTTGGCTTACGACCAATTGCCATAAGAACCCTGTCATAACGCTCTTCTTTAGCAGGATGTTCACCTTCCATTGTTACATAGATACCATCTTTCTTAGCTTCCATAGCTGTAACACCAGTTTTTAGACGAACTTCATACTTCTTGTTCATTTTCTCATAAGCTTTAACGATATCTTTATCAACACCGTTCATAAGTTGATCAGCAAACTCAACAACTGTAATCTTAGTACCAAGTTCAGAATAAACTTGCGCCATCTCAAGACCAATAATACCACCACCAACTACAAGCATAGTCTCAGGAATTTCTTTCATTTCAAGAGCACCTGTAGAGTCGATAATTCTCTCATCTTCTGGAACAAATGGTAAGTTAATCACACTAGAACCAGCAGCAATAATACAATTATCAAATGTGATTTTTGTAACCTTACCATCAGCAGCTTCTACAGCAAGCTCTTTATCAGATGTAAATTTACCGTAACCTTGTACGATTTTTACTTTTCTCATCTGAGCCATACCTTTTAAACCACCAGTAAGCTTACTTACAACATCATTCTTATACTTAAGAACTTTGTCTTTATTGATTTTCATATCACCCATTTCGATGATACCATCAGCAGCTAAGTGTCTAGCTTCATTGATAACTTTAGCAATATGAAGAAGTGCTTTTGATGGAATACAACCAACATTTAGACACACACCTCCAATATTTTCATATCTTTCTACTAAAACAACCTCTAATCCTAAGTCAGCCGCTCTAAATGCTGCACTATATCCACCAGGACCACTACCTAAAACTACAACTTGTGTTTTAATATCACTCATTTTATAAAACTCCGTGTTTACATTTACATTATGATTTCACGCAAATCAGAAAGAATCTGACTATATCTTGTTAAGAACTTAGCAGCTAATGCTCCATCAATAACTCTATGATCAGCTGACATAGATAAAGGTAACATAGTTCTAGGTTCAAATTCTTTACCATTCCAAACTGGCTTAACTGCAGTTTTAGATACACCCATAATAGCCACTTCCGGCATATTAATAATAGGTGTAAACGCCGTAGTACCAAGCACACCAATACTTGAGATAGTAAATGTAGCTCCAGACATATCTTTAGAACCTAACTTACCATCACGAGCCTTACCAGCTAGTTCCATAATATCTTTTGATATTTCAATAATGCCTTTTTTGTCAGCATCTTTGATAACAGGAACCATTAGTCCTGCTGGAGTATCCGCTGCAAAACCAATATTATAATATTTCTTAAGAATTAAATTCTCACCATCATTCGAAAGTGAACTGTTCATTCTTGGGAATTCTTGTAAAGCTACTGCTGCAGCTTTTACTAAGAATGACAATGGAGTGATTTTCACACCCATTTTCTCAGCGAATCCTTTTTTAGCTTTTCTAAACTCTTCAAGGTCCGTAACATCAGCATCATCATAGAAAGTTACATGAGGAATTTTCACCCAGTTTCTATGTAAGTTTTTCGCACTAATTTTATTAATACGAGTTAAAGGATGAGTTTCAATCTCACCAAATTTAGAGAAATCAACAACAGGATCATCTAAAAGATCTAAACCGCTGCCACTTGCAGCAACTTTACCAGTTTGAACTTGTGTTACAGCATGCTTAATATAGTTATAGCAATCTTCTTTTGTTACACGACCTTTACGACCTGTAGCTTTTACCTTGCTTAAATCAACATTTAAAATTCTAGCTAGCTTTCTAACAGCTGGAGAAGCATGAGCATTTGAGTTATCTACTGCATACTCATTAACACTATTTTGAGTTGGTGCTGGCGCCGAAGTAGGCTTAGAGTCTTGTTTAGGAGCTTCCTGCTTAGCCGGCTGAGGCGCTGCTACAGAAGCAGATCCCTGAGTCTTAACTTTTAAAATTAAGCTACCTTGAGAAACTTTATCACCAACCTTTGTGATAATTTCTGTAACCTCACCTGCTACTGGAGATGGTACTTCCATACTAGCTTTGTCAGTTTCTAATGTAATTAAAGAGTCTTCTTCTTCAACTTTATCACCAACAGCTACCGATACCTCAATAACATCAACACTATCATAATCACCAATATCTGGGACCTCTACATCTACAACTTCTTCCGAAGTTTGTGCAGGTGTTGAAAACTGCTGAGCTTGTTCTTGAGTAGAAGCAGAAGCTGATTGACTTGCACCACTTTCAACTTTAAGTATCAAATCACCTTCACCAACTTTTTCACCAACTTTTACAGCTATTTCAGTAATTTTGCCACTAGCAGATGATGGGACTTCCATACTAGCTTTATCAGTTTCTAATGTAATTAAAGAATCTTCTTCAGCAATTTCATCGCCTACTTTCACAGATATTTCAATAATCTCAGCTGCATCGTAATCGCCGATATCAGGAACTTTAACATCAACGGTCTCAGTAGCACCTGATGAAGCTGATTCTGATTCTGTTTGTTGTGCGGGTTTTTCTTCTGTTGCAGTATCAGATGATCCTTCTAGTTCAACTTCCATAATTGCCGAACCTTCTGAAACTTTATCACCAACTTTTACAGTTAGTTTAACAACTTTGCCAGCTACTGGAGATGGGACCTCCATACTAGCCTTATCAGTTTCTAATGTAATTAAAGAATCTTCTTCAGCAATAACATCACCTTCAGCGACATTCACTTCAATCACATCAACACTATCATAATCCCCAATATCAGGAACCTTAACTATCTCTATAGACATTTATATCTCCTTACCGATTAGCTATAAAATGGAGCTACACGCTCTGGGTCTATATTGTACTTCTTAATTGCTGCTTTAACTTCACTAGCCTCAACCTTACCATCTAAATGTAAAGCATATAATGAAGCAACAACCACATGATATCTATCTACTTCAAAGAAGCTACGCAAAGCTGCTCTGCTATCAGATCTACCATACCCATCTGTACCTAAGCTTACAAATGTACTTGGGATAAATTCTCTAAGTTGGTCAGTATATAACTTGATATAATCAGTAGATGCAACAACTGGACCTTGCTCATTTTTAAAGCACTGCTCAATATAACTTTCTTTCTTTTTATCCGTTGGATGAAGCATATTTGTTCTAGCTACATCTTTAGCTTCTCTATAAAGCTCGTTTGCAGAAGTCATGCTCCAAACATTAGAAGTTATACCATATTCTTCTTTTAGCATCTTAGAAGCTGCTTCAACTTCTCTTAAGATAGTACCTGAACCCATTAATTGCACGTGCTTATCAGCAGGTTCATTGTCCTCTAGCTTATATAAACCTTTAAGAATACCTTCTTGAGAACCTTCTGGCATTGCTCTATGAGAGTAATTCTCATTCATTACTGTAATATAATAGAAAACATGCTCGCCATCTACATACATTCTCTTAAGGCCTTCACCCATGATCACCGCCAATTCATAAGCATATGTAGGGTCATATGATATACAGCTAGGAATAAGTCCAGCTTGAATATGGCTATGACCATCTTCGTGTTGTAAGCCTTCACCATTAATTGTCGTACGACCAGATGTCCCCCCAAGCAAGAAACCTTTTGCCATAGAGTCTCCAGCAGCCCAAGCAAGATCTCCAAATCTTTGGAATCCAAACATTGAGTAGTAGATCATAAATGGAATCATAGGTACTTTATGCACGCTGTAAGAAGTAGCTGCAGCTAACCAAGAGCTTAAACCACCCTGCTCATTAATACCTTCTTGCAAAATCTGTCCATCTTTACTTTCTTTATAGAACATAACTTGCTTTTTATCTTCTGGTACATACTGTTGACCTTGTGGATTATATATACCCAATTGTCTAAATAAGCCTTCCATACCAAAAGTACGTGATTCATCAACTGTGATCGGTACAATATGTTTACCAATCTTTTTATCTTTTGCTAGGTGAGACAATATTCTAACGAAAGCAGTTGTTGTAGAAAACTCTCTATCACCACTATCATCTAATAAATTCTTAGCAAACTCTTTATAACCAGGAACTTCTAGAGCTTGATTATTTTCTAATCTCTTAGGAATATAACCACCCAAATCTTTTCTCTTAGAGTGAAGGTATTTCATCTCAGGAGAATTCTCATCTAGTTTGATAAGCTTATAGTTCTCAACATCATCTTTTGTTGCTGGAACATCAAATCTATTTTTAATATGCTCAAGTGCATCTGTATCTAGCTTTTTAACATTATGAGCAATATTTTTTGATTCACCCCACTCACCTAAACCATAACCTTTAACAGTCATAGGTAAGATAAGTATTGGACGAGCATTCTTAGTTTCTATTGCTTTTTTATAAGCAGCATAGATCTTTAATGGATCATGACCACCACGGCGAAGAGAAGCAATATCAGCATCAGACATATCCTTAGCTAAAGCTTCTAGATCTTCATCTCCACTAAATACGACATTGCGACATTCTGCACCACCATGAGCTTTAATCGTATGGAACTGACCATCATTAAGTTCACTTAATCTTTGCGCTAATTTCTTACCGCCTTTTGGATCTTGTAATAACTTATCCCAATCACTACTCCAGAGGACTTTGATAACATCCCAGCCAGCACCCATAAATGAATTAGCAAGCTCTTCGACAATATTACCATTACCATTCACAAGACCATCCAATCTCTGTAGGTTACAGTTAATCACAAAAATAAGGTTATCCAAACCTTCTCTACCAGCTCTAGTGATAGCACCCATTGATTCTGGTTCATCCATCTCACCATCACCACAAAAAGCCCAAACTTTACGATCTGCAGTTTCAGCTAATCCTCTAGCTTCTAAGTACTTCATAAATCTTGCTTGATAAATTGCTTGAAGTGGACCTAAGCCCATAGAAACTGTTGGGAACTGCCAGTATGTAGGTTGCAAATGAGGATGTGGATAAGAAGATACTGCATTCTCACCATCAAAAGCTTGTCTTCTAAAGTTTTCTAACTGCTTCTCTGTTATTCTACCTTCTAAAAATGAACGCGCATACACAATTGGAGAAAGATGACCTTGATAGAATATCAAATCACCTGCATGATTATCATTTGGAGCTTTCCAGAAATGGTTAAAACCAACCTCATAAAGAGTCATTGCTCCAGCACCAGTACCAATATGGCCACCTATTGAACCATCTTTTTTATTAGCTGCTGCAACCATAACTGCAGAGTTCCATCTATTTACAGCTTCTATTCTCTCCTCTAGCTCCATATCTCCTGGGTAACTAGGCTGTTCGCTAACATCAATAGAGTTAACATAATTCTTAACTTTAGCTGTAGAGTAAGCACTTTGTATACCTAGCTCAGAACCTTTAGTTAAAAGCTGTTCAAATAAAAACTTAGCTCTATCAACACCTTCTCTTTTAACGACATCTTCAAAAGCCTCAAGCCATTCTTGAGTCTCCAAAGCATCAATATCTTTAGTGAAATCCGACATCCTTTGTCCTCCGAATTAATCGAATATTAACGAAATTAAAAACTTATTTGTTTGATTATAAGTCAATAGATAAGCAACATCAACTATATAACGCATTTCTATAGTTATACCTAAAGACACGGCTCACATTAACAACAAAAAAACAAGTTCATTTAGGTCCAAATTAAAAACCTTGTCACCACTCTCTAACTGAGGTTCTTGTTTTTTATCAACCTGTAAAAAATTTCCAACCTTTGTTCTGACTGAACTGATCTGTAAAGAACTTCTAGCGTAAAATATTCGAGTGCTTTGGGGTTTATATATTTAGGATACAAGATACATACACTTCTAATCAACAGATTAAGAGCAAGTTTTTATCCTGATTATTTTAGAATAAAGCACTTAAAAAAACTCTATTTTCTGAAAAATCATCCAGCTACAATAAATAATCGACATTATCATCATTATCAAAAGATTCTAAGATAAAGTCAAAATTCAAAGAGAAGCCTATAACCTTAAACACCTCAGCAAGCTTATCATTTAAAAGAAGATCTTTTATATCATTATTATATCTTAGCTGCTCTTTTTGATTTAGACCTTTAGAATGCTCTGTAAAAACCTCTGATATGCCTGATCTTTTTAGAAAATTTGCTTGAGTCATATAGCCATCAAGTTCAAAACCAACTTCTGTTGCTGCTTCAGCAACTGTTGTAAAATCAACATGAGCTGTAATATCTTGCTCACCAATATTAATAAATGGATCAAAATTGACTTTATGATGATGATAGCAAGCTAAGGTGCCCATAGTCCTTTCTTTAGAATAATACTCTGCTCGGTGATAACCATAGTCACATAAAAAAACGATACCTTGAGAGATACTATCTTTTAATGCTTTAACCCAGGGACGTATCCATGTATTAATTTCACTTGTATAACCATCTGCAAAAGTTATACCATCTCCCAAGACCCTATTAATCTCTGAAGTAAATCGATTATCATTCTTTGGCATATCCATAAATTCAAAACTATCATCACTTTTAAGTGTAACTCCCTGCTGAAAGACCTCCCCCTCTCTAGATGTAAAGATATCAACAGGCATTGCATCTAAAACTTCATTAGCAAAAACCACAGCTTTTACTTTTTGCTTAGGCAATTCATTTAACCAAAGAAACTTATCGTATAAATCAGGTATATTTTCTTTTATATATTCTTGTTGTCTTAATTTAAGATCATTGCTCAGTTCAATTATTATATATTTGTCTGGCAATTCTCCTAACTTCAATAGCTCATCCATACAATCTGTAGCGAATTTACCATTACCTGCACCAAACTCTATAATATGAGCATCACTACCAAGCTCGGACAACACTAGCGCAAACTGTCTTGCAAAAGTTCTAGCAAAAAGTGAGCTTTGAGTTGTTGCCGTTACAAAATCTCCTTGAGGAGAAATTTTATCTTTGGATCCTGAGTAATATCCAATTTCTGGATAATAAAGAGTCAGTTGCATAAATTCTCTAAATGAAATCTGACCAGTTGTTCTAATTCTATCTAAAATAATCTTTTCTAATATCAAAATATTCTATTAATAAGCTAAGAAATTAGCTGTATTTTAAAGTTAAAAGCTTTTTTAATCAAAAAAATGTGACTTTTTATAAAAAAAATATTAAAATTTGACCTCAAATAATTTGTTTACTTAAGTTATTAATGTAATGAGTGTAATAAGAACTTTTCCAATTGGTATAACAGGCGGTATAGCTAGCGGCAAGTCAACAGCTACAAAAATCCTAAAAGAAAAAATGGATTTAAATGTAGTTTGTGCTGATACTATAAGTAGAGAAATCACCAAAAAAGCATCTGTGATCAAAAATATCACAGAAAAATTTGGTAGTGATATAGTCGTAAATAAGCAAATAAATAGAGCTATGCTACGTGCTATCATTACTGAATCTAAAGAAGCTAAGAAGTGGCTGGAAGATTATCTACACCCAGTTATCAATAGAGAGATAAAAAAGCAGGTCAGAGAATCTGAAACTGCTATGACAATCGTAGATATTCCTCTTTTAGGTCCATATAACATTCGTCATTATGATTATCTAAAAAAAGTAATCGTTATTAAAGCGGATTTAGAGACTAGGATTAGAAGACTTATGGAACGTGATGGCAAAGATAGACAACAAGCTGTTGCATTTATAAACCTTCAAATCTCAGATAATGAAAGAGAGAAAATCGCTGACTATACAATTGATAACACAAATTTAAGCGATCAAGAGTTAGAAAATAAATTAATTGAAACAATTAATGACATAACTAACTTGACTAATTAAAAACAAGTATTTATAATACATTTCACTTTTGCACCCATAGCTCAACTGGATAGAGTACTCGGCTACGAACCGAGCGGTTAGGGGTTCGAATCCCTTTGGGTGTGCCATAGTTTCAAGCGGGAATAGCTCAGTGGTAGAGCACAACCTTGCCAAGGTTGGGGTCGCGAGTTCGAGCCTCGTTTCCCGCTCCACTTTTTTTCATAAATTCCTTATTAAAAAAATCTTAATATGCTAAAATTTCTTTTGTAATAAAAGCTTTAATTAATGTTTCTTTTTATAATACGGAATCTTAAAATGTCACAGAAAATTATTTTAACTGGAGTTACTCCATCAGGGACTCCACATCTAGGGAACTATATAGGCGCAATTAAACCAGCGATAGAAATGGTTCAAAATAAAAATTATAAATGTTTGTATTTTATTGCTGATCAACATTCCTTAATTAAATTATGGGATAAAAAGTTGCGTCAACAGTATATATACGAGATTGCCTCTTCTTGGCTTGCTCTTGGACTTGATCCAGCAAAAGCTGCTTTTTATCGCCAATCTGATATCCCTGAAATCATGGAACTAACATGGATTATCAGCACTACCACATCAAAAGGCTTATTAAACCGTGCTCATGCATATAAGGCTCTAGTAGATCAAAATATGCAAGAGGAAAATGTTGATCCTGATAAAGGCATAACTATGGGATTATTTAACTATCCTGTTCTTATGGCTGCAGATATTCTTATGTTTGATGCAGACCTAGTTCCTGTAGGTAAAGATCAAATCCAACATATTGAGATTGCAAGAGATATCGCTAATCGTTTTAATCATATCTACAAAAAACAGGCTCTTAAGGCTCCTCAAGCTTTTACAAATGAAGATAGCCAAACCATATTGGGTCTAGATGGCCGTAAGATGTCAAAGAGCTATGACAATACTATACAAATATTCTCAACAGAGAAAAAACTAAGAAAACAAATAATGAAAATTATTACTAACTCTCAGTTACCTGAAGAGAAAAAAGACCCTAATAATTGTACAATATTCTCAATATATAAAAGTATCGCTTCTGATACAGAAATTGCTTCGTTAAAAGATAGATACTTAGCTGGCGGTCTTGGCTGGGGAGATGCAAAGCAAATCTTATTTGAGAAAGTAAATGAATATCTAGCTGATGCACGTGAAAAGTACGAATACTATATAAACAACCCTAAAGTTGTTGATGATATACTTTCTCAAGGAGCTGCCAAAGTTCGCCCTTGTGCCATAAATAAACTTAAAGAAATTAAAGACATTATAGGGATGTAGGACATATGCAAAAGTTAGATAATATAATTATTGCTAACTACAGCATACATTCTTTAGGTTTAATATGTTGGGCAAAGCAGAATTTAAGAGATAATTTCTGTATTTTATCTGTGGATACTGGCTTTGCTGCTGATGGTTGGAATGACTATTTAGATGTAGTTTTTAACTGGCTTAAGCAAGAAAATATAAAATACTATCATCTAAAATCAGAAAATACTTTTCAAGAGTTAGTCTTGGCACGTAAACAGTTCCCATCACAACAATTTAGTTGGTGTGCTGGCTTCCTAAAAGGAATAGTACTGCTAAATAAGATTGATGAACTTGATCCTGATGGTGAGGCTAATATATTACTAAGTCATCGTAAGGATTTATCAAAAGTATCACAATTATTAAAAAACCTTGATGAAGAAGAAAGATATGACTATAGGGCATTGCAATACCCTCTTTTAGAAAAAAAATATGATGATATCTTAAAGCTAACCCAAAGCTTACCATTTAAGCCTGGATACCATAGTTTAGAGTGTCAACCTTGCATTCATATGACCCAAAATGAGTTTAAGAACATATCTAAACAAGATATAAATAAAGTAGTTAAATTAGAAAATGAAATAGATAATTTTATGTTTAATAAGCATAAATTTAATGATCTAAAGGATGATTTTTTTATACAAAATAATATTTTAGAAGAGCTATCAAAAGCCTGTAGCTGGGAGTATAGCTGCGGCCTATAAAGGAATAATATTTATGAGTGAATATTTTTTATTTAGTTTATTAACTGTTGTAGCAGCATTAATGAGTTATATTAATACTAAATTTTTAAAACTGCCTAAAGCCATTGGTTTAACAATTCTCTCGATAACATTCTCTGCATTATGCGCATCTATGCTAAGTGATACAAATTTTCTTGTAGTGGCATTATCAAGCTTTGATTTCAAAAAAACAGTATTAGACGGAATGTTATCATTTTTATTATTTGCTAATGCTTTACACTTTAATATGATAGATCTTAAGAAAGAACTTAAGGCCGTCTTTGGTTTAGCAAGTATTGGATTACTACTATCAGCTATTACCACTGCAGTATTAATATATGGTTTATGTCTACTAGTTAATTTTAATATTAGTTTTGGCTATTGCTTAGTTTTTGGTGCATTAATATCACCAACAGATCCAATAGCAGTAATTAGTACCTTAGCCGGTAATAAATCTATACCTAAACATATAAAAACTCGTGTGGTTGGAGAATCATTATTTAATGATGCGACAGGTATTGTACTTTTTGTTGTTCTTTCAAATATTTTCTTCTTTGGCAGTGGTGGAGAATTTGGTCATGCTATAAACAGTCATAGTAGTATTAATACATATGTCTGGTTAATTACCAAACAAATTGCTACTGAAGCAGGTGGTGGTATTATCTTAGGCTATATTTTTGCTCAAGTAGCTCTTATTTTTTTAAAAACTAATAGAGACTCTGAGACATCTATTTTTGTCACACTTGCTGTAGCTAGCATGGGGTATGTAATTGCACATAGTTTACAAGTATCAGGACCTATTGCCATGGTTGTTGCAGGTCTATTTATTGGCAATAACCTATCTGAATCTAAAAAGAGCTATCCTGAGCAAGTTGATAAAGTAGATAACTTCTGGATGGTTATTGATAATATGCTTAACTCATTCTTATTTATACTCATTGGTTTAGAATTAACTAGCATTCCATTTAATATGGGAGCTTTTTGGGTAGGTGTTGCAGGTATATTTATCGTAACCTTTGCAAGATTAATTAGTATATCAATTCCAATAACTGTTATTGATAAAAAATTAACTAAGGGTTCAGTAAAAGATAATCTGTTAGTTGCTTGGTCTGGTGTAAGAGGAGGTATATCTCTTGCATTAGCACTTTCACTACCAGATGAAGGTCATGTTATCGTAAGTCTTACATATACTGTTGTGATCCTTTCAATATTAGCTCAAGGGTCAACATTAAAAGTGGTCGTAAATAAAATCTACCCTCCTAACCTTGCCAAGAAACCTGCAAATACCATAAATCAATAAGTCTAAATTATTCATACTTATGATTATAGTAGGCTTTACCAAGATACTTCACTAAATAGTTATCAACCTGGATTGCTCCTGGAGTGGAATCAGTCGGCCTACGTGGATTAACCCTATCATTAATCCAAGCATTATTATTCCAGCCCTTTGTTGTTTTGATACACTCTTTAACAAACCCTTTTATTAAATAACGATCTTGAACCTGCATACAACCTGTTATAAATAAATCAACATATGATTGAATAATTGGATATTCTTTATTAGGCTTTTTAATTGCACTTGGTTGCTGTGCGTATATCCAATAAGTACCTTTTTGTAGATTTTTTAAGCCTAGTGACTGTATATCACTCGCTGGGATTTTATATCTACAGTAATGAACTTCTCTACTATCAGCTGATTTCATCCCATCTGAATTAACCGGATAGTAAACTGCATTTAAATGCGCACCTTGTTTTGGTACAACTAAAAGAGCTGTTGTTCTATATGAACCTCCAGCCCTTAATCCCCAAACTCTCTCAAAGTTTTTAACTTCTACTGGGTAAACATTTTTTGCTTTTGGATTCGTTCTCATTCTTGAAGAATCATTCATTAAACTACCATAACCAACTACAAAGTTTTGATCATTAGAGTTTATTTGCGGATGACACTCATCTGCAAAACTTGAAACAGCTAAAGCAAGGCCAGCTGTATATAAAAATACCTTTTTCATAAAAATATATCCTTTGTATAAAAATATTTAACTAATTAATAAGACTTTACGCACTATAGAAACATCTCTTTTATCATTCCTTTAGGAATATAAGTATTATTCATCTTTAAAAAACAAATTCCATCTTCATACTTTGAAACAGTATTCATATTCTTAGCTATATCTTCACACTGTTTCTTCTTGTAGTGCCTATTACCTATCTCAAAATACATTAGTATAAAAACTAGTAATAGCACTAAAAATAAAGATATCACCGTATATAAAAATACTTTTTTCATATATCCTCTTTTATGATAAAACTAACAAGATCTGCTTGAATAACAAAACAAACCCTATTTAATAATTAGTACGTAATCTTGAATTATTTGCGCCATCCCAAGCATAATTTTGGAAGCTCTCAGTTGATGACATTAAACTTTCATAATGATGATTACGACCATAAAAATCATAATAATTATCCGTATATTGCTCTGGAAAAGATGATTGAAGAGTATCTTGACCTCGTGGGATATAATAATCAGGGCCTTGTGATCTATATTTACGTGCTTGATATAAATCTTTTGAGACATTATTCATATTTACAACAGATACAGGATCACTTTGCATATTAAGCTTTTTTGCATCTTTTGACTTAATATTAGAAAAATCTGGAACACCATTCTCCTGTGTTTGGTAAATAGCACAATATGCATCCAAGCTAATCAAAACACCTATAAATAATATCAATACTCTCATTTTAGCTTTTTATAAAATTATTGTTATTCTTTAATATTGCCAAAGCTTGTTTATAATCACAATCATTTAGTATCATAACTATAGCTAATTTAACTGATTTATTAGCTTTCTTATAAAAATCTTGGGCTATATCATACTCAACGCCTGTAGCTTCACATATAATTCTTTTTGATCGCTCAACAAGCTTTTCATTTGTAGATTTCACATCCACCATTAAGTTTTGATATACTTTTCCAACAGATACCATAGATAATGTAGATATCATGTTTAATATAAGCTTTTGAGTAGTTCCAGATTTTAACCTTGTTGAGCCTGTCAGGACTTCTGGACCAGGTACAGCTTCTACATGAAGTGTAGCATATTGAGATATTTTAGCTTGCTTTGTACAACTTACAGCTACTGTCTGAGCTCCAATATCATTAGCATATTCTAGAGCTCCTATAACATATGGAGTTCTACCACTAGCAGCTATCCCAATAACAATATCTTTACTTGTTAAGCCTATTTGTTTTAGATCCTCCTTACCAAATTCAGGATTATCTTCAGCACCCTCTTGAGCTTCAATAAAAGCTTTTTCTCCACCAGCTATAAGACCAACAACAGTATTATAATCAACACTAAAAGTCGGCGGACACTCTACAGCATCTAATATACCTAAGCGACCACTTGTTCCAGCACCTACGTATATTATTCTTCCTCCATTTTTCAAAGCTTGTGAGGTTTGTGTAATTACTTTTACTATATTCTCATGTTGTTCTTTTAGAGCTTCTATAACATTATATTCTTCATCTATCATTAAACTAACAGACTCTGAAATAGACATTGAATCAAGATTAAAGCTTCTTTGATTTCTTTTTTCAGTATTTACATTATCCAATATACTCATATTATTACCTTTTTAACTATTCCTAACGGATAAAGATATTTGCTATCTAAATATACTGATTCACCAGCAATATCTTCATCATTATTCTTTTCATTGTTTTCATTGTTTTCAGAATTATCTACCTGAGTCTGAAATTGATCATTTATCTCATTCTCATCTTTAGGCTCATCCTCATCACCAAGATTATCTCTAATTTCTTGTACCTTTGAAATTAATGCATTCGGCTGGATATAAATCTTATTTACAGTATTTTTAATAGCATCAAAATCAGCTAAAAGTTGTGGCGACTCAAAACTACTAATTGGAACCTCCTGAAGCTCCTCTAAATTAGAATTTAATTGAATCACCTTACTATTTGTAAAAACAAATAAATAACCAAATTTTGGTACAATCAACTGAATTATATCTCCTGATTGCTCTTCATCTTGTGAGTTATCTGGTGATGATATGACATTATCAGTATCCGCAAAATCAAACTCTTTTTCTAAACCATTCGAACCATAGTCAAAAGGTTCAAAACCTCCATAACCTTTGACATATTCATATCTATGAATTTTGTTTGGTTCAAAAGTTACAATATACATAGAGTTCTCATCCTTTGAAATTATAACTGGATTTCCAAATGTATCACCATCAATATAGGTATCTAAGCTCTTACCAACTCTATGATCACCATTATAGTTAAAATCACTCACACCCATAAGATTTTTACTTTGGCTATTGGGATGGAAGATAAGGATCATATTTGCATTAAGATTATTAGCAGTATCTGGGACTAAAAGCTTAATATTTTTATCGCTTAATTTTGCTTTAAATGCTAATGTATCTACTAATTTAAGAGTATAGTTCTCATTTGTTCTTGAATACCTTGAAGAATAAACCTCAAGTACTTCTCTATTACCCTTTTTTTTATAAGCCTTTCGAACTAACATCAATTGAGGAGGTTCATCATTTTCATCAAAATACCATGCAACATCAAAGATATTATCTTTAAGAAATTGACCTCCTGATGACCCTCTACTACCTTTTTGAATTACAGCTCGCCATTGACCAATATCATTTCCTAACTCCTCATTATCAGGCGCTAAGCCTTTAACATCTTCATTTAAGATATCATCTAATAAGAAATGAGTAGTAAATAGCTTATCTGTGTCATATAGAAGTAAATATAAGCTCCATTTTCCCTTTTCTAA
Source organism: Francisella sp. SYW-9 (assembly GCF_008711465.1). GTDB lineage: Bacteria > Pseudomonadota > Gammaproteobacteria > Francisellales > Francisellaceae > Francisella. The sequence continues at coordinate 18,146 of NZ_VXKQ01000026.1, forward strand.
ATTCCAGCCAACCTTTACTTTATAATTAACACCCATCGAATCTGGGATAGGAACGCCTATTTTAACTTTTTCTGTGAATATATTTATCTGTTTATTTTGTTTTTGAATAAAGCCAATAAAGCCCTTGTACGCGTCTTTCATTGTCCCATCATTAGACAAACGATAGGTTCTTGCTCTATAGTCAGTAATAGCTGCAGTATTTATCATTGGAACATTTATTGCTATATATTCCCCACCAAAATTTTGATATAGATTTGCACTTAATGCGTTATAGATAATTCTCTCTTTTAGATCTACTGCTGCACCTAAGTTAGATGCTTCATATATCGCATTATAACTATTGTACTCTTGTGATTGAAAAAGTTCAGCATTATTACCTTTAGGAAAAAATGATGAAATATCATCATCATTAACAATTACCTTAAATTTGCTATCTCCCACTACAAACTTATTTGATTTTGTAAAATCAATATCGTCTTTGGCATTTAATATATAGGTTTCACCGAGTACTTTTTCATTACTATTTTTAATAATACTTTTTGTAGTAAGCAACCCCATTTTAAAAGTGTATAAAAGTCCTGTTAATAACACCATGACTACAAATGAGAATATTAATGCCATCAATAGAGCTGAACCTGAATTCTTAGAGTTGAAGTTTTTATGTAGCCTTTGCATCTATGCATCTCCTACCAAAAATATTTTACTAGTTGGCTGATCAGAGACCTTAAAAGAAATCTTTAATGCTGCAATTGTATCGCTTCTTACATTAATAGGAGATTTCTCTATCTCTTGCCAATTTAACTCCGGGTTTCCTCTATGCACATCAGAGTTTAAAACATATGCAATCTTTAAATCACTAACATTACTTATCAACTCGTACATTGATGAGTCATTTGAGTTTTGTTTTATATATTCATATAGTGAGTATAATTCCTTCCCATCTTTATTTTTTTTACCACTATCAGCGACAAAGAAAATCTCTAAAACATACTTACCTACATAATCACCGACTTTAAATTTATTTTCAATACGCGTGGTTGTTGAAACAAAATCTCCTGTTATAGCTCCAGCCTTAACTAAATCACATTCAAAGGCATTACATAAAACTAAGTAATCATCGATTGAGATATCTCTTTCTGGAGATATATCTTTTTGAAAATCATTTACTTTAAAAATATTGTTTGAGGAATTTGTTTTTAAACTAGAATTTAAACTACTTCTTTGAATTACAAGATAATCAGTATTAGGCTCAACACAATGTATCTCTTTATTAAGACTCATACCTTTTAAATTATCCTGATCAGCCTTACGTTGCTGACAAGCCTCATCAGACAAACTCAAACCTTCTGGTAAACTTGAAACTCCTTCAAGAGGAGCCTTACCTATAGCAATAGTCCCCATTTTACCAAAGATATCTTCAAGGTTATCCCCGGAGTTATCCACAAGGTCCTGGTGCAAATCTCCATATTTTGTGATATAGCCGGCATGGCCTATAGCATTATAAAATATTTGCTTAACCATCAATTGGTCAGCATTTATTCTATGCTTTTCATTAAGCTTTGTATATTGTTGCTTCATATTGATATAAATACCAATAGCCATAGTCATCACTATAGCCGCTATAACCATTGATACCATTAGCTCTGGCAAGGTAAAGCCAGATGCTCTATTCTTTTTTCTGACTATCATTTTGCTCTACCTCTCGCTGTATAATTTTGACTCTATCAGCGACACCCATAGTATCGTCAAAAGCGGCTATATTAACTAACTTGTAGATTACTTTGACATTATTTGAAGCTTCTTTTTGCTGTTTTTTATCGGCTTTTTCAGCCATTTTTTTGATATCTGCAATACTATATGAATTAAATCTATCCACAGACCTTTTCTCTTTTTTAGGCTTTGCTTGCTTTTCTACTTTAAGGACTACTGTTTTTTTGAATTCTATGCCATCTTCAGTCTTAGAATCATCGAAGACTCCTGTAAGACGATAGATATTTACCCTCTCATCAAGAATTGATGCAATCTCATCTTTTTTATTTTCAAGAGTTATATTAATTAAGACACTATTTAAAAGAAGAAAACCTGAAGAAAGGACAAATAACAAAATCATTGCAGCTAGCATTGATTCTACAATACCAAACCCTGCTTGTGATTTTGTCACTTGTAAGTTCATAAATCATTTTAGCTTATAAACTAAGCCTCCTTAAATCGACCAAAAGACATCAATTTATCATATCTTTTTGAATTTCTTTGCTCAACAGACATCGCTGATAGCTCTTTTAACTCAATAGCTAAAGCTTTTCTAATATTAGCAGCTGTAGATTCATAATCTCTATGAGCTCCACCTAAAGGCTCAGGAATAATACCATCAACAATCTCAAGCTCTTTTAGACGATCAGAAGTTATATTCATCATTTGTGTAACTTCAGAAGCTTTCTCAGCTGTTTTATGTAAGATAGAAGCACAACCTTCTGGAGAGATTGTCGCAAAATAGCTATATTGAAGCATAAGTAGTTTATCACCAACACCTATACCTAAAGCACCACCTGAGCACCCTTCACCAATAACCGTACAAATCACAGGGACTTTTAGTGCACTCATTTCAAATAAGTTTCTAGCGATAGCTTCACTTTGACCACGTTCTTCAGCTTTGATACCTGGATAAGCACCTGGAGTATCAATGAAAGTAATAACAGGCATATTAAACTTCTCTGCCAACTTCATTAAACGTAAAGCCTTACGATATCCTTCAGGATGCATCATACCAAAGTTATGCTTGATTTTACTCTTAGTATCACGGCCTTTTTCTTGCCCTATAACCATTACAGGAACATTGTTTAGCTTTGCAAGACCGCCAATAACAGCCAAATCATCACCAAATGCTCTATCACCATGAAGCTCTTGAAAATCAGTAAAAACTAATGGTAAAAGATCTTTAAAATACGGTCTGTCCGGATGACGCGATAACTGAACTACCTGCCAATCTGTAAGTTTAGAGTAAGTTGACTCCATCAATTCAAGTCTTTTCTTATTAAGTTTTTTAAGCTCATTCTCTGTCTTTTCATCTTCAAAGACATGAGATAAAGATGTAATTTTATCTTCAACCTCTTTAATTTTTGACTCAAAGTCTAAATAATTCATTTTCTATTTTCTCCTTTCAAATGCAAATCAATTCATAAAAATAGCTACAGATATTCTAAAGTATTTTAATAAAATAAAAAAGATAGCAGTGAATGATTTTCAAAGTTTGTTATATCAGATATATGTAATATAATCACTCCCATACAAAATATTCTAAATTAAGTTTTATGCAAGATATTTCTCATCATACACCAATGATACAACAATACCTAAAAATCAAAGCACAATATCAAGATATCCTGCTATTTTACCGTATGGGAGATTTTTATGAACTATTCTTTGATGATGCTAAGAAAGCGGCTGATCTTTTAGATATAACTCTTACTGCTCGTGGTAAATCTAATGGCGATCCTATACCAATGGCAGGTGTACCTTATCATGCAGCAGAAAGCTATATTGCCAAAATAGTCAAAAAGGGACTTTCTATAGCTATATGTGAACAAATAGGCGACCCGAATAGTTCAAAAGGTCCTGTTGAGAGAGATGTTGTAAGGATAATAACTCCAGCAACAGTTTCAGAAGAAGCTTTCTTAGATACAAATACAGATAGTATACTACTAAGTATTTATGTAAAAAATGACAAATATCACTTAGCTTATACTAACTATACTCAAGGTAAAATATATTTATTAAACAAAATAAACAATTTAATTGAACTAAAGAACGAAGTCTTAAAACTTTCTCCTCAAGAGATTATCACGAACTCTCAAGAGCTTAAAGAACAAGATATATTTCAAAAACCTCTTAAAGTCTTAGAAGAGTGGTTCTTTAGTAATTTTGAAGCAAAAAAACATATCTCAGACTCTCTTGATGTAAGCATAGCAACTAATGTTTTAAAACAGTACAAAACTGAGCAGATAGTATCTATAGGCTCAATACTTGGATATCTTGCCACAACACTAAAAAATACACCTAGGCATATTACAGACATTAGTTTTAATGAAGATGAACAAACACTTAATATAGACATTAATAGCAGAATAAACCTTGAACTTGATAGCAATTCAAAAAGTAGCTTATTAAATATTATTGATAAGTGTAAAACAAGTCTTGGTAGCCGATTACTACGAAGATATTTTAAAAACCCTACGAAAAATCTAACTAAGATACACTTACGTCATAGTATCATTGAAAATTTTAAAGAAAATCATCATTTCTTAAAACTTCAAGAAGTGCTTAGCTACATTAATGATATTGAAAGAATAATTTCGCGCGTTGCTTTAGGAACTGTAAAGCCTAAAGATATAGTATCTCTTCAGAGTTCTCTTAAACAACTACCAGACCTCAAAAAGCTTTTATCTGAGAAAGAAATTAAAGAAGTACAAAATTTAAATAATGGTATATATCAACTTGATGAATTAGTTGAGCTTTTAGATAAAGCTATTATAGAAAACCCTCCTGTAACTATTCGAGATGGTGGCGTCATTAAAGAAGGCTTTGATAAAGAACTTGATGAACTTAAAAGCATAAAAGATAACTCTTATGATTTTCTATTAAAATTTGAGCAATTACAGAAACAAAAAACTGGCATTAGCACTCTTAAGGTTGGTTATAACCGAGTACATGGCTACTACATAGAGTTGTCTAAGCAATATGCAGATCAAGTCCCTGCTGAGTACACTAGAAGACAAACATTAAAAGCAAGTGAACGTTATATCACAGAAGAGTTAAAAGATTTTGAAGATAAAATCCTTTCATCAAAAGAAAAAGCCCTAGCTAGAGAAAAACTAATTTATGATTCTCTACTAAAGAAGGTTCTAGAGTATTATAGCCAAATTCAACAAACAGCAGAAAATATTGCTCAAATAGATGTGCTAGCCAATTTCGCTGAAAGAGCTATCAAACTCAATCTTAGACAACCTAACTTTAACAACCATGGTAAATTAGACCTTAAAGAAGTTCGTCATCTTGCTATAGAACAAAATACTGATGAACCATTTATTCCAAATAATACATCGCTAACAAAAGATACTCATACTTTAGAGATAATCACTGGCCCTAACATGGGTGGCAAATCGACATATATGCGCCAAGTTGCTCAATTAATATTCTTAGCTCATCTTGGCTCATTTGTACCTGCAAGCCATGCAGATATATGTGACATTGATACAATATATACAAGAATAGGTGCATCTGATGATATCTCAAGTGGTAGATCTACATTTATGGTTGAGATGACTGAAACGGCTTATATTTTAAATAATGCATCAAGTAATTCCTTAGTAATAATGGATGAAATAGGTCGAGGAACTAGTACTTTTGATGGTTTATCATTAGCAGAATCCTGTGCTGAAAAATTTGCTAAAATTGGTGCTTTCACGCTCTTCGCTACTCATTACTTTGAGCTTACTGAACTTGTAAATAAATACTCAAATATAAAAAATATCCACTTTGAAGCTAAAGAGTATAAAGACAATATTTACTTTATGCATAAGGCTATAGAAGGTGCTGCAAAGAAATCTTATGGAATACAAGTTGCTAAACTAGCAGGCATCCCTTTAGATGTTCTAAAATCTGCTAAGCAAAACCTACACAAACTTGAAAACAAACAATCTATAGTAATAGACTCTAACCAGCCTCAAACATCTCTTGATCTTGAAAGTTCAAATCAACCAGATGTATTAAGAGAAAAGCTTGATAATATCGATATCAATAACATAACTCCCGTCGAGGCCTTGAATATACTTCTTGAACTAAAGAAATCTCTTTAAAAAAGCTATTCTTTATTTATACTCTATAACTAAAAACTCACATTCACAAAATGCTCAGAATAGCTCTTTTATTACTTTTTTTAATAACCTCTTCATGCTCTACCCCAAAAGATTTTATGGGAATGAAAAAAGGACAGGTTAAAATTCAAGGTATGGATATATTTGATGCCAGTGTCACTTATCCTTATCCAAGTTGGTTTAGCTCAGGTCTAATAGGCCATGCCAAAAATAATCAACATGGTCCTATTTTCACTACTACTGAAATACCAACTGGCCAAACTTTTGAAAGCTGGACAGAAAAATACTCCATAAATGCAATATATAGTTACGGTAAATATAAAAAGAATATCAATCTAGATAAATTTACAATTTATTCTATTGCCAAACTAATGAGAAACTGTAGAAAAGAGAATATGAATGCAAAAGCTCTACCTGGGAGCAAAAATAATCTAATAATGATAATCTACTGTGGTAGAACGATTAGCAATCCCAAAATAGGTGAGATAGGAGTATTTCGCTTTACAAAATATAAAAATACTTACTTTAAAATTGCACAACAATGGAAAGTAAAATCATTCAATTCCAAGGAGGTTACTAATATTTCTTTAAAGCAGTTAGGAGTTAACCCAAAAAATTTCAATAACGCCAAAAAAATGCTAAATGAAGTATCTTTTTCACCATCTTTAAGACCAATGAAATAATTTTTTAATTTTAATATTATATAACTATCTTCAATTTGTTATAATTTCCAAGTTATAACTTATAAATTTTCTAGGAAAAACTATGCAAAACAATGAAAATCAACCTTCATTCTTAATTCAAAAAGTTTACACAAAAGATACATCTCTTGAAACTCTTAATTCACCAGAATGTTTCAAAGATCAGTGGAATCCTAACTCTGACTTCAATATTGATATAAATACAAAAAAGCTTGATGACGAGAACTTCGAGCTTGATTTAACTATCACAGTAACTACAAAAAATAATGATGCAAATGTATATATCGTTGAAGTTACTCAAGCAGGAATATTCACAATAACAAATATGCCAGAAGATCAAATTGAATCCGTGCTTAATACATATTGTGCGAATACTTTATTCCCCTATGCTAAGAGAGTTCTTGACTCTTCAATTATGAAAGGAGGTTTCTTACCCCTGAATTTAGCGCCAATTAATTTTGATGCTATTTACATGCAGAAAAAAGAGCAACAATCTGAGCAACCTACTCACTAAAACAACTACTACTAAGATATTTCTCAAATGGATAATTCACAAAACAGTTTTATTAAGATTCTAGGATCTATAATGATTATTGTTGGCACCATGATTGGTGGTGGCATTTTAGCTTTACCTATAATCACAGCAAAACTTGGTTTTGTAATTGGTTCTATACTCATAGTTCTTATATGGAGTATAATGACCTACACGGCTATTGTTATAGCCGATATTTCTTGTTCCATGCCTTATGGTAGTAGTTTTAAAACGATTGCAGAGAAATATTTAGGTAAAGCTGGCGGCGTTATTGCTAGCATAGCTTTTCTTGTTTTGATGTATTTTATAAGTACTGCTTATATTTCTGCTGCTGCATCATCACTATCTACAACATTCCCAGATATTAATGAAAATATATCTTCTTTACTTTTTGTAATTATTTTTGGAAGTATTGTAGTGCTTGGAACAAGGTTTGTTGATTATGCTAATAGATTTTTCATAATCTTAAAAATACTTGTTTTAGTCATATTATGTGTTGTTTTTAATAAATATATACAGGCAAAAAACTTATTTGTTGCTCCGGTCGATCTTGGAGTATCTCTAGTTATTGCTATACCAGTTTTTACAACCTCTTTTACATCTCATATCATTGTACCTGCCTTATCTGACTATCTTGGCAAAAATACTAGAGATATTAAAAAAGTCATAATAATTGGCAGTATTATCCCTCTTATACTATATATAATATGGGTCTCGACTATTTTAGGAGTATTACCATTACATGGATCTGTAAGCTTTATGGGCTCGATATTTAACCATATACCTGTTGATAAAGCTAACATTGGAGATATCCTAATGGCTTTAGGTGATAAAGTCAAAACACCTGTCACTTCAGCTGTATTGCATATATTTACATATGTTGCGATTATGACATCTTTTTTAAGTGTTAACTTATCATTATTTCACTTTAACCTTGATACTTATAAACTATATAAAACAAAAAAAATTATTGGCTATTCAATTGCCACACTTCTAACCTTTGCCGTACCATTAATTATAAATCAGCTTGATCCTGACATATTTATATATGCTATGACATGTGTTGGTTTATCAATTGCTGTACTTTTAATGATTATGCCTTCTCTTATGGCTCTTAAAATCAATAACCTTGGTGAAAACTTTAACTATAAAGTATCTAGGTATAAAAGCTTGTGGCTAATTTCTTTTATATCTGGTGTAATAGTTATATTATGCGTTGTAATTTAAAATGACAAATCTAGAACATATAAATACTTTTCTCGACAACCTGTTGTATCTTAAAAACTACTCAAAAGAGACTATTAACAACTATAAAAGGGATCTAATCCAATTAAATAATTCTCTAGGTGAGAAAAGTTTAATAGATTTAAGTTACAATGATATTTCTACATGGATAAAAAAACTTCATGCTCAAGGAAACTCAAGCAAAACTATACAACGTAAACTTAGCTCTATTAGAAGCTTTTATAACTTCTTACTAAATAATGAAGCAATAGTTAAAAACCCTACTCTTGGAATTAAAGCTCCTAAAGGAGAAAAGAAACTCCCGAAGGCAATAAATATAGATGAACTAGCATATTTACTTGATATAGCACCATGTAATGACATCGAAGCTAGAGACATCGCTAGTTTTGACCTTCTATATAGTTGTGGCATCCGTATTAGTGAATTATCTTCAATACAAATCAAAGATATCAATATAGGAGATAAAAGTGTTAGAGTAGTTGGAAAAGGTAACAAAGAGAGAGTTGTATATTTTGGTGCTAAAACGCTAGCAAACCTAAAGAAATGGCTCGATGTTAGAAGCTCGTTTAATCCTCAATCTGATTATCTTTTCATCTCCCAAAATGGAAGCCACCTAACAAACAGATCTATTCAAAAAAGATTAGAAATCTTTGCTCAAAAATATGCTACTAAACATATACATCCACATATGCTTAGACACTCTTTTGCTAGTCATGTATTAGATTCATCTAAAGACTTACTTGCTGTAAAAGATTTATTAGGTCATTCTGATATATCTAGCACACAGATCTATACACATCTAAACTTCCAACAATTAGCAGATGTTTTTGATAGTACTCACCCTCGAGCAAAGAAAAAATAATGACAGTAAATACTCTTGATCAAGCAACAGTAGAGCATATTAATTGGCTTATAGAAAATAACTTTGAATATAACCAGTCAAAAGCAGATAAATATCTTTACTGTGATGCTGGGATACTAAGACTCTCAAATAAAACCCAAGAGTTATTTATTGATTTTAATAGTAATGAAATTGCCAATAGAATAGATCCAAAATCAAAAAAGTGTAGTGTTGTACAAGCAGTTGAAGGTCGATCAAAAGAAAAATTAAAAATTTTAGATACCACAGCAGGATTAGGTAGAGATACTTTTACTCTAGCTGCACGAGGACATCAAGTTATATCTATAGAAAAAGATATTTATATCTATCTACTTCTTTGTGACGCCTTACACAGAGCTTGTAAAACTGAATCAATATCACATATAGCTCAAAACATCACTTTACTTAATCTAGATAGTAATAAGCATATTCTAAATACTGAACAGACATATGATTGTATATATGTTGATCCAATGTTTCCTCCACGTAGAAAAAGTGCAAAAGTTAAACAAGCAATGCAAGTGTTACATGAAGTTGCATTTAATGATGAAGACCAAAATACACTACTCTTAAAAAATATATTAGAAACACAAAAAGCAAATAAAGTAATTGTCAAAAGACCTATAAATGCTGAATTTCTCTATAATAAAAAACCTTCTTCCCAACTCAAGGGAAAAACAAATCGATTTGATATTTACAGTTTATAGGTTTTTATTTCTCTTTACATCCGTATAAGAAGCCACAAGCAAGATACCTGCAATAAATAAACTAATAGCTGAAACCCAATAATAAGGAATAAATTCTTGGAAATTTGTAGGGGCTGATTTCATAATAATTGCTGAGTTACCATAACTTACCGCATAACTTATAAATACTACAGAGGTGAATAATAAACCTATAGACATTCTAAGAGCCAACAAAATAGCACCTACTACAAATAACATATAGCACAAGTAATCAAAACCAAATAAAGTTTTATAGTTAAGTATGAATGGATTTACATACTTATACATAACTCCTACCCATATAAGTAAAACAACTAACGTTACAACCACGGCTACTAATTTTTTTTGTTTTGTTACTGGAGCATATTTAGGCTCTCTAAGCCAAATAACTCCTGCAAAGATAGCCGTAAACATCTGAGCAGATAAATATATAAAAGAACTTGTTAAACCATATTTACCATAAATAAAAACCTTTATTACCAAACTAGCAAAAACTAAAATCCAAGCAAACCTGATACTTCTAAGAGCTGAAAATGCAAATGCTAGTAAACAGATATTTGCTATACAATCATAAATGACATAGTTTAAAGTAATCATATTTCTCCAATAGTTATAAAGAACCTACTTCATAGATTTTAATATAAAAACATATATAATGATAAATATAAAGTTTTTTTAAATTAAAGAGCTAAGATGAAGTATTATCAATTTTTTTTGACACTAACACTAACTAGTCTTGTCGCAAATTTTTGTTATGCAAATGACACTATTTACACATGGAAAGCAAAAGATGGTAGTACTGTGTTTTCACAATCAGCTCCTGTTTTTAAACAAGAATATGAAGAGGTTGGCGTACACTTTAAAAATCAAGTCCACTCGAAGTCTCCTGCAGAGCAACAACTTGCTTCACTTAAGCAAAACAACATGTATATCCAAGAACAAACAAGCACAAACTCTGTTGATAATAATAAGAAATCAAATGGTGTTTTAAATGTAAAAATAATTTCCCCTGCAAATGGAGAGAATAGATTTGTTCATAATGAAAAACTTTCAATAGTACTAGAGCCAACTCTTACAGCGGAAGATCATCCTATTTTCATTATAAATGGAATACCATACCCAGCTCACTTTGAAAACGGTGTATGGAAAGTCAACAGACCTAACCCGGGACCAGTTAGTATCTCTGTCAGAGGTAGTACTAAAGATCACAAAACCATAAACTCATCTCAAGAAACTAATTTTAACAGAAAACAAGTCTTCGGTAGATAGAATTAATTTACAAATACTTTTGATTATTCACAATTTTATATATACTTAAACTATAGCTATTACTAGGTAAATCTAATAAATGTCAAAATTTAATAAAGTAATCTTTAGTTTGATATTTGTAACATGTTCAAGTACTGCCTTTGCAGATAACGGGACATCTCAAGTATATTCCTGGAGATCAGAAACTGGGAATGTTGTATTTTCAGAAACAAAGCCAAGTGGCGACATAGATTATAAAGTTATAGAAGTTGGTAAACCAACAGTTATAAATCCTGAAGGCAAACAAAATATTTCTAAAGTTGCTACAGCAAAGAAAGTAAATATTAATCAATCAGATATACAGAAACTTTCAAACTCAACTTTAGCTGAAAAAAATATGCAAACTTTAGGTAATGAAAATCAAAATAGTGACTTAGATGTTAAGATAATATCCCCTAAACAAGATGCGAATATCTTCACTAAGGAGGAACATATCCCAATAGTTACTACTCCTGCAATCTCAGCTGATGATAAACCTATATTTATGGCAAATGGTGCAACAATACCCGCAACATTTGAAAATGGCCAATGGCAGATACCTCGTCCAACACCAGGACAAATTGAGTTAAGTATTGCAGGGCAAACCTCAAATGGTATGAATATTCATTCAGTAAATGAGGTTACATTTTTTGTTAGAAACGGCTGGCTAGCCCAGTCACAAAATAATAAAGCACATAGTTCATAAAAAACTAATCTTTTTCCCATTCTACATGTATGAATTTCTCAGGACTCTTCTTTTTTAAATGGCTTAAATTGGGGCAGTTCGATGTATGCACCATAACTCCCTTAGATACACTCATATAACCTTGTATTTGCTCAGGATAAGTAGGTTGGCAACATTTAGCTAACTCATATTTCATCCCATCAAAGCCTGAAACTAAGACTTTTGAGACCTTTGGCCTACCAGCCACTAATTTTGATCTCTTTTTAATGAGCTTTTCTTCTGCTGAATATGTATCAATAATATGATTGATAATACTATTTATTCTTACATTACCATTTTCAATAGATGCAAATAGACTATCGCTACTTTTCATATTAAACTTAGATGCAACTTCCACAAAATCAATCTCTCTAAGATCATAGCCCTTAAGCTCTTTAAGAAGCCTATCTTTTCCTAGAGCAATATTATCTTCTTTATTTTGCTCATTAAACCACTTGATAACTCTAGATCTATTGCGTGCTGAAGATAAATATCCTAGCCCCTCAGATGCCCAATCCTTGCTTGGATTAGGTTCTTTGTGAGTCAAGATCTCAACTTTATCTCCTGTACTGAGTTTGGTTGTTAAAGGTACTATTTTGCCATTTAATTTAGCTCCTTTAGTACGATGTCCAACCATTGTATGCACAGAGTATGCAAAATCTAAAACCGTTGATCCTTCTGCCAAATCAATCAACTCATTTGCTGGAGTGAAAATATAGAGCCTACTATTAAGTTCTTTAGCAATATCACTATCATCATCATTAATTTCTCTTTCCCACTCAAGAAGAGACCTTAACCATGCTACTCTAGCCTCATATGATGCATCGAATTTAACACCTTCTTTATAACGCCAATGCGCAGCAAATCCTAACTCTGATTCTTCGTGCATTTTATGAGTTCTAATTTGAACTTCAATATTCTGATCTTGGCAATGTACAACAGTATGTATAGATTTATAACCATTTGGCTTTGGATTTGCTATATAATCACTGAACTCTTCAGGTATTGGAGAAAAAAGATTATTAACTTCAGCTAAAACCTTATAACATTCATCTATATTATGGGTTATAACTCTTACTGCTGTAATGTCATATAAATCATCAAGGCTTTTGTAATTTTTCTTTCTTAGCTTTTTATATATGCTATATATATGCTTAACTCTTCCTTGGATTGCATCATCTAAACTATATTTTTTCAAAGCCTGTTTTAGCCTAGTTATCACGTCATTTAAGAAGCTCTCTCTTTGCTTACGGGTAACTCCTAAATCCTTAGCAATCTCTTTATACTTATCTTGCTCTAAAAAGAAAAACGCCCTATCTTCAAGTTCCCACTTGATAGCGCCTAAACCAAGCCTATTTGCTAAAGGTGCATATATATCTAATGTTTCTCGAGCAATAACACGTTGAGTCTTATCATTTAAAGATTTTAGATGGCGAATAGTACATAACTTATCAACAATCTTAACTAATACAATCCTAACATCTTCTATTATTGTCAGTAGCATTTTTCTAAATGTATCAATTTGTTCAAGAGAAATATTATCTGAACGATACATTCTAATTGCCGACATTTTACGCGTACCTTGTAGGATTTTAACTACTGTAGAGTTAGTTACTTGCTCAACCTCCTCATCCGTAAGATCTCCAAAGTTATATAACTCATAGAGTATACCCGCTGAAACTGATTCTTCATCAGCCTTAATTCTAAAGAGTACATATGCCATTTCAATAGCATATAAAAAAGAATTTATTCCTGTGGGATGTCGTACTGATTCTGCATTTTTAGCTTTTAGAAGATCTAATGCTTTAGCTATGATTTCAAACTTTTCATCACTATAAAAACTTTTAAGCTCAGATATTAATAGCTCGTCTTTTATACGACCATCACTATCTAAAAGTTTAGAGTCAATAACTTGCATAAATACCCACTTTTTTATAAAAAAATACAAAGTTAATCTATAAGCCGGGTTCTGTAATAGACAGTCATTTATCTAGGCCTACTGTCACCAGTAAACTCAAGCGACCTACCCTGCCACTGCGCGAGCAACGCATTAGTGACGCTATTTGGTCTTGCTTTAGATGGGGTTTACAATGCCACTGAATGTTACCACCAGCGCGGTGCGCTCTTACCACACCTTTTCACCCTTACCTTAAAAAGATTAAGGCGGTATATTTTCTGTTGCACTTTCCGTAGGCTCACGCCCCCCAGACGTTATCTGGCATCTTGCTCTATAAAGCCCGGACTTTCCTCACTTAATAAAAGCGCGACTGTCCGATTAACTTTGTAATTTATTAGCTTTGTCTAACTTTTGTTAGCTCATTAATATTATTAGATTTTACCGAATTATACTCTTCCTGCAAAGCTGATATTTTAGAATCATAATGTTTTTTTATTTTTATAACTTCAGATTCTAAATTCATTCTATCATTGTTTAATTTTAGACGGTACTGATTATATTCCTCTTGTAGATTTACTCTATCGTATCTAACGGCTTGGATAAGTTTAAATAACTCAACTAACTCTTCAGAAAATTGGTTTAACTTTTCAGCGCTAAAGCTTTCTACACTAGGTGTTTTATTATACTTATAATTCGTAGATTTATTTGCTGTATTAGGTTTCTTTTTAATATCAAAGCTAGGTTTCTTCATAGAAATAATTTAAAGATTTAAAAGTTAATGAAATTTATATATGTGGTAATCTATCAAAGGCTACCAATAATTGCAATCCTATAATACTAACACCACTTAATAATATTACCAGCAAATACGCCTTACTAACAAGAGTATTTCTAGATTCTTTTGATCTAACTACCCAAACCATCATAGCTGGCTGGATTATTAGCAAGACTGCAACGAATATACTTGCATATCCCAAAGCTGCTATAAAGCTATTTACAAAATACATTGCGAATATCAATGGTGGCACTAAAGTTATAGCAAGGACCACTGCTCTTTTTACTTTTTTATCTATATTTATACTATATAAATCTCTATTGAAAGAAAATAACGCTAAAGCAACACCCAAAAATGATGTAATAATCGCAAAATTCTCAAATAATTTTATAAAAACTAATGAACTATGCTGACCTAAATTTTGATAAGCTGCGGCAAGTGTTTTACCTGTTCTACTAAGCTCAATAAAGCCTCCATGACCATATAAGCTAACAGTTCCCAAAGTAGCAACGACCCATACTAAATAAATAACTAGTGGTGTAAGTGCTCCTATTGCGATGGTTCTCTTAAAGACCTTATCATTTTCAAAATAATTCCTAATAGCAGGTATAACAATATGAAAACCAAAAGAAGTAACAAGAATAGGTATCGCAAACCAAATATACCCTTCACCTAACGAGTCACTCTCTAAGAGAGCACTTTTTATACTAGGTGCTACAAAAACTATAAATAAAATAAATGCTAAAATTTTTAGGCTTAAAAATAACTCATTAACTCTAAAAACCACGCTAATCCCTTTATATATAAAGAATCCAAAAACTAGACAGAATAAGATTTTTGCTAAATTAATATTTTCTAAATGAACCCAACTAAATATATACGAATTAAAAAGCTGTCCACCCATGAATATATAAGCAGTAAGTAATGAATATAACAGTAATAAATAAAAGACTAAATTCAATACTTTACCAGCCTTCCCTAGTATATTACTAGCTATTGAATCCATATCTGTACCTAATGGCTGAGATATATTTGCCTCAACAATTAATAAAGCCGTTGCATACATAATTATCCAAACTAAAAATAAAGCCATTACAGCATAATTAAACCCTACTGCAGCGACAGCAAATGGAATACCTAACATTCCTGCTCCTACTGCGGTTCCTGCTATTATAGCTACTGCGCCTATTTGCTTTACAACTGAGACTTCTTTCATTAAATGCCTTTTACTAATTTAATTTCAAAAACATTAGATTATAGCAAGTTTAATTATTCGATGTAAATAAACGAACTTATCAATCAAAAAAATAACAACTATCATCAGACATATTTTTAACTTATTGTGGTAATAAATATCATGCAATTTACTCCTTGATCTTAATGTAAAATCTCTGCAAACTATCTACATATTTTTTCTAAAAAATTTTTTATATGAGTCTTCAACGAAAAGCAATGCTAGCTCTTTTTGTAGTTACTATATTCTGGGGAGCAACATTTCCTCTTATTAAAATTTCTCTAGCTTATATCTCACCTGGATTATTTGTAGCATTTAGACTTGGCCTTTCACTACTATTTTTTATACCTATCATCATAAAATCAAACTTTAAGCATAAAAAATACCTACTAAAGGTTGGAGCCATTTTTGGATCTTTAGAAGGCTTAAGTTTTTACTTCCAAACTCATGGCCTATACACAGTATCATCAAGTGAATCTGCATTTCTCACAGCTCTCAGTGTCATTATGATCCCTTTTATTGGTAGTATCTTTAAGCTTGATCGTTTAACCATCTATAGTGTACTAGCATCGTTTATATCTTTAGTTGGTATATATGCTCTTTCTGGAGCTAGCTTTGATAACTTTACTATAGGATATCTTTGGTCAATACTATGCGCTTTAGTCTATGCACTATCTGTAGTTTATCTAAGCTATGAAACTAGAAAAAACCAAGATACTGAAATCTTCAAAGATTTACGCTTACTTATAGTTTTACAAATTATTTTTGGCATACCTATTCCTCTTATTTCAGATATACATTCCATGTATTTACAGTTTAATTATATTTTGGTAATCTCTTTAATTTTCTGCTCAATCACAACGATTGTGTGCTATTACCTACAAAACACATATCAAAAATATCTAAGCATGGCAGAAGTAGCCGTAATTTTCTCATTTGAACCTATTTTTGCTACTTTTTTTGGTAGAGTAATTAATGATGAGAAAATATATTTATCGACCATTATTGGCGGTATATTAATACTTACAAGTTATTTTATAATTGAATTTGGAAATAGGAGAAGGCTGCAAAGAAAGTAATTAAGCCCTTGGATCAAAGTTCATTTTTTCTTGCATTTGCTTGTAAAATTCTTTTTTCTCATCGGTATCTGCAAGAGGTAGCTTGACATCATAAACTATATAAAAATCTCCTGTACCAAGACCTTTTCCTTTTATACGCATTTTACGCCCTGATTGACTTCCTTCAGGGACTTTCATTTTTTTCTTACCATAAGGAGTGTCAATTTCCAGGGTTGTACCTAAAGCTGCTTCCCATGGCGCAATATTTATATGCTCATAAACATCATTACCATCAACTTTATAATTTTTATAATCCACTACTTCTATTTTTATATACAGATCACCTGCTGGAGCATTTGCACCAACACCAGTACTACCTTTACCCTTTACGCGAAGCTTCTTACCATTACCTATCGCAGCTGGTATATTTACATCAACATTCTTATGTTGCATAGTAGGCATACCGTTAGCTCCAGCTTCTTGATAACTATAAGAAACTGATCTCTTACCGCCTTTTATAGCTTCCTCAACATTTAGGCGTAATGATATATCTATATCCTCA
The DNA here is from genome assembly GCF_008711465.1 of Francisella sp. SYW-9. GTDB lineage: Bacteria > Pseudomonadota > Gammaproteobacteria > Francisellales > Francisellaceae > Francisella. Next base: position 35,636 of record NZ_VXKQ01000026.1, read on the forward strand.
CCCTTTCTAGCTCTTGGTTGACCTCCACCGAAACCTCGAGCTCCGCCACCGCCGCCAAAAAGATCTCCAAAGATATCACCTAAATCTTCAAAATTAAAGCTCTGAGAGCCTCCACCTTGAGAGAAGCCGCCACCAGGGCCACCACCGCCGAAACCACCTTGCTGAACTTTATCCCAGTTTTCCCCATAAGTATCATAAAGCTTTCTTTTCTCTTTATCTCCTAAAACATCATATGCTGTTTGGATTTCCTTAAACTTATCTTCAGCGCCTTTTTCTTTATTAACATCAGGATGATACTTCTTTGCTAATCTTCTATATGCTTTTTTTAGATCAGCTTCTGAGGCATCTCTACTCACCCCTAGTAATGAATAATAATCTGCCATTATATAACTCCTAAATTAAGTCGCGCACCACCTTTATAAAGATGCCACACATAATTACTATAAATATCCTAATACTAGATATAAGGACTCTTTTAATAAATACAAGTTATATAGACAATTATTTACAACTAGATAAAACTAAATAGCAATATTTATTAACGCTATTTTAATGATATAAAGTGAAAAAAGCACATCCAGACAAGATGAGTTAAGATACTAAGTTATTGATTACTAAACTTCGTTGATAACAACAACCCTATATATAAATCCTGCAACTAAAGCCCATGCAGAGTTAAAAACTATATTCATTCTAATTACTTCATCGCCAGCATTAACACCAAAGTATCCTTGACCAGCATGTGGCATAAGTACTAAAAAGTTGAAAAGGATTACGGCTGCTCCAATAATCACCGTTTTAATTAATATGTTTTTAGGCACAGGTGAAGCAAAAAGTATTGACCAAACGCCTCCCCACACCATCAAACGATATAGAGTATATTTAAAAGTGTCATCAAGTAATATGCCTTGCTGCTTTGCATAGGTAAAAGCAAAGTACAAAACACATGCACTAATCAAACCACTCACGTAAGCTATAAATATATTATTTAATATTTTTTTCATTTACTTGTTCCTTATGTTTTTCAAACTTATAAGATTCACAACAACGATAGACTACTGCCTACAATAACTAATATAGTATAGATTCTATTTAATTGAAAGACTGATAAGATTAAAAGGATTATTACAATAAAATGATAAGTATGAACTTGGTTAAATCAAATGATAAATATTCCATGAAACTCATATAAGCTAGATTATCTATATAAATTTAATTATTATCTAACTATAAAATCTTTAGATAATTTAAAGTATGTTAGAAGATAAACTTAAAGAATCCTTGAAGAAAATAAACAAAGACAACTTTAAAAACAATTTTTTTATCCAAGAAATAAAGACTCCAATTGGAACAATAATAGCCATAGCTGATAATGAATATCTGTATACTTGCTGTCATATAAAAGACTCAAAAATTCAATCAATAGAAAAACTCCTTAAAGCATATTCTGCAAGGTTAAGCTTTCAGAAAAATAATATCTTAGAAAAGGTCAAGTTTGAGCTAGATCAATATTTTAGTAAAAAGTTAAAAAAGTTCTCTATCCCAATTAAACTAACAGGTACAGAGTTTCAAAAACAAGTCTGGCAAGAATTACTAAAAATCCCATATGGAAAAACTATTAGTTATCAGCAAGAAGCTATAAATATCGGCAAACCAACTGCTTTTAGAGCTGTTGCAAATGCTAATGGTAAAAATCTGCTACCTATAATCATACCTTGTCATAGAGTGATTAATGCTAATGGTAAGCTTGGTGGCTATACTGGCGGATTAGAGAAGAAAGTGCTTTTATTAAGGTTAGAATCAATGTCTTAAGTGTATAAGAAGAGTTTTATCTTAAAATAAATTACTATATTTTTAAAACCACAATAACTCTAAAAAATATCAGATTAAATTCAACTATCTGCAAAATTGCACATCAATGTTTAATTATATTTGGTTATATAAAAGACAAAATCATGTAGTATGTATTATGGGACATATTAGATTTAGGAAACTTTTATATGAAAAAATTTTTACCAATATCATATCACCAAAAAAGATTCTTCTTAGAGTGGGCAATTGACCCTATCAGCACTAAATACAACCTTTCTTTAGTATACAAAATCAAAGGCAATCTCAAAAAAGATTCTTTAAAACAAGCATGTCAAAAGTTTATTAATGATAATGAGGTTTTCCATGCCAGGTACTCTCAAAATGGTGAAAAATGTTTTTACGGAGATTACAGTATAGATGATTTCTATATAGAACTAACTCTTAAAGAAGATGATACTAGAAAAAATATTGAGGAAATATTAAGAGAATTACTAGATAAAAAATTTGATCTAACAAAAGATGTCTTAAACAACTTTTATATTATAGAAATTGATAAAAACACGCACTATTTTATATTAACCTCAGCCCATCATATTATTCAAGATGCTACATGCCAAGTACAAATAGTAAATCAAATCTCCCAAAACTATAATAATATTGTCTTTAATAAAGAAATTTCATATAATCTTGAATCTTTTACCGAAGCTGTTGCCGCAGAAAAGTTAATATTAACAGACGATTTTAATAAACAAGCAAAAAGTTTCTGGGAAGAGTTTATCGGTGATACGCCTCTAAATGTTAGCCTACCTTATAAGAGCAATATAAATAAGAAAGCTGACAACCTTGCAGATTATTTATTTTTCAACTTTGATGAGATAAAGACTAAAAAATTTAAATCTATAGCAAGAAGTTATAAAGTTACTCCATTTATACTTATCTCAGCGATATATGCTCTGATAGTTTCGAAGCTTAGCGCCCAAAAAGACTTTTTAATAAGCTATCCAGTAGATACTCGCCCAAAAGGTTTTAAAAATGTAACAGGATGTTTTGTAAACAATATCCTTTTAAAAATAAACTTGGAGAAGATAACCACATTTAATGAGCTTTTAGAAAGCCTAAAGAACCAACGTAAACTAACAAGAAAATTCCAAGACTACTCTCTAAGTAATATTATAAGTGATCAAAGAAAGCTAAAAAATGAAATTAGTGATAATTCTCTAAATGTTAGCATGGGGCAGGCAAATTTAAACTCTTTGGAGTTTTCATTAGATAAGCTCAACATCAAACCAGTGAACATGTCATGGTCGGATGAATCTATTAGTGACTTAGCACTATTATATGACGAATATTCACCAGAAAATCTAAAATTTAAACTTATCTGCAAAAAAAATATTTTTTTTGAAGGATTTATTAAATTAGTTAAAAACTCTTTTGATAAACTTGTAAATATTCTTTTAGATGATGGATCTATAAATTTAACAGAATTCTCTTTACTAGATAGTTCAGAGTATCAAAATATTATATATAACAAAAATAAGACTCTTCAAAATTACCCAGATAATAAAACCTTACAAGAGCTCTTTGAACAACAAGTGGTAAAAAGCCCAAGTAAAATAGCTTTGGTTTTTGAAAATCAAAAGCTAACTTATAAAGAGTTAAATGAGAAAAGTAATCAACTAGCTAGATATATAAGACAAAAATATAAACAAATTACAAATAAAGAAATCAAACCAGACACACTAATCCCTATATGCTTAGAAAGAAGCTTAGAAACAGTAATTGCTATATTAGGGGTCATAAAGGCAGGTGCCGCATATGTACCTATCGATCCTAATGCTCCTAAAGAAAGACTAAAGCACATCTTTTCTGATACTCAAGCGAAGCTTATTGTTTCACAAAAAGCTTTAATAGTAAAAATCAAGCAAATAACTACCACCTATGTAATTGACATTTTCTCTAACTTGGATATTGATAGTTCTGACCTAAATATTATTAATAATCCTAAAAGTTTAGCTTATGTGATTTATACTTCAGGAACCACAGGTACTCCAAAAGGGGTAATGATTGAACATAAAAATATCATCCAAACATTATCTGATAAAACACTGTTCTCTAATGCAAAAAAAACTGTATTATGGACTTCATATTTCTTTGATGTTTCTGTATTTGAGATATTTTCAAGTATTTGTTTCTCTAAAGAGTTACATATATTAAATGATGAAACTAGGCTTAACCCTATATCTTACTTTAGATATTTAGACTCAAAAAAAATACAGTTTGCTTATATACCTCCTTTTTATATTAAAGAGCTCTCTTTATTTTTAGCAAAAAATAAACTCAAAGACTTAAAAACTATTTTTACAGGTGTCGAAAAAATATACGCAAAAGATACTGAAAATATCTTAAGCAATGGTATAGAAATAATAAATGCCTATGGACCATCAGAAACCACTGTATGTAGTACTGCAATATTCTTAAATACGAAATATACTCAAAGAGAAATACTACCTATAGGTAAGCCTCTAGATAATGAAAAAGTTTATATACTTGACGATAATCTTCAACCAGTACCTGTAGGTGTGACTGGTGAATTATATATTGGTGGGGCTGGTCTATCTAGAGGTTATTTAAATAACGATATTCTAACTGCTTCAAAGTTTATTAATAATAATTTTGCATCTAAAGAAGATAAGCTAAATGGTTATACACACCTTTATAAAACTGGAGATCGTGTGAGGTGGCTACCTGATGGTAACATCGAATATATTGAGAGAAATGATTTTCAAATTAAAATCAGAGGCTATAGAGTTGAATTAGGAGAAATAGAAGCCGTTTTAAATAACTTGCCTCAAATAAAACAAAGTGTAGTAACTGCAAAACAAAATGCACAAACAAAAGAGTTATATTTGGTAGGTTATTATACAACAGAGAATGCAAAAGAATTAAATGATGGTGTATTAGAAGAAACTCTAGCTGAGTACTTACCTGATTACATGATCCCTAATGCTCTTATAAGACTAGATAATCTGCCATTAACTGTAAATGGTAAATTAGACCGTAAAAGCTTGCCTGATATAGATCAGCCTATCGGAACTTCATATAAAAAACCGACGACTAAACTAGAGAAAAAACTTTGTAAAATATGGGAGAATATTTTAGGTGTAAGCAAGATAGGAATTATTGATGATTTCTTCAAAATAGGCGGTAGTAGCATACTGGCAATGAAGTTAGCATCTCAAATTGCAAGTGATTTATCTAGGGAAGTTAGTTTAGCCGATATTCTTACACATAAACAAATATCTAAACTAGCTAACTTTTTAGAAAGTAAAACTACTAGGAATACAACCATTCCAAAACTAAATAAAGATTCTGCTATCCTTTCATATGCTCAAGAAAAACTATGGTTTATAGAGCAGTATGAATCTGGAACTAATGCTTATCATATCCCTTTATTATTAATATTTAAAAATAGCATTTGTACAAATGCCATTAAGAAATCAATAGTATCAATAGCTTCTAGACATAAAGTTCTAACATCTCAAATCAAACAAGATGATAAAGGAAGTAGTTTTCAAAGGTATTCTGATAAAGCTATTATTATAGATGAATATAGTTCATCAACTGACAACTTAGCTCAACAACTTAAAAGTGATATAAACAGACATTTTGATCTTAGCAATGATCTGCCTTTTAGAGCTTCTTTATATCATAAAGAAGGTCAAATAGAACTTCTAATAAACTTTCATCATATAGTTTCTGATGGATGGTCTATTGATATATTTCTGAGAGAGTTCAAAGAACATCTTAAATATTACACTAGCCAATCTAGCTCATTAGACTTACCAGAACTTTCTATACAGTACAATGATTTTGCAATATGGCAAAAGAAGTACTTAAGTAAAGATGTGTTAGCAAAATACTTAAATTTTTGGAAAGAGAAATTATCAAATTATGAAACTTTAAATTTACAAACAGATTTCACAAGACCTTCAAAAATCAGTTATCAGGGTGATTTAATCGAACTTAATTTAGGGATAGAAATATCAAACTCGTTAAAGAGGTTAGCTAAAGATGAAAATTCTTCTCTATACTCTGTTTTACTTAGCGGTTTTTTTATACTTTTACATAAATACACAAGCCAAAAAGATATAGTTATAGGGACTCCCGTTGCTGGACGTGATCATAGCCAACTTCACGATTTAATAGGTTTTTTTGCCAATAGTATTGTATTAAGAGAAATTATAGATCCTGAGCAAACAAGTAAAGATCTTATAAAACAAGTCCAAAACAACCTTGCAAAAGTACAAAAATATCAAAACATACCATTAGAAAAACTAATTGCTGAATTAAATGTCCAACAAGATCAAAGTAAGCACCCTATATTTCAGGTGATGTTTGGTCTACAGAGTTTTGCTCCAATTGAGAACAACTTATTTAAAGTAACCACCCCTGAATACAATATTTCTAAATTTGATATTGAATTTTTTGTCAATGATTCAAACGAGGAATTCTTATTAGAGGTAAGGTATGCAACAAGCTTATTCAAAAGAGAAACTATAGAAGCATTCTCTCAACATTATAGATTAATTTTAAAACAACTATTAGATAAGAATAGGAAATTACTAAATTATAATATTTTAAGCCCAGAAGAATACCAAAAAATAGTATATGATTGGAATCAAACAGTTGTTGATTATCCGAATAATAAAACTTTCCATAAGCTATTTGAAGAACAGGTAGAAAAGAATCCAAATAATATAGCTTTAGTATTCGAAGATCAAAAACTTACATACAAAGAACTTAATGAAAAAAGTAATCAGGTAGCTCGATATATACGTAAACAATATAAAAATATCACCAAGCAAAAGTTTCAAGCAAATACTTTAGTTCCATTATGTTTGGAAAGAAGTTTTGAGATGGTTATTGCTATATTAGGCGTTATGAAATCAGGAGGAGCATATGTACCTATGGATCCTGAGTACCCAGCTGAAAGGTTTAAACATATACTGACAGATACTGATGCAAAAATAGTTATTACTCAAAACCATATAGCAAATAAATTAATCGAGATAGTAAAAAATGCTAAGTTAATATCTCTCGATTTAGAGACTAATCAGGATAATTATATATATTCCCATGAAGATAGCTCAAACCTAAAACCATATAATAATTCAACAGATTTAGCATATGTTATATATACAAGTGGTACTACTGGACTACCAAAAGGTGCTGTTATCACACATAGATTATTAGTTAATAGGTTAGTATGGCAAAGGGGTCAATATAATTTCAACACCGATGATAATGTTTTACAAAAAACACCTTATATCTTCGATGTATCTGTATGGGAGTTATTATTGCCACTAATATCATCTAGCCAATTACACATAGCAAAGCCAGAAGGACATAAAGATCCTCAGTACCTATATAACTTAATACTTAGTAATAATATAACTAAGTTACACTTTGTTCCTAGTATGCTATCTGCATTCTTATCTTATGTTAACTCTATAGAAATATCTCATACTTGTATGAAAGATGTTTTTACTAGTGGAGAAGCTTTATCTGTTAGTGTTGCAAAAGAGTTTAAAAAACTATTTAGTGAGGTTAAGTTAAATAACCTATATGGACCTACTGAAGTAGCGATAGATGTTACATCTTTCAATGATATTGGCTTAGATGATACTATTATCCCTATTGGTAAACCAATAGATAATATAAAAACATATATATTAAACCAAAATAGTCAACCTGTTCCTGTAGGAGTGCTAGGAGAATTATATTTAGGGGCTGTAGATTTAGATAATGGATACTTAAATAGACAAGACCTAACAGATGAGAAATTTATCAATAATCCATTTGCTACAGAAGCTGATATTGCTAATGGATATACCAAACTATACAAAACTGGTGATTTAGTAAGATGGTTACCTGATGGTAATATCGAATATGTCGGTAGAAATGATTTCCAGGTTAAGATCCGTGGACTTAGAATCGAGCTTGGTGAAATAGAAAACCAATTAAACAATATCGATGGGATTAAGCAAGTTTGTGTGCTTGTCAGTGAAAAACAAAATATAAAATCATTAATAGCTTATTATGCTTGTGATTCAAAACTAGATGATCAATACCTAATAACTGAATTATCTAGAACCCTTCCTGACTATATGATCCCTAACATATTCATTCACCTTAAATCAATGCCATTAACTGTAAATGGTAAACTAGATCGCAAGGCTCTTCCTGAACCATCTCTAGAGATAAGCAAAAATGACTATCTTGCTGCCTCCACAGAGTTACAAAAGCAGCTTTGTACTATATGGCAAGAAATATTAAATATTGAAAATATCGGTATAAAAGATGACTTCTTTAGAATTGGTGGCGACTCAATATTGAGCATCCAGTTAAGCTCAAAGCTAAGAAAATTAGGATTTGAATGTAGTGTTAAAGATATTTTTGATAATCGTAATATCTTAAACCTTGAATCACATATATCCAAAACTAAACAAAAACAAAATATTCTTAAAGAAGAAGGAATATTAGAAGGTAATATCCCCCTTCTTCCTGTACAAAAATGGTTCTTCGATATGGTAAACCTTGATAGGTTTAAAAAGTATAATCATTGGAATCAGTCTTTCATTATTAAAACTCCTATACTAGATATTAAAAAGATACCTAATGTATTAGCTGAGCTTGTTAAACACCACGACATATTAAGAGCTAGATTTATAAAACAACCTGATGGAACTTATACTCAGTTGTATCAAAAAAATATACAAATACCTACTATCAAAACTCTAGATATATCTAACCTTTCTCAACAAGATATCGAAACTACTCTTACTTCATGGCAAAGTAACTTTGATATACAGGATGGTGATTTATTCAAGGTTGGATATTTATATGGGTATGAAGATGGTAGTGCAAGACTTTACTTTGCATTACATCATCTAATAGTTGATGGAGTTAGTTGGAGAATATTAGCCGAAGACTTTAAATGTATTTATAACCAAGAGCAATTACTATCTAAAGCAACCAGCTTTAGACAATATTCTAGACTTATTAGTAACTATAAAACTGATAACGAATACTGGCTTAACATCATATCAAAAACTCCAAAATATGATATTAAATCACAACCAATCTCATTTACCAATGTCTCATTAAATCAAAACTATACTGAAATACTATTACAACAAGCTAATAAAGCATATCATACAGAGATAAATGACTTATTACTTACTGCATTAGCCTATACATTAGAAGACTGGGCTAAGCAATCTACTAATGCTATAACACTTGAAGGACATGGTAGAGAAAATATAGCTGACAATATAGATATCAACCACACAGTAGGATGGTTCACAACTATGTATCCAGTTATTCTTGAAACTAAAGGTAGTGTTCAAGATAGTATCAAGTTCATTAAAGAAAACCTAAGATCTATCCCTGAAAAAGGTATAGGATTTGGGGTGGTTGAAAGTTATACCAAACTACCACCTATTAGCTTTAACTACCTTGGACAATTCGATAACAAGAATAGTAACTGGCAAGTAGTCGCAGAAAATAGTGGACTAAGCATGCATCTAGATAACGATGATTATAACTTCATAAACATCAATGGTTTGATCTCGAAAGGACAATTGAAATTCAATGTAGCTACTAAGCTTGGAAGTTCAATTACAAATAATATAGCTGAAAGCTTAATTAACAACTTGCAAAAAGTTATTGAGCATACATCTACTATTGTTTCACAGAATCAAAGCTTCTTTACTCCTAGTGACTACAATATCAATTTAAGTATTGATCTATTTGATAGAATATACTCTGATAATGTTGAAAATATTTTACCTACTAACAGTTTACAACAAGGATTTATCTACCATAGCTTATCTCAAAAAGATGATGATGCTTATAGAATCCAGCTAATGTTTGATTACAAATCACAACTTAATATAGAAAAATATATACAAGCATGGGATCTTGCAATAGCAACAAACCCTATCTTAAGAACTTGCTTTAATTGGGAAGAAGAATTAATTCAAATAATACATAATAAAGGAGTTCTGGAGCATCACTTTATAGATCTTACACAATCTAAAAATAAAGATCGTATCATTAGAGATATTCAGCTAGAAGATAGGAAAAAAGCCTTTGACCTAACAAAACCAACTCCTCTAAGAATATATATCATAAAACAAAATCAAGAACACTATACAATATTAAAGTCAGTTCATCATATAATAAATGATGGATGGAGTACACCTATCTTACTTGATCAAGTACATCAATATTATATCAATATCTGTCTTAATAATGATCTAACCATAACTCCTGATAACTCTTATATAAATGCTCAGCTATATATTCAACAAAATAAAGACCTTGTTAATAAGTATTGGCAAGATAAACTCTTAAACATTGAACCAAACAACCTAAATATTCTTATAGATAAAAATAAGAATATAAAAAGCGTCCACTCTCTTGAAAAACCTTATACACAATCTATAACTATTCAGGCAGATCTATATAGCAAATTAAAAGACATTTGTATAACACAAGGGATAACACTAAATACCATACTTCAATTTGTATGGCACAAACTTATAACAATATATACTCAAGATAAACAAAGTATTGTTGGCACAACAATATCTGGTAGGGATATCCCTATTGAAGGTATAGAAAACAGTGTTGGATTATATATTAACACTTTACCTTTAGTTATTGATTGGGATAATGATTTGAGTATTAAAGAGCAGTTAAATTCTATCCATAAAAATATTATCGATATGAATAATAACTCATACGCTGATTTATCTTCTTTACAAGATGGATCTCAACGATTATTTGATAGTTTATTTGTTTTTGAAAATTATCCTGTACCTGAGAAAAAACCTCAAAAACAATACCAGCTAGATGCTCAGTTTAAAGAGGCTATTGAAAAACTTGACTACCCTATTGGAATAATGGGATATGAACATGATAATAAGCTGATAATAAACTTAAGTAGCTCTGATGAAATATTAAGCAAAGGTAAAGCTCAACAGCATCTTGATAAATTAATCTTATTATTAAACCAAATTGGCCAGGATATTAACAAGAGTCATAATCAGTTAACGTTACTGACTCAAGAAGAATACCAAACAATAGTATATGGTTGGAATAATACAGATGCTAACTATCCAACACAGCAAACTATAACCGATCTCTTCCAACAACAAGTTGAAAAAACCCCTAACAATATCGCTGTTGTATATGATAACCAAGAGCTTACTTATAAGCAGCTAGATCAAAAAGCAAATCAACTAGCTAGATATATAAGACAACAATATAAACATATCAACAATAAAGAACTTACAGCTGATACATTAATACCTCTTTGCCTTAATAGAAGCTTAGATATTGTTATTAGCATATTAGCTGTTATCAAAGCTGGTGCTGCTTATGTTCCTATTGATCCTAAACTTCCTAAACAAAGAGCTAAGCATATCATCAATGATACTAATGCTTCTGTATTAATAACCCAAAGGCATATACAACACACTTTCAATGACTTTGATATACATAGCATTATCATCGATCAAGATATAATATCTCAACAAGATAATAAATCTCTTAATTTAAATACCAAACCTAATAACTTAGCTTATGTTATTTATACATCCGGTACTACTGGACTTCCTAAAGGCGTTATGATTCAACATAAATCAGTTGTGAATCTATTTTTTGCTCAAAGAGAGTCTTTATCATTTAGTGATGATGAGGTTGTACTATTACTGGCTTCATATATTTTTGACGTTTTTGTTGAGAATTTTATACTAAGTCTAGCCTCAGGATCAAAACTAGTATTAGGAGAAAATATAACCGAATTAAAACAACCTTTGAAAGATTTAATTCATCAGCATCATGTTACTCATGTAGATCTAACTCCTTCTTTTATAAACTCACTGAATAACAAAGATTTAGGAGGTTTAAAAAGAATAATTGTGGGTGCTGAAATGCTTCCAATTGAACTAGCAAATAGACTATATACAACAGAAATAAATCTAGTTAATGCATATGGTCCAACAGAGGCGACTGTAACATGTATACAACATATCTATAAATCTAGAAGAGAGAATATGCCTATAGGAAAACCTTTAAGTAATACTCGCTCTTATATTCTTGACTCCAACCTTAAGCCTGTTGCTATAGGTGTTACTGGTGAACTACATATAGCTGGTGTTGGTGTGGCTAGAGGATACTTAAATAGACAAGACCTAACAGATGAGAAATTTATCAATAATCCATTTGCTACAGAAGCTGATATTGCTAATGGTTATACCAAACTATACAAAACTGGTGATTTAGTAAGATGGTTACCTGATGGTAATATCGAATATGTCGGTAGAAATGATTTCCAGGTTAAGATTCGTGGATTCAGAATAGAGCTTGGTGAGATAGAAAGTCAAATTCTAAATATAAATGGAATTAAGCAGTCTATAGTACTAGCAAAAAGTCATGCGCAACGAAATACTAAATATCTTGTAGGATATTATGTCTCAGACAGCTCCTTTAAGCTAACTGAAGATAGCATATTAGCAGAACTATCTAAGACACTACCTGAATATATGGTTCCAAGTACTATTATAAAACTTGATAAGCTTCCACTTACAACTAATGGTAAAGTAGACCATAAAGCCCTACCAGACCCTAAAAATATCGATACAGAAGAGTATCAAGCACCAAGAAATAAATTAGAAACATTATTATGCTCAACTTGGCAAGAAATATTAAATATTGAAAAAGTTAGCATAAATGATAACTTCTTTAAAATTGGTGGGGATTCAATTTTGAGTATCCAACTAAGCTCAAAGCTAAGAAAGTTAGAACTTGAGTGTAGTGTTAAAGATATTTTTGAATATAAGATACTTAAAAACCTTGCAAAACATCTAAAAAATAATTCAGAAAAAAACTATAGCACTATTTCTGAGCAAGGAATATTGAAAGGTAGGTTTGACTTACTTCCAATCCAGTCATGGTTTTTTAAACAAAACTTTAATAACATACATTATTGGAATCAAGCGTATAAAGTAAAAACGCCTAATTTAGATTTGGATAAATTAAAGTTAGCATTGCATAAGCTAGTGAATCATCATGATATTCTCAGAGTAAGATTTATACAAGATGAAAACCAAAAATGGAATCAAGAATATCTAGAAAAAATCAATGATATTGATATTAAACATTATATAAATGATACTACTAGTAAAAGTTTAGAGTATCAAATGACAGAATGGCAAACTAACTTTAATATAGAAAAAACACCATTATGGAATATTGCCTATATTGAAGATACAGTTAGCAAAGACAACTTCATTTGGTTATCTTTACACCACCTTATAACAGATATTGTTTCTGCGAATATATTTATTGAAGATCTTAAGACCCTATATTATCAGGAAGAATTGTTAACTAAAAAAACCAGTAGCTACCATCAATGGGTTTATACTATGAATACATATGCTGACAAGCATAAGAACGAAATTGAATACTGGCGATATTTATATAGAGCCACATGTAATATGCCTATTATAAATACTATTGAAAAGCATAGGCATTTTAGTTTTAAATTAGGTTCAGAAGATACTTCAAAGCTGGTTTCTAACTCAGCCAAACTATTTAAAACAAAGCCTAATGAAATACTCTTAGTAGCATTAGGCTTAACTATGAGAGAAATATTTGGCGATAGTAGTAAACATTTAGTGACTTTAGAAGGTCACGGTCGTGAACAAATAGATAAATCAATAGATGTTAGTAATACTATAGGATGGTTTACAACTCAATTTCCGTTTAAAGTCAATATAGATAATAACAGCCTTGCTAACTCTATATTAAATGTCAAAGAAGATCTAAGACATATACCTAATAATGGTATTGGATATGGTATTTTCAAATATATGAAGAATGCTTTACCAAATAATGAACTACCTACTATAGTCTTTAACTACTTAGGGAAGCTACAAAATGAATCCGAAACAGATTGGAAAATATCTCTAAAAGATGTCGGACAGGTTATTCACCCAGATAATAAAGAGCCGATGACTATAAGCATTAATGCTTTAATTGATCAAAATGATTGTCTTTGTATGTATATTGAATCTGCTTTAGAGTTAAATTATTCAGCTAGATTTATAGATACATTAAAATCTAATGTTATCAAGATTATGGAATTCTGCTCTAACAATATAAATCATAAGAATACATATTTTAGTCAAAGTGATTCTATTGATTATGAAAAATTTATCGAGTTTAATAAAGATAAACCTCAACAAGTATTCTTCTTACCTCCAGGTGATGGTGGAGCAGAAAGTTATATAAACAATATTGTTACAAAGCTAGATGACTACAGATGTACACTTTTTAACAATTATTATCTATATGCCGGTGCACTTAATAGCACGGCCCAAGAAAGAATAACTTATGAAAGCCTTGCTGAGTCATATGTTCGAGAAATGTTATTAATAAACCCTAAAGGACCCTATATATTATTTGGTTGGAGCTTTGGCGGAACTTTAGCCTTTGAAGTAGCCCTAAATCTCTTAAGAAAAGGATTTTCTGTTGAGAGTATTACTCTTATTGATCCATACTTTAATTTTAAGAAAGTCGTCAACTCGACTAACCTTAAAGAACTAAAATGTCATTTGGAAGATGAAATAAACTATCATTATAGCCCAAATGTATCGGATCTAAACTTAGAAAATACAAGAATCAATTTTATTAAGGCTAATGAAGTTGAAGGTTTTGATTTACAAAGAAATCCTAGTGCTACTAAGCAAGTCATTGATACTTATGAAGTTGCCGAATCTCATTATGTTAAATCAACTATATGTAATTATTTAGATGACTATATTGATTTAAATAAAATCAATTTACAACATATGGAGGCTGGTCACTTTAATTGGTTAAATAATAATAAAATCATTTCTCAAATTGCTAAACTTATTAAAGAGTAAAACAATGGTCTGAAGCCATATTTATACCCTCACTCTAAATAATTCTACAAATTTCTACGCAATCCTTTTTCTATGCAACCAAATCCATACAAGTGGAATTGCGATAATTATTATATCCACAACAACTAAAATCGAAGTATAACGAAGGATATCTGTGACATGAGAAAACCCTGGAGGGAAAAACCCAAGTATAAAGCCTAATGCACACATAAATATTGCTACTACGGATATAGTTACCAATAACCAATTAGAACCTCTTTTACCAATATAAAACACTCTATGTGTCTCTGGTTGAGTAAATCTAAGTCGAATAGCTGCGACAAATACCATAATCCAAGCAACTACTGTAAATTGCGACGTAATAGCAACTAGCAAGGCAAAAGCTGCATATACTGATGGCATTATTAAAAATGCCGTTGATAGCACAATAACTATACAGACTTGGATTCCAAGCATATTAACTGGCATATTAAATCTATTTTTACCTGCCATGATCTTTGGAAATAATTGCTGTTCTGCTGCTGTTTGCATACCTCTAGCTGGACCTAGTACCCATGTACTAAGAGCCGCCAACATCCCTATACTTATCATCACCACTATTAAAGGTTTAACATCACCTAGCCCAATTATGTTTAGAACCTGTGAAATGCCTTGTATTAAACCATTTAAAACATTCACATCTTTTACAGGAATAATAATATCTAACCCAACAGTTGCTAAAATAGTTAAAGAAACAATTATCACTGTCGCTAACAATATTGACTTAGGAATATTTTTCTCAGGCTTTTCAATATTTGTCATATGGAAAGCTACTGACTGGATACCTGAATATGAGGATAAAGTCTTAACTAAAAGAGCATAAGTACCTAGAGAAAAGGCTGGTAGAATATCACCCACGCCATGATACTCTAAATTACTATGTCCTGATACAACAAAGTAGATAGCTCCCAATATCAACAGTATTCCTGGAATTATCATACCAAATACAGCACCCACGATATTAAGTATCACAACCTTTCTTAAAGGTAAGCAGTTAAATAAACTTATTGCGATAAAGACCGCAACCATTACTAGCCAAAATGAAAAACTCGTATGAGTATTTTCAGCAAAACCTCGAAAACCAATATAAGCAAAGGTCGCAACTAATGCCGTTACAGAGCTAGGAAATGACACTACATTATTAAACCACTCTAACCACATCGCAAGCACACCAGCTTTTTCACCCAAGCCAGCCTTAACCCAGCTAAACACCCCACCGTTATTTTGTGTAATCATACTACTAAGTTCTGCACATATTAATGATGTTGGTAGTAAAAATGTAATTGCAGCAATTAGATAAAAGAAAATACTTTGTAGACCAATCGTTGCCATGTATGCAATAGAACTTAAACTAATTATCGCTGAGATGTTTAACATCGTTAACGATAATATAGAAATTTTCTTATTAGATAAACTCATAATAATATTAACCTTATATAAAATATTCTTTAACTTCTGGTCTTAAATTATACTCACTGGCCAATACTTTACCATAAGCTCCTGCTGAATATATAGCTATTAGATCACCTCTTTTTAATTTGGGTAATGGATAGTATTTAGCAAAAACATCGCTTGACTCACAAATAGGCCCAACAACATGGTAGCGCTCTTTATTAGGTGTATCATTTACTAGTCCTACTATTTTATGTTGAGCTTGATAAAGAGCAGGTCTAATTAGTTCAGTCATTCCAGCATCAATTATAAGAAAGTTCGTTTCTTGGGTTGTTTTATTAAATAACACCTGTGATAAAAGTATTCCAGACTGACTTACTAATGACCTACCTAGCTCAAAATGCAATTTCACATCATCACAATATTCAAAAAAATTAGCAAAGCTCTCAAAAAAACTTTCAAAATCTGCAATAATATTCTCTTTAGGGTTATCATAATCAACTCCTAATCCACCACCAAAATTAATATGCTTGATATCAATTCCTTTTAGCCGTAGTTGTTTAACGTGTTTATTTGCTGTAATAGCTAAAGATTGAAAAACTTGATGATTTAAAATTTGTGAGCCTACATGATAATGTAATCCAACTAAGTTAATGTTCTTAAGATTTGCAAAATCCTCATCTAACCATTTAAGAACATCTACAAACGCAATACCGAATTTATCATCAAACTCTCCTGTACTAATATAATGATGTGTTTGAGCACTTATATTTGGATTTACTCTCAAACAAATATTTACTTGCTTTGATTTATTTCTAGCAATCTCATTTATAACTTCTGTTTCTTGTATTGACTCACAATTAAAAATAAAGATATCCGAATCAATAGCTAAATTGATTTCCCAATCTGCTTTACCCACTCCAGCAAATACTATACGACTAGGATCAACTCCACACTCTAAAGCTCTTTTTATCTCACCACCACTTACACAATCTATACCCATACCATGCTTTTTAACAAAATTAATAATCTCACGATTATGATTTGCTTTTATTGCATAGTGAATCTCTGCATCTTTAAAGCTTCTATTTAATGCCTGTTTTGCCCTATAAAAAGTATCTTCTAACAATTGGGTATCATAGATATAGCAAGGTGTTTTTAGGCAGTTCTTTTGTATATAATCTAGTAATTTTTTATTATCAAAAATAAGGTAATCTTTCATTTTAATTTCCTTGAGGCAAATTCGGCAAGTTCCATAACTCTTGCAATTTATTATAAATCTTTTGAGGTAACTGGACTAATACTGGATATTTTCCATAATCTAATAATTGTACAATACCTTTAATATCTTTCTCTGACACAGCAGTGCATCCTTCTGTACCTATATTTTGAGATCTCCACTCATGCATAAAAATACAAGACCCTTTCTTAGGCTTAGTAGGATTTTTATTATACTGGATCTCAACACCATATTTATACAAAATTATCTCAGACATTTTCTCAGATGATTGCCAGTCTTTCTCTACTTCATTAATGTTAATAATCTGATTATAATATTTTGAATTACTATCATCTATACACTCTATCCCTGTTTTCACGGGAATATAATTTTTATCATTGTTCTCTTTATTTTCAAAACCAAAAGATTTACCAATTCTCATAACCCCTGCTGGAGACTTATTATCAGACTCTACCTTTAACTGAGCATCTACTATTTTTTGCAATGACTTATCTGCCCATGCTAAACCCTTTTTACCAATCACAGCTGGAATAGCTAACTTAATCGGCAACCAATAATTTTGATTATCTTTATTAAAGAACCATAACCTAGCTTGAGTATTTTGCCAATCATCAGTTACTACAACTATAAGTTGCTGAGCCTTTTCTATCAATTTAAGCGATTCTTGATATGTCACCCTAATCCTCTTTAATATCTAAATTTAAAATAATTTTGGAACGCTATTAGAAAAGGTTTAGACGTCAAAATATATTTATAAAAATCAATAATTCTGTAGATAAGAGCTAAAAGTGTATTTATATTTTCACTTGCTACCTGTCTAACAAAAATCATATCAAATAATCAAGACTAAATAATAATGTATAATTTACAATTTTTTTACACCTAAAATTTAATTATTTGATTTTTATTACCTCGAAAATATTATACAATCTTATCTAATAAGGCTTGGTTAGTTAATAAACTAATTAAGTTAGAAATTGCACTATACAAAATAGAATGTTTATATATTAAGTTTCTTTACTTAATGTAAAGAGATTTTTTATATTATAAGTATTCTCATAAACTTCAAATCACAAAGGAGATGCATAAATGAATGCTCAAAAATACATTGATAGCGTAATTGCTGAAGTAGAAAAAAGAGATGGTCACGAAAAAGAATTTATTCAAGCCGTGAAAGAAGTATTCTCTACTCTTAAGCCAGCATTAGAACAAAACCCTAAGTATATTGAAGAAAATATCTTAGCTCGTATGGTTGAACCTGAAAGAGGCATCTCTTTTAGAGTACCATGGACTGATAGAAATGGTGATGTTCAAGTAAATAGAGGTTTCAGATACCAATTCAATGGTGCTATTGGCCCTTTCAAAGGTGGTATTAGATTCCACCCTAGCGTATATTCTGGAATTATCAAATTCCTAGGTTTTGAGCAAGTTTTCAAAAACAGCCTAACTACACTTCCTATGGGTGGTGGTAAAGGTGGTGCTGACTTTGACCCTAAAGGCAAAACTGACCAAGAAATCATGAACTTCTGCCAAAGCTTCATGATGGAACTTCAACGTCATATTGGTCCAGATAGAGATGTTCCTGCTGGTGATATCGGTGTAGGTGGTAGAGAGATTGGCTATATGTATGGTCAGTATAGAAGAGTAAGAAACTCTTTTGAAAACGGCGTATTAACTGGTAAATCTCTTGAATCTGGCGGAAGCTTAATTCGCCCAGAAGCTACAGGTTATGGTGCTGTTTTCTTCTTAGATGAAATGCTTAAGCATGACGGTGAAACTATGGATGGTAAAACTGTAGTTACTTCTGGTTATGGTAACGTTGCTTGGGGTGTATGTAAGAAAGTTGCTCAATTAGGTGGTAAAGTTGTTACTATCTCTGGTTCAAAAGGTTTTGTTCATGATCCTGAAGGTATCACATCTGAAGAAAAAATTGAGTTCTTGCTAAAAATCCGTAATGGTGAGAAAACTATGCAAGACTATGCTAAAGAGTTTAATGCTAGCTGGCACCCAGGTGAGAAGCCTTGGGGTGTAAAAGCTGATATTGCTATCCCTGCGGCAACTCAAAACGAAATAGATGTTGAAGAAGCTAAAAAACTTATTGAATCTGGCGTTAAGTACGTTGTTGAAGCTTCTAACATGCCTACAACTAACGAAGCGATCGAATTCCTAATGAAAAAAGGTATAAACCTAGCTCCAGGTAAAGCTGCTAACGCAGGTGGTGTTGCTGTTTCTGGTTTAGAAATGTCACAAAACTCAGCACGTTTATCTTGGACAGCTGAAGAAGTTGAAGCTAAACTACAACAAATCATGGCAAATATTTTCCATGCTTGTAAGTTTGCTAGTAGCAAATATAACCTTGGCTACAACTTAGTTGCTGGTGCTAACTTAGCTGGTTTTGAAAAAGTTGCTGAAGCAATGATCCAACAAGGTAGATATTAATACTTTTCTTTTATTTCTTTTTCCTAAAAAATTCAAACAACTGATATACTTTATTTCATATAACTATAAATAAAGTATATTTTTCTATAATGACTATACCAAATAGTAAATTCGACGTGATAGTAGTCGGTGCAGGTGCTGCTGGGCTTATGTGTGCTATTGAAGCTGCAAAAAGAAACCGTTTAGTACTTGTACTAGATCACGCTAATAAAGTTGGTAAGAAGATACTTATGTCTGGTGGCGGACGTTGTAACTTTACTAACTACAATATCGCTTCTGATAGATATATAGCTGATAATCAACATTTTATGAAATCGGCCCTATCTCGCTATACTCAATGGGACTTTATATCCTTAGTAAGTGATTATAATGTACCATACCATGAGAAAACTTTAGGTCAGCTTTTTTGTGATAATAAAGCCAAAGATATAGTTAATATGCTCTTAGATGAATGTAAAAAATATAATGCTCAGATAAAGCTACATACTTCAATAACAAGTATAAAGAAACAAGATGAGCTATTTCATATTACTACACAGGATAATAACTATACATCTCAATCATTTGTTATTGCTACTGGAGGCTTATCAATCCCCACAATGGGAGCTACAGGATTTGGCTATAAAATAGCAAAACAATTTGGGCTAAAAGTAAACTCTCAAAGAGCTGGTTTAGTACCTTTTATCTTCAATCAAAAAGATCAGAAGAAATTTACTCAATTAAAAGGAATCTCTATTTTCTGCAGAGTATCTAATGATAAAACACATTTTGATGAAAATATCCTTTTTACACATAAAGGATTAAGCGGACCAGCTATCTTACAGATATCATCATATTGGAATACTGGAGAACCTATCAAAATTGATCTATCACCGAATACACATATCAATGAATTCTTGAGTCAAAAAAAAGCACAAGGATCAAAATCAATTATAAAAAACATATTATCAGAACTATTTCCTAAAAACTTTGTTGCTGTTTTTTTTGATGATGGCATACTAAATAAAAGAGCCTGTGATTTATCTTTTAATGATATAAATACTCTTCATGCAAAGTTACATGAGTGGACTATATATCCTCAGGCTACGGAAGGCTACCGTACTGCAGAGGTAACACTAGGCGGTATTAGCTGTGACGAACTATCGTCAAAAACATTAGAATCCAACAAGATTAAAGGCCTATACTTTATTGGTGAAGTTGTTGATGTTACAGGATGGCTTGGAGGTTATAATTTTCAGTGGGCTTGGGCTTCTGGTTGGGCCGCTGGACAAGTTGTATAAGATGAAAAGCTACGTTATAATAACCCCTTAGATACAGATGAGTTGCTACATAATATGAGAATCCCTGCTTCAAAAGAACTAGATATTAAGAAAGCTATATTAAAAGCTATAGAAAACAATACAAGTCCTGCTAAATTAGCAGATAGTTTTGGTGTATCTAAAAGTACGATTTACAAGTATCGTAGAGGATTGACAGAACAAGGATTTATCAAGAAAAATGAGAATGGTGCTTATATAATCCAACCAAATAAATTCTCAACCAAATCATCAGAGGTTCCTAAAACAGCTGATCTTGAACTATCTTATGAAAGTGAAAACCTAGAGATAAAAGATAAAGAATATGTTCATATAAAGGATCACCATGTACAAAATTTAAATGACGATGCTGCTCAATCTGAAGAAGAACAAGAAGTAGAAGTAAAGATTTTAAAGAAAAAACAAAATTTCACCTCTATTGAAGAACCTAATGATAAGCAAAAAGGTCTATTACAAAGACTTTTTGGTAAGTTTATAAAAAAAAAAGGCTAACCTCTTCTCAAGAACTTAATTAAATAAACTAATAGAAAAGCTGCTACTCCTAATATTAATCCCCCAATAACGCTACCTAAATATAACGGTCGCCAAAACTGATCAATATTTTGCATTACATAATTTGCATAAGCGCGCCAATCTACCACATTAATATTCAACCCAAGCAAAAAACTACCAAAAATATAATTAGTAAAATATATTGGTAACCATGTAATGGGATTACTAATCCATACACAAGCTATAGCTATAGGTATGTTTGCACTGAGATAAACACACATAATAACTGTTGGAACCATCTGAAAAGGCATAGGAATCATCATCCAAAATAAACCTATCATTAAAGCTCTAGCAACAGAACCATAACTTAAGCGCCATAAAGACTTTTTAAGTAATTTCTCTTCTACAAACCTAAGACCCTTAGTTTGACCAAGAGATTTTTTCAATTTAACAAGCTTACGCGCCCTGGAATAGTTCATAATAAAACTATTTAATACTAACAGTAAGTTTTACATAATTATTATTCTAAACTAAACTAACAAGTAGTTATAAAATAAATAACTTAAATATGAAAAAACAATCAATATTAATAACAGGTTGCTCTCACGGAGGCATAGGATATGCTACAGCAGTTCATCTTAAAGAGCTTGGCCATCGAGTTTTTGCATCAGCTCGAAAACAACAAGATGTTAATAAACTTATATCAGAAGGCTTTGAGACTTATCTCATCGATGTTAATAACTATACCCAAGTTGATGACGCTCTTAATGATATTCTCAAAAAAACCAATGGGACACTTGATGTAATATTTAATAACGCAGCATTTGGTCAAGCAGGAGCTATTGAAGATATCAAAACAGAATATCTTAGGGAAGAATTCGAGACTAACTTTTTTGCACTTCATAACATAACTCGCCAAGCCATCAAAATAATGCGTAAGCAAGGCTATGGAAAAATAATTCAACATAGTTCTGTATTTGGACTAGTATATTCAAAGTATCGTGGACCATATATAGCTAGTAAATATGCAGTCGAAGGACTAACAGATACTTTACGACTTGAACTACATGATTCCAACATTCATATTAGCACTCTTAATACTGGACCAATTACAAGTAAGTTTAGAGAAAATATGATCAAGACAACAAAAAATATAGATATTGAAAATTCGTATCACAAGGAAGAATATAAAAAAATACTTAAATGGCAACACAAAAAGATTCCTTTTAATGAACCTGCAATATCAGTAGCAAAGGTTGTAGAAAAGATAATCAATTCAAAACAACCCAAAGCCCGCTACCATATTACAAAAGCTACTTGGATTTTTGTTATTCTAAAAAGAATTTTACCTACTAGCTTGTTAGATAAGACACTACGTAGTTTATAAATATTATCTTCTAAATTTATAAAGAGCCCAGCCTATAGCTATAAATATAATTGGCCCTAAAATCAGTTCAAATTCATATATCGCAATATCATAAAACCCTTTTAGATCTCCAGGTGGCTGAAAACTGAATATAATGCCCAATGAAGTTGATATGAAAACCAAAGTACCTAGTATATATTTATAACTGTTATCCATAAGCTTTATGTAAGCAACGACCAAATATAGATATGGTATAAAATAAAGTACTGTTGCCATAAGTATCAGGGCTTGATACATCACATTTACTGATGGTAAGAAATTAGTAAGCAATACTATCAATGTCACAAGTATTCCCATAAATATTAAAGCATTCCTAGGAGAATCATGCTTATTAGTTTTGTGTAACCACTCAGGAAGTATTCCTTTAGGTGTACATTTAAAAAACATAACTACGGGAGCTAAAAGCCAAATACTTACCGCAGCAAGCTCAGCAAATGTAAGCAAGAATGCCATCAACCTTGGAAACCAGTCCCAGCCAAACCTTTGACCAATTACTTCAAAAGCTTGCATAAGTCCAGAAGCACTATTTATAGTATTTGGTGAAGCAACTAGATTTAAAGCAACTGTTCCTAGAATGTATAATCCCAATAAAATAAAAGCTGAAATCATCAAACCATAGTATAAATTACGTTTAGCATCTTTTACTGAGTTTGCAAAGGTTGGAATAATCTCGATACCTGCCATCGCGAACATAATAATTGTCAAAGTTGAGAGGTTATGCCAAACATTATCATGAGGTATAACATTTTCTAGAGAAAAATCTGTCGCACTTTGCCCTACCATTAGATATGCAATAAAACCTAAAACAATAATTGCAATCGCAGGTAAAAATGAACCTAAAACACCTCCAACATCAACTAAATATTTATTTGCCTTTAATCCATAAAAACTAACAATTGTCACTAGCCAAAAAGCTGTTAAAACTACAATCGTAATATAATAGTGATTACTAACCAAATCAGGTCTACCAATAAAGTATGCAAAATTTGTTGCTAAGAAAATAAGCACTGCGGGATAATAAAACACGGTATTAACCCAATATAGCCAAGCTACCATAAAACCCGCTTTTTCACCCAAAGCTCTAACAGTCCATGAGTATATACCACCCTCATCAGGATGCTTTTTAGAGAGTTCAACCGCAATTACAACAAGTGGCAAAAAAAACATTACTGCACCAAGTATCCAGAAGAATATCGCAGAAGCTCCTAAACAAGCAGCAACAGGTATCCAGCGAATACCAAAGTTAGCGGTAACTGCCATTATTGTTACATCTTTTAGGCCTAAAACCTTATTTTCCGTAGAAACTGAACTCATAACTATACTCTTATAAAAAAAGAAATAATAATTTTATTATATGTAATGAAAAATAAATATATAAGAATATTCTAAATATTTAGAAAAATAACTATCATATCTAAAACAACTAATACAAAATCATTAAAATGTCACAAATAAAAATATTTGGTTTAGAAAATAACTTAAAAGAAATTAGAGAACAATTATCTGAAATAATTCATACAACAATAATTGATGTACTATCTTTTCCTAAAGATAAGAAATTTCACCGTTTTATTTCTTTTGATCAGGATAATATGATATTCCCTAATGATAAAAGTCCTCAATATATAATTATTGAAATCATAATGATGAAAGGAAGAGAAACTAGTACTAAGAAAAAGCTAATAAAGTCTCTATTTCACAATATAAGTAAAGAATTAAAGATTGCTCTTAATGACATTGAAATTTGTATTATAGAAAGTGAACCCTCTAATTGGGGATTTAGAGGAGTCACTGGTGATGAGATAAAACTAAATTATAAAGTTAATTTATAAGGTATTTTTAGATGAAATTGAACAATATTATACCATGGGGACGAAGTCTTGAAGAATACAGACAAATGTTTTTGCTCTCACAAAATGACTTAAAGTCAAAAATTTTAGGTTGTGGTGATGGGCCTTCGAGCTTTAATTATGAAGTTACTAACATAGGTGGAGATGTTACTTCTATAGACCCAATCTACCAGTTCTCCAAGAAAGATATAAAACAAAGAATTATTGAAACTTCAAAAGAAGTAATAAAACAGCTTAGTATAAATAAAGATAAATATGTATGGAAAAGCATAGCATCTATAGATGCTCTATATAATATTCGCACAAAGTCTATGGATAATTTTCTTAGCGATTATGACCGTGGCAAGTCTGAAAGCAGATACATATATAATACTCTACCAGATTTATCTTCTTTTGCAGATAAATCTTTTGATATAGTCTTATGCTCTCACTTTTTATTTGGGGCTGTCCTAGATAACTAAGTTATGTTAGGATGGTTTTGATGAGAAAAAGTAGATTAAGTTCATACAAGCAAGACAAATTAATAGAGTT
>NZ_VXKQ01000027.1 GCF_008711465.1 Francisella sp. SYW-9
CAGTTTGCGACAGAACCCAATATTTTCTACTGCAGTACCTCTATCATAGTGTAGTACATCTTGTATATTTCTTTGTAGTTCTGAGTTAATATCTTTCATTAGCTAGTCCTTTATTTTTTCTTTCAACTTAATTATAAAGTCGACTAGCTACAGACACAATTTAGTGGACACTACCGTAAATTAAGAAAAGGTTTTATAGTGAAAAAACTAATAAAAGTGCAAATATATTATTTTACGGTACTTAGGGGATAGATTTAGGGTGGTCCACAAACGCAGCTAGCTTAACACTGGTCCTATCTCTAAAATTAATTTATTTTGATATACTTTTATAAAATTATTTGCGAAAGTTTCTCTCTAAAATTGTTGATATACATACTCACTGAGATTAACTGTCAGTATTTAGATATGAAATAATTATCGAACTGAGGTTATTTAGCATTTATAACCATCTCACCAGGCATTGTAATACTAATCTGCCCACCGTAGACACATGTATTACATGAGCTTTTTAATAATGCTGGTTGACCATTTACTTTTGTTTTTACAGCAGGTACAGCCCAAGGAGCTGGAGTGACAGGGACACAAGGGCATGGTGTTGGAACAACTGGCTTACCCATCCCCGCAGGGTTAGATGGACTATTACACATCCCAAACACTTTAATATTTGCCATTGATATACTGTCACTTATAACAGCAGCAAGCTGGCCTTGACCTTTAACAAACGGACCTTTAGGTAATGCTGTTAATGGAGTTGGAGCAACTCCAAATGCACACTTAAGCAAAGCATTACTTACAACAAAATTACTCATAATTATCTCCTTCTAGCAAGCATTTTTTATTTAATAACTCAGGCATTAGCGAATAGCTATTACCTAAGTCACCCATCAAGCATTCATAATAAGCCATACTTTTTAGCTTATCTTTTAAATTAGAGATTTGCTCTAATTTAATATTATCAAAACTAAAATCTGAAACTTTATTAGCAGCTTGTTCTGCGTTTTCAACAAGTTCAGCATATACAAGATATTTTTTTTCTTTTTCAGATAAAAGCTTACTGATTTTTTTCTTAGTTAGAAAACTAACTTTTGTATTATTAAGCTGCTCTTTAAGATTATCAATTTTTGCTAATAACTTCTTAGGAGCATCCTGTTGGTTGACATCTTTAATCTTTTTTATCTGCTCTGCTTGGCTCTGAGCAGAGTTATAAACTTGCTGTTGAACTCCCTGGACAGCTTCTTTTAACTTAGTACATTGTGTACTATTTTGATTAGATAAAACGCTATCTAACTGTGTTAAGAAATTAAACTGGCGCATATTTTTCATTGGAATTATTGCTTCTAAACCAGGGTAAGCAGCCATAATCATACGATCTTGATCAATTTTTTTTATTAAGCTTGTAATATCATTCATCTTAATATCCCCTTATAAACTGGCTAAAACTTTACTTAGTTCTGTTAAGCAAGCTTTTTTGTCTCCTCCAAGATTGAGCTTATTTAATTGCTGACTTAACTCATCTAACTTTTGTCCAGAACCAAATAAAGGATTCTGCTTTTTACAGTTCTCTTCTAGCTCGCTAATATACTTAAAATCTATTTTATCTTTCCTAGCAGCACCATTCTTAAGCGTATCTTCAATATTTTTGATAAATTTAACATCATCTACTGAAGGATTCTTTTTTTGTAAAATATTCTTTAAATTTTCAAGTTTAAGCATATCATGCTCTGTTTTATCCTTGATATTACGGCATAAATCCTTTTCACAGCATTTGATATATAGATTAGAAATTTCAATCACTAACTTATCACAGCTTTCATGCATATCTTCTTTTAAAAATTTCTCTCTAATTTTAATAAGCAAGTTCTCAATAGTTGTAACATTCTCCTCTAGACCACAAGTGCTAAAACCATCACCGTACAATACATTAAGCTCAATCCATTGCGAATATATCTTTTCGTAGCTTTTATTATGGTCAGCCAGAAAATAGCGCTGGTATAAAGTTTTATATGCAAGCTTCTTATTTAAAAAATCGCAGCTATTTTTTGCTTCAAAATCTAATAAATAATTATCAATATTAAATGTTTTGAAATCTTTGAACTCAACCTGCTTAAATTTAGCTGTCGCAATTATAATCTGATTGAATTTTTCATAGAGATCTTTGTTTGGATCATCTTTATCTTTAATATTATTAGGTGAGCTTAGTTTATAAAAAGCTTGCTCTTCTTGTTTTGCTTTCTTAATATCCTTTAACTTTGTATTTGATAACCAAGCATTTTTTTGTAAAGTAAATTTATTAGTATTAGTTACTCCTCCTAAAAGACTCTCAAAGCTCAAATCATAATAAGTAGACAACATTAATATATTCAGCTTTAATTTAAAAAGAGCAGCAAAATTAGAATTATTTTTAAGTTTGATAACTAAAGCATCATCAACATAGTTATTTACCTTTTTACCAACTGCTAATTTTGACTCTAAAGTTTCAATAATTGGATTCCATATATAGTTATTATTAGAGGTTAGTGCTTTAAGTTTTAACTCTGCTAATGCAAACAGAACTGCTCTAAAGCTTGTTACACCTTGAGGATCTAAAATATTTATACTTAATTCTTGATATTTAATATATCCAAACGCATTATCTAAAGCCTTAAGAATTGAACTATATGAATCATTACCTAATTCCTCAATATAATCTTTAAGGATAACTAATTCATCTTGTGGAATTATTGATAAATCAGGTGGTTGAATAGTCAAAGTATGTAATGTCCCAAAGCTATAATTAAAAACAGCATCATTAGCCTGTTCTAACAATAAAGGAATTTGACCAGAATTAGCTGTATTTTCAGTCTCATTAGCTAATTTAGCCAAAATAGGGTTTAGTGTATCACCCAACATTTCTGAAGCTTGGGTAAAGAAACTTTCTAACTCTGAAATTATATCTTGCTGTAACTTAGGATTTATTTCATCTTCATCAATTTTCTGACTATAGTCTTTAATTAAGTCCAAAAGCGATACATTAGTCTTGTAATACTCTAGAAGTCTATTTTTCTCCGCACATATATTCTCAATCTTACCAAACTCTATATCTAGCTGACTATGACTAATTAAACTAGATAGTTTATCCAAACAGTTAAAGAGACGATAATCCTTAATTTCTTGTTTTAGCAAGTGAATAGTCTGCTTAGCTAGGTCTTGTACTTTGACATTTTGGTTCGATACTATTCCAGACTTATCATTTAATTTTTTGACATTTTCCTTTAAGCCATAATAATCATAATCTTTTAAGCCTGAATATAATTGTGATAATGTAGTTATACTTTCATAAGTAGCCGCTTGTTCAACTAAACTATATTCAGCTTTAAGGATATCAAGAGCAATCTGAGCATGCTCATTTATAATAAGATAATCTAGCACGCACTCTTTTAGCGCTAATGATAGAACTTTATCTTGACTACTCACAGCAGCAATATTCTTCTTTAGAGCCTTATCAAACTCTTCAAAGAAAGTTATATTTTCAGATATCTGAGAGAATAGTTTATTTTTCATATAAATTAACTAACAAACCATATTCCAAAATAAGCGACCAGTGGAAAACATACACTAGCAACAAATAAACTCTTAAGAATCCTAGATTTATACGTCTTTTTGAATTTATTATTAACTCCTTCAAAAGTTTCAAAACTAAGACCATGTATATCTTGATCTGGTAAAACCACACTTAGCTTATTTTTATATTTATCAATCTCAGCCTGCACACCAAGATAGCAGCCTTTAAATCCTAACGCTAAGATTAAATATAAAACTTGGGCAACCTCCTTTGGAAATACAGGATTATCTAGAATACTATCTGCAATTTCAAAGAAATAATCCCCTCCATCATTTCTTTGATAAACCTCTTCTTGGAGCAAATGCCAGTTTGGATTACTCTTTGTCATATTTAGATTTGCCTGATTCATCATTTCATCACAGTAAGTATAAATAGCAAAAGCTATATAAAAGCTCGCTCTTTCACCATGCTCTTGATAAACCGTATCACGAATATTACTAGTCTTGATAATAACTTCATCACGAAATGCCACTACATCCTGCATTTCAACATTTGCATCATAGTTATCTATAAAAGAATTTATAGTAACAAAAACATCTATAATATCTTGGTGCATAAACACTCCCTATTTAACTTTTACTTTTAAATTTATCTGAATACCTATCCTTCTAGAAAAATGGTTGGTAAGAAACTTTTGTACTAAGTCAGCATAAAAAATAAACTCTGACTTTGATAAATCTGTTCTAATATAAATTGCATAACTAAATTGGCCATCTGATTCAATACTTATCAAATTTTTATCAATAAAATCAACAGCATAAATATCATGATTAGTTATGAGCGACACTAAGGTATTAAATAAATCTACATCTAAACCTGTAGCATTTATAACATTTAAAACTTTTAAGATATTTTCTGCTCTTTCTAAAAGCTGGTTCCTTTTAAAGCCATAACTATAAATAATATTAAATTTTAAACTTCCAATACTGCGACTAAGAGGTAAAAAAGTATAGTTTTTTTTCTCAATATCAGCAGAAGCTATTTGTGTCCATTGCGCATTAATAACAATCTCATTAGCTTCCTCTGAGAGGTCTTCTAAAGATGGTTTAAGAAAAGCTACTCGCATATGCCCTGAAGGTTCAAACATCAGATTATAACTCTTAGCAGAACTTAAATTTAAATAGCTATGATACGCCTTATCATCATTGTACTGTACTTCATACAGCTTTGTTGGAACATATTCATTAGGACCATCTAAGTGTTTTACTGCATAGCTTTCTTGAGAATAATCACAGCTAATTTTCATAGCATAATCTTCAAATAAGTTAAAAACTGGCAAAAGATTAGTCTTAATACTTTTACCTGATAGTGGCTTCACTATATTATTAGACTTTGGAACCTCTATTTCTAATAGAATCTTAGAAAAAAGATAATCTTCAGGTAAGCTTTCAAACTCAACATAAAAATTACTAAATACTGCTTGAGTTAAAGATCTCAATATAGCTTCTTGAGTCACCTCTAAATTTAACTTAATATCAAAATTCAAAGCTACACTTGTAGATAATGGCTTCTCTAATTGACTAGAGTATAGTGTCATCTTCGCCGTTTTATATTGGCGTAAGGCATTTATTAGATGATAAATTTGATAATTTTTTAACGCTAAAGGGTTACAGCTTAATAAAAAGCGATTCCTATCCAACCTAAACGGTCTAATTGCATCTAACTCTATACTTAATAAACTTTTATCCAAATAACAATTTATTACTTCAAATGGAGATAATGAAAAAGGAATAGCTGCCTGAAACCTAAAACGATTATCATCAAAATTTAATGCAAACTCCTCTCCTAATTCTAAATCTATAAACTTATCGTTTTGATTAGCTGATATTTCTACGATAGCATGATTTGGGATATGCTGAAAGAAATGTGGATAATAACTATAGAAAAGGTTAAACCTTCTTTGTAACAAGAAATTCTGCGTACTTAACGTAGAGCGTTGCACTGTATAATCTACGGCATCAATAATCGCCTTTAGATCCCTAGACTTTAAGATATCATTTTTATTGTATTTACTTGATTCTAGATACTGGTAAAGCTGCTCTTTTGACTGAATCTCTTTTAAATTAGTATCCATATTCATACCTCTCATAGATTTTTATCTTATGGCTCATCAGCTCAGTACTATCTGATAAATTAAATGGCATAAAAACAATTTTTATAGGATGCACAATAAGCCAAACATTCACCGCTATGTATTTTCTATTTGACTCAAAATGTTCACTTAAAACTAAACTATCAATACACTGAGATATTTCTTTACAAGTTTTTTCACTAAATAAAGTTTCAGACTGAATTGTTATGTCAAAATGCAATTTCGGAGATAATAACTTATTCCCAAGGTGCATATTTGAAAATGAACTATTGCTATCCAGATAACTAGACTTATCAATAAGGTCTAGCTTCCATAATGATCTAACATTTAAATTAAATTGCGTCAGTGCCCTTTCAAACAAACTATTAAAAGATGATAACGAATAAAAAAAATTATCATTCCGAGTAAAAAGAATATCTCCGTTTAAATATAAGTTTTTCAGGTCATTAGACTGTTCAGTCAAAAGCATGTTTATTTGACTTTTTAAAAGTTTACTTGCTAAAGAGTTTAGAACATTAAATGATGTGGATTCATTATGAGAAGAAAAGAAATCTAGCACATGGTCTGGCAATGCTGAATTAGCCGATAAAATACCCATATTTACTATAAGTTTAACACCAGAATTCTCAAAGATTACATCTTCTATTAATCTACCAGCCTGGCTTAAACTAAGGCGGCTCACAAAAGTAATATCATCAGCCTCAAAACCATTACGATACAACAATTCTAGTAGAACCATTAGGTCTAATTGTCTTAGTCGAGTTGTAGGTATCTTGTTTAATTCATTTATACTCATTTATATCCATTTCTAAATACTTACACATAATAGTAAACAAATTTTAAATCACTTACATCTTTATTATTTAATAAGCAAATCACTTGCTCACTTAAAATATAATCCCATTCTCTTGATGGTAAAATTTCATATATATCACAATATTTATCAACACTAGATACAGGTAAAGGATTAAAATCTAGCTTTGAGAGTTTTAATCCAACCATCGCATATTTATTGACATGCTCTATTCTACTTGGAGATGTAAGCTTAATCATCAATAGTGAATAGCTATGATCTTCTACAGGCTTACGTACTACTAAGTAATGTTTCTTACGATTTAATGCTTCAAACTCTATAACTCCTGTAGATAGTAGATTTTCTATTGCCTTAAATGTCTTGTACTCTATGGCTTTTGTATGTAAAACCTTTTCAAATATAGCATTAATCAATTGCTGAAAACTATCTAATGATCTATCATGTCTATAAACTAATGCTGGATCTAGCTCAGTTATATCCTGATACTGTAACAAATCCAAATATATTTTTTGTGCAGCATGAAATATAAACATTGGCGAATATTTAGTATAAGATAACTGCCATAGATAATAACGAAGTTGATTACAACTATTTGAAATATTATTTAACAATGTTACTTTAACTGCCGAAATAGCAGAGTTCGTTGAGCGCTCATTTAATATATATGAATATATAATTTGTAATAGGTTATTAATCTTATTGATTACTAAATTAAAACCATAATTTTTAGTAGTTAAAATAGGCGGCAAAAATTCTCCTAATGTCCATTTATTATCTTCTAACTTATTTAATACTAAAATCTTAAAGCTATTTAGCTCATCAACCTCTTCCGGATTAATTACTAAAGAAATGTTTGACAACTTGGTTTGAACCTTGATAGTACCATCATTGATATTCTCAATCAAAGGTTTCTCATCAATGCTAATAACAATCTCTGCTGTATCTGAGTCAACCGTATTTAAATTTAGCTCCAAAGATTTTGGATAGCTCGAGCGCTGATAATGGATATATTCCGATCTAAGGGTTATATACATAAACGACTCTATTCTAAAGATATTTTTCTCTAATAAATATTCATCTATCTTAAGCTCTGCTAAACCATAAAAGTCAGTTGCCGAATTAATTTGACAGAGGTTTATATTACGCTGAGCTGAAAAACGCTGTGATAATGTAAAATGTTTAGGTAATACCGCCTGTCCTAAATGCCAATTTATTTGCTGCATGGTTTATCCCATATTTAAATATAATTAGTTAAATTTTTATTCTCTTCATAAATCTAAATCAAATGCTGAATCAAAGTCATCATCTTGATGGTTATGACTATAACCATGATCCAGCTCATAATTATTATGACCTTCCTCATCATAGTTATTTTCAGCCATGGTTTTTTGGTTAGAAAGCTCTAAAATATTATCAACATTAAAATCGCCAACTCCTACCTGCATATTATCAGGATCAACCTCTATATTAGCCTCTACTTTTTTAAGCATAAACCCCCATAAAGGTGAGCCTTTACTTCCCTCAATAACTTGTTGAATAGCAGTATACGTCTCCGGAGTAACTGCATTTAGAAAAACTTGAAACTCCCTTGGAAAGTACTTAATAGGATTAAATTTTTGAATTTCAGTTTGAATAGAATCAAATAATAATGATTGTTCAAACTTATCTGCTGTCCCATTTGGTGAGCTAGCTAGCTTGCTAAATCTTGATATTTTTAATAACAGGTTTGCCCAATGGAAACTATACCTATCATCTTTATTTTCATCACTTGAAGTAGGTGGCTTTTCTTCAACTTCTGGAGTTTCTTGAGCACCACCTTCTTCTTTTATAAGATACTTAGATGCTGTAATTAAAAATTGATTCTTTGACTTATTAAATTCGGCTAAGTCAGCCTTTTCAATACTAGAATTTAATAACTCATAAATTTCACCTATATGAGTCTTAATTAGGTCTAATTGAGTATTTGAAATATCAGTCTTGTAATAGTTCAAAGCATCATTAGCTTCATTGGTTAAAGATATGATGCTACGTATAACTATCATATCCTTTTTATTAATAGGAGAAATCAACTCATACTTACCCAATATCTCGGCTAAGGCTTCTAGAGTTGTAACAAAATCATCCGCACTATGATTTAGATTTAAATAAGCCTGCAAATAAAGACAAAAAAACTGTATATCAAGAACTTTATCTTCTTGAACATATTCAGAAATAGCCTTTATAACTTCATGAAACTTCCTTCCTTCTATAAATTCTGTACACTCAGTTAAAACCTCAAAGTTAGACCGTTTAATAACTTCCCAACCTTGATCACCTCTAAATAAATCATTTAATTCTTCACTTGCTTTGCTCATTTAGTATCCTATTTAATTTGTTAGATTTTATCAGTTGTTCTCAGTCAGTGAAACATTTTACCTATTTTTTAAATTTGCATGCAAAAGCTCAATTTTAGAATAAGATATAACAATCAATTCAAAATAATTAATATATTGTAATGAAAAAATTTCTGTTTTGTAATCTAATTTGTCACTTATTTTAGAATAAATACAGTATCCTAGGGCTATCCATTAAAATAAATTTAGGGGTTCAGAAACAAAGCCATTGAAAAGAGCTATAAACTATATGATTCCATATTAATTTGAATATATAATGGAAAATGAAGTGGTAGACTGTCATAAATTGACGGGATAGATTAAAAAACCACTTTCCTTAATAAGGGGGGTGGAAAAAGTTTATAAAATAAATAGGAGAAAATTGAAATGGCAGTAAATGACGAAATACCAAAGTCACGGTTGATGCTTCGCTATAAAACTGAGGTTGATGGAGAATTAAAAGATAAAGAGTTACCTTTTAGGTTGTTAGTGATGGGAGATTTATCTCAGGGTTTATCAAAAGATAGAAAAGAAGACTTTGAAGAAAGAAAAATTCGTCATATGGATGGCACGATTGACTCTATGATGAAAGATATGGATATGGAGCTTAATATCTCAGTACCAAATCGTATATCTCCATCAAAATCTCCAAATCTAGATGTTAAATTAAAAATTAATTCAATGAAATCATTTCAACCTGGCGTAATCGCGGAAACAGTGCCTCAACTTAAATCTCTAATAAAACTAAGAGAAATGGTGCAAGAGTTTGAATCTACTGTTGACAATAATAAAGGTTTTCGCAATTTAGTAAAAGAAATCCTTAGAGATGAAACAACTTTAGAGAAGATAAAACAAGAGCTACCTGCTTTAGAATCCTTCAAGATGATTAATGAAGAGGCTATTGAAGGTGAAGTTATCCCTGCTGAAGAAGGAGATAAATAATGTCTGAAGTTACTACAGAAACACAAACAAAAGAAGAAATTAATTTGTCAAAGTTATTTTCTAGCTTGAACCTTGAGACGACTGAAAATGCTTTACAAAAAGTAGACTATGAGTATGTTACTGATGCTAATAATCAAACAGATATAACTTCTGATGATGTATTAAGATTAGCTGCTGGCTTATCAGCTATTTTTGCAAATGCAAAAAATGAAGATATGAACCTTTATAATAAACATTTAACTCGCAATGTAATCAATCGTATCGATACAATAATAGAAGAGCAAGTTAATGATATTATCCATAATGAGAAGTTTAAAGCATTAGAAAAGCAGTGGTTATCTATCAATGAAATCTATTTAGATAAGCCAAATGATGCGCCAATTAAGATTTCTGTATTAGATGTTTCTAAAGAAGAATTATTAGATGATTTTGAGACTAATGCGGTTGATATCTCATCTAGTGATATGTTTAAGAAACTATATGTCAGTGAGTATGATCAATATGGTGGAGAACCATATGGTACGATGATTGGCTTATATGATTTTAAAAATACTCAAGATGATATAAATTGGCTTTCAATCATGGGAAAAATAGCTACAGCTTCCCATGCTCCTTTTATAGCCGCAGTTAGTCCAAAATTCTTTGGTTGTGATACAGCAGAGGATTTAGCTGATATTAAAAATCTTAGTGCTTTGATGGAGCATCCAAAGTATGGCAAATGGAATAAATTTCGTAAGACAGAGCAAGCAGCGTATATTGGTTTAACAACGCCTCAGTTCTTGTTAAGAGCGCCATACGATCCTGATAATAATCCAACAACAGGTAAGTATATTAAGAACTTTAAAGAAAAAATAACAAATCCTCTTTCAAATGAAGAATATACATGGGGTAATTCAT
Source organism: Francisella sp. SYW-9 (assembly GCF_008711465.1). Lineage (GTDB taxonomy): Bacteria > Pseudomonadota > Gammaproteobacteria > Francisellales > Francisellaceae > Francisella. Next base: position 10,719 of record NZ_VXKQ01000027.1, read on the forward strand.
CTGTTTTATTTGCTAAGAATTTAATGAGAGCATTTAGGATAACAGGCTGGTGTCAGAGTATTAGAGGTCCACGTTCAGGTGGTACTGTTGAAGGTCTTCCTGCACATACATTTGATATCAGAGGATACGAAGAATTAAAGGTTCCTACAGAGTTTGTGATACCTGATTATCGAGAATTAGAATTTGCTAATGCTGGATTTATGCCATTCGTGTATAAGAAGGGTACTTTAGAGGGATGTTTCTTTAGTGTTAACTCATTAAAGATGACAGAAGAGTATAAGGATCCGAAGGATTCTGAGAATTCACAGCTTATAGCGAATATATCATATACATATTCGATAACTAGACTAGCGCATTATATAAAAATGATAATGCGTGATCGTATTGGATCTTCAGCGACTAAAGAATCTATTACAGATACTCTTTCTAGTTGGATAAACCATTATGTTACTACTGTACCAAGCCCAACTGATTTAACTAAAAGTTATTTCCCTTTTAAAGCTGCAGAGATTTCTGTAGACCCAATAGAAGGAAAAATAGGTTGGTATAAATCTAGTATCGCAATCCTTCCACACGTTCAATTTGAAGGTATGGATGTTGAGTTAAGTGTTGAAGCAAGGCTTAACTCATAAAAGCTAATAATTAACTAACAAAAATATAAGGATACTTAAATGTCAAATTTTATAGCAATAGATGGTCAGAGAATGACATTATCACCTGGTTCGCATCCTAATGCTAACCTTACAGCGCCTTCACCTACGCACGATGCTGTATTTGTTCAATTGAAATTCGCAGCAGAAGCAGGGCCTATTGATATAAGCACTAAGCTACCTTACTATGATATTGGTAGTAAAGCTCCAGGCTCAGCTTCTGTAAACTTCAAAGTAGAATATGTTGAATTTGATGCTATTGCTCAGACAATTAGTTTACATATTATAACTAATAAAGCAATCGCAAAAGAGTTAAATGCAAGTCTTACTAAAGTGTTAACAGGTGGTGCAAAAGCTCAGCTTACTGTAGAGATAGCAGCAGCTAATGAAAAGCAAACAGTTGATCAAGCTAATAAAGGTACGATAGTGCAATACTTTGATCCTCAAGGTGCGAAATTCACAATGAATGAAGAACAAACTCGTGAGTTCCAAGCTCTAATTGCTCATGAATGTGGTGATTCTTATCTTCGTACTACATCACAAAATGAGACTGAGTTAACAAGTACTATATCTCTTTCTGGTAAGTGGGATAAAGGTACACCAATTTCAACATGGTCTGGTGATAGTACTCAGAAAGTTGTTGTTGGTGTTGTTGGAACAGCTGCTTAAGAGAGCATTCTAATTATTGAAGTTCTAAGTTGGGTTCTGTCGCAAATGTTTAAATCAGTGAGAGCCTTTCCAAATAAATGTGTAAATTCACTTACATAAACCTCTGAATTCTATCTTCAAATTCAATAGCGAAATAAGGCATAGCCTCATTCCAATATCTCATAGGCATAGACCATTTTTTAGTCAAATAATCTATAGCCAAATATAAAGACTTGAAAACAGAGTCATCTCGGTTTTGTCGCAAATATTTAAATCAGTGACAATTTTCATGAAATCAGTATGCTCTAGATACAGTTATGCTGCTATAGAATAGAATTGATCCCAAATAGTCATATTTTCAGCATTAATGTGCTGACCTTTTCTAATCATATTTATTAACTCATAACCAGCGATAGTGGACTCCATGGAGTCCCAAGACTTAAATCCCATCATGGGTCGAGTCAATCGTTTAATACTTCTATGATCCTGCTCTATCAAATTATTTAAATACTTATTTTGTCTAATTTCAATACCATGAGTTAACCATATCCCTAGTAAAAATAAGTAGATATTGATAGTCAGTAATGCAGCCTCATTAGCACCAGATTTATCTACATTTACTTTCTCTGGCAAACCATGCCTACCAATGGCTTTCTTAAAGAATTTACGTGCAGCTTTTTCATTTCTTT
>NZ_VXKQ01000028.1 GCF_008711465.1 Francisella sp. SYW-9
TCTTACTTGTTTTTGAAGGAATGTGAGTGGAGATTTAACCACAGTGATTCTAAGGAACAGCTAAAGCTAATTAGACACTGGGTTAGAGAGAGTTTAAAGTAAACTTATCTAGGACAGCCCCTTATTTAATTTATTTTTCATTATGTTATAATGCTCGCAGGTATTTTGATAAATCTTTATCAAAACGTAAGCGTTAACGTTATCCAACGCATAGTTTTTTAATTAAAAGGTAGTCCTTCACGGGATTGCTGTAACTATGCATAAAAGGATAACTACAATGATTCAAAGAAAAAATATAATTTCACTTATAATAGCAACAGCTTTTTTTATGGAAATGCTTGATAGCACCATTGTCGTCACAGCTGTACCCAAAATGGCTAATTATTTCGGTATAAATTTCAGTTATATAAATTTAGCTATTACTGCTTATGCTACATCAATAGCTGTTTTTTTACTAATAGCTCCATGGATTAGTAATAGAGTGGGCGATAAAAATACATATGTTTTATCAATAGCTGTTTTTAGCTTAGGTTCTTTACTATGCGGTTTAAGCACTAATATATTGATGCTAGTTGTTGCTGAGATTATTCAAGGGATTGGAGCTGCACTTATGGTGCCTGTTGGTAGAACGATAATATTTAAGCAAACTCCTAAAGATCAATACCTTAAGGCAATTGCGTGGATGGTATGGCCAGCATTAATAGCACCAGTTATAGGTCCAATTCTAGGTGCATATATCGTAAAATATGCGAGTTGGAGATATATGTTTTTTATAAATATTCCAATAGGTGTTGTGCTATGTGTTTTATCTGTTTTTCTGTTAAACAATACAAAAACTTCAGCTGTAGAGAAAAAAACATTTGATTTTAAGGGATTTATAATACTAGCAGTATTAATTATGTCTGTAATTTTCTTACTTGAGTCGTGCTTAAAAGATTCAATCTTTAGAAGTTATAGGTCTATATTTATAGTTGGTTTGATTGTTACATCATTACTAAGCGTTATACATTATAAAAAATCAAAAAATCACATAGTAAATATTTCTGCTTTTAAGATACATAGCTTTAGAAGTTCTATCATAAACTCTACATTTTTTAGAATAACAACAGGAGCTATGCCTTTTGTTATACCTTTATATTTCCAGCAAGCTTTAGGTTTTTCAGCTATAAAAGCTGGGAGTTTATTGTTGATAATGTTTATCGGTAACTTAGGAGCTAAAGTATTTGTAAATCGTTTGATTAAAACGTTTGGTAGTGAGCTAGTAATATCTATAGGAAGTATTGTTCAGATGATAGCTGTTGCTATAATATTAACAATAACACAGACATCGCCTTTATTTTATATTAGTATAATTTTACTTGTAAATGGCGCTATAAGATCAATTTTATTTACAGCTTATATGTCTAGAATATTTATTGATGTACCAAAACCTAACCTTAGTGATGCAAATGCAATTAATAATATATTATTTCAACTAACCTTTGGGATGGCTGTTTCACTTTCTGCAATATTTTTAAATTGGTTTTTTAACACTTTTAGTGTAAAAACAGCATTTGATATTACAATTATTATATTTGCTATTCTTGCTTTTATACCAACAATATTAAGTTTTTTATTTAAAAAGAATATAACTAAGCAGGATTATCAATATCAATAAACTTTGTGTCTAAGCTAAACTCTGTTGCTAACAGTTTAGCAATAGCTTTAGCGCCTTCTTTTTCAGTTGCATGATGTCCAGCTGCTATATAATTTATCCCTAATTCACGAGCTATATGGGTAGTTCTTTCTGATATTTCACCAGATATAAAAGTATTAGCTCCAGCATTATAAGCATACTCTATAAAGTCTTGTGCTCCACCTGAACAGATAGCAACTCTTTTATTTTGGTTTTTTGCAGCTATAACAGTAGGTAGTCGATTTAGTTTTTCTTGAATAAGCTTGCTAAAGTTAGTTAAGTCTAAGTTACAATCTGCTATCACTGAAATATCAGGTTTAGATCCTGTCTCAAAGAATTCTATATCATTTAGATTTAGCTTTTTTGCCAAAAGGATATTATTACCAATTTTTCTATGCCCATCTAGTGGTAAATGGTAGCCAAAAAGATGTATGCCATTTTTTATAAGTTTTGCGATACGTTCATACTTCATGCCAACTATGGGGTAACTTTCACCTTTCCAAAAATAACCGTGATGAACAACAATAGCATCCGCATTTTCTTGTATAGCAGAGTCAATAAGGTCTTGACATGCTGTAACACCTGTTATAACTTTTTTAATATCTCTATCACCTTGTATTTGTAAGCCATTAGGTGCATAGTCTTTATAGTCATTTACTTCAAAATAATCATTTAAGTAATTTTCTAAATCTTTAAAGTACATAGGTCTGAAAAATCAACTTTATAATGGTATAATCTTACATTGTATATTTTTGTATGATTATTTGAAGTATAAATATATTTTTTTGGAATCTTTGATATGAGTAAAACAAATGTTGTAAAAGTAGGTAGTGTTTTAATTGGAGGAGATAATCCAGTTGTAGTCCAGTCGATGACTGATACATATACCGCAGATATTGAAAAAACAGTTAAGCAAATTTTAGCTTTACATAAAGCAGGAAGTGAGATTGTTCGAATTACAGTTAATGATGAACCAGCAGCAGCTGCTGTACCTGATATTGTTAAAGAGTTAGCAAAGCATGATTGTCATGTACCAATAGTTGGTGATTTTCATTATAACGGCCATACTCTTTTAAGTAAGTATCCGGAGTGTGCAAAAGCTTTAGCAAAGTATCGTATAAATCCAGGTAATGTAGGTTTTGGTAAGAAAAAAGATACACAATTTGCTGAGATAGTTAAAATAGCGATAGAAAATGATAAACCTGTGCGTATTGGAGTAAACTGGGGCAGCTTAGATCAAGCTCTTTTAGCGAGATTGATTGATGAGAATAATGCTCAAGAGCAGCCATTAAGTTTACAGCAGATAATGCATAAGGCTTTAATAACATCTGCATTAGAAAGTGCTAAGTATGCTGAGGAACTTGGTTTAGCTAAAGATAAAATTATAATCTCTTGTAAAGTTAGTGAAGTTCAAGATCTAGTAGCAGTGTACCAAAAATTATCAAAAGAATGTGATTATGCTTTACATCTAGGTCTTACAGAAGCTGGTATGGGTACTAAAGGTGTCGTGGCAAGCGCAGTAAGTTTAGGTATATTATTACAGCAAGGAATAGGTAATACTATACGTGTATCTTTAACGCCAGCTCCAAATGCTCCTCGTACTGAGGAAGTTAGAGTTTGTCGCGAAATATTACAAAATCTAGGAATGAGAACATTTACACCAAGTGTAACATCTTGCCCAGGGTGTGGTAGAACAACAAGCTCGTTCTTTAGGGAGTTGACTAGTCAAGTAAAAGAGCATTTAGATGAGAAAATGCACCAATGGAAAGAACAGTACAAAGGTGTTGAGAGTATGAAAGTTGCTGTAATGGGCTGTGTTGTAAATGGACCTGGAGAATCTAAAAATGCTGATATAGGAATAAGTTTACCAGGTAGTGGTGAATCTCCTGTTGCACCAGTATTTATTGATGGTAAAAAAGCCCATACTTTGCGCGGAGACAATATCTCTGGAGAATTTATTGAGATTGTTGAGAATTATGTCAAAAATCGCTATGGTTGTGAATAATCTAAAGTAGGTATTTAAAACATGTCAGTAGTTTTTGTTAATACGCCTTTTACTAGACTTAAGTTAGGATATACCAATAATACACAAGGTTTTAGTAAAGAAAAGTATGCTAAATTAAATCTCTCAGATAGTGTAGGAGATAAACACCTTGTAGTAGAAAAAAATCGTAATTTATTTAAGTCTTATGTAAATGCTGATGTCAAATGGTTAAGACAAAATCATACAAATATTGTTAAAGATTTTGATGAATATGATGGCGAGTTTTGTGATGCTATATTTACAAGTAGACCAAAACAAGCATGTGTTGTTTTAACTGCAGACTGTTTGCCAATAATTTTATTTGATAAACGTATGACAAAAGTTGCTGCAGTACATGCAGGTTGGAAAGGTTTATCAAAAGGGGTATTAGAAGAGACTCTAAAAGAGTTTGTTGGACTTGATATTGTGGCTTGGCTTGGTCCTTGTATTAGCGAGCCTTTTTATGAGGTAGGTCAAGATGTTCATGATAAATTTGTACAGCAGCATGAGAATTTTGGCCAGGCTTTTAGGCAAAAGAGTGAAGGTAAGTATTTATTTGATATGAAATTTATTGCCAAGCAAATATTAAATGATAATCATTGTTTTGACATAGTTGATTCTGGTTTGTGCACATATAGTAATAAAAGATTCTACTCATATCGCAAAGAGGGTGTGACAGGTAGACAAGCTACATTTGTATGGTTTGAATAAATTTAAAAGGGATAATAAGGGGATCTAAATGTCTGAAAAATTACAAGTTTTAAAAGAAATAATGAAACAAAAAAGCTATGATTTTTATCTAGTGCCTTCTACTGATGACCATAATAATGAGTATCTGCCGAAATGTTGGCAGTATCGTGCTTGGATTAGTGAATTTGATGGTTCCGCAGGTGATGTTTTAATAACAATAGATAAGTCATTTTTATCAACTGATGGTAGATATTTTTCCCAAGCAGAAGCTCAATTAGATCATAAGTATTTTGCTTTATTAAAACAGACTGGTTATGAATCAAAAATTGAAGAGTGGTTAAAAGAGAATTTTAATGGTAAAACATTAGCAGTAGATCCTAAAAAAATAGGTATTACTGGCGCTGAAAAGCTACTATCTATAGCAAAAGCAAATGGTGGAAAAGTTATCTTTGATAGTGAAAATTTAGTTGCGAAAGCTCAACAAAAGCTAAACCAAGAGAATGCTATTCCTGCTGAAGAAGTTTTTGTTCATGAAATCCAATATGCTGGACAATCTGTTGACTCAAAATTAAAAAATATTAGAAGTTATCTAAAGTCTATAAATGCAGAATGCTTGATTGAGACAAGTTTAGATTCAATCATGTGGGCATTAAATATAAGAGGAAGAGATATAAAAAATACGCCTTTAGCTATTTGCTATATGGCTGTAACTATTGAAAATACTTTCTTATATATCAATAGTGATAAGGTCACGCAAGAGGTTAAAGAACATCTTGAGCAGAATAACGTTGTAATAATGAATTATGAAGAGTTCTTTAATGATTTAAAGAAGTTTGCTGCAAAATTTGTGATTGATAATAATGTTGCTAGTTACGCTGTTAAGTTAGCTGTAAATGAAAATGAACATAGTCAGCTAATAGAAGGTAATAACCCTATCGTCATTAGTAAAGCGCTAAAAAATTCTATAGAAATAAATGGTGCTAAAGATGCTCATAAAAAAGATGCTGTAGCATTTATTAAATGGTGGCATTGGATGGAAAATAATTACCAAGGTGCTACAGAGTTAGATGCTATAGCTAAATTAGCAGAGTATCGCGCGGAGCAAAAGAATTATTTAGAAGATAGTTTTGATTATATTGCTGGGTATGCTGAGCATGGAGCATTACCTCATTATAGTGCTACGGAAGAATCAAATAAAGAAATTAAAGATGATGCTCCATTTTTATGTGATTCTGGAGGACAGTATAAAGAAGGTACTACAGATGTTACAAGAGTGTTACACTTCGGTAGGCCGTCAAAAGAGCATAGAAGATATTACACATTAGTATTAAAAGGCCATTTAGGTCTTGGTAGAGCTGTTTTTCCTAAAGGGACAACAGGATCTCAGCTTGATGTGTTAGCTCGTGAACATCTGTGGCATTTCTGTTCAGACTATAGTCATGGTACTGGTCATGGAGTTGGTAGCTTTTTAGGAGTGCATGAAGGACCTCAGAGAATAAACTCATCATCAAAAGTAGAGCTTATGCCTGGTATGATCTTAAGTAATGAACCTGGAGCATATTTTTCTGGCGAATTTGGTATTAGAATTGAGAATCTATGCTATGTAAAACAACGTAATCAAGAATCTCCTACAGGCCATGGTCAATTTTATTGTTTTGAAGATCTAACTTTGATTCCTTATGAGTTTAAAATGATTGAAACTTGGATGTTGACTTATACTGAGAAGAAAACTATTAATAACTACTATAGTAGAATTAGAAAAGAAATTCTACCTTTGATTGAAGAGCAAGAAGTTAGAGATTTCTTATTATTTAAAACTAGACATATTAAATAGTACTATGAACTTATAGATATCGTGATCTAGTCATGATATAACACAAGTATTAGAAATGACAAAGAAAACAACAGATAAAAAAGATAGTTCTAAGGGTAGTAAAAATTCTACCTTTAAGATTATAAAAATACTTATCTTTCTGGGCCTAGCTATTGCTGGAGGCTTTTCGGGAACTTTTTTTGATAAATATGATCTAAAGCAAAGGTTTATTAGTTTTAGGCATAGCATATATAACTACTTTTCAAGTATCCCTATAAAAAGTAACTATACTACGAAAGATAATCAAAATATTGTAGCTAAGTTTTTTTCTCAAAGTGATGATGCTAAAAAACAGCAAGCAAATCAATTTAATGACTTAAAGCAATATTCACCCCAAAGAACCTTACCTGCAGTAACTAATTACTGCCATGATTTCTTAATTTATGGTAATCCTAGCTTTGATGTAACAAGTGGTTTAGGGCAGGTAAATCTTTATCTATGTAGAGATGGCTATGTGGTTGGTTATAACTATAAGACAAAAGAAGCAAGTTGGGTTGCATTTAAACTAACAAAAGCAAAAGTAGCTAATAAGCTTAAGAGAAATGATAAGTTTAAAGAAGATGATGATGTACCTTTTGTTTATAGAGCGACTTTAGATGATTATTCGCATTCTGGTTATGATCGAGGGCATTTAGCATCTTATGCATCTATGGACTTTAGTAAGAAATCAGCAGAGGAGTCATTTTTATTATCTAATATGTCACCACAGAAGGCTGGACTTAATAGACAAGGTTGGGAAAGACTTGAGACAGATGAACGTATTTGGGCAAATATGTATGACAGTATATATGTCTATACTGGACCAATATACAAAAAACAAACAATCCATAAAACTATAGGTGATAATAAGATAGCAGTACCAGATTATTTCTTTAAGATAATTTATGTACCATCTAAAAATAAGGCTATAGCTTTTGTAATGCCAAATGCAAGAGTTAATAAAACAAAGATAGCTAACTATAGAGCTTCTATAAAAGACATTGAACAACGTACAGGATTACATTTCTTAAATAATATTCCAGATAGAAGTATGGTTGTTGATAATGTTTCATCAATGTGGCGAACTTCTTATTTTTGATTATAATATGATGCTTTAAATCTTTACAGTATTTGTAATCTCATAATCTTGATTGTAATTTTTGTTTTTGCAAAAGTTAAAAGGGTAGTTAGGAAGTTTGGGTTTATTAAAATATACTACTTGTAGTAAGGGGCGTTATAAATGAATGAGAGGCCATGGGAGAATAAAAATATAAAATCAGCCAATCATGTAGCTGAAATTATAAATATAAACTTCCCTGATATTGAAATTAAAAATATTAAATTACTCGGACAAGGTTGGGATAATACTACGTGGATTGTTAATAAAAACTTATGTTTTAGATTCCCTAAACATAAGAGAGCTGAAAGACTATTATCAAATGAAATAAATATATTATCAAACTGTATTCGATCAGAATATATTAATACTCCTTATCCAAAATATATATGTTCATATCCAAAGTCATTTGAATATATATTTTATGCTCATAATTATATATCTGGTTTAACTGGAGATACTGCTAAATTAAATCGTGACAATAGAATATTCATAGCTAAAAAGTTAGCAGTTTTTTTAAAGGAATTGCATAGCGTTCCTATAGAAAGATGTATTTCATTGGGAATAAAAAGGGATCAAATGAATAGACTAGGTTTTAGATATAGATATGAAGAATTTAAAAAGCGCATAGATTTTTTAATAAAAAAGAATTTGCCAAATGGACATTCTAAAATTGAAAATTTTTATAAAGAAAATATGGATATTACTATTCCTAAGGAGATTAGATTATGTCATGGTGACTTATATTCTAAGCATTTAATAATTAATAATAATGATTTGTCTGGAATTATTGATTGGGGAGATTCTGAACTTATTCATCCAGCCATAGATCTTGCTATTGTATATCAATACTTACCTAAAGAAGCACATTCAATATTTTGGAATATTTATGGAGAGGTTGAAAGTAATATTCATACTATAGCTATACTTAGAGCTATATATAGTAGTGTTACTATTTGCTGGTATGCTCACCAAGTTGGTGATATATCTCTTTTAAATGAAGGAATTATAAGCTTAGACATGATGAGTGAGTTAATACAATGAATAGTATTAAATTCCTTAAATAGTATTCACAAATGTAACAAATTTCTTATTTTCATTTTTTAGCTAAGATATTACCACTAACTATTTTAGCTGCTTGTTGAATAATTTTTTCATTACTTGAAGCTTTTTTATCTGTAGGATCTGTATACATCATTCCTAAAGCAAAAGGTTCTGAATTCTGTGGCCATATAATAGCAATATCATTAGTTGCACCATATTCCCCACAAGTTCCAGTTTTATCACCGATTATCCAATTTTTAGGCATACCTACAGCTATTCTATTTTTACCTGTATAGTTCTTTTGTAGGTATTGAATAAATATTTCTTTATGTTTTTTATCTAAAATATCTCCAGAAACTAACTTGTAAAGGTCTGATGTAATGGCTTTAGGAGTAGTTTTATTTATATTGCTATCAGGGGATGTATAGTTAACTTTTGGTTCATCATCTTTTATGATAGTATCATGATCACCTAATTTTTTAGCAAATTTAGTAACTTCTTTAATCCCACCGATTTGTTCAACAAGAATATTTGCCGCAGCATTATCACTAAGAATTGCAGCAAAGCAAAGTTCTGAAATTGTAAGTGATTTGTTGATATTTTTCCCAGTAACTGGAGTATATCCAAGACCTTTAACATCTTGCTCTGAAATCAATGTTTTTTTCTCTAAAAAACCTTTATTGTGCATATCTTTTTCTAAAATAGCACCAACTAATAAAAACTTAAAAACACTACAAATAGGGAAGTGATAGTTTTCATTATAACTGAAAGAAGTTTTATTAGGAGTGTTTATACTATAAACACCAAGCTTCCCATTATATTGTTTTTCTAAGCTTTTAAAAGAATCATTAGTTTGAGTATTTGCTAAGAGTATAGCAGGTACTAGAGATATGATTGTAACAAGTGACTTCATAGTATTTAACTCTAAAATGAAAAGAGAATAGCTAGATCTTATACTTATTGATAATGATTATCAACAATATTTTTATGTTTTTTACTAAATCCATTTGTATTATAGAGAGATTGATTTTATTTATAGTATGTACTATATAGAGGTAGATAATAATATTGAGGTCTAGTAGACTCGTAAATTATCACTTTTGTAAAGTTTGTGTATTATATGAAACTACCACAATCTGAAAGACTAGTATATAAACCAATTTCAAGAAGTGAAGAAAATATCCAATTATTAACGGCATTAGATACTAATCCTAAAAATAGAGAATATTTTCCTAATGGGGCGTTATCACAGCAAGATATTCCTGTAATGATAGAGAGGTTTGTAGGAGGATATGAAAAATATGGTACTCCTATCTTTATGTTATTTGATAAAAAAAAATTTTATTGGTCGAGCAGGGTTTGCTTATGTTAGTGAGCTTGATGCTGTAGAGATAGGCTATGTAATAGATTATAAACACTGGGGTAAAGGTTATGCCACGGAGGCAGTTAAAATATCTATTTGTTGCAATAATATTATATTCAATATTAAAACTTAAGAGACATGATGAAACTATTAACTCCACAATACCATTATAAAAATGATTTTATAAAGATGGTAAATGACTTTCTGACATACGATCATATAAATTATATCAAGTATAAAGAGGCTATATCCAATTTTAAGCTGTATTATAAAGGACTATGTCTTAAAGAAGAAGAAAATATATGTATAACAAGATGGCTCCAAATTAATAATAATATTGTAGGGGGTGTTCGTATTAGGCCAAATCTCAATACTGAATTCTTGGATATGGAAAAATTATTCTAAAGCTTTCATCTGAAATCTGTAAAAATGAGCTAAATATGAAAAATATAATAGTTATTTCAGAAGAAAAAAACTTAGCTTCAATAGGTATAAAAAAATCGATGAATGGATCATTAATTGATAGAAGGAAATCTATTGATTATGGACTCACTAATTTGATATACTCTATTGCCTTATAAGAAATATCCTTCTTAAGAAGATTTTTTCTGAATCCCAACAGTAAATTGCGACAGAGCCTAAGTTTGTGACTGAAACGAATGATTTGTTAGCTGTTTGACTTCAATATACAGTTATTGAATCTACATAAATATCTTTACTTAAGTATGAAGCAAAAGAATAACGTTTATTTATTTTTACCTCTAATCTTTTATTATCATTAAATAAACTCAACCCACGCATTCCCACATGTTTAATAGATCTTGTTGTAAAAATATCTTTTAATTTATATGATAGTTTTTTAAATATATAATCATTATTGATGATGTTATGATCAATAAACTCTACTTTCATCCCTATAGAAAATCTAATTAATTCATCGTAAGTGATCGAATTTATAGATTTATTATTTTGCAATACGTAATCACGAAATATTTCTTTAAATTCTTTTATATGAGTGTTTATGTATCGTAATGCTAATGATCCTGTGGATGTTTTATGATTAAAACTTAAATTCGATCTTTTTGTTACTAAAATCTGAATAATCTTTTGTAAAGATATATTCTCTAATGACTCGTAGTGGATGCGACATTTATTTCGAATTTCAGGAAATGAATTCAACAAAGAATGTTTTAATTTTTTCTCCTTATCATTATCAATACAAATATCAAGTTCAGCATCACATGAAATATCTAATTTTATATTTTCATCTTTTGTCGAACATGGAATTCGAATTATAAATTTATTTGCATAATACAAGGGTTCGTATATGTTTATTTGTAAGAGACCATCTGTTATAAAGTCATAATATCTATCTAGAAAAGGCTTAGGAAAACTACCTAATCTAGCTAGAGTGAAAGAATCTAGAGAGTTTGGACATGTTGGCAAAGATAAGTTAGGATAACTCTCATTAATATCAATTATAATACCTGCCCATGGATCTAATATATAGGATAAATTACCGGTAGAGTCAAAACAACCTACCAGAGCATGCATTCTGACACCAAATTTTTGAAGGCAAATTATTTTGGTTTTAAAATCCGGACATACTTTTTTAATTAGGTAAATAAGAATTAAAGCTTGTGTCTCGCAATTAGCATGTCTTGATTTTATCATATATTGTAGTAAGCTTTGTAAGTTATGATGTTTTATATTCCAGGATACTTCGCTTCTTACCTTTGAAAAACTATTATTTTTTTTATATAATTCAAATCTACTTTGAGATAATGTAGTAACATTTGAATTAGCTCCAGTTGAAGAGCTTTGGATCTTGTTAGTAACTTCTAAATAACACTTTAAGACATCTGAAGGCAACACTTTGTATCTAACTACTCTCAATTAGTCAACTATTTTAAAACATGATACAATACATTGGGTTCTGTCGCAAATATTTAAATCAGTGACAATTTTCATGAAATCAGTATGCTCTAGATACAGTTATGCTGCTATAGAATAGAATTGATCCCAAATAGGGCTCTGTCGCAAACTGATAGTAGCATGAATTTATAGTATAATTTTATCACAGATTTTATATCAAAATATAAATGATAGATTTCACAGGCAGGCACTTTACCAAATTATTGATACTCCAAGCAATCAGATGGTATTTATCATATCCGTTAAGTTATAGACAAGTAGAAGAGTTAATGAA
>NZ_VXKQ01000029.1 GCF_008711465.1 Francisella sp. SYW-9
AATGTTGAGTTTGAAGTATTTATTAATTCCCTGAGCTAGTCTTTGATAGTAGCCATTGGCTTTATTGCCTTCTGATGTTGAAAGAAACTCTACTCTTTCAGCATTCATTATTGTTTCAAATACCAGTTTGACAATATTTTCTACTGCAGTACCTCTATCATAGTGTAGTACATCTTGTATATTTCTTTGTAGTTCTGAGTTAATATCTTTCATTAGCTAGTCCTTTATTTTTTCTTTCAACTTAATTATAAAGTCGACTAGCTACAGACACAATTTAGTGGACACTACCTATTAGAGTTTGTCATGAGATAAGAATGGTATATAAGCAACCATTAAGGTAAACACAAGGTTTCATAAACTCTTTATTTAAAATAATGGGTTTAGATAGAGTGTCCTAATTTTTGTACCTTAAGTAAGCGTTTAAAATCGATTGGTATAGAATGCCCTAGATATGCAGAGAAAGACAAAATGGATGAATCAGTGGCTGCAATAGCTATTGATTCTACAGGATTAAAGAGATTTGGTAGAGATGAGTGGCATCAGGAGAAACATAAAGTTTCAGCTAAACGTAGTTGGAGAAAGTTTCATGCAGCTGTATCAAATAAGCATTATATTCATGCAGTTGAATTGACTGATAGATTTGATACTGATGATAGTGTTGTAGATAAACTATTTGATCAGATAGGTGTAGATACTGCTCACTTTTCAGCTGATGGGGCTTATGATAGCTTTAATGTATATGAGAAAATAAATGACAAGTTTCCATCGGCATAAGTAGCAATACCACCAGATAAGAATGCAAAGATTAGTGATTCAAATCATGTATTAAGAAATCATAATCTGGAGTTGATAGCTAAACATGGTAGGATGCAATGGCAAACAAAGACTAAATATGGCAATAGAAACTGTAGTGAGATAGCCATGCAGAGATATAAAAAAATAGTAGGTAGATCGATGTATTCTAGAAATTATGAAAACCAAAAACAGGAAGCTATGATTGGTGCTAGTATTTTAAATAAAATGACATCTTTAGGTATGCCCATTAGTCATAGAACTGCCTAAAATACACCAACTAGAAGACCTTAAGGGGTTAAGAAACAAAGCCCCTATTTAATATCTATGATCTAAAAACATGTCTTCGGCACTATCAGAAAATATAAAAAAACTTATGCTAGAAAATGGAATAAAAAATGTTTCAGAGCTAGCTAAAAAAGTTAATATGAGAAGCCAGACTTTAGGACTAATCATAAGAGGAGATAGATCTAATCCAAGAGAAATAACGCTACAACCACTTGCTGATTTTTTCGGTGTATCAATTAATGAATTACTTGGCGTTAATGATGATTTCTCATTTTCATCTCATCTTGAAAACATAATGACTTACTGTGGTATAAATGATTATAAATTATCTGAGATGTCAGGGATTGCAAGAGAAACTATAAATTCTATACTTTATGGACTATCAAATACTCCGAATGATTCAACAATTAAGAAACTATCTGATTTTTTTGGAATAACTGTTGATCAAATGAGAGGAATTGAACCTGTTAATATTAAAGATATAGAGAATAATATTTCTTTTAACAAAATACCTCTTTTATATAAAAGGGCTCTTTCCAATTAATTGTGTAAATTCTTAATTAAGATGCTAGATTATTTCTAGCAAAAGATTAAGGATAAAAACTATGTCTAAAAATAGAAAAGCAGAAGATATTTACACAATCCTAGCAGAGCAGATAATAGATTCTGGAGTTGATGTTAATCAAATGTTTGAGAAAGATGGTTTACTTAAACAATTAACAAAACGATTACTAGAAAAAGCATTAGATACAGAGATGAATAGTCATCTTGGCTATTTAAAGCATCAACGAAGCAACTCTTCAAATGCTAGGAATGGCTATAGCAATAAAAGCTTATCTACTGATACTGGCAATATAGATATATCAGTACCTAGAGATAGAGAGAGTGACTTTGAGCCACAAATAGTTCCTAAAAGAGTAACAAAGATAAATGGCTTAGATCAAAAAATCATATCTTTGTATGCTAAAGGCATGAGTACTACTGATATCCAGCAGCAATTATTTGAGCTGTATGATACAAAGATAAGTACAAGCTTTATAAGTGATGTTACAGAAGCTATTATAGAGGATGTTAAAGCATGGCAGAATAGACCATTAGAATCTGTTTATCCTATAGTATTTTTTGACTGCATGGTCGTTAAAGTCAGAGAAGATAAGCGTATCATTAACAAAGCGGTATATGTTGCATTAGGTATATCGCTAACTGGTCACAAAGATGTATTAGGTCTTTGGATAAGTCAAAACGAGGGTTCTAAATATTGGCTAGGAGTTTTTACTGAATTAAAGAATAGAGGCTTACAGGATATATTCATAGCATGTACAGATAATTTAAAAGGTATGTCTGATGCTATACAGGCTGTATACCCTGAAACAAAGCATCAGCTTTGTATTGTTCACCAAATTAGAAACTCTTTAAAGTTTGATCTACCCCGTCAATTTGGGACAGTTTACTTTTTCATTTTCCATTATATATTCAAACTGATTTGGAGTCATATAATTTATTGTAGAATGCTATAGTGGTACGGTTTTTTCGGACAGGTAGTTAAGAAGGTAAAATAGGTGTCTTCGATAAGAAAAGGAGACGCAAATGAAGAAGAAAAAATCCCACAGTGCCGCATTTAAGTATGAGGTATCAGTTGTAGCAATAAAAGGTGAACTGACTCAAGCCCAAATAAGTAGCAAATATGAAATTCACTCTA
Organism: Francisella sp. SYW-9; assembly: GCF_008711465.1. Taxonomy (GTDB): domain Bacteria; phylum Pseudomonadota; class Gammaproteobacteria; order Francisellales; family Francisellaceae; genus Francisella. The sequence continues at coordinate 2,780 of NZ_VXKQ01000029.1, forward strand.
GCCAAATCACAAACTGGAAGAAACAAGCTCTAGAAGCTATAAAGCAGTTATTCTCAGGCAAACTCCCACCTGGCAAACAAGATTTATTAGATGAAAAAGAAAAATCAAAGCTATACGAAGAAATAGGTAGGCTCAAAGTAGAGCTTGACTGGATGAAAAAAAAATCTAATTTTGAGTTGTAGGGATAAGAAAATGTTAATAGAGCCAAACAATCCAAATATCTCAATAGTAAGGCAATGTCAGCTTTTGGGGTTAAATAGATCAGTATATTATTATCAGCATAAATGTATAGATGAACATACCGAAAATTTAATGCGTCTGATAGATGAGCGTTATACAGCTAGGCCACATGAAGGCTCTAGGAAGATTATGGTATATCTAAATAATTTTGGATACGATGTTACTCGAAATCAAGTAAAATATTTAATGGATAAGATGGGCTTACAAGCTATATACCCAAAGCCAAATACAAGCGTAAGATCTAGGCAAGAACATAAGATATACCCATACCTATTAAATGATATTTGTGTTTACTATCCTAACCAAGTGTGGTGCTCAGATATAACCTATATCCGTATGAAACATGGCCATATATATCTTGTAGCAATAATGGACTGGTACAGTAGGTATGTAATTGATTGGCAGTTAAGTATTAGCTTAGAAGCAGAGTATTGTATTGATACCCTTAGAAGGGCTTTAGATAGTAGTATCTGTGGTATTTTCAATACAGATCAAGGAGCACAGTATACCTCGAATGCTTGGATAAATACCTTGCTAAATAGAGGTGTTTCAATTAGTATGGATGCCAAAGGTAGATGCTTTGATAATATATTTATTGAACGTCTATGGAGAAGTGTTAAATACGAATGTATATATCTCAGAGAGTTTGAGTCAGTAGCTGAAGTTAGAGAAGCTTTGACTGATTACTTTGAATATTATAACACTGATAGATACCATCAAAGTTTAGGATATAAGACTCCTGCTGATGTGTATTTTGGTAAAGTTAAAATAGAAAATATTTTTGATAATTTGACATCTATTTTTTGACTAAATGCTGTCCGAAAAAATTCACCACTATACCTTAAATCTTTGATAAATTCCTCCTCCAGTATAAGCATTGCCAAGAGGTCTTTTCGTTGTAATGGTTATTGATTGATCTAATCCCTTTTTAAGGATTTGTTTAATAGTTTCAAGACTAACACTATTGTGATTAATTGCTCTTTGACAGGCTAACTCTAGTCTTACTGAAGTATATTTGCTGGCTAACCTTATAACAGCCTGAGCTGCCCTTAATAAATCTTTAACTGGATCAGTTAACAATGTTTCAATAACATTTGTACAATTTTCTCCTATCTGTTTAGCTTGATCTAAACACCATTCTGGATTTTGTTCATAATAGATCTTAGCACTTGGTGATAAATGTTCTTGCTTAGTGCTTGGCTTATCAGGATCAAATGATCTAGCATGTGTAGCAATAAGTTTATGCTCATGATATATGTTTATCATCGTTGGACTTATTTTTACCCATAGCTCCTCGTTACAGTAAGTAAATGGTGCACTATATCTACAGTAATCAACTAATACGTGGCAGTTTCTATTCAATTTAACTTTTTTATAGATACATATCTCCACTTCGTGAGTTGGTAAATCTATAAGTTTATCTTTTTCGACTTCTGCAAATAAATTAAGAGGTTTTTGTCTTGTTGTACCATGAGTTCTATTACCTGCATAAGATAATACCCAGTCTTTTAATTGTATGTTAGCATCTTGCAAATCCTTAAAATGGCGCAAGGGAACAAAATTATTTTTAATATATTTCACACCAGATTCAACCCTACCTTTCTTTTGAGGATCTGCTACTGGACATGTGCTTATGATAGTGCCATATTCTTGAGCAAATTCCTCATAGCTTCTTTGTAACCAAGGTTCACATCCTGCTTTGATTACAGCACATTTAGGATTATCTATTATTAGCTTCCTTGGAACACCTTGAAAGAACTTAAAAGCATTATCGTGACACTTAAGCCAAGTCTGTATGCTATGATCTGTAACTAACTCTGCATATTGGTGTCTGCTATAGCATAAAGTCATAACAAAAAACCATGTCTTAACCGTTTTACCTGTTCTACGATCCAATAACCTTGGACCTTGACCAAAATCAATTTGAGCAGCTTGACCAGGATAAAAAGACATTGGTGTTGTTAAATTACTGATATCATTGCCTTTAATTTGTTTAACATATCTCTGAACACAGTTATAACCTATGTTTAATCCATATGAAACACATAAATGATGGTGTATTACAACTGCTGAATATTCTTGATCTATCCACATTTTGATTAACTCTTTATATTCATCAAGGGCTGAACCTAAGATCTTTTTCTTATTTACTTCAAAGACCTCTGATAGAATTTCGTCACTTGGTAGTTGAGCTCCCAAATCAAGCCAACCTTGTTCCTGAGCAACTGTAAATATTTGCTTAACTTTCTTTCTACATCCAAGACCAGACTTCGATATAGATCTTTGACTTTCATTTTTTTGTAAGCGATAAATTATTTGTTTATATTCGTACACTTCAAATTTCCTATATGACATTTGTATTCTCATAATAGACTTAACTATTTATGAGTTTATTACACAACACCTATTTAGGTGAGATCTTAACTTGAATTGAAGCAGTATCTTAAGAAAGGTGTTTTACTGGTACCTTAACGAAGGTGTTAGGCTGGTTCATTACCAGGGTGATAAGGTGGTATCTTAGCTAGGGTGTTTGACAGTATTATATTTCCCTGTTTATTAAATAGTTATATTTGCCATTTTTTATTTTATAATAAGTTCTTTG
>NZ_VXKQ01000030.1 GCF_008711465.1 Francisella sp. SYW-9
CATATTTATCTCCTCTTTTTTAATGATTAAATAACAGATTACCAATAAGCCTTTAAGCTTGTTAGTCTCTCTTTTTCTAAAACAACTGTATTTTGAACAATTATTATCCATCTTCTAAATTAGATAGATATAATCAAAATTATCTAAGTTTTTTTCTGATTCAACCTTTTTTTACAGCAATATATTGCGATTTATTTATGTTCACATGAACAAAAAGCTATTTAGGTTAAATACATGATATTCTAGTGATAATATACCCAATTAAATTTCTCAAAAAAGTACAACCATATAAATGATATAGAGAAATTTTAAAAAATTTTCTGAGTTCATAGAAAAGCTTTTACCCCGAAGGTTTTTATAACTATATTTTCTAGCAAATCTCATTATAATTTATATACTTAAATTATACTTCTTTTAATAGTGAATCTGCCAAACAAAAAAATACTACAAAATAAATATCTAGCCTACTATCCAATGATACTAATGAGTTGCTATTGGGTAATTATCAAAGCTGGCCTACCTTTCGTTGATGATATGAGTCACTTCTTTAACGTATCCCATCAAAGTATTCAGCAGATATTATCACTATCACTTGTTATATCATCAATATCTCCACTACTCTGGGGACCCTTGATTGATCAAATAGGTCTTAAATGTTTTGTAATCTATGCAAGTATCCTAAGCTTTATAATAACTAGTATAATGCTTTTAACTGCAAATATTATAGTATTCACCTTGGCTTATATTATTGCAACGAGTATTATCCTTTCTCTTTCAGTATGTTCTAGAGGTTTCCCATTTATTTATTTTGATAATATTCAACAAAAGCAACATGCAATATCTATTGCCTTTATGGGAGTATATTTTTGCTCATTCATGATTCCATTTTTTTCAGGTTGGATTGGGTTTTATCTAGGTTGGCAATTTGGTTATGTGTTAGTAGTTATATGGCTTATAGTTATAATCTTTGCTATCTCTAAATTAAGGGAAAGAAAAAGTACTACTTCTCAAACTAGCTTTATAAAAAATATCACCACTATATTTTTTCACCTAAAAACAAAATGGTTTATTCGCTATACCTTATTTGTAGCAATTTTAGATGCGATTGCATGGACGTATATTATAGCTCTACCATTTTGGTTAGCCGATACCTTTAATATTAGTGCAAAATATCTAGCATTTTACTTGTTCCCATTGGCTCTTCCAGGCCTACTTTGTCCCATAATTGTTAAGATTTTAGATAAATTCATAGATAGAAACTCTATAGTCAAGCTTGGACTTACAATTCTTATATTAAGTGGTGTATTGGCGATACTAGTTGGTCTAAGAACATGGAACTATGCTTTTATATATGTCATTCCAGGAATATTACTTAATCTAGCATCTTCCATAACATTCTCTATTGCAAGCACTCGAATATTCACAAATGTAAAAACCTTATTTAATGCTGCTTCAGGCCTGTTTTCACTAATACAATATTTTGCATTTGGTGTACTTGTATTTATTGAGTCATACATATCTATTGATCTATTTTACTTAGAAGGGATCTTGATTTGTATTTGTGGTGTGTTGCTAATTATTTTACAAAGACATAAGATCCAATAAGATCTTTATTAAGAGTTATTTTAAATATGATTATTTTAACTACTTTTAAGATTTTCAATTTCTAATATTACTTCCTTCATATTCTCTTGAATTATATCTGTAGAAGCTTGTGTAAAGGTAAATATCTTAAGAAAGATAATACCAATTATAGCAACAACAAGATTATCGTAAGGAAATGCTATTAATTTTAATTCATGTGCAAATGACACTCCCCACAAGCATATAATATATGCACACACAAACCACGTTTGTTTGAATAATTCAGAAAATTGATAACGCATAAAGACAAACCAATAGAAAATACAAGCTAGCAAAACAAGTATTACTAGACATAATAAATTAAAAGTCCCTGACCAATATACAAAATATGAACAAGATATAAATCCTAAATATCCGAATAATTGATAAAAAGGTAATTTGAATTTTCTTTGCATTTTAGGGAACCTGTTCCTAAAAATGATTAAAACAACAGGTCCAGATAAACAACTAAACAGAACTAGAGAAGATAGAAAATCTACTAATGTTGTCCACGTTGGAAATTGAAATAGAAATATCAAACCAACAAAAAAGTTTATCCAAATACAAAATACTGGCACGTTATTTTTGTTTAGTTTAGTTAATATTGAATCTTTAAAAAACTCTAGACCAAATGCTTGTAATATTCTACCTGTAACAGCAGTAAATACATTACTTGTACCTAATGGCGCAATTACTGCATCAATAAATAATATTGTATAAATAATATGTAAACTAAATAAGCTTAGTAAGCCTAGTAAAGGGGCCACTCCACCCGAGAAATTTTTTACCGACCCAGGAACACAAAACATAAACATTAGCGATAAAGAAATGTACATTGTTAGACCAACAACTACTGGAGCTATAAGAGATAATGGAATTGCCAATTTAGGATTTTTCGCAGAATTTGCTACGATCAAACCATTTTGAAATCCAGAAAAAGCAAAAGCCAAGCCAGAACCTGTAACAGCCAAGAGAACATGTTCAAAATTCACCTGAATATGAGCCGTATTTGCATGATAGTTTTTGAATGACCCATAAGCAATTAGCATTCCGACAGCAATAAATATTGGCAAAAGAATCTTCCAAATACTAACTATAGAATTAATCTTAGCAACATTTTTTAACTGAAAGGTATTCAAATATGTCAGACTTAACATAATTAAAAATGCTATAGCTACACCATAATATGATAGAGATACTCCTTTAGCACTAGAGTCAACAAGATTTGGAAACCAAAACCCTAAATATTGAACTACAGATTGAGACTCTAGCGGTAAGTATACAATATAGCTTATCCACCCCAATGCAACAAATAAAAAACCTAATGTTCGAGAATGAGTAATGCGTAAAAATCTCATTGCTCCTGAGACTATCGGTAACATAGATGCTACTTCTGCAAAACATAATGCTACAAGTAAAGTAAGAAAAGCTGTAATAAACCATGAAATTATAACGCCTTGACCAGCTGTCTGAAAACCATAATATGGAGAGAATAACCAGCCGCTTCCAATCATCCCACCTGTAGATATAAATACTATGGCTATTGTAGATAACTTTTTCATATGGTAAACCTATGTGATTTTTGTATCTACATTTCAGTATAGCGAACATATTCTAAATGAAAAATATATTAAATAGCAAAACTCTATTCTTAATAATTCTCTTCTTATATTCATTTTTAATATAAAAGCATCAAAACAAGACTTTAAATATATTATATTTTCTAGTAAATCTGATTATACTTTGATCATTAAAATAATATATTTTCTTTTTTAGTGATAAACAAAAATCCAAAAACAATACACAATAAATACTTAGCTTTCTACCCAATGATATTAATGATTTCTTATTGGGTAATTACAAAAGCTGGCTTACCTTTTGTAAATGATATGAGTAGTTTTTTTAACGTATCACACCAAAGTATCCAACAGATATTATCTCTTTCACTTATTATCTCTTCATTATCTCCCTTACTATAGGGGCCTTTGATTGATCATATAGGTCTTAAACCTTTTGCTATCTGTGCTAGTAGTATAAGCTTTATAATAACAGTTATAATGCTTCTGACCTCAAATATTATCATATTTACATTTACCTATATTATTGCAACTAGTATTATCTTTTCTCTTTCGGTATGTTCTAGAAGCTTTCCTTTTATTTATTTTGATCAAGTTGAGCAAAAGCAAAGATCTATCGCCATTACTTTTATGGGAGTATACTTTTGCTCTTTTATGATTCCGTTTTTTTCTGGCTGGATAGGATTTTATCTTGGGTGGCAATTTGGCTATGCACTTGTTCTTATCTGGCTTGTGATAGTAATTAGTGCAATATATAGGCTAAATAATTCAAAAGAAAAAAGTAATACTATAGAGAAAGTTAGTTTTACAAAAAATATTTTTTCTATTTTCTCACATACGAAAACAAAACTTTTTATCAGATATACTCTATTTGTTGCGATTTTAAATGGTGTTGCTTGGACTTATATTATAGCTTTACCATTTTGGCTAGCTGATACATTTAATATTGATTCAAAATATATAGCTTTATATCTATTTCCATTAGCATTACCAGGATTATTATGCCCTTTTCTAGTTGGTTTTTTGGAAAGGTTTATACATAAAAATTCTATAGTAAAGCTAGGTATTGTAATTTTTATACTAGGAGGTATTTTAGCTATTATAGTTAGTTTTAAAACTTGGAGTCATGCTTATATATACGTAATTCTGTACTACTTAACTTAGCATCAGCAATATCATTTGCTATTGCTAGCACTAGAGTTTTTACAAATGTTAAAACACAATTTAATGCTGCATCTGGACTATTCTCACTAATACAATATTTCGCTTTTGGAATAATTGTATTTGTTGAGTCATATATCTCGATTAGTCACTTTTATTTAGAAGGTATTCTAATCTTCATTAGTAGTGTTTTGCTAATTATACTGCAAAGATATAAATATTAATTTTATTTTTTGAATAATATCTCTAATTTAACCTTCTACTTTAGGTTTTCTAACACTTTTATTTGTATTAATTTTTTGTCTTATTTTCTTAGCAAAATCTTTATTATGATTAGAAGCTTTCTTTTGTGTGCTATTTCTACTATTTTTATTAGCTCTTTTAGCTGCAATTATTTTAACTTCATTAATCTTTTTTACTTTAGTTTTGCGTGACATACTAGTAACTGGTACATTATGACTAGCTTCAAAGCCCTCAAGTTCATCACGAGGTAAAAGGTGTCCTATCAAGTGTTCAATACTAGATAATGATTCTACCTCATCTGCACTAACCAAAGATATTGCTAAACCATCTTGTCCTGCTCTACCAGTTCTACCAATCCTATGAACATAGTCCTCTGCTACATTTGGCAAATCAAGATTTATAACACATGGCAGTTGTGCAATATCAATACCACGAGCAGCTATATCTGTCGCAACTAGCACATTTATTTCTTTTGCTTTAAAATCTGCTAACGCTTTTGTACGAGCAGTTTGACTTTTATTACCATGAATAGCACTACTTGTTATACCTGCTTTATTGAGTTTTTCAGAAATTTTATTTGCACCATGTTTTGTACGAGAAAAAACTAATACTTGATGCAAGTCTTGCTCTTTTATTAAAGCTATTAATGCGTTAATTTTATTGGCTTTATCTAAAGTATAGATCTTCTGTGTGATTTTTTTGACAGTAGTGTTTACAACATCCGCAGATACAGACTGAGGATTATTAAGGAATTCATGAGCCAAGCTTTTAATCTCTGATGAAAAGGTAGCCGAAAACATTAAGGTTTGGATCTTTTTAGGCAAAAGCTTATGAATTCTTTTTAAATCATTTATGAATCCCATATCTAACATTCTATCAGCTTCATCAAGAACTAAAGTATTCAAGCTGTCAAATTTAATAGCATTTTGACCATATAAATCAAGTAACCTACCTGGAGTAGCTATCAGTATTTCTACGCCTTTACGTAGCTTCATCATTTGGGGGTTTATACTTACCCCACCAAATACAACTGCTGAACGTATATGAGTATTTTCACCATATAATCTGACTTGATCCTGGATCTGAGCTGCTAGCTCTCTTGTTGGCGTTAGAACTAAAACTTTAATTTTATTTGCTTGAGCTTTTGGTTGATCTAAAAGCTTCTGTATAACTGGTAATGTAAACCCAGCTGTTTTACCAGTACCAGTTTGTGCTGATGCCATTACATCATTATCTTTTAAAATTAATGGGATAGCCTTTGCCTGTATAGTAGTTGGTTTTGTATAACCTTTTTTATCTAAAGCACTACAAATTGAAGAATTTAAACCTAGATCTGAGAATTGCATGTATTATTATTTCCTATATTTTTAACTTAGCTATATTAACACTAATAATCAACATTTACTCTATAAAGATGATTTATTAAATAATATAATATCGCTAATACTCGATTATATGAGATTTAAAGCTAAAAATGGCAAATACATACTGCTCTGAACTAGGTAGAAATGTTCGTGACCATCTAATAAAACTAGGTTTAGAACAACCAAGAGAATTCAACATAGATAATGATACAAAAATACAAAAGATCTCTAAAGCCTATCGTGAAATATTAGATACCTTAGGTCTAGAAACTCATGAATTCGATAAAACTCCATTTAGAATAGCAAGAATGTTTTCTCAAGAAATTTTTAATGGCTTAGATTATAATAACTTCCCTGCTTGTGCTTTATATGAAAATGAATTTAAATATGATGGAATTTTAACCCAAAAAAATATTACTATAATGTCTTTTTGCGAGCATCACTTTGTTCCATTTGAAGGTATTGCTGAAGTTTCATTTATTCCAAAAAATAACAATATCATAGGTCTTTGTCGCATAAATAGTATTTGTGATTTTTTTGCTCGACGTCCTCAAATACAAGAAAGAATGACTGCACAAATATTTGAAAGTTTAAAATTTATCCTCGGCACACAAGATGTCTCAGTAAAAATAACTGCTAAACATACTTGCGTATCATTTCGTGGTTGTAATAATAAAGATACTGAAACTTATACTCAAATGCTAGGTGGCTTCTTTGCGAAATAAATATGGAGTTAATATGAGTAATTTGCTAGATATTGGTTGTCTATTTTTGATTGCTTTAATTATTTGCTGTATTTGTTCAAAAGGATATTTACGTTATTTCTTAGTAGCTCTAACAATAATTTACTATTTAATTGGTAGTGGTATTATAGGATATTTTTTAGCAAAACCAATCCAGTCAGAAACTTCAGATATCAAAGCATGTGCTAAAACAAATGGAATTATACTATTAGGTGCAGGGTTAAATAATGCTTTTGGCCAAATAGAACCTAGTCTTGGTGCATATGATCGTATACTTAAGACTGCTGAAATTTATAATAAATACCCACAAAAGATTATAGTGACCGGTGGTGTACCTGGTGGAGAGAATGTATCAGAAGCAGAAATTTATACAAAAGAACTACAAAAGTTAGGAGTTCCGGATTCTAAGATAGAATTAGAAAAAAGAGCTAAAAATACATATCAAAATGCCAAATTTACTAAAAAACTTCTAGAAAATGATAAAACTTATTGTTTAGTTACTGGAGGTATTCATTATAAAAGATCTAAAATACTATTTGATAAGTTTAATATTAATACTATTAGTGTAGCCTCATCTAAACTTGTTCCAGATATTAAAATATTACCAAATGCATATAACTTCTATATAACTCAAAGAATAATTCATGAATATCTTGGCATTGTAAAAGCTTCTTTTTAGTACTTATTTAAAATCGAATTTCCATTCTTTAACTTTTATCATAGCTAAATAGACCCTTTGTATTTCACAAATATGTCTATCAATATCTGATATGATCTTACTATTAATTTTCTTATCTAATAGATAGTTGGGGAATCTTGGATTACCCCTTGTCTGTATTAAATATATCAGATTTTCTAACCTCTTAGAAAGTATTTCTAAATCTAAGTTATTAGCCTTTTCAAAGTTTTTGTCTTTAATCAATCTATAGACCTGATCTAGATGAAGCATCATTTCCTCTAAAAAAGAAAATCTATTAGAAAATAGTGAAACTGGCTCATATTTAGACTTAATATAGCTTGTATTAAATGAATCAAATGATAAGTTTAAATTTTCAAAATTCTCTTTTTTAGAATTCTTACATACCTCACTTAGCCCTATCAAAATATCTATCAACTCTAGCCTTAACTCATAAAAAACATACTTTGGCAGTATTAATAAAGAACAAAATATACCTATGCTCAAACCAACTAATGTATCACTAATTCTGACTAACAGATAGCTAGTAATCGTATACCCTACAGGGTTAATAATATAAAAAACATTTGATAGTATCATCGTAGCGAATAATACCCCAAAAAAATAATTCTTCTCAATAAAAACTATTGTTAAAAACAATAGTAAAATAGTTGTTACATCTATTGAGCTTGGAAAATGAATAAAAATTTCATAACTTAATATACTTCCTAAGACTATACCAATTACTGTTGCTGATAAGCGTTGGATACTAACTTTAACTGAATCAGCAACATTAAGTCGCAATGAAACCAAAATAGAATAGCAAATCCAAGCAAAATTATATAAAGGGCTTATATTAAATATTAAAAAACCTAAACAAATAGCACATGCTGCTCTAAGAGCTAAATGATATTGATTAAACCCTACTTTACTAACCTCTGGAAAATCAATTCTAGGCAAAATTAATAAGCACAATATAGTAGTTGCTGTCCCTAAGAATACACCACATATAAAATAGCTCACACTTAACCAAAAATCTAACTGTAATTGTGCTTTAAATACAAATACTGTGACAATATAAACTACTAAAAAAATACTTAATCTTTCACAGTAGTCAAAAATAGCTGAAATTGAATAACAGAAAAAAACACTAAAAAATAATATTAGCAAAAATATTGGTAATGAAAAACATAAACCAAATGAAGTTATAAAAACAACTAAAACACTCAAAAGACTAGATTTTAAAATAAACCAGATTTGATCATTTTTTGTAACTCTAGAACAAGTAATTGCTAGAAATATAGAGAAAATAATGCTCCAAAAATATATTATAAAACTACTTATACTTAATACATATAAAATTAAAATAGACATGCTTGATGCAAGTGTAATTAATATAGCTTTTTTAATTTGATTCATAGAACCCTAATCACACAATAGTATTAAGTTGTTTAGATTATGCACTTTATCACATATCAAATATGAAAAATAGCTAGCAGAACATGCTTAAATTATTTATTTTAATAATTTATTTTAAAATAATCTTGCATCGCATAGCAATACATTGTATCATTTAAGCATGAGTTGTACTAATTGTACAAAAAAGATTCTAATATAATAAATTAACTAATTGCCAATAGGAGGTTATCTATGAAATTTTTACGCTATAACCATGAAGGGAATATATACCCTTGTGTACTTTTAAATGATACTTTATATAATCTTAAAGATCACGTAAGTGATATATCTCCTGATAACATCAATGAACTAATCTCTATAGTAAGTAATATTAATTTAAAGTCATTACCAGTACTTACAGATAATATAGAAAAAAAGAATATCAAAAACTGTATTCAAAACCCTGGAAAAATAGTTGTCATAGGTATGAACTATTTAGATCACTTAGAAAGACTTGATTTTCTTGGCGGACCTAAAGTTAAACCTGAAAAATTCATATTCTTCCAGAAACCTTCAAGCAGTATAACAGGGCCATATGATCCTATATATATTCCTAAGCTTGGTGGCAAACTTGATTATGAAAATGAACTAGCAGTAATTATTGGTAAAGCTGCAAAAGATGTTAAAGAAGAAAATGCCTATGAGCATATTTTTGGATATTGTATCTCTAATGATGTTGCAGATAGAATTATGCAATTCCAAAAACCTGGTCAATATAACATGGGTAAAAGCTGTGATTCTTTCTGCCCTCTTGGTCCATATTTAGTAAGTAAAGATGAGATTGATAATCCTGAAGACTTATATATAAAGACTAAAGTAAATAATGAATTTGTACAAAATAGCTCTACAAAAATAATGATATTTAGCATTGCTAATATTATTTCTACGCTAAGTCAATATTTTACATTAGAGCCTGGCGATGTCATTTTAACAGGTACGCCTGAAGGTGTGCAATTAGAAAATGAGCTTCTTGGTGAAGAAACTCGTTATTTAAAAGAGAATGACATTCTTGAACTGGAAATAGAAGGCCTAGGTAAGCAAGAAAACCTAATTCTTCATGCGTAACCTAACCTCTTAGAAGTTCAATAAAAAATACTTGTTTGTCTAATATTTTATTTATCAATGACTCCCCAAAATATTATTCAAACAAGTATTTTTTATTTATTTCTCTATATTTACTAAATCTAATTTAATTATAGTTATCATTTGCTAAAGAATTATAGTACTGTCCCAAAATAATAGGGCCATAATAAGTCGTATTATAATTATAGAATATTATCAGTAATTTCATCCAAATGTACAATTATTTAGTTGATACTTAAAGAATTAAATACAGACACATCAAAAATATCTAACTAAAAACTTTTTTATAGCTTATTGTGCAACGTAGTCCAATATTCACAGCATTACTACATGCTATAAATTTCTATGTAAGGTAAAATTACATTCTCTGCTCAATATCAAATTTAGCTTTTAGAGTTTCTAAAATTTTATCAATACTTTCAGTAATTACTTTATCATCTAAGGTTTGAGCATTATCTTGGAAAAGCATACTTAATGCTATACTTTTTCTTTCATTTTCTTGGGATTCATAAATATCAAAAATACCAACATCTTTTAGAATATTGATATCTAAAGCTTTTATTGCTTTTGTAATATTACCCGCTAAAACTGATTTATCTACTAAGAATGAAATATCTCTTGATACTGATGGATATTTAGAGACTTTTTCAAAACTTGGTATTTGCTTCTTAGTTAAAACTGCTAAATCAATTTCAAACACTATAGGAGCTTTAGCTTTAATTTGGAAAGTTTTTAATACACTTGGATGAATTGTCCCTATCAAACCAATTTTAGTATCATCAGATAAAATATAAGCAGATTGGCCAGGGTGTAGCCATTTTACATCATCACAAACTTCAAAACTTAGGTTAGCAATATCACTACATAATGCTTCAATATCTGCTTTAACATCAAAGAAATCTACTTTCTTAGTATTTGACCAATTTATATTTAATAACTCGCCATATGCTAAGCCAGCAATTCTATCAAACTGAACTCTTTGATTATCTTTTAATTTAAAGCAAGCACCCTTTTCAAATATTCTAATTCTATTTTGTTGACGAGCAGTATTTGCTTTAAAAGAATTCATCAAACCAGGTATCAAAGATTGTCTCATTATAGATAAGTCTTGAGATATTGGATTTTGAATAGCTATACCTTTTTGTTCAAAGAAAAACTCGTCATACTTCGGGTCTATAAAGCTATAGTTAATAGCTTCATGATAGCCTCTATCAACTAAGCGATTATTTAAAACTTCTAACGACTGCTGTGTTTCAGAAATATTAACTTTAGAAGCTGCATATTTTGGCATAGTTTCAGGAAGTTTTGAATATCCATAAATACGTGCAACTTCCTCTATTAAGTCTTCAGGTATTTCCATATCAAAACGATACGATGGAGCCACTACCTCTATACAATTACTGTCAAAAGTTGTATTAACTTTCATATGTAGAGCTTCTAAGACTTCTGTAACATAATCAATACTTAGATCAGTACCTAAAACACGATTTAACTTTTCAATAGAAAGAGTAATTTTAACTTGTTTATTTAAGCTTTCTAAATCCTCACTACCGTGAATAGGAGCTACTTCCCCACCTGCAAATTCTGTAATTAGTTTAATAGCTAATTTCATAGCTTTTTTAGCAAGTTGAGGATCTACACCTCTTTCAAATCTATGTGATGAATCTGTGTGTAAGTTATATTTACGCGCTTTACCCGCAATTTTCTCTGGAACAAAGAAAGCACTTTCTAAGAATATATCTCTAGTAGCTAAAGTTATAGATGAATCAAGCCCGCCCATAACACCTGCTATTGCTAAAGCTTTGTTATCATCTGCAATTACTAGAGTATCTGAATCAAGCTTAACTTGAGTCTCATCTAAAAGTGTCAGATCTTCATCTTGCTTTGCGTAACGAACATTTATACTTCCATCTAACTTAGCAAGATCAAATGCATGCATTGGCTGACCTGTAAGAAGCAATATATAGTTTGTCACATCTACAAAAAATGAAATACTACCAATACCACTTCTTCTTAGTTTCTCAACCATCCACAGAGGAGTTTGGACATCATTATTTACATTTTTAATAATACAGCCATAGTATGATTTACATGCATCAGTAGCTGAGATATTTACTTCTTTAGTATCTTTGATATCTATTTCAATTTCTGGAGTTTCAAGTTCTTTAAGTTGAGTTTTTGTAAGAGCTGAGACTTCTCTAGCAATACCATATACACTTAGACAATCTGCCCTATTTGGTGTTAAATCAACCTCTATTATATTATCATCTAGTTTTAGATATTCATTAATATCTTCACCTACAGGAGCATCTACAGGTAGATCCATCAATCCATCTGCTTTTTCTGCTAAGCCTAACTCCTCTTCTGAACACATCATACCGAAAGATGCTTGTCCGCGTAATTTAGATTTTTTAATTTTAAAATCACCAGGTAATACAGCACCTATTTTTGCTACAGGTGCTTTCATACCTTCATAAATATTTTTAGCTCCACAAACAATTGTTAGAGGCTCACCTTCTGCTACATCAACACTACAAATATTTAACTTATCTGCATCCGGGTGTTTTGTAATGCTTTTGATTTGTCCAACTACAACATTTATTACTTTTTCTGCTACTACAGGCTCTATAGCATCAACTTCTAGGCCAGCTAAAGTTAGAGTATCTGCTAAATTTTGGCTATTTTGAGTATCGCTTAAATATTCATTTAACCAATTATGTGAAAATTTCATTTATAAACCTCAAATAATAATTAAAACTGTTTTAAAAATCTTAGATCGTTTTCAAAGAACATTCTTAGATCATCAATACCATATCTAAGCATTGCTAATCTCTCAACACCCATACCTATGGCAAATCCTTGATACTCTTCAGGATCAACACCTCCAGCTTTTAGAACCTTAGGGTGAACCATGCCACACCCTAAAATTTCCAACCAACCAGTATGTTTACAAACTCTACAGCCTTTTGCATCACACATTACACATCCAATATCAACTTCTGCAGATGGCTCAGTAAATGGAAAATATGATGGTCTAAAGCGCACTTTTAAATCTTTTTCAAAAAGTGAATTTAAAAAAGCATGTAATAAGCCTTTTAAGTCAGAAAAAGATATATTTTTGTCTACTACCAAACCTTCAACTTGATGAAACATTGGAGAATGTGTAATATCTGAGTCACATCGATAAACCCTGCCCGGAGCAATTATCCTAATAGGTGGTTCTTGCTTTTCCATCGATCTTATTTGTACACCAGAAGTATGTGTTCTAAGGACATGAGTTGGATCAATATAAAAAGTATCATGCATAGCTCGAGCAGGATGATGAGATGGAATATTTAGTGTCTCAAAATTATAATAATCACTTTCAATCTCTGGACCAAATTCAACTGCAAAACCATTTTGCTTAAAAAATGATTCTATTCTATTTAGGGTTTTTGTTACAGGATGTAAAGAGCCTTGATTCTGCCCAACACCAGATAAAGTTACATCAATTTTCTCTTTTGCTAACTTTTCATTTAGCTCTGCCTCTTCAAAGTGAGATAGTTTTGTATTAATCGCTTCCTGTAATGCTTGTTTTGCTATATTTACTGCTTGGCCTAGCTTAGGTTTCTCTTCGTTAGGTAGAGTAGCTATTAACTTCATCATACCAGTTAGCTCACCTTTTTTACCAAGGTATTTTACTCGTATATCATCTAAAGACTTTTTATCTTTGACAAGATTAAGCTCTTCTAAAGCTTTATCTTTCATTTGATCAACTATTTGCATATTTATCCTTTATTTCAAAACTTGAGAGATATTATAGACAAAAAAGGTTTTTATTAAAATGTTGAGACTAACAAACTTTTAAGGTTTTAACCAGTTTTTTTATTCAATCCATATTTACTAATTATATAAGCCCCTATCACACTTACTATTCCACCGACTATTCCTAAGCAATCTTCTGTCTCATGTAAAAAAAACCAACCAAGAAATATAGATATGATTGGCATAAAGTATAATGATGCTATAGCTACCGTGGCTTTTAAATTTCTAAATGCATACCCCCAAAACAGATATCCTAGAGCTCCTGGAAAAACTCCTATATAAATTATAACTAAAATACTTATATAATTTGCACTACTAACCTCTATGTATACATCTTTTGAATACACCAAAAGCATTGCTGTACCAAACCAAATAAAGTAAGCTACAGCCTCTATGGGATGAAATTTTGCTAATACACTTTTTTGAAAAACTGAATATATTGCACCTGAAAAACAAGCTATATAAACAAAGCAAATACCTATAAATTCAAAAGAGGTATTATTATTTGATAAAAAGATTATTCCAGCACCTACTAATGCTACACAAAACCCAAAAATACCTGTTTTTGTCATCTTTTCTCTAAAAAATACATATGCTAATAATGCTACGACAATAGGTGCTTGAGCAATAATAAAGTTTGCACTAGCAGCTGTAATTCTAGCTTCACCAGAGTTTAAAAAAACATTGTATGAAAAAAAACCAAAAAATCCTAATACCGCAAATTTTACTAAGTCCATAAAAGTAGGAATAGTTTTATTTTTCTGCCTAATAAAGATTATTAACATAACTATGCTTGCTATGGCATATCTAGCTAAAGATAAAGCTCCCGCACTAAAACCTTCTAGCATTAAGTAACGGATACCAATAAATGCGGTTGACCACATAGTAATGGTTATTAGTAACAAAGCTAAAGCTCTATTAGCCGATAGATATTTATGCATAAAATTATTCTTGGATCATTTTATTTAATTTCTTACCTATTATGAAAGCAAAGATAGAAATAACTATCGCTATTATTGATATCATCGCAAATAAATGCTGATAACTATAATAACTACTTATAGTCATTTGTGTATCAAAGCCTACTCTAGAGTTATATTTAACGCCACTACTTACATATCCAGCTATCATCGTACCTAACTTGATACCTATAGCAGATGTCACAAACCAAGTTCCCATTGCAAAGCCCATTATTCTTCTTGGAAGAAGTTTAGCCATTAGAGCTAATCCTAAAGCACTAATAAGAAGCTCTGCAGATGCAAAAAATACTGTAATAGCTAGAACTTCCCACCAGATACTTATTTTTGCAGTTGGAGCATTAAATATACAAGCCAAATACATAGTCCCATATGCCAAACCACATAGAAATAAACCAAGTGCAAACTTATGTGGCAAACAAAGATCTCTATCCTTTAATTTTGTATATATTAACGCTAATATTGGTGAAAATATAATAACCCCTAGAGTATCTAACACCCCTGGAATTTGTTGAGGATTCACATTCATGCCTAAGAAATGTAAATTTACATGATGAAGGTTAAATAGTAAAATCGTTGTAAATTTCTGTTGATATATTATAAAAAATATCACGGCATAGAAAAGTAAAACTATCGCAACCATAATTTTTTTCTTAGCAAGAACATCTTTTTCAATAAAGATTTGTGATACAAATATAAAAAAGATAAGTATAGCTCCAACCCAAAGAATAAGTGTAGATAAATAACCATGTCTTAATACATAGCTTAAAATAAATATTGTTACTAAAAGCCCTATAATAAAACCACAAACTCTTTTAAGCTCTAATTTTGTACTGCCTACTCCATTATCAATATCTTTGATGCTCGAATAGCTCATCAATGTATTTACAATAGCTATCACAAAACCAAAAGAACATAAGAAATATGTAAATGTATATCCTAATCTTACTGATAATACAGGTATCAGTAATGATGCAGACAACGAACCTAAATTAATCGACATATAAAATATCGTATATAATGAGTCAATTTTTGAGTGATCTGTATATATTCTGGAAATAAGGTTAGTTGGTGCTGGCTTAAATAGTGCAGCGCCTAATATAACTAGCGATATAGCAATGTATATAAGCTCCTTAAATGCTACAAATGCCCCTAAACCTATCATGGCATAGCCGATTAATAAGAGTACCCCACCTGTAAACATAGTTCTTTTAATACCTAGTACACTATCTGCTATATAGCCACCTACAGCATTAAAAGCGTAGCTTAATGCTGCGAATGCACCAAATAAAACAACCGCCTGTTTTTCTGTAAAATTAAAACCATAAGAGCTCATAAAAAATAGTATTGAGGTATAACTAAAACCATAATAGCCAAACCTTTCAAAGTACTCAAAAAAACATAATAAAAAGAATGGGTTCTGCCTTCTAATATTTAACATTAAGATTTCCATATAAAGATTTATTTGAAATTGATTATATATGTATATGTTTATGTTTTTTAGTTTTTTGAACAACATTTATAGTAATAGATTTGTACAAAACTTTATTATTTTTATTTAAATAAGTCACTTAATACTCTATATTTGAATTATCAGTGTTGTTAATTTTTATATTTCAAATGTCAAATAAACAAGTTAGATTACCTAATATGATCGCCTATGGTTCTGGTGATTTCTTTGGTGGTGGTGCCTTTACTATTCTTGGTTTGTGGTTAATGTACTTTTATACTAATATTGCTGGATTATCAGCAGCTGAAGCTGGATTGATAGTAGCTATAGGGAGAGGGTTGGATGTTTTTGCTGATCCTATTATGGGATATATTTCAGATAACTGGCGTGGTCCTATCGGCAGAAGGAAATTCTTCTTTGTTATAGGAGCTCCTTTAGTTTGGGTATTTGCTTTACTATGGATACCAGGTTTTGGCTTTTGGTACTATTTGGCTGGATATATTACGTTTAACTTTATTTTCTCAATGATACAAGTCCCTTATGAAACTTTAGCTGCTGAAATGACAGACAGCTATGATATTAGATCAAAAATGACGGGGATTAGAATGCTTTTTTCACAAAGCTCAAATATTGTAGCAGGTTTTTTACCTGCAGCAATTATGTACTTTTTTTCAAGTGAAAAAATCTCATTTGTTATTATGGGACTTATTTGTTCATTTTTATTTATGTTACCATGGATTTTTGTATATAAATTTACATGGGAAAGAGATATTGAAACTTCAAAGAAGAAACATACTTCTTTATTCAAAGAAATTAAGTTCATTTTCATTAATATCTTTTCAACTCTTCGAGTTAGAGCTTTTAGACTTAATCTTTTAATGTATATAGGTGCCTTTGTAGCTCTAGATGTTTTTGGTGCTAGTTTTGCTTATTATTTTACATTTATTCTTCATTATGATGTTAGTTCAGCATCTGTTGTATATACATGCTTTTCAATAATCCAAGTGATCTCAGTACCAATAATTGCTTATTTATGTATAAAAATTGGTAGTGTAATGAGTTATCGTGTTGCTATTGGTTGTCTTATTTTAAGTATGTTTAGCTTTATCATTATTCCAATATTTAGTCCTACTGTTTCATTAATACTTTTTGTTTTAATTATATTTGTATTAGGTTTTGCTCGAGCTGGTTGCTATTTTACTCCATGGAATGTTTATAATTTTATAGCTGATATAGATGAAGCTTTGACCACAAAAAGAAGAGAAGGAACATTTGCAAGTACTATGACTGTATCTCGTAAATTGATCCAAGCATTAGCATTTGCAATTGTAGGCTTTACATTATCTATATTTAACTTTAAAGCTGGGGCTGCAGTTCAGTCTAGCTCAGCATTATTAGGTATAAATATATGTTTTATTGGTGGAACTATACTATTTTGTATTATAGGGGCAATAGCAAGTTCAAGATTTAGATTGACACAAGCAAAACATTTGGTATTAGTTAGTGAACTAGAGCGACTTAGAAATGGAGGTAATTTAGAAGATGCTCCGACTGAAGCAATTAATATTGTAGAAGAACTTACTGGCTGGCCACACGAAAAAACTTGGGGTCGAAACAACGCATTTTAGGGTTTTAAATTATGTTAGATATTTGTAAATTTCAACTTAAAGACACACGGGCTGATCATATTTTATTTGAGCTTCCAGAAAAACAAATTTTTGTAAGAGTTTATGTATTAGAAGAAAATATTTTTAGAATAATCTTTACTAAGTCTTTAAAACCAACCTTAGATAAGACATGGTCAATAACAAAAGATGACATACCTTTTGAAGGAGTCGATAGATTAGATACATCAAGTTTTAGCTGTCCAGAATTTGAAGCTTATGGAGATGATAACTTTGCCACAATACAGACTAACAAACTAAAATGTGAAATAAATTTAGATGGTTTTATTATTAGTTGGTACAAAAAAGATTCAGATAATTGGATTAAAGTTTCTCAAGACTTACAGACTCAAGCATATAATTTAGATTTCTGGTCAGATAGAGGTTCTTATCATGCTATAAAGAAAGATTCTAATGCTATGTTTTTTGGTCTTGGTGAAAAAACAGGTTCTCTTAATCGTGATAAAAAGCGTTATGAAATGAAATCTATAGATCCAATGGGTTATGATTCAGAAAGCTCCGATCCTTTATATAAACATATTCCTTTTTTCATATCTCACAATCCAATAAGTAGAACATCTTTTGGTATCTTTTATGATAACTTAAGTGATAGCTCTTTTAACTTTGGTAAAGAAATTGACAACTATCATGGTCCATATATCAGTTATGAAGCAAAAGCTGGAGATCTTGATTACTATTTTATACTTGGTGATAAAATTGCAGATGTTACAGAAACTTTTAGTTCCATTACAGGTAAAACTATTTTACCACCCTACTGGAGTTTATATTATTCAGGTTCTACGATGACCTACACTGACCTCCCAGATGCCCAATATCAAATGGATAACTTTATCAATGATTGTCAAAAGTATAATATCCAATGCGGCTCTTTTCAGCTAAGTTCAGGGTATACCTCTATTGGAGATAAAAGATATGTTTTTAATTGGAACCACTCAAAGTTTCCTCACATAGAAGATTTTACTCAAGAATATCTTAATAACGGTATTAAATTATGTGCAAATATTAAACCATGTTTACTCCAAGATCACCCAAAATTGGATGAAGTGGCTAGCTTTAACGGCTTTATAAATAACAAATATTATACCAAACCAGAGCTTGTACAATACTGGGATGAGTTAGGTTATTACCTAGACTTTACAAATCCAAAGACCATTCATTGGTGGCAAGATAACATTACAAGACAGCTCCTAGAAAAAGGTATAGAGTCAACTTGGAATGATAATAATGAATACGAAGTCTATAATGGCGATGCAATATGTTATGGCTTTGGTAAAGAAATAAAAATCAAACATATTAAACCAGTTCAATCACTTCTTATGACTAAATCTAGTTTTGAAGCCCAAAAAGCATATGCTCCTAATAAACGCCCTTACCTAATTACAAGATCTGGATGTGCTGGGTTACAAAGATATGCTCAAACCTGGACTGGTGACAACTATACTGAATGGAAAACTCTAAAATATAATTTAGAGATGTCTAAAGGCTTATCTTTATCAGGTATTTATAATTTTGGACATGATATCGGTGGATTTAGTGGACCTGCTCCAGAGCCTGAACTTTTAATTCGTTGGATTCAACATGGCATTTTTTACCCTAGGTTTACTATTCACTCATGGAATGATGATAAATCTGTAAATACTCCATGGATGTATCCCGAAGCTCTAGGAACTATACAAAAAGCTTTTGATTTACGTAATGAGTTAATTCCATATATTTATCAACTCTGCTATCAAGCCCATAAAAATGCTAAACCTATTATAAAACCGACCTTCTATGATTTTGAATCAGATGTTAAAACATTCCAAGAGAATCCAGATTTTATGATTGGT
The DNA here is from genome assembly GCF_008711465.1 of Francisella sp. SYW-9. Lineage (GTDB taxonomy): Bacteria > Pseudomonadota > Gammaproteobacteria > Francisellales > Francisellaceae > Francisella. The sequence goes on from NZ_VXKQ01000030.1 coordinate 19,674, forward strand.
GACCTGCTTATAGCAAATATTTTAGAGAAACATCAAAGAGTTCGTGAAATATATTTACCTAAGGGATCTAACTGGTATGACTACTACACTGGAGAATTCTACCCAGGTGGTAAAACTATTAGTCTAAACGTCGACATAGAAAGTATTCCTATATTCGTCAAAGAAGGAAGTGTAATACTCATTAATAAATCAAAAGCTCAATTTAATAACTTTAAAGAAGATTTAATGTATAAAGTCTACCCATCTTTAAAAAATGAAACTACACGTCACCATATGTATCTAGATGATGGTGAGACTTTGGAATATTTAAATAATAAAAGTGGTGTTTTGCATATTAAAGTTGAGAATAAAAATGCTAAACTGGATATTAGCTATAAATATGATGGTCACGAGAACTTCAAAATTACTCAGCCTCAAATAATTAATATGAATAAGGATTTAGAATATAATGCTTAATCTTCAAAAATTACATAACTGTAGTTTACCAAAATATGAGCGTAATAATTTAAAACAAGGAATATTACACATCGGTATAGGAGCTTTTCACCGAGCTCATCAGGTATTTTATATTGATAAGCTACTTAATTCTGGCAATAAAGATGCTCTAAACTGGGGCTATATAAGTGGTACTATTAGGACTAACCAAAAACTAATAAATGATCTAAAAGCAAATGATTGCCTATATACACTATCTACTAATGATGAATCAGGAACTAAAAACACTCTAATAGGTGCTCTAAGAGATGTCTACTTTGCAGGTAATAGTCAGTCTCAAAGCTTAATTACTAAAATTTCAGATCCAAATATAAAGATAATCACCTATACAGTAACAGAAAAAGGTTATTACGTTGATTTATCAACTCAAGAATTAGATTTTGAAAATCCAGATATTATTTATGATTTAGATAACATTAAAGCTCCTAAAACTGCTATAGGAATTACAGTTGCTGGATTATATAAACGTTGGCAAGAAAATCCTGAAGCTATTACTCTACTAAGTTGTGATAACATGCCAAACAATGGCAAGATCCTACGAAAAGCTATTCTTGAGTTTTCAAACAAATTAGATAATGAGTTAAGCTCATGGATATCTAAAAATGTAAGCTTCCCTAGCTCTATGGTTGATAGAATTGTTCCTGCTGTTACGCAACAAACATTAGATAATATTGAAAGTATGATTGGCCAGAAAGATATCTCCGCGGTGGCAACTGAAGAGTTCTCTCAATGGGTTATCGAAGATGATTTTGCTAATGGACGCCCTGCTCTAGAAAAAGTTGGGGTTGAGTTTGTTGAAGATATTGATCCATTTGAGAAATTAAAACTAACTATGTTAAATGGTAGTCATAGTTTGATTGCTTATCTTGGTGCATATGCTGGCTTGAAAACAGTAGATGAAGTTATATCTCAGCCTGAGTTTTATACCTTTATTAGAAAATATATGTTAGAAGTCGCTGCTCCTTTAGTTGAGGGTCTACCTCAAGAAGTCTCAACTTCAGAATATGCTGATAAGCTTTTACATAGATTTGCTAACCCTCATCTAAAACATAAAACTGAGCAAATAGCTATGGATGGCTCCAAAAAGATCCCTCAAAGATGGTTAGGCTCTTTAGAGCATCTTTTAAAAAACAAACAAAATTACGATATTTTAGCTCTTGGTATAGCTGGATGGATATTATTTTGTAGTGGAAAAAATCAGTATGGTAAAGATCTACAAATTAGCGATCCATTACAAGATACTTACAAATCCATATATCAAAACAATAATCAATATAAAGATATAGTTAATAGCTTCTTATCACTAAAGAGTATATTTCCAGATAAGATTGCTACAGATAAAAACTTACATGAAAAAATAATATTTTTTATTGAGCAAATCAATAAAAATAGTGTCACTAAAACTCTAGCTAAATTAGGAGAATAAAATGATAGAATCATGGCGTTGGTTTGGGCCAAATGATCCTGTATGTATTGAAGATATTATGCAAACTGGAGTTACAGATATTGTAACTGCTCTTCACCATATTCCTAATGGTAAAGTATGGCCGATAGATGAAATTCAAAAAAGACAACATGAGGTTGAAAACTCTACCAAGTTAGGAAAAACAAACCTAACTTGGTCTGTTGTTGAGAGTATACCAGTTCATGAAGATATCAAAAAAGGTAAGTCCACACGTGATGAATACATAGATAATTACTGTCAAAGTATTCGTAACTTAGCAAAATGTGGTATTAAACTAATTATCTATAACTTTATGCCAGTACTGGACTGGACTCGTACAGATCTAGGTAAGCAAACATCTAAAGGCGCAAAAACATTATCATTTGATGAAGTTGCATTTGCAGCTTTTGATATCCATATTCTAAAAAGACAAAATGCTGAGAAAGATTATAAAGCTGATATCATCTCTCAAGCAAAAGAATATTTTGAGAATATGTCTAATGATGAAATAGAAAAACTTACTGCTAATATAATTGCAGGGCTACCTGGTGCTGAAGAAAGTTTTTCATTAGAGCAATTCCAAGCTGCCCTTGATGAATATAAAGATGTTAATCAAGAAAGATTACGTGAAAACCTAATCTACTTCCTTAAAAAAGTAATTCCTGTAGCTGAGGAAGTTGGAGCTAAGTTGGCTATACACCCTGATGACCCTCCTTTTGAGCTATTTGGCTTACCAAGAATTATTAGTACTATAAAGGACTATGATTGGCTATTTGAGAATATCCCATCTATGGCTAATGGCATAACATTCTGTGCTGGATCACTAGGTTCTAGATGGGATAATGACCTACCTCTTATGGCTAAAAAAATTGGCAGAAGAATATACTTTACTCATTTAAGAAATGTTGCGCTTAATCCTGATAATCGTAGTTTTTTTGAAGCTGAGCATTTATGTGGCAATACAGATATGTATGCTCTTATCAAAGAGATACTAAAGATTGAGAAAGATTCACAACCAATATATATGCGCCCTGATCATGGCCAACAAATGCTTTCAGATTTAGATAAAAAAACTAATCCTGGATATTCATGCATTGGGCGTATGAAAGGCCTTGCTGAAGTTCGTGGTGTTGCATATGCTGTTAAAAGAGAATTAGAAAATGAGTCAAAATAAACTTTTAGCTATTGGAGAATGTATGCTTGAACTTAGTGGTCAGATCCAACTAGGTTCTCAAGCTAAACTAAACTTTGGTGGAGATGTTTTAAATACAGCGTTGTATTTTGCAAGGCTTAGTGGAGATGTCTCTTTTCTTACAGCTCTTGGTAATGATAATTTTTCTACTCAAATGATATCCAACTGGGATACTGAAAATATTGATACCTCAAAAGTTTTAAAAATAAAAGACAAAGTCCCTGGTTTATACGCAATTCAAACAGATAATAAAGGAGAAAGAAGCTTCTATTACTGGCGCGAGCAAGCCCCTATTAAGGAAATCTTTAACTATCTATCAATAGAAGATCTAAAACAATATACTAAAGAATATAAGTATCTATATTTTTCTGGTATTTCACTTTCTAGGTGGGATGATAAGCAGTTAGAAATATTTGTAAATTGGTTAAAATCTTTTAAAGCCTCTGGTGAAAATAAAGAAATTATTTTTGATTTAAATTATCGTCCGAAATGCTGGCAATCAAAAGAGCAAACAAAAGCTTACTTAGATAAAGTTTTAAAATATGTAACTATAGTTCTTACAACTTTTGATGATGAAGAACTTCTTTTTGATGATACAGGATATCAGCAAACCCTTGATAGATACAATAATTTCAATATCCCTATTGTTATCATAAAGCATGGTATAAATCCTACTGTATTACAACATCAAGATTCAGTTAACTTAATTAAAGCTACTAAAATAGTTATACCTATAGATACAACAGCCGCTGGAGATAGCTTTAATGCAGCTTTCTTAGCAGCTTTTGCAAATAAACTAGGCTTAGAAGCAAGTATTAAATTTGCTCAAAATTTTGCTGCTGAAATTATTCAGCATCATGGTGCTATAATTGATAAAAAGCATACTGATAAATATATAAATAAGTTAAAGGAGCTAACAAATGCCAATAGCTAAATTACTTGAAGATAATCCTCTTATACCTGTAGTTTCTGTTGATACTCTTGAAGAGGCAAATAATGCAATAAAAAAAGTTAAAGGAAAAGGCCTTAATATAATTGAATTTACTTTAAGAACTCCAAACTCTTTTGATGTTATTCGACAAGTGATCAGATCTAATCACGACCTAATTATTGGTGTAGGAACTATAACAAATTTTGAGCAATTTAGAAAGGCAATGTATCTTGAAGCTGATTTCTATGTTTCTCCCGGTAGTAGCCATGATTTACTGAACTTTGCTCGTGAACACAACCTTAAATATTTACCAGGTGCTATAACACCTTTTGAAATCATGACAGCTATGGGCTATGGTTTTAATATAGTTAAATTTTTTCCAGCTGAAGCATTTGGTGGAGTAAAGGTTTTAAAAAACTACAAATCCGTATTTGCTGATGTAAAATTCTGTGCTACAGGTGGAGTTAACTCTGAAAACCAGCACGAATATTTAGACCTGGAAAATGTTATTGCGATAGGAAGTTCATCGTTAATATAAAAGGAGAAAATATATGTTAAGCGATAACGTGTTAATGCCTATTGATAAACAAACAAGAGATTTAGCCCTTGAGATTTATCAACATATCAAAAATCTACCGATAATTAGTCCTCATGGACATACAGATCCCGCATGGTTTGATGAAAATAAGCCTTTTGAAAATCCTGTTGAGCTGCTTATAAAGCCAGATCATTACATTTTTAGAATGTTCTACTCTCAAGGATTAAGATTAGAAGATTTTGGTATTTCACGAAAGGATGGCAAAGCTGTTGAGCTAGATCCTAAAAAAATATGGCAAAAAGTTGCAGAAAACTGGTATTTATTTAGAGGCACTCAAGTTGGTCTATGGTTTGATGCTCAGTTAAAAACAGTATTTAACTATAACAAACCTTTTACACCTGATACCGCCAATGAACTATATGAACATATTGATAACTGTTTAAAACAAAAAGAATTTCTTCCTCGTGAGATATGTAATAGGTTTAACATAAAAGCTATCGCAACTACTGATGACGTAGCTGATGATCTAACTCATCATAGAAATATTGCTAATTCTGATTTTAACTGTCAAATAATACCTACATTTCGTCCAGATAGTGTTACAAATCCTGAGCTACACCCAGTTCATAAAAACATTAAAAAATTATCCAAAAAACTTAATACAAAAATAGATTCATATGATGATTTTATTCAGGTTTTAGCGGAAAGACGTGAATTCTTTAAAGCTAATGGTGCTACAGCTTCAGATCATGGTGTTACAGTGCCAAATACTTATGATTTAGATAAAACTGAGCGTCGTAGTTTATTTAAAAAAATTATTTCTAATACAGCTACTTCTAAAGAAAAACAAGTCTTTAGTGGACAAATGCTTACAGAAATGGCAAAGATGGCTACTGATGATGGACTTGTAATGCAGATCCATGCTGGTGTTTTTAGAAATCATAACACAAGAATCCAAAGAAAATTCGGTAATGATAGAGGCTGTGATATTCCCCTTAAATGTGATTATGTAAATGGTTTATATCCCCTTTTAAGTAAAGTAGGCAATAATCGTAATTTTAAAACAGTTTTATTCACTATGGATGAATCAACTTACTCACGTGAGCTAGCTCCTCTAGCTGGACACTATCCTAGTGTCTTTTTAGGTCCTCCATGGTGGTTTAATGATTCTGCAGAAGGAATGAAAAGGTTTCGTCACGCTGTAACAGAAACAGCCGGTTTTTATAATTGCTCTGGATTTATAGATGACACTCGTGCCCTATTATCTATCCCGGTTAGACATGATATAGCTCGACGTGTAGATGCTGTGTATCTAGCTGAAATGGTACTTTTAGGTAGAATATCTAAACAAGATGCTTTAGATATAGCTTATGATTTGACTTACACTCAATCTATTAAAATATTTAATATGAATATTACGGAGAAATAATAACATGCAACCTCAACAAAAATCGGCTAAATTATATGTAATTATAATAGTAGCTGTCGCTGCAATCGGCGGCTTACTATTTGGTTTTGATACATCTATTATTGCTGGAGCAACACCTTTTGTTCAAAAAGAATTTTCAGCTGAACATTGGCAACTAGAGTTGGTTGTTAGCTTCTGTGTTTTAGGTGCTTTTTTTGGTGCACTTGTAAGTGGTTATTTTACTGATAAGTTTGGTCGTAAAAAAGCAATGATTGCTACAAGTCTACTTTTTGTAATTGGTACATTAATAGCTGCGTTAGCACCAAATATAGAGACTTTAATTTTTGGTAGATTTATCTTAGGTGCAGCTATAGGTATTGCTTCATTTGCAGCACCTTTATTTATAGCTGAAGTTGCACCTGCTTCTAAAAGAGGATCTCTAGTACTTTGGAATGGTGCTTTTCTTACAGGTGGACAGGTTATCGCTTTTTTAGTTGATTACTATTTTACAAGTAGTGGTAGCTGGCGTGCTATGGTTGCTACAGGGTTAATCCCAGCTGTTTTACTTTTTATTGGTATGTGTTTTATGCCATATTCGCCAAAGTGGTTATTTTCTAAAGGTAAGAAAAGTGAGGCTTATGAAACTTTATCTAAGATCCGAGAAACTGAGCATGATGTTTCTGAAGAATTAACTGCTATTAAAAATAATCTAGAAAACTCTAGTCGACTTAAGTTCTCCGCTATTTTTAATAAAACAGTTCGTCCCGTTCTTTATATAGGTTTAGCACTTGGTATATTCCAACAATTCTTTGGCATAAATACAGTAATGTATTATGGGCCTTATATAATGTCAAACATAGGCTTCCAAGGTGATGAAATGAAGATGCTTATGACACTATCTTTAGGTCTAGTAAATTTCATCGCAACGATTGTTACTATTATATATATTGATAGACTAGGTAGAAGAAAGTTCTTACTAATAGGATCTGCTATGGCAGCATTAAGCTTATTTAGTATGATTTATCTACTACATAACGTTTCAAATGGAGCTACTGCTATATTAGCTTTAGTATGTCTTTTGGTATATATTGTAGGTTATTGTATAAGTGTTGGATCTCTTTTCTGGCTAATTATCTCAGAGATTTTCCCGTTAAATGTAAGAGCTTCTGCTATGAGTTTTGTTGCATCTATTCAATGGTTAGCTAACTTTGTTGTTGCAGCAACTTTCTTAACTATATTGACAAGCTTAGGAATATCATTTACCTTTGGAATATACGCTTGTATTGCAGCGCTAGCATTTGTAGTAACATATTTCTTTGTCCCTGAAACTAAGGGCGCACATCTTGAAACTATTGAGAACAACCTTAATAAAGGTGTTCCAACAAGGTATTTAGGTAAAGATGATTATAAGTTTACAAATTAATTTTAAGGAGAAATAAAATGTCTCAAACAGCTGAAAATACTTTCGGAGAATTTCGTAACTATACAGATAGTAAGTTCCAAGACCGCGTAGAAAGAACTTATAGAGAAATGCATATTAATCAAAATCCTGATTATGTTACCCAAATGAAGAAAAAATACTTTAAACTTAAATTAGGTAATATGGATGTTTATGAGGTATTTAAACTTCTTGAAGATGTTCATGATGAGAGTGATCCTGATAATGATCTACCACAAATTGAACATGCATATCAAACAGCTGAAGCTTGCCAAAATAAGTTTTTGAAAAATGACTCTGAAATTAGAGATAACGCTTTAATTAGTTCATTGTTTAGAGATCATGAATGGCAAAGTCTTCCTAAAGTATGGCAGGATTTCTACACAGAAAAACAGAGCTTAAGCAATTTATATAGCCATATTAAGGACTGGTCATGGTTCCCACTAGTTGGCTTTATACACGATTTAGGTAAAATCATGACTCTACCAGATTATGGTCAATTACCACAATGGTCAACTGTTGGTGATACCTATCCAGTAGCTTGTCCTTTTGCTAGTGCTAATGTTTTTTCTCATAAAGAGTTTGTAGAAGAATCTAAGGACTATGATAAGTATAATTCACAATCAGAAACTCATTATGGGAAATATGAAAAAGGATGTGGCTTTGATGATGTTGATATGAGTTTTGGTCATGATGAATATATTTATAAAGTTTTTGAACAAGGTAGTGATATACCTTATGAAGGCTTATATCTTCTTCGCTATCACTCTTTCTATCCTTGGCATACACCACAAACAGGCGGATTAGCATATCAAGAGCTTGCTAGTGAAAAAGATTGGTTACTACTTCCTTTATTAAAAGCTTTCCAAAAAGCTGACCTATATTCAAAATTACCTGAACTACCACCCAAAGAGGTTTTAGAGAAAAAATATACCGCACTACTAGATAAATGGGTTCCTAAGAAAAAAATAAATTGGTAATTAATCCTTTATTATAAACTTTCACCTATAAAACTTACGCTCGAATATGTTTTCTAAAAACTTTATCAAAACTTAAAGCAAAACAAGCAACCTTAGTTAGATAATTACTTTATATCTAAATACTTGTAGTTATTGATTTTAATTGGACTAATAATGCACTGAGGTTAAATTAGTTTGTGCTTTTATTTGACTACGATCAAAGATTATTTTTGTACACAGAACTTGATAATATCTAAAAATAAAGATGTTACTATAATTAGTATTTTCTACTGAAGACAATATAAAAGTTAAAGACTATTCTTTATTAAGAATTAACTATTAACAATAATCATATGCCAAATCCTAAATTTAATAAAGCTTTTTATATTTGTTACAATGCTTCTAATAAGTCTGGTGATATACATCCTACCTCTCAGAGCTTTTATCATAAAACAACCGGTTTTAATAGTATTTTTGAAAAGAAAACTATAAATTTTGCAATTAATTTTCCTCGTAAACTTGTACCTAATCGAAAACCTATTCCAACTTGTCTAATCAATTTTGCATTTGATGGTCGTGATGGCAGATTTAAAAGAAAATCTCTAAATATAAGTAATGAAAAAACTAATACTCAAATTGCTAAAGAAATACTAAAAGACTATTTAAAAGATGTGGTGCCATATAGTGTTATATATATTAACGCTCATGGGGCCCCACCAAAAAATCTCCAACAGCAAATACTAAATTCTAATCATAAATTAGTGGCATGCTATTTAACCGTGGATTATTTAGCAGAATTAATGGCCGAATATATTCCAAAACATGCACAAAATAATCTTAAAATACATCTACTTATGTGTGATGGAGATCAGATTTGTAAAAATTTTATGGTAGCCCTTAATAGCAAAGGATTTTATAAAACTTCTGTTGTAGGTTATATTGGTACTCTTGTTACTATGGAATATACTAATAAAATGTTAGACTTCTCAACAGAAGAAAGACCACAAGAGGGCTTTATATTTAAACATGGAAAAAACTATCCAGAAAATAAATTTGTAAGCCATAATTATATTGGTGTCGTAAAAACAGAATTTTATAAAAATTTTAAACAAAAATACCTATTACCTTCACTAGAAGAGAAAGATAAGGAGAAAGAGAAAAAAAAACATTTGTTACGTCTAATAGATAAGCTTATTAAAGATATTGGAGCCTATATTGCATATAATGAACAAGCAAACCATGGTTTTTTTCATTTTCACCATAAGCATGGCCGTTCTGGTCGAGATAGGGCACGTTGTATTTCTGAAGCTCTCATTAACATTAAAGATGAAATAAATTCAACTATACCATTATCATCTAATTTTGAAATTCGACTTATAAATGAGCTAAGATCATTTGCCAATAAAACAGGATCTTATAAAAAATTTAGTGGAAGCATCAATATTCACCATAATTCATGTTTATCTTATATACTAAGAGCTTTGAATAGTTTTTATAATGATTTTGGACGCTCTATACAATCAAGTATATTAAAAGAATTTGTTAAATATTTATCTCAACGTAAACAAGAAGTAAGGCCAACTACAATTTTTAGGACAGGTGGAAATGATGATAAAGCAGAAAGAACTAGATTAAAAAATCGTTTAATTGATCTCAAAGATAATACTATTAATTCTTGGAACTTATAAGAAAGACGAAGTTATTTTTAAACTACTTTTTCTTTGTGCCTGTTATATAAGGAGCCTTTCCAAATAAGTGTGTAAATTCACTTACACAAACCTCTGAATTCTATCTTCAAATTCAATAGCGAAAAAAGGCATAGCCTCATTCCAATATCTCACAGGCATAGACCATTTTTTAGTCAAATAATCTATAGCCAAATATAAAGATTTCAAAACAGAGTCATCTTTAGGAAATATTTTTTTATTCTTAATAACTTTCCTAAATTGACTATTAAGCGATTCTATCGCATTAGTAGTATAAATTACTTTACGGATTTTGGGAGGGTATTGCAAGAATACAGTTAAATTATCCCAGTTATTTAACCATGACTACTTCCTGCTATAAATAACTCTATTAATTTGTCTTGCTTGTATGTACTTAATCTACTTTTCCTCATCAAAACCATCCTAACATAACTTAGTTATCTAGGACAGTTCCTTCTTTATTATAAACTTTCACCTATAAAACTTACGCTCGAATATATCTTTTAAAAACTTTATCTAAATTTAAAGCAAAACCAGCAATCATGCTTACAACAAATAATAGTATAGAAAAATTCTGATCTATTAACGATTCAAAGAAAAATGTAGTTACAGGAATAAAAGAAAATAATATACCGATTTCATTTTCTCCTAATATATTAATAGCATTTTGGGAAAAAAGCATAGGTAGAACTCTATTAATTACTCCAAGTAAAATAAGTTGTACTACTAAATAAATATACGATACTGTTATATATTCATATTGACCATAAGATATAGAAAAACCAAAACCTATAAATGATATTAATATTAAAGGATAAAACCTAATAGATAACATTCCTATAACATTTAGATCATTTTTCTGTGAAAAAGTTTTTGAAGATTTTGCATATAAATATAGAAAAAACCCATTCAAAATACAGGCGATTAAACCTATTAAAGAAACATCTACATTAAAAATATATGATATTAATATTGCTATTATACATATAATACTTTTAATTAAATATTTACTACAAATAGCTGAGCATGCGGCTAAAGATAAAAAAGTTACAGCTAAAGAAAATGATGCTCCAGAATATACTGTACCCACATATGAAAATAGCCATGCAAAAGATATAGAGCTTGAGCAAAGAAGCCAGAGCTTAATATCTTTAAAAATCATTTTATGTGAAGATATAATATTACCTAAATTACACATATTAAAAATAATATATGCGCATAATGTAGAGAACAATAACATAGCCCAAATATTGGCTAAACTCCCTAATATTTCAACATATACTGTAGAAAGAGCTATATTTAAAATATAGCCCCAAGCATATAAAAATCCAATATTCCTTTTCATTTGTGAGACTTCCTCTGCAATATAAAGTCTATTTCATATGTAACTCTATATCTAACTTTTGACTACCATTATAGTTAAATGATTTTCTCACAAGAAACTAAGGCTCCTAAAGCCCAGGATGGGCTTTCTGACTTATATGGTAATTCTGAAAAATCACTACCAATAACATCAATTATATTTGACTTCATTGGTCCTAATAAATAACGAATAACAATACCTGCGTCTCTCCAATCACTTCCTGTCACATTATAGCAATGCTTTATATATTGCTTATAATCTCCAACATCGAGTAACTCTAAACCTTCTTGAACTCTTGCTTTGATAATTTTTAGACCTTTATTATCAGGAAAATATGCCTTTTCTTTAGGAGTACCATAAGCAATACCATGATGTGAATGATCAGCTGTAGCAACTATTACTGAGTCTTTTGCTAGCTCTTTTAACTCCTCTATTCCTGGTAGAGTTTGTGGCTTATCTCCTGTTAGATGAATATATCTTTCTATCACTGTAGGCTCCTCAACACCTATAGATTCTGAAACAACCTTCAACATTCTTCGAAATGCATACAAAGCATGATCATCTTTCCATGTATCAATTTTTTCAGATAATCCTGGACCATAAATTCCTCGTAAAGGCTCTTTTGTGATATTTTCCAACGAGTTAGTTGCAATTCTAATTCTCGCCTCTTCCATTTCATCAGAGAATGGATGTAATACACTGATTGCTAGAACTTTTTTACTGCCAGACTTAAGTATGGCATTTATTACAGCTAAAAGCATATATCCACAATCGGCAACATGAACATGAGGAAAAACTAACGCCCCCCCTGTGTTTAAAATCGATGATAACTCAAAATTACTTGCTTTTTTTTGCATTTTTATAAAATCGTCTTTTGTTAAGCTATCAAATTCATTTTTATACAAACTATTAAAATCTTTAAGTAATTGAGCTCTATCTAACTCCATACGTACATTCCTAGTTTAAATATTAGTATGCAATAATTATAAAATCATGACAGCATAGAATTAACCAAAGTTTGTCGAATATAGTCTTCGATATATTTCATAAAATAAAACAATATTTATTACCTTACAAACTTTTAATCTATAAGTATTTCTAATAATGTTATCCTAGTTAATACCAAAGCATTTTAATATTGATTATGGAATTGAGAAAAAAAGATATCTTTAATTACGCTTTTATTGCCCTACCTGTAGCATTTGCTAGTATTCCTATATATATCTTTTTACCTGATTATTACCATACAAATTATGCTATAAATCTAACATTACTAAGTATTGTCTTATTTATACTTAGATGTTTAGATGCAGTATTAGATCCATTTATTGGTTGGTATTGTGATAGATTTCATAAACTAAGTAAGATCAGCCTAGTCATAGTTATACTTGCATTTATAATCGGTGTGTATATTATGTGTGTACCTGTATTTTCAAATAAAATATTAAACCTCACAATAGGTATATTCTTATCAACATTTGCTTTTAGCTATATAACAATATTTTCTATTACAAAAGGTGCATTATGGTTAAAGGATGATAATAGTAAATCAATAATAATTGGTGCTAGAGAAATCTCAAATATCATCGGTGTTTTAACAGCATCAGTACTACTATCAGTATTTTTGATCTATCTACCAAGTCAACGTGGCTATTTTCTCTACGCAATTATCTCAATTATTTTGATAATTATCTCTAGTATATTTTTCTTCAAATGGTTAGATAAAGCTAGCTCAACGGATAATAACACGCAAAAAATATATAGCTTTAATATAAAAAACTACATTAACCATTTTGATAAGCAAGGTGTCTTATTGTTTATTGTATATACAATAAGTGCTGTAGGCTCTACCCTGCCAGCTGTTACATTAGTTTTTTTTAGTAAATATGTTTTAGAGACTCCTGATTTTACTGGTGTATATCTTTTTACATATTTTTTAGGGGCTATTGTATTTATTCCTATTATAAAGAAACTAGCCTTAAGATTTGGGATCTTAAAAATCTGGGCTATAGTATTGATACTTTATGCTTTAGTTTTTTCTTTTGTATTTATTTTATCTGCGGGGCAATATATAGCTTTTACACTAATTTGCCTATTTGCAGGAGCAGGATTAGCCGCAGAACTAATACTACCAAGTATATTATTAGCTAAATGGATAGATAGCTACCCTGAACGTAGAGAGCTTGGAAATGGCTACTATGCAATTTTAGCTTTTATAGGTAAATTTAGTTTTGCAATAGCTACCATTATTACTTTTCCTATTATTAGTTACTCCACTCCTGAAAATCTTGATACTATTCTAAGACTAATTTATTGTATATTACCTTGTCTTGCTAAAGTTTTAGCAGCATTAATAATTTTACTTTTTTATAAAAATATATTTAATAATAATGAATTATAAATCACTTTGAATATAGAGCCTTGCTGCTGAAAACTCATAAACTGACTTAGTGTCTTTTAGCTCCTTGAATCCTAATATACAAACTACTCCTAAGAATTTACTTAAAGATTCTATATTTGCTGAAGTTGCTTTAAGGTTAAATAACTGTAATCTCTTTTGATAAAAAGTATTTAAAGGATTAAGTGTAAGGCTAGCAATGTTAGTATTAGAGATTGTCAGTGTTCCATCTGTTGCCTTAATTGTCTCTTTAGAGGTAGTTTTTAAACCAATGCTCTTACTATATTCATCCGACACTGTAAAATTTGAAGTCCCTGTATCAAGCAAACAATTCACTGGAGAACTTTTATTAAATACTACTGGTATAATCTGATGCTGTGAAAGTAGTTTTGTTAGATTAATTAATAAATAATTCTTAACTTGTAGTTTCTGACCAATTAAATAATGATCTTTAGGTGTTATCTGCCTAGTGCTTAAATATATACTATTATTAGAGAAGTTAAATATAGCATTGTATTTCTTTAAAAAATTGGTTCCTATAACAATAGTCGGATATTGCTTTTTTTTAGGTTGGTTAGTTATCTCAGCTTTGACATTTTTTAAAAAAATATCACCAATTTTTATTCGCTTTAAAATCACATTATGATTAATACTTGATTGCCCAGTCATATTTTTTGAATGATTTAAACTATTGTCTTCTTTAAGCTTAAGCTGTTTAACAGAACTATTAAAAATACTTATTCCATTAGAGCCTGTATCAAACAAAATATAAGCTTTGTTATTATTTACTTTTCCTATTAAATACAGAGCAGGAAAATTCTTATAATTATCAAGTAAGCTTAGTTTTTGATAATCATATTTTTGTATCAGATAATTTCCTAAATCTTCTGCCTGTAAAGTATTTATCAAAAAACAGACAATGATAATAATTAAAAACCTCATATTCTATATCCTTATGATCTTAATTATATTGTTTTATTTCCTATAATAATACAAAAACTTACTGTTTAACAATAACTAAATATTGAAAAACAATAATTTTTAAGTTATATTTTGTTAATAGAATAAATATTAATAAAATAAACAAATGTACTCACTTCAGCAAAAAAGTAGATTATATAAAAAATTCTTTAAGCTAGTATTCATAGTTATAATAATATTAGTTCCATTATTTTGGGCATGTGTTCAAACAAACCTTGATATTTTTGACTCTATTGGAGTATCTCAGTCATTTACAAGCTATATTTCTCACAAGCTTTCACTTACTACAAGAATCTTTGCATTATTTGTGAGTCTAATTCCTACTCTTGCAGTTCTAAATATTATTGAACTGCTTATAAGGCTATTTAGTCATTATGAAAATCTTGAAGTATTCTCATCTAAAGTAGTCATTATTTATAAGAAACTTGGTAATGCCTTAGTATATTGGTTTATTGCTAAATTAATCTATGGACCTTTAATAACATTGACTCTAAGCTATAATAATTCCCCTGGAGAAAGATTTATTGGTGTTTCTATAGATACTTTAGATATCCTAGCTTTAATTACTGGAGCTATAGTTATAGCAATTGCATCAGTAATGCAAAAAGCCAAAGAAATCTCTGAAGAAAATGAACTAACAATCTAAAAGGTATACTTTAAATATGGCTATAAAGATTAATTTAGCAGCTATTATGGCAGATAAGAAAGTTAGATCAAAAGAGCTAGCTCAAGCTATTGGAATTACAGAGCAAAACTTTTCTATACTTAAAAATCAAAAAGCTAAAGCAGTTAGGTTTTCTACATTAGAAGCTATCTGTAAATATTTAGACTGCCAACCGGGAGATATCCTTGTATATCAGGATGATAAAGAACTAAATCAATAAGTTCTGCTGTTTGTTAGGATCTAAATTTTCTGGGATTTTTAACTTAAAGTGATTATATGCAATTAAAGTAGCTATTCTACCTCTTGCTGTACGCATTATATAGCCTTGCTGAATTAAATATGGCTCGATAACATCTTCAATTGTACCCTTTTCTTCACTTAATGCAGCAGCCATAGTGTCTAATCCCACTGGACCACCAGCAAATTTCTCAATAAGTGTTAACAAGTATCTATGATCCATATGATCAAAACCTACGGGATCTACTTTTAACATTGATAAAGCTTTATCTGCGGTTTCAAAATTTATTTCACCAGAACCTTTTACTTGAGCATAATCTCTAACTCTGCGTAATAACCTATTTGCTATTCTTGGAGTTCCTCTTGAACGTTTAGCTATTTCTTGTGCCCCATCCTCAGTTATATCTAACTCAAGTAGTTTAGCTGAACGATAAACAATTTTTGCTAAATCTTCAACAGAGTAAAATTCTAAACGCTGAATAATACCAAATCTATCTCTAAGGGGTGATGTTAATAATCCTGCTCTTGTAGTAGCTCCTACTAATGTAAATGGTGGTAAATCAATCTTTATTGATCTTGCAGCGGGACCCTCTCCAATCATTATATCAAGCTGATAATCTTCCATCGCTGGATATAATATCTCTTCAACAACTGGACTCAAACGATGAATTTCATCAATAAACAAAACATCATTTTCTTCAAGATTTGTCAAAAGTGCTGCTAAATCGCCTGCTTTTTCTAATACTGGACCACTTGTTTGCTTAAGTTCTACACCCATTTCATTAGCAATAATATTTGATAAAGTTGTCTTACCTAAACCTGGAGGGCCAAATATAAGAGTATGATCAAGAGCATCATTACGAGACTTTGCTGCCTCGATAAATATCTCCATCTGCTCACGAACTGTCGGTTGACCTTCATACTCAGATAATGTCTTAGGTCTAATAGCTCTATCTATAACATTTTCATCATTACTTTGAACAGTATTTGCTGAAATTATTCTATCTGTTTCAATCATATCTTAACTTATAAATTATAGGTACTTACACTAAAAGTATAACACTGTTATATATTTTATCGTAAAACTATTGAGCTGTATAACCACCATCAATAGGAATCAAGCCACCTGTCATAAATTTACTTTTATCACTAAGTAAAAAATACACCAAATTCGCGACCTCTTCTGGCTGAGCAATTCTTTGTAAAGGAAATTCTTCTTCTTCACTTTTATGTGCTTGCTCAAATGATATTCCCGAGTTTTGAGCATATTTTTGTATAAGATTCCTATAAAAATCTGTATCAACAGTTCCGGGGCATACTGCATTTACACGAATATTATATTTAGCTAAATCAATAGCTAATGACTTTGTCATCTGAGCAATAGCTCCTTTACTTGTTGTATAAGCAAAACTATTTGCTTTAGCAACAAAGCATTGATCAGAACCATTAAACACGATAGAAGTACCATGACGTATAGAATCTTTTAAACCTTTGATTAGATAAATATTAGACCAAACATTCACATCAAATACTTTTTTGATATCTTTTATATCAATATCAAAAATAGACCCTTTGATTAATACTCCAGCATTTAGAAAAATACCATCAAATTGTATATCTTCAACTCTAGATACAATTTCTAGAATATC
This sequence comes from Francisella sp. SYW-9, assembly GCF_008711465.1. GTDB lineage: Bacteria > Pseudomonadota > Gammaproteobacteria > Francisellales > Francisellaceae > Francisella. The sequence continues at coordinate 37,077 of NZ_VXKQ01000030.1, forward strand.
TTGTTCTTTTGTTAAATCTGCTTTAATAAAGCTAACATTATTCTCATTACTAGATCCAGTAAGATCTACATTAAAAATATTATTGCTTTCATCTTGCTTTAATATATCAATGAGAGCCTTTCCAATTCCATTTGACCCTCCAGTAACTAAGTAATTTGCCATAGTATATCAATTTAAATATTATCTTGTGTAAATAATAGCTAATAACCTTTGAAAAAGGCAAATATTTTGTCTAAAATCTAAGTAATTATTCCATTATTTATACTAGGAGAAACTAGTGGATCTAAAAGAATTCAAAAAAATAGAACTTTCTCACTTTAAAGATACTAAATCTGTTGAATACCTTAAAGATGAAGTAAATCGCTTGTTATTTTTAGATAGTCCAGCACTGGCAGTTTTTAGAGATTTTGAAGCACATAAAGCTTTAGTTGTTAGAGGAGATACTCATATAAAAGATGTGAAAGCTAAATTAATTGATAATCATCTGGATTATGCCCTTGTAACTAGTTCTAGTGATAAAGTTACAGGTACTATTTCTTTACATTATATTGAAGGTCAAGGCTTACAAGAAAGGGCTAGAGATGCTGGCGTTAAACCCGCAGAATTAACTGCTGATGATGCAAAGTTTGATATATCTATGGTTAATGTTGCGCCATATGCAATTATCAAAGAAGCAAAGATTGGTCATATATTAAATACACTGATAAATTCCACTCATCCTCACTTTGTTGTTTCTGACAAAAACAAAGATGGTGAAAAATATATTCGAGGTTATTTTTCTTTACCATATATTCGTAAAAAATTAGGCTTACTAGATGTTTTCCATTCTTACACAAAAGAAGAAATTGCTAGAATAACTCGTTTCCCTTCATAATCTTTTAATTAATATAATCTCTAATAACATTATAAAATTCTTTTGCTACAACTGTATATCCTTTTGCATTAGGATGAACTGTATCAACCATTAGCTTTTTATTACCAAACAATCCATTAAGAACATCTGGAACAAGTAAACAACCATTATTTTTAGCAAATGTAATATAATCATCTGCATAATCATTAGAATAGTAAGGAATATCTAGACCTCCAATAACAACAAGTGCGCCATTTGCTTGTAAAATATCGACTATTTGTTTGAGGTTATCGAAAGCTTCTCCAGCAGGAACTCTTTTTTTAAGGTCGTTGCCACCTAGAGTTATAAGCACAATTTTAGGGTCTTTAGCTACTACACTATTAATTCTCTCTAAAGCCTGCTGAGTTGTCTCACCAGATACTCCCATATTAATAATAGGCTGATTAATCATTTTAGAAAGCTGTGATGGATAGTTATCTTTTTTGTTAACTCTATAGCCTGCCGTTAAACTATCCCCAAAAGCAACTATAGTTTTACCTTTAGGCTGAATATTGATAATATGCCAATTATTATAACTAGTTGAGAAAAAAATATAATAAATTAGATAAATTATAATACAAGCGATTATAGCTATAATTATTTTTTTCATTTACTTGAGCGCACTAAAATAGCTTTAATTATAAGTATAAGATATATGTATGATTTTTGAATTAATTATTTAAGAATATTATCAATTTCCGTAGATATCTTTTTAAAAGAAAGATTGCTTTGATCTAGTAATAAATCTTTTGTTCCATGATTTAAGAATTGATCTTGAAGGCCAAAATTTCTTATAGTTAAATCTTTATTTAAACTATTAGCCACCAAATATTCATTAACTGCAGAGCCTGCTCCGCCTGCAATAGAGCTTTCTTCTAAAGTTAAGATTATTTTATGTGACTTACAAACGTCATCTATAGCTTTTTCATCTAGAGGTTTTACAAAGCGCATATCGATAATTGTAGCATTATATTTATCTGCAATTTGCTTAGCTACTGGTAGCAAAGTTCCAAAATTCAATATAGCTATTTTAGAGCCATCTCTAATCAATTTTGATTTACCAAGCTCTAAGTCCAATTTATCAGTAATTTCAGCACCTATACCTGCTCCACGCGGATAACGTACCATCGCTGGCCCATTATACTTATAACCTAAATCAAGCATATGATAAGCTTCATTTTCATCACTAGGCGTCATTATCACATGATTTGGAATACAACGCATAAATGATAAATCAAAACTACCATCATGTGTCGCACCATCAGCACCAACTAAACCAGCTCTATCGACAGCATACAAAACATCAAGATTCTGCAAGGCAACATCATGAATAACCTGATCATAGGCTCTTTGTAAAAATGTTGAGTAAATAGCTACAACGGGTTTTAGTCCTTGACAGGCTAAACCTCCAGCAAATGTCACAGCATGCTGCTCTGCTATAGCGACATCAAAATATCTATTTGGATATTCTTGAGAGAATCTTATTAAATCAGAACCTTCTCTCATTGCGGGAGTAACACCTACTAAACGCTCATCTTTAGCTGCTTTTTGACAAATCCAATTACCAAAAATATTTGAATATGTAGGTTTTGAAGCTTTAGAACTACTCTCTCCAGTATGAAAGCTTGGTGCTACATGATGAAACTTAATAGGATCTGATTCAGCTTTAGTATAGCCTTTACCTTTTTTAGTTATAATATGTAATAACTTAGGTCCTTTATGGTCTTTTAAAATTCTTAAAGTTTTTACTAGCTCATTAACATCATGACCATCTATAGGTCCAACATAATAAAAACCTAAATCTTCAAAAAAGTTTGCCGGAACAAACATCCCTTTTGTTTGAGTCTCAATTTTTTTAACAAATTCAAACATCGGAGGAATATTTTTTAAAACTTCTTTACCCTTTTCTCGGATGCTATTATAAAAACCACCTGAAATAATCTTACTAAAATGAGCAGAAAGTCCACCTACATTATCCGAAATAGACATTTCATTATCATTTAGCACTACTAAAACATCTTCTTTTATGCCACCAGCATGATTTAGAGCTTCAAATGCCATACCACCTGTAATAGCTCCATCACCAATAACCGCTACAGTACTAGATGGTTTACCTTTTAGCCTATCACCTATTGCCATACCAATAGCAGCACTAATAGAAGTACTAGAATGCCCTACACCAAAAGTGTCATATTCACTCTCACTACGTTTTGGAAAACCAGATATTCCGCCATCTTTTTTGACGGTTACTAACTGATCTTTTCTTCCTGTAAGAATCTTATGAATATATGTTTGATGCCCTACATCCCAAACGATATTATCATGCGGAGTATTATAGACATAATGCAAAGCCACAGTTAGCTCAGTAGCTCCGAGACTACTAGCAAAATGCCCTCCACTAACATCAAGAGTATCGACCAAAAAACTTCTTAGCTCTGATGATAGCTCCTTAAGCTGACTTTCAGGAACATGCTTTAGATCTTTTGGAGTGTTTATCTTATCTAAAATTTTATATTTTGGCATAGTATAAAAATGTTCACCTAATTTAAAAGTATAAAATATATACTAATTAAACTTATACTTTATATTATGGGAGTTTATTTACTCCCATTCAATAGTTCCAGGTGGTTTACCTGTCACATCATAAACAACACGAGAAACTTTTTTCACCTCATTGACTATTCTATTAGAAACCAAAGATAGGAAATCATAAGGTAAATTTGCCCACGTTGCAGTCATAAAATCAATACTCACAACAGCTCTTAAAGCTATTACGTATTCATATCTACGCTGGTCACCAACAACACCTACAGATTTAACTGGCAAAAAGACACCAAAAGCCTGAGAAATATCATGGTATAAGTTATGCTTATATAACTCTTCTGTAAATATAGCATCGGCTTTTTGTAAAGTTTCTACATATTCTTTTTTGATCTCACCTAATATACGCACACCTAATCCAGGACCTGGGAAAGGATGTCTATAAAGCATATTATATGGTAAACCTAATCCTAAGCCTAATCTACGCACCTCATCTTTAAAGAGCTCTCTTAGAGGCTCCAAAAGTTTTAGCTTCATCTCTTTAGGTAAGCCACCTACATTATGATGAGATTTTATAACATGAGCTTTTGATTTATTGTTACCCGCAGACTCAATTACATCACTATATATAGTGCCTTGAGCAAGCCATTTAGCATTTTCGATTTTTGCAGCTTCTTCATCAAATATATCTACAAAAAGCTTTCCTATGATTTTACGTTTTTGCTCAGGATCACAAGCTCCTTCTAGAGCTCTTAAGAATCTGTCTTTTGCATTTACACGAATAACATTAATATCCATATGCTCTGCAAAAACTTCCATCACTTGATCACCTTCATTTAAACGAAGTAAACCAGTATCAACGAATATACAAGTTAGCTGATCACCTATAGCTTCATGTAAAATTGCAGCTACAACAGATGAGTCAACGCCTCCTGATAAACCTAATATAACCTTATCAGAGCCAACTTTCTTTTTAATTTCAACAATATCATTTTCGATAATATTATCGATATTCCATAAAATGTCGCAACCACAGATGTTTACAACAAAATTCTCTACAATTTGTTTTCCATTTTCTGTATGAGTTGTCTCAGGATGAAATTGTACACCAAAGAAAGGCTTAGTTTTATGAGCAACCGCAGCTACAGGAGCATTTACTGAAGATGCAATCACTTCAAAATACTCACCAGTCTCTGTAACTTTATCACTATGGCTCATCCAAACTAGCTGCTCACTATCTAAATTAGAGAAGATATTATCATCAGAGCTTAAAATATTAATTATTGCTTTACCAAACTCACTTTGATCTGAGCCTTTGACCTCGCCACCATGTTGCATAACCATAGTTTGCATACCATAGCAAATACCAAGAATTGGAACGCCTAGATCAAAAACTACCTCGGGAGCTTTCACATGAGAGTCATAAACAGACTCAGGTCCACCTGAAAGAACTATGCCTTTTGCGCCATATTCTTTAATAAACTCATCATCTATATCATGAGGGAAAATTTCACAAAAAACACCGACTTCTCTGACTCTACGAGCAATAAGCTGCGTATACTGTGAGCCAAAGTCTAAGATCAAAATTTTATGATTATGTATATCTGCCATTATTTTTTCTAAAAATAAAGAAATGATTAATGTGTTATTTTATCCTAAAAGGACTTAATTGTAATTAGCTTTTGATAAGAAAAAATGATTATTTAAACACTTTTAAGGTTCTCAACCTCTGACATAACTCCTTGTATATTTTCTTGAATAGTTTCTGTAGAGGCTTGTGTAGCAATAAACACTTTTAAGAATAAGACACTAACTATAGTCACAATTAAGTTATCGTAAGGAAATGCTACTAGTTTTAACTCGTGAATATACGAAATACCCCATAGACATATGATATATGCACAAACAAACCACGTTTGCTTAAATACATCAATAAAATGACTACGCATAAAGACAAACCAATAGAAAATACAAGCTACAGCAACTAGTATAACTAAACATAATAAATTAAAAGTACCTGACCAATATATAAAATATGTACAAGATATAAACCCTAAATACCCAAATAATTTATAAAAAGGCAATTTAAATTTTCTCTCTATCTCAGGAAATTTATCTCTAAAGATAATCAAAACCACAGGTCCTGATAAACAGCTAAATAAAACTAAAGAAGATAAGAAATTTACTAAAGCTGTCCAAGTTGGAAATTGAAATAAAAATATCAAACCTACAAAAAAGTTAATCCAAATACAAAATATTGGCACATGATTTTTATTTAACCTTGTTAGAACTGATTTTTTGAAAAATTCTAATCCAAATGCTTGAAGAATTCTGCCTGTAACAGCTGTATAAACATTACCAGTACCTAATGGAGCAACCATAGCATCTATAAATAATATCGTATAAATAATATGTAAACTAAATAAGCTTAACAGACCTAGTAAAGGTGCCACGCCTCCATCAAACCCTTTCACAGATCCAGGTATACAGAACATAAAAAGCAACGATAAAGATATATACATTGTCAAACCAACTACTACTGGAGCTATTAATGATAGAGGAATTGCTAATTTAGGATTTTTTGCGGAGTTTGCTACGATTAAACCATTTTGAAAACCAGAAAAAGCAAAAGCTAAACCAGAGCCTGTAATAGCTAATAAAATATGCTCAAAATTAACAGTTATATGCAAGGTATTAGCATGATAATTCTTAAAAGATCCATAAAAAGCTAACATTCCTACAGCAATAGCTATTGGCAAAAAGATTTTCCAAATACTAACTATCGAGTTAATTTTGGCAACGTTTTTAAGTTGATAAGTATTTAAGTATGTCAAACCTAGCATAATCAAAAATGCAAAAGTTACTCCATAATATGATAAGAAAACTCCTGTTGAACTTGAATCAACTAAGCTTGGAAACCAAAATCCTAAATACTGGACAACTGACTGTGCTTCTAAAGGTAAATAGACCAAATAACTTATCCAACCTAAAGCAACAAATAAAAAGCCTAACGTTCGAGAATGTGTAATTCGTAAAAAACGCATTGCTCCGGAGACTATCGGTAACATAGATGCAACCTCGGCAAAACACAATGCCACAAGTAAAGTAAGTAAAGCTGTAATAACCCAAGAGACTATAACTCCTTGACCTGCTGTTTGAAATCCATAATATGGTGAAAACAACCAACCGCTGCCAATCATCCCACCAGTCGAGATAAATATCACAGCCATTGTAGATAACTTTTTCATATCAGATATTAAATATTCTTGTACCAAGGTATCAGTATAGCTAATCAAAAGAAACATGTCATTCTACGACTTGATCGTAGAATCTATTTTAATAAAAAATTCGTATCAAATATATGATCACATTCACTTCATAAGGTATATCAAATAAATATATACTAACCTTGACTAGGTATAATTATTTTAGTGTTGATTGAGGTTAACAAAACAATTGCATTACTTGACGCTTAAATTGAAAGTCAGGATACTCCACTCCAACAAAATATAAGCCATGTGCTTTTGCTGTTTCAGCTGCTTTGGTTCGATCTTTTGCGTATAAAAGCTCTTTTATCCATTCTGGTGACTGCAAACCTAAACCTACTTTTAGTAATGATCCTACTAGGTTTCTAATCATATGATGTAAAAAAGCATTTCCAATAACCTCAAAAACTATAAAATTACCTTGTTTAATAAACTCAGCTTTTTGAATATTCCTAAAAGGAGTATTTGACTGACATTGGGATGACCTAAAAGAACTAAAGTCTTGCTCTCCTAAAAGATACTTACAAGCCTGGTTCATCTTTGTAATATCAAGTTGGCGATTTTCCCATAAGCAGTGCTCTACAAAAATAGGTGAGCTTATAGTAGAGTTATATATAACGTAGTTATACGTTCTACTTATAGCAGAAAATCTAGAATTAAAATCACCATCAACCTCTTTAATATCTAATATCTTAATATCTTTAGGTAGTAAAGCATTAGCTCCTCTTTGCCAAGAACTTAAAGCTCTATCAGCATCTGAATAAAAATTAACAACCTGTGAAGTAGCATGCACACCAGTATCTGTTCTACCGGCGCAAATTACTTCTACATTATGATTTGCAATTTTAGATAGCGCTTTTTCTAACTCCTCTTGCACACTAGGTGAATGAGATTGTCTTTGCCAACCACAATAATTTTTACCGAAATACTCTATTTGTAATAAGTAGTTTTTCATAGTTTTTATATATAAATAATATAAATGAGTATTGTATCAAAAATTGCTTTTAACAATCGATTTTAAATCTCTTTTTTATTTAATTTTGAATTTAATATTTTTTAACTGGTTGATAATATTTTGTATCTTTAATTGGAATCAAATCAACTTCACTATTTGAATTTGTTATAGGCTTATATTTAATGCAGCCTCCATCACCTATAGCTGAATAATAGTTATGTATTAGCCTGTTATATCCTTTAGAATCTTTAACTCTAGATATTTTCCCTCCACTTTCTTTAGCAGCCTTCATATCTAAACTATAGATATAAATAAAAATACCATTTACCTTATGACTATCTGTCAAACCACGTAAGTACTCATTAAGTTTATAGTCAAACTCCATTGCTTTTGCTATGTTTTCTGCATTTTTAGGTTGTTCGTAAATATTTATAGAAACATTATCAATTTGTACTTTATCTTTATATTTAGTTAGCCATTCTTTTGTATTTAAATTCCAACTGCCACTTTTCTGAAGAAATGTAATGAGTCATTTCTGTAGCAAGATTTGAGTTAAGTGGTGCATTAGCTCTTAAATCAGCATTAAAATCTATATTATCTAAAATATAATATTTAGTACAAAAATTCTTTTCTATATATTTTGTCAGCTTTTGTATTATCATTACATAGCCACAGCTAGAACCTGTTACATTATAAGTTCCTGCTATAATAGATACATTTCGATTTGCATTTTTTGCATATTTTATATTTTTAATATCTACCTTACACTCATATAACTTTCTACTACTAAACCAACCCGTACTTTCATAAGCTCCTTATATGACTTATAATCCACCAAAATTAATTCTCTCTATTTTAAGCTCTCCACCATATGTCTTCTCTGCATAGTTTTTTTCCATATCTGCCATTTGAGATTTATAGCTATTTCCAAGACTATAACCTTGCGCAAATATTACAAATGAGATCAGAGATATTAGTAATATCTTACTTAATTTCATAAATTAAACCTTAAATAAGAAACAGAACCTCTAAGATTTATATTAGAAACTAAAAACTATAAATACAATTTATTTGTAAGGTTTAGAGTACTATTTTAGATATACTGAATTTTGATGAAATTTTTGATTTAAAAGTATTAATATTAAGTTAGAAATTACAAATTTAGAGTTAAGAGTCTTGATTAGAAATTAAGTAGATTTGATGACAAAACTACTCTACTTTGCCATGGCACTGTTTATACTTTTTACCAGAACCGCATGGACAAGGATCATTTCTTTTTATCTTAGGTCCTTCTCTTTTAACTTGCTGAATTTTAGGAGTTTCTTCTTGTTGTAACTCTTGCTCATCTTCTCTTTGGTTGTTATCAATTACACTCTCATGCTCAGCTTTGATATCACCCATAGATTCTTTCCACTCTTCTTGAGCTCGTTGAGTTTCTTCCTCCGTAGAGATTCTAATCTTAGCTAAAGAAGATATAACCTCATATTTAAAGCTATCAAGCATACTTGAGAAAAGTTCAAAAGCTTCTTTCTTATATTCATTCTTAGGATCTTTTTGTGCATATCCACGTAGATTGATACTATTACGTAAATGATCTATCGAGCTTAAATGCTCACGCCAGTGATTATCTAAACCTTGTAATAACGAGAATTTCTCAAATTGTTTAACAGCTTCTGCTTCTAGCTCTTTTGTCTTTTCATCGAACTCTAAAGTGATCGTCTCTCTCACAAGCCTTTTTAGGTCTTCCTCACCAAGATTATCATTTTCTTTATAAAGCTTTTGTAAATCAACCTCTATCATAAAGTCAGATTTAAGAGCTTTTTCTAAACCTTCTAAGTCCCATAACTCATGCATAGAACCTGCTGGAACATAATCATGGAATAGCTGCTCTGCGACATCTATACGTATATCCGCTAAGATATCGCTAACATCCTCAGCATCTAAGAAAGCTTGTCTTTGCTCATAGATAACTTTACGCTGTGTATTTACAACATTATCATACTCTAAAAGATTCTTACGAATATCAAAGTGATAATTCTCTACCTTGCCTTGAGCTTTTGAAATAACTTTTGACATAAATCCAAATGCTAAAGACTCTCCACCTTTTAAACCTTTTTTAACTCTCTCAGCCATACCTTGAGATGCAAAAATTCTTAAAAGATTATCATCCATAGATAGATAAAATTTACTTTCACCAGGATCACCTTGACGAGCAGCACGCCCTCTTAACTGGTTATCAATCCTACGCGAATCATGTCTTTCTGAACCTATGATACATAAACCACCAGCATTTTTAACAGTTTCATTACGCTGTTGCCATTCTGTTTTGATCTTAGCAATATCCTCTTCAGTAGCATCTTCTAACTCAGCAATCTCAACTTCCCAGTTACCACCAAGGATAATATCTGTACCACGACCAGCCATGTTTGTCGCAATTGTTACATTACCAGGGTAACCTGCCATTGCAATAATGCCTGCTTCTTTTTCATGTTGCTTAGCATTTAGGACATTGTGCTTGATTTTTTTCTTCTTTAATAAAGTAGATAGAACTTCAGATGCTTCAATAGACGCAGTACCAACCAATATCGGCTGACCTCTAGATATTCTCTCTTTAATATCAACAACTATAGCATCAAATTTTTCTCTAACGCTACCGTAAATCTCATCATGATGATCTTTTCTAATTAAAGGTTTATTTGTAGGTATAATTATAACTTCTAAATTATAAATAGAATGAAGCTCAAAAGCCTCAGTATCTGCAGTACCTGTCATACCTGCTATTTTATTATATAGCTTAAAGAAGTTTTGGAATGTAATAGATGCCATTGTTTGATTTTCAGCGTTTATCTTAACACCTTCTTTTGCTTCTATCGCTTGGTGTAGACCATCTGACCATCTACGTCCAGGCATCGCTCTACCAGTACTTTCATCAATAATTACAACTTCTTGATCACGCACGATATAATCAACATTTAGTTGATATAAAGATTGTGCTCTTAAACAAGCATTTAAATAATGCATTTTTGTAATATTATGTGGGCTATAAAGATTATCATCTTCCTCAAGTACGCCTTCTTTTTTAAGCATACCTTCGATCTTTGCATAACCTTTTTCGGTTAGGTATGCATTTTTAGACTTCTCATCCACATAAAAATCTTTCTGCTCTTGACCTTCTTCCACTTCCTCTTTATCTTGCTTTTCCAAGAAAGGTACTAATCTATTAAAAAGATTATACATGTCAGAACTATCATCAGAAGCTCCAGAAATTATAAGAGGAGTTCTTGCTTCATCAATTAGGATTGAGTCAACCTCATCTATAATTACATAATTACGGCTTCTTTGAACTTGCTGCTCTTTTTCATAAGCCATATTATCTCTAAGATAATCAAAACCAAACTCATTGTTGGTACCATAAGTAATATCACAAGCATAAGACTCTTTACGTTGCTCAGGATCTAGATCGGCAACAATTACTCCAACTGTAAGACCTAGAAACTCATAAATTTCACTCATTAGTTCAGCATCACGCTTTGCAAGATAGTCATTCACTGTGATTACATGAACACCATCACCAGTCAAAGCATTTAAATATGCTGGTAATGTAGCAACTAGTGTTTTACCTTCTCCAGTTCTCATCTCAGCTACTTTACCTTGATGTAAAACAATACCGCCAATCAGCTGCACATCATAATGGCGCATATTTTTAGTTCTTTTAGCAGCTTCTCTAACAGTTGCAAAAGCTTCAGGCAATAGACTATCTAAGGATTCACCATTTGCTAATCTTTCTTTAAATTCAGTTGTTCTAGCTTTAATCTGCTCATCTGTAAGCTTTTCAACTTCAGGCTCAAGTGAATTAATCTTATCAACTGTTTTAGAAATCTTTTTTATAAATCTATCGTTTCGACTACCAACAATTTTTTGAACTAAACCTAACATTATTATTTAACCAACTCTCTTATAAAAATTTATAATAAATATAATACTCTGAACATACATTATATAGAGTTTATAAGAAATTTAAATTAAGATAGATACAATATTATAACAATTATAGGCAAACTCATAATAATGAGGCGTTTATTTATTAGCTTAGCCTGTATAACACTTTTTGGGTGTAGCACTTCACCTAAGTATTATAACCCGCTTAATTTTGATCATAATAATAAAAAAACAAATACTCTAAAAACATCAAAAAATATAAAAAAAACTGAATCTATAGCTCCTAGTTGGTTTACAACTGGGCAAAATAATTCTGATAATCTACTCTATGGTTTTGGAACAGGCAAAACTTTAGATCAAGCAACAAGTAATGCCTTAGCTGATATGACTCAAAGGTTACAAGTGATAGTTTCCTCAACCACAAGCTTTGAAAATATCATCAATAATAACAGTGTCTCACAAAGATTAATCCAACAAGTTACGACACATACAGCTAAATTTAATATTCCTAATTATAATATTATCAATCAGGAAAAATCATACGACACTTACTATATTGAAATACAAATCAATAAACAACACACTATCAACGATTTACAAAAGATTATAAAAAGTAATCTTGAGCTAGCAACTAAATCTTTAGGCAATACCCTAAATAAAAGCTCTCTTTATAGGTTTGATATAGCACAAAATGTGAATAATAATATTAAAACTATAAGAAGTAGCCTTAGAACATTACTTATATTATCTCCTGATATAAATATTGAACAGCAAATGATAGAGCTAAATAATATAGATAACGAACTAATTAATCTCAAAAGAAGTATACAAATATATGTAGATAAACAAAATAGCGGATTTTTTTATGATTCCCTAGAAAAGTTTCTAAGAGTTAATGACTATACAATTGTTAATAATAGAGATCTTGCAAATATTTATATTACACTAAAATTACAAAGCTATGATAGTGTTTATAAAAATCAAAACTACTGTCTAAACAATAAAATTGAACTTCAAGTCTTTGATAAAACTTCTGGACAAATATATCCCAAACAATACAGTGTCAAAGCATGTTCAAAGCAAGGTCGGTCAGTAGCTATAGACAAAGCTGTTCAAATATTCTATTCTCAGTTAGAGAATGCAAAAAGAGTTTACTAAAGATAATGAGCATAAAAATAATCCCTGAAAAAGTTGCTAAAATTAACTCACACAAAACCCGCAAAAAAATAACTAATTCAACTTATGCTAGTAAAGAACTAATAAGTAGAGCCTCATATCTAAAAACTTCTCTTGAAGTTGCTAATAGAGAATTACAAAAATTAAACCTACCATATTTAAATGAAACAGAGATTGTTTTTTATTCACCTCAAAAAATTATCCTGCAAAGCGATAGAGAAATATTAAAATCAAAAGTTAAAGAATTACATGATCAATTTATTGATAGATTAAATAAAACTACTTTCTTTTCAAAGGTTAATGAAATAGATATAACTATAGACTATAGTAAGCCTAAAAAAGGTAATACCAAAAAAGTTAATAAGTATACAAAAAAAGCGATAGAAAAATTAAAAAAAGATTTAAAGTTATAGACTATTTTTCGTCAACAATTCCTAAAGCAACTTCCATCATATTTGTAAATGATTGCTCTCTTTGTTGAGAAGTAGTAGATTCACCAGTGATAAAACTATCAGAAATAGTAACAACTGCAGCTGCTTGTTTACCAAGTTCATTAGCTGTAGCAAATAATGCAGCTGTTTCCATCTCTACCAATCCACACTTATGATTTTTAACGATTTGCTTATAGTCAGTTGCATCTTTTCTATAAAACACATCACTACAGTGTGCTTTTGCAACTTTAAGCTCAACTTCTAATCTTTTTGCTGATTTTATTAGCTTTTCATTTAGTTCTTCACTAGCAGAAACATTACGGACATTTTCACCTGTAGTAATTTTTATATAATCAGATTCACCATAACTTTCATTAATTAAAACAACATCATAAACTTCTAATTCTGCTTTATAAGACCCTGCCGAACCAACTCTAATAATATTCTCAACATCATAATACTTGAAAAGCTCATATGCATAAATACCCATACTAGGCATACCCATACCAGAACCCATGACACTTACTTTTTTACCTTTATATGTGCCTGTATAAGCAAACATATTTCTAACAGCGTTTACTCTTGTAATATTTTCTAAATAATTTTCAGCTATATATTTTGCTCTTAGAGGATCTCCTGGCATTATTACAGTTTTTGCAAATTCCTCTTTTGTTGGCGTTTCTATATGAGGAGTAGGTAATGACATATCTCTTTCCTTATTAATAGTAATGTTTAAAACTCTTGGAACTATATTAGCATAATTAGAAAAATTTTATTATTCTAATAATAAATTTATACGATTAATTATTTTTAATTTATGTGAAAAATGGAATTTATACAAGAGATATTTAAATTAAGATTAGAATATTATAGATTTTCTTCTGAAGATGTGTCCTCTGAATCACTTTGTTCATCAGCAATTGGAGCTATAACTTTAGCTTGTTCTTCTTTAGGTTTATAACTATCACCATAATCTCCAGGCTCTCGAACATCACGTCTTGCCATCAGATCATCTACCTGCATAGCATCTATAGTCTCGTACTTCATTAGAGCATCTGCCATTGCATGCAGAATATCTATATTTTCTTCTAAAAGTTTCTTAGCTTTTTTATAACTTGTCTCAATAAGTTTACGAACTTCTGAGTCAACCTCACGAATAGTAGAATCTGAAAGTTTAGCAGATTTTCCACCATTGCCACCAAATGGGCCATCATCTTCAACATCATATAATATTGTACCCATAGAGTCCGAAAGACCCCAACGAGCGACATAATTACGCGCAATATCTGTAGCTACTTGAATATCATTAGACGCACCAGTAGTCACATGATCATAACCAAATATAAGTTCTTCTGCTATCCTACCACCAAATATACTACATAAACGACCATGAAGCACTAACCTACTTTGGCTAACAGTATCACCCTCTGGCATATACATAGTTACACCTAAAGCTCTACCTCTAGGAATAATACTTACCTTATAAACAGGATCATGTTCTGGCATTAATCTACCTATGATAGCATGACCTGCTTCATGATAAGCTGTAAGTTTTTTCTCTTTTTCAGTCATAGCCATAGTTCTTCTTTCAGAACCCATAAGAATTTTATCTTTAGCTTTCTCAAAATCAGCCATTGTAACTTTATCTTTTGATTCTCTAGCTGCGAATAAAGCTGCTTCATTAACAAGATTTGCTAACTCTGCACCTGAAAAACCAGGAGTTCCTCGAGCGATCCAGTCTGCTCTTACATCATCGCCAAGAGCCACCTTTTTCATATGAACTTTTAGTATAGATTCACGACCTTTAACAGTTGGTAAACCTACATCAACCTGTCTATCAAATCTACCAGGTCTCAATAATGCTCTATCTAAAACATCAGGTCTGTTTGTTGCAGCAATAACGATTACACCCTCATTATCAGCAAAACCATCCATCTCTACAAGCATTTGGTTAAGAGTTTGCTCTCTCTCATCATTACCGCCACCCATACCAGAGCCACGATGTCTTCCAACAGCATCTATTTCATCGATAAATACCAAACAAGGTGCTTTTTTCTTTGCTTGATCAAACATATCACGCACACGAGATGCACCAACACCGACAAACATCTCTACAAAATCAGAACCTGAAATAGAGAAAAATGGTACCTTAGCTTCTCCAGCAATAGCTCTAGCTAATAGAGTTTTACCAGTTCCTGGCGGCCCAACCATTAATACACCTTTAGGGATCTTACCTCCAATTTTTTCATATTTTTTTGGTTCACGTAAGAAATCAACGATCTCAGCAACCTCTCCTTTTGCTTCATCAACACCTGCGACATCTTCTAAAGTTACTTTTATTTCATCCTCACCAAGTAGTTTTGCTTTACTCTTACCAACAGAAAAAGGTCCTCCTTTGCTTCCACCACCAGCTTTTACCATCATATATATGAAAAAGCCAAATATAAGCAGCATTGGCAACCAGTTTAGTAAGAATGCTAAGAACAAGTTTGGTTTTTCAGGGGCTTTAGCTTTGATTGTAGCCTTGCTATCTTCAAGCTTATTAACCAATCCACCATCTAAAAGTGGCGCATAAGTTACAAAGCTTTGCCCTGAAGTAGTTTTACCTTTGATTGTTCTTCCATCAACATCAACCGAACTTATTTGATTATCTTTTAATTTTGAGACAAAAGCAGAATAATCTAAACTATTAGACGATGAACTCGTATCATTAATACCATTGAAAAGCAGCAACATTCCACCAATGATTAACACCCAAAAAATAATATTTTTTATCATATTATTTTTATTATCATTTTTTTGTGCCATATGATTATTATTATCCTATTTTTCTTTGAATTCTTAAAATATAATTTTGACTAGTATACTATATTAAAAAAATTGCCTATTAGCTAGTCGTTTTATTAAATAATTGCATAAAAGCTCTATCATATAAAGGATTTAAAGCTAAAATATCTCTCATGTAATTGTAAACTTAATTATGCTCTTACTCAACAAATGAATAAAGACAAAATAATCGCCTATACAATAGGTCTGATATTACTTATTGAACTAATTGATGGATCGGCTCTAAATACAGCTCTACCTCAAATTGCTTATGACCTTCATGTGAATGCTATAACATTAAAAGTAGCCATTACAGTATACCTTCTTACACTAGGTTTATTCATCCCTGCCTCTGGCTGGATCTCTGATAAAATTGGAAGTAAGAACCTACTTATAGTTTCAATTATAGGATTTACGATATCATCAGTTGCATGTGGATTATCTACAGGGATTATTAGTCTAGTTTTTTTTAGAGCTATTCAGGGAATTTTTGGAGCATTTACTGCACCAGTTGCTCGTCTGGCTATGGTTAAGATATTTAAACACGATAGACTCAAAGCTATGGCTCTTGTATCTGCTGTAGCAACCTTAGGACCTATTATAGGACCTTTATTTGGTGGTGCCATTACTACTCATTTAGGTTGGCGCATGATTTTCTTTATCAATTTACCTGTTGGGCTAATTACTGCAATATTAATATATTGCTATTTACCAAACATTACTTCTTCTTATGTTAGAAGATTTGATTTAAAAGGCTTTATAATTATTGGCTTATCAATTTCTCTACTTATGTTTTTTATTGATTTAATAATCGATCCACAAATCTTACCTTATTTAAAATGGTTAATGCTAATAGTTTCAGTCATTCTCTTTTTACTATATATAAAGCATGCTATGTTACTAAAGAATAATGCTGTTATAAATATTAATATTTTTAAAAATAGTTGCTTTAGATACTTTATTATAATTAGCTCATTAACCAGATTGTTAACTATGGGAATATTATTCCTACTGCCACTATATTTACAAACAAAGCAAGGGTTTAACGCCTTTGAGTCAGGTTTAGTTATAATGTGTTTTTTAATACCTTTTTGGTTTGCAAAAAAGATAGTTAAGGAAATATTGTCTAGGCTTCACTATTATAAATTCTTCATAATTAACCTATGTCTAATGGCTCTTGGATATTTACTTTTAGGGTTAGTCTTAATTGATTTTAACTTCTTAATTTTCTCTATATTACTTATAATTATAGGAGCTTGTTTCAGTATGTTTACTACAGTCTGTAATGCTGGAATATACAATTCTATAAAAGAAGATAAATATATGAACCCAACAAGTATTATTAATAGTTCAGTAATTCAACTTAGCAACGCTTTTGCAATCTCTTGGGTTAGTATTGTACTAGCAAGCCTATCAGGTATCACCCACATAGATTTTAAATCCGTAATATCTATATCTGCATTTTCTTGGGTACAAGTTATTTATTGTCTAGGACTTATATCAATTCTAATCTATGTTATATTAGGAAAACCCCAAGATTTAAAAGATATTCCAGCTACTTAAAGTTATTTATTACTTAATAAGAAACAACATTCCTATAGAGAGTCTTCTAAAAAATCATCGTCATCCTCGTACTTAATACGAAGATCTCAAGAAATTTTAAAATATTAGAAATAATTTTGGTAACTAGAAGAAAGTAAAAATCAAATTAGATCTTTTAGATACTTACCTGTATATGATTCTTTACATTCAATGATATCTTCAGGAGTCCCTTCAAATATAATCTGTCCACCTTTATTACCACCTTCTGGGCCTAAGTCAATAATCCAGTCAGCCATTTTTATAACATCTAGATTGTGCTCAATAATTACTACTGTATTACCTTTATCTCGTAGGTCCATAATTACTTTTAAAAGCTGATGAATATCATAAAAATGCAGACCAGTAGTTGGCTCATCAAGTATATATAAAGTCTTACCAGTTGAGCGTTTAGAAAGCTCTTTAGCTAGTTTTACACGTTGGGCTTCACCACCTGATAATGTCGTCGCACTTTGACCTAGCTTGATATACGATAAGCCAACATTTACTAATGCTTGAAGCTTAGACTTAATACTTGGGACAGCATCATAAAACTCAAGAGCATCTTCAACAGTCATTTCTAAAACTTCATAGATATTTTTACTTTTATACTGTACGGATAATGTTTCACGGTTATAACGCTTACCTTCACAAACATCACATGCAACATATACATCTGCCAAGAAATGCATCTCTACTTTAATAACACCATCACCTTGACAAGCTTCACATCGACCACCACGAACATTAAAACTAAATCTACCGGCAGTATATCCTCGAGATCTAGACTCAGCTGTAGCTGCAAATAACTCTCTAATTGGTGTAAATACACCAGTATAAGTTGCAGGATTTGAACGTGGCGTTCTTCCAATTGGTGATTGGTCAATATCAATAACTTTATCTAAATGATTGAAGCCCTTATGTGATTGATATTCCATTGGCACTAAGTTACTTCTGTTTAGTAACCTTGAAGCTAAAGGATATAATGTTCTATTTATAAGAGTTGACTTGCCTGATCCTGAAACACCTGTTACACAAGTAAGCACTCCTATTGGAATTTTCAGATCATCGCCTTGAAGGTTATTCCCAGAAGCTCCTTTAATCTGTAAATATCTATTTTTACTTGCCTTTAGGCGCTTCTGAGGTACTTCTATTTTTTTACGCTCACTTAGATAATCTGCAGTTAATGATTTTTTATTACTAACAATAGTTTTATAGCTTCCTGCAGCTACAACCTCACCACCATGAACACCTGCCATTGGGCCCATGTCAATTATATAATCTGCCTGACGAATAGCATCCTCATCATGCTCAACAACTATTACTGTATTTCCTAGACTCTTAAGATTGTGTAAGGCATCTAATAAGCGCTGATTATCTCTTTGATGTAGACCTATAGATGGCTCATCTAATATATACATTACACCAACAAGACCAGCTCCTATTTGACTTGCCAAACGAATACGTTGGGCTTCACCGCCAGAAAGAGTATCTGCCTGCCTAGCAAGATTTAAATACTCTAAACCAACATTCTCTAAGAACCTAACTCTTAGCTTAATTTCTTTAAGTAAGTTTTCCGCAATAACTTGTTGTTGACCAACAAACTCTAAATCATCCAACCAATTTAATAGATCTTCTATTGATAAAGCACAAACATCTGCAATATTCTTATCAGCTATAAAAATATTTCTAGCATACTCATTAACTCTAGCGCCATTACATGATTTACATGTAAGATTACTCATCAATTCATAAAGATCTTTTTTGACCATATCCGAATCAGATTCATAATATCTGCGTTCAAAATGAGGAATAACTCCTTCAAAGGTTTTATTTCTAACTTGTCTACCGCCTCGAATTGAGTCAATAGTCATCTTGATCATCTCATCACCTGAACCATACAAAACTATATCTTGTATTTTTTTTGATAACTTTTCAAAAGGTTCATCTAAAGAGAAATCATAATGAGTTGCTATAGATTCTAGTTGCGAGTAATAATATTGATTTGCTTTATTCCATTTAACGATAGCGCCACTTTTTAAAGATAAGCTAGGATCTATAATTATTTTTTTCTCATCAAAGAACTCTTTAACACCTAGACCATCACAGCTACTACATGCCCCTAAAGGACTATTAAACGAAAATATTCTTGGCGATAACTCTTTTAAAGCAAAATTACATAAAGGACAAGCATGCTTTGATGAAAACAAAATATCTTCAGCATTTTCATCACTCATATTTACTAACCTAACGATACCTTCTCCTAGATCTAGAGCTGTTTCTATAGATTCTGCAATCCGCTGTTGGTTATCTTTTTTAGGTTTAAATCTATCTACAACAACATCAATGTTATGTTTTTTATAACGATCTAACTCAGGATGCTCTTCATCAAGGTTATAAAACTCATTATTAATTCTTACTCGGATATAACCTTGGGCTAATATCTTGTCTAACAATGTATGATGAGTACCTTTTTTCTCTGAAACTACTGGTGCTAATATCATTAATCTAGTGTTATCATCAAACTCTAGAGTTTTATCAACCATTTGACTTATAGTTTGAGCCTTTAACTCTATATGATGAGTTGGACATCTAGGAGTACCAGCTCGAGCAAAAAATACTCTTAAGTAATCATATATTTCTGTAACTGTCCCGACTGTTGATCGAGGGTTGTGAGAAGTTGTCTTTTGATCAATTGAAATAGCAGGTGAAAGTCCCTCAATATGCTCAACTTCTGGCTTATCCATCATTGATAAGAATTGTCTTGCATATGAGGATAAAGACTCAACATACCTTCTTTGCCCTTCGGCATATAAGGTATCAAAAGCTAATGATGATTTACCGGAGCCACTAAGTCCTGTAATAACAGTTAGTTTATCTCTAGGTATTTCAACATCGATGTTCTTCAGATTATGGGTTTTTGCACCCTTAATGATAATTTTTTTCATAGAAAATTTTATAAGGAACCACCAATTGTAGTAAGTATAAGCACTTATAAATAAAAATAAATTTAATTCTAGCTACTTATCTTAATAGTTTCACAAAAACTTTATTTTAATATTTAAATTCGCAAAAAGTACATTAATTACAAGTAACTTTGAAGTAATAAATATTACCTATATTCTACTTCTACAATTTCGTAAGTTACTTTACCTTTTGGAGTGTCTAAAACAACCTCGTCACCTTCTTCTTTTTTTATTAAAGCACGAGCTAGAGGCGCTGCTACAGATATTTTATGATTATCAATACTTGCTTCATCTTCGCCAACGATCTTATAAGTTGTTTCTTCTTCTGTATTAATATTCATAACAGTAACAGTTGAGCCAAAGATAACCATACCATTGGCTGAAATTTTTGTTACATCAATAACTTGAGCATTTGAAAGTTTTGATTCGATATCTTTAATTCTACCTTCTATAATACCTTGTTTCTCTCTTGCAGCATGATATTCAGCATTTTCTTTTAAATCACCATGATCACGCGCTTCAGCAATAGCTTCAATAATATTAGGTCTCTCAATTTTTTTAAGTTGATCTAACTCTGCTCTTAAAGCTTGCTCTCCTGCTGGAGTCATAGGTATTCTACCATTAGTCATTGTTGTATTTCTCCTCTAATCAATAAACATAAAAGCTATCCACAAGTATACAGTCCGCCACCATCTTTCGTTTTGCTATCTGTATAAACAACCCTACCTACTAAATTAATAACTAAAGCTGCTTGGTACTTGTTAGATTTATCACAATATGTAATATTTCCATTTCCTGTTGCCATAAACCCATTAGGACTAATTTTCACATAGCTTGGGCTACCTGATAAATTAACAAAGAGATGTCCTCCATGCCCTTTCGGTAAATTCGCAATTATATTATCATCCTCACCATTGTAAGTATCTGTTCCATCATCACTCTCAAAAGCAACAAGAGGTTCATCACTCCATGATGTTGAATTTGTACAGCTAAAAGTATTTTCATCTAACTTACCATTTGAATCAAAACTATCAGGTGTTGCAGCACAAACAATAACAGTTTTACTATCTGTACGTGCCTTTATGACAGCAAATTCAAGCATTTTTTGTAAGTTAGTAAGGCGAGTTTCAGCAAATGTTTTATAGTAAAAGGTAAATGAGCTAATAGCAGTCATCATAAGTATTGTCATAATAGCAATAACTACCATAACCTCAACTAATGAAAAACCTTTCCTTTTACAAAAAATCATTCTCTAACTTCTAACCTTAGCTATAAGTTGCTTGGTTGAATCATCTAGATTTTCATATTCATCTGATGAGCCATCACTCATAGCTTTTAAAATATTCTTTCCTAGCTTTTTACCAAGTTCAACACCCCATTGGTCATAACTATTAATATCCCATAAAACACCCTGAACAAATATCTTATGCTCATATAATGCTATTAGCTGTCCTAATGAATATGGGCTTAGCTCTTCCAATAAAATAGTTGTGCTTGGCCTATTACCTGGTATTACTTTGTGAGGAGCTAATTTTTCAGCTTCAGACTCACGTAAACCAGATTTTAAGAGCTCATTATAAACCATATTATACGATTGTCCAAACATTAGTGCTTGAGACTGAGCAAAACAGTTTGCAAGTAAAGCCTGTTGATGATTTTGGTAATTATGATGACTGTTTGCAACAGCTACAAAATCTACTGGAATAAAAACATTACCTTGATGTAATAGCTGATGAAAAGCGTGCTGTCCATTTGTCCCAACACCGCCCCACAGAACTACCCCAGTTTGATAATTAACATCTTGCCCAACTAAATCTACAGATTTACCATTACTCTCCATATCAGCCTGCTGAAGGTAGTCTACAAAGTAACATAATCTTTCATCATAAGGTAATAATGCTTGAGATTGGCTATTATAGGCACATGAGTAATAACTACCTAATAATCCCATTATCACCGGAATATTTCTACTAAAATCAGTTTCTTTAAAATGTTTATCAACAGAATATGCACCGGCTAGTAATTTTTCAAAATTATCATAGCCTATAGCAAAAGCTATTGACATACCTATAGATGACCATAGTGAATAGCGACCGCCAACCCAGTCCCACATTTTATAGCAATGTTCTAGATCTATACCAAACTCTTCAACCTTATCTAACTTACTTGATATCGCAACAAAATGATTTGCAACGGCTTTAGAATCTTCATAATGATCAAGCAACCACTCTCTAGCTGATATAGAATTTAAAAGAGTCTCTTCTGTAGAGAAAGACTTTGATGCAACTATAAACAAAGTAGTTTCTGGATCAACAACATGTAAGGCTTGTAATAATGAATCAGCATCTACATTTGACACAAAATGCACTTTAAGACCCATACAATGATAAGGCTGCAAAGCTCTAACAACCATCTTAGGACCCAGATCAGAACCACCAATGCCAATATTTACAACATCTGTAATCTTCTTACCAGAGAAACCTTTCCAGCTTCCAGATGTAACTTTTTCAACAAGCTCTTTCACTCGTTGTTTTTCTTGTTTGACTTCTTGACGAATATCTTGCCCATCGACAACTAAAGGAGTGTTAGAAAAATCACGTAATGCCGTATGTAATACAGCTCTATTTTCAGTAGAGTTAATTTTCTCACCTGCAAACATCTGTGAAACCTTTTCTTTGAGTTTTGAGTTTTCAGCTGACTGTAATAAATCTGTCAAAATTGATTCATTGATAAGATTTTTTGAAAAATCAAAATATACACCATCATAATTCAAAGACAGCTTATTGACTCTATCACTATCTTTTTCAAATTCTGTTTTTAAATTAACATCTTGTTGCTTTAGCTGCTTTTTAGCTTCATTACAAAATAGCATTTAATCTATCCTTATATTTTGCGTGCGATATAAACAATAAAATATCTCCTGAAGAATACGATATCGTAACCATATCTTCTATAGCATAATTTCTTGCACCTGTACTAGTATCTATACTTAAGCTTTCACCACTTAACTGATACCTTAAGCCATTATAATATATATCTTGTGCAGATCCAAAAGGCATCACCGAAAACATTTTGCCTTTTACACCTGTTATAGAAAAATTCTTTGGTATAAAAAAGTATTTTGAATATATATCAACAAACTCTATATTTATTTTTTTTATATAATTTTTAGCTATGGATATATTACATAAAAAATGATCCATTTCGCCTTCAGAAGCACCAAATACAAACACTTTTGAGGCTCCTTGAGAAATTAGATAATTAAGAGATTTCTCAAAATCAGTAGAATACTGATCTTCATCAATCAAAAATAGGTCATCATCAGATACAGCAAATGAATCAAAATCACCAATCACCTTTTTAATCTTTGCACTTAACTTTTCAGATTTTTTTATTTTCTCATATGCTCCATCGGCACAGAAAATATCTAAATTACAATAGCTATCTTCTATATACTGCTCACAAAAAGCCAAATCAACCTTACCATTTAAAAAAAGTATAGCTTGAGACATAAAATTCTCGCCTTTAAATTATTTATAATCTAATCAATATAAACTACATTATAATTTCAGATGTAGTTACTTTCAGAAAAATTTACACCATCAAATTTCTATAAATATGGTTATTACCCTAGAAATTTAACAACTCTTGAATGTAAAACATTCATTTCTTTAGGAATAAGTTTTGAGAAATTAATAAATCCATGCACCAAACTATCAAAATGATAATGCTGAACCTCAACATCATGCCTAAGAAGTCTTTCAGCGAATAATAATCCTTCATCCTTTAATGGATCATAGCCTGCTGTCATAACTAGAGTGCGAGGCATATTCTCTAGCTTCTTTATATAAAATGGAGAAATCTCTGGGGAGCGTTTATCCATTGTTTCTGGAACATATAGTTCCGAATACCACATCGTTTTTGCTTTTGTTAAGATATAACCACTTTCAAAGTCATCTAATGATTTAGTTGGCATATGTGATAAATCAACTGATGGATATAAAATAATATTATTTGCTATTTTTACTTTATCTGCTTGTAAAAGATTATGTGTAGCTAATACAGTTAAATTAGCTCCAGCACTATCTCCCATTAAAGTAAACCCTTTTCTTGATATACCAAGCTTCTTAGAATGTTTGAAAACATGTTCTACAACATATTCAACATCATTTAATCCTGCAGGGAATTTATGCTCTGGAGCAAGCCTATAATCTACAGAAAAGACCACTCTATTAGTTGTCAATGCGAGCTTTCTACAAAAAGCATCAAATGAATCTAATGTTCCTGAAACAAACCCTCCTCCATGAGAAAACACTATTGCTTTTAATTTTTCTTGAGTATTAGGAGTGTATACTCTAACAGGAATATTGTGACCATCTTCGTGAGATATCTCAATATGTTCAACATTTTCTATAGATTCTTTTATATAGCTATATAAGCTTAATGAAGCAGCTGCTTTTCTTGTCGCATCAATATCTTTTCGATTTCCTTCACGATCATATTTACCAATAAAAGTAAGTAAGTCTTGAAGCTTCGGAGGAATTGCTTTGATACCACCATATAGATCTGGAACTTTTTTAAGAACTTCTGCTTCTCTTGCTTTCTCATGTTTCGAGTTATCTTTTGCAATAACTTTTAACCAAGCTTTTTTACTCGGCGCTAGGGATTCAATTGGTGTAGATAGATATCTTGCAATTCCAAGTTCATGACAATCATTTTCAGCATAAAATGGTAAATTGTTTACTAACCATTTAAGTAACTTTTCTGCTTTTAAGTTATTAGTTTCTCTGATTTCTAAAACATTATACAAATTTCTAACATCATATGACCACGGTACATAATCAACAATAAAGTTACAACTTATATAATTAAGACCTGCTTCTCTTGCTAATGCAAACTCTGGGAAAGCTGTCATTCCTATAACACCTCCTCCCATACTTTGAAAACATTTAGCATCGATTATAGTAGGAAATTGAGGCCCTTCAATACAAACATAACTTTGTTTAAAATGAATATCAAACTCAAACTCTTCTTTTTTCTCTCTAATTTCTTCAGCAATACTCTCTGTAATAGGCTTTGATAAAGATACATAGTTTAAAAGACCTTGTTCACAGAAAGTAAATTCACGTAAGGATTTTGTTCTATCTATAAACTGATATGGAATAACCATATCACCAGGCTTTAGCTCATCTCTTAAGCTTCTAACCGAAGATAGTGCAATAATTGAAGTCGCGCCATATTTCTTTAAAGCATAAATATTAGCTTTATAATTTATCTGATGAGGTAATATGCTTTCTTCTAAGCCTGTCCTATTTAAGAATAAAGCTTCTGTACCTTCTATTTTTATTTTAAACAAACCATTTGAACATAGCCCAAAAGGAGTCTCTCTAGATAGCTCTTCTATAATCTCAAAATCATCAAAAGATTCAAAACCACTACTTCCTACAATTGCCCACATATTTGTATATACCTAAAACCTTGTTTCTATAATCTTATTATCGCCACAAAAAAGTTCTATTTTAAACTTATCTCCAGCATTTACCACACCAACACCTTTAGGTGTGCCTGTCATTAGCAAGTCATTTTCACATATTGAAATATCATTATTTTTTAAAAATTTAATAATTTGATCAGGCTTATACATCATTAATTCATAATTACCATGCTGTATAAGAATATCATTTTTATATGCTTTAAAACTCAAACTTGATATCTCACTCTCAGATATTTCAACAAAATTACTAATTACAGCACTATTATCAAAACCCTTAGCCAATTCCCAAGGCAAACCCTTAGCTTTAAGCTTTGACTGTAACTTTCTATCTGTTAAATCTAATCCCACACCAACAGCTTTTATCTTATTTTTTTTATCAAAACTAAATATTATCTCACACTCATAATGAGTTTCTCTTTTCTCTGATAACTTTAATGATTTAGAAATACTTGAATTTGGTTTAAAAAAAATAACAGGATTTTCAGGAATCTCATTATTTAGCTCTTGTATATGCTCGACGTAGTTTCGCCCAACACATATTACTTTTGATTTGGATATATCTATATTCATAATCACCTATAGCTTGAAGTCTTCTCCCAAGTATACTTTCCTAACAGTTTCATCCTCTAGAACCTCTTCAGGAGTACCCGCTGCTAGCATGTTCCCAGCATTTACAATGTATGCTCTTTCACAAATATCGAGCGTTTCACGTACATTATGATCAGTGATCAATACACCAATACCACGATCCTTTAAATGGCGCACAACTTCTTTAATTTCTATTACAGAAACAGGGTCAACCCCTGCAAATGGCTCATCAAGAAGAATAAATTTAGGATCCATAGCTAACGCTCTAGCTATCTCAACCCTTCTTCTTTCACCACCTGAAAGTGCCATACCCAAACTTTTACGAATATGCTGAATACTAAACTCATCTAACAATTCATTTAGTTTTTCATCAATCTGATTTTTCTTCAAATCTTTACGTGTTTCTAAAATAGCAACAATATTATCTTCAACACTTAATTTTCTAAAAACTGACGCCTCTTGTGGTAGATAGCCCAATCCTCTTCTAGCTCTTAGATGAATAGGCATTTTAGTAACATCCTCATCTCCCATACGAACTTTTCCACGAGTTGCGGCAACTAATCCAACAATCATATAAAAAGATGTTGTTTTACCAGCGCCATTAGGACCCAACAGTCCAACAATCTCTCCTGTTGAAACTTTCATAGAAACGTTATTCACAACCCATCGAGAGCCATATTTTTTACCTAGTCTTTTTGCTTCTAACGTATATTTTTCCATCTTAAACCTATAATCTAATTTGCTAAAACACTAATAATACCAGGATCTTTTCTCCGTTTAGGAGCTTTATTATACTCAGAAATTGGTTTTAGCCCTGTTTTAACCTTAGTTGCCTTTGTTACACCTTCTAATACAATAGTTGAACGCCTATTTCTACTTCCTGGAATTGAGACCAAATCATGTTTCATATCATAGATGATTTTCTCACCTCTATATTTATTATCATGCTGGATAACATTTGCTTTTTTATCTAACTCTAAACTCTTTTTTACCACATTATATATAATTTTCTTAGCAACTCCACCAACAGGTCCTCGAGTAATTTTTTCACTATCAATAAAGTTTGGTGAAGAGCCTATTGGGTATGTATAAAACTGTGATCTATCCAAGCCTTCAGAATCCATAGTTAACGTTTGAACTTTTTTATCTTTATTCAACTGTACAACAAGCTTTTGACCAGAAATAAAATTACACTCTTTCTCACTATCACAAAGTTTTTTAGCTTCTTCTAGCCATTTTTTTTGTAGCTGAGGAAAAGAATATTTTTTGTCCCTCTCAAAATATTGGACACCTTTTTTTACTATTCGTGGTTTATGGCATAGTATATGCTTGTGATGAATCTGCATGACAAAGACATTATCATAGTAAGTCAACCGATTCTTATTTGCTTCATATACAGCTCTGTCGGAACAAATAGTTATTGGTCCGTACTCTTTAAATGTGTTATTAGCAGAATTATCTTCTGTTTCATTTGCTGTAACGTTATCCTCTTTTATAGCAGCATTAGAATCTATCGCAAATGAAGTATTAAATAATGAAAATATCCCAAGAGCAACTAGCATTAATTTAGCTTGACGCATAGTAGCTCCTTACATCTTGATTAAGGTTAATAACTTTTGATTCTGCATTACCCTTAACTCCTATACCTGTTGTATTATTGCCTGTTTTAGGATCATACATTTTAACAAATTTGTTATTATAGAAGTCCTTAGTTTGGCTGTTATAATACATCTCTGAAGTCTTTATATATATTTTACTTGGAGAGTATTCACCATCATCTGATGAGGTTTGCTCTTTTTTATTAGTTTCTTTTTTCTTCAAGTACATAATAGCATCAACCCCATCATATAGATGTATCAGATTTTCATTAGTTTCTTTACTTGAGAACCCATATTTAGATTTGACTTGCCAAGTTTTCTTACCTGTTTCCTTCTTATAACTTTTCTCAATAAGGTTTGTCATTTTCACATCTTGATTAGTATACTGCTCTAACTTTTCAGAAACAAAGTTTGTTTTTATATCACCTTCTTTATCATATTCATTATAGTGAAAGTTATAAGCTGTTAATTCAATCCTACTTTTAATTTTTTCTTTTGCATTCGGGCTTATGCCTCCTTCAAGAGCTTTATAACTTATATACATTATTGAAGCAACTACAACAACAATAGAAATAGTGTTTGCTAAAAAAGAATATTTAGTAAAAAATTTCATTATCTTTTATTTTACTCCACCTAACCCAACAAAGTCATTAATGACTTTATCATATAAGCCTAAATGTTTTATTAAATATTCACAAAACTCTCTAACTGCTCCATCACCACCTTTGTGATGACAAACATAATCAGCATAGCTTTTTACTATATCAATACAGTCTGCAGGAGCTGCTGAAACACCTACTTTATTCATTAAACTTATATCAGGTAAATCATCACCCATATATGCTATATATTGATCTTCAAGAGCATATCTTTCTTTTAGTATATTATAAGCTTCAAGTTTATTTTTCTGTCCTTGGAAAATATCTTTGGATCTTAGTCCTAGACTTGTAAACCTATCGGCAACAATCTGTGAACTTTTACCTGTTATAATAGCAACCTTCAAACCTAGTTTCTGTAATAAAACAAGTCCTAAACCGTCCTTAACATCAAAGTTTTTGTACTCATTACCATCATTAGAAATAATTATCTTACCATCTGTTAATACTCCATCAACATCAAGTATTAATAATTTGATATTTTTTGACTTATTTGTTTTCATTTATCTAACTTATATAAAATCCCTATTTCAATTAAAGATATTATCACAAATAGGAAAAGACAAAAATATTAAAGAACAAAAGATTATTAGTAATTTACTTAATAGGCTTAAATCTACTAGCCAACGAAATAAATAGCTAGTTATTATAATATATTATTTATAATTTTTAACTGACTTTTCAATTTCTTTTCTTGCAAAATCAGCATTATCCCAGCCATCAACTTCTACCCACTTACCAGAATCAAGATCTTTGTAATGTGTAAAGAAATGCTCAATTTTACGTTTTAAAGTTTCTGGAATATCTTCAACGTCATTAATATGATCGTATTCTTTAGTCAACTTAGGAGTTGGTACAGCGACAATCTTAGCATCAACCCCACCATCATCTTCCATTTTAAAAACACCTACTGCTCTACAGTTTATAACACACCCTACAGCTAAAGGATATGGTGCAATAACTAATACATCTATTGGGTCACCATCATCATATAAAGTATTTGGTACAAAACCATAGTTAGCTGGATATCTCATTGTAGAAGACATAAATCTATCAACGACAATCATATTGCTATCTTTGCAAAATTCATATTTAATTGGATCACTATCCTGAGGTATTTCAATCACAACATTAAAATCATTTGGAATATCTTTTCCACAAGGTATATTTTTTAGCATCGTAATTTCTCCTTTATTTTTGCTAAATTATAGACACCTGATACACTATGTGAGAGTCTAACATAAAAAACTTTGTATTTATATTGCATAAATATTAAAATAGCCGAATAATGATTTGACAATTTTATATGCTTTAATAAATTTTAAAGAGGTAATGATATGAATTTAAAAAAAATAGCTTTGCTAACAGCTAGCTTAACAACATCTATAGCTATTGCAGCACCAAACATCTCTGCAAGCTCTGACCCTTACTTTAATGGTGTCAGTGGCGTAAAACAAAAAGAAATTATAGTAAAACCTGTAAATATTCAATTAGATGCTGCTGCATGGGTAGCGATGGACTATCGTACTGGTGATATAGTAAGCCAAAAGAACATGGATGTTAGAAGAGAACCAGCTAGTTTGACTAAAATGATGACTTCATACATAGTAGCTAGTGAAATTAAAGCTGGAAACCTTACATGGGATACAATGGTTCCAATCAGCCAAAAATCAGCAAGTACTGGTGGTTCAAAAATGTATGTAAGAGCTGGTGCTAGAGTTTCTGTTAAAGATCTTGTAACAGGTATGGATGTAGTTTCAGGAAATGATGCAACTATCGCTCTAGCTGAATACATTGGCGGTACTACAGAAGCGTTTACTGATCTAATGAACCAAACTGCTAAAGCTATCGGGATGAATAATACTCACTTTGCAAACCCAGATGGTTTACCTGGAGGCACTCAGTACACTACTGCTCATGACATGGCCCTATTAGCAAGATCATATATATACAACTTCCCAGAAGCATATAAAGTTTATGATAATAAAGGTCTTGTTTGGAATGCAACAAAACAAGTTTCCGTAAGCATCGCAGATCGTAAACAATGTTTACCTAAATTTGACCGCTCTAATGGTGAAGTTATGCAAAGTTATACAGCTAGTGATTTAGATGACTCAACGAAGAGCAAATGTACTAAACTATTCCCTAAACGTGATAATTTTGTACTACAAAACAATAGAAACAAACTTCTATTTACATTTGATGGTGCCGATGGAATGAAAACAGGACATACTAGCGCCGCTGGCTACTGTCTAGTTTCTTCTGCCAAACAAGATGGCGAAAGATTTATATCTGTAGTTCTTGGAACAGATAGTTCTGCAAAAAGAGATTCTGAATCAGCTAAATTACTAAGATATGCTTTAACAAAATATCAAAATGTATTGCTATATAAAGCAAACTCACCTGTAACTATTAGTGCAAATAATATTCCTAATGCAAAAGCAGGACAAAAAATAACTGTTACTTCAAATCAAAATATTTATAAAACAGTTGCTAAAGCTTATATACCTCATTTAAAACAAGGTATCGAATTTACTCCTGGCCTTAAAGCTCCAGTAACTAAAGGACAACAAGTAGGAAACCTTGTAATTACAGTTGGTAGCCTAAAAGAAAAAATAGCAAGTGTTCCAGTAGTTGCACAAAATAATGTCTCTCAGAAAGGCTGGTGGTAACTAGTAATTTAAATAAGGAATAAATAATGTCTGATAATAAAAATAAAGAAACTTTTTTTGAGTTTCCTTGCCAGTTTCCAATAAAGATAATGGCAAACCCTCAAAAAGAGACTGTTGAATTTATATTAAGCGTTTTTGAAAAGTATGTACCTAATCATGATGAAATAGATTTTAATACAAAAGAAAGTAAAACTGGTAAATACATATCAATAACAGCTATTTTCACAGCTGATAGCAAAGAGCAACTAGATAATATATATAAAGAGATTTCTGGTCACCCAGAAGTACATATGGTTCTATAAAATATTATTTAAAAATAAACAAAATATATTATGCAAATTCAACAAAAAGATCTTGGTTTACAGGAATATTCTCAAGTATTTAAAGATATGATTGAGTTTACTGCAAATCGTACTGAAAATACTATTGATGAAGTATGGCTTGTTGAGCACCCTTGTATATTTACTCAAGGCAAACATGGCAAACCTGAACATATCATTAACCTTCACAACATACCAATAGTAGAAACTGATCGTGGTGGTCAAGTTACATATCATGGCCCGGGCCAAGCAGTTATATATTTTTTACTTGATGTTAAGAGGAATAAACTAGGCGCTAAAAAACTTGTTTCCATAATTGAGCAAGCTTGTCTAAATATGCTAAAAAAGTACTATGATCTAAATGCTCATACTATAGAAAATGCTCATGGCATATATATAGATAATAGAAAAATAGCTTCTCTAGGTCTTAGAGTTAAACAGGGGAAAACTTACCATGGTATATCTATCAATACAGCTATGGATCTAACTCCATTTAGCTACATTAATCCATGTGGATATAGTGGACTTAAAATGTGTCAAATTAGTGATTTTAGAAATACTGATGTGGCTAAAGTTCAAAAACAATATATTGATGAATTTCTCAAGCTTATAAGTAATTAAGAATATTTACTCTGTAGCTCCTTTCTAACTTTTTCTAAAAGCTCTCTTGATCTTACTTTATTACCAAAGATATCATACTTAATTTCTAATTTTGCAGCATGCTCTGTAATCTCATATATATTAACACTAAAAGTACCTTGATACTTTTTGGAGTTAACCTTGCCTTCGATAACTGCTCTTTCATCAGTAATTACTTTCTTAGTTAATGTGATATTTTTATTATTTCTAAATAAATCTAGAACGGCATAGCTAACTTGCACAACAGAATAATCAAAATTTTCAGAATACTCAGCTTCTTGCTCAACAGCATATGGTACAAATAAACAACTATTAAGAGTAAGTAAATATGAAATCAGTAAAATTGTATATAATACCTTTTTCATGTAACCCCATAAAAATATATTAAAATCAATTACAAATTAGCATAAAAAATATCTTTAATCTATAACATTGAATGATTATATATTTGATGTATATTCTTTACATATATCAAGAAGAGCTTTTGCAGGACGTGAAAGCTCTTTTCTTTTATTATAGATACAAGCATTGTTAATATAAAACTTATCTTTCATTATTGGTATTTTTTTAAGTTTATCTGAAACCATGCTTTCACTTACTATAGACCACCCCACTCCAGCTTCAGTAAGTTTTTGAATGACTACTAATTGATTTATATCTTCAATTATTGGAGGAGTAATCTTATATTTCTCTGTTAAATCTTTAGAAATTTCATAATACACATTTCTATAAGACGGTAACAACAAAGAAATATCACCTAACCTCTCAATCATATGATCTTTTAGTTGCCAACAAGGATGATCTTTTGCAATAACTGCAACAGCTTGCTTTCTTTCAAATATATACGATTGGATATCCTCGTGGGTAATTTCATTTGCTGTTATTAAACCAATATCAATATCAAACTCATTAATTTTTTAATAATTGGTAGTGAACATGTAGAATCAATTTTGATATCAACTTTAGGATATTTTTGAACGTACAATTTAAGAATCTTAGGTAGAAAGTCTATTGAAATTTGGTAATTACAACTAATTTTTAACTCTCCAGATACATCATATTTTAAAGACTCAACTTTTCGTTGAATATTATTCCATGCATCAATCAGATTCGTTGCATAAGGTATAAGACTTTTACCTACTGGCGTAATAAATAATTTATTTGCTGCATCTGTAAAAGATCTAGCCTCAACAATAGCAAGGAAAGCTTGCAAGTTTTTTATCGATTCCATTATAGAATAATAGGCATAAATTTTATTCATTATACATATAGCATAAATACTTTTATAATAAATTCATACTATTTTAATTGGAAATTCATATTATGTTCATATTAGTTTTACTAACTTATTTCATAGGTGGAATTATTACCGGTACCTTATCTGCGTGGATAGGAGCTGGTGGAGGAGCTATCATTATTCCGTTAATGTTAATTGTTTGTAAGTATCAAGGTATATCGCGTGAAATAGCAATTCATTTAGCAGTTTCAACATCTCTTGCATTTATAATGATTAACGCTCTTTACAACTCTTATAAACATTATAAAAATAATCACTTAGTAACTGAGATATTAAAAAATGCAATACCTGCGATCTTTATTGGAGCAATATTTGGCACTATATTTAGTGAAATGATGCCTGCAAAAGCAATTGAAATATTATTTGCAATAATTCTTTTAGTAAGCCTTTTCAAGACATTTAAATTTAGAAAATCTTCCATTACCTCTGGTATAATAATGCCATCAAAACTATCATGTACTTTTTTGGGTGGAGCTACAGGATTATTATCAAGCATTGTAGGAATTGGAGGCTCAAGTATTGTTAATCCATATATGAAACATTATAACTATCCAATGAAAAACTCTGCAGCCATGGCTGCTGCAACAGCAGTCCCTGTAGCATTAATAGCAACTGTTACAATGCTTGTATCAAGCTACCATGCTCTTGGGATTCCAGCATATAGCTTAGGATATTTATATTTACCAGCATTTTTAGGCTTACTAGTAGGTTCTATTATTGGGACGCCTATAGGAATTAAGATTGTTAAAGTATGTCCAGAAACAGTTTCAATATGGTTGTTTAGATTCATTTTAATTTATGTAGTTATTGATATGCTATGCAAATAATAAAATAAATCTTAATATTTTTTTAGATATTTATTTTCTCTTTAGGCACCCATAAATCAGCTAACTGTGATGCATCAACTTGAGTCGTGACTTGATTACTACCATCTACACTACCTCCATCAATATCTTCATTACTTGAGGTGTTTGCTGCCAATATCTCTGCCATCTTATTCGCATTGGCTCCTAACAACATCTGAAACTCATCATTTGTATCTATAATAAGTGAGTCATTATTATATTGTGATTCAAAATAGTCATCTACAATTAATGAGGATAACTGATCACTAAAGTCTATCAGTAAGTCATTATCTGATCTTGAAAATAATATATCATCCTTTGAAATATCATTTAACTTTAGTGTATCTGTAGAGCTATCTCCTGCTAGATTAATAGTATCATTTCCATCTCCAGTTGAATAATTATAAGTATCTAAGCCTGCTCCAGTTTCTATTCTATCGTTACCAGTTCCTCCGTCTATAGTATTATCACCACCATTTAGAGCTTTAACTATATCATTACCATCACCAGCATCTGCTATATCATCACTTGAACCGAGATAAACTGTATCATCTCCAGCTCCTGCATGGACAATATCTACTACATCATTTGTACCAACTATCTTTTCTCCTAAATCTGTACCTAATGTGACTGGTTGAATATCTCCTATAGCTTTAAAACTTCCATCTGCAAATTCAAATCCTGATACTTTAGTTTGATAACCACTTTTAGCATAGAATTTTTTAACAAGTAAGCCTTGTTCAGAATCTGCTCCCACTTGAACAAATAAATCTTTATTTCTTTGTAAATACTGAACATCATCTTGAGATATATTTTCACCAAATACTATCTTATCTGTCTGATCTGTAACATCTAGCTTAGCTGCCCTGATTGTATCTAGTCCATCTCCTAGATTATAGTTGATAACATTATTTCCTAACTCTCCACTAATATCATCATTACCTAAGCCTCCAGTGATAACATCATCACCAGCTCCTGCTTTAATAATATCATCACCTAAGCCTCCAGATAATCTATCCGCACATGCTCCAGTTTCTATTCTATCGTTACCAGTTCCTCCGTCTATAGTATTATCACCACCATTTAGAGCTTTAACTATATCATTACCATCACCAGCATCTGCTATATCATTCCCTGAACCGAGATAAACTGTATCATCTCCAGCTCCTGCATGGACAACATCTACCACATCATTTGTACCAACTATCTTTTCTGCTAAATCTGTACCTAATGTTACTGGCTGTATATCTTCTATAGCCTTAAAGCTACCATCTGCAAATTCAAAGCCTGATACTTTAGTTTGATAACCACTTTTAGCATAGAATTTTTTAACAAGTAATCCTTGCTCAGAGTCTGCTCCTACTTGAACAAATAAATCTTCATTTCTTTGTAAATACTGAACATCATCTTGGGAAATATTTTCACCAAATACTATCTTATCTGTTTGCTTTGTAACATCTAATTTAGCCGCTCTAATCGTATCAAGCCCATCACCTAGATTATAGTTAATAATATTATTTCCTAACTCTCCACTGATATCATCATTACCTAAGCTGCCAGTGATTACATCATCACCAGCCCCAGCTTTAATAATATCATCGCCCAAGCCTCCAGATAATTTATCTAAACCTGCCCCAGTTTCCATTCTATCGTTACCAGATCCACCATCTATAGTATTATCTCCACCATTTAGAGCTTTAACTATATCATTACCATCACCAGCATCTGCTATATCATCTCCTGAACCTAGGTAAACTGTATCATCCCCAGCTCCAGCGTAGACAACATCTACTACATCATTTGTACCGACTATCTTTTCTGATAAATCTGTTCCTATATGTGTAGGTTCTGGTTTATTCATCTGATCTAATATATCTCTAGGAGAAGCCAGTGTACCATCCGCAAATTCAAAGCTACCAATATTACTACCTTGCTCAACACCAAAATTAACTAGTCTAAATCCCTGTGTTTCATCACCTTTGACATTAATAATTAAATCATTACCATCTTGGTTATAGCTTAAATCTTCTTGAGTGATACCTTCACCAAAAACAACCTTATCACTATAACCAAGATTTTTGCCTAATGATTTAATATTATCAAAGCCATCTCCGAGATTATATTTTATAGTATTTCCTGTTCCTGAAACACTAATTGAATCATTACCAGCTCCACCAGAGATTATATCTGAGCCTTCGCCACTTGAGATAATATCATCGCCATCAATACCATATATAAAATTATTATTATCATTACCGATTAAAGTATCTGATTGATCTGTGCCTATCTTAATATCTGACATACCAAGTACAGTTCCATCAGCAAATTCAAATCTATTTACTGGTGAGTAATAACTACTACTTGAATGATAAAAATTCTCAATCCTTATCCCTTGACTATCATCGCCACCAATTGTAACTACTAAATGATTTCCTTGTTTAGCAAAGCTTAAATCTTCGAAGCTTATACCTTCGCCAAACAATACCTTATGATTTCTATGCGCATATACACTACTTGTACTTTGTCTCTTAATAACATCAAAATCATCTCCTAGATTATACTTATATGTATTTCCACTAGCTCCCCAATTTGAAATAATCGTATCATTACCTTGACCTCCCTCTACATAATTTGACTTCTGATCTAACCAATTACCTGTATGGATAGTATCATCTCCTTCTCCTCCATACAGCTTATCATTACCATAGCCTCCTTGGAGTGTATCGTTACCTTCTCCTCCTATTAAAACATCATTATGTGGGCCTCCATCTAGGTAGTCATCACCAAGTCCACCTTCTAAGGTATCATTATTATCATCCCCATATAATTTATCATTACCTTGGCCACCTTGTAAGGTATCGTTACCCTTTCCAGCTTTTAGAGTATCATTTCCTTCATTCCCAATAAGAGACTCTGACCAATCAGAACCTGATAAAATATCATCTTCAGATGTTCCTACAATATCAAAGTTTAAATCAGAAGCATTTATAATACTTCCATCATCAAACTCAAATCTATTAACTGGTGATCTATATCTAGCCTCATTTAAATAAAAGTTATCTAATCTCATTCCCTGAGATTCATCTCCATTAACTATAATAACTAAATGATTACCTTGCTTTTGAAAGTCTACATTCTCTTGAGATATTCCTTCTCCAAATAATACTCGATGATCTCTATAGTTATGATCAAAATGAATACCTTGATTCTTAATTACATCAAAGCCATCACCTAAATTATATTTATAAGTATTATTCCTAGCTCCCCAATTCGAAATGATTGTATCGTTGCCTTGACCACCTTCTACATAGTTTGATGTGAGATCTAACCAACTTCCTGTATGGATAGTATCATCTCCTTCTCCTCCATACAGCTTATCATTACCATAGCCTCCTTGAAGTGTATCATTTCCCTTTCCACCATAGATTATATCGTTTCCATTTCCTCCATCTATATAATCATCTCCAGCTCCACTTTCTACATAGTCATTCCCATCTCCACCACTAATACTATCGTAAAAGTCTGTACCCAATATAAAGTCAGAAGAATCTGCACCAACTAATGAATCTATAGTATATAGCCTACCATCAACTAAAAAATTCATTTTCTCTGCATTATTTAATACAACATTAGCATCCAAAACTTCTGATAGTGCTGCTGGAATATCATTCTCTAATAATCCTTGACTATTCCAATTATCTGTCAAAATTGTATTATCTCGATAATCTACTAGTTTATTAAAAAAGTTAATCCCATCTGACAGAGTAGATTTAATCTTATCTGCTATAGCTTCATTAATACTATCAAAATTAAGTGCTACCTCTCCTGCATCATCTAATTCAAATGATATGTTTTCTAGTAAGAATGGTTTTATTTCATTATCAGTATAACTTACTTGGATAGACTCCTTGACTGAACTAAATAGGCTTGCATAGCCTTCGTTAATAACTGTTGTTCTACCACTATCTGCTAATCTATGAAAATCCCAATCATTTAAGCTAACCTCACTACCTTTTGAAACATCAGCACCTCCAATTCTAAAATCTGAAGTCTCAACGCCTGTACGGATATTTACACTATATTTACCACCACTATTAGTTATCTGATACTCCAGCAATCTCTCACCGTTTACTGCCTCTAGCACGGCTGTCTTTTCAATTATTGTTTTGACTCGATCAGAAACGTCTAGATTAATCTGCGTACCATCTTCTAATGTATAACTATCTAGTAACTCTAAGGATGTAGTAAAGTTCTCTGCTGATTTTGCCCATTCAAGCAATACTTCATGTACTGCGCTATCCGTAACTGGAGTATTACCAGAATATAAATCTTGTAACAAAGTATTTAACTCTGACGATAAACTAGATGCCTCATGTAGACTTCTTAAAGCTCCTTGGCCTGCTACATTAATTGAGCCTTCTAACTCCGGAGATATTTCTAACTCATCTGCAAATCTACTATAGAATTTATTCTCAGCAAAATCCATTGCTCCTACTGCTGTAGTCGTGCCATCTGTAGTTGTAGCTGTAGATGTCTTACGTAATATACCACCTTCAACATTTTGATTTACACTATTTGCATTTAGATCGATACTCTCTATACCTGCCTCTGCTAGACTTAGTAACTCTCCCTCATCTGTCACACCGTCTTGATCGACATCTTGCCATACCTTGACCTCAGAAAATGCTGAGTCATTTGCATCAAAAATCCCGTCTCCTGAGCTATCTAAATCTCTCAAAGCATCAAAGCCATCTACTGCTTTAGTGCCGTCTGACTTTATGGTATTATCTCCGAGTAACTCCCTACCACTATCGATAGTGCCAGAGTTGTCAATATCGCGAACTAGCAGACCGTCCTCAGCGTTGATCCACCCAGTTCCAGTTGCTTGGCCGTTTCCTGAGTGGTCGAATAAAATATCTCCTGTTGCATCCCTAGTCTCAAGCTGGCCGTCGCCATCAAGATCAACGACTAATGGGTCACCGTAGAGTTGGGTGTTGGCATCAATAAATTTATCTGAAATAATACTATCTAAAGTAACGTCTTCTGAACCCTCAACTCCAAATAAATTATCGATTAGATCACTACTCTGTAATGACTTTACAAACTGAGCTTTTGCTTCTGTAGTAGGTAGCCTATTTACACTATCTACTATAGCGTTAATTAAAGACTCTCCTTGATTTCCACCAACTGAAGCTAGCATCATATCATTAGCAAGATCAATACTTTGATAATTTGATGCTACATAATCATAACCATCTAAGTTACCTAGCATATTCTGTAAACCTTGCTTTTCTAACGTAGCTGCTTCTATAATTTTGTATGGATTAGTATTATCTGCAAAATCTGTATCATTTAATGTCTTAAGCCATATATTTTCAACGCTACTATTATTAGCTAATAAGCCCTCTTGACTCTCTATAACATTATCTAAAAGTGTTAATCTATCTGCTAATACTATTTCGCTTAGATTTCCATTTGAGTTAAGGTATTTATTGTTTCCTGGGTCAAATGTACTTTGATTGGGAAATACAAACATACTGCTTGAATGCGCACTAAGTGCATTATCTGCTGTACTATAATATGTTACTTCCTTACCTACTCGCTCTCCAATAAGATGAACCTTATCAGCAGAAATATTATTATTGATTGTAACGGATCCAACCTTATCAAAAACTTCTTGACCAAAATAATCTTTGATATATTTACCAGCTTGAGGAGAGTTAAATGTCTCTACTTGAATTGTATTCGCAGAATTAAGATTTTTACTGATCAAATATGCGCCCTGCTCCTGAGAGAAATATCCTGATTGAGAATGTCCTGTTAAAACCAAATCTTTATACTTTTCATATATTCTTAACGCAAATTCATTAGCTGCATTCTTTTCAGCTAAAGGCATATCAATTACAGGTAAGTCAGGAGCATATTGAGCAACTGCAATACTCGCATTAGTAACTAGCCAATCTTGAATATTATCAGAACCTCTACCACTTACATAGACTTTACTATCATCCTTAAATTTAACTGCTACACCAACATAATTATCTTTATTAATAGCATCGACAATTGTTGCATCTTTTAAGCTTTGTTGAAGGCTTGCTGTACCGTTGTCTTTGAGATACTCATGTGCCTTATCTCCTATTTTATCTGCTGAATATAAATTACCTTGTTTATCATAAAAATGATCATATAATCTAACCTGAGCTTTATCTGAAACATCAACATGATTTAATGTATGTGAATACTCCAAAAAATTTAACATTGCTGATTTATCTGCTTTTGAACCTGCTAATTGATTTGACATAATAATTTCCTTCTACTTTTTATTCTCTAATATTAATTTTTCTACTGCTGGATAATATTTGGTTTTATCTAGTGGTGTAACGCTTCTTCCATATATTGCTTTCCATTTATAATAAGTATGTTTCTCTGAATATTTCATTCCATGGGTTTCCCATGTTTCAACGTCTGGCTTACCATAATTGTACATTTCAAAATATTTGGCTATATCTTGGATACTATGAATATGATCAGCCAATCTTTTTGCTGGAAATAGCTTATTGCCATTAGTATCCTTTATTGTATATCCTCTCGCATCTTTATGAGGCTCTGTCTCACATGCTTTACCCCATTTACCATTAGATGGACAAGATGAAACACCAAAATATCCCCATGCATACTTATATAAATCTTTATCAGGGTTTACAGATGATGAATGAGCTGCTTTTTTAACTTTATACCACTTATTAATATTAAAACCATTAGGCACATCAAATGTTGATATTGAAAATCCATACTCTCCCATTTTAAGTGACTGTAGATACTTATTTATTTCATAAGTCATCTTTATAACTTTATAAATTGATTGAGGGTCTCGTTTAGATTGTATTTTTATATCAAATGATAGTACGCCTTCTTGATGATATTTAGCAATCCATTTTTTTAAGTCAACACCTTGATCATATTGATAACCTAAAACCTTATCAATCATACTACTTCTATACTTCGTCATTGGCGATGGAATAACATAAGATATAAAACCAGAAAAATAATAATTTTTACTTACTTCCAAAATATAAGGTTTTATCATCTCTTCCAAATATTTTTGCATCATTTGTTTTTTAAAACCATTTCCCCAGATTATTCCCGTCTTAGGAAAATATGAGCCTTCTGCTGTAAGATCCTTGCTAATATCTTTAGCTTTAAAATTATAACCTTTAAGGTTATTTGAATATTCTAAGTCCAATACTTCAAACTTATCTCCTTGATATTTCTGCTCAAGTTGCTTCTCTATCTTCGCTTTAACCTTTGGATACCCAGTTATCCAATCAATAAATCCACAATATCCCATCATTGGGATTGCTAATGCTAGCATTAATAGTAGCTTTCTCATTTTTTTAATCCTGAACAAAAGTTAAATACTCTAAGATTTATATTAGAAGCTAAAAACTATAAATACAATTTATTTGTAAGACTTAGATAGCTATTTTAGATATACTAAATTTTGATGAAATTTTTGATTAAAAAATATTAATATTAAGTTAGAAATCACAAATTTTGAATTAACTATTATAGTAAAAAGTAAAAGAGACTATTGATATAGCTCACTATGTTTAAAATAGTACATGATCAAATAGCTTGTATTCAATTTATTTGTTAGATTATGTGGATTATGTGGTCAAGCACATTCGACTACGCTCAGTGACCACCTGACACAATACATACTACTTTTTATATGGTTTTGGCTACATCATCCTTAGATAAGGATAAGATCAAATTTTTTAGTTAATAAAAACTATAGAAATCCAAGTTAAAATTAGCTTAGTTATTAAAAGATAAAAATTATAAGAAAGTTTTTAAGAAAGCTGATCTAGACGGATGCTTAAGTTTTCTAAGAGCTTTTGCTTCAATCTGTCTAATACGCTCTCTGGTCACATTAAACTGTTTACCGACTTCTTCTAATGTGTGATCTGTATTCATACCGATACCAAAACGCATCATCAGAACTTTAGCTTCTCTTTCTGTTAAACCAGTATCTATAAGCTCTTTAATAGCTTCTCTTAAGTTTTCTAAGTTAGCAGCTTCTATTGGAGAGTAGTTATTCTTATCCTCAATAAAGTCACCTACTGTAGAATCCTCATCATCACCAATTGGGCTTTCCATAGAAATAGGTGTATGTGAAATATTCAGAATCTTTTTAAGCTTATCTTTAGTCATATTTGGAGTATATTCGATAATCTCTTCTTCTGTAGCTTCACGACCTTTTTCTTGTAAGATTTGACGCTTAATTCTATTAACCTTGTTGATTGTTTCAATCATATGAACAGGTACACGAATAGTTCTAGCCTGATCAGCAATCGAACGAGTAATAGCCTGACGAATCCACCAGGTAGCATAAGTAGAAAACTTAAATCCTTTACGATAATCAAACTTATCTACCGCTTTCATTAAACCTATATTACCCTCTTGGATAATATCTAAGAAGTGAAGGCCTCTATTGGTATATTTTTTCGCCTCAGAAACAACTAGTCTTAAGTTTGCTTCAATCATCTCCTTTTTAGCTTGAGTAATTTTAGCTTCACTCTTTGAAATCTCAACGTTAACATTTTTAAGCTCAGAGATCTCCATCATCATTAGACTTTGGAATTGATTAATTTGCTTAGTAAGGTTTTGCACCTCACGAATAATATTATCGTTAAATCTATATTTCTTTGTTAAAGGCTCAAGCCAATCAGTAGAACCAATTTTATATGCCTTTAGGAATTCCGCTCTAGGAGTTTTTGCTCTCTCAACACATAGCCTTAAAATTTTTCTTTCAAATTCTTTAACTCGTGCATAAGGAAGCCTAATATAGTCTACTAATTTTTGCAAATGAGACGTTGAAAGTCTTAAGCATTCAAATTCTTTGACAATTTTGTTGTAAAGCTTTTTAGAAGGCTTCTCTTGATACTCTTCAAAGATCTTTTCAAGATTCGTAAAGAACTCATAAGCTCTTTGAGTATCAATTTTTTCATCATGATCATCTTCTGCAACTTTTTCTTCAGCTGCTTGTTCATCACTAAACCCTGCCATAATTTCATTAAAACGAATATATTTAGCAACAGGTTCTTCTTCTATATCTTGAGACGACATATACTCTTGAGCCTTTTCCTCTAACTCACGGAATCTCTCAATGTATGTTTTTATAACTATAGGGTAGCTTAAGATTGTACTAAAAACCTCTGTAGTACCCTCTTCTATCCTAATAGCGATATCAGTCTCACCTCTTTTATCTAAAAGATCAACTATCCCCATCTCACGCATATACATACGAATTGGATCTGATGTTTTACCTCTTAAATCATCAAGGTTTGCCTCACTGACCTTTCTCTCGTCTTCTTCCTCTATTTCAGGAGTTCTATCATAGACATCAATACCTGCATCAACAAGTATTGCTTCTATTTCTTCATATTTTTTTGGATCTTCAGAAACATCTCCAGGCAAAGCATCTAATATATCAGCTCTGGTTAAATATCCTCTCTCTTTACCATCAATTATTAAATCTTTCAGATCTGAGAGTAAATCTTCTCTTGTCATCTAATACTCCAATAGATTATTATTCATTTAATTATTTAATTTTGAAAGTAGATATTTGATTTCCATTTGCTGAAGATCTGTCCTAAATGGTAAGTCTTTCAAATAGTTAATCCTTAATTTTCTACTTTCTTTTTCAATCCTTTTTAAATCTTTTAACATCTGATCACAATAATCTTCGCCATCAGACTTCTTGCTAGTATTATTAATACCATAGCTTAATAATTCAAAGAAGTACTCTCTGTAGTCAGGATAATCCTCTGCCAATAGCTGTATAAGTATAACAGCCTCTATTTCATTAAAGGAGTCTTCTTTTAAAATTTTCAAGCTTTTTATTAAAAAATCAAGATTTTTCGTTACAGAAAAAATCTCGAAATCATTATTTTGATATAAAATACGAAAATCCTCAATATTTACAAATAATTCTGCAAGTAGTTTTTCCTCAAGTCGCAAGTCTCTTGAAAGCTTTTTCTGCTTAACAACATTTAAATTTGTACTACTCAAACCTTCATAAACATTATGCTTACGTATTTTTAATAACTTTTTAATTTGTTCTGTTTTTATTCCTATCTGTTCAGCAATTGTCGCTATAATACTTTCT
Source organism: Francisella sp. SYW-9 (assembly GCF_008711465.1). Lineage (GTDB taxonomy): Bacteria > Pseudomonadota > Gammaproteobacteria > Francisellales > Francisellaceae > Francisella. Next base: position 81,927 of record NZ_VXKQ01000030.1, read on the forward strand.
GAATAAATATTATCTTCAACATCAGATAAGAAATTTTTAAGGTTTTCTATGACCTCTGCCTTAGATTCTGCCCTACTAAGGTCTTTGCCATCTATAAAACTCCTTATTAAAAATTCTGCAACAGGTAAAGCATTACCTAAAGTATTAGTAAACTCTTCTAAACCATAATTTTTGATAAAATCATCAGGATCTTTACCATCAGGTAAGGTTAGAATTTTTAATTTTTTATTTCCATCTAGTATAGGTAAAACTATTTTAATTGTTCTAAGAGCTGCCTTTTGTCCAGCAAAATCGCCATCAAAACATAAAACAACAGAGTTTGTTTCTCGGAAAAGAATCTTTGCATGATTTTGTGAAAAAGCAGTTCCTAATGTAGCAATAGCATTATAAAAACCATATTGCGCTAGACCTACTACATCCATATACCCTTCCACTACGACTAAGCTCTGTATTAGATTTTCTGGATTTTTCTTTTTATATTCACGATATTCATATAAACCATATAAAATATTATTCTTTTGGAAAACTATGGTCTCTGGCGAGTTTATATATTTAACACCATCAGTATCATCTATAACCCTCCCGCCATAAGCAATTACATTTCCTTGAATATTTCGAATAGGAAACATAATTCGCCCCCTAAAGCGGTCATAGATATTTCCTTTATCATTCTTTATTGCTAATCCTGAATCAATTAAAACTTCTTCGCCAACTTTAGCAGACTTAGCAAGCTGTGTAATATTATTCCAACCTTCAGAAGAGTATCCAATACCAAAACTTTTTGCTAAATTGGAGTCAATACCTCTTTTCTTAAGATAGCTTATAGCTTTATCTTTAGTTGCTGAATTACCTAAATTCCAACGATAATATTTTTGAGCAACTTCTAAAAAACTAATACATCTATTATACAACTGCTCTTTTTGTATATCCTCTTGAGAATAGTTTTCGTACTCAACAGGTTTACCAACTATTTCAGCTAAGCTTTTTACAGCATCTATAAACTCTAAATTATTAATTTTCTTGACGAAAGTAAGGGCATCTCCCGACTCTTGACAACCAAAACAATGAAAAAAGTTCTTACTTGGTGTTACAAAAAATGAAGGTGTTTTTTCATTATGAAAAGGACAACAACCTTTGTAGTTTTTACCAGATTTCTTTAAATTAACGTATCTTGAGACGACATCAACTATATCGGCACTAGCCACCAGCTCTTTTATAAAAGTATTTGAAACTCTCTTTGCCATATTGATGTCAAAAGTAAAGTTATTACACTAAATTAGATTTTACTATAGCACTAACTTTACTCATATCTGTTCTTCCTGCTAATTCTTTTTTCACATTTGCCATAATCTTGCCCATCTCTTTCATAGATGTTGCACCTACAGCTTCGATAGCTTTCTGAACTATTGCTACAACTTCTTCATCACTAAGTTGTTTAGGCATATATTGAGTTAAGACTTCAATCTCTCTTTTTTCGCCCTCAGCTAGCTCAGCTCTATCTGCTTGGATATATTGATTGTAAGAGTCTTGTCTTTGTTTAATCATTTTTGTAATAACTGCTATTACAATCTCATCTGTAATGTCTATTTTTTCATCAATCTGCTTTTGCTTGATAGCAGACATAGCCATACGGATAGTCGTTAATCTATTTTTATCTTTATTTTTCATAGACTCTTTCATATCAAGAGTCAGTTGATCAAAAATTTGTGACATTTTAAAAAAGGATTCCTAGTGAAAGATGAGAGCTTTATGCTCTCGAGGTGGTTTAAATAAAAAACTATCTTCTAGCCATTATATTGCTCTTATGAGCTCTTTTAACAGCTGCAGCTTTTTTTCTTTTGCGTGCCCAAGTTGGCTTTTCGAAGTACTCTCTACGACGTAGCTCAGATACTATTCCAGCTTTCTCACAAGATCTCTTGAATCTTCTAAGAGCAACATCAAAAGGTTCTCTTTCCTTAACTCTAACGCTTGGCATACTCTCTCACCTCACTTAAAATGCCAGTTTATCAGTTCTTAAAAAACTAAGGGCTTATGCCCACGATAATTTTTACAAATAGCGATTATATCATATGATTGTATAAATACAAGTCTTGGTTTTATAGCAAATTCAAGAGTCTAATAGAGATTTAAAGTTAGTATAAAACTTATAATGTTCAGCTGTATTTATATCATATAAAATGCTATTATCTGAAGTTAATATTGTATTGAAAAAACTATACGGATTAAGAATTTTGTATAAAAGAACTAAGTTATTAATAATACTATCTATATTTACTATATCTATTAGTAGCGCTTTGGCAGCTAGTACACGTAGCGAAATTCAATACCTAGTAAAAAAATACGGCTTGTCAGATGCTAAAATAGCTATAGCTGCCGAAAGAACAAATTCAGGCAAAGAACTATACTCTTATGCAAAAAATAGAGCGATGAAACCAGCCAGTAACAATAAAGTCTTCACTATGGTTGCAGCTCTTTTTACTCTTCCTAGTAACTTTAGATTTACAACATCGGTAAACTACCCTTCCGATAGAGTTAAAAACCATACTCTATATAGTGATATGTATATACAATTCTCAGGTGATCCATCTTTAACAGGAACACAACTTGCAAAACTTATTAAGAGAATAAAAACAGAAAAAGGCATAAATCGAGTAACAGGAGATATATATTTAGTAGGAGTATTCTCTGGACCATATGTTCCACAAGGATGGTCAAAAGAAGATAGCTCTTTTTGTTATGGAGCTCCTGCATCTAGTTTTACAATGAATAGAAACTGTACAGTTATTAAACTAGCAAAAAATCCAAATAGCTTATCTACTCGAGTAATAAAACTAAGTAATGCTAGTAATATTACTATTGAAAATACTACAAAGTATACAAGCGCTTCTAGGGCGACTGTCATTTACATGGATGATAATAATGTTGTGCATATTAGCGGATACTTATCCAGAGCAGCTGAAAGAATGTTTGAGTTAGCAATAAAAAACCCTGCCTTAAAAACTCTAGAGACTATAAAAGATTTTTTAAATAGTGATGGAATAAGACATGGCAGTGTCTCAATAGCTAGTAGAGTACCTAAAGGCTATCCTGCACAACTAACAACTTCTTCAGCATCAATTGGCTATATAATAGATAAAACTCTTAAACGCTCAGATAACCTATATGCTGAAACAATCCTAAACACTGTAGCTCTTAAAAAAACAGGTGTTGGGTCAACTAAAGCTGGAACCAAAGCTGTTCAAAACATCATATATAATAAACTAGGCCTAAATACTTCAGCGCTAACAATGTATGATGGCTCAGGGCTTTCTCAGCTTGATAGAGTATCTCCAGATTTTATGGTTCATTTCCTAACTAAAACATTTAACAGTCCTGTTGGTAAAAAGTTATATCATTATTTACCAGCATCAGGAATGAATGGCACTATCGCTTATAGAATGGGAGGAAAACTTCTAGGTAAGGTTCATGCTAAAACAGGTACTCTTTCTGGAGTATCAACTCTTTCTGGATATGTTTTAACTGCAAAGAATCATCGTATAACATTCTCAATAATGTTAAATGATTTAAAACGTTCAGATCGTTATAATGCGCGTAGATTTCAGGATAAAGTAGTAGGTGTTTTTTATAGGTATTTATAATGAAAAAAATAATCAGACTAGTAGGTGTAATTTCAACTATAGCAATCTTAGGATCTTGTACAACAGCTCAACCTAGAAACATAAATAATGCTTGTAGTATTATTCATCAATACCCAGATTGGTATTATGACATGGTTGACTCTTATAATCGTTGGGGAGTTCCACTAAATGTACAAATGGCTTTTGTAAGACAGGAATCTTCTTTTAGAGCAGATGCTAAACCCTCGATGCAGTACTACTTTGGATTTATTCCTAAAGGACGTGCTTCTAGCGCATACGGTTACTCTCAAGCATTAGATGGAACTTGGGCCCATTATAAAAAACAAACTAAACAAAGTTTTGTTTCACGCTCAGACTATGCTGATGCAGTTGATTTTATTGGCTGGTATCTAAATGATGTTCATAATAAGACAGGTATTAGTAAAACAAATACTTATGATCTATATCTTGCTTATCATGAAGGTATTGGCGGTTATAAACGTGGTAGTCATAGAAATAACTCTTTCTTAAAAAATTATGCGCGTAAAACTGCCGATGTTGCTAGAAAATATTCAGCACAACTAGAAAGTTGCGAAATACCTCGTAAGCCATTACTATCTTATATCTTCTAATCTGAGGCAATAAAATGAATTCAAAACCATTTAAAATTATAACTAATGTTCGTTGGTCAGATACTGATAAGAATGATCATGTTAATAATGGCAAATATTTTGATTATTTTGAAGAAGCTCGAACAACTTGGGCATACGAAAACACAGGATTAATGAATTGGGCTAAAGAAAACTCTATTCAACTAGTAATTACTGAACAAAGCTGTAAATATATATTAGCGCTACAACACCCAAATAAAATAGAAGTTACTCAATATATTTCTAAAATAGGTGCCGCAAGCATTGAATTTGATTATGAAATAAGAATTCTTGGTGATGATAAGATAGTTACTAAAGCAAAAGCTAAGCTAGCATGCTATAACTCAAAGACATCTAGATTACAAAAACTCCCAACAGACTTAAAACAAAAACTTCTAGAAAAAAATGACTGATACTAATAAACAAAATCTAAAAAAACTTGAAAAACAAATTCTTAGAAAAACTGCTCAAGCAATTAACCAATATAATATGATTGAAGATGGTGATAAGATAATGGTCTGCTTATCAGGAGGCAAAGATTCTTATTGCTTACTTGAAATACTACTATTATTACAACAAAAAGCACCTATAAAATTTGATATAATTGCTGTTAATCTGGATCAAAAGCAACCAGGCTTTCCAGAGGAAATACTACCAAACTATCTAAAATCAAAAGAAGTTAATTTTCATATTATTGAAAGAGATACATATAGTGTAGTTAAAAAAGTAATTCCAGAAGGTAAAACAACATGCGGCTTATGTTCAAGGATGCGCCGTGGCATCTTATATGACTTTGCTGAAGAAAATGGTATAACAAAAATTGCTCTAGGCCATCATAGAGATGATATTATCGAAACATTCTTTTTAAATATATTCTATAACGGCACAATCAAAGCAATGCCTCCTAAACTTCTAAGTGATGATAAAAGAAACATAGTAATTCGCCCTCTTGCTTTTGTTAGTGAAAAAGAAACATCACAATACTCTGAGCTAAAAGACTTCCCAATTATTCCATGTAATTTATGTGGTTCTCAAGATAATTTGCAAAGAGTATTCATAAAAGATATGCTAAACAAATGGGAAGAAAAAAATCCAGATAGAAAGAATGTAATATTTAAGGCTCTTTCAAATATATCTCCATCACAAATGTTGGATAAAGAGCTTTTTGATTTTTTTAATATTTCAAAAAATGATATACAAAGATAGACAAGGAGAAAACATGAATCTAAAAAAAATAATGGCTCTTACGTCATGCTCACTAATAGGGTTAACTGCTAGTGCATATAGTGATACTAAAGCACCAACTGGAATAAAAGTTGAATCTCAAGCTAGCTATACTATAGGCTATCAAATTGGCTCTGGAATAGCTAACCAAAATTTTGGTATAGATAATTCAAAAGCTGCTGAAGGTTTTGAAGATGCTTTAAAAGGTAACAAACCTAAGCTATCAGAAGATCAAATTCAAAAAAACATGCAAACCCTAAAAAATAAATTAATAAAAAAACAGGTTGATATAGCTAAACAGAATAAATCAAATTCAGAAAAACTGATTAGTGAAATCTCAAAAATTGATGGAATCACTAAAGTAAATGATGGTGTTTACTATCAAATGATAAAAAAAGGTAGCGGTAAAAAGCCAAATGCCGATAGCAAAGTAACAATCGCATATGATGGAACTACTCCTGCTGTTGTATATGCAAAAGATAGTCAAAAAGCTGTTAAAGCTATTAAAGATGGTAAACTTATAGGCTCAAGCTTTGATTCAAGTAAAGGTGTTTCATTCCCTCTTACAAATCTAATCCAGTGCTGGAAAGATGCAATACCACAGATCCCTACAGGTTCTACAGTTATCCTATATTGTGCTCCAGATACAGCTTATGGAACAAGAGCTCCTGCAGCTATAGGTCCAAACCAAGCTCTTTCTTTCAAAATAACTGTTAAGAGTTTTTCATAATAAATTATTTAATGAGAAAATAATCTAGCTTTTTCTTTTTACAGCTAAATCACATAATAATATCATAGCTTGTTTATAATCAGACTCTGGTAAGAAACCTATAGATTGTTTTGCTAGATCGGCATAATGACAGGCAACTTTATATGAATACTCTACTGCACCACTATTTTTAACTATAGTTACAATCTCATCAATATCATATTGACCTTCTTCTATAGCTTTTTTTAGTATTGTTTGTTTTTCTTGATTAATATTAGCAAGTGCGTAAATTGTAGGTAAAGTCATTTTACCCTCATCTAAATCATCACCAATATTCTTGCCTAAGCTTTCAGCATCTGAAACATAATCTAAAACATCATCAGCTATCTGAAATGCATTACCCAAATAAACACCATAACTTTTAATATTTTCTTGATGTTTTTGATAATTATCTTTATCTAAACTAATCACTCCAGATAACTCACATGCTGCTTCAAAAAGCTTTGCTGTCTTACAATATATAACATTAGTATAGTCTTTTTCAGTAAGCTCAGAATTTCTTGCATTTAGAAGCTGTAAAACTTCTCCTTCAGAGATTTTATTTGTTGCATCAGCTAGTATCTGCATAATTTGCATATTATCTAAACCAACCATCATCTGAAAAGCTCTTGAATATAAAAAGTCTCCCGTTAAAACACTCGCAGCATTACCAAAAACATTATTAGCTGTCTCTTTGCCCCTACGTAATTCTGAGTTATCAACCACATCATCATGTAATAATGTCGCAGTATGAATAAACTCAATAATAGCAGCGCAAGCAAGGTGTTTATCACCTTGGTAATTTAACGCTCGTGAAAAAAGCATAACCAAAAGCGGACGCAATCTTTTACCACCACTATTTATAATATAGTGACTAATCTGGTTAATGAGGACAACATCTGAAGAAAGAGAATTTATAATAAACTGATTATTGTTTTTTATATCACTTTCAATAAGAGTTTGGATATCTTTAAGTTTTTCCATTGTAAAAAATATAGATAATTAATTAGGATTAAGAATAAAGTAGCGTAGTTTATTTATCAATAAAATATTAATTAATTATGCTATTTTTACTCATCTTGATCATCTGATTTCTTAAAGTTTGCTAGTATTTGTTTATCCTGAGCTGTTAGTTTAGTATTATCCGCATCTGCAGCACTATTAAACCCTTTAACAAACTCTTGAGAGCTTTTCTTATCAACCTTAATTAACTTTTTAAGGTTTAATTTATATTGAGTAGCAATAATCATACCTACTTCATATGAATCTTGATCAGATATTTTATTGAGGTTGGGCTTCTTATCTAAGATAGTATCATCAAATCCTGCAATAAAATCCTTCTTTGATAACTCAGTCTTCATAGACTTAAAACTTTTATGTGAAATTTTCCCTAATGACTGACCTATCTCATATGGTGTATAAGAAGTTTTAGTATTAGCAAACGAGCTACTAAATACTAAACAAATAGCTAAAAAAAATATTGTTTTAAATGTCTTTCTCATTACGATATTATTCTAAAATTACTATGTATGACTAGCAGACATTCTAACATAAACTATTCAAAAGTTTATAATTTGTTTAGGCCTTACTTAATGTAGGTTCTAAAAATAGGTTTTTATAATATAAATATTGAAATATTTGTATCGCAACTAAAATAAGCATACTACAAGAAACAAGCAGTGAAACAATAGGCCAATGTAAAAAGAAAGCACTATTTATATCACATAAAATATTGATAGCTAAGAGTCCCAAATAAAAAATACTAAATCCTTGAGCATCTTTCTGTAGGAAATTTTTAACAATTTGAGGAAGATAATAAATATTATAAATCACACCACTTATTGAGCCAAACCATAGTAAATACATTTTATCTAACTTAATTAAAAAAATAGTTAACGCTATTAATGCTAAAAAGATCAAAATCAATATGGTATGAATGATTATCTTTCTTTGCCTTCTATCATTTAAAATTTGGAACTGCTGAATAGTTAAAAAACACAATAAAATAATATCTATAAGTACATATTGCCACTGTAAATTAAATCCTACTGCATAAATTAAATCTAATGCATTTGCAAATATCATCAGTGAATGTGTCCAAAGACTAATCTCAGAGGTTTTATGTTTAAACTGATTATGAATAGTCTGAGGCAAGAAATGTACAAAATAAAGTATTAATGATATATTTAAAGTTATATAACCAAAATTTTCCAATGTTAATCTCCTATTATTTGGCAAATAATAGAAGTTTGAGTGACCTTTCTTTTAATTAAAGATATATCAAACAAACTCCCTACGCTAATATTAATTAGATCAGGTTCTAAGGGTTCTTCTCAGCTATCGTTTGATAGCACCCCTGCTGTCTTACTGACACAATATATCATAGTTTTTAGTATTTTAATATTATTTAGCTTAGCTTATTTTAAACTTATAAACTAATGCATCGCTACAACTACCATCTTGCCTTTTATAATAGTTTTTACGTCTAGATATTTTTTTGAAACCAAGCTTATTATAAAGTTTTATAGCTACATGATTATTTACATCTACTTCTAAAAAAACTTCTGTAACTTTTTGACTTAACAAGTATGTAAAAGATTGTTTAAGAACTTTATAACCTAAACCTTTATTTTGATTAGATTTATCAACACAAATATACAAAAGCTCAGCTGTTTCAAAAATACAACTAAAAATCGCTAGCGCTTTTAATTTATGATTTTCGATTAAACCAATAACTAAATCTTGACCCAATGAGTCTAAAATCTGCTGATCTGACCAGCTAAAATCTTTATCTGATAATCGAATAAGACTGATAACATTATCAAAATACGAACTATTTAGATTTAAAATCTGCATGTTCATATAGTTTTGATAATATATACTTTTTATTTTGTACACTTAACAGTTTATCACTATCTAATATAAAATCTTTCTCAAAAAGATTAACTTCTTTAGACTCTAATTGGATATCAGAGGATTGAACTCTAAAAATACTTACTTTTGAATTAAAGAATAAACCATCTACAATATTATTTAAAAATTGGATATTAAGATCTTTTTGAATGAATATATTAATAATTTTATTACTATCAATACTATTCGTATAGACTAGTTCTTTAGTTACATCTACCTCTTGTTTAAGACTAACAATAGATTCTTCTGAATTGATAGTATTATTTTCAAAATCAGCCTGTGATTGACTAGATGACTTATATTGAGGTTTTAACTCCCAAATATCCAAATCAAAAATATCACTTAACTGATTTTCAAAACTCATTACTTTTTCTCTAACCTATCAACTAATTTTTTTGGAAAAGAATATTCTTTAAGTTTAACAGATTTTCTAAGTCTATTAACCTCTGAAGGAGTAAGCTCCAGTGTTTTACCTCTAGATACAAATTTAGGTAAATTAATTTCTCCAAATCTAACTCTAGTTAACCTACTAACTGTTACTCCAATAGCTTCAAACATTCTTCTAACTTCTCTATTTCGCCCCTCAGAAAGAGTTACATAATACCAAAGGTTTGCCCCTTCTCCACCTGAAAATTTTATATGATTAAATTTAGCCACACCATCTTCAAGTTGTATACCCTCTTTAAGCTTTTTCATTGTCTCTTCAGATAGCTGCTCACCAAAAACTCTAACTGCATATTCTCTTTCTATTTCATATGAAGGGTGCATCAGTCTATTAGCAAGATCTCCATCTGTAGTAAAAAGCAATAAACCAGTAGTATTTATATCTAAACGACCTACCATTATCCAACGAGATTTTGCTAGTTTTGGTAACGAATCAAAAACTGTCTTTCTGTCTTTCTCATCTTTACTTGTACAAACTTCACCTTCTCTTTTATGGTAAATTACAACTCTAGGTCTAGTCATTGGTTGACCATATAGATGCAAAGCTTTTCCATCAAAGCTAATCTTATCATTATCAGTAGCTTTGTCACCTATTGTAGCTACTTTGCCATTAACTCTTACTCTACCTTGTTGAATAAACTCTTCTATCTTTCTTCTAGAGCCGATTCCATATTTAGCAAGTATTTTTTGCAACCTCTCTGGCGCCTTTTTATCATCAAACCTATTTAGCTTTCGCATTATTTATATCTCCCATATCAGCTTTTGAAAAAAACTGATTCATATCATTATTATTATAGTCACTAGAAGATAGAATAAGCTTAATTGTCGCAATTTCACTTCTGTTATTAGCATATTCTGCTAGTTTGAGTCTTAATTCAAGAACTTTTTTGTTATAGAAAAACTCTTTATCATCACTCATACTATAAATAACTTTATAGCATTTTTTATACTCTTTTCTTTCAAAATACATCTGCGCTAAACGTAATTTTGCTGATCTATAATTTGTCCTAAATTTATTTGCCCTGATCATAAGCTTTAAAGCTTGATCTTTATTACCTTGTTTATATACACACTCTGAATATAGGAATAAAGTCTGAGCCATATTATCGTTATCTGATAAATATAATGACTTATCAAATAACTTTTCAGCTTGTTTATACTCATCTCTTTCTTTACATAAGAATTGAGCATAAAAATTTATTGCCTCAAAATTATTAGAGTGATCATCTACCGTATTGCTATAGTATTTTTCTGCAATAGAATTAACACCTATAGTTTGATAATAATAGCCTGCAGCATACCCAACAATTGCCAAGTCATAACCATGTTGCTTTTCTAAATTTTGTGCGCGAATTAATCTATCTTTAGCCATATCAAGATATCCTTCACTCGCATAAGTAATTGCTAACTCAGCATATAACTCAGTAGCTTTTTTAAAATTAGCTTTCCTTTTAGTCGTAGCTGGAACTGTATATTCTGCAGTATTACCATCAACTATATCATTCGAACTATTTTGACTTTGATTAGTATTTTGTTGAGCTGAGGAAGCATCTGTTCGAGATCCAGTTGCACACGCAGATAAAGTACTTGCTACTATAGCTAAGGTAAGAATCTTTCTAAGATTAATTCTCATCAGTATCTCCAATCTTTTTCAAATATCTCTCTTTTCTTTTTGTTTTATCCATCACATCACCTGCAAGCTGTCCACATGCTGCATCAATATCATCACCACGAGTTTTTCTAACTGTAGTGACAAAGCCCCTATGTTGCAAATACTCCTTAAACTTATGGATTCTATTTCCACTAGGTTTTTTATATGGAGTTCCTGGATATGGATTAAAAGGAATCAAATTTATTTTAGCAGGAACTTCACGAGATCTTAATAGCTCGACAAGCTCTTCTGCGTCTGACAAGTTATCATTAACCTCTTGCATTAACGTATATTCAAAAGTTATATGCTTATGAGGCCCTTTCTCTGCATATAATTTACACGCATCTAAGAGCTCTTCAATATTATATTTCTTATTAATTGGTACAATCTCATTTCTAAGCGTATCATTTGGAGCATGTAATGATACCGCTAGTGATACTCCAGATTGCTCAAGTAAATCATATATTCTTGGTACAACACCTGAAGTACTTAAAGTTACTTTACGTCTAGATAAACCATAAGCTAAATCATCCATCATAATATCCATTGCAGGAACTACATTTTCAAAATTCATTAATGGCTCACCCATACCCATCATAACGATATTTGTGACACTAAAGTCATGTTCACCACTATTTTTTGATAATGTTCTAGCTGCAATCCAAAGTTGAGATATAACCTCTGCCGATGATAGGTTTCTATTAAATCCTTGCTTACCAGTAGAACAAAAACTACAATTTAAAGTACATCCAACTTGAGAAGATACACATAAAGTTCCTCTACCTTCCTCAGGTATAAAAACTGTCTCAACAGCACTGCCACCAACATCTATCAACCACTTATGTGTGCCATCTTTAGATGCTTTACTAAATACAACTTTAGGAACAACTATTTCTGATTGCTGCTTTAATTTAGCACGCAAGTTTTTCCCTAAATCCGTCATAGCATCAAAATCTATAACGCCCTTTTTATGAATCCACTTAAAAACTTGTCTAGCATGAAACTTTTTCTCTCCAATAGAAACGAAAAAGTTTTCCATTGTTTTTTGGTTAAGACCAAGTAAATTTGTTTTTTCTTGTTGCATAAAATATCTCTTATCAATCTTATAAAAGGCTACTCGTTGTAACCAATATCACCTGGTAAAATATTATCATTTTCATTAGTCAAATTAGCAAAGCTAACAAACTGCCCATCAAACCTAACATGGACTGCACCTATAGGCCCATTACGTTGCTTACCTATAATTATCTCACCTAGGTTTTTATTATCTTCTTTATCTTTATTATAGACTTCATCCCTATAAATAAACATAATCAAATCGGCATCCTGCTCAATCGCACCAGACTCTCTTAGATCTGACATCATTGGACGCTTATCCTTACGATCATCTACCGCCCTGTTTAGCTGTGATAATGCTATAACAGGTATATCAAGCTCTTTTGCCAAAGCTTTTAATGATCTTGAAATTTCAGATACCTCAAGGGTTCTATTTGTCTCATAGCCAGGAATTTTCATCAACTGAAGGTAATCTATCAAAATCATTGATAAACCATCATGCTCATTGTATAACCTACGCGCTCTAGAACGCATTTCAGCTGGAGTTAAGCCAGATGTATCATCTATATACAAAGGCATATCACTAAGATCTTTCATTGCTTTTGTGATTTTAACCCAATGTGCATCATTTAGGCGATTACACTCTTTTAGAAGATTCATCTCAACTCGAGCTTGGCTTGCTAGCATCCTTGTTACAATATCTTCTGATGGCATCTCTAAACTAAAAACTAGCACTGGCTTTTCAGAAATTTTTGCAACATTTTGAGCAATGTTAATACCAAGTACAGTTTTACCCATAGATGGTCTAGCTGCTATAATTCCTAAATTAGCTCTCTGTAATCCTGAAGTCATTTTATCCAAATCAATAAAGCCTGTCGAAAGTCCTGTTAATCCAGTGCCTGCATCAACAATAGCACTCATACGATCTACAAGTTTTGGGATCACAGATTTGATAGACTCAGGACCTTTTGTAAGGGTTTCTCTCTCTTTAGCAATATCTAAAATTCTACTTTCAGCATAATCAATGACCTCATCTGGATTTTTTGAGTCAGCTGAATATATTTTTTGAACTATATCATTTACACTATTTTGCAAGCTTCTAAGTTTAGCTTTGTCTTTTACGATATTAGCATATGTTTTAATATTTGATACTGATGGTGTATTTGCTACCAAATCAACAATATAAGCCTCTCCACCAGCCTCATCAAGAAGCCCATCAGTAGCAAGATACTCACTTAATATTAAAACATCAAAAGGTGTGTTTGCTTGATTTAGAGTATTTATTTGTTTATAGATAATTCTATGTCTTTTGTCAAAGAAATCATCAGTCAAAAGTAAATCTTCAACTAATTCTATATTTTGATTATTTAAAAGTATATTTCCCAAAATAGCTTTTTCTGCTTCAAGTGAATAAGTAGTCTCAGCAGCTTTAAATTGATGATCCATAGACTTCAAAAAACCCTTATATTAAATACAAAAAAACCATGCCTAACACATGGTTTTTATATTTATCAAGATATATGTGTTAGTTAGACTATTATAAAACTAACTTTGCATTGCTACAACATTTACTTTAATGTCTGCATCTACATCTGTATAAACATGGATTGATAGTTCAAACTCACCAGTAGTTCTAATAACACCTTCTGGCATACGAACTTGGCTTTTCTCAATCTCTTTACCAGACTCTTTAGAAACAGCTTCAGCAACTTCTGCAGTACCTACTGATCCAAATAGCTTACCACCATCACCAGCTTGAGCTTCGATAGTGTAAACTTTATCTTTGATAGAATCAGCTGTAACAACTGCTGCATCAAATCTAGCTTTCTCAGCTTTTTCTAGTTCAGCTTTTTGAGCTTCAAAAACTTCGATGTTTGCTTTTGTAGCTTGAACAGCCTTACCAAAAGGGATAAGGAAGTTTCTAGCATAACCAGGTTTTACATTTACGATATCACCTAATACACCAAGATTTTCAACTTTTTCTTTTAAAATAACTTGCATTGTAATCAACCTCCGGTATTAGTTAAAGTGACGATCACAGTATGGTAATAATGCTAAGAATCTAGCTCTTTTAATAGCTGTAGACAACTGTCTTTGATACTTAGCAGATGTACCTGTTACACGACTAGGAACAATCTTACCAGTTTCAGTAATATAAGCTTTTAACTTATTTACATCTTTATAATCAATTTCTTTTACGCCTTCAACAGTGAAACGGCAAACTTTACGACGACTCATTTTGAAATACCCCTAATTAAATTACTTCTTTTTCATTTGATTGCATCATTATAGATGGCTCAGTTACAGCTTCTTTTTGAGAGATTATTAAACGACGTAGTACAGCATCGTTATACTTTAAAGACTCTTGAAGCTTTTCTAATGACTCAGTAGCACATTCAACGTTAAATAACACATAGTGTGCTTTGTGAAGTTTTTCTATAGGATAAGCCAACTGACGACGTCCCCAATCTTCGAATCTATGGATTTTTCCACCTTTTTCTTCGATAATACTACGGTATTTACCAAGCATTGTTTCTAACTGATCTGATTGATCAGGGTGAATCATTAAAACGATTTCATAATGTTTCATTGCTATAAACTCCTTACGGTTTATCATTTTCTTTAAGTTTTTTTACTGATAAGCTACACAAATAAAACAATTGTTTGCATAGCAAAGAGCAAGAGTGGATTATACTGATATTTATTAAAAATAGCAATCTAAAATATAGCTTTACTAATTATTTCTCTTATTTATAGAAGATGATTTTTTCATATTAAAGTCATTATTATGAGATTTTTGAGATATTAAATCACTTTTTTTGTCATATTGTGATTGATAAGATTTTTCTTGGTAATTATCTTTTTGATCCTTATTAGCAGTTACTTTAGGTTTATTATAACCTTTATTATGATTCCTATCTTGAGCTCTATGATCTTTCTGTAAATGCCTATATTTATAGTTATTATTTGCATCATGAATTACTCGTGGATGAGATACTTCCATTTCTGGACCTGCATCTTTTTTATCTTTTTGTTTCACTACATAATGACTTTTGGAACTTCCTATTTGATCTTTATTATAAGAGTTATTCTTTATAGTATTTATATGATCTATATTGATTTTTTCTCCACTATGTCCTTTATATGAGTTTGAAAATGATGGAACTCCATTTATATCTGTCTCATATATAGATGCAAATAAAACATTACATATCATCATAAAAAAAAATATCTTTAAAAAATATTTCATACTTAATTTCCTTCTTTAAATATCTATATTTGAAGGATTAGTACTTTGTTTTAATGATTTCATATCTATTACAAATCTATATTTAACATCATTTTTTAACATCCTATCAAAAGCTTTATTAATATCTTTAATATCAATAGTTTCAATATCTGCTGTTATGTTATGCTTGCCACAAAAATCCAACATCTCTTGGGTTTCTTTAATACCTCCCATTAAAGATCCATTAATGCTTCTACGGTTAAATATCAAATTAGCTCCTAATATAGGATCATTTGCATTAAATGAGCCAACCATAGACATAGTTCCATCTATTGATAAAAGTTGTAAATATGGATTTAAATCATGTTCTACAGGTATTGTGTTTAGCAAAACATCAAAATAGCTAGAGTGCTTACCTATATCTTCTTTATTTCTAGATATAAGCACTTTATCAGCTCCCAACTTAAGACCATCTTGAGCTTTTGATTCTGAAGTTGTAATCATAGTAACCTCGGCCCCCATAGCTTTAGCTATTTTTATCCCCATATGTCCTAATCCGCCTAAACCAATGACACCAACTTTATCATTTGGTTTTACTTGTAAATGAGCAAGAGGAGAATATGTTGTAATACCAGCACAAAGTAATGGCGCTGCTCCAGCTAGATCTAAGTTCTTTGGCACTTTTAATACAAAATCTTTATCAACTACTATTTTCTCAGAGTACCCTCCTTGAGTTATTTCATTATGCTTAGGATACTCTGAACTATAAGTAGCAATAAAACCTTTTTCACAGTACTGCTCTAGCCCTTGATTACATGGGTTGCATGTTCGACATGAATCAACCATACAACCAACTCCAACATAATCTCCAATTTTAAAGTTATCAACGTTATTACCAATATTTGTTATCTTTCCAATAATCTCATGCCCAGGAACCATAGGAAAAATTGATTTATGAAAAAGCCATTCATCTCTAGTTATATGTATATCACTATGACAAACTCCACAATATAAAATATCAATTTCAACATCATTTTTCGATAAGTCTCTTCTTTGAATATTAACGGGCTTCAACTTTTCATTAGCTAGCTCCACACCATACGCTTTTACTTTCATATCATCTCCTTATATTTTATTACAAGTATTTCTTTATCTATTTTGAACTTAGCTTATGTTTTCATAATAGTAGAGCTATTTATTTTTTAAAGCTAATCTTAGTAGGGGGGCTTCCTGGAAAATATTTCTTATAAAAACTCATTAGAATATCTTGATTGCGAGCACCCATTTCTAGAGCCTCTGCTGACCATCCATATGAATAATTTTTACCATCAGGACTACCTGTAAAACATAGATTTTCAGATTTAACTCCCATTGATATATAATCTTTAGATTGCTTAACCGGGCATTTACATTCTGCTACACTAGGATTTTGTGTCACATCACATCGCACACCAAAACAATCAGCCCAAGAATATTCTAAATTACCTTTAGCTGGACATGCTGATATTTTTCCTACACTTATAATATTTGCAAGTGAAAATGTTGAAACAACAGTATTCATTTTACCATTTTTATTATAAGTGCTAGTAGTTCTTTCTGAGTCATATGGTGACAATGATGCTCCCATCCAAGAGTCACTATTATCTAATTTAGAAGGATATATTACTGGGCAAAAACATGTTGCTCTTTTACCTTTTTTCCAAGTACATAAAGCTTTACTACACAGTGCATAAGGTGTTTTTTTATAAAAATATACTTTATGTTTTTTCCCATTTTCCTCAGTAACTTTTACAATTCCGTTTTCCTGTTTTCTTAGTGTACTACCATCATTATTTTGCTCTATTGTAGATGCTATTGAAATATTTGTATAAATCAGACACAAAAACAACATGTATAAACCAGCACTCCTGACTCTTAGCATTTTAATTCTCCTTTTAAATTAAATAACTAATATTAACTTTACTATAAGAAATGAAATCTTTAATTTAAGCATTTCATATTGCTATTGTTATTTTTTAATAATAACACCAATCAATTATTAAGCAACACTATTCTGAAATTAATTTTATAATACAGTTATTTGGCATTAAGAACTGAGGAATATTTTTATTTGAAATAATTAAACAATCCCAGATTATATATGGATCTTCTACTTTATGTCTAGACTTAACATAAGGTGTCAATACTATACTGCCCTTACCTAAATATGTATCATCTAGCCTTGCTATAATCTGACCATTGTTTCTTATATAAATATTTTGTGATTTGATATTTTGATAGTTTTTATTAGCTGAAATATTTACAAGCGCATATAAATCATTTTTTGAGCTTTGCTTCTCTACAGTACCATTTCCATAGATCAACTCGGTTGATACTCTAGTTTTAAATAAATTAAGCCTTGATATTTCATTAGACAACCTTGCTGTATAATTATGATTCAAATAAACAAAAAATATTGAAGTAATAATTATTATTACGAATATAACTAACAATATAATTTCTTTAGTTCCAAAGCCTTTATTTTTTACAAGCAATTTTACTCCCCTACTGGTAAAATAGTACCAATAAACTAACCCTAACCCTAACCCTTCTGCTATTAAATTTACTAAATAGCAATCTAATTATAAGGTTAAAGTAATGCAAAAAAAAATCTCAAAATTTGAAAATTTTTTAATACAACTTCAACAAAATATTACCACAGCATTAGAAAAGTATGAAACTAATAATGCAAAATTCGTCAACGATAAATGGCAAAAACCCAACACTCCTGATCAGAAACTTAAAGGTTATGGTAATTCAATGATAATAGAAGGAGGAGATATCTTTGAGAAAGGTGTTGTAGCTTTTTCAAGAGTTCACGGTGATGCTTTACCACCGTCAGCTACCGCCAAAAGACAAGATCTTGCAGGTAAATCATTTATAGCAACAGGCGTTTCCCTTGTTATACATCCTCGCAACCCTTTTGCACCAACATCTCATGCAAACTTTAGAATTTTTGTTGCTGGGGCTGATACAGATAATCCTATTTGGTGGTTTGGTGGAGGTTTTGATTTAACTCCTTATTACCCATTTAAAGAAGATGCTATACATTGGCACCAAACAGCTAAAGATGCTTGTGATAAACATGATAAAAGCTATTACCCTAAATTTAAAGAATGGTGTGATGATTATTTTTATCTAAAGCATCGTGATGAATGTCGTGGTATTGGCGGATTATTCTTTGATGATTTAAATGACAAATCATTTGATGAATGTTTTAACTTTGTAACTGACTGTGCAAATTCATATTTAGATGCTTATTTACCTATAATAGAAAAAAGAAAAAATATTGCATATACACAAAAGCATAAAGATTTCCAACTTTATCGTAGAGGTAGATATGTAGAGTTTAATTTAGTCTTTGATAGAGGTACTATATTTGGTTTACAAAGTGGTGGACGTACAGAATCTATACTATCTTCTATGCCTCCTATGGCAACATGGAAATACAACTGGCATCCTGAAAAAAACTCTGAGGAAGCTAAGATATATGATTATATTAAACCAAGAAATTGGTTAAAAACTAATTCTAAATAATACTTCTAACAAAACTTAAGGATCTTATAGCACTCCCAAAAACTGGTTATTCTACAACTTGATCATAGAATCAAATTTTAAGATTGCTAACGGAACGATCCTATGATGACAGTTATAGGATAAAAAAATAGGTTCAAAAAATATTCTGATTAATGATATCAAGCTTAAATACCTAGTACTTTTATATGTATTTAGCTATATTAGTTATGTTACAATTAACTTCAAAATATTTAATCATTATTTTACTAAATGAAAATAAATTTTTGCGCTGGCCCTGCTGTCGTACCTAGTTCCATTATACAAGCTCTTCAGCAAATGATGACTAACTACAAAGACACCGGAGTTTCGTTACTATCAATATCTCACAGAGATAAAGTTTTTGATGAAGTTCATGACGCTATACAAAAAAACTTAAGAAGCTTATTAAATATCCCAGATAATTACTCAATTCTACTAATGCAGGCTGGGGCCACTGCCCAATTTGCTACTATCCCTATGAATTTATCAAATAAATACAATAAAGCTTTATATGTATGTAGTGGTCAATGGTCTGAAAAAGCTGCAAAAGAGGCAAATAAATTCATTGATGTAACAGCAGTTAAATATGATGAAAATATAGCTGAAAACTTCACTTCTAATAAGTACGACTATATATACTATACAGACAATGAAACTGTAGATGGTTTCCAAATCAACAAATTAGCTAAATCATGTAACACAGAATTAGTTTGTGATATGTCATCAAGCTTTTTATCAAAGCCCATAAATGTTACTGATTATGGCTTAATTTATGCTGGCGCTCAAAAAAATGCTGGTATTCCTGGTTTAACAATAGTGATCATTAAAGATTCTTTAATTCAGCAAAAAGCAAATATACCTGTGGTTTTTGATTATTTTATTACTAAGAAATCAAATTCAGTTTATAACACTCCATCCGTTATATCATGGGTGACATTTGAGCTTACATTAGAATATCTAATTAAGAGCTATGCGAGCTTAAACAAGGTTGAAGAATTTAATAATCAAAAAGCAGATTTACTTTATTCAGCTATAGATAATTCAAAGATATATAAAAATGATATTAAACCAGAATATCGCTCAAATATGAATGTTATCTTTCATTTACCAACTTCTGAATTAACCGATAAGTTTTTATCCTCTGCTGATAAAAAAGGCTTTTATGGACTTAAAGGTCATCGTAATATAGGTGGTTGTCGAGCAAGTTTATATAATGCAGTATCTCTTGAAGATGTTAGAAAACTAGTTAGATTTATGCAGGATTTTGAAAATGAACAATTATAAAATTATTACAATCGATGGACCTAGCGGCGTTGGTAAAGGTACGCTAGCTAAAGCATTAGCAAAATATTTAAATTATGAGTTACTGGATAGTGGTGCTATTTACAGATTAGCTGCTCTTCATTGTTATAACAATAATACTGACCTTGAAAGTGAATCACACGTATATCAAACCTTAGAAAGTTTAAATATAAGCTTTAAAATTGAAGATAATATTGTTAAAGCATTTCTTAATGATAAAGATGTAACAAAAGAGATTCGCACTGAACAAACAGGTATGCTTGCTTCAAAAGTTGCAGCCTACCCTTCTGTAAGAGAAATTTTATTAGATAAGCAAAGAGAATTTGCAACAGAGCAAGGGTTAGTGGCAGATGGTAGAGATATGGGCACAGTAGTTTTTACTGATGCAAAATATAAATTTTTTCTTGATGCTGATACAAAAGTTACCGCTAAAAGAAGATTTGATGAGTTAGAATCTAAAGGATTAGATCCTAATTTTGATAAAATCTTAGCAGATATTGAAAAGAGAGATTTCCAAGACCGCAATCGTAAAACTGCGCCATTAAGACCTGCTGACGATGCAATAATTATAGATACATCAAACCTATCAATAAAAGAAGTCTTCGATACAGTAGTATCAAAGATATAGTATAAGTTAACAAATTTAGAAATATTAACTCATTAGAAAATTGTTAGAAAAAATTATTAAAAACCTACTTTTATAACTTGGCCATTTGCAATGCCTGCAACTGATTTTAAATAAGCCTGTGCAACTTCTTCAGCTTTTACAGGTTTATATCCAACAAAAAATGGTCCATACTTGCCTAAAGCCTCTTCAACGACTGTCGGACTTACTGTATTAATACGGAAATTTTTATATTCCAAAATAGCAGCTTTAATAAACCCCTCTAAACCAGCATTAACTGTTGCAGCTATGCTTCCCATAGCTATTGGCTCAACATTTAATATTCCAGTAGTTAATGTAAAAGAACCACCTTCATTAATATATTTTGATCCAATTTGAACAAGATTTATCTGTCCTAGAAGTTTGTTACTTAAACTTAAATCCCAGTCTTGTTGCTCAATCTCTTGTATACTTTTGAAGGCAACCTTTCCTGTAGTAGAAACTAAAGCATCAAAACCACCTACTTTTTCAAATAGGTTTTTAATAGACTTAGGATCTTGTATATCTACAGAAAAATCAGTCTTTTCACCAGAGAAACTAGCTGTAATAACTTCATAACCAGCTACTTTTAAACTTTCATATGTAGCAGAACCAATAGTCCCTGAAGCTCCTATTAAAACAACTTTTTTCATTACTTACTTAGACTCCAAGTATTTTAATAAGTTTTCTGGAGAAGACTCACCATATGGATCATCTTCAGCATTATCACGTTTACCTGGCTCTACAAACATCTTCTCGATTTCACCATTATTTACGATCATAGCATATCTCCATGATCTTTTACCAAAACTAAGATTAGATTTATCTACAAGCATATCTAAACCTTGAGTAAACTCACCATTACCATCAGGAATTGGCTTAATATTTTTAACATCTTGAGCCTGGATCCACTTATTCATAACAAAACTATCATTTACAGATAAAACGTAAATCTCTTGGATACCAAGTTCTTTAAATCTAGCTGCATTATTCTCAAATCCTGGTAGCTGATATGTAGAACAAGTTGGTGTAAATGCTCCAGGTAATGAAAATACTATTACTCTTTTATTATCAAAGATATCTGCTGAAGTTACATCTTGCCATCTAAATGGATTAGAACCACCAATACTTTCATCTCTAACTCTAGTTTTAAAAGTTACATTAGGTACTCTTTTAGTCATGTTTAGCTCCTTGCTTTGTTAAGATTCACTGTATATTGTATAAGTATAAAACATAATTTAAAATATATAATACTTATCATTACAATAAGATTTACTTATATGAATACTCGTACACTTGAATATATCATCTCAGTATATGAGACTAAAAGCTTTATTACAGCGTCTGAAAGGTGCTTTGTAAGTCAACCAGCATTAAGTATGCAAATAAAAAAATTTGAGGAATATATTGGAGTACAGATATTCGAGCGAGGTTCTAAACAGGTTCTAATAACAAAACGTGGGATTAAAATAATTAACCAAGCATATAAGATTCTTGATGAAGTAAACAATTTACAAAGAATATCAAAACTATTACTTGAGAACGATAAAATAAGAATTGCTATTGGTGCTTTTCCAACCTTATGCCCATATTTAATGCCTAAAGTATTACCAATAATAAAACAAGAAATACCAAATATAAGTATCTCTGTAATTGAAGAAAAGACAGATATACTTGTAGATATGCTTGATCAAGGAAAAATTGATTTTGCCCTTTTAGCAACCCCAACAGACAATTACCAATTCAAAAGAAAAATGGTTTTAAAAGATAAGTTCTATGCTGCTGTAGCTAAGAATAATCCAATATCAAAAGGTAAAAGTATATGTGTTAGAGATCTGGTTAAAGAAAATCTTATGATTCTTGATGAAGGCCACTGTCTTCGTGATCAAACCTTAAAGCTCTGTGAGTTAGATGATTTTAATAATAGAGATTTTAAAGGCAGTAGCTTAGAGACATTAAGACAGATGGTCTCTATTGATGAAGGAGTAACATTAATACCTAAAATAGCTTGCACAAAAACAGAAAATATTAAGTATATAACTGTTGATAACGCAGAGTTTTATCGAGAAATAGATTTAGTTATGAGAAAAAGTTCTGTATATGATGATATTTTTGATAAGTTAGTAAAAATAATTTCTAAGAACTCTTAATTAGATCATAACGCTACTTAGTGTTAGTACTTTCAAATATTTTATCAGCAGATTTAGCAACAAAACCTTGGTATAGCTTACCGTCACTATCTTTATAGCGCTTTGCAAACTCATAATAACAAGATGGAATCTGTTTTTTACCATCTACAAAATTAACCTCAACTAAACCTGACATTGTACTTGATTGCTCTAATAAATCAGCTTGAGAACCTTTGATTTCTCCACCAGAGGAGTTAAGTTTAAAGCCATTTTCTTTAAGAAAATCATTAACTTCAGCAACTTCATCAAAGTTTTTAAGCTGATTAATGAAAACAGTAAAGTGATTTGCTTTAAAACCAAAAGCATAAAACCAAGCAGCATACTCAGATTCATCTAAAAGCTTTTTATACACTTCATAATTAATTTGCCAACTAGTACCTGATAGTAAAAGTTCTTCTGGCTTGTCTATTAAATTCTGTGGAATTGAATCAACACATTTACTAAGTGTCTTTTGTAAATTGTCAGAGAACTCTTTTGTTAAAAGTTGACTAATAAAAACCTTAGGTTGAGTTTCATCACTATGTTCAAGATGTATTGCTTTAAGTTTTTTGACCTCAAAATCATAATCATTGCAGATTTTATATCCTTTAGAAATAAATGCTTGTGCTAGCTTATGGATATTTATTCTATCATCATCTAATGTCCTTAGAGCAATATGATCATTTTCAGGATTTTCCCCATTTTTGACAAAGAGATCATAGATATCTTTTGCATGAGGATTATGTGTCATATATTGATCCCATAGCTTTTCTAAAATGTCTACACTCATATCGACTACTCCTCTAAGTTAAATTTAATGCCTTGAGCTAACGGTAAATCCCTACCATAGTTGATGGTATTAGTTTGCCTACGCATATATGCTTTCCAAGCATCTGAGCCAGCTTCACGGCCACCTCCAGTATGTTTTTCACCACCAAAAGCACCGCCAATTTCAGCTCCAGAAGTTCCAATATTTACATTAGCAATACCACAATCACTACCTAAGCTAGATAAGAACTTTTCAGCATTTTGTAGATTATCAGTAAATATAGAGCTTGATAAACCATATTTGACTGAGTTATTTAACTCTATAGCTTCTTCAATATCTGAATAAGGCATTATATATAATATTGGGCAAAAGTTTTCTTCTGCTACTATTGGCATATCTACTTTAGCTTCAATAATTGTTGGCTCAACAAAGAAACCTTCTTTTTCAATTCTTTTTCCACCTGTTAAGATTTTTCCACCTTGATTAACAGCCTCAGCTACAGTTTTTGTGAAGTTATCAACTGATGCTTGATCAATTACAGGCCCCATTAAATTATTCTGATCTAATGGATCACCAACTTTTATCTGCTTATAAGCATTGACCATTTTTTCTTTGACTAACTCATAAATAGATTTATGTACAAACAGCCTTCTTAAAGAAGTACATCTTTGTCCAGCTGTACCAACAGCTCCAAATACAGCAGCAGGGATAGCAAGTTTTAAATTAGCTGTTTCATCAATAATTGTTGCATTATTACCACCTAACTCTAAAATACTCTTACCAAATCTTTTAGCTACTTGTTGCCCAACATCTTGCCCAACTTTTGTTGAGCCTGTAAATGATACTAAATTAACTCTTTCATCATTTACCAAAAGCTTTGATACTTCGATCTCTTTAGAAATTACTGTGTGAAAAATCTCAGGATAGTTATACTCTTTAATAACTTTTTGACAAATATTATGTACAGCAATAGAACATAGCGGAGTTTTTTCAGATGGCTTCCAAATAACTGTATTGCCGCAAATCACTGCAATAAATGCGTTCCACGACCATACAGCAACTGGGAAGTTAAAAGCAGAAATTACACCAACAACTCCTAAAGGATGCCATTGTTCATACATACGATGCTCATCGCGCTCGGAATTCATCATCGCACCATAAAGCATTCTTGATTGGCCAACAGCAAAATCCGCCATATCAATCATCTCTTGAACTTCACCATCACCCTCTTGTTTAGATTTACCCATTTCTAAAGAAACTAAACTACCGAGATGATCTTTATTTTTACGCAGCTCTTCACCTATCAAACGTACCAATTCACCTCTCTTAGGAGCAGGTACTTGACGCCATCTCTTAGCAACATCTGTAGCTTTTGAAATAGCCTCTTGCATAACCTCTAGACCATGATTCTCTACCTTCGCCAAAAGCTTGCCATCAGCTGGGCTATAAGTTTCAATAGCATTACTGACATCATTATTTATATACTTTTCTAAACCTAAGTTTAACTCTTTTAAAATACTCATTTATCCACCTTTTTGAATTTTACTAGTCTGCTTGTATTAAAAGTCCTGAATCTCTATAGTACTGACCAAATTGATTATTATAGAAATCTTCTAAAGATATAGATTCTTGATTTATAAAACCACTTGGCTTATCTTTTGAATTAAGTAATAAATCTATACTTACACATAAACTTGTAGCTGTTGTTAATTGTAAAGCTGAAAAATGCTTAGCAAACATAACTTTCGAAGGATATTTCTGGGCAAAATGTCGTTCCGCTTTTACCTCTTTACGAACACCATCAACAGATACATAAATTAAAACTATATCTTGGTTGATTCTTGGTATAGCATTTTCCATGACCTTAACCATAGTATCTAAATCATCCCCCAACTTCATATCTTGCATTAGGAACTTCATTTTTTCACAATGGCCAGGATGGCGAATACTCTTATAGTTAATGTTTTTAACCTTGCCAGCATAGGTTTCTATCATTGAACCAATACCACCAGAGGTATTAAATGCTTCATAAGTAAGACCATCAATTTTTATTTCCTCAACATCTGCTAATGGAGCTAATGTTCTTTTTTTACCATCAACAACACCTTCACAAGGCTTAGCATATTCATTTACCAACCCTTCTGTTGACCATGTTAATCCATATTGTAAAGTATTTGAAACATTTAAAGGTAACGCTCCTACACGCATACGTACAGTATCAATGGATTGAAATTCTTTCATGAGGTTATTAGATACAATACTAATAAAGCCTGGAGCTAGGCCACACTGAGGAGCAAAGAAATTATTTTTTGCATTACTTGCTATATCTTTGATATAGTTAGTCGCCTCAACATCTTCAGTTAAATCAAAATAATTCACCTCTAGTTTACCTGCTAATTTTGCAATACCCTTATTAAAGAAAAATGGTAAACAAGAGATTATAGTTTTAATATTATGAAGTTTTATATACTTTCCTAACTCTTCTAAGTCAGTCGCATCTAACTCAACATATTTGAGGTTTTCGACATTTTTTTCTAAGACTGGTTTATTATTCGGAATAGTTTTGTCAATTAAATGGACTATATAATCGCCACTTTCTACCAGTAAGCAACTAGTTAAAGAACCAACTCTACCGGCACCTAATATTATCACTTCTTTCATAAGCATCTCCTTCAAACCTTATACATTAGTTATATCACTAGAATCTCACTGAGTAAACAACATTTATCTAAGTTTCTGCACGAGCTACAATTAAAGTACATTTAACTGTACTATATCTCCAAAATTTGATTATAATAATTTTATACTAAAGATTTTTTTGCAATTTGAGAGTAAATTGAAAAATATAGCTATTTGTAAGATATTGAAGTTAAATTTAGGAATTGCTATATTAGCTTTAATCACAGGTGCTATATATAGAATCTCTCAAGGTTCTAGCTCATCACTTGAACTGATCAATCTTGGTATATTACTTATTATCATTTCGCCATTATTAAGAATTTTTTTAGAATTAATATTTTTCATAAAAGAAAAAAATTACACATATATACTTATTTGCTTGATTTTATTTATAATAATCTTGATAAGTATTATTTGTTAGATAGTATATTGCATCTAAAAATGTTAATATTTCGCTTATCGTAATAATTTACTCATAAAGAGTTGGAAAGCTTATAGACATATGTTTACTAGTTTATCAGATAAATTACAGTCCTCTTTTAAAAAAATAAAAGGACAAACATCTCTTACAGAAGAAAATATTCAATCAGCCTTACGTGATATTAGAGTATCACTATTAGAGGCTGATGTTGCATTGCCTGTTGTTAAAAAATTTATAGCTAATATAAAAGAAAAAGCGATAGGAGAAGAAGTTAAAAAGAGCTTAACTCCTGATCAAACATTTATATCTTTTGTAAAAAAAGAGCTTGAAAATGCTCTTGGTGAAGAAGCAGTACCAATAAACCTTAAAACACAGCCTCCTGCAGTTATATTAATGGCTGGTTTACAGGGCGCTGGTAAAACTACATCTACAGCAAAACTTGCTAAATACTTAAAAGAACAACATAAGAAAAAGGTTATGGTAGTCAGTGCCGATGTCTATCGACCTGCAGCTATTGACCAGTTAAGGACTTTAGTAAATAGCTTAGAAGTTGACTTTTTTGAGTCAAATGTAAGTCAAAAACCTGATTATATAGTTACAGAAGCAATTAAATCAGCAAGAACTAAACTAGCTGATGTGCTAATCATCGATACTGCAGGTAGACTACATATCGATGAAAATATGATGAGCGAAATTAAGCAAATTCATAAAATTGCTAATCCAATAGAGACTTTCTTTACAGTTGATAGTATGACTGGTCAAGATGCCGCAGTTACAGCTAAAGCATTTAATGATGCTCTAGAGCTAACTGGTGTGATTTTGACTAAAACTGATGGTGATGCTAGAGGTGGTGCCGCCCTATCAATTAGAGAAATAACAGGTAAGCCAATTAAGTTTTTAGGTGTTGGTGAAAAAACAGATGCCTTAGAACCATTCTATCCAGATAGAGTTGCTTCTAAAATTTTAGGGATGGGAGATGTTCTTAGTTTAATTGAGAATATTGAACAAAAAACTGAGAAAAAATCTGCTGCCAAGCTTACAAAAAAACTAAAAAGTGGTAAAAGCTTTGATCTAGAAGATTTTAAGTCACAGATTATCCAAATGAAAAAAATGGGTGGTGTAGACTCTATCATGTCTAAACTACCTAACATGCCTGCTGCGGTTCCTGGAAATGTTGGAGATGATATGTTTAAGAAGATTGAGGCAATGATTGACTCAATGACTCCTCTTGAACGTAAAAAACCTGAGCTGATCAAACATAGTAGAAAACAAAGAATCATCAAAGGTTCTGGAACAACTATTCAAGATCTAAACAAGTTACTACAACAGCACACTCAAATGAAAAAAATGATGAAAAGTGTCGTTGGTAAAAAAGGTGGCATGGCAAATATGATGAAGCGTATGTCTGCTATGCAGGGTATGGGTAATATGTCTGGCCTTCTAGGTAAAAGAAAATAAGAATACATAAAATAAATAAGGATATCTAAGTCAATGATAGGTGATAAAAACTTTGATAAAGTTTCTAATATAAATATAAAAAAGGAAAAAGTATTGATTCCTGCGGAAGTTCTAATCCAAGATATACCTCTGCTAAAAACCTCTTTTGATACTGTAAAAAAATCTCGTAAAGAGATCGCAGATATTGTTCACGGTAGAGATGATAGAGTTGCAGTTGTCGTAGGACCTTGCTCTATTCATGATACAGAAGCTGCAATTGAATATGCAACTAGACTAAAAGAACAAGTTAAAAAGTTTGAAAAAGATATTCTAATCATCATGAGAGTATACTTTGAAAAACCTCGTACTACTATTGGCTGGAAAGGCCTAGTAAACGATCCAGATCTTGATAACTCATACAATATCAATAAAGGCTTAAGACTTGCTCGTACATTACTATCAGATGTTACAAATATGGGACTACCATGCGCAACTGAATTTTTAGATGTTATAACTCCTCAATATTTTGCAGAGCTTATAACATGGGGTGCAATCGGTGCAAGAACTGTTGAAAGCCAAGTACATAGAGAGTTAGCTTCTGGTCTTTCTGCTTCAATTGGTTTTAAAAACGCTACGAATGGTGATGTACAAGTAGCTGTAGATGCTATTAAATCTGCTACTTATCCTCATCATTTCTTAAGTACTACAAAATCTGGATCAACAGCTATCTTTGCAACTAAAGGTAACCAAAATGGTCACGTAATCTTACGTGGTGGAGCTTCTGGACCAAACTTCAAAAAAGAAGATGTTGATAGCTGTATTGCCAAGCTTAAAAAGGCTGATTTAGATACGAAAGTAATGATTGATTGTAGTCATGGTAATAGCCAAAAAGATCATACAAAACAAATTTCAGTATTAGCTGATATCTGTGAGCAAATCAAAACTGGTAACGATGTTTTCGGTGTGATGATCGAAAGTAACCTTGTTGCTGGAAACCAAGATATAAACAAAAAACCATTAGCTTATGGTCAAAGTGTTACAGATAAGTGTGTTGACTTTGATGATACTATCAAAATGCTTGAAATGTTATCTCAAGCTGTTCAACAAAGACGTAATGCTAAATCAGACAATAAAAGTAAAGAAGAATCTCAATTTTCACTTTTATAATAATCTTTAATTAATAAAATACTTAAAATATAATTTATCTTCTTGACTGATCTTGGCTTTCATAACTTCTTGCAAAGCTCTCTAATGATCCTTCTAAATTTTTTAGATTTTGGTTAGGTCTTCTATCTTCAGAAGATCCTTGATTTTTCCAAACAATTTCATCCCTTCTTTGCTCATTGCCATTTACAGATGGTCCATTAGATATTTGATTATATGAGTTGACCATTTGAGGCTTTTCAACATTTACTTGTTTAGCACCTTTAGTATCAACATTTGAAAAAGTCGGTACACCATTATTATTTGACTCATATATATTTGCAAAAGAAGTTGAGTAAAACAATATCGCTATAACTGATAAATATTTCTTAGCCATCTTATAAAATAAATTAATCTAATAACATTTATATTCTAACAGTAAAAAATATATTTAGTAAGCTTTAGAAGAAACTAGAAAGATATAATTATTAAATACTACTGAGGCTTTATACTAACTAATAAATTTTTGATAGTATAATCTCCATAGCCATTTTTACACTTATTATTATCTATAATACAATAAGCTTGGTAATCTTTTTCTTTACGGAATATAAACTCAAATATAGGAGTATTTTTAGGATAGCCATGAGGTGTTAATGTTTTACCTATAGCTACGTTGGCTTTATTTTTTGCTAATTTAGAAATAGTATTAAAAACATTATATGGCGCAAGTATACCCTTTGTAGTAATCGGTAAATTAAGAGTAGGATTAATTCTATGCTTATTTTTTGAACTAATTACTTTCACTTTTCCTTTATTAAAATTAGCTTTGTCTCCTGCACTTAAGTAATTCATGGTAACATTACTAACTCTAATAAAACCATTCTTACTAGCGATTTTTGAACCTATTGTAGAGAAGATATAAACCCCATTTTTACCATAGGCTGTCGCAGTAAATTTATTATTTTTACTACCATCACTTTCTAATAGTAATGCAGTATCTTCCTGATCAATCCCTATACCTATACTTTTATTTGTATCTATCATCGCCGAGATTAATCTACCGATTCTACCTAGTATACCAAAATGCGTATCTAAGATTACATTATTTGGTGCAAATGAAAAACCTGACATCTCTCCACCATTCTGTTTTTGCTGCAGCTGAACTAAATTTGGATTAGGATTAACTCTAGTATCATTAAAACTAGTACCATTTATAGTTCCATCTTTAACATGTTTTTTAGCAAGTCCTTGGCTTGTATGGAAATACATAATACCAAATGAGTTACTATCTGAATCATTTGCTCCACCAAATGTAATTTGCCCCTGAACAGCCATTCTTGCAGAAGTTCCTGCTACTAAAACACCTTGCTCAAATCTCTTATGTATAATTTTCATTAGCTGATTATAAGAACCATCATTCTTTAGCCATGTTCTTGAATGAAATGCTTGATTTCCTCCATTAAAAAATATTATATTAGCCTGATTAATAATTTTCTTATTTCTTTTACCTGCAATTGTAGATAAGTTAGTAGCATTTTTATAATTATCTATATGAGCAGTAATATGCGCTGTTATAAATCCATTATCTTCAAAAACCTTCTTATAGAAAGAATATGAAAGCTTATCACCATCTGCAGAGCTATCTGCTGCTGAAGTAATTATTGCAACTTTAGGACACTTAGAAGTATTCCATGAGCCACAAGAAATGCTTCTATCAAGTTTAAAACCGATAATATTAGCCATATCATTATAAATCTGCGGATAGTTCCCATCCAAATCGCCACCTATAAGAAATAATTTAGAGGCATATCCATTGTTAATAATAAAAAATGATATTAGTAGTAAAGTTGATATAATCTTTTTCATCTAAACATTAATTTACAATTAAGAATAAAAAATTAAATCACGACGATTTATAAATAACAAGCATCTAAACTGCGATTTATATACTTTTAAACTTAGAAAATATTTTAAATAAAATTTTTGATAATGATTAATTAATGAATAGCAAGATTTAAAAGCTGAGTCCCTTGACAAACAGCGCCCTTAATATGAACACTAATTATTGTTCCACCAAAAGGAAACTTAAGAGGCTTAACTTCCATTGTTGAAGTTTGAATATACTGTCCAACAACCTCACCTGCTTTAAAGTAATCTCCTGCTTTCACAAACCACTCATATAGTCCTCCTTCGACTGCTCGAACGGATTTGTAGTTAGATATATCATGATGGATTATCTCACTATGTAATCTATCAATCTCAAAAGATGAATCAATTACATTCTTAGATTTTAAATAGTTTAATACTCCTTGAGTCTGCATAGTAGCATCATCAAAGTTAATATACTCTTCAGATCCTAATTCTAAGGTAAAGCATTCTTTAAGAGTATCCTCATCTCTACCCTGTGCTTTAAACTCTTCTTGAAGCTTCCACCATGGAACAAAGATTGCCTCATCTAGTGCTCCTGTAAATTCATTAGGAATTACTAATGTATGCTTATAACCAAAAAGCTCAGCTGTTTTTTTAGCAAACTCAGGAGTATAAATATATGTAGTCGCGTCAGTATCCGTATGTAAATCTAAAACATAATCAGCCTTTTGAGCTTCTTTTTGGACTGTATAGTTTAGTCGTTTCGCTCGAGATAAAAACCACTCTTGTTCAAGCTCTTTGTCTATAGCTTCAGCTAAAAGTTTCTCAAAGGCTT
Source organism: Francisella sp. SYW-9 (assembly GCF_008711465.1). Taxonomy (GTDB): domain Bacteria; phylum Pseudomonadota; class Gammaproteobacteria; order Francisellales; family Francisellaceae; genus Francisella. The sequence continues at coordinate 114,322 of NZ_VXKQ01000030.1, forward strand.
TTTTATATTCAGCGGTTGATGAGTCTAAATGCTCTGTTACAAAAGCTTTATAGTCTATTTCTGGATTAAAATAATATCTATTCCAATTATCTCCTGTTGCTGAATCAAATCTTCCTTGATGCCCTGCTCCGATAAAATTATCTGCACCAATAGGATTACACTGTGGAATTAGACAAATATCTCCTTTAGGTTGGTGTTTTTTTAAATACTCTAAAAGTTTAATCATTACAGCATTTCCTTGCAATTCTGATGCATGCATACTTGCTTGCATATATACGCTTGGAGCTTGAGGATCAGAACCTTTTATTGTAATTTTTTCTATAAATATATCTTCACCATTTGATGCTTGGCTAACTTTAATTTTCTCTTTTGAAATATATTGCATTATTTGACTCTTAAAATTTTAAATATTAACTAATTTAACATATTTTTCTAGAATTATCTGATACACATGATAGCGATTAGATTAGAAAAATCAAAACCAAGTAAACTTTTGACCTCATCACTTTTAAGCAATGCAACTAACCCTGCTTTAGTATTATCATGTTTGAATAATTTTGTAACATTGCTATTATGTTCGGCTAGCTCTAGCTTTAAAATATCCTTTTCTAAAAATATTTTACAATTTTGATTTAAATTTGGATGATGTGCTAAACCATACTCGTACGCTTTTAACTGATTATCACTTAGTATCATATAGTTTATCTCTATAATATTTGCTCTTCTTCTACTACCCAATCTTGCATAGTATTTAGAAGCTCCGAGAATATATCTGCCATTAACAATAAATCAACCTCATGGCCATGATTATCTTCTTTATTTAAGTCCCTGATACCTTCTAAAAATTTTATAGACTTAAACTGTAGCTTAGTATTTGCAGTCATTGCTAATTGCTCACGCCAAACTATTGCTAGCTCAGTAATATATCCACCACCTTCGATAAAAGATTTAATGTTATCATTTAGCATTGAGCTTCCTTGGCATGAGATATTTGCAATGCTATCACCTATTGCGCTAGTTAGCTTACATTTTTCGGCTATTTCTACATCTAAAGGATGTGTATTTTCAACTAACCAATCTGTTAAGATATCTGTCTCTTCTTTTATTACTGGCTCAAACCTAGCTTCACATCTTTGCAACAGATCTAAAACTTCTGTTATTTGCTTATCTGAAACGCTATCAATAACAAGGTGATTATTCGTTAGATCTAAATAACCAAAAATCTTTTTAAATTTACTAAAAGCTTGTGGCAACAAGCGCTGCTCCATATCTTCTTTAATCTGAGTTTTTTCTTTCTTACTAACATATCGAGTTAATTCAAGCTCTTCTATATATTCTTGTGCTTGTTGATTTATAACTTGAGCAGGAAGTATTTTTTCCTCACTAAGAAGACAAAAAGCTACAAGATGGTTAAATTTAAATAAAACATTATCATCTTCTTTTATAAAAGGATTTACAAACCCTCTAGAAGACTTTTGAGAGTTACTACAAGAAACAAAATTTAACTTATTTATGGACTGTTCAAAGATATCCATATTAATATCTAAGATTTTAAATGCTGTAAGATTTTTAAAAAACATTCTAATTATCAATTTAAATATGTAGTCTCAAAATAATAAAGCATCTTAAGACAAAGTAGAACAGCAAAGAGACAAAATTTAATATTTTATAAGTTTTTGAGCTTATAATTTGTAGAATTTGAGTATTTTAAAGTTTAAAACAGCTTTAGTTGGACCTGTGGAAGAATATTCCATTATAATAAGCTCTTCAAATATAATATCCTAGAGAAATCATACATTACAAAAACATTATAATATTTGTTATAATAGCAAATCTTTATTTATATTAATTAAAAAATTCGGGAATTTCTATGTCACAAATAATTGTATGTGCAATGTACAAATTTGTTACCTTAAATGATTTTGAGGCTATGCGCCAACCTCTTCTAGATGTAATGATAAAAAATAACGTTAAAGGTACACTGCTTTTAGCAAATGAGGGAATTAATGGTACTGTAGCTGGGTCTCGCCACGGTATTGATAGTTTATTAGAGTATCTAAAGTCTGATTCACGCCTAGCAGATATTGATTATAAAGAATCATACCATGAGGAAATGCCTTTTTATCGATCAAAAGTAAAACTAAAAAAAGAAATTGTTACTTTAGGTATCGATGAAATAGATCCAAATAAAGTCTGTGGACAATACGTAAAACCAAAAGATTGGAACGCACTAATCTCAGATCCAGAAACACTTCTTATAGATACGCGTAATGAATATGAAATCGAAATAGGCACATTTAAAAATGCTGTAAATCCTCATACAGAAAACTTCAGAGAATTCCCTGAATATGTTGCTGAAAATTTAAATCCTAAAAAACATAAAAAAGTAGCTATGTTTTGTACCGGTGGTATTAGATGTGAGAAATCTACAGCTTTAATGAAAGCTAAAGGTTTTGATGAGGTTTATCATCTACAAGGTGGAATACTTAAATATCTTGAGGAAGTTCCAAAAGAAGAGTCAATGTGGCAAGGTGAATGTTTTGTATTTGATTCAAGAGTAGCTGTAAATCATGATTTAGAAAAAGGACATTATGATCAATGTTTTGCTTGTCGTATGCCAATTACAGAAGAAGATAAAAAGCGTCCTGAATACGAAAAAGGAATAAGTTGTCATCACTGTTATGATAAAGCTACAGAAAAGCAAAAATCTCGCTTTGCAGAGCGTGAGAAACAATCACAATTAGCTGCAGAAAGAGGCTTTTCTCATGTTGGTGATGGGGCTAAAAAATTAGCTGAAATAAATAAACTAAAAAAACAACAAGCAAAAGAAAAAGCTCGTCAGACTGCAAAAAATAAATAAAGATTTATAAAATTCTAACCATTCAAATAAATACCATTATCTTTAATTAGAATTTTCTTTTGCTTTAAAAGAGTCCCAATAGCTCGTTTAAATGCTGCTTTACTTATACCAAACTCTCTTTTTATATCCTCAGGATCAGATTTATCATTAAATGATGCTGAGCCCTCATGCTCTATAAGATATTTTTCGACAAGTATAGCATTTTTATCTAAATCTTTATGTACTAACTGTAATGATAGGTCTATACGTCCATCATCACGGATATTTCTAATATAACCTTTTATAGACTGTCCAAAGCTTAATCTTCTAAAGACTTCTGAACTATAGATTATTCCCCAATATAGATTATTTATAATCGCTTTATAACCAATATTTGTAGAGTTAGCAATTATAAGATCTACTTCTTGATTAGGCTTTAAATCATCACCTGCATAATCTTTGATAAATTTATTAATTTTTGAAGATGCTGTAATTCGTCCATTAATTTTATCAAGATATAAGTAAACAATGTACGACTTACCTACTTCAAAAGGACGATGTTGCTCTGCTAATGGTACAAATAAATCTTTTTCTAAACCCCAATCTAAAAAAGCACCGATTTTTGTTAGATTCTTTACTTGTAAATAAGCAACTTGACCTACTGTTGGAACATTTTTAGTTGTAGCAATAAGCTCTACTTTTGAATTATGATATAAAAAAACTTCTAAGCTATCACCAACTTCTGGAGTATGTTCAAGCTCTGATATTGATAATATTGCTTGACCTAACTCTAAAGCATCTAAAATTAAAATTTGTGATTTCTTTTCTAAAACTTTTAAGTTGTTATATTTTCCTATTGAAATCAAAATAACTTCCTTTTTGACTTAATACTAAAGAATATTATCATAGTTACAACTATACCATTAAATTTTTATTAATTATTTAATAATTAGGACTCTAAAATAGAAATTTGACTTTCTTTACATATTGCTTTATCCATGCTCTAATAAAGTCAAAACAAAGCAATCAAGAACATATATGAATAAAATAATCTTATTTTGTGCACTTATATTTTCATTTTCTATTAGTATTTATGCAAAACCATTAATTCTTCCAAAGAATACTATAGCTTTTTCTAGCCCTCAAGGTCAAAAACTACTAAAGACTGCTCCAGAAAAATATTCTCAACAATATTGGCAACTCGCGAAATACTTTACTACTGAAAATGGCACTACCTTTTGTGGACCCGCTTCAGACGTTATGGTTCTTAACGCTTTAGGTATAGAGCCAGCTTTAGCTCCAGCACATATGCAATACTCAATATTTGATCAAAATAATATTTTCTATAATAAAGATTTAATAAAGGATAAAATAACTCCTCAATTTGTATATGCTAGAGGTCTTACTATCGAACAAACAGCAGAAATAATAAATAGACAAGAAACAGTAGGTGTAAAAGCAAATGCAATAGTTACTCATGCTAATGAATTTTCAAATGAAAAAGTGTTTAAAAATGAACTTCTAGATAGCATGAAAGATGGTAAATATATAATAATCAACTATAAGCGCACAGATATGGGAGCTCAAGGTGGCGGTCATTTCTCTCCATTAGCAGCATATAATCCTAACGAAGATATGTGGCTACTTATGGATGTCGCTAGATATAAATATCCTCCAGCATGGATCAAAACTTCTGACCTATATAAAGCAATCCAAGCTAAAGATTCATCTTCAGATAAGCCTCGTGGTGTTATTATTGTCTCAAAGGAGGCTAGAAGTAATTAATTTAACCAAACATATTTTTTAAAGCTGAAAGACTTTGTTTTGAGTTTTCTTTGCGAGTTTCTGCACATTCTTTCTCTGTACCTACCCAATATAAATCCGTTTCTGGTAGTTCATCGATAAATCTACTTGGTGTTGAGACTTGTTTCTCACCAAATTTTTTTCGATGCTTAGTCATTGTTATAGTTAAGTTTTCTTTAGCTCTTGTAATGGCTACATATGCAAGACGTCGTTCATCCTCTATAGACTCTTCCTCTATACTTTGCTGATGAGGTAATATTCCCTCTTCCATACCCATTATATAAACCTTTCTAAACTCAAGTCCTTTTGAAGCATGCATAGTTATTATCTGAACTTGATTGTCATTTTTATCTTCATTATCCCTATCTAAGATATCAATCAAAAGCATCTTGTTTAGCACTGAGGATAATGACTCAAGTCCATTATAAGATTCATCTAGTTGATTAACTATCCAGTTTATAACCTCCATTACATTAGCATACCTAAACTCAGCCTGCTTCTCAGATGAGCTAGAATCAATTAGCCACTGTCTATATGAGATATTATCAATAAATGTATGTAAGATCTTTTTTAACTCTACTGCTGAAATGCTTGAAACAATTTCTTGTTGAGTATTCAAAATCAAGCTTTTAAAGTTTAGCAATTTCTTTTTTGTAAATTCACGTATTTCAAAATGCTCTAGATTATATAAAGTATGGAAAAAGCTACAGTGATGCTCACTAGCATACTCTCCTAACTTATGAATCGTAGCACTACCAACCTCTCTTTTAGGAGTATTTACCACACGTAAAAATGCCCTATCATCATCAGGATTAACTATTAACCTTAGATAAGAAATAATATCTTTTATTTCAGTCTTTGAGAAAAATGAACTCCCTCCACTTATAGTATATGGAATCTTATGCATCTGCATATATCTTTCCAAAAGATAAGCTTGATAGTTACTTCTAATCAAAATTGCATAATCCGAATTTCTAGAGTTAGTTTTTACCCTATCAAAAAAGATATCACTTGCAATAAATTGAGCCTCATCTTCATCATTTATTAAACTAATTATTTTTATTTGCTCACCATAAGTTTTTGCAGACCATAACTTCTTCTCAAAAATATGACTATTATTCTCTATTAGTTTATTAGCAACATTTAAAATCCTACCTGTTGAACGATAGTTTTGTTCTAATTTTATAACTTTAAGATTTGGAAAATCTTCCTGTAAATGGCGTAAATTTTCTGGACGTGAACCTCTCCAAGCATATATCGACTGATCATCATCTCCAACTACTGTAAATTTATTTTTATTCTGAGTTAGATACTTTAAAAGCTGATATTGTGACTCATTAGTATCTTGGTATTCATCAATTAAGATGTATCTAAACTTATCTGACCATAATTTTTGGATATTATGATGATTTCTAAATAGCTGAATTGGCTGGAATATCAAATCATCAAAATCAAATGAATTATATGATCTTAAATATTTTTGATACTCTTTATAGACAAAAGCTGCTTGCTTTTCTAAATCATCTTTGGGTTGAACTTCATCTGGTGTTAATAAAGCAGATTTCCAAAATGATATTTTTGACTGAATAAAACCTGTATTTTGTTTAGGTAATTGATACTGATCATACGCAATATCATATATTAATGTCGCTGAATCATAACTATCAAAAAGTGTAAAATTCTTCTTATATCCGAGCTCTGAAAAATGTCTTTTTAAAATAGATAGTCCAAGAGAGTGAAATGTTGAGATAACAAGACCTTTTGATTTTTCCTTATCTAAGCGGGATTTAACTCTTTCTTGCATTTCCTTAGCTGCTTTATTTGTAAATGTAACAGCCAAAATACTTTTTGCAGGGTATAGCAATTCTTCAATAAGGTAAGAAATTTTCTCAATAATAACGCTAGTTTTTCCACTACCAGCACCCGCTAATACTAATAATGGTGTACTTGTATATCTAACAGCTTCTTGTTGCTGTGGATTTAGATAGTCTAGCATCTAACTATAGTTTGGTCGTTATTCAGCTTATATTCTTGCTCTGTCGCTTCTTTATGAAAAACCACAAGCATATAGCATTCGCTATCAATAAATACTTTATTTACAACGTTTGCTAATGGTTTATTATTTTCATCTTTTAGATCAGTTTCGACAATGTTAGATTGAGATTTTACTACTGCAAGCTCTTTTTTTAGCTTAGCTTTATAGTGCATTCTAGCTATTACTTCTTGGCCCATATAGCAACCTTTTGTATAACAAACTACATTTTCAACATTATCTAACTCTAACTCAGCAGGTAAAAACTGCTCAAAATTTTGAGCATTGATAATAGCTAATTTATTAATAATATTCTCTTTTTGCACCTGCTCAAAATTACTATTAGATACTAAGCTATCTTTTTCTAAAACATCATGATTTAAAAAGCCATCTTTTGTAAAAAATAGTGAATAATTATCATTTATAGAAAAAGTAACTTTCGAGAACATACCATATTTTTTTAGCCATACTAGCAATCCGTCAACAACACTCTCTTCAACAGATAGTAATAATCTATCCTCTGCAATAAATTTAACAAAACAAAGCGAAATAATACGTCCTTTTAAATTTGCAAAAGCTGTCAATAAAATATCATTATCTTGAGATAATATATTCAAATCTGCTGTAACTAGTCCTTGTAGAAACTTTTTAGTATCTACACCATTAACTTCTAGTATTTGAAAATTATCATATTGAAAAATCATAACAAAACCTAACTATAGTAGAATATTTTAACTAGTAGATTTTAGTATATTTAAAGAAACTATGCAAAGAATGTTTAGAGTGATGCAACTAATAATTAGCGCTAGTGCCTCCAATACCAGGAGGTTGATTATTTTGTATACCACCTTGTGGACCATTTAACATCATCTGCCTATTTAATGTAGCATCTTTATCTGATACTGATAAATTATTTTGCTCTGGCGTTGTAAGATTTGCTAAATTTGGATTATCATCTTCAGAATCTTCTTTTTTAGTCTTCACATGATAGGCTTCACTATCATCAGATTTACCAAACTTTGGGCGAGAATTCTCCTGTGTTTCTGCATAATTACTATGATGCTTTCTATGCATTCCCATTGCATGAGTTTTTAAATCTTGATCTTCTTTTTCTGCTACCTTTACATTACTGTATCTTTGTGACTCAGAATTAACATTATTCTTCAAACCTGTTTTTAGATCAGGAGTTTGTGCTAATTCTGTGCCATCTATCTCACCATCATTATTAGAATCATTTACAGGGATTGCACTAAATGCTGGCACAATAAGAATGGAAGTCAATATTGATGATAATAAAATTTTTCTCATGCTAAGGTCCTTATTATATGTTTTCTTTAATAATATTTTCTAGCTCGACTGTATCTTTTGCAAACTGTCTAATTCCTTCTGATAGCTTATGAGTAGCCATAGCACTTTCATTAAGTAACCAACGGAATTTTGATTCTGTAAGCTCTGGATCTTGATTTGAAACATCTAAATTATCTGTTAAAGCTCTCTCAAGAGGCTCTTTTCTTTGCTCTAATTCCTCTAGTAGTGCTGGAGAAATTGTTAAAGCATCACAACCTGCTAAAGCTATAACTTGCTCGGCATTTCTAAAGCTTGCTCCCATCACAATAGTCTTAAAGCCATGAGATTTATAAAAATTATAAATGGCTTTGACCGAATTAACACCATCATCATCTTTAATATCAGGGAACCCTACTAAATTATTTTCTTTAATTTGCCAATCAGTAATTCTGCCAACAAATGGAGATATTAAATAAACTCCTGCTTCTGCACATGCTTGAGCTTGGGCTTTATCAAAAATTAGTGTCAAATTACAATTGATACCTTCTTTTTGCAAGATTTTAGCTGCTTTTATACCTTCCCAGGTAGCTGCTATCTTTATTAACACACGACCCTTACTAATACCTTCATCTTCGTATTTTGCTATAATTTTTCTAGCATAGTCGATCGTCTCTGCTGCATTGAAAGATACTCTAGCATCAACTTCACTTGATACTTTACCATCAATAACTTCAAGTATCTTAATACCAAATGTAACTAGTATTTCTATCAATATTTCTTTAACTAATTCATCGGTATTTAAATTTGGATTTTTTTCTTTAACGCTTTGAATAGTTTGCTTTGCTAAATCAGAGTATTTTTTGTCTTTTACTGCTTTCAAAATTAGACTAGGATTTGTAGTTGCATCAACTGGTTTATACTTTTTTATTAATTCAAAATCACCTGTATCAGCTACTACCATAGTAACTTTCTTAAGCTGTTCTAATATTGACTGTTGCATATTCTAATAAAATTTATGTCATAATTATTAGAGTATACCGTTTGAAATATATCTAAGTAAATAAGTAATCACTATTTTTTAAGATAAATATTGAGAGAATTTATGGCTAAAATACTAATTAGATTTATATTTATCTTTAAGCAATTCAAACATAGCTCTAGCAGCCATCATCTCACCTCCCTTAGGTTTCCCGGGAGTACTAGAAGCATTCCATGCCATCATATCAAAGTGTATCCAATTTGGAGCATCATCATTTTCACCAACAAAATGCTCCATAAATAGAGCTGCTTTCACAGCTCCAGCAAATGGCGATAAATCACAGTGAGAAATATCTGCAAACTCTGTTTTTAAGCTTTTTCTATAGCAATCTGCTAATGGTAATCTCCATACATAATCTTGCATAGATTCACCATATTTATAAACTTCATTAGCAACTTCATTATTATTACAGAAAAAAGCTGATATCTCTGGTCCTACAGCAGCCCTAGCAGAGCCTGTTAAAGTTGAAAAATCTATCAAATATTCCGGTTTCTTTTGAGCCTCTTCATACAAAGGTTCTACTAATATGAGCCTACCTTCTGCATCAGTATTAGTTATTTGAACAGTTGTACCGTTTTTCATTTTAACTATATCACTAGGTCTAAATGACTTAGCATCTACAGCGTTCTCAACCGTTGGTATCACTAAACTTAAATTCACAGGTAGCTTATACTTCATTATCATATATGCAAGACCTATTGCATTTGCTGCGCCTCCCATATCTTTTAGCATAAGAAGCATTGCTGCGGCAGGTTTTATATCTAAACCTCCTGTATCAAAAGTAACTCCTTTACCTACAATTGAAACTTTAGGATGTCTATTATCTCCCCAATTTAGCCTAACTAAACGTGGTGGACGATGACTACCTTTACCAACACTATATATTCCCATATAGCCTTGATTTGCAAGCTCTTCACCAACAATCTCATCAAATTCAGCACCAAATTGCTTAGCTAGTTTCTTTATAGTCTCTGATATATCAGCAGGCCCCATATCTTCAGCAGGAGTTGTTATCATATCTCTTACAATATAGTTTGCTTCTACATTTATTAAAATATGTTGATATTCTTGAGGTAAAAATAATTTAATGTCTATGTCAGATACGTTTGATTTATATCTTTCAAACTTATAACACGCTAATGCAAATGCGATATAGTAAAGATTTAAATCATGGATATCTGAGTGCTCTATATGATAATCGCCAGATGGTAACTGTGTAGGTAAATCAGCAACACTAAACATAGACTTTGATACCAAGCAGATAACTTTATCGACATTACCATCTGAGTTAGGAGCCACAAAAATAGTCTTGTTATTGTCAAACTGCTTTACAAAGTTTTGTAAAAAGCTACTTTGTTGTTTTAACCAATTAGCAAAGTTATCTTTTTTAATTAAAAAAATAGGTAAAGAGCTTGAATCCTTATCTTGTGAAAAGCAAGTCAATTTTGTTGATATATACATTTTTTATAACTCCACATCTTGATCTAAGATTAGCCAACTATTAAAGTCTTGAACTGTACTTGCTGTTAAAATACCAGCAGTTTTATAAAGACTTAAAAAACCCATGACATAATCAAACTCAGCATTATTTAGCTGAATTAATCTTTTATAATAATCATTTAATAGTATGAAATACTGCGTAATAGTTGTTGTACCCTGTTCATATCTTTGTTTATACTTTTCATAAGCTATTCTAGCCGCCGCAACACCTTTACGTAGATTCATAACTTCTTTTCTTTTTAGCTGTACAAATCTAAATGCATACATCGCATCATTTTCAGCAACCCGTCCTGTTTGAATCATATTAAACTCAGAAGATTGATAATCATATGCTGCTTTTTTAAGCTGAGCATAATTGGTTCCACCAGCAAATATGTTCCAAGTTAGATTAAGCCCAAAATAAAAGGCATTTACAGTGCCTTGAGAAGGTAATACAAAATCATAAACAGGGTTACCTAATGAGCTTACTTCATTAAACCCAGGAGAATATTTAACTTCAAAATTAATCTTTGGCATGAAAGTACCTGTAACTGACTGATAATCATAATACTTACTTTCTTTAGTATGCATAGAACCAAGGTATGAAGGATTGCTTCTCATCGCAAGCTCTTCCCAACCTTCTTCTGTATCTGGAGATGGGTTTTTAATTTTAAACTTATTGCTATATAAAACTACATCATCCATATTATTTGTAAATTTCTGTAATTGGGCTCTAGCTACTTTTTGTTCCCTCTTTGCTGCTGCATAATCAGCCTGAGCTATATAATAGTTAGCCTTTGCTGTTTCATAATCTGCAATATCAGCAACACCTGAATCATATTTATTTTGTAACTCATTATAACTTTGTTTATTGGATTTTAAGTTATAAGAGTTGTACTGAACATTTTTTATAGCCTTTGCCAAATTAAAATAAGCATAACTAACATCATATAAGAACTGCTGATAATTTGTTCTATAGTCTTGTTGTGCAAATTGAGCAGTCTCTTGAGCTGATTGTAGATCTTTATAAGCACCATAATCAAATAATGGTTGAGTTAATGTAACTAGCCCCTCTATTCCATTGAAGCTACCCGTACCTAAATCTCCACCATCATTTCCTTTATGCTGTAATATATCTCCAGCAGTTATCGATCCTCCAATATCTACCCTTGGTAATAATTTACCTAGCTGAATAGCTGGACTCATTTGTTGAGAATCTAATTGATAACCAATATATTTATACTGTGGTGAATTTTTTACAGCTTGCTTAATAGTCGTAGTATAGTCAGACACAATACCTTTAGCATAGCCAAAACTACAAAAAAATATGCCTAAAAATATTGATAAATATCTACGTGTTATTTTCAAAATATTACTCTTTTATACTTTTATAAATGAATTCTTCAACCTCAGCTAAAGCAGTATTGATATTTGCCGAGTTACTACCACCACCCTGAGCCATATCAGGACGACCTCCACCTTTACCATCAATATAGCCACTAAGCTCTTTTGCAATATCGCCAGCATTTATTAGTGCGGTTAAAGCTTTACTTACACCAATTACAAACTGGACTTTTCCTGAGTTTATAGTGCTTAAAACAACGACTATCTTATCATCTTTAGATTTATAATCATCTATTTTTTCACGCAAAGTTTTTACATCTACGCCTTCAATATTGGCAACTACTACAGTTTTATCACCATATTTTTGTTCTTTAATATCACTACTTGATCCTGATAATAAATCTTTCTTTAATTTAGCAATTTGTCTCTCTTGATTTTTAACTTGCTCTAATAAAGATTTAAGCTTATCAAAAACATTACTATCATTTGCCTTTAAAGACTCTTTGATAGTCGCAATTTTATTTTCCATATCAAAAGTATAATCTATCGCCTGTTGTGTAGTTATTGCTTCGATTCGCCTAACTCCAGAAGCAATACCTCCTTCTGAAATTATCTTAAATAAGCCAATATCTCCAGTACGGCTCACATGAGTACCACCACAAAACTCTATTGAGAAATCACCCATCACTATAACCCTAACTATATCACCGTACTTCTCACCAAAAAGAGCTTCTGCGCCCATATTTTTAGCTTTTTCTTGAGAGGTCTCTATAATGTTGACAGAATAATTTAGTCTAATCTGCCTATTTACCAAAGTTTCAATTTGTTGAATTTGATCTCTAGGAATAGCTTTATCATGAGTAAAATCAAATCTTAGTTTTCTTGCATCAACTAATGATCCTTTTTGCTCTGCATGATTTCCTAATACAATTTTTAAGGCTTTATGTAACAAATGTGTCGCACTATGATTTGCAGCCACAGCTAATCTTTGATGATCATTTACTCTTGCAGTTACCTCATCATTTACACGCAAAGTTCCTTTAGAGATTTCACCTATATGTAAGATAGCATTACCAGAATTTTGCACATCTTCAACAATAAACTCTACACCAACTCCCTCAAGGATACCTTTATCACCGATCTGACCGCCAGATTCAGCATAAAAAGGAGTTTTGTCAAGAATTATAACAGCTTTTAAATGCTCTGTTAAACTATCTACAGCATTCCCACCTTGATAAATCTCAAGAACTTTAGCATCTTCTATTAAAGTAGAGTATCCCTTAAATTCAGTTTTAACTTGTGAGCTAATTACATTGTTATAATCAATATTAAATTTACCAGCATCTTTTGATCTTTGTTTTTGCTCCTGCATTAGTTTTTGGAAAGTAGATTCATCAACTTTTAAACCTTTTTCTCTCGCCATATCTGCAGTTAAATCTAAAGGGAAACCATAAGTATCATAAAGTTTAAAAGCAACATCTCCAGAAATCGTATTACCTTTTAAGTTTTCTATTTCTGCTTCAAATATTTTTATACCGTTCTCAATAGTTTTTAAGAAAAGCTCTTCTTCTTTTATTAAGGTTTTTTCTATAAGTTCTCTTTTTTCTATAAGCTGTGGATAGGCTTGTCCCATTTGATTAATCAACTCATTAACAAGCTTATAAAAAAATACATCATTCGCACCTAACTTATTACCATGACGAATAGCACGACGAATAATTCTACGTAAAACATAGCCTCTACCTTCATTAGATGGTAAAACGCCATCAGCTATTAAAAATGCGCATGAACGAATATGATCTGCAATTACTTTTAATGATGCTGAGTTATTATCAGTAGTATTTATAATTTGCTGAGCCTTTTTGATTAGTGCCTGAAATAGATCTATATCATAGTTATTATGAACATCTTGAAGAACAGCTGCTATTCGCTCTAATCCCATACCTGTATCAACTGATGGTCGAGGTAAATCTGTAGTACTACCATCAGCATGACGATTATATTGCATGAATACAATATTCCAGATTTCAATATATCTATCACCATCCTCTTCAGGAGTTCCTGGTAAGCCTCCAGCGACATCCTCGCCATGATCATAAAAAATCTCTGTACATGGTCCACATGGTCCTGTATCTCCCATTGACCAAAAATTATCAGCTGTATCTATACGGATAATTCTTTCTTCGGCTAAGCCAATATAATTATGCCAAACATCAAAAGCCTCTTCATCTGTAGCATATATAGTCACCCATAACTTATCTTCAGGAAGTTTGATTTCTTTAGTCAAAAATTCCCAAGCAAACTCAATAGCTTCTTTTTTAAAATAATCACCAAAACTAAAATTACCAAGCATCTCAAAAAATGTATGGTGTCTTGCAGTATAACCAACATTGTCTAAATCATTATGTTTACCACCAGCTCTTAGACATTTCTGTACAGTTACTGCACGAGAAAAATCTTTTCTCTCAGCCCCTAGAAAAACATCTTTAAATTGAACCATCCCTGCATTTGTAAAAAGCAGAGTATCGTCACCAAATGGAATTAACGATGAGCTTGGTTGATGAGAATGATCTTTTGACTTAAAATAATTTATAAACTTATTACGTAATTCTTTAGTAGTAATCATGATTTACCTTTCAAGTAGATGTGCTACAGGTTTCTTAATTAAATAAATATAAAACAGACAATATTATAAACCATTTTACTAAATAAAATAAACTCTACTGATCGCATTTAACTATAATTACATATATAATCTTGTCTATATCGTTATTTTAAAATCCTTAAAATGAAGAAAAATAAAAAAAGTAAGATTCTAGCTATTTTAGTAACAGTGGCTATACTACTAATAATAATTGCCTCAACAGGATATTATTTTCACCATAAATCAGTATTAAAAAAACAAGAAGAAGCGAAAAAAGCTGCTGAACTTGCAGCTATGCCTAAACCTTCAAGCTATTGTCTAATGACATATGAAATATCTACAGATAACGGAAAAACATGGACTAAAAAAATCATAAATAATGGACAGAAAACAATATATAAAGCAGAGTGTTGGAAAAAATATCTCGAAATTATGAAAGATTTTCAAGCTAAGAAAACAAAAGATGGCAACTGGATAGGTAAAACAAAAGATGGCAAACAAATATCTAAGCCTTCTCTACAAATATCAGACCAACCTTTTGACCCAAATGCTAAACAGCCAAAACCAAAGCCTAAAGAAGATCAAATTAATGACTACGAAGCTAACCTACAACCTTCAAGTTAATTAATTATTTGAAACTTTTTGGTGATATTTTTTTATAATTTTATTTTTTATATCTGCATTTTCTAAAGAGCTAAAATTCTCTAAATAATTCTCACTCTCAACTAAATTCCCTTCATAAAGGAATCTTAGACTATTTTTACATTTCAAGTCCTTAGGATAAGAGTTCTTTTTTATTTGATACCATGCAGATAACCTACTTATATCATCAGCCGAAACTATAAATAGATGCTTTTTAACCCGAGTAATAGCAACATAGAATAATCTTCTCTCCTCTTCAAGGATATCATCCGAGACTTTGGTATTTTTATCACCGAAAAACCCACCTTCTGTTACATCATGAACTACCACATAGTCCCACTCAAGACCTTTTGCCCTATGCATTGACATTATTTGAATTTGATCTGGATCATTACTATCTTGTTGGTTTGATTTAAGATAAAGATTATGTAGTAACTCAATAAATTCAACTAATGAGCTTTTTTTACTTTTAGCAAAACTAGCTATACCATCTATAATCTGAAGCTTTGACTTACTTGAATGGGTTTCCCCTGAAACTTTAGAAATTTGCTTTTCTAAGTCTAGATTTTCCAAAATAAAGTTTATTGCCCGATCAGATTTCTTTATTCTAGTATTGTTAAAAATAGTTCTCCAACTACTGGCAACTGCTAATATATTTTTTTCTTTAAAAGGCTTATCTACTGTTTCTGTAAGATCTGCTATTGAAGTCATTGCTTGTGAGACATCTTTAGCTATTTCTTGTGCTAATTTTTGCTTAGTATCTTTTTTTAAGTATAGTGATGGATAATCTAGCATTGATTTTATAAATTCAACACGCTGTTCTATAGTATGCTTTTCAAAACCGTAACCTTTGTTAAATAACATCAAATAGCCATATATTGCTTTAAAAAGATTCTCGCTAAAGATATTTTTATCAGCAACAACATTATATGCTAAATCATTATATAAACAGCTAAGCTCAAAAACTGTTGTCGAATTATATTTTCGCACTAATATAGCAACCTGATCTGCTTTTACACCACTATCAATCAAAGCCTTTAACTTTAAAACAACTTTATCACTATTATCTAAAATACTAATATCTGTAGTTTTATCTTTTAGCTTAGGATATGTTATACAGAGATTATCATGACGCTTCTTATTATTAGTAATAATATTGTTTGCCATAAGAGACACCAAATCTCCATAGCGAAAAGTGTAAGATAATTTATATTGCGTTACATTTTTAAAATCTTTTTTAAATCCCTCTAACATATAGTAAGGAGTTGACCCTCGCCATTGATAGATAGTTTGATCAACATCTCCAACAGCCATTACATAGGTATTATCGCCAACCAAGCATTTTAGAAAAAACTGCTGTGCTTGATTTATATCTTGGTACTCATCGATAATTATATATGAATATAAGTTATTTGCTCGAGCCACACTTGAACTATCTTTTTCAAATAGCTTTGCTGGCAAATATATCATATCATCGTATGTAATTGCTTTTTGCTTTTCACATTCTTTATTAAACTCAACAAAAATTTTATCTAAAAGCTTTTTTTCTTTCGCATTTAAATCTTTTATTCTTTGATTATTTAAAGCAAGATCTGATTTAAGAAGTGAAATATACTCTTTAAAGTTCTCCACTCTTTCATTATCAATATCTTTAGTTATTTTAAATTCTTTTTGGTATAGTTTTAATAGTTTTTGGATAATACTATCAATTTCATATTCTTTAAGAATTTTTTCAATATTTACATAGCCAGCTTTAGCAAAAGCTTGTAAAAAGCTATTACCTAAAGAATGCATTGTACGAACGTTAATAAATCTAGAAATTTTAGGTTTTAAAACTTTTTTCAGTCTATTTGCAAAATCAAGTTGGGCAGACTTATTATACATTAATACCAATATTTTATTTGGCACGACTCCTTTAGATATTAAGTACTCAATTCTAGCAATAAGCGTTTGTGTCTTGCCACTACCAGCAACAGCCGAGACTAAAGCATGCTTTTTGATATCATGGTTAATGATTTTTTGTTGTTCAGATGTATATTGCATTTATTCTTGTGATGATTCCTGATCTGATTGTTTAGGAGATCCTTTTTTAGGCTCAGAAAATTTTTTGTTTGAGAAGGTTCTTGTAAGTATATAGCTAAATGTTAAAACAATCTCTTTTAAAATATTAACTACAAATTTTACTAAGACTAATACTGTAACACCTAAGTATTTAATATAACTAAATATATTTATATTTGCCTTTTTATCTTTAATAAATCTAAATGGTGCAAATATAAATAAAGCTAAACTAATCATGACGATATAAGAGAAAATTGAACCAAGCAATTGCTCATACCATTGTGCAAATCTATAAAACAAAAATAAACCAGTAGCCGTTAGAATTACTAGTAATAGAAATAAAAATAAACTTTTCTTCTTCATAGCCGCACTCCTAAAATCTTAAGTTAGATAATGATACCATTATTTTATTATAACTGAAGTTACGCACTAAATATATTTTGAGTGTTATACGTTGCGTTGAAGAACTAGGAAATAAGGTCAAGAGCTACTAGTAGCTTCAAATCTTGATAACGACGTTATTTAATGCAAATTATATCATCCAAAGGACAAAAAGCTAAGTATCATCTGACTGCGTTAGAACTTTATCACCATAGCTACTGCTATGCTAATAAAAACCTGCCTTGCATATAATACTTTGTCTTTATGCTCAAATTTATGTTTAGTGCGCAACTTCAGTTATAACTTGTGTTATAATCTTAGATCAAAATTATAGAACTTAAAACTAATTTAATATTTATGACTACAGACCAAAGGTTACATATTGTGACAGAAGCACTAGATGATCTAAAAGGATTAGACATCCAAACTATAGATGTTGAGCATCTTACAGATATGATGGATAAGGTTGTCATTTGTACAGCTTCATCAACCACTCACGCTAAGGCTCTTTCAAAGAACCTTGAACAAGAACTTAAAAAGAACAAAGTCTCTATTTTAGGTATCGAAGGTGATAATAAATCTGACTGGATCTTAGTAGATACCGGAGATATTGTAGCTCATATAATGCTTGAAGAAACTAGAAATCTATATGCATTAGAAAAACTTTGGGACATCAAACGCACTGACAGCTAATTATGAAGCTTGAGCTTTCTTTACAACAGTGGCAGAAAGTTAAAGACTACGCCTTCAACGAGCTAAACTTATCATCGATATCAAAAGCTGACTGTGATCTTTCTGAATATATACCATATTATAATCAATGGATAGAAAAAGGATATCATGCAGATCTTGATTATATGGTTAAACATGGTTCAAAAAGATATATCCCAGATGAGCTAGTTCCTGGCACAAACAGTGTCATTGTTGCCACACTAAACTATCTTAATCGACCAGTATCAATAAAATCTGAAGTCCAAAAATTAAGAACTCCTAGTAATACAGCTGATATTTCAATATATGCTCATGGACGCGACTATCATAAAGTAATGAAAAAGAAGTTACAAAGACTAGGGCAATATATTGATGAGCTAACAGGTGGACATCAATTTAGAGTATTTACAGATAGTGCTCCTGTATTAGAGCGACCTCTAGCTGAAAAAGCTGGTCTTGGTTGGCAAGGTAAAAGCTCTATGCTGATGAACAAAACTCAAGGATCATTCTTCTTTATTGGTGTTATATATAGTAATTTAGACTTATCTAAACTTCCTAACTTAGAAAAACATATTGACTCTTGTGGTAAATGCCAAGCATGTATCAAGCTTTGTCCTACTGGAGCAATACAGCCAGGAAAAATGATTGACTCTCGCAAATGTATTTCATACTTAACGATTGAGAATAAAAATGCTATACCACTAGAACTTAGAGATAAGATAGGAACTAGAATATACGGCTGTGATGATTGTCAATTAGTTTGTCCCTTTAATAACGATGCGCCGATGACAACTGAAAAAGATTTCCAACAAAGAGAGTTTTTAGTAAACAAACCTTTACTAGAGCTATTTGCGTGGACAAGAGATGACTTTGATAAATATACCCAAGGATCTGCTATTCGCAGAATAGGCTATGATGCTTGGATGAGGAATATAGCCATAGCAATAGGAAATTCACCATATATTGAGAGAAATATTCAAGCTTTGATAGCCAAAAAAGATGATTTTAGAAATAACCCTCTATTATTAGAGCATATTAACTGGGCGATAAACAAACAACAAAGATTAGCTCAAAAAGAACATAAATGATTGTGATTTATGTATTGTTTGTTAGAATTGCTAGAGAATACTTTTATAAAAACAAAGGAGAATTTGAATAATGAAATTAACTAAGACTCTACTTGTAGCTCCATTAGTAGCTGGAGCTTTAATTAGTTCTAGTTTTGCAGCAACAGATACAAAATCTAACATAAGTTACTCAGTTGGATATACAATGGGTAAAACTTTACAAGCTCAAATGCAACAAAATAACGTTACTGCTGACAATCAGCAAGTTATTGATGGTTTAAAAGACGGTATTAATTCAAAAAAACCTAAACTAACTCCTGAACAAATGCAGACGGCTATGATGGATTTCCAAAAACAAGCTATGGCTGCACAAAAAAGTGCAAAATAAGTAATTGGCTAAAGGAGTAAGAAATGACTAAGAAAAAACTTTTAAAAGCATTAGCTGTAGCAGCTATTACAACTAGCTTAGTTGCTTGTTCTAATGGTGGTAGTGATAATTCTTCTTCAACAACTAGTGCTAAGACAGGTTCGGGTTCTACAGTAGCTACAACTCAAAAAACAACTGACACTAATAGTGATAACGTTAAATCTAACGCAAGCTATACAATTGGCTACGGCATGGGATCTAGCATTGCTCAAGATCCAAATCTAAAAAGCTACGGCATATATAAAGATCGAGTGATAGCTGGGTTTGAAGATGCTATGAAAGCTAAGAAACCAGAAATCTCTGAGCAAGAGGTTAAGGATAATATGGATTCACTTCGTCAAGCGATGATGACAGAGATGAGCCAAAAAAGAGTAGCTAGCTTCCTTAAAGTTAAAGATAGTATATACAGTTCAGATTTAACACCTAAATCAGATGTTAAAAGTCCTAATGTTGTAATATATGAATTCTTTGACTATCAGTGCATGTACTGCTCAAAAGTAGCTCCTGAGATTGAAAAAATTATGAAAGATAACAGCGATGTTCAAGTTGTCTTTGGCGAATTCCCAATTTTTGGTCAAAGAGCTCCGGCATCTGAATATGCTGCTGAAGTTGGTACAGCTATATATAAGTTATATGGTGCTGATGCTTATGTTAAGTATCATAATGGTATATTTGCTACAGGCGAAGATGAAGGTAAACTTACAGATTCAACTGTAAATAAAGTAGCTACACAAGCTGGTGCAAAGGTTGATGCTGTTAAGAAAGCTATTAAAGATGATAAAATAGCAGATCATGTGAAATCTACTTTACAAATGGGCTTCAAAGATCTTAATATCCAAGGTACTCCTTTCTTAGTAGTTGCGCCACTTAAAGATGCTAATGCTAATAATACTACTGTAATTGGTGGTTATACAAGTGCAGCGAATATCCAAAAAGCTATAAATAAAGCTAAAGCTAGTGATAGTAATTCAACAGCTGCTAAGACTACCTCTACAAATCCATCTAAATAAATCTAATATTTAATTTCTTCCAAGGTATATAAATTCACGTTATAAAACAAATTTATTTGTTATAATAATATACTCTAAATTATTAAATAATCGATGTTTAAAATGTACCAGCTAAGAAAAGGTAGTAAGTACCTTGTTTTCTTTGTGGTAATCTTTGTTGCATTACCACCTTTTGCTATTGACACATATATTCCTGCATTTGGAAGTATTAGTAGTTTCTTTCAAATAGATGTTAGTATTCTATCTATAACAATCTCAACTTACCTTATCGGTTTTGGTGTCGGTATGGTTTTTTGGGGAGCATTATCAGATAGATTTGGAAGAAAAAACATACTTATCATTGGGATGCTTATATATGTATTAAGTACCATATTATGCTCGTTCACTCATAATTTCGATATGCTAATATTTATGAGATTTATGCAAGGCCTAGGAGACTCTCCTGCTGCTATAGCCGCATCTGCCATACTAAAAGACTGCTATAGAGGCCAAAAACTCATAAAAATGATGGCTACAATGGCTATGATATTTATGATAGCTCCTATAGTTGCTCCAATTATAGGAAGTGTCATTATATACATGACAGGAAGATGGCAAGATATTTTCCACTTTTTAACTATTTATGGAATCATCCTAGTTATAATATCATTTACAATACCTGAAACTCTTATGTCAAAAAATAGATCAAAGAGCTTGCCATATAGTTTCAAAGTTTATTTTAAACATTTAATAAACCCTCCATTTATAATAACTTCAATAGCTAGTGGTCTTTGCTTTGGAGCATTTTTCAGCTTCATTAGCTCATCTTCTAATTTAATTATTGGATATTATAAATTAGGATATATTGGATTCTGTATACTTTTTGCCCTAAATATCTGTGGTGTTGTATTAGCTAGTTATTATATAAAAAATAAAATAAATTCTTCTAATGAAAAATATTTTATTTTTATGAGCTATGCTTCTGTAGTTGTAATATTAATTGCTAATATTATAAGCTCAACTTACCTTAATAATATTTATCTCTTTATAATTCTGAATGCCTTTGCAACAATAAGCTTTTCTTTAATAAATATTATCACAACAACAAAAGCGATTGATTTATTAAAAGAAGGTTTTGCAGCTGGAAATGCCATTGTAAGATTACTAAGATTCATAGCAGCTGGTTTTGCTGGTTTTCTTATTAGTTTTTCATCTATTTCTAACTTAATGATAGAAATTCCTATACAACAATTAGGATTTGTAATTTTATCTATACTTATTTTTATGGTGATTAAAAATAGATTATTTCCAGTAAAAACTTGATTAGAATATTTTCTTATGTGTGTGGCAGTAAGGTAATGAACCTTGCTTCATATAGTAGTCTAAGTGATAATCTTCCGCTACATAAAAAGGCTTCATTTCTCTAACTTCTGTAACTACACTATACCCCTTATCAATTAGAGTATCTTTAATATTCTCTGCAACTTGCCTTTGCTCTTCATCATAATAGAAAATAGCTGACTTATATTGCTCACCAATGTCAGGACCTTGGCCATTAGCTTGTTCAAAATCATGAATTTCAAAGAAATACTTTAATAAAGATTCTAAACTAAGTTTTGTTTTATCAAATATTATCCTGACAACTTCTAGATAGCCTGTGTCACCATTACATACTTGTTTATAGTTTGGATATGGCTGATCCCCACCACAATAACCTGATTCAGCAAATAAAACTCCATCAAGTTTTTTCATATAGTATTCAACACCCCAGAAGCATCCTGCTGCAACTATTATCTCTTCAGTTTCACCAAAACTTTCACTCGCTATAAAATCAACAGACGCTGAGTTTACACAATAACGCGTATTTAGCTTTGTATAACCTTCGCCATGGAAAATATGCCCTAAATGTCCATCACAAGTATTACATAAGATTTCTGTTCTTCTACCATCGACATCAGGAAGTTCTTTGACATTATTATCTATATGGATATCATAACTAGGCCAACCACAAGTTGAGATAAACTTACTATCAGCTTTAAATAAAGGTGTAGCGCAGTTTCTGCAGATATATATACCCTTTTGATCTAAATCATTATACCTACCTGTAAATGGTTGTTCTGTATCTTTGTTGATTATAATCTCGTATTCTTTTGGAGTTAAACTTTTTGTTTTAAACACTCTAACACCTCTATGTATTAAATATTGTTAATAATTATTATACAAACTTTTGCAAAAGTATATTCTAATCTACAATATTTAGATGATATTAGTAGATATTTTGTAGCAAATATAGGAGTAAAAAATGAATAGTAATATAAAGCTAAAAGATTATATATTATTAGCTATATTTATAATTATAATTCTAGGTGTTGGTATGTTAGTTGGTGCTCTGACAGCTCATAATATACCGACCTGGTTTATTCATCTAAATAGCCCTTCTTTTGCTCCACCTAATTGGGTATTTGCACCTGTATGGAGTATTTTATATATTATGATCGCTATCTCAGGATGGTTAGTGTTTTTGAAAGGACAACTCAAAGAAAAAATTTTTATTGTTTATGCTATCCAGTTAGGACTTAACTTCTTGTGGAGTTTTGTCTTTTTCTGCTGGCATCAGCTAGATTTAGCATTACTAGAAATGACTATATTGTGGATTTTCCTAGTTTGGAATATAAGAATATTTAATAATATTAGTAAAACTGCTGGATACTTGCTTACACCTTATCTTGTATGGATAAGCTTTGCTTGGATACTAAATCTTAGTTATGTTGTTATTAATTAACAATATCTTTATCTGCCACAGCTAGATGTAAATAGTGTAGATGCTTATCATACTGGTTAACAATATCAGCAATTACTTGATCCTTTGAATATCCCATAATATCATAATATTGCCCACCGTGGCTTAATAAGACTTCTACTCTATTATATGTAGTATCATTTTTAGATTGATAAGTTCTTAGCATAACACTATAAACAAAATCTTCACTATCTTCTATCGATATAGTCAGCTGTATATGATCGTGATCTCTTAAAACTTCAGTATCTATACCATTTTTCTCCATTTCATCTGCAACCTCTATAACAGCGGTTGTAACATCTTTTTGTAAAAAACTAATAGCTTGATCTCTTGATGGTTTATAAGCTATAGCTTCTAGTCTTTTTTGCCAAGATGTATTTGCTTTTACATACTGTACAACAGTTGAATGTGTTTCAATACTTCTAACTCTAAGATAGTCTAATCGTAAAGATTTAACTAATGAAATACACATTAAAAATAAGATAAATAATAAAGGAAACGCACTAATTATAGTTGCAGATTGTAATGCTTGTAATCCTCCAGCAAAAATAAGTGAAATAGCCAAAAGTCCACATAATACTGACCATGCAATACGATGTATAGTTATTGATTTTTTAGCATTACCTGTTGCTAATATATCTATAACTAATGCTCCACTATCTGCAGAGGTGACAAAGAATGTAACTATCAAAAATACAGCTATAATTGAAAGGAATGTAGAAAAAGGAAAGTATTGAAAAAACTCAAAAAGAGCAACTGGAATATTATTACTAGCAGCATCAGTAAGATTTTGAGCATTAGAATTCATAACTATACTAATAGCTGAGTTGCCAAAAACAGTCATCCATAAAAATGTAAAACCAGTAGGAATAAATAAAACACCCACAGTAAATTGTCGAATAGTTCTACCCTTAGAAACTTTAGCAATAAACATACCAACAAAAGGAGACCATGCTATCCACCATCCCCAATAAAATAGAGTCCAACTTCTTAACCATTCTTGACTTTCTTTATTGTAAGCATAAAGATTAAAGGTCTGATTAACCAGAGTACTTAAGTAATAACCAATATTTTGAACATAATCTTGTATTAAACCTGTGGTATTACCAAGTAATAATATAAAAGCTAACAATAGTACTGCTAAAACTATATTAAAGTTACTTAAAAATTTTATTCCCTTATCAAGACCTAACGCTACAGATAAGGTTGCTAGAGCAACAATAAATATAATATATATCACTTGCATATTTATAGTATCAGGAAGGCCTGTTAAAAAACTAATCCCTGAACTTACTTGCATAGCTCCAAATCCAAGAGAAGTAGCAACTCCAAATAATGTTCCTAAAATTGCAAATACATCTATAGCATGACCTAAAGGACCATATATCTTATCTCCTAATATAGGATAAAGTACTGATCGAGGTAGTAATGGTAAATCATGTCTATAGGAAAAATATGCTAAAGATAAACCAACTATGACATATACAGACCATGCTTCTATACCCCAATGGAAAAATGTAGTATTCATTGCTTGCTTAACTACTTCTAATTGATCATTGGAAATATTTGGTGGTGCTAAAAAGTGCTTTAGTGGTTCTGCAACACCATAAAACATCAAACCTATACCCATACCAGCTGCAAAAAGCATCGCAAACCAAGATATATTGCTATATTCTGGTAGGTCATGTTCTTGGCCAAGCTTAATATCTCCAAACCTACTAAACATTAGAATTAAGCATAAGCAAACAAAAACACTCATAGCTAGGATATATGCCCAACCAAACTTTTCTAAAATCAAGTTTTGGACAATAGACATACAGTTAGCAAAAGCCTCCGGGAAGATAATACCTAACAATGCTAGTATCGAAGCTAAAATAATTGCCGGATAAAATACTGGAGCATATGCCCCTTTTTCTCTTTGCATAAAATCTCATATTTCTTGTTACTAGTAATTATTTAACATAGCATGTCTTTTCCTGTATATCAAAAATAGATATTTTTCTTGTTTAAAGATCATTATAAAAAACATAAAATATAAACAATAATTTATCTTAAATGATTCTAATGAAAACTCTTACACAAAAACTACATAAAGAAATAAAAAAGCTTCATACCTCTCAAGGCAGGAAAAAATCTTCTTACTATATAATAGAAGGTCTACGTTGCTGTCAAGAAGCTATCCATAGACTTCCAAATTCAGATATACATACAATAATAGTGACTGAAAAATCAGATAGTGACTTATATCCTGTAGACAAAAAATACACTATTTCTGAAAAAGATATTAATGAACTATCACAAACTCAAAATTCACAAGGAATTCTAATATTAGCTTACAAAAAAAACT
Organism: Francisella sp. SYW-9; assembly: GCF_008711465.1. GTDB lineage: Bacteria > Pseudomonadota > Gammaproteobacteria > Francisellales > Francisellaceae > Francisella. The sequence goes on from NZ_VXKQ01000030.1 coordinate 140,214, forward strand.
TTGATGAACTTAGGCTTGATGATGATTTCACATTAGTATTAGATAGAATCCAAGATCCTGGTAATATTGGTACAATACTCCGTACAGCAATAGCAGTTGGATTAACAGAGGTAATTCTTGTCAATAGTTCTGTGGATCCATTTAATCCTAAAGCAATACGTGCAGGCATGGGAGCACAGTTTAGTTTAAGGTTTAACTATATTGATAATCTTAAAGAGCTAAAAAACATTTCAAAGCTTAAAAATCATCAAATTTGGCTAACTACTCCTCATGAAGGTGTGTCTTGCTATGATAAAAACTTTAAGTTAAAAGATAGTGTATTGGTTTTAGGTGAAGAAGCTAATGGTATCCAAGACTTTTCAGTTGGTGAAAAAACTATGATTCCTACTCTTAGTGATATTGAATCTCTAAATGTCGCTCAGGCCGCAACTATATATTTATTTGAAGGTTTAAGACAAAAACTGTTAAAATAAATGCATAAAGATATGATTTAACAAGTAAAGGGAGATATATTATGAGCAAATGTAAAACACATAAAAATCATGACCATGAACATAAAGATGGTTGTGGACATACAAAAATAAAACATGGTGATCATTATGATTACTTACATGATGGACACTTACATCACAAGCATGAGGATCACTACGATGAGCATACTCTAGATGTATCAGAAAAAAATCCAGATGGCTGTAAACCCATCAAAGATGAATGCTGTGATCATGTCCATGGTCCAAATTGTGGACATGAGTCTTTACCTCATGGCGATCATATAGACTATATCGTTGACGGTAGGTTACATCATCCACATGGCGATCACTGTGATGATCATGGACCTGTTGAAATAGTAAAAAATAACAAGAAATAAAATAAACTTCTATAATCTATTATCTTTTTCTCTTTGGTAACTAATTATTAGCTTAGTTATATCTTCACTAGATAAATCATCAAATAATATACCATTAATTGATAAGTATTCTTTAAAATCATCAACGTCAAAGTGGGGTTTTGGCTTTTTAAGCAGCTTATCCGAGAACTCTTTTAGAAGTCCATTATCAAGCTTTAAAGTAGCTAGTTTATATTTAAGATTACTCATGGACTTCTTTAGGTCTATGCTTATTATATTTGCCTTTCCCTCTGAAACTATTGATTTACTCATAACCACCCTCTCTAAGTTAGTTTATTAACTACAGCTATTCTTAAATTTAGCCTACTTGTATATTTGGCATATACATTATAAAAAGAATCTTTATATAGAAAATTTTTAAATTATCTAAGATAGATTTAAAATGTAACTATCTTGATTATAATTTTGAGATATAAACTAGACAACATATTTTATACTAAACAGCAGTTAAAATATTTTTAACTATATATCGTTTTTAAGGCTTTTCTATAAGAAACTAAACTTTCAAATATGCTATAAAGATGATAAAGAAAGTTTTTAATAAAAAATAAAGATCAAGAATATATCGCTATTCTTTTGCTGATAGTCCCTGCATGAACTTTTCTGTAGTAGGAAAATCTTTTAATTCTTTAGAGTGAAATACCTCTATATCAATTAAATCTTCAATCCTATCCCTTTCAGATAAATGAGCATCTTTAATCATCTTCACAACTACTTCAGCACCTTCAAGAGAGGTCCCTGGTAGCCATAACCATATATCATGCTGAGACACCCTAGTTAGCATATCAGTTTTTCTTAAGATCTCCCTTAAAGCCTTAGATATAGCTTCAATATCACCAGCTCCTATATAATCAAATATATTGATATGTATCAAAGAGAACTCATATGCTGGATCTCTATTTTGCATTGAATATGCCCAATCAACAAGGCTATAAAAAAATTCAGGAACAATATAGTTTATTTCATCATATACAGGTACCGAATATTTTAATAAATTCATTTTAATATGATCTTCAGCATTATTAGTAAGTGTATATTCGATAATATTATGTCTACGCATTTGCTCCACAGATGCTACTGTACCACACCCCACACATTCTGAAACAAACTCTGGTTTAACAAATACGCTTTCACACATTCTACACGTGTAGTTCTCTGGATGTTTAGCATCAACACCTACAATGATATCTTCATTATGACACTCAGGACATCTTTTGGAAAGTAAAGTATGTGATGATGGACAGTTAGAGCAATATAAAAAAGATTTTATTAATTTCTTAACTTTAATAATATTTAAATTTTTAAGCTCATTTATCCATTCATCATAACTAAAATCATCATCTTGAACAAACACATCTAAAACAGGATAGCTATAACATGTTTCTTTAAAACTATTTTTGTATGGCGTCAAATCTCTAGCTGATTTTCGCGTACATAGATATACTAAAAATCGAGCTTGCCAATCATTTGTGACATTATTAATATTTTTAATAACCTGCTCTATATTAGCGATTCCTTGATTAATACTCTCGATAGATTTAACCAAACCTTTTGCGTCTGTAAATTTTTCTACTGTATATTTAGTAAGCTCACTATTATTACAAAATATAGGTTTAAGGTAACTATATGCACTTGATCTAATTTTTTTAACAATCTCAATAATATCTGAAATATCTAGATTGACTGACTCTTTATTATGGTCAATCACAAAAGCATCAATTTCTTCAAAATCTCTAGAGACATCATCTGATTTTGAAAACTCTCTAAGGGTAAAGTCACTTAATTTTTCTTTTAACTCAGAGCTTGAAGTCTCAAGTATTGCAATATTTAATCCCACACAAACCCTCTTCAAACATGGTAATACTATAACTTAAAGTTATATTCTTTATGGTTAAATGTAAAGCCATTATTTAGGCTTAATTAATGTATAAAGAAGATAAATAGCTAACTAATTTATATAGCCATAATCAGATATAAGCATAAATTTTATTATAAAGTGAAATTTTAGACAGATGATATGACACAATTTCTGCCTTGTCTTTTTGCAGTATATAAGCAAGTGTCAGCTCTAGTGTAAATACTATCTGTGGTATCACCTTTTATAACTTGGGTAACACCTAAACTTATAGTTATAGTTTGATCTTTAATGGTATTTAGCCCCTGCTCAACTACTATTCTAAGCTTCTCGGCTGCTATAGTTGCATTATTTAAAGAAGTGTTTTTTAAGATTAATGCAAATTCCTCACCACCTATTCTAAATGCTATATCAGTTCCACGAATATTAGATGTTACTAAACTTCCAAGCTCTGTAAGTACTTTATCACCCGTTAAATGTCCATAATTATCATTAATTTTCTTAAAAAAATCTATATCAAAGATAATCATAGAAAATGGCATTTCATATCTATCATATAGCTTTAAATTTTCTTTAATATGCTCATTATATGATCTTTTGTTATTAAGTTTTGTTAAGTCATCAGTATATGTCTGCTTTCTAATGATATTCATTGCATTAAAAAGATCAGTATTATCAACTGTTGTCATCAAAAGCTGTCTATTATTTGGCATTAGAGCAATAGATGATCTTAGTCTTTTTAACTTACCTGATTTGGTTACACAAACTATTTCAAAATCCTCATATATAGACCTTTCAGCAACCTCTTTAAACACATGTTTATACTCATCTAGAAATTCTTCATCTGTAAAATCAAATGTACTTTTATCTAAAATTTCTTTACTAGAATACTCTAGCATCTCACAATATTTATTATTAACAAACTCATATTTACCATCTAAGCTTAATAAACTAATCCCACCTAACGCAGTCTGGAATATAGCTTCTAACTGTTCATTCTGCTCAATAATTGTTCTTTGGCTTTCTTTCTGTGCTGTTATATCTCTAGCTGCCGCATAAAGTAGCTCTTGACCTTTAATATTAATGATATTTGCTGTTATAAAAGCAATATATTTAGAGCCATCTTTTCTAGTATGTATTCTCTCTATCTCAAAAGGTCCTTCCTTAAGAACCTGGATTATTTGAGAGTATTCTTCTGTAGTAATATTTCTGTCCCAATCATAGACACTTAAGCCTTTCATTTCATCATCAGAATATCCTAAAAGATCTTGAGCTTTTTTACTATAGTCAAGAAGCTTACCCTTAAAGTCCATAATAAAAACACCATCAGATGCTAACTCTAGGATAGTCTTATATTTAGCTTTCTCTTTAGTTAATAGCTTATTTGCTAAGTCTACTTGTGTTGTATTTCTTGTATGAATAGTTCTCTGAGAGGCAAAAAGATATTTTTTATTATCAATAATAACGCCTTTAGCATTTATCTCAACATCTACTAATGTACCATCTTTTTTCAAATGCTTTGAGGTAAATATCTCTGGATTATCAATTAAATCCAAAATCAAAGAGCTAAGCTGTTTACTAGGAGCAAATGGATCCCAGTCAACCACATTTAAATCTAACATTTCATCTTGATTATAACCAAGATTATTCATAAAAGATTCACTATAAAATATAAGATCTCCATTTTGATCAATGATATGGATTCCATCTGGTGTATTTTGTAGTAAATACTTTAACTGTTTTTCTGAGAAATTTAACAAAACTAAACTCTACTAAATTAAATATGTCAGCACACTTATATAAATATACTAACAATAATCTATAGCAAATTCTTTATTTTAGGAAAAATTAAAAAAGATTTTTAATATCATCAATCTCGAAATTATTGTATTTATCAAAGATTTCCACTAGCTCTAAAGGAATTTTTTCAGGCCTACCCTTTTGCGCATTTACCATTACCCAAAGAGTATCTGCTTTACACAGAAGAGCTTTATCTGACTTTCTATAAATGTGATATTTTCTAAATGTAGAGATCTTTGTGATACTCTCCACCCATGTAACTGCGACAATATCATCACCTAAAAATCCTTGAGCTAAATATTCTATAGTATGCTTTTTAGCAAACCATGTTAGACCATTAGTTTCTGTAATATCAAATACTCCATTAGCCTTCACATGAGCAATTGCAATATCTTGCATCCATTGTAGATATACGATGTTATTTAGATGATTATTTGGATCTATATGCTCAGGTAAAACTTTTGTTTCATAAACAAAATACTTTAATTGATCTTTCATTTTTCACCTAAAAACTCAACTAGATCACTATAGCCACCTATTTGCTTACCATCAATAAAGATCAATGGTGTAGTTTCTAGATTATATTTTTTCTTAAAAGCATCTGTTTCTGCTCTAGTTTTTAGAATATGATCTTCAAACTGCCAACCTTTTTCCTCAAAAAGAGCTTTTGCTTTTAGACCATATGGACAAGTTTTCTCAGGTGTTACCATACGATACATAATTATTTTATTAAATTTTTGAGTCATTCTTATACATTCCAAAATAATGTAGTATTACTATTGTAAGTATAGCATTAGTAATGAAATAAGAAAGGAGATGACGATGTGTACAAATGTTTTTATAAATAAAAATAAGTATAAAATAGAAGCTAGATCTATGGATTTCCCAATAAATATAGCTTTTCAAAATTGTATAAGTTATGTAGGTGTTGATAATACTATGGACATAGTTATTGATGCTGATAAAATACCTGATTCTCAGTTAACTAGTTGGAAGACTCACTACGGTTTTTTTGGTAGATTAGCATTTGGCAAATGTCTTACAGATGGTTTAAATACTGAAGGTTTATCATTTAGTTTTTTATATCTAGACGTTACAAAACACCCTAGTTTTAATCCTGAAGATAAAAGAAATGTTTTGTCTATCTATTATATAGGTAATTTTTTATTATCTATGGCAAAAGATGTTCCTCAATCGCTGAAGCTTATATCTGAGCATCAAATAGTCGGTGGTGCATTAGAGCTTAAGCCAGGTACATTTGTGAAAAATATTCCCGTACATTTTTGCTTAAGAGATTCAAAAGGTAATACTGCTGTTGTAGAGTTCATTGATGAAAAAGTTAATGTATATGAGAATAAAGGTAATGTCTTAACTAATGCTCCTACTTATGACTGGCATTTAGAAAATATCAAAGAATACAAATCTTTATTAGAACCTTTTGAAAATAGTAATAATAAATTTTCTGATAAAGCAATAAGCTATAAAGATACTGTCTCAAGTTCTCGTCCTGAAGTTGCACAACTAATAGGTATGCCTGGAGATTTTAGTGGTGTATCTAGATTTGTTAGAGCTTACATCCTCTCACAACTAGTTCCTGAACCTCAATCAAATAGAGAAGCTTGTTTCCATGCTTCATCAATTATTAATAATGTATCTGTACCACCATATGAGATTTCTATGACTTTATGGACTACTATTAAAGACCTAAAAAACCTAATAGTCTCATATAAAGATATTGCAGCATATCAAGGTAACAGTCCTACTGGAGTTTATGCAGCAGGCATTAATGAAGGATATGTTAGTTATGACCTAAATGCTATGAACTTTACAGATCTTCCTCCCGAAGCAAACAAACATATAATTAAGCCAACACCAAAAGAAGAAGTTATTGAGATTGTTAATATGAGTGATGTAGTTGGTTTAGAAAGACAGTAATATCTATAATAAAATCATTCTTACTAATTATTGCATTCTAATCGGCATGTGATTACAAAATGGCTCTTCTGCAAGATAGCTACCATGAATATTATAGGCTCTAGCTCTACAACCTCCACAGATTTTGATAAACTCACAAGAGCCACATTTACCCTCATAAGCACTAAAATCACGCATATCGTGCATTACATCACTGTTTTGCCAAATATCTGCAAATGATTTTTCCTTAACATTACCAGCACTAACAGGTAAATAACTACATAGATAGACATTACCATCAACATCTAGTAGACATATACTTTGTCCAGCTATGCAACCTTTACCACCACCTGTACCAAAGCTAAGAGCACGTGAGCGAACCTTTGCATTATCTTCTTTATTACGCTCAAAGCGAATACGATAATAATGTGGCGCGCACGTTGGACGTACAAGCATATCTTGCTCATCAGCTTCCATATCATAGTGCCAATTTAAAATATCTTGATAATCATCAACATCTATCAACTCTTGCATAAGCTCTTCGCCACGCCCTGTCGGCACTATCATAAAAAGATACCATGCTGTAGTTTCAAGAGATTTTGCAAGCCTATAAACATCTTTGATCTCATGCTGATTGCGTTTGGTAAATGATGAGTTTATCAAAAATGGTATACCATGTTTTTTAAACAATTTTGCAGCATTTATAGTTGCTTCAAATGCACCATTTTGGCTACGAAAGTCATCATGTGTCTTAGCTGTAGCACCATCTATACTTAGAGATACTATGCTTATACTTGAGTTTTTGATTTTCTGGCAAATTTCATCTGTAACTAATGAACCGTTAGTAGCCAAAGCCATACGTAGACCTTTACTAGCACCATATTCTGCTAACTCAAAGATATCTATTCTTAAAAGTGGCTCTCCTCCAGAAAGGACTAATACAGGGTTTGCAAACTCGACTATATTATCAATGATTCTAAAGCCTTCCTCAGTAGAAAAATCAGGGTGACCAAGCACCTCACATTCTGAAGATGAACGACAATGAACACACTTAAGATTACAACGTCTAGTTGTCTCCCATGCCATCCATTTAAGTTGGTGTTTCACAGTATTTACCTAAATAGATAATCTAAATTTATTAATACTAATTATACCAAATATACTCTTAAACAAGTATTACTAAAATAAAATCTACAAATGCTTAAATCTCTTAGGTATTATATAAATAAGTTTAAATACTGATCTTATAGAAAATGAAATTAAAGAAAATATTTTTAGTAGCTGCATTAGCTGTTTGTTGTATTAGTTTAAATAGTTGTATATTGAAGTTACCTTTTCAGATTGTCGGCGATGTGATTGATGATATTACGCCTTAGAGTTTAACCAACTTTTAGCTGTTATATCCTATAAATAATTTATTCATAATCAAGTACTTCTAATTTAGCTTAACTATCATAATATTTTATACTCTAGTTTATCATTAAAATCTTTTAACTTTTTAATTTTATTTTGTGCTGTGTTTTTATACTCATATACAACTACTGTTTGTAGTTTTTCTAGCTTCTTAAGTAAAACCTCATAGTATTCATCGTCAATATTTGAGTTACTACTTAAAAAGTCCAACTTTGAATCATAACAACCTATACTATGTCCAATGATATGAATTTCTTCAATACTCTTATATTTTGCCTCTAAGTTGTTTTCATTAATAATTGTTGAAATATCTTTATAAAAAACTTTCGAAAGCTCTGCTGCTGGAATTGTAATTTTATCTGGCATAGCAATATATTCTTCAAGGCTCTTTGCATCTGTGAAGCTTCCCAAGCTCTTTAATTCAAACTTTTTACTGTTTGGCAGCTGCATGTGCTTAGGGACACTACTACTTCCAAATATTAACTTTGAATCCTCATTTTCTGATTTACCATGTATATAAATAATATTTTCACGTCTAATGGAATATACTTTTTCTAAAGTGCCTAAATAATTAAAAGAAAGAAAAAGATCATTATCATCAAATAAATATTTACCTTTCCACTCTGATAAACATGGTGTAATCTTTTCAAGCATCCACTTATTAAGATATTTTGTAAATTCATCTTTTATTTGTGACGCTTTTTCTTCGCTAAAATCTCCAGCTGCATAAATAGCTACTGTTGAAAATGATTTCTCCCATTTAGTCCAGAAAAATCTTTCATCCTTATTATTTCCTATTAATTCATTAAGAAACAAATCTTGGCTATCCATCCTTTCTATATAGCTTTTTAATTCAGCTAATATTTCCTGTTTTTTTAAATAATCATAAAAATTTTTATAACTAGTTTTTAAATCATGAGCTATATCAAAGCCATTACCAATTATATAAAGTTTGCGCATAATAATTAAATCCTACATATATTTAAATACTGACTAATCCATTAATTTTTATTTTTATTCAAAACTTCACAAACCTCCTCAGCTACTCTACTTGGAAATATCCCAATATAGCCACCTAGTTTTTTAACTAGATTATCTCCAGCTAAACCATGAATATACACGGCTACTCTACTTGCTGATAGAGTATCTAAACCCTGTGATAAAAATGCACCTATAATCCCAGATAATACATCTCCTTGCCCTGCCACTGCCATACCTTGATTACCTGTAGTATTTATATAGATTTCACTATCTTTACAAATTAGGCTTCCAGCTCCTTTTAGTACGACTATAGTATTATATTTTTTAGCTAAGGATCTAACTGCAGCAAATCTATCTTCTTGAATTTCTTTGGTTGTACAGCCAAGTAATCTTGCTGCTTCTGCTGGATGTGGAGTTATTATTTTATTCTCTATATTTATAAACTTTTCTCTGATTTGCTGATTTGTTGAGATTCTATTTAAAGCATCTGCATCAAAAATTGTTGGTTGAGTTAGATTATCAATTATTAGCTCTAAAACTTTTTCGGAGTCATCAGTTGTATCAAAGCCAACCCCTACTACCAAAGCCGAGAAAGTATTTAGATTTTTAGGAATATTTTGCAAAGACTTTGTCATTAGCTCAGGCATAGACATGTCTGCACGAAAATCTTTATCTAAAGAAATCATCGAGACCTTGCCACAGCCACTATATAGCGAGCTTTTACCAGCTAACTGCAAAGCTCCATTCATACCAACATTACCACCAACTATAGCTAAATTACCATAAGTGCCTTTGTTGGTATTTTTCTTTTTCCTGAGGATATTATCGAGATTTATATCTTGAATATGATTTTTATAAACTTGATACTCTGATTGACTAATTTTGATATTTTCACTGCTAATTAACTCTTTAACAGTTACCTTACCAGCATAATCTAAGCCATTCCCGGTATGTAAACCTTGCTTATCTGCTAAAAATGTAATTGTCTCATTGGCTTGGATTGCCTCACCATATACCTTAGCATTAAAAGCACTTAAACCACTTGGTACATCTATCGCTAAGGTATATTTTGCATTTTGATTTATGGATTTAACTAGCTCTAAAACATCCCCTTGTAAATCTCTATCTAGCCCTATGCCAAATATTCCATCGATTACTACATCATAGTCACTAATATTTGGTAGATTATCTAAAGGAGCTTTTAGTTTTGAGAACTCTTCATAATAGCACTGATTATCCTTATTTCCCTTAGCAAAGATTCTATAAACATCAACACTATAGCCATTATTTAAAAGCTTAATTGCGGCTGCAATACCATCACTACCATTATTGCTAGCACCTACGGCTACTAAGATTTTATTTTGTTTATCAAACTTTGCAAAAATAAGCTTAGCTATCTCATCAGAGGCATTCTCAATCAAGTTTAAACCTTGTGCAATAGCATACTCTTCAATTTCACGATTTTGTTTTTCAGTTAGAAAAGTCATATCTATGGACCTAAAGAACTCTATATATAAATATAATAAGCTAAAGATATAAACTTTAATACGATGATTTTTTAGAATCTGCGTTTTGGTGGTTTTTTCATAAAAGATTTATTTGGCACACCTTTAAAACAGTTAATAATATATGGAAACCCTTTAGTAACATAATACCCATAGCTACCTTCATACTCCATACCATTACACTCGTCTAAATCACCACTTCCAGGGACATATTGAAAATCATCAACAAACTCACCTGTATACTTACCTCCTGGACTATCTGGTGTATCTGGGCGATTACCTTTTTTTAGTTGGTAACTAGATTTAACCTCAAAAATCTCACCATTATTCTTAATATAGCTGCCATAAATAGGATAGCCATCCGCGGCAAAGCCTATTACAGGAGATTCTACGGACGAGTTATCTTTAAACAGTGCATTCGGTGAAGCATGATAGTGATAAGTTCCATCTGGCTGAGAGTGAGCATGGTGAGTATCCATTATAAAATCAGAGTCCTCATATGCTGGATTATAACGCCATTTAGCCTTTGGATCAAAACAACCAACCCTACCATCACCTACCCCATAACAACCAGCAGCTAAGATATCTACTTTAACACCATTTAGCATAATCGCATTATCCATCCTTAAAGATAAAGGAATCGGCTTAGCTAACTGCTTAGGATTTTTCGAAATTGCATATATTTGGTATTGTGGCACTACTTTATTTGGAAAAGCTCCCACATCAGCGTCATCATAAGTATGATTTGGAATTCCATTACTAATAATAATACAGTCTTCAGTATTAATTTTTACTGTCATATATGATGAGTTTTTTTGATTTAAATTAAAATCATCTGCTGAAGCAAAATAGTTCCCTACATAGCTACTACAATAAGGAGACCTCTCAGATAAAACTACATCCGTAATATCTAAACCATTTCTATCCTTTATTATATAACCATATCGGTTTGATTGATGATGTGAAAATACATCATGATCATGAGCCATGCTCTCAATTGGAATGCTCAATACTGCTACACTAAATAACTTTAGACTCAAACTCTTACAATCTATCATAAACAATCTCAAAATAGTTTATGTTTATAGACTATAAATCTACACCTAAAGTTTTCTTAAAGCAAAAATAATTTAACATTTTTTGAAAAATAAGATAATTTTCTTTTAAACTAAATATTATAAGTTAAATGTCCCAACGCTGAACGGCTTCAACACTATCTGTAGGTCCTGTGTTAAAACATAATTTTGCAGAAGCTGCAGACTCATGTATCACATTTACTAACTTTTCAAATAGAATAAAACAACTATCATCCTTACGTACACCAGCACCTATCAGGATAATATCAAAAGTGTTGTTAGAAAGTACCTCACGAACTTCCTTAACAGCAGCTTCCTCACTAGTTATATAACCCATCTGAGCATCATAACCAATATCATTTAACTTTTGTAAATCTCCTTCAAGAACACTACGAAGCTTTTCTGGATCCATTCCAGGATATTTAGTATAGTCTACAGAATTTGGCTCCCACCCTATACAAAGTACTTTTTTTGCATTCATTATTATCTCCTTTTATTTTTAATTCAAATAAATTGTAGCTTAATAATAGATTATTAGCATTCATTTATTTTTAACAAGCCTTATTAAAAATAATATATACGTCGATAACTCAATAGAAACCCTTATTGTAATACTCTACATTTTCCTTACAATTATTCTTAAAAAAGAAATAAGAAAAACCATGAAAATATATTTTAGATAAACATCTCTTAAAACATTATTATTAAAGCTTTGTTAATAATTTTTTTAAAAAAATCTAAATACCTTACTTGGTAAGCTAAGCTTACATAATAATATATTAAGAATATTAGTTTTACATATAACTAAATTGGTGTGATAATACAAATTAGACAACCATAAAAATTTCATTAAAGGTAATAAAATGAAAAACCTAATTCTCTCAGTTACAATACTAATTACTCTATCTTCCAGTAGTTTTGGATATACACTTCTTTCACATGAAATATCAACAAACTCATTTCCTGTAGCAAAACTTAACCTAGATTCTTAATACTATATTATTTTACTATTTAGAAATAAACTCTTATTTATAACTCTAAAACTTACCTGTTTTTAAAAAATTCTCTACTTTATTAAATGTTTCAGGATTATGATGAATCTCACCATGGTTCTTATTTAGAATAACTCTATCACTACTATTAATAGCAAATGCTGACTCTACTTCTACTAAACCATCATGACCTTTATTAAGACATAAATTAGCTAAAAGATTAAATTTCGAATGCTTATTACCAGCAATTAAACCAACTGGAAACCTTGTAGCGACCTTATTGCAAATATCTAAATACTTATCCGTCACCATTAGCTCTTTATTGGGTTTTAATATTCTAGAATAAAAAGGAATTTTATCACCAAAATCAGCAATCTTAGATCCTTTAAATGGTGTGGCTATAAATACACACTTATCTACATTTTCAAGCTGCAATTTATCTATAGTTTTGCAAACTATTATACCACCCATACTATGAGCTAAAAATGTGATAGATTTTGTCTTAGGAATATTTTGTATAACTTGACATAGCTTAGCAACTGCAACATCAATACCAACAAAAGTAGTGGGCAGATCTATAGATATAATGTCATCATAGTATTGCCTAAAGAAACCCTCTAAGCTACGCATGTCTTTACTATTTTTGATAAAGCCATGAACGAGTATTAAACTTTTGTCTGTTTTCATTTACCAACAAACACTTATTTATTTTTATAGATTATATCCAAATCCGATTAAATTATCCTTTAAAATAATATTTGGTTCATTGAAAGTTATATAATCACTATAAATATCTTTTGCAACCCAATCTAGAGGATCAAGATCTGCTATAGTAATATTTTCAGCTAACGCAAAATTTGCTGTAGCTAAGATTCCAGCGGGAGATTCCATCATACAACCTACCATACATGGTATTCCTGCTTCATCAGCTAATCTCTTTATTTTTTTAGCTTCTAAAATACCACCTGTTTTTGCAAGCTTAATATTTATCATATTACAAGCTCTCTCATCTATAACTCGTTTAGCATCACTAGAGTTAAACACAGATTCATCAGCAACTATTGGAATATTACTAAACTGTGTTATCTCATGCATAGCTGATATATCATAATACTTAACTGGTTGCTCGATTATCTCAACGTTTAAGCTATATTTATTTAGTTCTTCAATAAACTGTTTTGTTTGAGCGATGCTCCAACCTTGATTAGCATCAAATCTAAATTTAATACTCTTATCAAACTCGTTATCTAAAGCTTTAAGTAAATCTATATCTATTTTAAAATCAGCACCGGTTTTAACCTTTATAGCTGAAAAGTTAGTCTCAACTCCATTTTGAATATTTTGTATAGTCTCTGAAACTGTACCACAACTTATAGACACATCAGTCTCAATAGTATTATTCTTTGCTCCAAGAAGATTAGCTACAGAGATATTTTTTTGTTTAGCTAATAAATCATGAAAGGCTAGATCTACAGCCATTTTTGCTGCTGAATTAAACATAACTCTACTAAAAGCCTGGTGTAAAAGCTCTTGATAGTCACTTAAATACGCACCTTTAATGACTGGTGTAAAGATTTCATTTATAATAAATTTCATCCCTTGAAGAGTGTCACCTGTGACAGCTGTTGTTGCTGGAGCTACGCCATAACCTTTTAATCCATTATCTAAGACTAATTCAACTACCAAAGCATCAATATGATCTGTGCTTCTCACAGCTGTTACAAATGTCCTTTTAAGAGCTATCTTTACTATAGATGTTTTTATACCAACTATTTTATTCATACAGCAAATCCTGAAAGTATTTTAGCTACAATTAAACCACCTTGAGTCCCTACTAAAAATCCAAGTAAAGCCATAACTACAGCTATAGAAACTAAACTTCTACTATAAGCGCTTGCTAAAATAGGGGCTCCTGCAATACCTCCGATATTAGCTAATGAAGCGATAGAACACATTGCAAGATTTAGCCTAAATATCTTAGCTATTATTGTCATTATTATAGCATGTATTACTAAAATCATTATCCCGCATGCTATATATATTGGTGCTTCAGAGAAGCCCTTAAATGAAGATCCTGAGGCTATTAACGCAACTAAAAAATACAAAAATATAGTAGCAATAATACTATCACTTCTTATCTTAGCTATAGGAGTCATTGCTCCTATAAACCCTAGGAATGTCACTATTAAAATAGTCCATGTCTTTGTTGTTATTAATGCTGTTTGTGGTAAATATGCTGCTACTATACTTGCAATATCTGTTGCCGTAAATGCGACAGCTATTAATAAAAAGATTCCTACAAAATTAATATCTCCTTTTAAATTATAAGGATCATCGATGTCAACTTTACTAATATGCTCCTCTAATGAACCTGCCTTTGTCCATTTGTCAAAAAACTTAGCACGAGATATAAGAGCAAATAAAAGAGCAAACCAAATAGTATAGCTTATCGAGTCTGTAAGAAGTATATATCCCATCTGACTATCAGGTGTATTAAGAGCTTGCTTAACGGCAATCATATTACCAGTACCACCCATCCAGCTAGCTGATAATGCTGAGAAACCTTTCCAAGCATCTGGCGATATATATCTACCAATAGTTAGATACATAATTATAAAAGCTATCATTATACTAATACTTGCCCCAAAGAAAGCTATCAAGAGTTTTCTACCAAGCTTAATTACAAGTCTAATATCACAACGTATTAGCATCAAAAACAACATTACAGGTAAAATTAAACCTTCAAGTTGAGATTTAGTTTGTTTTATTTCTATAGAATGAGTATTCCATAACCCAAATATTGATAATATAACTATCAAAAAATATATAATTACAATAGCTGGAAAATATTCAAATATTTTTGACTTAGACTTACTAGAAATAAGTACTATTACACTACATATCAATAGTAGTGATGATATATAAGAAAGAGATGTTGAAATCACTTTTAACTCCTAATTTTATTATTGAATTTAAAAACTTTATTAGTTTATATGTTAGTTACACGTGTACACATGAACTCTAAGATTCTACTTAAGCTAGCTTCTAAAGCCAATACATTCTCTAGCTCCTACCCTCATACTTTTTTAAAGAAAGTTTAAGTATTTTTAGATATCTAAGGAAAAAAATTAATCTTTTAAGAAATTATCAATATCAGGAATTAAGTCTTCAGGAATTGTTTTAGGTGCGTATCTTACAACAGTTTGACCATCTTTTGATACTAAAAATTTAGTAAAATTCCACTTTATTCTTTCTGTACCTAAAATCCCTTTTGCTTGTTCTTTTAAATATTCAAACAAAGGCTCTGAATCTTTACCATTAACCTTTGTTTTTTTCATAATCGGAAATGTAATACCAAAATTAGTCTTACAAAACTCTTTGATTTCAGTATCACTGCCCGGCTCTTGGCCACCAAAAGAGTTACATGGAAATGCTACAATTTCCAAATCTGGATATATCTCATGCAAATGCTGTAACCCATTATACTGTTTTGTAAAACCACATTTACTTGCTACATTAACTATTAGTAAAACCTTATTCTTTGGCAAATAGAACTCTAATCCATCACCTGATGTAAGCTTAAAATCATAAATAGACATGTTATTTTATTACCTCATATATTTTATTAAAAACTTTGATCTGCAGTTTTTAAATCCTGCGTATTTAATATATTAAAAATCTCATCTACTAGTCTAGGGGAAACATCATACTGTATCGCAAAAGATGTACGAGTTTTGTCCAAGGATTTATCCTTGAATGGATCATAGCTTGGTGTACCTTGCTTCTTCTCAAGCTTTAGCATCTTTTTTCGCCAACCCTTACGCTCTGCTATCAATTCAATAATCTGCTGATCTGCATTTAAAATTTTAGTTTTATAAGTCTCTACAGATGGTTTGCCAACATTATTATGAGCCATAGCAAAAGATGAACAACAGCAAACAAAGCTTAAGAGAAATACTACATACTTTTTCATATACTAAATCAATAAGTTGAAGATGATCTTAATACTATAGTTTTATAAAAAGATTTAAAAGTCTGCAACAAGTAAAAATAAACAAAATAGCCTATGTATCAAGGATAAGCCTTTACTGGCTTCTCAAATAATGACTTCCTATACTCTCTTTTCTTGCTATAGCACTTTGTATAGTAAGCTTAGACATCTTTAAAATTTTTCTATAATTTTCTATATTAATATCAAAGCTATCTAAAGCAGTATCATTATCTATAGCTTTTTCAAGCAAACTAACTTGTTGATATGCTTCTTCTAACTCAGACTGTCTTCTGACTAAGCCAACCTTATCCCACATTAGCTGCCTTATTTGAGCTATTTGTTGAGAATAATCTTCTTTTGAATCAATTAGCTTTAGATTTTCATTATCTTGATATCTATCTTTTGAAAAATTATTTAATATATCTTTACTCGCCTCTAAAGCATATACTATACACTCTAATAACGAGTTACTCGCTAACCTATTTGCTCCATGCAAGCCGGTACAAGAAACCTCACCAACAGCATATAAGTTTTGTATATTTGTTTTAGAGTTTTTATCAACAACTATTCCCCCACAACTATAATGAGCTGCCGGTGATATAGGTATCCTATCTATAGTTGGATCGATATTATTTTTTAATAATTTTTCATAGATATAAGGAAACTCATCTTGCCACTGACTAGTACTTAGATGAGTAGCATTTAAATAAATATCTCGTCCAGCTTGCATATTAATATAAATTTGTCTGGCTACGATATCTCTAGGAGCAAGATCTTTTCTTTCATGAATAGATTTCATGATTCTTATGCCTTTTTCTGTCTCCAATACTGCCCCACTACCACGAATAGCCTCAGATATTAACGTAGGCTCTCCACCTTTACCAAAAAAACAAGTCGGATGAAATTGTGTAAACTCTAAATTTTCTAACTTACAGCTTATATCATGTGCCATAATCATCGCACTACCATTACCAGCAGTAGCATTAGTTACATACTTATATAAACCAGATGCTCCTCCTGATGCTAATATTACCTTCTCTGCAAAAAACTTGATTACTTGATGCTTGCTATTATAAGTATATAACCCTATGCATTTTTCATCTTTTTTGATTAATCTAAATGCTTTATGTTCTGAGTATAATGAGATATTTTCAAACTGGTGAAGACTCTCATATAACTTTGAAATAACAGCTCTTCCTGTGTAGTCTTTGATATGAAGAATTCTTGCTAATGAATGACCACCTTCTAAATGTAGATTATAGTTTCCATCGCTATTTCTATCAAACTCAACACCATGTCGTTCAAGCCATTTTATTGAAGAATTTGAATTACTTACAACTTGATTTATACTCTCAAGATTTGCAATATTTCCACTTGCTATATAGGTATCTGTCACATGTGAGCCTATAGTATCGTCTTTTGATATTATCGCAGCAATTCCGCCCTGAGCATATGAGCTAGCACAATAATTTACTGTCTTATCACAGATAATTGCAACATTTAAATCATGTTCAGCTAAATCTATAGCAGCAATAACTCCTGCTAAACCGCCACCAACTATGACTACATCATATTTTTCAACGTTCATTTTATATTTGAACCTGCATAGATAAATCTATCGCATTAATATGTTTTGTAATGGCACCAACAGATATAAAATCAACACCTGTTTTTGCCATTTCTACGATAGTATCACTATCTATATTACCAGAGACTTCAAGAGCAACTTTATCTTTAGCAAGCCCAACTGCTTTATAAATATCCTTAATTGAGAAGTTATCAAGCATAGTAATATCTGCCCCAGCATTTATCGCTTGGCTTAGCTCATCTAAACTTGTAACTTCAACTTCTACAATTTTACTACTATCTAACTCTTTGGCTTTTGCAACAGCTTGAGATATGCCTCCAGCTGAGCGAATATGATTTTCTTTAATCAAATAGCCATCAAATAAACCTATACGATGATTAAACCCACCGCCACATTTAACTGCATATTTTTGTGCCAAACGAAAACCTGGTATAGTCTTACGAGTGTCAAGTAGTTTTGTCTTATAGTTAGATATTAGTCTAACCAAATTATTTGTAGCTGTTGCAGTTGCCGAAAGCATTTGAATAAAGTTCAACATTGTTCTTTCAGCTGTAAGAATACTTCTTGCATTTCCTTTTAGCTCAAAAATTTCTTCACCTGCTGGTACCTTTTGAGCGTCATTATAAAACCACTTTATTTGAATACTCTTATCAACTTGATTAATTACTTCATTAGCAAATTTTTGACCGCAAAGGATCATATCTTCACGCGTAATACAAAAAGCCGTAGTATTAATATCCTGAGCTAATTGCGCTGTGATATCACCATCTGCAACATCTTCAGCTAAAGATTCTTTTACTAGTTTTTCAACAATATGCTTAGAAACATCAGATATTTGATTATTATTTAGCATTACTTTAGACATAAGTATTTCCTAAAAATTTATCATTCTATTTAAAGGGATAAGAGCTTTTTCACGTACATCCTCATCTACAAAGATTTGATTATCTTGCGAAACTAAACAATCTTTTAGATTCTTCAACTGATTTAGCTTCATCCATGGGCATTTTGCACAAGATTGACAAGTAGCACCTCGGCCAGCAGTAGGAGCTGGAATGAACTCTTTATACGGAGATAATTGCTTCATTTTATAAAAAACACCAGTATCAGTAGCAACTATAAACTTATCATTATCCATTTCTTTACTTGCTGCTATTAGCTGTGAAGTTGAACCAACAGCGTCTGCTCTTTTTACAATTTCAGCTGGAGATTCAGGATGCACTAAAACTGCAGCTTCAGGATACTCAAGTATTAGATCATCTAATGCTTGTGCCTTAAACTCTTCATGTACAATACAACTACCATCATATAGTAGCATATCTGCACCAGTCTGTTTTGCAATCCAGTCACCTAAAAACCTATCTGGGCCCCAGAGGATTTTTTTACTTTGCTTATGAAGATAAGAACAAATTTCTAGAGAATTTGAAGAGGTAACTGTCCAATCAGCTAAAGCCTTTATTTCAGCTGAAGTATTTACATAAACAACAACCTCTCTATCAGGATGCTCTTCTATAAATTTCTTAAACTCACCATTATTACAACTTAAATCTAATGAACATTCTGCTTCTAGAGTTGGCATTAAGACTTTTTTCTCAGGACTCAAGATTTTAGCAGAATCTCCCATAAACCTCACACCTGCGACAACTAACGTCTCACACTTACTTTCTAAGCCAAATTTAGCCATAGCAAGAGAATCACCAACAAACCCTCCCGTTTGCTCTGCAAGCTCTTGGATTTCTGCATCTACATAATAATGAGCTACTAAACAAGCATTGTTTTGTTTTAATAATACTTTTATTTCATCGATATATTTCTGCTTTTCTATATCTTTAATTTTTAAGTTTGGTAACTTCTGTCTAGCTTGTGATATTTTATCTTTTATTAATTCTTGATTTAACATCCAAATGCTCCTTTTTAACCTTGGATATTTTCTTCGAAATATTTACACAATTGTTCCAATGATTGACTAAAATCATCATTAATTAGCTGGTAATCAAACTCATCAGCATGAGAAATCTCTGCTTCAGCTTGGTCCATTCTATAATCAATAGTTTCTTTTGAATCTGTATTTCTTTTTTCTAAACGTTTTCTTAGCTCATCCATTGAAGGAGGCAATATAAATATACTCTTAGCTTTTGAACCATATATCAATCGAGTCTGCTGAGCACCCTGCCAGTCAATCTCAAGTATTATATTCTTACCTTCAGCTAATAACATGTCTATCTCAGCCTTTGATGTACCATAATAGTTTTTAAAAACCTTAGCATACTCAATAAAACCATCTTCTTTAAGCATTTGCTCAAACGTCTCAATAGAAATAAAATGATACTCCTTGCCATTTGTTTCTCCAACTCGAGGATCTCTAGTTGTATGCGAAGTAGCTACTACAAAGTTATCTTTGCCTATTTGTGTTTCTAAAAAAGCTTTTAATAAAGAACTTTTACCAGCACCTGATGGCGCAGAAACTATAAAAATATAGTTACTCATTTGTAAAAATTATAATTGAATAGATAGTTCGATGAATTATACAGGTTTCATTAATCAAATAGAACAAACATAGCTAAATTTATTTTTTGTATGTATTCATGATCGTTGATAAATTGATTTTCTACTATATTATTGAAGAATTTATTAAACCTTTAATATCTATTACTTTTCAACTTCTAAATAATAAAGGTTTAGTTATTTTCAATCTAATTTAGATTTTGTGCATATAACCTATTTGAATAGAGTTAACTATATGCTTTTCTCATAATTATTAACTTTCGACGCTAACCAATCGCTTCCACCTCCAGCTAGAGGGAATGTTCCTACACTAGTAGTTTGTCCACCTCCCCACAATATTGCAAACACATTACTATGCGCAGCTAAAGATAAGTGATTTGTATGCCAATTAGCATTATATTTATTTAAATATTGTACCGCTCCACAACTATCTCCACACTGATATGCACTACTTGGCAATACTATGTTCTGTATATATTCTTCCACATTACTCAAATTAGGTTTTAATCTATCATCCCCAAAGAAGAAATCTGGCGCGGTACTACCATGAGAATAGCCACTATACTTACTATCAGTTATTTGTAAGTGTCCACCTGGCATTTGCCATAACATAACAGGAACACCATCCAAGCCCTGACTCATTTGCTGAACATACATTAGATAATTTTTCCAATCTCTTTGATTCCATAGATATCCAATTCCAGCCGCTGCAGGTAATGCATCCATTTCATATTTATCAAATACTAAAAAGTCTGGCTTATACTCTCCTGAATAAACTCCGATATCATCCCATAGATTTAAGGTAGGATCAGTAATTTCAGACTTTATTTGCTCATAATTTGAATACTTATGTACCCAATTGGCAGAATTAACATTCCAAACATTCTCTTGCCAACCAAATGTTACATCTGGTGCCATTTTTTTGATAGTCCAATTTGTAGCTTGAACCCAACCATTAAAATTATTTTCAAACTTTGGTAAATTAGCATTTTGTAGATTTGTAGGAGCATTTTGTAGTATAGACTCCGATTCATCTTCAAAAGCTTGTTTAATGTCCCAAGGAGAGTAAATACCTTTAGACTTAAACTTACCATTATAAGCATCTCGTACGACTTGATATGGTGTCTCATTATGTATAGTTAGAACTGAACCATTCTGTAGGTGGAATGTCCAATTATGAGGTGTATGAATAAACCAATATGCTTCTCTTAGAGATTCATTCACATATATCTCTTTCATATCACCAATTTCTTTAGTCGTTGGATTATATAATCTATTTTGTTGAATATTACCAAGTAAATCAGGATTCATAATGATAGATCCTGTTGTGTCAGTATCAAGGCCATTTTTACCTTCAAGAACTTGAGCTACAAGCATTAAGTTAATAAAGTGCTTAGCTAGTACATCTACACTATCAAAATCTGTGTAAGCTGTACCTCCACTCATCTGCCCAGTATAAACAACCATCACAGGTCTAACTTCATGATTATTCGCTTTAGAAAGTTCATTTGCTAGTTTTATAGTATTTTGAGTGTATACTGGGAAAACTATTTTTCCTGGATCCCCATTTCCACCATCTCCAGCATATTTAAATATCGCATCAACATTTCTATTTTCTAGTTGAGATATACTCGTTGGATTAGCATTAGTAACAGCTCCCATAGCTATATAATTCGGCCAGCCTTTGACATGTTTTACTTCTGTTTTTGTCTTATCAAAAGCAATATTAAATATATTTTGACCAGAACTAGATACCGTGATTTGCTTCTGCTGTAAAGAATATTGATATTCACCTCTAGATAATGTTGTTGCATCAACACTATACTGACCTACAGGAAGCATAATTGGTTGAGATAATCCATTACTCACACTAACAGTCTTTGTTAGAGTATTATTAGGATCTAAGCTTGTGATAATTAGCTTTGTACTTAGAGCATCTGGCAAATTAGATACATTAAATTTAGTTTGATATGTCTGAGTTTTTTCTGTAGAAATATTAACATTGTATTCTTTAGTCGTTTGAGTTGTTGTCACAGATTTAGGACTAAATATAAAGTCATATTTAGCATCTTCATTACTAATTGGATCAGCAGAAAATGTATATGTATGTCCAGATGATAGCTCAACAGCTGTTGTTTTACCCCATGGCAAATCAACATCTTGTACAGCCCCACTATCACTAACAATTTTAGCAACAATTTTTTCAGCTGTAACCCCTTCTGGAGCATCCCCTAAAACAAACTCTGCTTTACTACTTTTTTGAACTTGACCACTATAGTTTAAACTTATATTTACAGTTGCGCCTTCCTTTATATTTATATTAGCAGGATCTACTTTTATTGCCGAACCATCAACAGTAGTCGCAGTCACAGTATAATCTCCGCTAAGTACAGTTTGTGATGCTCCATTTTTAACATCAAACCACTTGAAAGTATAAGTCTTAGAGTCATCGCCTATTTTATTAAGTGTTATAGTTGCATTATCTGGTATATTTTTACTATCATCACCTTGCTTAAATGATACTTTACCATAACTAATACTTGGATTATCCCCAATACTAAAATCTGTAACTTTATATTGATTAGTACTAGCTGAGAATGATAAAGTCTCAGATTTATTAGCTGGAAGTATATAAGGTTGACCTTCTGGATACCATTTTTGAATAGCAATAACAGCTTTTCCCCCTTGCTCAGTGACTGTTGGCTTGCCATCAATGCCCCATACACTATTTACTTTAGCATTATTATTTAGCTTAAAGGTTACAGGGTTTTGTAATAAGTCTGTGTCTTTATCACAATGAAAAGTTATGGAGCCCGTCCAACCAGTTTTTTGATTGTCTAAAGTACAATTAGCATATGAAATGCTACTAATAGAAGCTAAAGCAGCTGCTACAATTAGGTTTTTCTTTATTTTTCTCATTCTTTTACCTTTTAATGTTTGATAACAATTTAACCCACCCAAACAAACCTTATAGGTTGCATTGAGAATGCAAGATTGAGATTATAGCAGACAAAAACTTAAAAACAAGTCCCAAGGTTTGTTTTGATATGATAGTAATTAAAGGTCTATCTCAGATAGCCAAGTTATATTAAGATAGCTTTAATGAGAAAAAGTAGGTTAAGTTCCTGCAAACAAGACAAATTAATAGTATTATTTATAACATGAAGTACAGCATGAACTACATAACAATTAGTATCAATAAAGTGGCTACTGCTAGCCATTACTTTGGAGGAACTCATAAAGAGCAACGAGGTAGAGAAGCATAACTATATAAATGGTATAGGGAATTTTTGGAATCAAACCAAGAGATTTTTAAGAAAATTTATCTAGGACAGCCCCATTTTTTTTAATTTATGATATAAAGAAAACTAATGTTTATAGGAGCTTTATTCTCTAGAAAGTAGGAAAATATTAGAAAATTATTGAGCTGTAATATTTAGCTTTTTGCCAGCAACCCACACTCTTTTAAGGTGATTCACAACTTTCGGAGGTAAGTTTGATGGTAGATCCACTAGAGTATGATCTTTTTGAATAGAAATATTACAGATATGCTTACTATCTATATTTCCTTCATTCGCTATAGCTCCTACAATATTTCTCGGCTGAACGTCATTATCACGACCAACTTCTAACTTATATGTAGTCAAATCTATATTTGGAGCTCTACGTGGTTTTCTTTCTGATCTATCAAAGCGTCTATCGCCACGATCATTTCTATCATTACGGTCACCTCTACGCTCAAACCTATCATTTTTTCTACCATCTCTAGGATTTCTATCTCTGCGAGGTTTATCATCTCTAGCTTGTATTTCTCTAGGAAAGAAAGATTTCTTACCTTGAGCTAGTAGTGTCAACACAGCTAAAAGCTCATCAGAATCAATTTCTAACTCATCGCGAATACCTGTAATTATATCTTTATATTTATCTAAAGATTTATTCTTATCTATCGCTGAAGTTATTCTAGCCTTAAAGTTCTCGATTCTACTATCTGCTAAATCTTTTGCACTTGGCATAAAGACTTCTTGCATTGGAGATCCTGTAAATCTTTCTAGGATACGTAAGAACCTCATTTCTTTTAGAGGGACTAAAGAGATAGAAATGCCTTCACGTCCAGCTCTACCTGTACGTCCAATTCTATGTACATAAGTATCTGTATCACCAGGCATATCATAGTTAATCACATGGGAAATTCTCTCAAGATCGATACCTCTAGCAACTACATCAGTAGCCACTAATATATCTGATTTAGAACTTCTAAATTGATCAACGATATATTCTCTTTGAGATTGTTGCATATCACCATTTATCGCTGCAACCTTATAACCAAGAGTTTTTAAATTATCAGCAACTTCAATTGTACTAGTCTTAGTTTTAACAAAGATAATCACACCATCAGTTTCTTCAACTTCAAGTAGCCTATCTAAAGCATCTATCTTTCTAAAACCTTTAATTACTATAAATTTTTGAGTTACAGTATTTGCTGTTTTTGTTTTTGCTTTTACTTGTATCTTACAAGGGTTTCTTAAGTACTCTTGTATAATATCAGCAATATCAGTAGGAATCGTTGCCGAGAAAAGTAACCTTTGACACTCATCTGATACATGACTTAGCACAAATTTGACATCATCAATAAAGCCCATTCTAAGCATTTCATCAGCTTCATCTAATACTAGTGCTCTTAAGTTATCAAGTTGTAATGTACCTTTCTCAATATGATCCATTACACGACCTGTAGTACCAACTACAACTTTAACACCTCTTTTAAGTGCTCTAATCTGTGATCCATATTCCTGACCACCATAAATACAAGTAACATCTAAATTTGGTATATTTTTTGCAAAAGCTTCAAACTGTTCTGCAACTTGTATAGCTAACTCTCTAGTAGGAGCTAATACTAAAACTTGAGGAGCTCTGTCACTAGAGTCAAAATCCATGTTGTTTATTAGAGGTAATGCAAATGCTGCTGTTTTACCTGTACCCGTTTGTGCTTGACCAAGCACATCTCTACCCGATAAGATATATGGAATAGCATACTGTTGGATTGGTGTAGGGTTTTCATATCCTAATTTAATAACAGTGTCTACGATATCTTGACTTAGTCCAAGCTGACTAAAATCTTTTTTAGTTTCAGAATTCATTTTTATCCGTAAATTTTTATTATGAGAAATCTTATTAATAATTTGAAAATTATGAGAAATTTAAATTATCCGCGTGATGTAACTTCTAATAGATGGTAACCAAATTGAGTTTGTACTGGACCATGAACTTTGTGTAGCTCATCATTAAATACTACTTTATCAAATTCAGGAACCATTTGTCCTTGAGAAAAAGTACCTAAATCGCCGCCTCTAGCACCAGATGGGCATAGAGAATGCTTTTTAGCTGCTTCTTCAAATGTAATTTTACCTTCAGTTATGTCTTTTTTGATTTGTTGACATTCAGATTCTGATTGTACTAGCAAATGTCTAGCTGAAGCTTTCATAATTATAGTTCCTTATTTTTTGATTTAACTATTAGTAATTACAACCGAAAGAATACATTATTTAAGTCAAATATACAACTTAATTAAAAGCTAACCTATTGGCCAAGATCGCGAAGTTTCTTACCTGAGATTAGATTATCTTCTATTTTCTCTAAACTTACACCTTTAGTTTCAGGTACAAATAATTTCAAGAAAACCACCGCTATAACACAGAATATAGCATAACTAACAAATATCATTGGTTTACCCCATTTTCCTGCATCCATTATCACATTTGAATATGCTACAACTATCCAAACAAAAGTCCAGTTAATAACTGTTGTAATAGTCATACCAAACTCACGAACGTTTTGCGGGAATATTTCTGAACAAATAATCCAAGCAACTGGCCCCCAAGAACAAGCAAATCCAAAGATATATACTAAGCATGCTATTAGTAATATATATTTAGGGAATGCTGAATGAACATGAGCAATATCAAGAGCATAAAAGCATATAGCAACAACTATCAAAGCTGTAGCCATAGTTAATGCACCTACAGTTAACAATTTCTTTCTGCCCCATTTTTCAACCCAACGAATTGCTGGAAATGTTGAAAGAAAATTAACAAGAAATACTGCAATACCTGCTAAAATTATATTTAGCCCAGCCCCTTGTAAGAAACTTGGTGCATAATATATCATCGCATTAATACCTACTAATTGTTGGAACATCTGAATGACTATACCGACAATAAGTATTTTCCAAAAGAATCCTTTTCGTAACACTTCTTTAACAGAGTGAGATTTTTGCTTATCATTTTGACTCATCTCTTGAAGCTCTGTCTCAATTTCATCTTTATTTCTAAGTCTTGCTAATACTTTTCGAGCTTCCCCTTCTCTATCTTTCATCATAAGCCATCTAGGACTCTTAGGTAAGAAAAAACAACCTACAAACATTAAAAAAGCAAATAATGTAATAACACTAAACATTAAAGTTAATGATATTTTAGTATGACCTGATACTTCAACAATCACTACATTAACTAAACATATTAAAAATATACCAAACGTTATCATTAATTGGAATAATGAAGACATCGCACCCCTTATCTCTTTAGGGGCTGTCTCTGCCAAATATAGCGGTGTAGCAAAAGAAGCTAAACCAACACCAAAGCCAAGAATAAACCTACACGCTGTAAGTATATTCAAAGGAGGTAATAAAGATGATACCAAAGCACCAATAAGAAATGAAAATCCTGCGATTAATAATGTATTTTTTCTACCAAAATATCTAGTAAAGAAGCCACTACAAATTGTACCTAATATACCACCATAAGCTAGAATACCATTAAATTTACCTTCGGCAATACTACCAGGGGACATATTATAAATATGATCTAGTGTTTTACCTGCATTTGCAATAAAGCCTTGATCTAAACCAAAGAGCAATCCTCCTAAAGCTGCTATTATAGCAATTAAAAATACAATCCTTTTATATTCTTTTTGTGCTTCCATTTTATCTCCATTATTATTTTATAAAATTTTTATTAACGTCCAATTTTTGCTAAAGATTTACCAGCTCTTAAATTATTCTCAATTTCCTCTAGAGAAACATCCTTAGTCTCTGGCACAAAGAATTTAACAAACAGTACACAAACTATACAAGATATAGCGAAACCAAAGAATGTATTATCAGGATGGAATGTTAACCAAGTAAGAGCAAAGTTACCTATAATTGCATTACATATCCAGTTACTCATAGTTGATGCCGTAACACCAAAATCTCTACCTTCTATAGGTTGAATTTCTGAACATAAAATCCAAATTACAGGACCCATAGATATTGCAAAACCAAAAATAAACAATAAGCAGAATATCAAAGCAGTCCACTGTAAAGCTTGTGATAGAACCATTGCTTGACCATAGACAAAATGTGTTTTAAAAATAAATCCAACAACGATACAAGAGATTATAAGTAAGCTTAAACCAAAATATAAAATTGGTTTACGTCCAAATTTATCTACATATTTAATAGCTAAGAATGTCGTTAGCATATTTAGTAATCCAATAACAATCGTGGATGTAGCAGGATTTGTAAAACCAGCTAATTTAAAGATATCTGTTGAGTAATACATAAATGCATTCATACCAGTAAATTGCTGGAATGCTTGAAGAGCAATACCTAAAAGTACAACTTTTATAAAGAATTTCTTTTTAAGTAAAGAAAAAACACTTACACCTCTATGCGTAGTTTGCTTAATTTCTTTATGCTCCTCTAAAGCCTCAATTTCACATGATCTAATTTTTTTAAGAACTAAAGCTGCCTCATCATCATTACCTTTTAAAACTAACCACCTAGGACTTCTTGGTAAAGTTAAGCAACCTAAAAACATTATTATTGATGGGACTGCTAATACAGATAACATAACTCTCCAAGAACCTGTACTTACTAAAGCAGAGTTTGTTAAAAAAACTAAGAATAAACCTATAGTTATCATTAGCTGATAAAGAGCGATTAATGCTCCTCTAAACTCTTTTGGAGCAATTTCAGATAAATATAATGGTGCAATAAACGATGCTATACCTACTGCTATACCTAGAATAAATCTTGAACCAATAAAGGTTTCATAGTTGGGAGATAAAATCCCCACAATAGTAAATATAGAAAAAATAGCTGCTGCAATTAATAATACCTTTCTACGACCATACTGCTTTGATAAAAATCCGCTAACTAAAGCTCCACATGCAGCTCCTATTAATAAAACACTAGAAACATGGCCACTTTCAGCGACACTTAATCCAAAGGTTTTTGATATAAAATCAAGAGAGCCATTGACATAACCGATATCCATACCAAATAATAATCCAGCTAATGCTGCTATTATAGCCACGCGAATGACTACAAAATTTATTTTACTTACATTTTGCATACTACGTTTTCCTATATTGTTTAGAATATTAAATTTAATTAACACTTATAATATTGATGATATACTATACATAAAATACAAGACAACTCTTTTTATAGAAAATAGACATGAATATTTCGCAAAAAATTTCTCAGATAAAACTCTCCCATCGTCGAAAAAATATATTAACTAATGAATGGATTTTGGTATCACCACATAGATTAAATAGACCTTGGCAAGGTCAATCTGAAGAAAATATAAAAGATACACGTCCAGAGTATGATGAAAACTGCTATCTATGTCCTACAAATACTAGAGCAAATGGCGAGACAAACCCAGACTTTAAAGAGACATTTATATTTGAAAATGATTTTTCGGCTCTTTCAAAAGAAAAAATAGCAAAAGATCTAGAGATCAATGATGATTTATTTCAAGTAAGTGGCGCAACAGGTGTTGCTAAAGTTGTCTGCTTCTCTGCTAAACACAACTTAACTATGGCATCTATGCAAGAGAGTGACATAACTAAAGTAATTGATTTATGGTCAGATGAAGTCTCTGCTCTAAGCAAGAAGTACCAATGGGTTCAAGTTTTTGAAAACAAAGGATCTATTATGGGATGCTCAAACCCTCACCCTCATGGTCAAATATGGGCTTGTGACTTTTTACCAACTGAAGCTCAAAAAGAAGAACATTCTCAAAAAGAATATTTTGAAAAGAATAGATCTAATATGCTTTTAGACTATACAAATCGTGAAATTAACGAAAAAGAAAGAATAATTTATCAAAATGATGATTGGCTAGTTGTTGTACCATTTTGGGCAACATGGCCTTATGAAACATTACTTTTACCAAAATTCAAATGTTCACACCTAAACTTTTTAACTTCAGAACAGAGTGTATCACTTGCTAATGCTCTTAAAACATTATTAGTGAAATACGATAAGCTTTTTGATACTTCATTCCCATATTCTATGGGGTGGCATGGTTCAATAGGAGCTAAAGAATCTGACCATTGGCAAGTTCACGCACATTTTTACCCACCTTTATTACGCTCTGCCACTGTTAAGAAATTTATGGTAGGTTTTGAGATGCTTGGTGAATCTCAAAGAGATATTACACCTGAATTAGCAGCACAAGTATTAAGAGAGTTATAGTCATGAATTGTATTAAAGATAATTTAGTTAATCGTTTTAAATCTTTGTATAGTACTACCCCAGAGATGTTCTTCTCTCCTGGTAGAGTTAATTTAATTGGTGAACATACTGACTATAATAATGGTTTTGTAATGCCATTTGCTATAAATAAAGGTACATTTATCGCAATTGCAAAAAGAAAAGATTATATAGTCAATGTATATAGTGAAAACTTAGATGATTCAACATCATTTGATCTAACAAAGACTAAACAAGAGATATCTAACACTTGGCAAAACTATATAAAAGGCACTATAAATATTATCAAAGAAGAATTCTCAGCAAATATTAAAGGCGCTAATATTTATATCTTTAGTGATTTACCTTTCGGTGCTGGATTATCTTCATCAGCTTCACTAAATACAGCAATATCTTATGCTTATAATGAAATTTATAAATTAAACATCTCCAAACTAGACCTTGCAAAAATTGCTCAAAAAGTTGAACACTACTATATAGGTACTAAATGCGGTCTTATGGATCAGATGGCTTGCATATTTTCACAAGAGAATTCTGCTACAATGATTGATTGTGATAGTGACAAACATAATAATATTCCTTTTGAGCTTGATGAGTTATCTGTTTTGATTGCAGATACAAATATTAAGCATAATTTAGCTGATTCTGCCTATAATAAACGCAGACAGGTTTGTGAAAATATTGCAAAATTTAACAATATAAAATCACTAAGAGAACTAGATAATCAAATACTTGAACATACTAAAGCTAATTTCTCTGAAGAAGATTATAAATTAGCACTACATGTGTTTACAGAAAATCAAAGAGTAATTGACGCGACTAAAGCTATGCAAAACCAAGACTGGCAGAATCTAGGTAAACTAATGTATCAATCGCATAATTCATTAAAAAATGACTATAAAGTTAGTTGCGACGAGCTAAACTATCTAGTTGACTTATCAAAAGATTTTACTAATGTTTATGGTGCTAGAATGACTGGAGGTGGTTTTGGTGGTTCAACAATACATCTTTTACCAAGCAAAATTGTTAAACAATATAGTGACTACTTAGAAAGTAACTACTATTCAAAATTTAATATAAGACCAAACTTTTATATCTCAAAAGCTTGTCAAGGAACACATAAAATCTAAAATATTTTTTTAACGCTCGCTATTAAACTATTTTTCTCTAGTTCTGTATAAGGCTTAGATTCAATATTCCCCCACACTGGAGCTGGCCAAGCTGGATCATTTTCATAACGACCTACTACATGTAAATGCATTTGACTAACTACATTGCCTAAAGTTGCTACATTTAGCTTATCTGCTTTATATTCCTCAATAAGAAACTCTGAGAGTTTATTAATAACCTCATTAATATTATATTGCTGAGAATCATCAAGTTGATACCACTCCGTTCTCTCTGTAAAAGGCACTACTATAAACCATGGTACCGTAGAGTTATTCATTACTAAGATTTTACAGTCCAAATATTCACAAACTTCAAAAGTATCAGCCTCTAAACGAGAATCTAGCTTAAACATTGAAAAGCCCCCTTATTTTATCTAAATCTTGCTGAGTATCAACACCTGCAGGAGTTGGCTTAAGTGCTTGAGCAACAGCTATCTTATAGCCATTATATAAAACTCTAAGCTGTTCAAGTGCTTCATATTTTTCTATAGGTGATACAGTCAGTTCTGCATAATGTTTTAGGAAGCCAACCCTATACGTATAAATACCAATATGTCTAAAAAATTCCGAAACATTAACTTGTAGATTCTCAGAATGCCCTCTTTCAAAAGGAATTGAAGCTCTACTAAAGTACAATGCATAATTATTCTTATCAAAAACTACCTTAACGTTATTAAGATTATAGATATCTTCTGCAGCTAAGATTCTCTCACAAAGAGTAGATACTACAGCTTCAGGCTTATCTATTAATAACTGCGCAGCTTGCTCAATATTCTCTACTGGTATTAAAGGCTCATCACCTTGGACATTAACTACAACATCTTCATCATCAAATCCCAAACTAGTAACAGCTTCAGCAATTCTATCTGTACCAGACTCATGATCATCTCTTGTTAAGATTACTTTTGCACCAAAACCTTCTGCAACATCCTTAATCTCCTGAGAATCTGTAGCAATAATTATGCTTTTAAATTTCGACTTAGAGACCTGCTCATATACTCTTTGAATCATAGGCTTACCTGCAATATCAGCAAGCATCTTACCAGGCAAACGTGTTGATTTAAGTCGTGCTGGAATTACAACGTGAATATTAGTCATATTTTTTAACCTCTTCCAAAGTTAATTTCTTTGCTTCTTCAACTAACATTACTGGAATATTTTCTTTAATTGGATATGCTAGCTTATCTGCCTTACAAATTAATAACTTATTCTCTTTATCATAATGTAAGCTTGATCTACAAGCTGCACATACCAATACATTTAAAACTGAATGATCCACTATTTCACCTCGATTACAAATTCATATTTATCTTCTACTTGCTCTGCTTTGACAAGTATATAATCATTAACTTTACACCATGCTGGTATATCATGCATAGTCCCAGGATCTGTACATATTACTTTCAACTGTTCACCTGATTGCATACTTCTTAAAGCATTTTGTGTCTTAATCACAGGCATAGGGCATAATAATCTTTCAAGACTTAATTCTTTCATTATATATACCACTCCTGTTTGATCTCTTCTGCTAGCATAGGTTTTACAACGATTTCTTTACTTGTTCCATCTGTATAGTTAAACACCATAGTCACTGTTTCAGCATTTTTACCTTGAGTAAATCTACCTAAGACACTAGCTGTAAATTCCTCATCAGCTTTATCAAAATCTCCATCTATAAGGATCAAAGGACCTCCATGAGATGAGCAATATACATAAGCAAATTGGTTTTTATAACCATTTAAATAATTATTCTCGCCTTCTTCGCGGCCAATTATTAATTTATATTCAGGTTTGAAACGAAGGTGTCTACCAACCTTTAAAAGCATAATATCATCAAACTCATACTCTTTTGAGTTTCGTGCTTGCCATAGATCAACTAACTTATCAGAGTATTGTTTATCTGTAAGAAAACAACAGCCCCCAGCAGGAGATGCATAATCTTCAATACCCCAATCACGAGCCATTTTCATCTGCTCTTTTCTGCCACGACCTGTGATTCCCATTAGCTTAGATCTATCAACCCAACCTTCTCTTTCGGGCTTAGTCTCTGGTAAGTTTTTTGCACTCAGAGGTCTAAGTAGAAGATCATCAATACCTGATTGTTTTTGTACAACAGGCATGGTACTTCTACGCTGGGACATTGGTCTTTGACCAATAACTTCACCTGTTATGATAAAGTCAAAACCATTCTCTATAGCCCACTCTTTTGCTTTACGTACCATAAATATTTTACAATCAAGGCATGGATTCATATTTGCACCATAGCCATATTTAGGGTTTAGAAGTACATCTTTGTATTCTTCTATTACATCTATGATATGTAGCTTTATACCAAGCTGCTCAGCAACCCATAGTGCATTATTTCTTTTTTGTTTTTCTTTATCATGTTTACGGATCGCATGAGTATGTCCTTCAACACAAAAGCCCGTAAAAAAATTTATACCTTCAACATGTATACCTTGCTCTAACATAAGTTTTGTCGCAAGCATTGAATCAAGACCACCAGATATTAGTGATATTGCTTTTCTTTGTTTATTTTCCATATTATTAGTAGTTTTAAAATTCAAATATTAAATATTTGTGATAATTTTAACATATCAGCATTTTATAACTATAGTTTTTGTTAAATGCTATCATTCTACTAAATTAAGTTGATGATCTTTTATTATAAAAACTAGCTGTATAATAACCAACCAACGTACCAAGCATTGATCCAGCAATCAAATCACTAGCAAAGTGAAAATACATCAATAGCTGACTAGCCACGACTAAAGCTGCTAGTAAAGCCCAAAGCCAACGTAACTTAGGAAATAATATCCATGCAGTTACTGAGAATGAAAGTATAAAAGTTGCATGTCCAGATGGAAATGAACCATACGCACTACCTGAATGAAACCAATTAAAACCATAAACATGATCTCTAATTAGTGAAGGATTATTATTGATAAAAGTAGCTGTCCAATATCTACCAAATATTCCCTTCAAAAAATCTTTTAAAATTTGTCCTATAACTACAGCATTTGCTATAAGTAAAACTTTGTAATCTAAATTATTAGTCTTTTTTATTACAAGTTTAATAAAGAAATAAATATAAAATATAGGAATTAATTCTCTGAGATAAAAGACTATATCATTGGCAAGAATTTCTAATATTTTGTAACTTCTAGAATGATGATCATGTAAAAACCATACTATCTGTCTATCAACAAAAAAATAGAAAAAAACTATAAGCGCTATTCCTATTATAAAAAATAAAGCTAGGTTTCTTATGTTAGACATTCTATTGACCTCCTATACGCAAATTAACGACTAACTTTAACACAAAATAATTTATTCATATATAGTCTCTTTTAAAACGACAGTTATCACCCTATCCGATCACTTAGCGAAATTGAAGTGTAATCACAGAACCTACTCATCATTATGAGTTTTATAATTAGATTCTACGATCAAGTCGGAGAATGACATATTTATCTCAGATTAGTTATATAATACATCCTAAACTTTAATGAAAACATTCCCAAATCTCTTGAGCTAGTTTTTTACTAATTCCTTTTACCTTAGAAATTTCATCTACTGATGCTCTACTTAGTTCTTGCCAACCTCCGAAATACATTATTAATGCTTTACGACGCTTAGGTCCAACTCCTTCGATTTCTTCAATAATTGATGATTGCCTATTTGAGCTAACTTTCTTTCTTTGACCTTTAATAGCATGATCATGTGCAGAGTCTCTAACTTGACGTAAAAGTAAGAACCCTGGATTATGTTCATCTAATGTATATTCAATATCATCAAAACCTTTGTAAATTTTTTCTTTACCACTAATTCGCTCAACACCCTTACCAAGACTGACAAGCTGAACTTTATCTTGAATCCTAAATTCTCTAAATACTGCCTCAGCCTGATGGATCTGCCCTTTACCGCCATCTATTATCATTACATCTGGAAGATTATCAGCTTCTAATCCTGAACTTACTCGTCGTGAAACAGCTTGATGAATGGCAGCATAATCATCTCCTGCTTTGACATCTTTGATATTATACCTACGATGAGATTTACGATCCTCGCCCTCATCTGTATAAACAACACATGAAGCAATAGTTGCCTCACCTTGAAAATGTGAAATATCAAAACACTCAATACGTTTAATATCTTGATCAAGTTCAAGAAACTCTTTTAGCGAATCTAAGCGTTTTTGATATTGTGACTTTGAGCTTGTGTATATATTTAGCTTTTGGCGAGCATTTACCTCTGCTAGCTTTAACCATTTGAGATTATCCGCGGCTGGTGCTAATATCCAGTTTATTGATTGACCTATTTTCTGAGAAATACTTGTCATAAGATCTTGTATCTCACTAAAATCAACCTTTGATAAAATTATATTTTTAGGCCAAATATTACGAATTTCATCACCTAAATAAAAATGTGATAAGAATGCATGCATTATTGAGGTTTTATCCTGACCTTTCGCATCAATACTCCAATGTCTATCTGCAACAACATCACCATTTTGAATCTGTAATAAAGCAATACTTGCATAGTTATCTTGTATATAAATACCAATCACATCAAAAGTTTTATCTGCTTGTATATCAACTATTTGCTGTTGCTGTAACTTACGCAGTACTACTAGCTGATCACGATATATCTGAGCTTTTTCATACTCAATATTTTCCGAAGCTTGATACATTTTCTCAGATACTTCTTCTAAAACACTACTAAACTTACCCGCCAAAAACTTCTTTAATATTACTAATTGCTCATTATATTGTTCTTGAGAAACCAACCCCACACAAGGAGCTAAGCATCTCTTAATCTGATATTGCAAGCATGGTCTGACTCTAGATTTATAATATGAATTTTCACATTGTCGAATAGGAAATATCTTTTGGATAATATTTAAAGTACTCTTTACTGAAGATATTGAAACATATGGACCAAAACACTGACCTTTTTTATATGCTGATTTACCACGATAAAAAGAAACTCTAGGAAACTTGTCATGTGAAATTACTAGATATGGATAGCTTTTATCATCTTTAAAAAGGATATTATACTTAGGCCTATGTTGCTTAATTAAATTATTCTCTAATAAATATGCCTCATAATCACTTGGAGTAATGGTTATCTCAATCCTAACGACTTGAGCTGCCATCATTAAAGTTTTGCTATCTTTAGCACCTTTTGAAAAATAACTATTAACACGATTTTTAAGATTCTTTGCTTTACCTACGTAAATTATCTCACCATCTTTATCAATCATACGATAAACACCTGAATGGGTAGTTAGGTTAGCCAAAAAGCTTTTCAAATCAAAATCTTTAGAATTATCAGAAATCATCTAATTTTTATTAACTAATATGTATGTGAAAATGTTACCATATATGCAATTTAATTTACTCCATGTAACACAAAATAAACTACATGTACGAAATAATTTCTTTTATAGAAAATAAAATATGGATTATTGAGTATCCTATAAAATATTCAGGTGTTAAATTTAGCTCTCGCACAACATTAGTTAAATTAGATGATAATTCAATTCTTATCCATTCACCGTGTAAAATTGATGAAAAGCTTAAACAAGAAATTCTTAAACTTGGTGAAGTAAGTTATATATTTGCTCCAGGTAATTTCCATCATCTTTATATTAGCTCAGCTCAAGAAGCTTTTCCAAATGCTAAAACTTATATCTGTGAAGGTATTGAAAAAAAACAACCTAATCTAAAATATGATGGTATTCTTACAGAAAAAGCTTTACTAAATGAATTTCAGCAACAACCTATCCTTGGCTCTAAAGTTATGAATGAAGTAGTATTGCTGCATAAAGAGACAAAAACTTTGATTGTTGTTGATATCATAGAAAACATTGGAAATAAAACGCAAAATATAGGTTTTGGTATTAAAATATGGTGGCTAATTTTTAGAATGTGGAACAAAGCAAAACCAGCACCAGAATACCAGCTTGGATGGAAGGATAAGAAGTTGGCTGCCCAATCTTTACAAACAATATTAGAATGGGATTTTGATAAGATTATCCTAGCTCATGGCAACCTAATCATACAAAAT
The DNA here is from genome assembly GCF_008711465.1 of Francisella sp. SYW-9. Lineage (GTDB taxonomy): Bacteria > Pseudomonadota > Gammaproteobacteria > Francisellales > Francisellaceae > Francisella. The sequence continues at coordinate 177,526 of NZ_VXKQ01000030.1, forward strand.
GCGAAACAAATTGCTACAACAGCATGGAAAAAACCTCTTAATAAATTATAAAAATGATAATAAATACAAATAAACAATTAAATAATTTAATAATTACTTTAGAAAATACAAATAAAATAGCTGTAGATACAGAGTTTTACTGGATGCGCACATACTATCCAGAACTTTGTCTAATCCAAATAGCTACTAAAAATGAAGTCTTTTTGATAGATACACTTGTAGATCTAGATTTCTCACCTCTTAAGAAGATTTTTGAGAATCAAAATATCGAAAAGATTATTCACTCTGCAACAAATGATATTCCTATAATCAAAAGATTTTTCAATTGTGAAGTTAATAATATCTTTGATACTCAGCTTGCAGCAACATTTCTTGGCTTTCAAACTCAACTATCCTTAAAATCTCTTATGAAAGAGATCCTCGATATTGACATGGAAAAAGAGTCTCAGTTTTCTGACTGGAGAAAAAGACCATTATCTGAAAAGCAAATAAACTATGCTATTAAAGATGTTGAACATCTTATAGAAATACGTGATGATCTTAATACAAAGCTTGATAACAGTGACTATAAAGATTTCTATAAACAAGAACTTATAGATATTCAAAAGACAGATTTTAACTCAGTTGAGATTATTCATACAAAAATAGGTAATATCCAAAAGTTTGATGAAGAAGTTCAAAGAAATGCCATAGCAATAGCACAATGGCGCGAGCAAGTTGCTCAAGAGAAAAATATTCCTGTGAGATTTATGTTTAACAATAAAATCTTATATCTAATAGCTCATATGAAGCCAAAATCTATCGATGATTTTAAGCATCAAGAGCTAAAGAAACTCAAACCTTGGTTAAAAAAATCAATAATTGATGTTCTTAAATTAGCTCATAATGTGCAAGAGAGCCTGATTGAGAAAAGACAAATAAGTAGTAAGATATCTTCTGAGATCAATGATAAAATAATTGCTTACTTTGATGCTCAAACTAAAGATTTTGGTTTTGATAGTAGCTTGATTGGATCGCGAAAAGATATAAAGTCTTTGGCATATAATCTAGGTGTTGATAATAGTTATTCTAAAGGTAAATTATTAAATGGCTGGAGACACAAAGTAGTTGGTAAAAAATTAAAAGAGTATATACTAGATATCATTAAATAATATAGTAAAATATTCTGCTTTTTCTCAATGACTTATATAACTAGAAATTCTAAACTATTCCCAATAGTACTTGCTCTATTTGCAGCTCTACCTCCTTTAGCTGTAAATACGTATGCTCCTGCTATTCCCTTAATTGCTAATGATTTTGGGGTCAGTAACAGCACTGTTCTGACAACATTTGCTACCTATTTTGTAGGCTTCTCTTTTGGTATGCTATTTTGGGGTGCCATATCAGATAAATATGGGCGTAAAAATGTCATTATCATAGGCAGTATCATCTATATAATCAGTACTATTTCATGCTCATATAGCCATAATTTTCAGATGCTTGAAACTATGAGATTAATCCAAGGGTTAGCAGATTCTGTTGGAGCTGTAGTTGCGTTTTCAATAGCTAGAGACTGTTATAAAGGAGCTCAGCTTACTAATCTTGTTGCTACAATTATTATGATATTACTTGTAGCACCTATAGTAGCACCAATTATTGGAACTATACTTACAAACTTAACTCACACCTGGCAAAGTACTTTTCATTTTCTTACATTCTATGGTGTAGTTATGCTTATATGTGCCTGTATAATTGAGGAAACACTAGATCCTAAAGATAGAAAAAGTAGCCTGATAAAACTAATCCCTGGTTATTTCCAACACTTAATGAACATTAGATTTATGTTAGCTACATTTGCGAGTGGAACTATCTTTGCAGCACTATTTATATACATATCATCATCTGCTTTAATATATCTTGGAAGCTATGCTACAGGATCTTTTTGGTACTGCTTTTACTATGGCGTATGCTGTGTTGGTTCTATTTTTGCAAATATGATTATCAAGAAGAATTCTGTGCACATACAGCAGTTAAGATTCTTATATTATAGTATTGGTCTAATCACTCTAAGTTGTATTATTTTAATAATTTTTAACAGTCTCAACTTAGATAACGCTCTGATATACACACTAACCATGCTAGCTCTATGCTCAGGAGTCTCTTTTGCTTCAACATTAATATACTCATTTACTATAGATCAGATAGATCATAGTTTTGGAACTGCTAATTCAATAGTAAACTTCACTAAAAATATGATCGCAGCTAGTGGTAGCTATATCGTAAGTTTTTATCATGGTAGAGATCTTATAATTGCAGCACCATATGCTCAGTTAGGTTTTTGTATATTAACAATTATCTTATTCTTTGGTGTTTATAAGTTAAATCAAAGAAACTCTTAGCTTATGCAATGATATTTACATAAGCTTTTTCTAATAGATATTCTTTTTTGATTATCTCAAGTGCTGATTCATGAGTTGCCTCAAGGATAACCTCAGGAGCACAATTATTCTCATAGGCTTCTAACCATCGCAAAGCGCATAAGCACCATTTGTCTCCAGGTTTAAGACCTGGAAAATCAAATAATAAATTTGGTGTTGATAAATCATTACCTCGAGATGCTGTATACTCTAGAAACTCTTTGGTCATTATCGCACATACAACATGACGAGCAGTATCATGCTTATCAGTACGGCAAAAACCATCACGATAAAACCCTGTTATTGGAGCTAAACAACATGGTTTTAAATCAGTTCCTAAGACATTTTTTTGATTTGACATATTAATACATCACTAAACATAGTAATAAAACAATAATAGAACAAGAAAGTTATAAAATAAATATTTTATTTAAAGTTTAGAGTTTCGATATATCTGCAACATCTGCAAAAAGTTTATGAAGATTAGCAAGCAGCGTGATTCTATTTTGTCTAACTTTGATATCCTCATCCATAACCATAACATTATCAAAAAATTCACTAACTACCTTATCTAAACTACTTAGTAGTTCTAAAGCATAGTTATATTCTCTATTTTTTATATATTTTTCAAGATCAGGTGTGACTTCCTCTATACTATAAGCTAATGCTAGCTCATATTCATTTGCTGTAGATTTGGCTAACTCTATATCATAAGCATCTGCTTTTTCTTTAGCATTTTTAGCTAAAATATTAGCCACACGTTTGTTAGATGCTATAAGACTTTGTGCTTTATCTAGGTTATTAAAGCTGTTTACAGCTTTTACTCTAGCAGCAAAATCTTTTATCGAATCATAATCAGTATTATTAATAGCCTCAAAAGTATTTACAGAGATACTTTCATCTTTGTATAAGTTTTTTAACCTATCTATACAGAAAGCTACAATTTCAGTTTTAACATCATCTTTAAGCTCTAAATTATTAACTTTTTCATAGCTTGCTATAGCAACATCAATAACCTTTTCTAAAGAAATATCAATATTTGTATCTCTTAGTATACGCAATATCCCAATCGCTGACCTTCTTAGGGCAAATGGATCTTTATTACCAGTTGGCTTTTGTCCAATACCAAATATACCAACTAAAGTATCTAATTTCTCAGCTAAAGCAACACATGCTGCCACATCAGTTTTAGGAAGTTCTGCTCCTGAATATTTAGGCCAATATTGTTGCTCTATAGCATCTGCTACAACTTCAGACTCGCCATGTGCTTTTGCATAATATTTACCAATTATCCCTTGAAGGTCAGTAAACTCAAAAACCATATCAGATATTAAATCTGCTTTAGCTAGTAAGCCAGCTCTATAAGCTTGTTGTGTATCAATGTTACTTAGCTCGGCTAAGTTTTGTGATATATCAGCTATTCTTTGAGCTTTTTGATACATATTACCAAGTTTATTTTGGAATGTTACATTCTCTAACTTTGGCAATAGACTATCTAGTGAATGCTTTAAATCGGTATCATAGAAAAAAGCAGCATCTGCTAATCTAGCATTCATAACCTTTTGGTTACCAGTTGTTACTAGTTCTGGTTTTTTACTTTGGATATTTGAAATTGTGATAAAGTGTGCAACCAAGTTATCATTATTATCTAAAAGAGCAAAACATTTTTGATGCTCTTCCATTGAAGATATTAAAGCCTCTTGAGGAACTCTCAAAAAATCTTCATTAAAGCTACATAGCATCGCATTTGGATATTCAATAATAGCGCAAACTTCTTCAACTAAATCTTCATCTAAGACAACTTGGTAATTATTTTGTTTAGCGATAGCTTTTGCCTGTTCAACTAGCTTTTGCTTGCGTTGTTCCCAATCTACCAACACCATAGCATTAGCTAATAACTCAGCATAATCAGCTATATTCTGAACAGTTATAGCTTCTGGATGATGGAATCTATGTCCATAAGTTATATTAGATGCATTATGTCCTAGCATTTGCATATCAACAACATCTTTACCATATAGAGCTAAAACCCAATGTACAGGTCTTACGAACTCAACGGGTGAGTCACCCCAACGCATCATTTTTGGAATTGGCAATTGTTTTAGAGCTTTTGTAATAATATCTTGAAGTAATTTTACTGTAGTTTGACCCGTTTGAGTTGTTTTATAAAATAGCTTGTCTCCTTTTGGAGTTTCTATAGTATCCAACTGATCTAACTCTACACCACAAGATTTAGCAAATCCTAAACCAACTTTAGTTGGCTCGCCATCTTTATATGCAATGCTTACCAAAGGTCCCTGCTTTTCAACTACTATGTCATCTTGAGATGATGCTAAATCTTTAATTATAAAAGATAGTCTTCTCGGTGATGCAAACCACTTTGTTGCAGCAAAATCTATTTTTGCTTCTTTAAGCTGGTTTTCAACACTTGCTAGTAATGATTGAGACAACTTTTTAAGTGCTTTTGGAGGTAGCTCTTCTGTACCTAGTTCAAATAAAAAATCTTTTGTAACTTTGCTCATTTACAAACCTTATAAATAAATGTTTATTTCTCGTTAACACTTCCTCAAATGTGATGCTAAAGCAACCATATTGAGATCCTAAAACTAATTCAGGATAGCAAAAGTATTATTCTTATAAATATTGAGCTATATTATAACTTAATAACCCAAAGAATTTAACTAATAATCATATATGTTTATTGATACTCATTGCCACTTAGATTTTGAAGTTTTTGATATAAATCGTAAAGATTTAATAAATAGGTGTGGTGATTTAGAGATCAAACACTTCATAAATCCAGCGACTCAAAGAGCTTCATGGAATAATCTAATATCTTTAAATAAAGAATTTAGTAGTATCCATATATGCTTTGGATTACACCCTATTTTTATAGATAAACACTCTGACTCTGATTTAAATGATTTAGAAGTATATACACAAAAAACATCAACAAAACTAATTGGAGAGATTGGCCTTGATAAAAGATTTGAGAATTTTGATAAGCAATTAGAATTATTTTCAGCTCAAACAAGTATTGCAAATAACCTCAATAAAAAGATCATTATCCATACTGTTAAATCGCACAATGAGGTTTTAAAAACTCTGAAAGATCTAAAGTTTAAGCATGGTGGAATAATTCATGCATTTAATGCTAATTATGATATTGCTCAAAAATATATAGACCTTGGTTTTAAGCTTGGGGTTGGTGGCATACTCTCACACCCAAAGACAAAACTCAAAGATACTTTAAGTAAAATTGACTCTAAAGATATAGTTTTAGAAACAGACTCACCAGATATGCCACTTTATAACAGTAATGAAAATATCAATACTCCTAAAAATATACCTAAGATTTTTGAACTCTTAAGCAATATTTATGATCTAAATCCTGATATACTAAAACAACAAATTTATAATACCAGCTTAGAATTTATCTGAAATGTATATATCCAATCTACGTCTGCAAAATTTTAGGAATATACCTTTTAAAAGTTTTGATTTTAAAGACAATATAAATTTTATAGTTGGTAAAAATGGCTCTGGTAAAACCTCAATTCTTGAAGCAATTTATTTCTTATCGCACAGTAGATCATTCCGTAGCTCTCAACTAAATAGAATTATAAATCACGAGGCTGATGAGTTTATAATTTATACAAAATCGTATAATCCTGATGAGGTAACTATCTCTATATCACGTAGAAAAAATAGTAACAACATTTCAAAACTAAATAGCGAAATTCAAAAAAATCACGCTGAAATCACCCGAACTTTACCAATACAACTAATGAATCCTGAAAGTTTTAACATCATAAACTCAGGCGCGCAACAACGTTGTAAGGTACTTGATTGGGGAGCTTTTTATCTTGATAAAACTTTCTTAAGAATATGGCAACAAACTAAATTTCTAGTTAAACAAAGAAACTCAGCACTTAAACAAAACTACCCTTATGCTTATATAACTAGCATAGATAAAAAACTTTGTGAGTTTGCCAATATATTAGATACAAAAAGACAAGATTACTTTACAAAGCTAAAGCCAAAGATCTATGAAATCCTTTCGCAATTTAATCCAGATTTAAAACTAGAAATTGAATACTCTCGTGGTTGGAACTCGCACAAAGAACTCTCGCAAGTACTTGAAGAATCATTTGATTATGATAATAGATATAAGGTTACTAATCATGGTCCTCATAAAGCAGACATAGTTCTGACAGTCAATAACAAACCTATACAAGACATCTTCTCACGAGGCCAACAGAAACTTCTTATCTGTGCTATTAAGTTAGCCCAAGGTGAGATACATAATATTGAGAATGAAAACAAATGTATTTATCTAATCGATGATATAACCTCAGAATTAGATGCTACTCATACCAAAACATTATTTAACTATCTAAAAAAGCTAAAATCTCAGGTTTTCATTACCACCACAGAGAGAAATAAAATAGATAATTTTATTGAATTAGACAGCCATATTATAGAAATATAAACATTTAGGAATTTATAGTAATGAAAAAATATCACTTACCGTTTTTATAACCGCTCCTATCTTTATATTTGCAGATAATTTATGTGATGGAAATACTTACCAAATAAATAAATGTTTAAAATCACAAATACAAAAGTATGACAATAAGTTAGATAAGATACAAGACCATGATATTAAAGGCTTTAAAGAATATCGTGATAAAATATGCTCTGATATTAGCTCTACTTATAAAGGTGGGACTTATAAGTCAGTTAAATATGGTAACTGTGTAATATCTCTTGATAAGTGGTATTTAGAACAGTTAAAAATATAAATCTTAAAATTAACTACAAGCCCAAAAGCTACTATTTGTACTACAAAAACCATTCGCTTGATTCATTAATTCAATTGAGTTACGTACTTCATCTTTTATACTACTATCAATATTTGCACTTTCAAGCTGAGCTATAGAGTTAAATGTTATACTAAAATCTTCTCCATTATATTTCCCATTAGCATATATTAATCCATTAGGATGTGTATACATTTGATATGTTTCTCTAAATGTACCTGTCTCAGAATCATATACTCCGTCACCATTACCCGCACCTTGATAATATCTAGCCTGGAACTGTGAGTTACCATCGATTATAGTTTGATCTTCTCCATAAGAATAACAGGTATAGCCATTCGGGCAATCATAACTACCCCACTTATTACTTTCTACTAATTCAACCTGATTATCCATAGAATCTTGATTATCAGTAGTTTCCCTACAACTACTAGGAACTTGAGAATTTGTTAGACCAATTCCGATACAGCTCCAAACTATTGATCCTGAACTTATTGTTGGAACTAAGGATATTGAAGATCCTGAGACTATTTGCTCTGTACTTAAAACAATAGCTCCACCTTCTTCAATACTAGAGCCACTTGGTAAATCGCCTAAATCCTCAACCGTATAATCCAATATTAGATTATTTATAATATATTCAGATGCATTTGCCTTAGCTTCTCCTAACTTTTCTAATTCAGAACCTATCTTCGCGCGAATAGTATAATTTGAATACATAGGTGTGACAATTGCAGTTATAATTGCTACTATAGCTATAACCACCATTAACTCGACTACTGAAAAACCTTTATTATTCATGTCAACCTCGTACTTAACTATTAAATAACCTTATCGATTCATCAACAAACTGTTGCAATAACTCTGAATCAACAATAGATGGATCTATAGTTAGATTATTTGTATATAAATTTATTAAATAATTAGAATCTTCTTTATATAGTTGAATAAGATTAAGTTGATCTATGTATTGAGCTAACCATCTTCTACCATTAATTTGAGTAATTGTGCATTTATATATAGTACAATTAACTGTTATACATTCTTGTCCATGCTGAATAATAGTGAAACTATCTAAATCTTTTGTAGGATCATATAGTGACTTAACTAGGCTTTTTTGAGATATTAAGCTTCCTTTGCACGGTTTGGGTATTTGAAATTGATCTAAACCCTTAATAACACAATTCCAAACAATAGCACCTGATGTTAATGTTGGTACTAAAGATATTGATGAGCCAGAAGCTATATCATCTGTATTTATAGCTATAGCACCATTAGAGTTTATATGAAAATCTTTAGGAATCTCTTTAAGGCTAGTAAAAGAATAACTCATTACTCCTGATTCATTTGATATATATTGGGAAATAGACTTTAACTTCTCTAACTCTAAAAGAAGTTTATTTCTTGCTCTATGATTTGCATACATAGGAGCTGATATAGTAATTAAAATCGTAGTTAGTGCTATTATTGTTATTAATTCAACGAAAGAAACTCTTTCTTTTGTATCCATAATTGTTTATATACCCCACGCTAAATAATGAGTTATTAGAATAACAATATACTTTTTTAAAACACATGGTGAAAATTAATAGCACTACTCAAAAAGTAATAGGTAGATTAGTATTTATATAGTAAATATAGTAAAGAAATAAAGCATCGATAATAATTATATTAGGGGCTGTCCTAGATAAGTTTACTTTAAACTCTCTCTAACCCAGTGTCTAATTAGCTTTAGCTGTTCCTTAGAATCACTGTGGTTAAATCTCCACTCACATTCCTTCAAAAACAAGTAAGAATGATCTCTAGGAATACCATTAAATTTTCTCAAATGCCTCTTAGCTTGATTCCA
>NZ_VXKQ01000031.1:0-4942 GCF_008711465.1 Francisella sp. SYW-9
CAGTTTGCGACAGAACCCATGCATCATATTAACTTCTTGAATTATATTTTTACTACTAAACTTATAATGTTTGCAAATTACATATAGTAGAAGATTTATTTCAGTATTCTCTATTAAAATACTTTTATACACTATTGATATTCTCCTTATTATTTAAAAAAAGTATTATTTCTATTTTTCTTCTTTTCTTTCATTTCTTTATATATAACTCAGATATAGCTAATGCAACAATTAAGGATAAACCACTAACAATAGCATGAAGATACCACCTTACTTTTTAAAACTTCATAGAAAATACAAATACTAAGATAAATCTCTCACTAAATAATATTAGCACTAACTGTAAATACATAACCTACCGAGCGTACTGTTTTTATTATATTTGATTCTTTATCTAATTGAAGTATCTTTCTTAATCTTCCTACCTGAACATCAATAGATCTATATAAAGAAAAGGATGATTCAGATTTTGTTAAGTCAATTAATCTATCTCTACTTAATATAATATTTACATTTTCTAAAAATACTAGAAGTAAGTTATATAATCCTGTTGAAATATAAACTTCATGTCCTAAACTATCCTTTAAACTTCTTTCAGCTGTATCTACTATCCAGTGAAGAAATTTATACCTAGGATAGATTTCTTTCCCAGGTTTATTTAAATGATGATTATAATATCTACGTGACACAGATTTAAGCCTTGCTAATAATTCTCTATTACTAACATGAGTAGACAAGAAATCATCAGCTCCAACTTCAAGACTAATTATTTTTTCTAAATCTGATTCTTCTGGTGTAATAAATATTAGAGGAATATCAGAATATCTTCTTATATTCTTACAGATTTCTACAGATTGATTTGTGTCAGGACATGTATAAATAATTAGGAAATTTATATTATATTTTGTCAGTATTTTCTTTATTAACTTAAGTTCTTGAATAGCTGTTACAGTATAAGAATAAGTTTCAAAATAAAGTTTTAACTCAAAAAGCTTAACACTATCTTTGTTGAAAATTAATACATTCATAGTTAAAACGATAAATATCCTTATAATCAAAAGAGCTCCTTTGTATTAAGTATATATAAAAATTAAATTAAATCAATATGTGTATTGCGATAAATTGATCTACCCGTCAATTTGGGACACTTTTGATGTCAAAAAAAGGAAAGAGAAATGGCTTACAAAAGATACCCAGAAGAATTTATTGATCAAGCAGTGCAGTTATGCTTAGCAGAAGATGCAAATCGTAAAGAAGAACGTAAGCCAACTGAGCTGGGGCTATGGTTTAGCAGTTAATCTCAGTGAGTTGAATATTTCCCCTACTTTTTTTATAGTTTGATAAAAGGATACTGGTTAACCTACGTGCGCTGAGGGCCACATTTTTAAAATGGAAAATCTTTAATTTTATTATCATACACATCTTGGCAATCACTAAGTGATAGTTTCGAATACATTTCTAATTCATCTATACCTTTTCTCATCAAAAACATCCTAACATAACTTAGTTATCTAGGACAGCCCCTTCTTTTATATCTTTGCATGGCTAACTCACTATAATTTCTATTGCCATATTTAGTTTTTGTTTGCCAATGCATTCTACCATGTTTAGCTATCAACTCTAGATTATGATTTCTTAATACATGATTTGAGTCACTCATCTTTGCATTTTTATCTGGTGGTATTGCTACCTAGATGGGAACTTATCATTTATCTTCTCATATACATTAAAACTATCGTAAGCTCCACCAGCTGAAAAGTGAGAAGTATCTACACCTATCTGGTTAAATAGTTTATCTACAACTCTTTCATCAGTATCAAATCTATTAGTTAATTCAACTGCATGAATATAATGTTTATTTGATACAGCTGCATGATATTTTCTCCAACTACGTTTAGCTGAAACTTTATGTTTCTCTTGATGCCACTCATCTCTACCAAATCTCTTTAATCCAGTAGAATCTATAGATATATCTGCTACTGACTCATCTACTGTATCTTTCTCTGTATACTTCGGACATTCTATACCTAATGATTTTAAACGTTTGCTTAGAGTACAGAAATTAGGACATTGTATATCTAATCCCATTATTTCGAATAAAGAATTTATAAAACCTTGTGTTTGCCTTAATGGTTGCTTATATATCATCCTTATCTCATGACAGATTCTAATAGCAAAATCAGTATATCGTTGTGGTGTTCCTTCCCCAATATTCTTTTGGTCTTTTTCATGCCAATTATTTACAGCATCAACTGTAAGCCATATATCTATACGACCTCTATTTGTCAGAGCCTTATTATATTCAGACCCATTTGTAATTTTATGTTTTTGTTTAGGCACATGCCAATCTTTTGATTCAGGGTATTTATATGGCATTGGTATTTTATATTTTTAAAGTTAATTGATTCTAATTCTTTGACTTGGATTTGACAATATATTCATAACTTTAAGGGGGTAAGAAACAATGCCTGAATATAGTCTAACCTTTATTCTATCTAGCTCTTCTACTTCAACAGCAATTTTAAATCTCTTTGGGTTTTATTCCCCGCCCCTTGGGGCGTATAATGGTAGCCTATGAGTAGATATATAAAGAAGAGTCATAACGTAACTATTTTGCTATACCATTTAGTTTTTCCTGCAAAATATAGGAGAGTCATATTTGATGATAATGTTGACCTGGAGTTATCTAGAAGTTGTATTGAGTTGGAATCTAGATACCAGGTTAACTTTATAGCAATTGGAACAGATAAAGATCATGTACATTTTTTAGTACAGTCAGTTCCGAGCTATAGTGTTACAAAAATAGTAACGATAATAAAAAGTATCACTGCAAGAAATATATTCAAAGTTTGCCCTCATGTTAAGAAGCAATTATGGGGAGGGGAGTTATGGACAGATGGATATTTTGCTAGTAGTGTAGGTAAGCAAGGAGATGAAAATATGATAGCCAATTACGTTAAGAATCAGGGTGAAGAATATAATAGGCTACATAAAGGAAAGCAATTAGAGTTGCTATGAAGACAGCTCATACCCCGCTGCTTGCGGCGGGGTGGTTGATTGAGCTATATTTTTTAGCTTTTAGGAACAGAACCCCTTTAAAACCATCTTTGATATATTTGAGACATATTTGAGACATATTTATGATAAGAAATTATATTAGAATTATTTTTTTAATATACCTGAATATTATCAAATATATGAATGAACTATTAACTAAAACCTTAATTAACCCCCAAACAGGTTCAGACCTTGAATTAGCTTGTATTACCTTATCTAAGATAACACAAAAGAATATCGTGATATCAGAAAATAATTTTATTCATTCAGCTTTTATTAATTCTCATAGTGATTGTTGGATAGGATATGAGGAAGCAGTAGCAGAAACTGCCATAAAAGAATATGGTGCAATAAAAATATATCGTATTAGTAAAGATAAATATAAGAATCTTAGTAATAATAAGACCTATTCAGGAAATTATTCTTTTTATAAGGCATTTCTAGCATCACACCATAGATATAGAGACCTATATTACATAAATGATAATATTTTAGAATCTTTCAATAAAAAAGTTTGTTCCTACTGGAAAGAAAATAGTAAAACCATTTTAAGGCTTTGGGTAAGAGGTAAGCAAGAAGGATTATCTTTTGAAAGTTCATTATTAAGCCCATACCGTGATATAAATTATCTTTTAGAACAATATATGAATTGGAACAGTAAAAGGTCGACTCAACAGAAGTTAACTTTTAGTAAGTGGTTAGAAACAAAGTTTAAAGATACAGCAGAATTCAATTTCTCTCCAAATTTATCTACAGAAAAGTCAATATCACCTTTTTTAGCTATTTTTCTTGCTAGCTTAACATTTAGCTCTGAGACTATGCTTCCTCATATGAATATATTATCACCTATTAATACTACAGGTAAGTTCAATAATTACTCCAAGATGGATAGCCCTAACTTTCAAGAGGCATCTAGTAATTCTGATTCTATGTCCAAAATGGAATCTACTATGTGGGATAGCATACCGTCGGTTCAAAATATAAAAGAAATGGCATATGAAACGGGAAAAAAACTATATGATAATCTACCGTCGATCAACTTCCCTCCTGGAGCTGAGGCAAATCCTATACAAGAGAAAAGAGCTATTAATAGAGCTCAAGAGGTTGCTATAGGTGATCTAAGAAGTATACAAGGAATAAAAAACTTTAAGTACTATAGAAGTACTTTTTTGTTTATGCTAACATATTTATCAGGAACTCACATAACGAGTGATTTACTTACTAAATTGCTGAGACATCCTGATGAAGGTGATTTATATTGGAAAAATAATCCACCTACAAAAAAAGAGATTATTCTTTTTAGACTTACAACATCATTAGTAACTCCTCTTACTGATATCTCAGAATGCAAATCAAGAGTACCAGATAATTTAGTAGATACAGATAAATATAAATTATTCATTAATTTAAGAAATTTGTTTGGTATATATTTTTCAATGCATGATAAAAGGCTGATTAGTGACTACACCTTTATAAGAGCATTTAAAAAGGTTCTATTAGATGAAAATATAGTTAAAGAATTTAGGAGGTATTGTTCATTTTCCCTATCTGAGATTGAAACTAATAAAAGACGTGGGAAAATGATTTATAGTGTTTATAAAAGGCTAGGTGACAATTATGCAAATTTTTATAATATGACTGCTGATGACTTTAAATATTTAGTAAGTAGCTGGTCTTTTAAAAACCGTCATCATTATGATACATTTTTCTTGGCTGAATCGGGTATAAATGCAGCTACTAATGAGTTTATTAAATTAAAGTCTATTATGGCTTTTACAACTCCACTTGCCACAACAGGTACTCCACTTGCCACAACAGGTACTCCACTTGCCACAACAGGTACTCCACTTGCCACACCAAGTACCCCACTTGCCACAACAGGTAC
>NZ_VXKQ01000031.1:5022-11559 GCF_008711465.1 Francisella sp. SYW-9
CACTTGCCACAACAAGTACTGATCAATCTGATGAAGCCGCCATATTATTATCTATTATTAATAACTCCGAAGATTTAGATTTAGATCAAAATACAATAGATATTATTAGTAATAATTTAGATAAAGTTGAAGCTAAAGGAAGAGAATATATAACAGGATTATTGGATATAATCCAATGGTATATTGATCCACTAACTCCTTTTTATAAATTCTTTAATGAAAGATTAAAGGCATGGGGAGGCCATAATATTATCGGCGACTATAAATATGATACCATAACGTCTGTTAAGTTTACTCAATATCCTTACGGTAAACAAAAACTAAGTAATCCTATATCCTATTTAAGGCTACCTTTATATGAACTACCTACTACGATCGGACATAAAAAGTTGAAAAAACATTATAAAGAATATGGATCATACGTATCAAATATAAAGTATAATTTTGCTAATAATTTCATTAAAGACCTATTTTATAGTAACGAATTACTTAAGGAATATCTAAAAAAAGAGCTTGAGGCTTTTAAAGCAAAAAAAACAGATATAGTGAATTTTTTAAATGACAGCATGAAATTAAGAGTAGAAAAATATTTGAAGGATTATGAGCATCCAGCGTCCTGGCAGAAATCTTATGTAGATGGATGTTATGAATTCTTAAGAGGAAATAATCCAGCACGAGTAGTAATTATAGAAGATATTGTACCAACTACACTTTTTTGGATACCCTCTTCTACTAGTAGTGATTATGGCCTGCTTTTTAGTTTTATCAGTGATACTTATAGCCATAGAGGGCATACCTCTCCAAAAATTGCTGATGACATAAGAAAAGATATATTAAGTTCTGTTTCATTTTATGATAGAAGCAAGTTTACTAAAGATACTTTTGAGAAGCTTACACCTGTGTATGAATATTATTGGCAGAGGAACATGATGGACCTTTATGAGAAAGTCGCAGGAAATATAAAATACAGGCTTTCACCTCTAAAGTCTAAGAAGGTAAAAAATGCGGCTGAATATTTATTCGATAGAAAAGTAGAAAATATTCAAAGTAATATAGATAGGTTAACCATAACTGATTCTCAGATACGTAATGAACATTTTTTAGACACTCTAAAAGTCGTTGGAGAAATTGTTGCATTTACTCTCGACATCTCAATAAATCTAATACCAGGTGGTAAAGGTTTCAAGATTCTTGGGAATCTTGCTGCGTTAAGTCTGGGGCAGTTATCCAGTAGTCTACCAAATATTATAAAAGCACAAAGTGCTATTAATCATAAAGAATACGAAAGGCTTATATATGAAGTAAAAAAAAATGCATTAATTGCAGGATTAACGGCTCTTCCTGGTATTTACCTAGACTATAAATCAATTAAAGGATTCCATAAAATATCAAGAAAATATGGTGAAGCATTCACAGATAATGTATTTAAAAAAGGACTCACTACTGATCCAATATGGTTAAGAACTCCATTATTAAGTAAATTTGATGAAGTAAAAAACTATATAAATACTAGACTTCAAAGATTTAAAGCTCTTACAGCTTGGCAAGGAAAGAAAAATATAGATGTGTTTTTAGAGAGATATTATAAATCTAATAATAAATTATGGGCAAATAAAATGCTAAGTAATAGAAATACAGAGTCAGTATTAAAGGCTAATTTAGATAATTACCAAAAAAAATACACCTATGGTAATAATGCGGTAAATTCAAATCTAAATGAGCAATTAGTTTCTATTCAAAGAATTAAACCAGAAAGACCTATTGCCACTAATATGCAAGGATACTTTGATAAAATTAAAAATAACCGTTTAATAAAAGAAGCAATTACCTCTCCGTCAGAAAAATGTGAATTTATATTGAGCGAAGTTGCTGATTTTATGCAAAAAAATCACTTTACTAATATACAATATAGAGCGATGCTTATATGGAATAGTGGTCTAGAGACCCTTCCAACAAACCACTTTGTAGTAAAAGGAATAAAGCATGGTGAACCATATATATTTGATTTAACTGCACATCAGTTTGCAAATAAGGGTATGCCATCTATAAATTCTCCACTATTATTATCTGAAAATGAATGGCTAGGAGCTTATCAAAATTCTTTTGAACGCAAACTTATAAAGTTTAAGGATTTTGAAAGACAAAATGATGCAACAATGTTTGCTTCTATATGGAATACACCAAAAGTATCAGATCCAATCATGGGTGGTTTTATATTAAAAAAACCGAGTTGGTACAAAAATGTTCTAGCAGATCCTCCTATGCCATTACCCAGCAATCTTAATTTAAACAACCCTTCTCGTAATATCGCAAACAAGTTATTTATGAGCGAATCAAGGGGTTCAAATGTATGTTGGGAGTTTGCAACTGAAGTATTAGAAAGAAAAGGTGAACAACTTATTATTGGTAAAACAGACCTCAACAATCTTTTTAAACTGGCAGCGAGAGGCGATCCAGAAAGTATGAGAAGGCTACTGAACCTTCATCACGAAAATATTTCTTCTATGAGTAAGCTTATTAGTATTGAAGAAGGTCGGTTAGTAATGTTCACTAAACTTGATGGGAATGTTGAAAGTGTAGCACATGTAGCAACAAGTGTTGGAGGAGGAAAATTTGCTGGCATCAATCAAATGTCACTAACGGCACCAGATGGAATAGTTACAGCAGAACAATTTGGTATTTTTTATAATGGTAAATTAAGACCCCATCATAATTTTAATAATGATTTAAATGTTTACAGTATTGATCCTAGAACTCTTCGTACTACTAATCGTAGAGTAAATATGTCACGAGTTGAAGAACTTTTGGGTCCAGATTCAGAATTTGTTTTACACCATACAGGGGTTTTACAAGTAAAAGCCCATGGAGATACATCTAGTATAAACTATCTTAATGGAATGGAGTTGACTAATGTTATTAAAGGCTTAGCTATTGCAAAAAACATTGACTTAAGTAAAGTAAATTTGATTACGCTTAAAGCATGCTATGGAGCTACGGGTGATTATCCTATAGGTCAACAAGTTGCAGATCTAATAAATAAGCAAGTTAAAGCTTATAAAGGAATATTTAGTGAAGCCACAGCAATAAATCATCCTGGGGCTACTATTTTTAGTCCTAACAAAGATTTTGATATATTAGCAAGTATGGAAATGAATACTAAATTTGATAATTTTATGCTATGGGTAGATCAACACAAAAGATTTCTTAATCCATCTAATATAAGAACTCGTCGTTCCATCTCAACAAGTACTAATTCCTCTAGAAGCTTAGAATTCATAAGTTCGACTATGTTAACTGATACCCTAAGGTTACTATTTAAAAAAATAGAAGTATCAGAATATTTTGATAAAAATTTAATGTTTTTTATAACAAGAGTTAACTTAGATTGGGAAGAAGAAAAAATAATAAGGTTAAAAAATGAAATAAAAAAAGAATTAGATTCAGTTGTTAGATCATTTAAGGATGATGGTGATGAATACACGTTAATGCTTAAAGTTATTGAGGTACTTACTACAACAGAAGATAGTTATGATAGGCTTAATGAGTACTTTAATGGTAAATTTTCAATTTTGGTGGATGTCGCAAACAGGGTAGATCAAATAGTGAATTAGCTGTACAAAGAGGCATTGTTTCTTACCCCCTTAAAGTTATAAATATATTGTCAAATCCAAGTCAAAGTATAGTAAATAATTGGTATGAAAAAGAAACAATGCCATGTAGAACCTTAATAAACAAGGATATGATGTTACTAGGAATCAAGTAAGATACTTAATGGATAAAATGGGATTACAAACTATTTACCCGAAGCCAAATACAAGCGCAAAATCCAGGCATGAACATAAAGTATATCCATACCTTATGAAAAGTATTTGTGTTTACTATCCTAATCAAGTCTGGTGCTCTGATATAACGTATATTAGAATGAAGCATGGACATATCTATTTAGTAGCCATTATGGACTGGTATAGTAGGTATGTTATAGATTGGCAGTTGAGTATTAGTTTAGAAGCAGAGTTTTGTGTTGATACTCTTATTAGAGTTTTAGAAAATAATGTTTGTGGCATTATGAACACAGACCAAGGGTCTCAATACACCTCTAATAATTGGGTAAATAAGTTGATAAACAGAGGTGTTTCAATTAGTATGGACGGCAAAGGTAGATGTTTTGATAATATTTTTATCGAGCGTTTATGGAGGAGTGTAAAGTATGAGTGTATATACTTACACGAGTTTAACTCTGTTGCTGAAGTTAGAGAAGCTTTAGCTGATTACTTTGATTATTATAACAATGATAGACTACATCAAAGTTTGGGTTATAATACTCCTGCTGATGTGTATTGGAAGAGTTAAGATAGATAATATTTTTGATAATTTGACATCTATTTTCTGACTAAATACTGTCCTAAAAAATTCCTCACTATACCACCATAAAATTAGTCAAAGTTTGTAACAGTACCAATGAGCCACTAAAGTTTAGTAGTGATAATAGTAGGTGAAGGTTGATCAACTAAAATAGTTTGAAGAACTTCGCTTTGATTTACAGATCCAGAATATGTTCTATTATTTATCCAAGATATTTTGCTTCTAGCCCATTGTTGCATTTTTTTGATATCAGGTTGAGAATTATTAGTTGGGTCTGCATACATTGAAAGATAAAAGTATAGACTTCCTTTTTTATCTTTGTTCGGTAATACATTAATTGAGTTTTCATAATTTTGTTGAAATTTCTCACAAAAGTTTTTCACAAAAGTAGAATTTATCTGCATAGAGTCATCTATTTTATATCTTTCTTTGCGAAATAAATATAAATAATTATTTCTAATAAAAGTAGAAATTAAGTTAATATAATTCTTTAATAAACAGGTTCTTATTTGACCAGTTATACCATGACGATTAATAATCCCATAACCTTTTGACTCAGTAAGTATACCTACTAACGTTGTTAAAATGCCATAAGATAGAAGTCCTACCTCTATAGGGGGAAATAGGTTTTCTAAGCTTTTTAATGTAGTCGCACTTACTCCACTAGTAAGTGTATTACTTACATCTGTTCTATACTTTAATGAACTATAATCATTTGCCTTAGAAGCGATGTATTTCATAACCTTTTTTTCAACAGAAGGATTGGATGTTTGTTGCTCAAATTTAAGGTTATATGCTACTAATGCATTGCTTATAGCTTCATTGATTTTTAGAGTTTTAGTAATGGTGTTGAAACAATCTTTCACTTTACTTACAGTCTGTTGAGAAATTTTGATATCTGTATCGAAATTAATATTATTATTCCTATTATATTTTTTTAATTCTTTAGCTAAATTTTTATAATATTTAACTTTGTCACTACCAATAATATCTTCTATATCTTTAAAGCTATCTTTACTACATAAGTAAGCCCAAAGTTTCTCAGTATCTGATGTGTTTTCTATTTCTAGATAGTTTATCTCATCATGACTAAGCATAACTGAATTTTCATCATATTTTAATCTCTTAAGAGCATCAGCTATATATTTGAATAAGTTTTTCATAACTGTCTTATGTCGAGTATCCGGAGTTAAGTAGTATGTCATTATTAACTCTTCCATCTTATAAAAATTATCTAATAATACTGACTTATCTCTGGATAAATCAAAAACTACGGCTTGATGAAGGATAGATAATACAATAAAGGAATAGTGCGATGTGAGATAGCTTCTATCATCCTTAAATGCAATATTAATAATTTTATCACCAAAAGAGTTGAAGATATCTTTCAACTCTTCATCAGACTGGGTTCTACCTAATAAAGCTTTAACTTTATTAGCTTTTTCTACTTCTTTAGTTGTTATTTCTGTAGTATGGATTTTATTATGATCACCCTCATGTATGACTCGTTGACCAAAATTACTAAGGCTAGAACTTATGATATTTTTATTATGCTGAATATTATATAGCTCTAAGAAAGAATTTACTCCATTCTCAAAAGATGTTTTTATTGCTTTGAGAGATATGAATTTTATTTCACTAGACATGAATGTCACCTTTTTAGTATATTCGTGAGATGAGTAACATAACAATAGCTATTAAAAAATAATAATAAAATGATTTTATACCAAATAAAATCGGTTTTGTCGCAAATATTTAAATCAGTGACAATTTTCATGAAATCAGTATGCTCTAGATACAGTTATGCTGCTATAGAATAGAATTGATCCCAAATAGTCATATTTTCAGCATTAATGTGCTGACCTTTTCTAATCATATTTATTAACTCATAACCAGCGATAGTGGACTCCATGGAGTCCCAAGACTTAAATCCCATCATGGGTCGAGTCAATCGTTTAATACTTCTATGATCCTGCTCTATCAAATTATTTAAATACTTATTTTGTCTAATTTCAATACCATGAGTTAACCATATCCCTAGTAAAAATAAGTAGATATTGATAGTCAGTAATGCAGCCTCATTAGCACCAGATTTATCTACATTTACTTTCTCTGGCAAACCATGCCTACCAATGGCTTTCTTAAAGAATTTACGTGCAGCTTTTTCATTTCTTT
>NZ_VXKQ01000032.1 GCF_008711465.1 Francisella sp. SYW-9
AGTTATCTAGGACAGCCCCATAATTAATATCAAAACTTTTATAGCTAGCTTCAGTTTTATATAAAACAAATAGATTTATCTATGTTCTCGTGAACAAGTTGCTTTAAGTTAAATTTAATACTAAATTGCTTAATAATCATAAGAAAATCCCATAAATACCCGGTATTTTATTATTTAAGTTGAAACTAATTTAGAAGAAATTTTTGTATGAAAAATATAGTTATATTTGCGAGTAAACCTCAGCATGTTCCTGATATTTCCTGTATCCCACGAAATATAAGAAGAAAAGCTAATATTATTTTGCTAATTAATAAGAATTTAGAAAATGTAATATCTAATAGTCAGATTATATTTGATGAGGTTATCGAGTTAGGAGTTAAAGTCTTTAATAATGGGGTAATAGTTATTTTAAATCCAGAAGAAGTGGACTCTAATTTAAAGCTTTTAGAAAATAGATACACTAGCTTAGAAATCGTATTACCCGATGAGTTTAATATTGACAGTCTTGAGAGTATTCTTGCTAAATATAATCAAAAATGGAGTAAGGGAACAGGTCGAATTTGTAGAGATAAGATTTTAATGAAAGACTTTATGCAAAAACATAATATAAGAACTCCAAAATATATTCGATTTAATATGAAAGATAACTTTGATGAAATCAAAAAATATATAGGAGCTCCTTTTATTATTAAACCAATAGATAGTGCAGGTTCAATAGATGTTGCAAAAATAGCTACAGAAGAGGAGTTAAATGCTTTTAAAAGAAATAAGTATGGCTCTAAAAATTTTGAAGTAGAAGAGTTTATTGATGGAGATTTATTTCATATTGAAACGGTAAAGCTTGGAGATAAAATGTTCTCTACAATATCTGAGTATACAATACCTTCAGGTGTAGGATTAGAAAAAAATATTATAACTGGATCAGTTAACTTAGATAAATATGATAAAAGATATAGTCTCTTGAATTCATTTAATAACGATATTATAAAAGCTTTAGATAATGATGGTTGCTTTCATGCAGAGGTTTTTATTGATAAGCATACCAAAACTCCAGTTTTCCTTGAAGTAGCTTGGCGACAGGCTGGTTATCCTGTTGATATGTCATTTGTTAATATTCATGGATATAATCAGACCTTATTCTATGTTTGTTTATTGATTGATGAAGGATTTGAGAATAAAAAAAAGGATTTTCTTCTTTTTAATTTCGTTATAACTGTTAAAAAGGGGATTAATGACTTTTATAAGTTACCTGCCTTTAAAGGAGATCTTATAAACTATAAAGAAATTATAAAACCGGATAGTTTTCGTGAGAATGGCCCTTCTTTCTTTGCAGATGCCGCGAGATCTTTCACTTTGAAGTATGAATCTGATGATGATTTCCCTTCATTTATTGATAGCGATTTTAAGAAAATTCAAAACATGAATAATAGGATTTTAAATGAAAAATAAGAATTTAAGCATTTATTTTCGAACTATTTTATATGTTTTAATGGTAAGTGGCTCATTTGTTTTTATTCATAATAGTCAATCTAAGCAGAACGCTTTAATTTCAATATTGTTTATAAGCATTACATCAGCTTTTTTTTATAATATCATTAATATTCATAGATTTCGTGTTGTCCATATATCTATTATAAAGTCACCTTTTTTATGGCTACTAACATCATGCTCTATTGGTATTCAATGGTTCAGTATATATTATGCAGATATAATAGGAGGGCCTGTAGAAATTTTAGTGATGGCATGTCTGTTTGAGATATTAATAGCCACATTTTTTGATAAAAATATTATCAAAATATTCACAACATTAGTTCTTGTTTTAATAAGTATTTGGGTCTTTATGAAATATGATGTTTATAGTTTTATATTATGTTTTGTTTCGGGGCTTTCTGGATATATTTACTGTAAGTCATCATATGCTATTTCTAGGAAAATGAACTTGAATTCTCGTGATATCCTTTCAATAAGATTTTATCCTACTATATTAATTATTATTGGTATATGTGCATTCAACTATTATTCAGGAGGTTTATATAATAGTTCTTTTATAAGCTTCAAGAGTATTTTAGTATTTATAATTATAGCATTTACTACATTTATACTTCCTGTACTATTATTTCAAAGCATTATACTAAAAATAGGTGCTGAAAAAGCTGTATATATACTTTCATTGGTTCCACTGTCAGCTATGCTTATGGATGGTATATTTATGCGTGAATGGTATTTAAGTGTTATTATAATATGCCTAGTATTGATAGTGTTTCTTAATTATAGATCTATAATAGCTCTCTTAAATAAAATTATAATTAGTTAAAAGTTATTTCACATAAAATCTCTTTATAGAGAATGATTATCATAGCTTATCTATTTTCCAAACCATATTAAGTTTTTAAAATCTAAAATATATTATTTTGCTCTATATTTAATATTTCTAGAGTAGCTTATAGCATATAATTATAGGATCAATATCCTGGTATATCTTAGTCTTTTTCGATTCTTAGTAAGAGAGGGATATTTTAATTAAAGAATTTAATAAGTATAGGAGATTTATTTTTATGAGAAAGGTTCTGGCAGGTTTATTACTCTGTATGTTTATTACAGTTGCTTGCTTTGCAAGTGACTCTAATGTTAATCAAGATCAATTATCTAGCGCCATACAGAACAGATTATATGAACAAACTGGAGATAAGCATGTATCTCAAGAGTTGACTAAGTTTATTATGTCTAATGTACTAACATGGAAAGCTAAGAGTATAGATATATCAAAAGCTAATTCAATATTAGCTTTTTCATTTGGTAATGCATATGCTAAAAATGGTAATCAAAAGCCAGGGAAAATGAATTTTGAATTAGCTAACTTAGTTATTAGTATTTATAGTAAAAGACATCTTCCAGTATATGCTCAGTGGGAAATAGCACAAGCAATCGGTAATAGAATACCACATAAAGATTTGCATACTATTTATCCAAGAGTTGATAGTCAAGGCAATTTAGTATATTTAGATACTAAAGGTGTTGCCAAAGAGGCAATCAAAGAAGCAAAAGGAATAGGTAATCTTGGTACAGCTATAGTTGTTGCTTTTAAAGAGCATGAGCTAAGAGCAGTAAGAACATCTCAAGCTTTAGGAATAAAAGCATTCGCTCCAGAAGGTTATAAATTATCAGATACTTATGATAAACATTCAGGCCAACCATGGACTCGTGATAAGTTAACATTTATGCTTTATGAGATTAGAACTAGAGCAAATATATATAGAGAAAATCTAAATGGCATGATTAGCAAGAAATAGCTTAATTTTAAAGGAGCTTTATTTCTCCACACCAGCAGCATAGTATATCACATCCATCTGGGCCTGAGACTACTGAGTGTTGTGACTCTATAGGGTTAATAAAAAAATCTCCAGTAGTAAAGCTACCTCGCTCATCAGTCATCGATCCTTTTAAAACATATACCCATTCTACATCTGGATGAAGATGACTTGCTAATTTTGCATTAGGATCTAAACGTATAAAATCAATTTGAAAACTTCTATTTTCGTCTCTAGCCAGGAGTTTTTTAGAAACTCCTTTTTTAAAGCTTTCTAGTTCTTTAATATCTTTTATATTAATCTTCATCAATTTAGTATTATCCATAAATAAAGCCTTCAGGATGGTAGTCAAATAATTTGTATAAATAAAATGCCATATTATAAATCAAACACAAGTATGGATTCTATATCATTATTGATTAACGGTAATAGATATTGTTTAGCTATACTTATATGAGAGGTGTTATTTACATAATTATCTCTTTCATTAATTGAATCAAACTCCATAGAAAAAGCATAGTTAAAACCTTTATTTAGGTCTTCATTACTGTTGTTATATCCGCATACGAAGTTTTTGAATTTTAATTCTAATGAGAGGTCTCGAAACTTATTCATTACATTAATAATGCTAGATTCTCGACATGTTTTTGGTAATTTTAACAATACTAAGTGTTTGACCATAATTTAATAGTAAATTTCTTTTGCTAACTATAAAATACCATAAGTTTTAACTCAAAATATTTTATCTAGCAACTAATTAGTTAAAATAATCAATTTAATTATAACGAATAGCCTTTTTTGATTTGACATATAATTCTCTAGCTTTTTTGAAATGAAGGTAGTGAGAAGTTTTTTGATGTAATAAAAAAGATTTCTCATTTTTCCATATCTCATAAATGAAAAAACTATTTGATTCTTTTTTATATTCAAACTTGGTAGGTCTTTCGTGTTCTTTTGTTTTATCAATTAATATTTGTAATATTCTTTCAAAATCATCTGTATAATTGGGATAAATATTAAAGCAAAAAGATTTTATAAACATATTTATTCAAAGATATAGAGTTAAGTTTATCTAATATATTAATAATTAGTCCATAGCTTTTATAGTAATGTTCAGCAAAGTATCACAACATAATTGCTTTAATGCGCTTTGGAATTTAAAAAACTGCTTGTCTTCATATTTCAAAACTTTGGAATATCAGTTAAACTTTTATTGCTGCGACTAAGGAGTGTATAATTTAACATTTGTAATATGTATATTTTCCTTTCATTCTTAGTCGTAGTGATAAGTTTGAATTTTAAGATTATATAGATTTAATTAGGCTCTGTGCACAAAAATAAACTTTTGCCGGACCAAACCAAATAAAAGTACAAGCTAATTTAATCATTCCTAGAGATAAGATACTGAAATAGCTTTATCAAACCTAGAGAATACTCTTCTAAAATGCTTAATTATCATCCTTGTCATACACTGTGTGTTCTTGTATTGTTGAATAAAGCATAACTTCTTGTAAATCAAAGTTTTGTACTGACTTAAATAATCTAGAGAATACGCCTTTATCACACTAGTCTTTAAAACGCTTATGTATGGATATATTTTAACCTTTGAATAACAACGGTTTAGCTATTTTTGATATACTTTATACTTTTTGTGCACAAAGCCTAGTTAATTTTTAATATTACTTATTAAAAAATGATTTATTAGTTTATTAATAATCGATGTTATATTTGTCATCTAAGTTTTAGATAGTTAAATCTAAACTTATAATTTGTTTTTAATAATGCTTAGAAAAAATAATAAAAGGGTGGAAAATTATGAAAAGAGTATTAAAGTCATTATTTGTAGGTACTGTAACTTTTACCTCTATGTATGCCGCAGGTAATACACTAAATGTTAGTGATTTAAACTGTTTAAGAGTAGAGAAGCAATTTAGCGAAAAATATAGAAATATTTGTCTATCTTCAAAGAAGCCTGAAGACTGTTCAACAGAAAGTTATGATAAATTAAAATCTAATATTAAAGAGTGTGATTTTAAAATATTGGGCTCTTTAAGGTCAGCATTTTAAATTCTCAGCATAGTATATACTTTTCTCTTTTAATAAATTACAACTTTAAATAAGCAAAATCTTTTTTTGATATATGTTATTAAAAAAAGATAGCTTTACTTATTAAAAAGAATGATACATTTAAAGTGTAGTTTAATTAAAAGCTTCAAACAAAAAAGAGGTGGTTATCATGAAAAAGTTAGCATTAATTCTTCTATCAATAGTTATAGTTACTTCAGTGTATGCAGCAGATGTTCAATCAAATAGTGGTTCTCAAATAAATACCGGAGATTTAAATTGTTTACAATTACAAAAGCATGCCGGTAAGAAAAGCTTTTGTTTACCAGTCAAAAAACCTGAAAGTTGTTCAGCAGAAAATTATGCTAAGCTAAAGTCAAATGTTCAAGAATGTAAATTTAAAGTTAGAGGTTCTATAAGATCTGCACTTTAAATCTAATAGTTTACATTTCTAAAATATTCTATTTATAATCCTAAACCTAATAATTCTTGTATATTAATCTCTAGAATGTAAAATTTAGAAATATTAAGTATCTATAAACATTTCTTATGCAAGAATCTTTAAAACTTAGTGAATTTTTAGAACTTATAAAAAGCACAATAGAAACGAGTTTTAGTTATGAAGGTTTTTGGATTATTGCAGAGCTTTCAGAATGGAGAAAATCTGGTCGACACTATTATGGTGAGCTAATAGAGCATGATGGTGTTAGTAAATATCCTGTAGCTAAGATTAGATGTAACTGTTGGGCTAATAAGGCTGATTATATTTTAAGGAAATTTAACTCTTCAACTAATGAGCAGCTAAAATCAGATATGAAAGTACTACTAAAAGTATCTGTGAATTATCATATTAGCTTTGGACTTAGCTTAAATATAATAGATATTGATCCAGCTTTTACATTAGGAGATAGACAAGCTCGTAAATTAGAAATTTTGCAAGATCTAGCGAAAAAAGGTATATTAGAAAAAAATAAAAATCTTAGTTTACCTAAAGAATTTACAAGTATTGCTGTAATTACAAGTCTAACAGCAGCTGGTAAAGGTGATTTTTTTGAGGAAGCAGATAAATTAGAATCTTTAGGATTATGTGATTTTGATATCTTTGAAGCAAAAATGCAAGGTAAAGACTGTGCAATAAGTGTCTCAAATGCTTTTAATAAAATTATGCAAAAAGCTAGTAAATATGATGCAATTGTACTTATTCGTGGAGGTGGTTCTCAAGCGGATTTAGATTGGTTTAATAATATTCTACCAGCTGAAAGTATTTGTAATAGTAGATTACCTGTGATGGTTGGTATAGGACATGAGCGTGATAGTACTGTTTTAGATGACATCTGTACAAAACGTTTTGATACGCCTTCAAAAGTGATAAATTTTATAGCAAATACCATAGTAGAGAATGCTAAAAATGCTAAATATGATTATGATTTGATAATTAAAATAGTTAAAAATTTAGCTAAGCAAAACCAAGATCAATTAGAAAGAGTGTATGGTGATTTTAAAACTAAGATAGATCACTATTTATACCAAATTAACCAAAGTTTAAAATATAATTATAAAAGTGTTTTATCAGTATCAAGAGGACTGATTAAGCTATATAGTCAAACTGTTGAATCTCAATATAGTAACATAGGCCATAATACTCAAAACTTAGTAAAGTACTATAATTATTCTGTTGATGAATATTATAAACAGTCAATTAATATCTCAAGAAGTATTACAAAATATTATAGTCAGATAAGTGAGTATTTGTATAAACAGATTCTTTCAGTATCTATTGAGCCGACATTAAAAAGAGGCTTTAGTGTGACAGTATCTCAAGATGGTAAATATATTACAAATTATAAACAAGCTCAGAAGTATTCAACACTAGATATAGTTTATTCAGATGGAAAAATTCAAGCAGAGGTAAAAAATAATGGCAACACAAAGTAAGAAATTCGCAAAAAATTATGAAATCTTAGAACAAATAAATGAAAAGCTCCAAGATAATCAGGACAATCCAGCTTTATTAGATGAATTAGCTCCTATGTTAGAACAAGCATCTAAAAGCTATAAATTATGTAAAGAAAGGATAAGTGCTGCGCAAAAGTTTATAGATGAGTTTGATAAAGATAATTAAAATACCATTCCAGGCATTTGCCAGATACCGGCCATTCTAAGAGTATCTTTTATAATAATAGCTCTTTCATCTTCTGATATAGGCATCATGATATTATATCCACGTGATCCAGAGACAACATTGTGGAAAGTATAGTTTGATTTAGTATTTAAATTTTCCTGTTCAAATATTGCATTAGTTCTTCTAATGTCAGAAGCAGATGTAACTAGAATAATGTCTTTAATTTTAGGCTTTAAGTTTTCTAATATTTTAAAGCTATCTATGGCACCCCATACTGTACTTTTGGATTGGTCTTCCTGGATTATAATATTACTTGGCACCCCATTTTTAACTAACCATTCTTTCATTCTATATGATTCAGTAACACCTAGTTTAGGTCTACCGCCAGCAACTATAATTTTAGCATTTGGATATCGTTGATGAACTTCTAACCCTTTTTGTAATCTTTTTATAAGTATATCATCCATTGATCTATCAGAGCTAAGATTATAACCATTGATAATAATTACTGTAGGAGAGTTACTTTCAATTTGGATTTGATTTGCGTTGGTATTAATTTGTAGGTAAAAGCTATTTTTTATTATTTTAAAAGTTTTTATAAAGTCATCAGTTTTTGACCATTTTAGTTTTTGTAAATTTTGTAATGATAAGTTGTAGTTCTTTAATTTTAGTAAATCTAAATAAGCTATTGCATATATGTGTACAACAGGCTCGTTAGGAAAATCTCGTGAAAGTTGTATTATAGTTTCATCTGCTTTTTTATAATCGTGCAAGTCTAACTCTAGAGAAAATAAAGAGAGCCTTATTTGCAGTGATTCTGTGGATTTTTTTGAAGTATCTTTAAGAGCTTGATTTAAATAAGTTATAGCACTATATAAGTTCTGTTTATTTGCAGCACTATCGCTATCATCACCAGTTCTTGAAACATATTCAATATCAGCTATGGCTTTTTGCTTTAACTCAATTTGTTTTGAACTAGTAGTCGAAGCTATTAGTTTACTAGTATTATCATTATAAAAAGGGATATTTGATTTGATATAGGATATGATACTACTTTCTTCAGCAAAAACTTGAGTTGATGCAATAAAGAAGAATAGGTTTATTATTATTATTTTTCTTATTAATTTAGTCATTTCTTTTAAAACCTATTATAAATTGCTAAATATTTAACAGTTTCTTTGCAAATTAGCGCTCTATTTAATAATATATCATAAATTTAGCTAAAACTTATTGGAAATGAAAAAAGAAATATCTATAAAAAATATATTATTTGCAGGCCTTGCAACAAGCGTTGAATACTTTGACTTTGCATTATTTGCCTATGTTACTATATATATATCAGCAACTTTCTTCCCTGATAATAATTCAACTGTTGCAACAATTAAAACATTTGGTATGTTTGCAGCTGGATATTTAATGAGACCTATTGGAGGTATCTTTTTTGGAAACCTTGGTGATAAGATTGGACGTAAGAAGATTCTTATTATAACTGTGACACTAATGGCGATTTCATCTGCAATGATTGCGTTTACTCCAGGTTATAGCAGTATTGGAATTACATCAGTAGTCTTAATAATCCTAGCTCGTATGATTCAAGGTTTTTCAATAGGTGGAGAGTACAATGGTGTACTAGCTATACTAAGTGAACAAGCTCCTGATAATAAAAGAGGTTTAATTACTGCATTTGGAACATTTTTCTCTGGTTTCGGTGTCTTTTTCGGTACTGTTATCGTATTTGTATTTTCTGAGATATTATCAAAGCAGCAAATGCATACTTATGGCTGGAGATTATGTTTTGTTATAGGAATGATTTTGGCAATTATTGTATTGGTAATGCAGTTTTTACAAAGCGAATCTCCTGAGTATATCAAAGCCAAAGAAGATGGGGCATTAGATGATACTCCAGTTGTTTCAGCAATCAAAGAATATCCATATCAGATATTGATAGTATTTGCGTTAGCTGGCTATTTAGGGATTGTGTATTATATGGTTGCAGCCTTTATCCCATCTATTTTAGAAGGAACTTTACATTACTCTACAAAGACAGCGATGTTTGTAACAATGATCGCATCTATATGCTATTTCGCCACAGCACCATTTTGGGGAGCAGTTTCAGATAAAGTAGGGCGTAAAAAAGTATTATTAGTATCTTGTATTGGTATTGGGATATTGGTATATCCTAGTTTATTTGTAATAAATAGTATGGGCTCAGCATTATTATCATGTATTGTAATGTCTATTTTGATGCTTTTTATATCAGCTGCTACAGCGACATTCGTTGTGACTATTAATGAGTTATTCCCAACTCATCTTAGATTTAGTGGTGTAGGTACAGGTTATAATATTAGTAATGCTTTATTAGGTGGTACAGTGCCGCTAGTTTCAAGTATATTGATAGTTTATTTTGGTCAGATGGCTCCTGGGATTTATGCAGTTATAGCCTCGATTATAATCGTTATAATCATAGCTAAGATGCCTGAAACTAATGGTATTAAGCTAGAAGAGTAAACTATCAAAAAAATAATCTATAAATAATCTATTGCTTTTTTTGAAACTATTCTTGCCATCTTTCTGGTCACCGAGCTAAGTGCGAAGTGTGGCAATAGAATCTACTTACTATAGGAATTAAAATAAGATTTTAGCATTATATTTTGACTCTATATTTACTAAGTGTAGTCAAATATCTAATTAACAGGATCTATCATGATTGATCTCTATAAACCTATATTTAAAAATATTTTTTAAATATCTAAAAATTTGGTTTGTAATCATTGTTTTTCTGTACTACTATGTTAATACACTAGCACAGAGTATTAGCTAAAAAAATAAATGTCTGAAATAAAAAATAATAAAGAAAATCTTCAGAATCTTTATGAAGTTTTCACAAGTTTTGAATCTATAGAGCAAGCAAAGCTTTTCTTAGAAGATTTATGCACACCAGTAGATTTAATGGCAATGGCTGCTCGTTGGAGAGTAGTTAAAGAATTAAAAAAAGATAAATCATATCGCCAGATCCATGCTGAAACAGGGGTCAGCCTTACAACTATTAGTAGAGTTGCAAGATGCCTTACTTATGGAACAAATGGTTATAACACTATCTATAACAAAACAAAAAATGAGAGTTAAGATGAGAAAAAGATTAAGAGTTGCTATACAAAAGAAAGGCAGACTATATGATAATTCAATGGAATTATTTAATAAAATAGGTGTCAAAGTCGAGTTCTCAAGTAAAAGTAATTTGTTATGCCATTCAATAAATGCTCCGATTGATTTTCTTTTTGTAAGAGATGATGATATTCCAACTTTAGTAAATGGTAATGTTTGTGATTTTGGCATAGTAGGTGAGAATGTTTTAGAAGAGTATTTACTAAGCATAAAAGATACTAATAAAAAGAATGATATTATCAAAACGAAAAAACTAGGTTTTGGTAAATGTAGATTATCTATAGCTGTACCAAATAATGCTAGTGAAAACTTAAATGATCTTAAAAATACCCGAATAGCAACTTCATATCCTTATTTAGTACAAGAGTTTTCAGATAAGAATGATTTAGGTCTTGATCCATTATCTATTTCTGGATCTGTTGAGATCGCACCAAACTTACAAATGGCGAGCTCAATATGTGACTTGGTTTCTACTGGTAGAACATTAGAAGAGAATAATCTTAAAGAGATTCATACTATAATGAAAAGCCAAGCTATTCTAATTCGCTCAAATGAGAGTTTTGGTGAAGAATTAGAAGAGTATTATGAGTTATTACTTAGACGAATTGAGGGCGTAAAACATGCCCAAGAACGTAAATATATTATGTTTCATATTGATAAAAATGCTGTTGATACAATCTCTCACATTTTACCAGGACATGAGGGCCAAACTATTATGCCTATATATGGTGATAATAAAGTCGCGGTACATTTAGTTACCAAAGAAGGTGTTTTCTGGGGAACTTTAGAGAAGTTAAAAGAAGCTGGTGCTAGCTCTATATTAGTTTTACCGATTGAAAAAATGTTGGAGTAAGTAACTACAATGATTGAAATATATAATTGGCGAGAGCTTAGTGTAGTTAAGCAAGTAGAGCTTTTATCTCGCCCAGTTTCTGCTAATAAAGCTAGCTTAGTCTCAGGCGTTAGAGATATTTTAAGTGAAGTCCAGCAAAATGGTGATAAAGCACTTTTTGAGCTTACTTCTAAGTTTGACTGTGTTGGTTTAGATGATATTGAAGTCTCAACAGATGAGATTAAGAATGCTTATTCATTAGTTTCACAAGATGATATTAATTTAGTTAAAAGCTCTATAGCGCGTATATCTAACTATCATGAAGTAATGAAGCCAAAAACAACTGTTTGTGATACTAATGATGGTGTGGTTTGTAAAAAAGTTTATAAACCTATCGAAAAGGTTGGTTTATATGTCCCAGGTGGTTCAGCACCTTTAGTTTCTACGCTAATAATGTTGGCAGCTCCAGCACAAATTGCTGGCTGTAAAGAAGTCTATGTAACTACTCCTTGTGATAAAAATGGTAATATTCATCCACTAATTTTAATAGCTGCTGATATTTGTAAGGTTTCAAAGATTTATAAGCTAGGTGGTGCTCAGGCGATAGCTGCTTTAGCTTACGGTACAGAGACAGTAGCTAAAGTTAATAAAATCTATGGTCCAGGAAATTCTTGGGTTACAGAAGCAAAACAACAAGTATCTAATGATAGTCAAGGCGCTGCAATAGATCTACCAGCTGGACCTTCAGAGGTTTTAGTAGTTGCTGATGAGAGCGCAGATCCTAGATTTGTTGCTGCAGATCTACTAGCTCAGGCTGAGCATGGTATAGATTCACAAGCACTACTAATCACAACTAGTCAAACTTTAGCTAATAAAGTTAGAGATGAAGTTTCTAAGCAGGTCAGTACAGCTGAAAGAAAAACTATAATTGAGAAGTCTTTAGAAAATAGTGCAATTATTATTGTAGGTACACTTAACCAAGCAATTAATATAGCTAATGAATATGCTTCTGAGCATCTTATTTTAAATATTAAAGATGCAGATGAGTATATTGATAGTATTGAAAATGCTGGAGCTATATTTGTGGGTCCTTGGGCAGTAGAGGCATTAGGTGATTATATTACTGGGTCAAACCATGTGTTACCAACTTATGGTTATGCCAAAGCTTATAGTGGTTTAGCAACTATAGATTTTATGAAAGCAATAAGCATTCAAAATGTCTCAAAACAAGGGATGAAAAATATAGGTGAAATGGCAATGAGATTAGCTGATATAGAAGGTCTAAAAGCTCATGAAATGGCTGTTAAAATTCGTTTGGAGAGCTTATAAGATATGCAAGAGCTAGAAAAATTAATTCGTAAAGATTTACAAAAGTTTAGTGCTTATTCATCAGCTAGATCTCTAAAAGTTCAAGGGAGCATATGGCTTAATGCTAATGAATCTCCTTATAATGATGAAAATCTATTTAATCGTTATCCTTCACAGCAACCTCAACAATTAGTTCAATGTTTAGCAGGTATCTACAAGGTGAAAGCTAACAATTTGTTAGTTACTCGTGGTAGTGATGAAGGAATAGATCTGTTATTTAGGCTATATTGCGAATATCAAAAAGATAGTGTATTTGCAGTAGAGCCAACATTTGGGATGTATAAAATCGCGGCACAATTACAAGGTGTTGAGTATAAGACCATAAAGCTTGAACAAGAGAATGATTTTAAACTAGATATTGCTAAGCTTTTAGAAAGTATTCCTAATAATTGTAAGTTACTTTTCTTATGTACTCCAAATAATCCAACTGGTAAATCATTATCACTAGCTGAGATTGAAAAGGTATTAGTAAGCTTGGCAGATAAATGTATAGTTGTTGTAGATGAGGCATATATAGAGTTTAGTAGTGAACAGTCAGCGACTACTATTATCGATAAATATCAAAACTTAGTTGTACTAAGAACATTATCAAAATCTTTTGGTATGGCAGGACTTAGATTAGGAACAATAATTTCTAATGCTAAAATGATTGAATGGTTAAGAAAAATCTTAGCACCATATCCAATTCCAAAGACTACTGAAACTACGATATTAAATTTACTTGATGGTAAGAGCTTAGCTAAGCTAGATGCTCAAGTTGAAGAAATAAAACAGCAGAGACAGCTAGTATTTGAAAAGCTAGAACAGTTAGCTATAGTAAATAAAGTATATTCATCAGATGCGAACTTTTTACTAGTTAGTTTTAAAAAGCACGTTTTTGATGATTTAATTGCAAACAATATAGTTGTGCGTTCTATGGCGCATTTTTTTAATGATGAAAAGATGCTAAGAATAAGTATTGGAACATCAGTTGAAAATAAAAAACTAATTGAAGTATTACAAAAATTAAGTAGTGATTATGAAGCAAAATAAATATTTATTTATTGATAGAGATGGTACGTTAATAGTTGAACCGCCCATAGATAAACAAGTCGATAGTATCGAGAAATTAGAGTTTTTTGAAGGTGTCTTTGAGGCGCTTAAAAAATTACAAAAAGCAGGTTTTAAACTTGTAATGGTATCAAATCAAGATGGTTTAGGAAATGAGTCTTTTCCTCAAGAAGATTTTGATGCGCCTCATGACTTGATGATGAAGATATTTAAATCACAAGGTATTGTATTTGAAGATGTGTTAATCTGTCCACATTTTGACCATGAAAACTGTAATTGTCGTAAACCTAAAGTTGGTTTGTTGATGGATTATTTAGTTGAGCAAAAGATCTCTCTAAAAGATAGCTATGTGATTGGTGATAGAGAAACAGATGTTCAATTAGCACATAATATAAAAGTTAATCCTATTCAGTTTGGTATTGGAAATTATCAATCTTGGGATGATATTACTACAGCGATATTAAATAAACCTAGAGTAGCTGAAATCAAGCGTGTAACTAATGAGACGGATATTATTGTAAAAGTTAATCTAGATGTTCCTGGAACTCGAGAAATCAATACTGGTCTTGGATTTTTTGATCATATGCTTGATCAGATTGTAAAACATGCTGGTATAAGCGCAGTAATTCAGGCAAAGGGTGATCTTCATATCGATGATCATCATTGTGTTGAAGATGTAGCGATTACTCTTTCACAAGCAATTGCTCAAGCTCTAGGAGATAAATATGGTATTAATCGTTATGGTTTTTTGCTACCAATGGATGAAGCTTTGGTTGAGATCGCTCTAGATCTAAGTGGTAGAAATTTCTGTTCATTTGAAGCGAATTTTGATCGAGAAATAGTTGGGGATTTATCAGTAGAGTTAGTGAAGCATTTCTTTGTATCTTTTGCAGAAGGTTTAAAAGCTACACTACATATCAAAGTAACAGGTGAGAATACTCATCATATGATAGAGGCTTGTTTTAAAGGTTTAGGAAAAGTGCTTAAACAAGCGATTGCCAAAAATGGTATAGATGAGATTCCAAGCTCAAAGGGTGTTTTATGATAGCGATAATAGACTGTTGTGGGAGTAATTTTGCTTCGATAAAATATGCTTTTGAGAAATTAGGGCAAGAAATAGTCCTAACACATGATGCTGAAGTTATCAAAAAATCAGACTGCGTAATTTTACCTGGTGTAGGACATGCTAAATCAGCTATGGATAGTTTAAGAAAAAATAATTTAGATAAGCTTATTCCAAAGCTAACACAACCAGTATTAGGAATATGTTTAGGAATGCAAATTATGTATAGTTTTTCTGAAGAAGGAAATACCGATTGTTTGGGTATTTTTCCTGAAAAAGTAAAAGCTTTTAAGAGAACTCAAGGTTTTAGTATTCCACACATGGGTTGGAACAGCTTACAAAATATAAATAAGGATCATTTTTTATTTAAAAATATCGCAGAAGATGATTATGTATATTTTGTGCATAGTTTTTATGCTGAGCTTAATCAATTTAGCATAGCTACTAATGACTATATAAATGATTTCACTGCGATAGTAAATAAAGATAATTTTTATGGTATTCAATTTCATCCTGAGAAGTCAGGTAATGTTGGGATGAAGATTTTAGAGAATTTTATACAAGGAGTTTTATAAATGAATATATTTCCAGCGATAGATCTTATAAATGGCAAATGTGTTCGTTTAGAAAAAGGTGATTTCAATAAAACTACTACTTATGAGCTTGAACCAAAAGATGTTGCAAAAACATATCAACAAGCAGGTGCAGAGTTTATCCATGTCGTAGATTTGGATGGCGCTAAGAAAGGCCAAACTTGTCAATTTGAGACTATTCAGAAGATTAGAGAAAACTGTAATATGACTCTACAAGTTGGTGGTGGTGTCAAAGATTTTGAAACTATCGAAAAGCTTCTAGAACTTGGGGTTGATAGGGTAGTTGTTGGTAGTTTAGCAGTTAAGGATATAGCTTTAACAAAGAAGTTTTTTGAGAAATATGGCGCTGAGAAGATAGTTTTAGCTTTAGATGTGTTTATCAAAGATGGTATTCCTTACATAGCAACGCATGGCTGGCAAGAGTCTAGTACAACAACTTTAGATGAAATATTACAGACTTATCTTGGTGATGGTCTTGAGTATGTCTTATGTACTGATATTTCTCGAGACGGTATGCTGCAAGGTCCAAATTTTGAGCTATATAAAATCTACTCATCTATATATCCAGATATTCAATTTATGGCTTCTGGTGGGGTTGGTAGCTTAGAAGATTTAGAAATTCTAAAAGAGCAGAATACTTATGGTGTTATCATAGGCAAAGCTCTATATGAAAATAAATTTACACTTCAAGAGGCTTTAGAATGTTAACTAAAAGAATAATTCCATGTCTTGATGTCAAAGATGGGGTAGTTGTTAAAGGTGTAAAATTTAGGAATCATAGAATCATTGGCGATATTGTTGAGTTGGCACAGAAATACTCAGAAGCAGGAGCTGATGAGCTAGTATTTTATGATATTGGAGCTAGTCCTGATAATAAGCTACTTTCGATAAAATGGATACAGGAGATAGCTAAAAAGATAAATATACCATTCTGTGTGGCTGGAGGTATAAAGTCTGTAGAGAATGCTCGCACAATATTAAATGAAGGAGCAGATAAAATATCCGTCAACTCAGCAGCGCTTGCTAGACCTGATTTGATAGATGAGCTAGTTTATGAGTTTGGTACACAATGTGTAGTGGTTGGTGTAGATAGTAAATTTATTGATGGTAAGTTTAAAGTTTGCCAATATACAGGTAGTGCTGATAAAACTGTACAGACATTATTAGATCCAGTTAGCTGGGCAAAAGAAGTTGAGTCTCGTGGTGCAGGTGAGATAGTTCTTAACTGTATGAATCATGATGGTGTCAAGGGTGGTTATGATCTAGAGCATCTTAGAGAAGTCCAATCAAATGTTTCAATACCTGTTATTGCTTCTGGTGGTGCTGGTCAGATTCAGCATTTTATTGATGTATTTAAGTATACAGATATTGATGGAGCTTTGGCAGCTAGTGTATTTCATGATAATATTATTGCGATACCTGAGCTAAAACAAGAGCTTTTTAAAAACAATATACCGACAAGAATAGTAAAATAGGATACAAAATGGATAACAAAATTATAGAGTCTATAGCTTGGCAAAAAATGGATAATTTAGTTCCAGCTATTATTCAATCAGCAATTGATAATAGTGTCTTAATGCTAGGCTATATGAGTAAAGAATCTTTAGAAAAGACTTTAGAAATTGGCAAAGTTACTTTCTATAGTCGTAGTAAAAAACGTCTATGGACTAAGGGAGAAGAAAGTAGTAATTTTCTTGAGTTAAAAGATATAGCTGTTGATTGTGATAATGATTCTATACTTATAAAAACTATACCATACGGTCCAACTTGCCATACTGGTAGTAAATCATGTTTTACAAAAAATGAAGAAAATAGCTCTTTGTATATAATAGATAAATTAGAAAAACTAATTGCTGAAAGAAAAGATTATTTGCCTGAGAATAGTTATTTAACTAGTTTATTTAAAGAAGGTTTACCAAGAATTGCTCAAAAGGTTGGTGAAGAAGGTGTTGAAGTTGTAATTGCTGCAATGAAACAAGATTCAGAAGATGAACTAATTTCTGAGACAGCGGACTTATTATTTCATTTATTAGTTTTACTTAGAGAGAAAGGTATTTCATTAGAACAAATTTGTCAAAAGTTGGTTTCTAGGAATAGTTCTAATTAAATACATTAGCAGTTAGAAAAATATATGTGCTATATCTGACTATTTTTTATATTTACTAGGTTGGTTGAATTCAATTACATTAAGGTCTGGATCTCTAATAAATAGCATACTTGTACCATTTTCTAAATTAATTGGGCCATCACTAATTGTAATCTCAAGTTTTTTTAGTTTATCTATAATAGAATCCATATCAGATACTTCTAATGCCATATGTGTATATCCAGTATGTTTATCATCGATATCCATTAAATAGTTTTTTGGGGTTTTATCAGTTGAGTTTAGTATGAAATTTATATTTATCCCTGATGGATGAACCATTATAGCAACTGGTTCAGGTCCTAGAGGACCAGCTATAAACTCAAAACCTAATTTTTCATAAAATAATTTTGATTTATCTAAACAAGATACTCTAATTCCAACATGATTTATTTTTTTTATTTCCTTCATAAAATTTCCTTTTTAAATTTTATATATCTAGACAATAACTATATTATTTATTTAGTTTCTTGTCTAATCTTCTTTACATGCTACCCAACTTATATCGTAATTAGGCAAGCTTATATTTTCATCTTATTAGGATTTTATAGTTATAAAAACCATTGTTTTGGTATTAGTATATAATTTAATCTTTTTGAAAGTATCAATTTATAATCATTTCCATTTAGCCATAGCAGTTGAATTAGTCTATATATAATGTAAAACTAGTCTTTAAGAATTTAGAATAAGTAACGATAGATACAGTTAATTCGAAAGAAATATGTCATTCTACGACTTGATCGTAGAATCTAATTTTAAGACTAATAAATAGATCCTATGGTCATACTTCGACTCCGCTCAGTGACCTAGGATAGGATGACGAAACTGGTTATAAATAACACCTGGATTAACAAACCGAGTAATAAGGGATTTATATAGGTTATGGATATAAACAAAATTTTAGAAGACAGTAATATTTCTAGTGCTTGTTTAAAGCAAGCTAGCATTAGTGAAAAAGAATTATCAGAAATTATATGCGATTATTTAAGTAGAATTGATGATTTTAAAAGTACTGCAAGTTATTTAGCAAATACTCTACAACAATGCGATAATGTTCACTCTGTTAGATGGCGTGTAAAAGATGCATCACACCTCTTAAAAAAGATAGTAAGAAAGAAAAAAGAGGGGAATAAAAAGTATGCAAATATATCTGTAACAAATTATCTAAAAATAATTACAGATTTAATAGGAATCAGAGCATTACATTTATTTAAAAATGAATGGGAAGATATCTATGATTATATTAATCAAAAATATGAAACTCATGAAAAGATAGTTTATATAAGAAAGGGTGATAATGAAGTAGCAGAACCTAAAGATTGTGAGGTGAAGGAACATCCTATTGGCTATCGCTCAACTCATTATGTAATTAAAGCGAAACCTCTCAAAGAAGAAATATTCTGTGAAATACAAGTAAGAACAATATTTGAAGAGGGCTGGAGTGAGATCGATCATAGAGTAAGATATCCTGATTTTTCAGATGATAAGTCAATATTGCATTTCTTAACGGTATTTAACAGGTTTGCTGGTAGTGCTGATGAGATGGCTAGTTTTCTTAATAACCTTGTATCGACTTTAAAAGAGGAAAGGATTAAACAAAAAGCTATAAACAATAGTAATGAGACAAAGATAAATAACTTAAATTATGAGATTGAGCATCTAAAAATGCAGCTTGAAGAAATGAGCTCTGATAAGAAAGCATCTTCAGGTAAAGAGGTTGCTAACCAAAACTTTGATAACTTATTTTCTAGAATTACAAATATCCAAAACTCAATAAAAACACTAAATAGTAATGATGTATCAAAGACAATTAATGATCTAGGCCTACCTGTTATAAATGCTGATATTTTGGCAAGTGCATTAGAAAATACAGATGTCTTATATAATGCATCTAAGATACTTGAAGAGTTATGTCCGGAGATAAATATGGATGAAGTTGTAAAGAGTATTGAATCTACTAATACAAATGATCAAAATGAAGATAAGAGTTAATCTTTGGCTTATTAGTATTTTACTTCTAATAACTACATCAGTGTATGCTGTACCAGCTTCTGGAATATTTACAGCAGCAGCATCTTGTCAAGCATATATATCTAAAAATAAGCAAACAAATCCTGGTAATACTCACGTAATAATTGGACAGACTTATACGATTAGAGAAAAAAATAAACCCACTGATGCAAACTGGTTTAGAGTTTTTATTCCAAAAGCTGATAAAAATCAGTTACGCTGGGTTAGTAAAAACTGTGGTATAGCTAAGTTAAAAAATGATTTGAGTAGACAGTGTATAGATAAACCAGGTTATGCAGATAGTTATGTGCTAGCTTTGAGTTGGGAGCCTGCTTTTTGTGAGACTTATGGCTATGGTGCAAATAAACAAGAGTGCAAAAATCTATCATTAAATAATACAGCAGCTAAAAGCTTTTCATTACATGGATTTTGGCCAAATCAAGATGCCTGTGGTATTAATTATGGCTTTTGTGGTAGTACAAAAGAGCAAGCAAATTTCTGTAGCTATGCACCTTTAAAATTAAATGATAAAACACAGAAATTGCTACATAGTGTAATGCCTGGTTATAACTCCATTTCATGTTTACAAAGACATGAGTGGTATAAGCATGGAACTTGCCAGCTTCAAGATCAAAATCAATATTTTACTCAAGCAGCTAACTTTGTAAAACAAATAAATAATTCAAAACTAGAGCAACTCTTTAGTCAAAATATTGGTAAAGATATCACTATTGAACAGTTAAATAATGCATTTAATAGTAGCTTTGGAGTAAATTCTAGTAAAAAAGTATATCTAAATTGTAAAGAGGGTATGTTAGTAGATATATACATATATTTACCTAAAAAGGCTGATGATCCAACTCAGAAAGATTTGGCAGCCTTATTATCTAAAGCACCTGATGCTAAACAGAGTACTTGTCCAAATACTTTTAGAATTTCTAATTTTTCTAGTAGTGTGAATTAGTTTTGTAGATATAGCTAATCCGAATAACTTTTGAAAGATTGTTTATCTAATCAGGACACACCATCAAAAACAGTAGTCATCCTCGTGCTTGACACGGGGATCTTTTAAATACTTGAGAGATTCCCGCCTCCGCGGGAATGACATCTTCAAAAGACATTTGGATTAACTATAATTTTTTACTAAAGCATTAACTGCTAATGTACTGTAATTGTAATCAACAAATATTAATTTTATCTGTCATAAAAGTTTATATATCTAAAAGTAGAAATTAAAGTCTTCAAAAGTAATTGAATTAGCGATTATCAGGTCATAGAATAAATCTTAGGGTGTATTTCTATTTGTGAGATTTTAAATGAAAAAACTTTTGTTAATGATTGTTTTGTCAATTCCAATGATGGGATATTGTGGCTTTATAGATTGGATACAAGGTTATCCGGATGTCAAAGCAAAGATAGAGAAAGCTCTTGAGCAGAAATATCATGGTGATAAGTTTGAGGTATCAAATGTTAGCTATTCAGATAATTTAGGAGGTTATAACTTTG
Organism: Francisella sp. SYW-9; assembly: GCF_008711465.1. Classification (GTDB taxonomy): domain Bacteria; phylum Pseudomonadota; class Gammaproteobacteria; order Francisellales; family Francisellaceae; genus Francisella. Next base: position 21,225 of record NZ_VXKQ01000032.1, read on the forward strand.
ATGCTAAAGATATAACCAGAGACCTAAGCTCTAAAGGTTCGTACTTTGATAAATCCAAGACCCTTATGGATTCATTTGGGTGGTCTATGAATTGGGCTGTTTGGGGAGATTTGTTTAAGCCATATACTGATAAATTTGGAAGTAATACTGTAGTTTATCCAAGTGTTGGAATTGATCTTCCTGTCGTTCCCAAAAAATATAAAAAAACAATAACAGTTAAAACAGGTTATAACAGCTCGTATAAAATAGATGACTATAGTTTTTTAGGAGAAGAATATGGACCTAAATATACACAAGTAGGACCATATTCCAAAGCAATGGCAGAAATATATGGTAAAAATGCTAAATTAACATTCAAGTCACCAGAGTTTATAAAAAAGTATCATCAATTTATAGGTAGTGGTATTACTATGATGGTTGATGCTCCAAAAACTCCTGAAGGTATAGCAAAAGTATTACAAAATATTTATCTACTTGATCAATATACAAAATCACTACATTTATTTAGTTATGGAATAGGAGTGTCTATATATGATTTTCCAGAAGGTTTTGATTTGAAACAATATTTAGCCAAGAAAAGACAAGAAAAGAACTATTATGAAAGCGATACGGACAAAGGAATTCAACAATATGCATGGGGTTATATACATATATCATCATGTCCTAAAAACCCCGATTTTGACAAGATTTGTAATACTTATTACGATAATAAACATAGAGAAAGATTAATAAAAGAAAGATCAACAGCTGATAGAGTAAACAATGTCAAAGATTTAGCACAATACCTAAGAGTACTCAATCCTGGTTATAAAGCTGAAAGATATAACTATGACACATACATAATTCAAGGAAGAGCATATAAATTATTACCAAATACAAAATATTGGCCACAAGTTAAAAAGATTTTAAATACACAAGGAGATAAATAATGAGTTTATTGACACCTACAGGAAGTACTCAAAGAGATATATCAAACAGACAAGCAGTATTTAAAACTTTATCATATTCAGCTCTTTTCGATGATAAAAGTAAAATTAATGAGATTAATGGGGCCGATCCAGATAAAAGGTTAACATACGGACAACTTCTTTATAAGCTTGATAATAATGGTAATTTAATTCCTGATGGTAATGGTGCTTATGAGCTTAAACCAGAAGTTAAAAAAGATGCATTTATCTCTAGTTTTTTGAATAAAAATAGCAATTTAGCTACAGACCTATTACATTATCAGATTGATCAAGTTGTGCATAGCGATGATGGTTTAGTTGCTACTGCTGTAGTTGATACAAAACATCCTGAAACAGCTTATCTGACAGCAAGAGGGAGTACTGCTGGTACTGTAAAGCAACTTTGGGATGATTGGGCAAAGGCAAATACTAAACTTGCGGCAAATGAATATGTGACTAATTTTGAAATAGCTCAAGTGGTAGATTTTGAAAACTTTATTAAAGATGTACAAACTAAGTTTAATTATGAAACAATTAATCCAGGAGGACATTCAAAATCTGGTTATCTAACCCAGATGGGTACAGCTTATGTGTTAAAATATTATCCAGATGTTTTAGGGCAAGCAGACTCGTTTAATGGTCCTGTAGCTACACGAGCTATTGGTTTAAGGTATGGTGAAGAGTATGTACAAAAAACTTTAGAAGTTACAAATCTACATATGACTACGGGAGATATCGTCTCTGAAGTCGGTAATGTTTTAGGTAATGTTGATGGTAAGTTTCTTATTTATAACTCCATATCTGATAATCCATCATCACATACTTCGCTATCATTTTCAGAGCTTGATATGTCGACATTTTATACTGACTATTTTGAAGGAGGCATATATGCGGTAGACCAACATGGAGACTCTATATATGGAGAGCCAGTAGTAAATGTTGAAAAATGGACACAGGATTATGCAAAGATCTTAAGTTATGAGGATCAAATTCGTGCACAAATAGATAATATGGGTTCGAATGATTCTGACATTGATGTTCTAATAGTAAGAGCAGAAGGATATTTGCAAGGTACTATTGATACAGCTACATTTGGATTGGTAAGTTTTGGTCCATATGCTGAGTTAGATAAGATAAAAGATAATAAGCAACATATGGAAAATCTACTTAAAGGAGTATATGGATTACCAACTATAGAAAATAATGCTTTAGCAACTAAAGAGTATATTACAGAATCACTAGGCGGAGCTGAGAATGTTAAGTTACTTAACTCTATAGCAGATGTTACTATAAATGGCTTAAGTAGCGAAACACTTCATAATAGTTATGATAAAGTAGTTAATATTACAACTTTATTATTTAGTTCAGCAGAGAAGTTAGATGCTAGTGATAGAGAGCAGTTTGTAAATTCATTACAAAGAAGTGATTTAATCGATAATTTATTTGGGGTTGAGGGTTCAGAAGACGTTACTTTAGATAGTATTATTTCAGATAAATTTATTGATGCCAACACCCAACTCTACGGTGACCCATTAGTCGTTGATCTTGATGGCGACGGCCAGCTTGAGACTAGGGGTGCAACAGGAGAGGTTTTGTTTGACCACTCAGGAGACGGCCAGGCAACTGGAACTGGGTGGGTCAACGCCGAAGACGGATTATTAGTGCGTGATTTAGACGGCTCAAATACCATAGATAGTGGTAGAGAATTGTTTGGTGATAATACCATAAAATCTGATGGCACAAAAGCAAAAGATGGCTTTGATGCTTTGAGTGATCTTGATAGCTCAGGAGATGGGGTATTTGATGCAAATGATGACGCATTTTCTGAGGTTAAGGTATGGCAAGATGTCGATCAAGACGGTGTGACAGATGAGGGAGAGTTACTTAGTCTAGCAGATGCAGGTATCTCAAGTATTGATTTAAATGCTAATAGTGTAAACCAAAATATTGAAGGTGGTATATTACGTAAGACTTCTACAGCTACAACTAAAGATGGCACAACTACAGCAGTAGGAGCAATAGATTTTGCTGAGAATAAATTTTATAGTAGATTTGCAGATGAGTTAGAAATATCCCCAGATTTAGAAGGCTCAATTAATATAGCAGGCCAAGGAGCTTTAAGAAGTCTACATGAGGCATCTAGTTTATCGTCAGAGCTTAACGATTTACTTACAGGATTATACTCAGGTGATGCGCCAGTTACAGATAGTGCTATCCATGAAGTATTACTTGAGTGGGCAAAATCAGCAGAGAACTTTACTACATCCTTAGAGCTACTAGATGGTTATACATTAGAAGATGGTACACAGATTAATCTAGACGTTTCTGATCGAGTCAAAACAATAATTGAAAAGACAGCTGTATTAGAAGCTTTAAATGGAGAGAGATTGCTGAAGTATCAGATAACTAATAGTGGTGGTAAATATAGTGTAAATATCCGTACAGGCGTTGAGACTTCAGATTTTAGAATTGGAGGTGCTGATGTTTTAAAAGGTAGTGAGGTTAGCTTAAATGATTGGGATTTTCATAGATTAGCAGATAGTGGTAGAACAACAGTTATTAACGAAGGCTATGCAAATGCGTTTAACTCAATTAAAGATTCTATAGAAACAAATCGTCTTTTAGGAGAGGTTCAACCATTTTTATTAGAGAATATATTATTTGAGTTAGATGACGTAGGAGAGGTAGCGTTTAATTTTGATGGTATTAATGATGCTATAGTTGAGAAGTTTAAAGCAGATCCAAGCACAGGGTTAGATTTTTATAAAAATGTTGTTGAAGCTAAAGAAGTCACTTTTCTTAAAGAAGGCTGGGATAACCAGTCGGTGCTTCAGAATGAAATACCAAGAGGGCTATCAGAGGTTTTGAATGCGGAAGTCATTTTAAACGATGCTGAGAAAATAAATTTTTTAGTTGATGGTAAATTATATACTATAGGCTCTTTATCAGGGACTGGATTGGCTGATTTCATATTAGGTACTGGCGCTGATAATAATATTTCTGGAGGCAATAGTGCTGATAAAATAATAGGAGGCTCAGGCTTAGATAAGTTATATGGTAATAATCATAATGATGAGTTACATGGAGAAGAGGGAGATGATTACTTACATGGAGGGTCTCAGTCAGATATTCTTTATGGAGGAGAAGGAGATGATACTTTAATAGGGGATAACATAATTACCTCAGAGGTTGGTTATAATAGATATACGATTGATACTAGGAAGTTAGAAGCAAAATATAATAAAGGAGATGATATATTAGCAGGAGGTAGAGGTAACGATACCTTAGCGGGAGGTTATGGAAGTGACACATATATTTTTAATAAAGGAGATGGAATAGATACTATAACGGAGATGTTATTAAATGACTATGCTCATACAAAATATGATAGTACAGCAAGAGATAAGATAGTATTTGGTGAGGGTTTAAATCAAGAAGATATTAATATTTCAGTAGATGGTAAAGATTTATTAGTAAGTTTTACCGGAGCAGAAGGCGACCAGTTAATCTTAAAAGATTTTATGTCTAGAACTACGATTAATAACTTTGAATTTGCAGATGGAACAAGACTAGATACAAATCAGTTAATGTCAATTACAGAAGTACAAGGTACTGATGATAATGATAATTTCTCTGGATTTGGAGGAGTAGATCTATTTGAAGGAAATGTTGGGGATGATGTAATCTCAGGTAACTCAGGTAACGATGAGTTATCAGGTGGAAAAGGTTCAGATAGATTATATGGCAATAACCATGACGATAGTTTAGATGGAGGAGAAGGAGATGATTACTTACATGGAGGGTCTCAATCAGATATTCTTTATGGAGGAGAAGGAGATGATACTTTAATAGGGGATAACATAATCACCTCAGAGGTTGGTTATAATAGATATACGATTGATACTAGGAAGTTAGAAGCAAAATATAATAAAGGAGATGATGTATTAGCTGGAGGTAAAGGAGATGACAGTCTTGCAGGTGGGTATGGAAGTGACATTTACATTTTCAATAAAGGAGATGGTGTAGATACAATCACTGAGATGTTATTGAATGACTATGCTCATACAAAATATGATAGTACAGCAAGGGATAAGATAGTATTTGGCGAAGGTATAAATAAAGAAGATATATTACTTTCTTTATCAGGGAAGGATTTATTAGTTAATTTCAGAGGTAGTGAAACAGATCAGCTAATATTAAAAGACTTTATGTCAAATAATACAATCAATAATTTTGAATTTGCAGATGGTAGTAGGTTAGATAGAAATAACTTTATGTCATTAGATGTATTAGAGGGTACAGATGAGGCAGATAGCATCAGTGGTTATGGTGGAGCTGAAATTATATTAGCTGGAGCTGGGAATGATGTAATTTCAGGTAATTCAGGAGATGATGAGTTATCAGGAGGTGAAGGTAATGATAAGTTATATGGTAATAATCATAATGACACTTTAGATGGTGGGTTAGGAGATGATTATTTACATGGGGGTAATCAGTCGGATGTACTTCAAGGTGGAGAAGGTAACGATACCTTAGTAGGAGATAGTTTTAGTAATAGTACATATTACTACACAAAGCGAGATGAAGTTAATCACTCAGGAGATGATGTATTAACTGGGGGCAAAGGAGATGATGGTTTAGCTGGTGGATATGGAAGTGATACATACATTTTCAATAAAGGAGATGGAGTCGATACGATCACTGAGGTATTGACTAGTGAGTATGGTTATAGAGTTTTTGATAAGAGTTCGAGAGATACAGTTAAGTTTGGAGAAGGTATACAAGCGAGTGATCTTAACTTTACCTATGATGGTAATGATGTTCATGTAACATTTAATGGCTTAGATACAGATAAATTAATTCTTAAGAATTTTAAAGGAAGTACATTAGATAAGTTTGAATTTGCTAATGGTAATGTTTTAAATAAATCAGATATCAAAATAGGTACAGTTGGAGATGATACATTAGTAGGTAATGCTAATGATAATATTATCTCAAGTGGCGAAGGCTCAGATATAATCACAGGTGGTCAAGGTGATGATTCAATTAGTGTTTCAGGTATAGGAAATACTATCAACTACAATCTCGGAGATGGTTTTGATAATATTAGCTCACTGGGTGAAGGTTATGAAGGTAGTGATAAAGTAGTTTTTGGCAAAGGGATCACTCAAGAAGATTTAACTTATAACCAAGATGGTAATGATTTAATTATTAATGTCAAAGGTGATCAAGCACAAGGATTTAGACTAGTTAATTTTGGTATTGAGCAAGGAAGTAATATTGGTAGCTTTGAATTTGCGAATGGTACATTTGCTTCTCCTAGAGATATCTTAGATCAGATGAATAAGCCAGCACCAACCCATATAGGTACAGATTTATCAGAAAAGATAGTAGGTACTAATGATGCGGTAGATGTTGTACACGCAGGAGCTGGAGATGATACAGTTTATCTCGGTTCAGGGAATGATATAGCGGATGCTGGTGATGGTAATGATATAATTAAAGCTCTAAATGGTGGTGATAATACTATAGACGGAGGAACTGGTAACGATAGAATAGAAACTGGAGCAGGTGCGGATAGATTATCTGGAGGCTTAGGTGATGATATTATTAAAGCAGGGGCTGGTGATGATGTTATCACTGGAGGCTTAGGTAATGATGATATCAGTGGAGAGTTAGGAAATAATGTTATCAACTATAATCTTGGAGATGGACTTGATACAATCAGAGCAGCTAAGCTAGATGTTACAGATCAGACAGATAAGATAGTATTTGGTGAAAATATATCTCAAGATGATGTTCTGTACTTACAAAGAAATGAAGATTTATTTGTTCAAGTAGGAGCAGATCCTGAACAAGGATTATTAGTTAAGAAGTTTTATGCTAAAAGTGGTTATGAAACTAAAGTATCAGGCTTTGAATTTGCAGATGGTAGTTTTAAGGCTATAGAAGATATTCAACCAGTAACATTAGGTACAGATTTAGGAGAAAAGATAGTTGGTACTAATGATGTAGTAGATGTTGTACACGCTGGAGCTGGGGATGATACAGTTTATCTAGGTTCAGGGAATGATATAGCAGATGCTGGTGATGGTAATGATATAGTTAAAGCTCTAAATGGTGGTGATAATACTATAGATGGAGGCACTGGTAACGATAGGATAGAAACTGGAGCAGGTTCAGATATGCTATCTGGAGGCTTAGGCGATGATATTATTAAAGCTGGAGCAGGTAATGATGTAATCACAGGAGGTCAAGGAGATGATATCTTAGCTGGAGGAGCTGGATCTGATACTTATGAGTATTCAACTGGAGATGGTAATGATACTATCAATCTAGCAGGAGATGGCTCTACAGATACACTAAAGCTAAATGATATTTCAAAAGATGATATATTAATCTCAAGATCAGATAATGACCTTGAGATTAATTTTCATGATCAGTTATCCTCATTGATTGTAGATGACTATTTTGAATCACAGTTTAATAATGATTCACTTATTATAGACACTAATGATGAATTTCAGATGTTGTTAGGAGCAAATGCAAATAAAATGGCAGAGATATTAGCAGCAAATACATCAAGTGACGAAGATATTGATGGAGGTAGTGTAGATGGTAGTAATCAAATTACTACACAAGTCGATGCATCACAGCTAGCTGATTTGTGGGTGCCTAAGAATAATAGATATGTTTAAATAATTAATAAATAAAATCAAGTGTTAAGTTTTTCTGAAGTCAGGTTATAATTATATTTCTTCTCAAAAGAACAGTGTTATAAGCCAACAGTAATTTCCTTTAATATTAAAAGTGCAAAAAAGGGTACTAGAATGATTCTTGTTCCAATTCGCTTTAATTTATAAGAAAAAGATGCTGATTCATTATTTAATTCATTGAAGGTATAAAACATATACTTAGTTTGATAAAGAGATTTTACTTTAATTATAGTGTTATTTAGCTTTGGTGCAGAGGTAACTAAGTATGCTTTAATGCTTTCATTTTTTTCTAAATTAGCTAGAGTTACACTATAGGGTTTATTGTAATAATAATTATAACGAGTATTATTTGTAGTATTTAGCAAAATATTATTTTGTTTTTGAGTTTTTGCTATGTATTCATAATGAATATTATCAGTAATTTTATCTACTTTGGTGAGAGATATTATATGTAATTTCTTAAAGTTTAAGTTCAAGAAGTCTTCAGAAGAAACTTCTTTATTTTTATTACCAGCCTCTAAATTTGTATAATAGCAATCTTGCTCATTTCCCCAAAAATGTTCTTTACAGAAATATACAGTATAAATAGCTTTATCTTTTGCTGGATTACTAATATCTGTATGCTTAGTTTTAACCTTATAATAGGTATTATCAGAATTTCTAATAAATTTTTTAATATTATTATTTTCCGTAGCTAAAGCAAAATTACAGAATAAGAATATTAAAATCGTTGGAAAAAGTATTTTATACATTAAACTTTAAAGTATGATTACCAATAATCAAAAGTAAATTAAAACCATACCATTAAGTCAATAAACTATTGTTTGATCAAGTTTTTATCCATTAGATGACTTGGTAATACATTTGAAAGTGAATTTAAAATATTACTTGGTACTTTTGGATTCTCATGTGCTAAATCTTGGATAAGCTTTTTAACCTTTTTTCTTTTAAGATTCTCTTGAGAGCCACATAAATTACATGGAATTATTGGAAAATCTTGTTCTTTAGCAAATTCTATCAAGTCACGCTCTTGGACTAATACCATTGGGCGGATTACAGTATTTTCACCATCTTTAGTAATAAACTTAGGTGGCATAGATTTGATTTGTCCTTGATATAAGATAGACATTAGTAAAGATTCAATTAAGTCATCACGATGATGCCCTAGAATGATCTTGTCCATTTTATGCTCTTTTGCATATCTATAGATATTACCACGGCGAAGTCTTGAACATAAAGAACAATAAGTTTTACCTTCTGGAACTTTATCTATCACTACGCCGTAAGTATTTTTTGTCTCAATTTCATAAGCTACACCTAGATCATCAAGGTATTTTCTAAGTTTGCTATCATCCCAACCAGGTTGAGACTGATCTAATGTATATACATGAAGATCTATATCATAAGTTCCATCCTTAATAAGACCATGTAGAACTTTCAGAAGTCCAAAAGAATCCTTACCACCAGATAGACAGAGCATAACTTTATCGCCTTTATTGAGAAGCTTATAATCAGCAATAGCTTTAGTAATATAGTGACGTAATTTTTTCTCAGTCTTGCTTATTTTGATGTCGGTCATTTATCTATGCGCCTTTTTAAAGATTCTATCTTTCTCACGAGCCCAATCTTTATCTTTTTGAGCTTGACGCTTATCATGTGTTTTCTTACCTTGAGCTAGAGCTATCTCAACTTTTACGCGAGGGCCTTTCCAATACATGGCAAGTGGTACGCATGTTAGACCTTTTTGTTCAACTCTACCCATGATCTTGTCTATTTCACGACGATTAAGTAGTAGCTTACGTGTAGCTGAAGCATCTGGTATTATATGTGTAGATGCAGATAGTAGCGGTGTGATTAGGCAGTTAAATAGCCATGCTTCACCACGTTTGATATGCACATGACTATCTATCATCTGAACTTTACCAGCTCTGATACTTTTGACCTCCCATCCTTGTAGTACTATTCCAGCTTCAAATTTTTCTAAAATAGTATAATCATGGAAGGCTCTTTTATTCCTAGCAATAGTTGCTGGAGAGACCTTATGTTTACTCATAACTTTATTATTTTTTGTAAAAGATATACAATGTAGGGCTATATATTATCAGCAAAACACAAAAGATTAAATAAATGAATAAAGTTAATAAATCTGCAATTGTAAATTATAGTGCTGCACAGATGTATAATCTTGTAAATGATATTGACAGCTACCCTGAATTTTTACCAATGTGCTATGACATTGAAGTTTTTGAGCATACTGAAACAGAGGCAAAAGCATCTTTAAAAATTAAATCTGGTTTTGTTAAGCTAGACTTTGCTACACATAATACAATGGTAAAAAATGAGCATATCCATTTAAACCTTATGAATGGACCTTTTAAAAGCTTAATTGGTGACTGGAGATTTGAACCTCAAGATGAAAGCTCGTGTAAAGTTACATTAGATATGGAATTTACTTTTGAAAATAAATTTGTAGAAATGGCTCTTGGACCAGTATTTCGTGGTTTAGCAGATAAGATGTTAGGAGCTTTTTGTAAACGTGCAGAAGAGGTTTATAAATAGTGAAAGTAGAAGTTATTTATGCTTTACCAAATGAACAAAAATCTTTTTTTGTTGAATCTGAAGAATCTATGACGATTAGACAAGTTATTGACCAATCAAAAATAGTTCATAAATATCCAGAGCTAGAGAACTTAGAAGAGCTAAAGGTCGGCATATATAGTGAAATTGTTGACTTAGATCATCCTGTAAAAGATAAAGATAGAGTTGAGATATATAGAAATCTAACTATCGATCCTAAACAAGCTCGTATGCTTAGAGCTGAACAAAAGCGTAAAAGAGAAGGCATAAGAGGCTTTGGAGCGTAAAAGAGCTTTTCAATGCAAAAATCATCGTCTAGAAAATTTTGATTATTCTCAAAATGGTTATTATTATGTGACTATTTGTACCAAGGAAAGGGTTAATTATTTTGGTGATATATTATCGGATGGTCAGATGACTTTGAATGACTGTGGAAAGATAGTTTATGCTGCGTTAGAAAATATTTCTAAATTCTATGAGCAAGTTTTATTGGATGAGTTTGTAGTTATGCCTAATCATATTCATGCAATAATTATAATGCAAAAAGATAATGTTAATGTAGGGACAGAACAGTGTTCTGTCCTCTCTAATTTAGATGAAGAATCTATGGTAGAACAATTTGCTACCACTACAAATAGGGTTAATTTATCTCAGATCATTAAATCTTATAAAAATATATGTACTAAACAAATCAGAAATAATCTTGGATTATCAGATTTTGAATGGCAGAGATCCTTTTATGATCATATAATAATAGACGAGCAATCCTTATTAAAGATCAGAGAGTATATAAAAGATAATCCAGCTAAATGGCATTTAGACAAATATAACTGTGAGAATCAAAATGAGTACTAAAAAAGTAGCTATCATTGGAGCTGGATTAGCAGGGTGCTCATTAGCGTATGAGCTTAGTAAATCAAATAATTTTGATATAACTATATTTGATAAAAATTCTGAGGTAGCCAGTGAAGCATCAGGTAATTTTGCTGGTATTTTAGAACCATATTTAACTTCAGATAATAATTTCTCAGATCAGTTTCATACTTTAGGCTATAGTTTATTATTGGACTTTATAAATAAACATAAAGATCAAATAGATATATGTAACCAAGGAGTATTACAGATATTAAGTGATGAGAAGGATCTAAAACGATATCAAAAAATATTCGCCAAAAGAGATATGGATTCTAATCTAGCTCAATTGCTTTCTGATCAAGAGTTAGTCAGATTTATTAATAAAGATATTTCAAAACAAGCAGTTTACTATCCTAATGCTTTATCTGTAGTGCCTAAAAGTATTTGCCAGCTATGGTTTAAATTATCAGATGCTAAGTTAGAATTAGGAACTGAAGTATTAGGTATTAAAAAATTAGAAGAAAACCTTTGGCAATTAGAGTTTAGTAAATTTAAAGGAAATTTTGATATAGTAATTTTTGCAGGTGGATATCAACTATTTAAGAATATTTCTTATTTACAAAAAATTCCTGTGTATCCTTCTTATGGCCAGCTTACGGTTATAGAAAAATATTTTGATATAGATAAAACTATAGTTGATAAAGGATATATTATTCCAGGCTATAAAGATAATCTCCAAGTTATTGGAGCAACATTTAGGGATAATTCAGATACTAGTGGTGAGCTTCGAAATGTGGATGATGAGTTTAATATCTCTCAAATAAAACAAATATCATTAAATAATCATGATACTGGTATAAATATTGTTGACTCAAGAGTTGCTATGCGATGTGTAACATCTGATCATTTGCCTATTATTGGGCAGTTGGTAGATTACGATAAGTTTGAACAAGATTTTTATCAACCTTTATCAAAAGGGTACCCTAAATCTAAGATGCCAAAAGTTAGCTATGAAGCAGGATTGTATGTTTCATCTGGATTTGGCTCTAAAGGGATGTGCTCATCTTTAATCGCTGCAAAAATTATTTCTTCGAAAATATTAAATCAAAAAAGTATCGTATCTGATAAGTTATTAGAAGCTGCATCACCACAAAGATTTTGGGTTAGAAACTTTAAGAAAAGTTTAAGACTCTAACTTAGGGTTTATATTTAGCAATAATCATTTATAATTGCTTACTTCAAAAGGTTAGTATTGAAAAGTTTATTTTATTATGAAAAGAAAGATAAGTTTAATATTGCTGTGGGGTGTCTTAGCTACGACTCTTGCAGGGTGTTCTTTTAAATGGGAAGTCCCTATTAATAAAAGAGATCCATATGAGAAATATAATAGAAAAATATATAATTTTAATAATAAAGTTTATAAAGTTTTAACTCCAGTAGCTAATGCTTATGCTTTTGTTATGCCTAATATTGTTCAAAATGGTATATTTAATGTTTTTCAAAATCTTTTTGAACCTAGTAGGGTAGTAAATGATATATTTCAAGACCAGTGGGGATATGCTGGAGATGATAGCCTGAGATTCTTATCAAATACTACCCTTGGAATTGTAGGGATTTTTGATGTTGCAAATAGTTGGTTTGATTTACCGATACGTTATCATCAAGATTTTGCAGTTACTTTGCATAAATGGGATGTATATAAAACCGGTTATGCATCTCCATATATTGTATGGCCAATCTTTGGTCCTGGAACAGTAGAAGGTTTATCTGATGGGGTTGATGCTGCATTTAATCCTCTTTCATATTTATTCTTAGCCCCAGGAGTTGGCACACTTACAGCATATGCTGTAAATTATACGGTGTATGGTGTGTACTATACAAATCAAGGAGTGTCATATTTACCAGCATATACAAATCTTCAGCAATCTACATTAGATCCATATACAGCATTAAGAAATGCATATTTACAGAATTATGACTATAGTATGGCAAAAATATTAAAGCAGAAACTCCCTCAGTCAGAGTCTTCTCAACAAAATGACCAGGCAGTATTAAATATATTGGGAGTTAATAGCAAAAATGCTAGTACAGAAGTTGCTTCAAGTGGGGAAAGTTTTATAACAAACTCTCAAAATGTACCTGTACTTAAGAGTAGTTTATCAACTGTAAACGATGCTGCTAAAGTTTAGGTTTTTAATATTAAAAATATGCGTTTTAGTTATTAGATTTATTCTAAATAAAATACTTCTTCAAGATCTTTCGTAATCGGCTGATTATTTTCTTGTGTTTCCATTAAAGGATCCATGTATTTCCACCATTTTTGCATTATTTTTGTCTGAGCTATTTTTTGCCAATGAGCTTCATTTTTGACTTCGATATAGCCAAATAACTGACTAGTTTCGCGACAGAGAAAAATAGAATAATTTTGTCCTCCATGCGCTTTTATAGCATCTTTGAGTTCAGGCCATATCTCATTATGGCGTTTTATATATTCATCAAATGCTTCAGGGAAAACATTCATTATTATTGCTTTTCTAATCATTTATAATTATCTAGGATTACTTTTAACTAATAGTAATTTTTATCATATAAAACTGCTGTAGTGAAATAGTTCTAAACTAAAATGTAGTGTAAACCTTATAATTTTTAGCAATTTAATGAATTGTAAACTTTCTTAAAAGAAGGTAAATAATCTTATACATGGCCTAGTAGTATAAAAAAATATTAAAAATTGCTAAAGATTTTCTTTATTTATTACTCTATAATAATTAATATTATTTTAATAAAAAAGTGAATGATTGAATATGTCTAAATTATTGATTCTTATAGATGTACAGAATGGTTTTGACTGCACTGAAGCAAGAGATTTAATAAAAAAATTTAATAAATGTTCTTTTTCTTTTGATGATGTATGTTTTGCGATGTTTGAAAATAGAAAAAATTCTTTATTTGAAACACAGTTAAAATGGTTGGATTTTCAAAATGAGGAAGATAAAAAGCTTATTGATGGTATAGAAGTCCCTGAAAATGCTCATTTTTCTAATCATCATAATTACACTGTTTATAATGATGAACTGAAAAATATAATTAAAAAATTAAAACCGACAAAGATTTATTTAGCCGGTTTATTCTCAGATGTGTGTTTGCTTAAAACTTCTATGGATATGTTCGACGATGGAATAGTACCATATATTGTAAGGGACTTAAGTGGGTCTCCTCATGGAAATGCTGCTAATGACGTAGCTTTAGCTACTATGGAAGAAGCATTAGGAGAAGGTCAAGTTATACTAGCTAAAGATATTTGATAGCTTAGTAGATAGCTTTTATTAAACAACTCACAAGTGAATTTAATTGTAATGTCCAAATTATTAATTATTGTAGATATGCAAAAAGGATTTGATGATATAAATCCAAACAATATGGTAAAAACTTTTAACAATATTAGCGAAACTTTTGATGACATTTGTTTTGCTATGTTTGAAAATCAACAAGGATCTCTATTTGAAACTAAATTGAAATGGAGAAACTTTCAGAATGAAGAAGATAGATCTTTAATTAATGGTATTGACGTGCCAGAAAGAGCAAAGTTTATTTGGCACTCCACATATACTGTTTATACTAAAGAGCTAAAACAATTAATTTTGAAACTGAATAATCCAGATATATATATTGCTGGGTTATTTTCTAATGTATGTTTAATTAAGCTAGCAATGGATATGTTTGATGATGGAATAGTACCATACATTATAAAAGACTTGAGTAGATCAAACTCTATAGACGGTGTGCATAATGTTGCTTTTGCAACTATGAAAATGGCTATAGGTCCAGATAGAATAATAACAACAAAAGAGATTATTTAACATGCATTATATTTATCAGTTACTTGTTACCTTATTAAAAGATTATCAAACACCTTTAGAAACAGTAGCGGCTATTTGTGGAGTGTTAAGTGTATATTTCTCTTATAAAAGAAATATATTAGTTTATGTGGCTAGTTTTATTTCTTCCATAATTTATGTTTGTTTGCTATATACTTGGCAATTGTTTGGAGATATGTTGCTCAATCTTTATTATTTAATTACTGCTATAATAGGGTTCTATTTATGGATGCGACATCTTGAAGGAGATAGTAAAGTACAAGTATATGTTACTAAAGCAACTAAACATCAGATTAAAATCTCGATTTATATAGGTGTGGCTACACTTATTGTTACTCCTTTTCTTTATGCTTTACAAAAACAAGTATCGGTACTTAATTTGCCAGCCTACTCTTATGTTGACTCATTTGTAACAGCAATCTCTTTTGCTGGGATTTATTTATTAATAAAAAGGGTAATCGAGAATTGGTATTTATGGGCATTAGCAGATATTATTTCAGTGCCTTTATTCATATACAAAGGATATAATATTACAGCTCTTCAATATGCTATATTTTTGGTATTGGTATATTACGGGTGGAAAGAATGGCTTCGAGACTTCAAGCAAAACAGTTCTGAAAATGAAGAAGTTACAAGTTAACTATCTAATGAGTTATTGATAATTTTAGGTTAAAAATATAAGCATAAGTATACTTCTCCAATAAATTATAAGAGTTTTTTTGCTGATGATTATATTGAGTATTGATATTTTTTATTTTAGTGTATAGCTAATATAATTAGATCAAATTTTTATGATAACTCAAAATGATATAGCTAATAGACTTAATATATCTAGAGCAACGGTATATAGGGCATTACGAGATGATAGGAATATCAATCCAGAAACTAAACAAAAGGTTTTAAATTTAATAAAAGAGCTAGGCTATAATAAAAATATAATAGGAAGCTCTTTGGCTAGAAAAAAAGCCAAGAAAATATATGCTTTTATTATAAAGTCACATAATGAAGATTATTGTGCAGATATTAAAAAAGGTTTGATGAATGGTTATGAAGAGCTTAAAATCTATAATATTTCAATTAATATTATTGAAACCAATATAGATGAGCCTGAAGAGCAGGTTAATCAACTTAGAAAAGTAATAGAGCGAGCATCACCTGATGGGATTATAATAATACCTCAATTAAAGAAACAAATTGAACAAATAATAGAGTCCAATCCAAAAATAAAATTTATAGCATTAGATACTGCGATTAATGAAAATATTGTTAGTATTGGTAGTGATTATATTAAAACAGGTAAAATCTCTGCTAATATTCTTGCTCCGTTGCTTAGAAGTAATGAAAAAGTTCTTATTTTAAAAACAAAGAGTGACGAGATATCCTCTAACGACTATTTATTGGGTTTTTATTTAGAAGCAAAAGCTCAGAATTTAAATATGGTAGGGCCTATTTTTATTGAAAATATTTTAGAAAATATAGATTTAATTATAAGTAAATATCTTAAGGAAGGTGTTATAGCGATCTATAGTAATCGTTATTTATCAAAAATTATAGAAGCTATAAATAATCGACTACCTGATATTAAATTATTTGCTGTTACAAGAGGGATGAATACAAATATTTATAACCTTATATCTAAAGGAAAAATACTTGCTACAGTTAGAGAAAACCATACTAGACAAAGTTACTTGGCTATGAGGAAAATGTTTTCTTTATTGCATGAGAATATAGGTAACAATAATGGTGATATAATACATCAAATTATTGGGGCTGAGATTATTTTTAAATCAAATTTAGAATAATTTCTTTTGAGGCTTATAAAGACATCTCCATCAATTATCTATTTTCTAAAAATATAATAAAATTATATAAGTGATTTGAATCTAGCTACTTTTTTAAAAAAATAATTTTTCTTTAGTTCATAAAATATCGCTATGAAAAAGATTGAAGATAGGTGGTTATTTAAAATAATATTTATTTAAGATTAATTTTTTAAATAATTTTATGGGAAACAACTTAAAAAACTTATGGGATGATAAATTTGCTAATACTTTATCTGAACCAGAATTATTACAATACAGATCAAACTTATTGGGTTCTGATTTACGCATTACAAACTATGGTGGCGGGAACACTTCTACAAAGATAGTACAGAAAGATCCTTTGACTCAGAAAAATGAAAGTGTCTTATGGGTAAAAGGCTCAGGTGGAGATCTTGGATCAATTAAACTTGATGGATTTTCAACTTTATACTTAGATAAATTAGAGCAGTTAAAAAAACTTTATCGAGGTTTAGAGTATGAAGATGAAATGGTTGGGTATTTATCACATTGTACTTTTAATTTAAATCCTCGCGCAGCTAGTATTGACACTCCATTACATGCGTTTATTCCATATAAACATGTAGATCATATGCATCCTGATGCAGTTATTTCTATAGCTTGCACGGTTAATAGTGAAGAACTCACGCAAAAGATATTTGATGGAGAACTTGGCTGGTTACCTTGGCAACGTCCTGGGTTTGATTTAGGCCTAAAGCTAGAAGCGTTAGCTAAAGCACAACCACATTTAAAAGGGATTGTGCTTGAAGGGCATGGATTATTTACTTGGGGAGATACTTCTAAGTCATGCTATTTAAATACTCTTGATATTATACAAAAATCTGCAGATTGGTTAGCTAAGAATAATACTAAACCAGCCTTTGGTGGAGCTAAATATAATAAAAATCTTTCGATATCAGAGAGAGAAAGTATTGTTACTACGATTATGCCTTTATTGAGGGGTAAAATTACAGGAAATCAGTCTAAGATAGGCCACTATAATAGCTCACAAGAAGTATTAGAATTTGTTAATTCTAGAGATTTAGATAAGTTAGCCGCTTTGGGGACATCTTGTCCAGATCATTTTCTACGTACTAAGATATGTCCTTTAGTAGTAGATTTTGATCCATCAGATGATTTGGATAAAGCTCTAATAAAAACTACTAAAAAATTAGATGCTCAGTTGGATGCATATCGTGAGAATTATCAAGCCTACTATAATCGATGCAAACATGAAAACTCTCCAGCAATGAGAGATCCTAATGCGGTAGTTTATTTAATACCAGGTGTTGGTATGATCACTTTTGCTAAAGATAAAGCAACGGCACGTATTGCAGGGGAGTTCTATGTAAATGCAATAAATGTTATTAGAGAGGCTAATGGCGTTAGCGAGTATCAAGGACTAGATGAACAAGAAGCTTTTGATATTGAGTATTGGTTATTAGAAGAAGCAAAGCTAAAGCGTATGCCTCCACCTAAAATGCTTTCTGGTAAAATTGCATTTATTACTGGTGGCGCGGGAGGTATTGGGCGCGCGACCACTGAGCGACTTTTGAAAGAAGGTGCTTGTGTAGTTTTAGCTGATATTGATGAAAATTCACTTAAAAAAGTTCAAGAAAGTCTTTCACTACAGTACGGACATGATCAGGTAAGATCTGTAGTATGTGATGTTACAAAAGAGTCTGATATTGTCAATGCTAATAAATATGCTGTGAAGGAGTATGGTGGGTTAGATATTCTAGTTTGTAATGCAGGAATTGCTAGCTCATCAGCACTTGAAGATACAACTTTAGATATGTGGAATCACAATATGAATATTCTAAATACAGGATATTTTCTGACGGTGAGAGAAGGTTTCAAAGTGCTTAAAAATCAAGGTGTTGGAGGTTCAGTTGTATTTATTGCAAGTAAGAATGGTTTAGTAGCATCGCCTAATGCATCTGCTTATTGCACGGCTAAAGCAGCTGAAATACAGCTTTCAAGAGCTGTTGCATTAGAAGGGGCACCGCTTGGTATACGTTGTAATGTAGTTAATCCAGATGCTGTATTAAGAGGATCAAAAATTTGGAATGGTAAATGGAGAGAAGAGCGTGCTTCAGCTTATCATTTAAAGGATGAGGAGTTAGAAGAGCATTATAGAAACCGTAGCTTATTAAAGCGTAATGTTTTTCCTGAAGATATTGCAGAAGCAACTTACTTTTTAGTTTCTGATTTATCAGCTAAGTCAACAGGGAATATCTTAAATGTAGATGCTGGGCATGCACCTTCATTTACAAGATAGCTATCTATTTATTTATTAACTTAATTAATTTTCATAGGTGATTAGTATGAGTAATTTATTTAATCAAAATTTTATCCAAGAGCAGAATAAGCCTTTTCTAGAAGATTTAGAGCAGAGATTTAATGAGCTAGGAGCACATTTAGTAAAACAAAATATCGATATTAATGCTATTTTAGAAAAAGCTAAGTCGTTTTCTATTGCTGTTCCAAGTTGGGGGGTTGGTACCGGAGGGACACGTTTTGCTCGTTTCCCAGGAATAGCAGAGCCTCGTAATATCTTTGAGAAACTTGAAGATTGTAGTGTTATTAACCAGTTAACGCAGTGTACAAGTAAAGTATCTCCACATTTCCCTTGGGATGTTGTTGATGATATGAAAGCTTTAAAAGAATATGCTAATAGTTTGGGTCTTGGTTTTGATTCAGTAAATTCAAACACCTTTCAAGACTATGCTACAGGAAATAAAGTTTCGTATAAATATGGTAGTTTAACTCATACTAGTAAAGAAGTAAGAGATGCTGCAGTAGCTTTTAATATAAAATGTATAGAGTATGGTAAAACATTAGGTAGTGATGCTTTAACAGTTTGGGTAGGTGATGGATCTAACTTTCCAGGTCAGCAGCATTTTTCGAGGTCTTTATCTCGATATCTAGATAGTGCTAAGCAGATATATCAAGCACTTCCTAAAGATTGGCATATGCTTATTGAGCATAAAATGTTTGAACCTTCCTTTTATTCTACAGTAATACAAGACTGGGGAACTAGTATACTTTGTGCTCAGACACTAGGAGACAAGGCAAAATGTCTGGTTGATTTAGGTCACCATGCACCTAATGTTAATATTGAGATGATTGTATCTCGCTTAGCTCAGTTTAATAAATTAGGAGGATTTCATTTTAATGATAGTAAATATGGTGATGATGATTTAGATAGTGGTTCATTACACCCGTATCAGCAGTTTTTAATATTTAATGAATTAATAGATTCAGAGTATTTAAATGGTAATGCTAATCATCCTAGTTATATGCTTGATCAGTCGCATAATGTAACAGATCCTATTGAGAGTTTGATGATATCTGCTGATAGTGTTCAGAGATCATATTTACAGGCTTTATTAATTGATCGTGATGCCTTATACCATTACCAAGAAAATAATGATGCAATGATGGCAAGTCAAACACTTAAGTCAGCTTTTAATATAGATGTGACACCTATTTTACAAAAATCCAGATTAGAGAAAAATGGTGCTATCAATCTTATACAAGCATATAGAGCTAAAAATTATAAAAGTTCTATAGCATCAAAACGTCCACCATTATCTGCTCAAGCAGGTAGTGGAATTGTTTAATCTTTAGGTGGTCTTTAAAGTATGAAATATTATGCTATTTTAGATATTGGTAAAACACATGTCAAATTTCAAGTTCTTAATGATTTATATGATACGGTTTTTGATGTAAGTAGAAAAAATAAAATAATACAACAAGAGCTCTATCCTCATACAGATATTGAAAGTATATGGTCATGGTTTGTTATTCAGCTAAAGCAAATATCTACTTTATATAAGATTTCAGCAATAAATATCTCGGCACATGGAGCAACAGCGGCGGTCGTAGATAGAGATAGTGAATATGGTACTTCAGGACTACTATTACCCATAATGGATTATGAGTGGGAAGGAGTATGTGTTTATGATAAAGAGTATAATCAAATTAGACCAGCTTTTAATAAAACATATAGTCCTCATTTACCAGCAGGACTAAATTTAGGTAAACAACTATTTTTTTTGCAGAGAAAGTATTCCAAAAAATTAAATAGTAATACTGCTATTTTATTATATCCGCAATATTGGGCATGGCGTATGACAGGTAAGCTAATATCTGAGATTACATCATTAGGATGTCATACTGACTTATGGGATATTCAAGCAAATGATTTTTCAAGTCTTGTAAAAAAAATGGGGTGGGAAGAGTACTTTCCTAAACTACATAAGGCAGATGAACCTTTGGGCTATATATCTAAAGAATTTTCAAATGAAACAGGAATTAGTCAAGAGTGCTTAGTTTTTTCAGGTCTACATGATAGCAATGCAAGTTATCTAAGATATATGGATACATCGGGCAAAGTAAAAGAAACAGTTATTTCTACAGGTACTTGGATAGTTAGTTTTTCACCATTTTCATCAGTTGATCAAATTTGTGAAGAACGTGATACTTTGGTAAATATTGATATACACGGTAAAGCTATATGTTGTGCTAGATTTATGGGGGGGAGAGAGTTTGAACAAATATGCAAGATTTTATCAGCATCTCCTAATGCGGATGTAACTCAAGCAGATATTCAAGCAATTATTAATCAAAATATTATGGCTTTACCAAATTTCAGCAGAGGCAGTGGACCTTTTCCAAAAAGAGCATCAGAAATTATAGGCTCACCAAAGAATGGTACTGCATTAGCAATTCTATATATTGCAATGATGATTAACTATGAGTTAGAGCTTCTTGAGAATAAAAGTGACGTTATTATAGAAGGAGCTTTTGCTAGGAACTCACTACTTTGTAGAATGCTATCACAACTTCAAAAAAATGTTAAAGTTTCTGTTTCTACGGATGTAACAGGCGCTATATCAGGCGCAGTAAGTCTATGTATTTCTAAAAAGGATCAAAATAGCCGTCATTTAGTTAAAACATATATCAGTGAACCAACTAGTTTGAATGGGTTATCAGAGTATTATTCAGAATGGAAAATAAAAGCATGTGAGGCATAAGGGGTTAAAATGGAAAATAAAAGTAATCTTAAAAAAGCTACTATTGCAATAGTAGCATCTAACTATTTGGAGTCAGGAGCAATTGTAGCAGGGGCTGCGGGATTATCTCTATGGGTAAATTATTTACATATTAGTGATATTTGGACCGGTTTACTTGGTGCTTTAAGTGCAAATGGTTTTGGGGCAGCTATTGGGGCACTTTTTAGTGGTTATTTGATTGATCACTTTGGTCGCAAATTTATATATAAATATGATTTGCTTATATATATGTTGGGTATCTTGTTGATTATGTTTGCTCATTCATTTGCAATGTTATTAACAGGTTATATTATTGTTGGTATTTCTGTTGGAGCGTTAATACCTGCAGGTTGGACATATATTGCTGAAGAAGCGCCTAATGATAAAAGAGCAGCTCAAGTCGGATGGAGTCAATTTGCTTGGTCAGCTGGACCGGCTATTACTCTATTTTTATCAGTATTATTAGCCCCACTAGGACTACTTGGTAGTCGAATTGTTTTTGCCCATCTATTTGTTATAGCTATAATTACTTGGATATTACAGCAACAGTTAGCAGAATCAAAAATATGGTCAGATCAACAGCTTAAGCAGCAATCTAAAGAAAATCATTTATCTTTTGTGGCATCGTTTAGAGAGCTATTTACATTAATGGTTAATATTAAGGCATTCTTTTTTCTTATAGGTATCTATTTCTTTTGGAATTTAGTTGCAGGTACAATGGGGTATTTTATGCCTTATATATATCAAAAAATAGGAGGGCTTTCTAATGGGTATGCAAATCTACTTCAGGGAGGCTTGTGGATTTTTACTGTTATTTCAACTTATGTGATTTTTATTCGCTTAGGAGATAAAATAAAACGTAAACTATTATTCACTATTAGTTCAGTTATGGGAATTATAGCTTGGGCAATATTAACTTATGGTGGAATGGGGACAAGTGAGTTAATATTATTCATAGTTTTCTGGGGTATCGCTGCTGGATTTAGTGCACAAGCATTTTATGCTTTATTTGCGAATGAGCTTTTTCATACTAAATACCGTGCACAAGCTCAGGGAGTGATGTTTTGTGTTGTACGAGCAGGGGTTGGATTGATTTCATTTGTAGTACCTTTAATGATATCTGATTTAGGGTTTGAAGTATCAGGAACCATAATGATTTTCTTCTTAGCTGTTAGTTTCGCTATAGGTGCTGTTATGATTCCAAAAACAAGAGGTCGCTCATTAAGATCCTTAGAGGAAGAGCGCTATGGAGAATAGTATATTTCTTTTTTGAAAGAAATAATGTTTAATGACTTAATTAACTACTAGAGAATCATATTAAAATAAGGTGAATTTTATGATTATTTCTTCTCCTACTGACTATCGAGAAGCAGCTAAAAAAAGACTTCCACGTTTCCTTTTTGATTATATTGATGGTGGTGCAAATATAGAGCAAACATTACGATCTAATGTGTCAGATTTATCTAAGGTTAAACTAAGGCAAAGAGTCTTAAAGAATGTTAAGGACTTGAGTTTAAAAACCTCTTTGTTTGGTCAGGATTTTTCTATGCCAATTATATTAGCTCCTGTAGGATTAAGTGGGATGTATGCGCGTAGGGGTGAGATTCAACTAGCGAAAGCAGCTAAAAATAGTGGTATTGATTTAATACAATCTACAGTCTCGGTATGTTCAATTGAGGAAGTAACTTCAGCATTAACAGAGCCTGCCTGGTTTCAGCTTTATGTACTTAAAGATCGTGCTTTTATGAAAAATATGTTACAGCGAGCACAGGATCTAGGCATTACAAAGTTAGTTTTTACTGTAGATATGCCAACACCTGGGACACGGTATCGTGATGCACACTCTGGTATGTCAGGTAAGTTTTCTTCTCAAAAGAGAATATTACAAGCTTGTATGCATCCTTCATGGGCTTTTGATGTCGGGCTATTAGGTAGGCCTCATGATTTAGGAAATATATCAACATATTTTGGTAAGAAAATAAATCTTAAAGATTATATTGGTTGGTTGACCAAAAACTTTGATCCTTCGATTTGTTGGGATGATTTGGAGTGGATAAGAGATTTTTGGAAAGGATCATTAATTATAAAAGGAATCTTAGATCCTGAAGATGCAAAAAGTGCTGTGAAGTTAGGTGCTGATGGAATTGTTGTTTCAAATCATGGAGGTCGTCAACTTGATGGGGTGGCTTCATCAGTTGAAGCTTTACCAAAGATAGCTGATACTATAGGAGATGACTTAACAATATTAGTGGATTCTGGAGTGCGTTCAGGTTTAGATGTGGTACGTATGTTGGCATTAGGAGCAAAAGGGGTATTACTTGGGCGTTCTGCAACTTATGCCTTAGCTGCAAAAGGTCAGTATGGTGTTGAAAACTTGTTAAAAATATATGCTCAGGAAATGAAGGTTGCAATGACGTTAACAGGAGTAACCAATATTAGTCAATTAAATAGAGAAAATTTAGATATATAAACATAGAATCAATATTAAAATATTCACAAGAGTTTCTTAAATCAAAAAGTTTTTGCTATAGTAAATATACGTGTCGTTCAACTGTATAATTTCTAATGAAAAAAATATTCGTAGCTTTTATGTCTTTGGTAATGTTATTACCAAGCTTATCAACCATTGCTGCTCCTGTACCTAGCGGTTATGATTTTATTCCTATTCAAGAGGAAATGCAGATTGCTCAACCGGTTGTACAAAAACATGGAATGGTTTCATCACAAGAAGCCTTGGCAAGTGTGGTAGGATTACAAATACTTAAGCAGGGTGGTAACGCTGTAGATGCTGCAGTTGCTGTTGGTTTTGCTTTGGCTGTGACTTTACCTAGAGCTGGTAATCTTGGTGGTGGCGGCTTTATGCTAATACATCTAAAAGATAAAAATAAAACTATAGCTATAAATTATCGTGAAAAAGCTCCTTCTAAGGCTACTAAAGATATGTTCCTTAATAAAAAAGGAGAGGTTGATTATAGTAAAGTTTCTGGATCTTATAGTGCGTCAGGAGTTCCTGGTACAGTGGCAGGGTTGATAGATGCACAGCAGAAGTACGGTAAATTAAAACTTGCTCAAGTAATTGCTCCAGCTATTAAACTTGCAAAATATGGTATTCCTGTAAGTTATGATTTACATCAATCACTAGTAACAGCTAAACCATGGTTAGAAAAGTCCCCTGATGCAATGAGAATTTTTTATAAGAAAAATGGATCTGCCTATAAAGTTGGAGAGACACTAAAGCAGCCAGAGCTTGCTCATAGTTTAGAGCTGATTGCAAAGAATGGTAAAAAAGCTTTTTACCAAGGTGAAATAGCCCACAAGATAGCTGAAAGTATGGCAAAAAATGGTGGACTAATTACTTTAAAAGATCTTAAGAATTATAATGTTGAAGAGATGAAACCGGTTAAAGGTACCTATAGAGGTTATACTATCTACTCTATGCCTCCTCCAAGCTCTGGGGGAGTAGTTTTAATTGAGCTTCTAAATATTTTAGAAAACTTTCCATTAGCTGATTATGGAAATAATAGTGCCAAAACTATCAACCTTATGAGTAATGCTATGAGCTATGCTTATAATGATCGTAATGCAGATCTTGGTGATCCAGATTTTGTGAAAATGGATTTAGCTAAGTTTTTATCTAAAAAATATGCTAAACAGATAGCTAAAAAAATAGATACTGATAAACATATTCCTAGTAAAGATATTAGCACTGTTGATCCTGATGATCATGAGAAGCTACAAACTACACAATTTAGTGTTATAGATAAAGATGGCAATATGGTCTCAAATACATATACCCTAAATTACTCTTATGGTAGTGGTATTATTGCACCAGGTACAGGGATATTTTTAAATAATGAAATGGATGATTTTGCCGCTAAAGTTGGCGTAGCAAATGTTTTTGGGTTAGTTCAAGGTGAAGCTAATACTGTAGCTCCTAATAAGCGACCTTTAAGCTCAATGACACCAACTATAGTGCTAGATAAAAAAGGTAATCCATTCTTAGCGACAGGCTCGCCAGGTGGTAGTCGCATTATTACAACAGTTCTTCAAGTGATTTTAAACATGGTTGATTATAATATGAATTTGCAATCAGCTGTTAATAATCCTAGAGTACATAGTCAATTATGGCCAGAAGAGTTAGGTGTAGAGCAAGGTATATCTGTAGATACAATCAATCTACTTAAGAAAATGGGTAATAATGTAGTACCATATGCAGCCATGGGAGCTGCTGAATCTGTAGGGTCTGATGGTAAATATGTATATGGCGCTGCAGATCCGCGTCGAGCAGGTGCTTTAGCAATAGGGTATTAGTTAGATTTTTTAGCTGGACTTCATATAACATTTAAAAATAACTGGCCAAGTTACGTTATATGTTTTAGATGCCTCGCCCCATGATTTCTTAAGTTTATCGTAAAATCCGAATTTTGTAATTGGGCATTCTTCAAACTTTTCAACATATTCTTTATATGCAGAGAATGATTTTAAAAGTTCTATAAAATCACAAAGGTTCATTTGTTTTATTAGTTTAAACTGAGGAGTACTTAGTTTAGTTAGACTAAGGTTTATATTTCTATAGTGGTTAGTAATATGATTACCACCTATAGGAACATATGGCCAAATTAGCTTAAGGAAATCTTGGTATATTATTTCTATTTGTTTATTTATAGTAATATCATAATGATATGCCCAAATAGCAACTATGCCTTTGGGCTTAAGTATTCTTAAGCATTCTTGTTCAAATTTTTGTATATCAAACCAATGAGCTGCTTGAGAAGATGTTATTAAATCAACGCTTTCATTTTCAAACATGCTTTTATTTTCTGGAGCTTGAAAATATTTGATATTTGGATTAGTAAAAGCTTTAGATAACTGTGCTTTACTGATATCTGTAGCATGAATATCATCTATAAATTCAGCTAATTTAATAGCAGTTTGTCCATTACCAGTGCCACAGTCCCAAGCTTTTTTATGAGTTATAGTATTACTCTTTAAATAATCAATAATTTCAGTAGGAGCTGAAGGTCTAGCTTTTTTATAAGGTTCTGAATTGAATGTTGGCTTAGTATTAATCATAATGTTCCCTTTATAAAATATAAAACTAATTTCAATTAATCATTTTGTTTTGGTGGAGCTGAACTTCCAGCAAGAATTCCTCCATCAACATTTAGCTCTATACCTGTGACATATTTTGACTCATCAGATGCTAGATATAAAGCAGCATAAGCTACATCTTTAGCTTCTCCCATAACTTTCAAAGGAATATCTTGAGCAATAGTTTTAATAGCTGCTTGTTTTTGAGCTTTATCTTTGGGTAGCATCTCATCCCACATTGGTGTTAGTATTGCTCCAGGGTGGATAGAGTTACAACGGATACCATATTGCATATCAGCACAATATAAGGCAACTGATTTTGTGTGATTTCTGACAGATGCTTTACTAGAAGCATAAGCTACAGCTTGAGGTATTCCTACGATTCCAGAGCGAGAAGAAATATTTACTATAGTCCCGCCACTTTCCTTCATAAGCTTGATAGCATATTTACATCCTAATGCTACTCCATCAGAATTTATAGAGTGAATCTTATGCCAAGAATCCATATCTAAATCTTCAGGATTATGAGGGCCAGGACTTTCTATAAAACCTGTAATACCAGCATTATTTACTAAAATATCTAACTTACCAAATTTAGATTTAATATATCTGGTGATATCTATCCAGTTATCCTCAAGGCTAACATCTAAATGCTTATATTCGATGTTTGTAGAATTAAGATCTTTGACAGTTTCATTCCCTAAGGTATCATTTATATCAGAGCAAATAACTATAGCTCCTTCATTAATGAATAGCTCTGTTATTGCTTTTCCAATACCTCTGGCACCACCTGTTATTAAGACAATTTTATTTTCTAATCTTTTCATAAAAATCCTGTAACTTATAAATTATAGGTTAGTTTAGTGTTTTATTTTTTTATATTAAAATGATCTAGCAATTAGATTTAGAATGGAATATTTTAAGGAAGAATTAAAGAGCCCCACGAGCTGCTTTTTTACGATCAGATTCAGTTAGATGTTTTTTTCTTAATCTAATAGATTCAGGAGTGATCTCAACAAGCTCATCATCTTCAATAAACTCTAAAGCATATTCAAGAGTAAGCTTAATTGGAGTAACTAAAGTAAGAGCATCATCTTTACCAGAGGCACGGACGTTAGTTAGCTGCTTACCTTTACAAGGGTTTACAGCTAGATCATTATCTCTACTATGAATCCCTATAATCATACCTTCATAAACATCTGTACCATGAGAAATAAACATTTTACCTCTTTCCTGCAGGTTCCAAAGAGCGAAAGCTACTGCTTTACCTGCTAGCATAGAAACTAGAGTACCATTCTGACGAGTCTCAAGAGTTTGCTTTTTCATCGGTCCATAATGATCAAATACTTTATTTAAAATTCCAGACCCAGATGTGATAGTTAAGAACTCTGTATAAAAACCAATCAAACCACGAGATGGTATTATAAATTCAAGTTTTACACGACCTTTTCCATCTGGCTCCATATTTTTAAGCTCACCTTGACGCAAGCCCATTCTCTCCATTACAGTACCTTGATGTTCTTCTTCGATATCTATAATTGCTTGTTCATATGGCTCATGCTTTTCACCGTCAACTTCCCTAAAGATTACGTGCGGACGAGAAACTGCTATTTCATAACCTTCACGACGCATATTTTCTAGTAAGATTGAAAGGTGAAGCTCACCACGACCAGAGACTTTGAACTTATCAGGATCATCAAGCTGTTCAACTCTTAAGGCTACGTTTGTAAGTAGTTCTTTATCTAAACGATCTTTGATCTGACGAGAAGTTACATACTTACCTTCTTTACCAGCAAATGGAGAGTTGTTAACTTGGAAAGTCATGCTAATAGTTGGCTCATCTACAGAAAGTTCAGGTAATGCTTCTACTTTATCAGGGCTACATAATGTATCTGATATATTCAAACCTTCCATTCCTGTTACACATACAATATCACCAGCCTGTGCTTCAGGTACTTCAACTCTATCTAGACCCATATAACCTAATATTTGTAAGATTCTACCATTACGAGTTTTACCATCTTTACCAACAATAGTTACAGGAGTATTTGTTTTAACTTTACCCCTTTGGATACGACCAATACCAATAGTTCCTGTAAAGTTAGAGTAATCTAATGAAGATATTTGCATTTGGAATGGACCATCTTCATCAACAGCCGGATGCTCAACATTTTCAACAATAGCTTTAAAAAGATCTGTCATATCTTCTTTTTGCTCACCTAACTCATTTGTAGCCCAACCATTAATAGCAGAAGCATAAATAATAGGGAAATCTAATTGCTCATCTGTAGCGCCAAGCCTATCAAAAAGATCAAATACTTGATCAACAACCCAATCAGGGCGCGCACCATCTCTATCAATTTTATTGATAACAACAATAGGCTTTAAACCTTGAGCAAAAGCTTTTTCTGTTACAAATCTTGTTTGAGGCATAGGACCATCAACAGCATCAACTAATAACAATACTGAGTCAACCATAGATAGTACACGCTCAACTTCACCACCGAAGTCAGCATGGCCTGGAGTGTCTACGATATTAATTCTATAATCATTCCATTTTAGAGCAGTATTTTTTGCAAGGATTGTAATTCCTCTTTCTTTTTCAATATCATTTGAGTCCATGACTCTTTCAACTTCTGGACCACGAGTATTTAGAGTACCAGATTGTTGTAATAACTTATCAACCAAAGTAGTTTTACCATGGTCAACGTGTGCGATAATCGCAATATTTCTTAAATTTTCAATCATTTAATTTTACCTATTTTTATAAAATCACAACAATTATAGACTAATAATGATCAAAAGTACCGAAAAACTTGGCTACTTTGAATCTTTGAGTAGTTTTTTGTTTTTGTTATAACCGTAAAGAAAAGTAATAAAACATAAAATATTAAAAGTTGTTGTTATTATCAGGTAATATGCAGAGGGGAAAAATCCAAAACTAATACTAAAGTATAAATTCATACAAGCTACTTGGAGTGAACAAATAGCACTTATTAGAAGTCCTAAGATATAGCCATAAGCTAACAAAACACTACCTATGAATACTAAAAATCCAAAGAAATAGGTGATAACTATAATTATGCTATAAGACAGATGTGTGTTTAGGTTTATATAGCTATAAAAGATCATAAATATCGTTGATAGTATTATTATAGCACTAGCTTGTAAGATATTGTTTTTTGTGATTCTTTGAGGAGTTATCTTGGTTTTATAAGCTATGAGTATTGCTAATACAGGTAGTATTAGATCATTAAAGAAAGGCTTGAGATTTTTGATAAAGTCAAAAATGCTAAAGTCATTAAAATTATAAAAACTAATAAAGTTTACAAATGTTGCTAGAAAATAAAAATACCATGCATCTTTTTTGAAAGAAGAAATTCTTATAGCGAATGCTAATGTGAATATTTGAACAGTCAATAAAAGAAAATATGTTTGCATAAATTATCTTAAATGCACTTATTTTTACAAGATAATTATAGACTAGTAATTATCAAAAGCACCTATAATTTAGCTACTTTAATTCTTGAGAGCCTTTTTATTCTTGATGTAAGCGTATGAGAATATAAATAGATTTATTATATTAAAAATACTACTTATAAGAAACATCGTAATACTTTGAGGATATATTATTTGGTAGTATATGCTCATTATTATCATTTGCACACAATAGATAGAATTTATGAGTAAGCCTACAATATATCCAAATATTAAAAGAGCAGAACCAATAAACACTATAATGCCGAATAAGTCTGAAATAAACATACTAACACTATAAAATGGTGACATAGGTAAGGTTAGGTAATTAAATATCAGCATAAATAGTGTTGTAAGTATAGTAATAATGCCTGCGGGTAATATATTGCTCCTTGTTAGCATTTGTGGTTTGAAACTGTACTTCTTGAGAATAATTATTGCTAGTAGAGATAGTCCTAAGTCATGGCTAAAGGGTGCTAAGCTTTTTATAAAGTCAAGAATGCTAAATTCAGTAAAGTTATAAAAACTGATAAACCCAATAAATGTTCCCAAGAAATAATAGTACCAAGCCTCTTTCTTGAAAGAAGTAATTTTGATTGCAAATAATACTCCAAATATTGATACCAGTATTTGTATCATGTAAAAGCTAACACTCATAATATTCCTATATTTTCTATGTTACTTTAAATTAAATATACTTTTATAAAAATGGTTTTTGAAGTATTTATATATAAAGTTAGCTACTTTTTTAAATACATTTTAATCGATTAGAGATAATTGCTTGAAGCTTATAAATTTTGTTTGTTAGAATATAAGTGAAAGTATTAGTAAAAAGTGAGGCAGATGCTAAATATATATAGAAGGTTAAAAACAAAATTAAAAAAAAGAAACTCATATAATAACTCATATTCCAGTGAATTAATATCGTCTATTCATAGAGCAGATATTAAAGCTACTATACTTTCAATAATATGGGCAGCAGGGCCCGTGACAATTATAGCTATTACATTAGGATATTATTTAAGTCATGGTAGAGGGGTTCCTTTAGTGACTGTAATGTACTTCTCATTTTATGTTTTTTTTGTTGGTTTAGTTGGTTTTATCAGTAAGATAATTTTTGATTCGATAAAACATCGAGAACAAGAAAAAATGCAAGATAGGTTCTTAAGTGTAATGGAAGAATCTTATCAAAATCTCTATCTATCAAAGAAAATGAGTTTAGCTAATCTGACTGACCAAGTTAGAGATAATAGAGTAGCTTATGAAATTCTTGCAAAATCACATCCAACAAGTAAAGAGATATTTTATATTTTTAATCTTCACTTTAGTAAAGAAATGGCAGAGTTTGCAGAGATTATTTATTTACATCAAGAAAATGGTTTTCCTATTGATAATCATGATAATAAACGTAAATTAAGAAGATTTTATAAACAAATATCAAGTAGTCAGAATATTCCAAATGACTTAAAACAGAAGTTTTTAAAAGCACTGATTGGAGAGTATTCAGACTTAAAACAAGGTCTTGAAAGAAAAGCAGGGTTCTTAACAAAAATTTATAATAGTGCAGGACAATATAATCTTTTTGATTTAGATGATGCTAGTAATGCAATTACTCTTTTTATAGAGCTGTTATCAGGTAGAAAAATTTATTACTTTAGAACTATTTCTAAATTTGAAGATGTAAAAAAAGATTACTTATTTACATCAATAGAAAAATTAAGGAGCAAGATAACTCAAAAATATAATCATATTTTGGGGATATATAAACAATGTTTCCTAGTTATGTCTGAAGTAGCTCCAAACTTAGAGCTTAGAGATATTATAAATATAACTGAAGATGTTGAGGATAATATTTCTCAGTTAGAAAGCTCAATAGTTCAACTTCATACAAAAAGATTACCAAAAGATATTAAAAGACAAATCCAGCAAAATAGAAATAGGTTTAATCAAAATATTCGTATAATTAGAACTTTGCTTAAGAGATTAACTGTCTTATTAAATCAATGGCGATCACTAGATTTTGATAAAGATGAAAGACTAAGTAAAAATGTTGAACACGAATTAGCTTATGTATTTCTTGAGGAGAAAATAAGAATGTCGATAGCTTATGAGATGTTTGAATATATGAACCATGAGCATGACTTTTCAACAAAAACAGAACAAATAAAAGCATATGCAAGACAGATCATAAAAGTTTTACAGGAGCCTCTATGTTTAGAAGAAGCACCAGTTTTAACAGCCATAGAAATGTCTAATAGAGCAAATTTGAGTAGTATAAAATTAACTAACTCAACTGCACAAAAACTTAATACAACATATAATTTATGCAGATCTGTGAAGACAAATATAGTTGAAATAAGACGTAGAATAAATAGAGTCTTAGTTGCACAGTATTTGTGATGATTCCTTTAAGAGTCTTCTATATCTATTTATCATTGTGATATTTCCTGATGTACCACCACAATGGATATATATAATTGGTTTAGTTAAGTTATTATAATTTTCTAAAAGAGCTCTCCAAGTTACAGGATCGTAGAGTAGATCAAACTTTATAGAGGTTTGCTGTAAAAGTTTTTTATAAATATTATAGTTTTCTATATCTAGTTGGCCGAAGTTCGTTTGGAATTGAGGTTCTAAAATTTGAGGGTGTTTTAGATATTTATCAATATAGTTAAATTGTTGTTTTAAATATTGTGAGTCTCCTACACAAGGTACTGTAAAAACTTTTTGATTTAAATATTTCTCTAAATATAAAGCTGTTGTGCCAGTCCCTGAAGCAACTACTACACTATAATCTTCGATTTTGTTTTCATTACAGAAGTTTTTGATTTCTAATGCGCAATTAGCAATACCTTCTTCAGCATAAGGGTTCCTACCTCCCTGGTCAAAAAAATATAAATCTTTGGTATTTTCGTATTTAATTTTTATATTTTCTAATTTTAATGATCCGCTAGTTTCAAAAAGTTGCATACCATTTTCTAAAGCGAGTTTTAAATTACCATTTTTATTTTGTCTAAGAAATTTTGGTAGAGGCTTTATCCAATAGTGAAAATTCCAATTTTTAATTTTAGCAAGTTGAGATAATGCCAACATAAAATTAGATTGGTTACCACCAAAAGAAACAATGGTTCTAATCTGTGTGTAGTTATTAGGGTTATTTAAGATATAAGCAAGTTTTCTAGCTTTATTACCTGAAAAGATAGGGTGATTAAGCTCATCTCTCATTATTATGAAATCTTTATTTTCAAAAGAGATCTTTTGAAATAGAGATGATGACATTTTGATTATTATTCTTCTAAAAGTTCAAATTCATCTTTGCCAACACCACAGTCAGGACATTCCCAATCTTCAGGAACATCTTCCCATTTTGTACCTGGTTCAATACCATCTTCTGGCCAGCCTTCAGCTTCATCATAAATCAATCCACAAACGATACAAATATATTTTCTATATTCCATAATTTTATAAAGAGTTAAGTATAAAAGTTGAGCTATTTTATCATTATAAAAGTGGGATATCTAGACTCGCTACACAGAGTTTTCGAAATACTATATTTTTGAGTCATCGACACCAATTTTTCTTGATTTATTTGAGAAATATACAATATTTTGATCAATAAATTGGTCAGCTATTTCTCTAGGAATATCTTTATCTAAGTGTCTTCTTATTAGGCGGTAAAAGGCATCTTGATTTGTTTCATTAAAGTGTTTTTTAAAGGATCTATTAACTACACTATCATAGCAAGCTAAAAATTTCTTAATACGCACTTTAGGGTCTGTATTGCTTGTACCAGTATCGCACTGTGTTGGAGCTGTTGTGGCTATATTGAATCCTTTACGAGTATAATAAGAAGCAATGCCTTTAAATATCCGATCATTACTATATATTGTAATACTAAGATAAGTACGAAAATCTCGATATCTTTCTACATATTCTCCAACTTTAGCGCAAATATAACCATCCATATTATCCTTGTTGCCCTCACCATAAATTATTGGCACAAGTTCAAAGTTTTTATAGATTTCAGTCTTTTTGAAGTTTGACTCTAATTCTTGACTATTGGTAAAGATTATAACTCTATCAAAGTTATTTTCAGATATATGTGAAAAGTTATTATAGTTTTCTGAATCAACTATTGCTAATTTAAGATATTCCATGATTTTACCATTTATGTATCTTTATATTTAATTTTACCTTAAAAGCTATGTAAATTGTGATATTTTGTTAAAATGATACTAAAATAGTAAAGTACTTTATTAGTATGCTAAACTTTAAATATACATACTCTCAGCTATCTGAGGAGTTTTTTTCAGAACAATCTATATATAGGTACCCAGATGCAAAGTTATTACTCTTAAATGAAGACTTCGTAAATGATTTAGGATTAGATTTTTCTAAATATTCTCAAGAGAAATTATTAAGTTTATTATTAGGCTATAGCAGTGAGAAACCTATCGCTCAAGCTTATGCTGGTCATCAGTTTGGTAATTTTACAATGCTTGGTGATGGTAGAGCTACATTAATAGGAGAATACCAAAAACCAAAAGGAGAGCTATTAGATTTTCACCTTAAAGGAGCAGGCTTGACTAAATTCTCAAGAGGAGGTGATGGTAAGGCTGCCTTGGGACCTATGCTTAGAGAATATATAGTTAGTGAAGCGATGTATAACCTAGGTATACCAACTAGTCGTATTTTAGCTTTGATAACTACAGGTGAAAATATCCAAAGGAATAATCTTGAGCAGGGTGCGATTGCTGTAAGAGTTGCAAGTAGTCATATAAGAGTTGGAACTTTTCAATACGCTGCAATTTTAGGAGAAACATATTCGCAAGAGTTACTTGATTATACTATTAATAGACACAAGATTCCTTATAATGGTAATGAGGCTTTGAGTTTGCTTGACTATGTTATAGATAAACAAACTAGCTTGATAACGGAGTGGGAAAGAGTAGGTTTTATTCATGGCGTTATGAATACAGATAATATGACTATTTCAGGTGAGACTATTGATTATGGACCATGTGCTTTTATGGATATTTATGATCCTGAAACTGTGTTTAGCTCTATTGATAGAAATGGTCGCTATGCATTTGCAAATCAGGCATCTATAGCTGGGTGGAATATTGCGAGACTTGCAGAGAGTTTATTGAAATTGATTAGCTCAAATCAGGAAGAAGCTATTGAGTTAGCTCAACAAAAATTACAAGGCTACTCAGAAATTTATAAAACTAAATGGAAGAAAATGTTTCTTAATAAATTAGGTTTGGATAATCAGTCTGATAGTTATGATGAAACTATTTCAAATTTACTTGTAGAGATGTTTAAAAATAAGCTTGATTATACAAATACATTTTATGATTTAGCATATGGGAACTTTGAGAATTTAAAAGCAAAAGGGTTGGAATACTGGCTAGAGTCATTAAAAACTCTAGATTTGGATTATTCAATTATGCAAAAAACTAATCCTGTTATTATTCCAAGGAATCACCAAGTAGAAAAAGCCATAAAATCAGCTGAAGAAGGAAATTTGGGCAATATCTATAGCTTATTAGAAGTTACAAAAAATCCTTATAAGTTTAGTGAGATAAAAAGTAAATATATGGTTGAGCCAATAGGTAAAGAAAAAGTACAGTTTACTTTTTGTGGAACTTAGTTAAATTTTAGTAGCTTTCGTAGTTCTATCAACAATAATTGCAGTAGTCATTGTTCCGTGAATATTTAGAGGTGTTCTAAAACTATCTATAATTGCATCTACACCTATTATTAAGGCAATCATCTGCCAAGGTAAGCCAAAGTAAGAGAAGACTACACCCGCGGCAACAAATGCTGTACCAGGAATCCCTGAAACTCCTAATGAAGCAAGCATACAAATGACAGAAATTAGCAGAACTGTTGAGAAAGTTATATCCATGCCTGTAGCATTCATTGCCATAATTGCCAATACTGCAGGGAATACGCCAGCACAACCATTCATACCTAAAGTAGTTCCCATCGTAGGAGCAAATGTTGCGATACTACTAGAAGTACCATATTTGTTTAGTCCCTCGATAGATAATGGTAGTGTTCCCATGCTTGATCTAGAAGTTGCTGCAACAACCATAGCTTTCCAGATACTTCTGTAAAATCTAACTATATTTGTTCTAAATACAACTAGTAGAATAATGTGCATTACTAAAACTATTGCTAATGCTATATAGCAAGTTAAGATAAAGTATAGAACTGTAGAAATACTATTTTTATCAAGCTCAACACTCATCTGAATCATTAAGCCTAATACACCATAAGGTGTGATAGCTATAATCATTCTTGCTAATTTTTTGATTACAAAAAATGCAGAATCTATCAGATTAATAAAAGGAGCTGCTAGTTTACTATCTTCACGGTGGGCGATTAACATTGAAAACCCAAGTAATATAGCAAATATAACAACAGCCATAACGTTATTATTATTCATTTGCTTAAAGATATTATCTGGTAAGAATCCTAAAATAGTTTGGGATATCGTCGATGTTTGCATATCTTTGTCGACATTACCTGTAATAGAAGAAATATCTATGCCCTGACCTAAATGCATTGTAATTGCTACTATAGCACCAATTGCTGCGCTTATTCCTGTTAGGATTAGTAATATAGCAATTGTTTTGTAGGCGAATTTTATAACATAAGAGCCTTCATAATTTTTAAGGTTTACGATTGAATGTACTATAGATGTTAGAACTATAGGGATAATCAACATCTTAAGTAAAGAAATATATCCATCACCTAGGATATCACTAAGTTGTATAAATGTCTTACTATGTTGGTTAACAACATTGTAAAGTATTCCGATAACAATACCTGCAACAAGGGCTAGTATTGTTCGAAAGTTAAAGCTGTAATTCTTTACTTGTAGAAATATTAAAACAAGTAAAGAAAGTATAAGTATAAAAGCCATATTAACCTCTAAACTGGGAGTGGTAAACTCATGATTTTATCATACTTTACTAATTTAGTATACTATGAATATGACACCTTATCTTATAGTTGCTTAAAATTAAAATGTATTTTTTAAAAAATGAATATTATAATGAAAATATTAAAATTTTTAGATGTAGAGTAATATGTCACAAACACTTATGTATCAAGAAGCTAGTAGTAGTTTTGAAAAGGTAGCAAATCAGCTTAAATTAAATAAGACTATAGTTGAAGATATAGCTAAGAAGTTAAAAGAAAAGGGGATTAAAAGAGTAATTACTGTAGCTAGAGGTAGCTCAGATTGTGTTGCTAATTTTGCAAAATATTTATTTGAAACCCAATTAGGTTTTAGTGTCTCTTCTTTACCACCATCAGTCACAACAATCTATGGCAAAAATATAGGTGATGAGAAGACATTAGCTATAGGCATTTCTCAATCAGGTGGTTCTCCAGATCTAAGGTTAGCTTTAGAAGGATGTAAGAAGGCAGGATGTACAACTTTAGCTATTGTAAATAAGGAAGAGTCTCCACTAGCAGAAAGTGTGGATTTAGTTTTACCAGTTAGAGCAGATGCTGAGAACGCTGTAGCAGCAACTAAAAGTGTTATAACATCATTAGTAGCTTTAGTAAGTATTGTTGCAGAATATAATCAAGATTCATCCTTACTAACAAGTCTACAAAAGTTACCTGAAGCTCTAGAGGAGAGCTTAAAATCAGATTGGTCTAATGCTGTGCAGGAATTAAAAGTTAGTAAAAATATGTTTGTTATTGGTCGAGGCTTTGGCTTCCCTATCGCTCAAGAAATGGCTTTAAAGCTTAAAGAAACATGTGGTATACATGCCGAAGCATTTAGCTCGGCAGAGGTTTTACATGGGCCTTTTGCTCTAATGACCCGTACATTTACTACATTTACTATTTTACAAAGCGATGAAAGTGCCAAGGGTACTCATGAGATTGTGAAAAAAATGACGGATTTGGATGTCAAAACAATTTGTGCTACTACAGATCCACAATCAGCAGCAAAACTACATTTGCATGTAAATGTGGAAATTCATCCAATCCTTCAGACTATTGTTTTATTACAAGAGTTTTATCTTATGGTTAATGAATTAGCGGTGTCTTTAGGTCTTAATCCTGATAACCCTGTAAATCTGAAAAAAGTTACTGAAACTGTTTAATTCTTATAAATCAATTTTAAGGCAAGTTTAGTATGAGTGGATCTATAAAATTAAAGCTTAAAATAGTTACTATAATATTCTTCTCTGCAATGGGTGGAATGCTCTATGGCTATGATATAGGAGTAATAAATAGCGCTTTTCTATTTATAAAAGATGATATACCAATGAATTCATTTGAGACATCCTTACTGGGAGGATCTGTTTTGTTTGGTGGTGCATTTGCTATATTAGTTGCAGGTATAGTAGCTGATGTTATTGGTAGGCGAAATACACTTAAGTTGTCAGGACTTGTCTTTATAATTTCTGTATGGATGATTTATGAATCTAGTAGTTATGAGTTTCTATTAACTTCTCGATTAGTCCAAGGTATTTCTGTAGGCTTTATTACAGTTACTGTACCACTATATCTTACTGAAACAGTTCCTAGTAATATTAGGGGTGTGGCTGTTACATGTTTTCAACTTTTTTTGACAGCAGGAATCTTAATTTCAAATTATGTTGGATTACTATTTGAAAGTACTCGCGACTGGAAAGCGATGTTTTTAACATCACTTATTCCTGCATTAATATTCTTTTTGGGATGTTTCTTTATTCTGAAGTCGCCTAGATGGCTGATACTTAAAAATAAAGATTCAGAAGCAAAAACTGTTTTACAGAACTTCTTTAGTAAAAGTGAAGTGGAGTCTCAAGTTAAACAGGTTAAAGAAACATTAAAAGATAGTGGACAAAGTTTATATCATATCTTTACAAATAAGCATTATGTTTTACCAACTATAATAGTTATTTCTGTGGCGATTTTAAATCAGTTAACAGGTATCAACAGTATATTACAGTACTCATCTAGCTTACTAAAAGAAGCAGGTCTTGGAGGTAATTATGTATCAATAGTCGGAGGGATAACTATTACAGCTATTAACTTCTTGACAACTTTATTAGCTGTTTTTATAGCTGAAAAAATAGAAAGGAAATTTATTGTTACATTTGGGACATTTATGGTAGCTATTACCCTAATATTAACAGGTATAGCATTAGTAATTTTACCTCCATCAAGTATCAAAGGTTGGGTTCTACTTATTGGGCTAATATGTTTTGTATTTTTCTTTGCGATAGGTTCTGGATCATATGTGTGGGTAATATTATCAGAACTTCTTCCTAATAATATTAGAAGTAAAGCTCTTGGTCTTGCTCTATTTTTAAATAGCATGGCTTCTGCAGTATTAGCATCAGTGTTTCTTCCTATAACAGCTAGTTTAGGTGACAGTAGTATGTTTTTTATTTGTGGAGCATTTACATTGCTGTTTGGATTTATAGTATTGAAATTTGTACCAAAAACTACAGGACGTTCATTAGAAGATATCGAAAAAGAATTTATGAAATAATTATTTAAGGGGCTGTCCTAGATAACTAAGTTATGTTAGGATGGTTTTGATGAGAAAAAGTAGATTAAGTTCATC
>NZ_VXKQ01000033.1 GCF_008711465.1 Francisella sp. SYW-9
GGCTGTGGTTTTATTTACTGATACTAATTCTGATGCAGTTAGCGCTGTACTTCCTGCTATAAATAACTCTATTAATTTGTCTTGCTTGTATGAACTTAATCTACTTTTTCTCATCAAAACCATCCTAACATAACTTAGTTATCTAGGACAGCCCCAAAAGATTTTTGAAAATGTATGTGAATCTTATAAGTATTTGATAACTGTATTACAAGTACATATATCTATTTATGCTTTTTTATTAGTAGAAAAATATATATTATGCGTAACACACAAAAATAATATAAAAGATAAAACTATAAAAAATAATTGTTGGATTGAAATATCTATTTGTAAGCTTTTTAACTCATTACTAGAAATTAAGTAGCTTGCTAAGCTTCCAAAAGAAAACTTAATTAGATTAGCTATTGCATTTCCAGAGCCATATCCAAAATTCAAAGTATTTAATGCAATTGATGTTACTAGTATATTTGTTGATACAAAACATCCAGTTGCTAATAGATTAAACACAATAAAGATATAAATATTATTATATAAATTAGATAGAATAATATTTATTATTAAGAATAAAATAGCTAATAAAAAATATATAAGTATTACTTTATATTGATTATTCTTATTCACTTTCTTTCTTACATAATAGCTGCTTAATATAACACCTAATATATTCAAACCAAATAGTAAGCAATATTGTATATACCCTAGTTTCAAGTAGCTTATTATCAATATAGATGATGAGCTTATAAAGCTAAACATTGCAGCAAATGATAAGCCTATAACTATTGTAAAGAGTATAAAAGGAAGATTTTGGAAATGCTTTATATACGTTCTAATGTTAGAAAGAATTGATACTTCCTTTTTTTCTTGATTTATAGTTTCAGGAATAAAAAATGAAAGAATTAATAGCACAACTCCATATATAGTTAAAAAATGGAATATATTCTTCCAATCATTGGTTTGATATATAATGAAACTCCCAATAATAGGCGCTACAATAGGAGCTATCATGAAAGTCATTGTTATTGTTGACATCATCTTAGTAAGTCTATTACCCTTATAGCAATCTCTTAAAATAGCCATAGAAATAATGGCTCCTGATGAATCTCCTAAGCCCTGGATAAAACGCATAATAAGTAACATCTTATAATTAACGCTTATAGAGCATAAAATAGAACTTGCTAGATAAATGATAATCCCTATTATTAGTGGCTTTCTTCTACCAAATCTATCTGTGATAGCTCCCCAAAGTAGCATACCAATAGCAAAACCTAAAAAATATGTAGATATAGACTTTGTTAAATCATGGTCAGATACACCAAAATAGCTACCTATTTCTTTGAAGGCTGGCATATATGCATCAATTGCAAAAGGTGGTAAAGCAGCAAATATAGTAATTACAAAAACTAAAGATAAACTACCTTTTCTAATAGTCACAAGATTATCTTAAAAAAGAAGTAAAAATTCCCGAGAGTATAACTTAAATATTGAGTATAATAAAGTTTTTAAGAGCTATTATATTTTAAGCTTTTAAAAGCCTATCTCACTCCAAATATTATATAATAGCTCTCCAAAAAGAGTATTTGCCCAAGCAAACCACTTTCTAGTATAGTCATATTGATTATCTTTGTTGATCCCTTCATGCATAAAATATGTTTCTGCATGAGAACTTTTCAAATATTTAATGCACTGCTTTATTTCTGATAGATCATTTGAAGTTAGAGCTTGAATAACTATAGCGATTGGCCAAACATACCCTCTACCAGTATGAATACTTCCTATCCCTGTTAGGTCTTTTCCATCAAAAAACCATGGATTATTCTCTGATAGTAAGAACTTGCGCGTATTTCGATATAACTCATCATTCTTATCGATACACCCTAAATATGGTAATGAAATTAAACTAGGAACATTTGCATCATCCATCAATATATGACTACCATATCCATCAACTTCATAAGCAAGAATCTTACCAAACTTTTTATGCTCTACAACACCATACTCATATATAGCACTATCAACCTCTTCTGCTAAAGCTTTACACTGATTTGCAAAGTCAAAATCCTCATACACTTCAGATGATATTTCAGCTAGCTGTTTCAAAGATTTAACTGCATAAAAGTTTGCTGGAATCAAAAATGGTAAAATTGTTGCATCATCAGAAGGTCTAAATGATGATGCTATTAATCCAACTGGATTAACAGGATATCCTAAACCATTATCTGCTAACGTATCTGTTGCAACTGGCGTAACTCTCTGAAAAGAATAATCTTTCTCAGAATCTTTACGCTGCTGATCCTTAAAAGTTCTATATATAAGTTTTGCTGACTCTAGCCAACTAGTATTAAAAACACTATTATCTTCTACTTTTTGATAATACATATACGACAGTCTAACGTGACTACAAAGAGAGTCAAGCTCCCATTTTCTCTCATGTAACTCTGGCTTCATATCTGTAAGATCATCCTGCCATGGAGATCCTTCATCTGCCTTATTAAAGGCATTGGCATAAGGGTCAATCAAAATATACTTAGATTGTCTATTTATGACTCCCTCAATCATTTTTTTTAACTTATTATCTTGATTAACAAGCGATATATAAGGAGTAACTTGAGCAGTAGAATCTCTTAGCCACATAGCATCGATATCTCCAGTAATCACATATGTATCTGGAGAGGATGAGTCTTCATCATAGTATACTGTTGTGTCAAGCGTATTTGGAAAACAGTTCTCAAATAGTCTAGCTAACTCTTTATCCTTAGCTTTAGACTTAACTTCTTCTATTAAATTATTAACTGCATCTGACGTAAAGAGTCTCTTCTCAGGTCGAGATGAACCCAATAAATTTACAATTTCATCTGATGTATAAATATCAGTAGTAATCTTACCACTGGCTTTATCATACTTGTACAATGAATCACTCATATTCTAATCAACCTTTGTTTTATGTAAAAATTTGTAATACGGAATAACTAAGATTATTAATATAATCAATGGAATAATTGTCGAAACCTTAAACCCTTGGACTCCTCCTAAAGAATCCATCATATAGCCAATACCTCTTGCTGTAGCACTTGATGCTAATGCAAAGACTATCGTAACAACAGTCATTACTAAAGCTTGCTTCTCTTTTGAGGTCCTACTTAATATAGATGAACTAAGAACTGGAGTTGTTGGCGCATAAAAGAAACCAAATGCTGGTAATATTATTGACATAATAGACACTTCGCTAAGATCTGTAATTTCATGTCCAGAAGCATGTATCGAGAACAAAACTATAACTAAAAATACAAATCCCACTACATAGTAGCATAGCAGCATCTTATGCCACTTCATATATTTTAATAATACAAAAGCAACTATCCTACCTGCAAAAGCGGCAAGCCCACCAAAACTAGCAATTTTCAAACTTAGAGCAGGAGATAGATGTAAAGCATCTTGATAAAATCCAGGTAGCCAAGCACTAAATCCCATCTCTAAAACACTACCAATAAAAATCATAACTATTGCAGCGATTACTAACTTACTTTTACAGATATTAAGAATATCTTTTATCTGTTCTTTTACAGGTGCTGCTTTTTCTTTTTCTAATGCACTCTCATCAATTCTGACAAACATCCAAACAATTATATTTATAATACCTATGACTGCATATAAGTACAAAAAATCTAACCAGTGATTAGTACTGCTAGACATAAAGAAAGCTATTATCCACATACCAGCCATACCCGCAATCATCCAAGTAGCTTCTAATAAAGAAAGTAACCCTGCTTGCTCATTTTCTTCCTTACTAATAATAGCCGCAGATGCATAAATACAAACTTTCATACCAACTAGAACAATTCCTGTACCAATTAAGAAAAGCTTAACTATCCAGTATGAGTCAATAATTGGTGTTATCACTGATAACAGTACCATTATAGAAAGTATTGTTATAATTGATTTTCTATAGCCAAGTCGCAAAATAAAAGAAAATGCTATAAATGAAAACCCTATAACTGTAAAGTTTTGATAGCTTTCTAAAGTTCCAGCTGATGTTAATGATGCATGGAAATAGTTTGATCCTTGCATAATGAATGTGGAAAGAGTCCCACAAAACAAACTAAAGACCCACACTGTGAAAATTAATGCTACCTTAGTTATAGTTGTATTAGTAACTTTTTTGGGCACAGCAATATCACTCATACTAACTCCTATGTAATATCAAATGCAAATTAATAAGGTTTAAAATATTGAATATTTTTAAAATTCATAAATTTACAGATTAGCATAAACCTAACTAAGAATTAGATATTTTATAGCGTAATATATGCCTACATAATGTTTTTAATACTATTTGAATTAATGTTTTGTAAAACTTTTTAATTGAACCTTAATGGATCAAAAACTTTATAACACCTTTTATTTTCAATATTTAATATATAATCCGAAACCATACTCCCAAAAGCAGGAGCATGCTTACAACCATGACCATTA
Source organism: Francisella sp. SYW-9 (assembly GCF_008711465.1). Taxonomy (GTDB): domain Bacteria; phylum Pseudomonadota; class Gammaproteobacteria; order Francisellales; family Francisellaceae; genus Francisella. Next base: position 4,471 of record NZ_VXKQ01000033.1, read on the forward strand.
AATCCAACAGCTACCCAAATATTATCATCAACCTTACCAACTAAAGGTAGCCCATCTTTTGTCAAACCATATTCACACATAGACAACTCAGGCTTAAAATCACTATTTAAATTTGGGAAGTTCTTTTTAATCTTTTTAGTTAAAGTTTTGCTAATTTTATCTGCAAATTCTTGATCTGTTAAACTAGTATCATCATATAAGTGACAATTATGTAAACCTGCTTTGATATAACATTTGTTATTGATATACTCTGACATTGCGTACATTTCAAAATGGTTATTTACTATTTCTATATATGTATTATTTAGATTTGAATTTTTCAATTCGTAGTAAAAGACTGGTATTCTTTGTCTAGATAGAGTTAAATTATATTGTTGTAAAATACCAGAATTAGCATTAGTCGCATAAATCAGCTTCTTTGTTCTAATAGTTTTTATAGCATCTTGGCTTTTTATTTCAATCTCTATAAACTCTTTATTCTTGTTATGTCTTATGAGCCTGTAATTCCAAAAGAACTCTAAATCATTTTTAAGCAAACCATAGTAAGTTTTTATTATTTCACTAGGATTTAATATGCCTAACATATTTTGAGAATTATTTTTCTCAATAATAGCTTTTTCTAATGGTTGGAGTTGTCTGAAATAGCAGTCAATAACTTGCTGCTGCCTACCCCGAATAATATCAACCTCAACATTATGTTCTATAGAAGAAGATATAATCTCTTTTAATAATTGACTATCCTGACCAACAACAATGCATTTGTTCGGCTTATGAATCTTAGGATTGTGCTTAGCTAACTCTCTATACTCACTATTTGAAAACGGTAACATACTATAATACTCACGACATTCAGATCCTATTGAGCGCCCACCTATTCTTGATCCTCCAATACTTGATTTAGTTGGAATATAGTCTGATGCTTGCTCTATTACTGCTATCTTTTGTGAAAATGATTTATTTAGATGATAAGCAATACTACTACCAATTAATCCAAATCCTATAATTACAACATCAAAATCCATATAACTCTCCTAAGGAGTAGCAACCCACCACAAACACAAAGATAATAAAATATCTTTCAACAAATCAAAATTAGATATCTAGCTATAAAAATATTATCACTTTCCTAACATTTTGATAAATAGAATAATGACAAACATATAAAAAATTTTTTAGACCATTATTTTGAATTTTTATTCATCTAAGAAATATCCTCATACATAACGAACCTCCAACAATAACTTGGTTAAATATCATGTTTTAATCATAAAAATATTCCAATATAGTAATTTTTAAACTACCATTATAGAATAATTATTCAAATAAATGAAATATGAAACAGCTTGTAGGTATATTTTTGATTATTGGTTCAACTATAGGTGGTGGTATTATTGGCCTACCTATAGCTGCTGTTAACTTAGGATTTGTAGGGAGCCTATTAGCAATATGCTTAGTATGGTTAATAATGACATTTACAGGATTATGTATATTAAAAATCTCATATAATATGCCTGTCAAACATAACACATACTATTCTTTATCCACTAAGTTCCTAAATTTTAAAGGAGCTAAGATTAGCGTTTTTAGCAGTTATTTACTAATCTTATATTTAACACTAACTACCTACATATCAGGGATTAGTTCATCTATAAGTTTATACTTCTCACAAAATAGTAATTTAAGTTATTTACTATCTGGAGTAACTCTTATCTTCATACTAGGTGGGATTACAACATATAACTCTAGAATTGTAATTAAAAGCAATGTCATATTTGTAATAACCAAATTATCTCTTATTATCATAGCTATATTTCTGATCTTTTATACAACAAAGAAGGTCGATATAAATGTTGATGGTTATCCTATTGAGTCAATAGGAGCATTATCATTTCTGTTTGTATTATTTAATGCTTTTGGTTACCACTTTATTATTCCAAGTTTAGTAAAATTTTATAATCAGCATATTTCATTTAAATCATTTGTATTTTTACTTATTTTTAGTACAACATTAATAGCTTTTATTTATCTAGCGTGGATCTTAGCAATATTCTTTACAATACCTGCAGAAGGTAGTCATGGAATGCTAAATATTTATAACAGTAAAAATCAACTAATAGCTTTTAATAATAGCATCAGCTTTTTCACTCAGTCATATACTATTAGTGATATGTTAAGTGCTTTTCAGCTAATATCGATGGTAGGATCTTTTTGCTGTATATCAATAGGTGTAATTGATGCGCTAAAAGATGCCTTCGGACAAAATGCCTATCTTAAAGTTCTAATTTGTACTTATTTACCGCCACTTATTTTAATGTGTCTATCACAAAACATGTTTCTAATTGCGATGTCACTTGCTGGAGTACTAACATTCTATGTTGAGGTATTTGTACCAATTTTAGGAATTAAAAATTATTATAAGTTTTCTAAAGAGAAAGGAAATAAATCATTATTTGCTGGTCAATATTCAAAGCTTTTAGTTAAATCTTGAGACAAATTTAGAATAAAAAAAACAGTACTTATTCACCATTTAACTTAAGTACTTATACTAAGATGAACTCTTTTTTAGATCTTGATACAGTAGCATAGCTACTGACGTAGTAGATATTAATGATTTGTCTTCTTGATTAACTGATTTACTAATCCAAACATTACCGCTATTTATAACTTTTACCGCTCCAATAGGATCGCCATTTATTGAGAATACATAACCTGTTGCTTGGCCCATTGACAAAGAGCTTGTAGAGAATTTATCTACTCCTGAAATATCAATAGCTGTTTTACCATCTGTTACATTTCCTTGTAAGGTATTAGAATCGTAAGATTGTGACATAATAATTGCTGCCACTTCAGCATTATTATTCCCTGTTATTTTACAAACCAATTGTGGATCAGAAGATGATTCTATACTTAGTTTACCTCCCAAAAACTCACCTAGTGTCGCATGATCCCAGCTTGCAGCAGATACACATTCTACCGCCCATAAATTTCTACCCGACTCATCAATTGAAAACTCATATTTTTGTTCTACTTTAGATGAACCGTAACCTAATATAGTTGCTCCGCTTCTCTTAGTCCACCCTCTGTGAATATTAGAAACATGGTATTTACCAAAATTAAACTCACCACTAAAGTCAGAAAAAGCTCGTCCCTCCACCGACATTTTAGTTGAGTTATTTTCTAGCTGCATTGGCATAGCCATATGCGCAGCACAGCCATCCAATATGATCGTTAAGAAAATACCGCAAATTACTATATAACAATTTTTTTTCGTAAATAGCTTATACATCAAAAACCCCACAAATTAAATTAAAGACCTAATTATATATAAAAACTAAATATACGGAAGTAAAATCGGATATTTAATTTTGGCAAACTACGTTCAATTTATAGAATATTTTGATATTATAGAATCAACTAAACAAGCAGCTGAATCTATTGCTACTATACCATTTCTACTAGAAGCACTATTAACTACTGTCGTTATATCAGTACAACCTATAATTATAGATTGAACACCTTTTTCTTTAACTTTCTTGATAAGATCGTTTGCTTTAACATTAACCAAACTATCATCTCCCACTTTCATAGCAGAGATTAACTTATTCACATCATCTTGCCAAGCAGTTTCAAAAATAAAAGGGACTCCTGCTTTTTCAAATCCATTTTGATAAACATTTGACTCGAAAGTACTTTGAGTTGCAAATAAAGTTACATTTCCTAGATTATCCGATAGTTTAGCTAAGGTTGCATCTATCATATTTAGCAATGGTACGTCAATTGCTGCTTGAAGTTGCTCGAAATACCTATGAGCAGTATTACATGGCATTGCAATTATCTCAGCTCCCCAACCTTCTAATTTACATAACCCTTGAGCTATTGAGCTTTCTAATTCTTTATGATTTATTTCACGATCTAAATAAAAAGGGGTTGGTAATGAATATATAACAACATGTGGATAATCTATATCATGAATTGCATTAAACTTTTTTCTCCACGCAACCATTAGAGCATCTATAAATGGTGCTGTTGACATTGGTCCCATACCTGCAAGTATACCAATCATAGACTTTTCACCTTTTTGTTTTATATATCAGACCCCACTCAAACTAACCGTACTACCCTCAGCTATTAATCTACTAATATCATTAACAAACTTATAAATAGAAAAAGGCTTTTGTAAATAATCAAACTTACCATCCACATCATCTAGAGAAACAGTTATTTCTAAAACATTCTCTTTGTGGCTATCAGTTGATGCGATATTTGTTTTTAGATTATCTAAAACCTTTTTAAGGTTTGTAGGGTTTACATTTTTACTTCTAAGATTTAGCTCAACTTTACTAAAGTTCTCATCAATATATTGTGATATCGGTTGAACCTTATCAACACTTAGCTTATTACACTCTCTTTGTACATCACGACTAACTTTACCCTCTACCACAACAATATCATCAACTTGAATATTATCTTTTACTAAAGCAAATACATCTTCGCCAACCAAACAATCTGCTCTATCAAACTCATCATCAATATTGATAATATACAGAATTCTACCAGTTTTGGTTTTTCTGCGGATAGCTGGAGTTATCATACTAGCAATAATTCTCACAGAATTACCATCCATATTTGGCTGCTGGATCTTTTGCAGATCACTAAAGCTAACATGATTACGCCAATGACTTTCTTCATCAATAATATGCCCAGAGAAATACATTCCTAAAGCTTTCTTCTCATTAATTAGTAGCTCTTTTAGACTCCATTCTTCTGAGATGCATTCTCTTTCTAATTCAGTATCAGTATCGCTCTCTTGCTCTGTAAAACCAAATAGATCATTTTGCCCAGCTGCTGCCATTTCATTGACATAACCAGCATTTTTAATAGCTTTTTCAATAGAGTTAAATGCTGTAGCTCTATTTCTAGATATATCCTTGATAGCTCCTGCAAAGCAAAGTGCTTCAAGAGCTTTTTTGTTAACCTTACGTAAATCAACTCTACGTGTCAGATCAAATATAGAACTAAACTCTCCTTTAGCATCACGCTCTGTAAGGATACTTTTTATAGCCTCACCACCAAGTCCTTTGATAGCGCCTAAGCCAAGTAAAATCGTACCTTTTGCAACAGCTATACAGTCATAAACACTTTTGTTCACATTGGGTGATAAAACTGTGATACCCATATTTTTACAATCTAGGATAAACTTAACTAACTGATCAGTATTACCCATATCCCCTGACATAAGAGCAGCCATATACTCATCAGGATAATGTGCCTTTAACCAAGCAGTTTGATAAGCAATTAAAGCATATGCAGCAGCATGAGATTTGTTAAAACCATAACCGGCAAAGGCTTCCATTTGGTCAAATATCTCATCAGCAAGACCAGCCTCTATATTATGATATTTAGCAGCGCCCTCTTTAAAGATTTTACGCTGTTGCTCCATCTCTTCTGGCTTTTTCTTACCCATTGCTCGACGTAATAAATCTGCTGCTCCAAGAGTATAGCCAGCAAGCTTTTGCGCCATCTGCATTACCTGCTCTTGGTAAACTGGGATACCATAAGTCTCTCTTAGAACTTCTTCTAATAATGGATGTAAATATGTAGTTCTTTTGCGACCATGCTTGCGATCAATAAATGTTGGTATATTCTCCATAGGACCTGGACGATATAGTGCCACTAGGGCAATAATTTCCTCAAAATTAGAGGTACCAAGATCTTTGACAATCTGACGCATTCCTTGCGACTCTAGCTGGAATATCCCAGTAGTATTACCTGCTTGTAAAAGCTTAAATGTCTTCTCATCTTCAAGAGGAATATCTGAGATATTTAAAGGAATTTCATCACTAGGTCGTTTAGCATTAATACTTGTAATAGCATTTTTGATAATCGTTAAGTTTTTTAGTCCCAAAAAGTCAAACTTAACAAGACCAACATCTTCAACATCACCTTTATCAAACTGAGTTACAATGTCACCGCCCTTATCCTCACAATATATTGGAGCAAAATCTGATATTACAGTCGGTGATATCACAATACCGGCAGCATGCTTACCTAAACTACGTGGTAGACCCTCTAACTTTTGAGCTTTCTCAACAATTTCCGCAACATCTTCATCTGCTTGCATCTCATCATATAAAGGTTCACCTTCATGGAGAATCTTTTTAAATGTAGTCCCTGGAGTTTCAGGAATAAGCTTGGCAATCCTATCACCGAAACCGAAACTTTGACCCATTACACGCACTACATCTCGCACTACACCTTTAGCCGCCATAGTACCGTAAGTTATAATCTGACCAACACTTTGTTTACCATATTTCTGCTCTACATATTTGATAACCCTGTCTCGACCCTGGATACAAAAATCAATATCAAAATCTGGCATTGATACCCTTTCTGGATTAAGGAATCTCTCAAAAAGTAGCCCATACGGTAAAGGATCAATATCTGTAATAAGTAACGAATATGCCACTAATGAACCAGCACCAGATCCACGCCCTGGACCTACTGGGATATCATTTTCTTTTGACCATCTGATGAAATCCTCTACTATCAAGAAGTAGCCTGGGAATCCCATATCACAGATAATATCAATCTCTCTTTGTAATCTATCTTTATAAACTTTTGTAATATGATCATGCTTATCTTGCGGCTTATTTGCTAACACTTTTTCTAAACGGTTTTCTAAGCCTTGATAGCATAGCTTTGAGAAGTATTCTTTCTCAGTTAAACCATCTGGAATATCTACAGTTGGTAGGCAAGGTTTACCTAAATCAAATATCACATTACAACGTTTTGCAATAGCTAATGTATTGTCAACTATAACTGACAAGGAATTAAATGTATCATACATTTCACCTGCTGATTTCAGATACTGTTGTCGTGTAAACCTTGATTTACGTGACTCATCAAGAATTGTAGTTTTTTCGTTGATACAAGCTCTAATTTCATGAATATCATAATCATCTGATTCCATAAACACTGTAAGGTTTGTTGCAACTGCAATTAGATTATGTTTGGTTGCTAACTCAAGAGCTTTTTCATTATACAAACCTTCGTTTTCATACCCTAACTTATGAATTTCAATAACATAATTATCTTGACCAAATATTGCTATATTTTCAGCGATAATCTCTTCTGCTTTAATATCGTCTTTAGCTAAGATTGCATTACCAAGCTCCCCATGTTGACCACCGTTTAGACATATTATATTCTCTAAGTTAGACTCTTTTAGCCAACTTTTTGGTATAAGAGGTATTGAGCCTACTCTATCAGCTTCTTGGTAAGCTTTTGATACTAGATCAACTATGTTTTGATAACCATCGTTATTTTCAGCTAAAAGGATCACGTTAGAAATACCTAGTTCAGTATCAATTTTTAGCTCAACACCAAATATAGGTTTAACTCCACTACCTAAAGCTTGCTTATAAAACTTTACTGCAGCAAATAAATTACAAACATCCGTAAGCGCTATTGCAGCAATATTTTTATCTTTTGCACGAGAAAAAAGATCTCCTAAACGTACCGTACTATCAACAACAGAAAATCCTGTATGGACTCTAAGATGAGAAATCATTATAGATTCTATTTTATTTTATGAACTTAGCTACAAATATTACTATAAATAGTACCTAAAATCATTCTCTAAGTTACATAGTATAGCTACACATATGTCTAATTTTAAAATGGAATATCAGATAAAATAAAATATTATTATATTAGCTCTTTCAAACGATTCTATACAAATGACCCTTTTTGGTGTTTTTTAAATAATCTTATTTCTAATAGCTTTTCCATTAATAAGCCATTTATCTAATCTATATAAAAGCCAAGGAATGATCGACAATTTTGAATTTAATCTAAGCAAAAAAGTTATTTAGTATAAAGAGTTTTACAATTACTCAACACATTTTACGCAGCCTCTTCCATTCTGCTTAGCCAAATAAACTGCTTTATCAGCTTTTTTAATTAACTGTTCAAAGCTTTTCATGCTTTTATCTTTAGATGCTACACCAACACTTATACTTCCTATCCAAGGCTTACCACCTGTTTTAATCTTCATTTTTGCAATATTAGCTCTTACTCGTTCAGCTACTTTCATAGCAATTTTGATATCTGTATCTGGCAAGATAACTAAAAATTCATCTCCCCCTAAACGGCATACAATGTCTTTATCTCTAAAGTTTTTATTCAAAGCCTTTGCAAGCTTAATTAAAACGACATCTCCTACATCATGACCATAGTTATCATTAACTTCTTTAAAGAAGTCTGCATCAATCACAACACAAGATATTGATTGGTTAATTGTTTGTGCAAGCTCCCAAGCACTTGATAAATATTTTATAGCATATCTTCTATTTGGTATCCCAGTTAATACATCTTTAAATGAAAGCTCTTCCAAGGAAGTATTAAGGATACTAAGTTGCTTATTTGCCCTATCAGTCTGCTCTACTCTTTGTTCTAGTGTTAAGTTAATTTCTTGCAGTCTCTGATGACTTAGTGATATATTTTTCAACAACGCATCAAAAACATCTAATAACTCATTTGCAGATGATTGGCTTCTTTCTGCCTCCAGCATTTCAAAAGTATCTTTGGGGCTTATACCAGCATTTACTGCCTTAATTTGATTTGCCATATCTTGATCTATACCTAGTATATGATGAGTCAACCAACGAGTTAGAAAATTAAATAATGAGCTGGTTAGTTCTAATGTGTCTAAATTTATCGTTTTTTTATATATAACGTTAACTTTTTCGATGAACCTGTTATGTATCTCAATGTGTTTTTCAACAAAACGCTCATCAAGTTGTGATTCTTTCATTGCCTTTTCTTCTTCCGAAAAATGATATTTCACATAATCAGAAATTCTGCTAAAGATATCTTCAACCTCTTCAAGACTAATATCTTCGTCATCTAATAATAATCCAAGCTCATTGATTATACTAATCAACTCTTGATGTTGCTCATCAACATCCGGTAGATTAGTAGCATAACTATCAGACCACTTAAATAAAGCCATATATCTAATACAAAAAAGCTAAATCATAGTTACCATTTTACATCACTAAATTAGCTATAACAAATATACGCTAGTAAATACTATATAGTATTCTAATCTTTAGATTAGTACAAAATATACATTATAATAAGTTATTTAAATACTGTTAGATCTACTGCTGACACTGTTTTGTATTTTTCAAGAGCACTGATGTTATGTAATATCATTTTAACCTTTTATCAATGACAAAAACCACAATGATTTTTAATAATAACGCTAAACTAAAACATACCCATAATGCTAAAAGAATTAAGTGATAATTTGAGATATCCATATGTGCCTTTATAAATCCCCATATAGACATACAAAATCCTACTGAGAATGTTAACATAGCTGCTGCAGTACCATGGTTTTTAGTAATATCACTCATAGCCGCCCCTGTTGCTAAAGGTATAAAAAAACCTAAAAAATAACATATTAGTTGTAGTGATATTACAGTGCTATATAACGACACGTTTAAAAAACTATATAAAATAATAAAAATAAAAGCGACCCCTAAAACTCCAAGTCTATAACGCTTTTTATGTGCAGAACTAGCTTTCATTCGGAAACTAATTATTCCTAAAATATAGAAGATAGATGCTAATAAAAATATAACTGTAAAAACATTAATAGATATATTTAACTCATCTACCAACAACCCTTTATATGAGCTCATCAATACTCCTAAATAAAAAGAGAAAAGTATCGCCGCAATCATAACATTAAGTAAATAGCTAGGTTTCGACAAAGCATGAACAAAGCCTGATAGAATTTGAGATGCTGGAATTAAAACTTGATTTTGAGCATCTATTTTTAATATTTCTATAGAGAATAGAAATAATGCTATTTCTATTATGGCCATAATGAAATAAGCAAGTCTCCATGAAACAGGTATCACACATAAAACCAAATAAGTACTCACAATTGGAGCAACTATTATCATTATAGATAATATAGAATATGCTTTTTTCATCTGAGTAATATCATCAGCATTTCGTGATATTAAAGCCCTAGCAATGGATGAATAACACCCCGTACCAAGACCTAAACACACAAATCCTACATACATAATATTAATATTACTTGCTATACCCAAAATTATTAAACCCAAGATTGATAAGCTTTGTGATAGAGATAACACTTTTTTTGCGGTAAATATATCCGAAAGAGTTGCAAATAGTATTGCAGAAAGACTAAACATAAAAAATGATAAGCTCATTGCTAGTTGAGTTTGTTCTTGAGGGATTTTTAAATTAGATGATACGCTAGATATTAGTGGCATTGATATCGTCAACGTCATATAACCAACATATGTTAAAAAATATGCTAGTAAATTCTCTTTTTTAATATTTTTAAACATATATCCATTTTCTTAATCTATAAACTAATACTAAACCCCAAACTTTAAAAAAATTCTAAAAAGTTATCCTCTACCTACCCATTTCAAAAAGCCTCATCAATTTCACATACTCAAAATGAAATAATGTACTCTCCATATTTAAACCTAGCTTCTGTTCACAATGGACTATAATATAGAGTTTTAAAATCCAAACTACTGCTAGTTAAAGCAAAAGAGCAGCATATATCAAAAGTTTAACAAACGAATTATCATATAAGAAGGAGAGTTTTAGTCAAGTATTTTAACATTGTTAAAAATTAGATCTGACGAAAAAAATATCTAAATAAGCGTAACTCAACCAAAAATTTGTAAGAAGATTAGCATCTAAATGTATTATAAATATTACTAAACTAAAAGATTATTTATAACCTCATAGTTATGAATTTATGTATAAATATCACAGTGTACTCGAGAACAGTACATCTTTATTAATTTATTTAAATTTTTGCTGAATAAACTTAAAGAAACCAACAATAATAAATGATAGTTTTAATTTATAAGTCACTATAAGAATTGACAAAAAGAGAGTTCATAATGAATATACAACAACCAGATATACTCACTTTAACCCCAATGATAACCTTTTTATAATTTACCTTATGAAAAAATCTGAAAGTAAAAATTATCAATCAAAGAAAAGAATATATCCAATCGGTTTAGTTCCCATACTAATAGTTCAAGTATTTATAATATTTCCTTTAGTATGTTTATCATCAACTATTGTTTACTATATGCAATCTGTTGGACATATAAATACATCACAAGCAGTAATAGTTTTTTCAATTAGTTTTTCTCTTATATGGGGAGGTAATTGGTTTGGTGTGACCGCTGGTAGGTTAGTAAATAGACATCAAGTTATTATAGTTGGTATTATGCTTATATTCATTTCTTTAATATGTCTAGCTAATAATTGGATAAGTATCATATACTCTATTGCACTATTTGCTACTGGTTTTGTCTTTTTTGCTCCAAACAAAAGTATTCTTATAAATTATTTATATGAAAAAAATGATGTCTATGGTAGAAATTCTGCAATAACATTACTTCAATTTTTCGTAAATATTGGATCTGCTGGAGCAGCAATACTTTTTGGAATATTTGTTAAAAAAATAGGTTATAGAATATCTTATGAAATAGTTTCCATCTTTCCCATTTTAGGTTTATTTATTTATTTATATTTATCAAAGAAAGTCCATTTATCTCAAGATAACAAAAAAATATTTTTTCCTCAGGATAGATACCATATAAAAAATATAGTATTAATTACTCTACTTGGGTTAGTTACTAGCCTAATATTCTTTATAATTTTTAAATTAATAAAATTAGAAACATATATTATTTTTACTATATCTGGTATTGTTCTACTTTTTATAATCTACAAAGCTAGAGTATTATTATTAGAAGAAAAAATTATGTTAAGATCTCTAATAATAATTTTTATATTAATTGTACTAGCATCATCTATAGATGCGTTTATACCATCTGTAATATCGTTATTTATAAATTCAAATGTTGATAGGCATATATTCAGGTATGTTTTGCCAGCATCATCTTTTCAAGGGTTTAATTCTATAATGGTTGTGATTCTATGTCTTCCACTCAGTTTACTATGGTCATACAAATCAAAATCATCTCATAATATAAATAATTTCAAATATATTTCAGGAGGCTTTATAGCATATGGCCTTGGGTTCTTAGTACTCTCTTTAGCAATTATGATTTCACCTGGCAAGCTTAATGTTTTTATAATTTTACTTTTCTATCTAACACAAGCTATTGCTTTTACTTTAGTATCACCTGGTTTAAACTCATTAATATTTAAATATATACCTAAAAAAATGGATAATCTAATTTTTGGTATATTCTCTTTTACAGGAGCTTTTGCTGGATTAACATTAACTTTTTTAACACCTATTTTACATATTGATATTATTAGCCATAAGATTCAAGACTCAACCAAAGGAGTTTTTGTGCATACTTTCTTTTATCTGTCATTATATCCACTTATAATCGCTATCTTGATAATAGCTTTTTATAAATTAAAAATATCTTCTATGAAGTTATTTTCACACAAAAATAAAACTTAATTAAAGGATGTACAATTATGGACATTAATAATATAAATAATTTAAATCTAAAAAAACAGTTTAAAAAAGATGGTTTTGTTTTAATAAAAAATGCTATTAATAATGAATTATTAGAAGAAATGCAGAAAGATTCTGAATTATTAGCAAATTCTATCGATTCAAGTATAAAACAAAAAGTTTGGCATGAACGAGTATTATTTAGAAGGCTGTCTTTTAGAAAGTTTATTCAAACTCCTATAATATTTGAGCTAGCGGAATTATTAATAGGGAATGATATTCAACTACTTGCTGCTGACCTAAAAAAACAAAGTCCCGGGGCTATGGGGATTGAGTGGCATCGTGATGTAAATTTTATATGCAATAAAACATTATCTATGAACTCAGGTATATATTTTCAAGATATCTCTGAAGAATTAGGGGCATTTGAAATAATACCGGGTTCACATAAAAGAGAGAGAATGTATAGTAATAGTGAATTAGAAAGTAAAAAAATAAAACTCTTCCCTAAAAAAGGAGATATTATATTTTTTGATGCTGGTATTCTACATAAAGCAAACCCTAATACATCTCAATCTAAGGAACGCTGGGCATTATTTCTTTTCTTTGGACATTATTGGATTAAAAGGATGGGAGAATATTTCCACTCACCATTACCTGATGAGTTAAGTGAAACTAATTCTGCAAAGCTCCAACAATTGTTAGGGATAAGGTTAAGAGATAATGTAACCTCATATCATGGCGATAATGAAGAATATAATTTATTAAGAGGGGAGCCCGGTTTAGATTTTTAATGTTTTTTAAAAGATTAAGAAGTACCTTTCCTTCAAATGAAGGAAAATATAATAAAGTCATTAAGTTTTTTATCAATAAAAATTTAAATACGCTTTTACTACTTCACGTTGGACCATATCACCATTAGAGTGCCCAGATGTAACAAAGTGTAGTATTGTTTCTTCATCTAAGGCTTTTTTTAACTCGTATGCTGCTGATGGCATGCAGATAAAATCATATCTGCCATGCACAATAGTTATGGGGATATGCTTTATTTTATAAGCATTATCTAATATATAGTTCTCTTTAAGAAAACATTTATTTAAAATATAATGAGCTTCTAAGAAAACTACTGACTCTGAGGCAAAATCTTCTAACTCTGATTCTAAATTCTTACCAGTAAAGTCTAGTTGAAATAAGCTTGATTCATACACTAGCCACTCTCGTGCAAACCTCTTCTTTTGATCCTCATTTTTACTACTGAGCAATTCTTGTAAAAAATGAGGTTTTATGTCGAGTTTCTCATGTATTGGCGCATTATCTCGAAAACGTTGCCATACTTCTGGAAAATGTGTCGAAGCACCTCCTCCACCAATATAGAATTTAATATCTATTTCGCGAGCTAAGAAAACTCCTCCTATAAGCATTTTTTCGACTATATTAGGATTTTCAATACTATATAATAATGCTAATGTTGATCCCCAAGAGAACCCATATAAAGATATTTTATCAAAACCTAGATGCTTTCTAAGTTTACAAATATCAGAAACTAAATCCCAGCTTGTATTATTACTAAAAGGTGAAGAAAACCTACTACGTCCAGAACCTCTTTGATCATGAAAAATAACACGATGTCTTTTAGGATCAAAATTTGAAAAATTATCCTTACTAAAACCAGCTCCTGGTCCTCCATGAAGATGAAAAATTGGGATTTCAATATTCTTATTTCCCCAATCGACATAATAAATACTATGATTATCACCAACATCAAGATAACCAGAGCTTATTATATTTGTATCTTTAATATCATTATCATCCATTTTGAAACTCCTTAGTACTTTCTGCAATTCCTTAAATTTAATTCTTATAAGGACCTTATGAATAAATCCTAACTCTTATCATAGATTATTTCTTTAAATCTATTCAGCAAAACATTAAATAATCAATAAAATCCGACTGTTCTCGAGTACTTTATAATACTAATTAACTTTTAAAAGATTTATAAATTTAGACATTTGAATTTATATCTAAATGTATAATTTAAAAAGGATTGAATACCTTAATTTATTAATTTAAACTTTTAAAATGAGGCTCTACTCCTGAAGTATAAAAATATGTCATCAAATAAAAAATATATTCTTAGCTTAAAAATTTCTAAAATAATATTTTTAACTCTTTTTATAATATGTTTATTTGCTTACATAAGACCTTTTACAACAGCTAACTACCTATCTAATAAACAGTTTAAAACTTTTGAGTACCAATCATTGGGGTTTCTAAATAAAAATCAAGTTTCAGGATTTCATAATAAAACTCCTAGAGACTTATTTGCTAACTTCTACTATAAATCTTTGAGCTTATGGATGGGGTCTCATAAGTACTACTATGATGTGATCAACTGTATTTCACCCCAAACTGTAAAAATAAATGATTACACAATTAGCGAACAAGATATTAACATTGATAAAATGCTTGTCGCTCTACTTAAAACTGATTTTAGGCTTAAAGATGTTCCAAATAATACAAATACAAACACAAATAAGTTAAGCCTAACTCTAGGCAAAGATAGCAATAAGCAGACTTTTTACTTAGCTAGAAAAGTTAATGGTGACTGGTATTTCACTCAAAAAAACTTCACAAACCCTAAAACACTTAAAAAATTTGTTGTTTATAAAAATGAGAAAAACTCTACCGAAGATAATATCAGAAATATCTCTATGCCTATACTATCATATATGAGGTTTGTTTTTGGGGTGAATCAAACATATAAATTCGACACCCAAGATGCTCTTGAGATTATGAATCTTAAATGGATCCCTCAAAATATACGAAAAGATTATGCATCGTTTGTCGCTTTTAGTATGGACAAAGTATTTGAGAACGCAAAGATTACAATAAGAAATATACCTGGTGAAGTCTTACCTGACAGTAATCTGGTAATGATATATACATCTCCATTATCTGGAAAAAGTATATATTTAGAAAATATACAAAATACTAAGAAAAATAAGATTTTTGATAACTGGATATTTACAAAAAATGCCCAGATTAATGGTGTGGAAATTTTCTTACATGATCTAGACAACAATACACGGACACCTATTGGCAACAATATAAAACATTCTCTTTGGGAGAACATCCCAAGTCTTCTCAATAAATATGGACAAACTGTATATATAATTATCATATCTGTAATCTCGGCAACTATTTTATATTTAATCTTCAAATTATTTTTTAAAATCTTGAACCCCATATTTAAAGTTCTAGGAAATATTTTTGAGAATAAAGATTATAAAACTATCAAAAAACTCACTATCGCAACATCGTTAATAATATCAATGTACCTTGCATATTTCTTCTTCTTTAACTCTATGATAGTTTTTGAAAAGGCTTGCTATTATTTTGATTTAATATTTAGAATTTCATACGGCATTATCATAATGTTTTTATGTACTGAGATCGTAAATGTTCTATGTTCATTTATTATTTCATCATATAAAAAATCTCAAGACTCAGACAAATCCGCAAGATTTTCCTTTGCTATAATTATTGCCAACAAAATCGTTAACCTTATCATAATACTTATTATTACTGGATATATAATAGAGCAACTTGGTATTGATATGTTCCACTTTTTAGCTGCTCTTGGTATTGGTGGGCTTGCTATAGCCTTAGCCGGCAAAGATACAATTGAGAACCTTTTTGGCTCAATTATTCTAGCTGCAGAAAGACCTATCAAAATTGGAGATTGGGTAATAATTAAAGATCAGCAAGGAATAGTAGAAAAAATAGGCTTAAGGAGTACTATTATTAGAACTTTTGAAGATTCTGCTCTAATAATACCAAACTTTGCATTTGTTACATCTCAAATAAATAACATGGGGGAAAGAAAATATCGTAGATACACAACTATGCTTGAAGTTGATGAATCTACCCCGACAAATAAACTTAAATCCTATGTAAATGCTTTAAATGAATTAGTCCAAAAAACTTCATACATGAAAAAAGATGGATACTATATAAGAGTAAATGATTTAAAACCATCATCTATTGAGATATTAATATATGTATTTTTTGCCTCACAAGACTGGGGAGAAGAGCTAGAGCAACGTGAACAATTCATAATAGATATATTAGATATAGCTGAAAAAATGAAAATTAAATTAGCTCCGTCACAAAGAGTTCAAATAAATAATGTAAATAACTAAATATTTTCCAAATAAATACTCTTTCTTTTTTAATATTAAATTTATGATATCATAATGTACTTTTATTAAATAACTTGATGGTCAATTACTAAAAAGTCAAAGTCTCTTTGATTTAGATGACTATTTTAAATAATGAATAGAAAAAAACTCTCTTTAGTAATATTATTTTTTTTTGCCTTACCACTAATTAGTACTGCTAATTCTGTAGCTAGCATAGATACTGATGCTAAAAAATTAGATAATGATACGAAGCATATCGAAAAGGATACAAAAGGTCTTTATAAGCTCCCTAAAAATTACTACAACATTAATGATCTTGATGGTATTACAAAAAAGACTTTCAAACCTATGGCATATATTAGTGTCAATGGTGGTTGGGGACAACAAACAAACATGTCTAAAGGTGGTGCAACTATAGTAGCTAGCTTAGGCTATAGATTTACAGAGTCTTTTGCTTTAGAGTTTGTTTATCAGAATTTTTTAGTTAGTGAATACAATACAACTCAAAATAATAACTACTTTGCTGGTGCTGCCAAATATTACTATAAGATAAACAATTATATAACAGCTTATGCTGCTGCTGGAGTTGGTCTTGGTCATACAAGTATTAATGGTATCGCAAACCAGCAAAATGCTCCTAGTGACTATTTAGCTACAAATGACACTTGGGGAGGTTTTGCTGTATTTCCAGTAGGTCTAATGTTTCCAATCAAATATGTCGATAACCTTAGTTTGAAAGTTACATATACATATACAATTTCTTTTTCAGGAGACTCACAAAACTTTGTAACTTCAGGTCTACAGTACTCTTTTTAAACCCTATTTTCTAAAACTCTGTTTTTCAGATAGTTTATAGTCTAAGAATGTACTAATATGATTTTTTTTATCTTTAAAGACAAAGTTATTATAAACTATCATGTACATTAGTACCTTTCTTATATAGTGTCTAGTCTCTCCAAACGGAACATTTTCTATCCAAATTGGTGCTGGGACTTCTTTTTTATTTAACCATTTAGCTACATTACCAGGTCCAGCATTATAAGCAGCTATTCCAAGCACTGTATTTTTATCGAACAACTTCTCTAAGAAATGTAAATTTGCTGTACCTAATTTAATATTATTCTGAGGAACAAATATTTTAGTATTCATATTTTCAGACTTACTTCCAACTAAAGAAAGTTTATATTTTTTAGCAATAAATTTAGCTGTAGGCTCAGTGACTTGCATTAAACCTTTTGCTCCCGCCCAAGATCCTGCCTGTATGTCAAATAAAGACTCTTTACGCATTATAGAAAGTACAAGATCTCTATCAACACCAAATTTTTTAGTATTTTCATCCACAATATTTATAAACGCCTTAGGGAAAAGCATATCAATATTATCGTACTTGCCAATCACTGCCATATTAAATATAGCTGCATAATACATATGGTTATCTTCTGCTAAACGTGCAAGCTCTTTTATCTCAGTGATTTGCTTTGCTTTTAGCTTATTTCTTATACTCCAACGCCATATACTTTTAGAGTCTTTATATTGACCCATTTGATATAAATCAATAGCTTGCTCAGTAGCATCTTGAGATAGTAACTTTTTAGTTTCACCATTACTTAATTTATCAGTAGCATTATTACCAAAATTATATGGCTTACCTAATTTATCAGATGCTAAGAATGAGTAATAATTTAGTGGCTCTTTGATCAGCTTTTGATATATTTCTTTGGCTTTTGTAGTCTGTCCCTCTTTATCATAGCTATAAGCTAACCAATATCTCCAAGCCTCATCTTGCTGAGATTTTTTCGGTAGCTGATAATATGTTTTTATAAAACCTGTAAAATTATTATTATAGAGTTCTACTCTTAATAACCATTCCCAAGCTATCGTATCTAAATATCTCTTATCAACTTTTGCTAACCACTGTTTTGCCTCTGGTGACTGAGATCTTGCAAAACTAACAGCAATTACAGAAATACATTCTTGTTTAGTCTTTTTACTTAAATATCTTTTATTTTTTAAATTATCCCATACTCTTGCATATTGAGTTGGACTTTTATTAATAAGATCTTTTGATATATCAAAAAATACTTCATCAAAATGCTTATAGTTATGAAATCTATTTATAAACTGATCTAACTTAGCAGGATTTTTTGTAGCCTCTTTCCATGCTGTAATATAATTAACGTAATCTCTATTATTTTTCACATAAGTATTTAACAACCATAAACTATCATCAAACTTATTAGCAAATGCAAGAGTATAAGCTTTATTAATTATGTAAGCTTTAGGCTTATAATCTAATTTATTCCAGTACTTTTGCATATCTGAACAAGCAGACGGCATATATACACGATTCTGCCATAAATTAGCAAACTCTTTTAAGGCTTGAGTTTTATCTCCTAAAGAATATTCTGCTTGCATACTCCAACATTTACCTGAGATTCCCAAATCATCTTTATAATACTTCTTAAAAAGTTTCCAATCTTGCTTTTGTGCATAATATTCTGCTAAATCATCCGAAAGTCTATCTTTCCAATACTTATTATCATTTTGCTTAAAATACTCATCAATTGTATCTTGTTTAAAAATACTAGGATCACTACTAATCTCTTTATACTGAAAATACGGATAAATACTTGTATTTTGAAGTTTAGATTTAAGATAATAATAAGACTTATAATCCTTTGATTCTAAATCCTTCAATGCTTGTTTTGAAACTTGGACCTGCTCTGTTGTAAGACTATATCCAGCTCCTACAGATAGGAATAATAAACAACTTGCTACAAACTTTTTATTAATCATAATAACTTAATTATTAGAAATTTATTTTGCTAAAAATACTAACATTATTAAGGACAAAAAACTAATGATTATACATAATAAGCTAGCTAATCATATTTAGAAAATTCATTATCTCATCAGAGCTTCAGATTTTAAGCATCAAATATACTAAAAATTAGTACATTTGTCTTAGGTTAGATTACAATTATAAAAATAGATACTATTAAATTGATTTTAGAATGAAAAACAAGCTGAGTTTAATTGCTATTTTTGCTTTTATATATTTAATTGTGGTGATTATTTTTTATAGTTTAAATAACCGATATAGTTATCATTTTTCTACCCCAACACCAACAAATAAAGAAATCTCAAAAGATATAAGTGTAAAGACTATTGCTAATTTAGACTATTTTAAATATAACCACGCATCATCAGTAACAACCTCAGGTAATACACTTTTTATAACTTGGTATAGTGGTGATCATGAGACAGCTCCTAACACAAACATAATGCTAGCAACAGCTAAAAAGATAGATGGGCATTGGAAATTTTCTAAAGCAAGATCTGTTATGAATCGTCAAGAGTTTCAATCTATATTTAAAAAACATATTCATCACTTAGGAAACCCAATCATATATGCTCATGGCAAAAAGATATGGTTAATTTTTACTTCATCTACAGGAGGTTGGGTTACATCTTCTTTGAATACCATGTATTCAACTGACTTAGGTAAAACTTGGAGTAAACCTAGACTAATTATTGCTTCTCCTATTTTTAATTTCAGCACTCTTACTAGAGGCTCTGCTATTACATTAGAAAATGGCAATTTTGCTGTTCCTGTATATAAGGAGTTTAATAACCTAAATGGAAGATGGTTTATCTTTAACAATAGTGGACACCTTATAAATGTATCAGAAATGACTAATGATGGTGTAAACTTACAACCTACCGTAGTACCTCTATCAAATACACATGCTTTGGCTTTTTATAGACAAATGCATAGCTCAATTAAAAAGATCTACACAAACCAAACATATGATAGTGGGCAAACATGGACTAAGGTAAAACCTACACAACTTAATAATCCAGACTCAGGAATTGCAGCGATAAAAACTAAAGATGGCATACTTCTAGCTTATAATAATGCTAGCTCTGGTAGATCAAACC
This sequence comes from Francisella sp. SYW-9, assembly GCF_008711465.1. Taxonomy (GTDB): domain Bacteria; phylum Pseudomonadota; class Gammaproteobacteria; order Francisellales; family Francisellaceae; genus Francisella. The sequence goes on from NZ_VXKQ01000033.1 coordinate 25,132, forward strand.
TTAGTTTAGCTTATAAATCAGATAACTCTCAAGATTGGAAAAACATATATACTTTCCCAAACAAAGCCAAAGGTGAGCTATCTTACCCTGCTTTTACTTTCTATAAAGATAGTATTATTCTATCATTCTCAGATAAGCTAAAGAAAACTATAAGAGTTGTAGAGATTAAAGGAGAGAAAACTAATGCTTAATTATTATAACCTTCTAGCAGCAAACCTTTTTACAATATATATTTTTCTTAGGCTACTAGGATTTTTACAAAAGAAAGTACTATTGATACTAACTATTATTTTATTAGCTCTAAATTTAATAAGTGTGACTTCAGATAGTGAAACTATCTATTATTTTATTACTGGAGTTACAAGCTACTTTAGCTTAGCATCTTCATTATTTTTAGTAGTTATTATTGCTTCAATATTTATCAGTAATAATGCTATCGTTTTCCCATATACTAGCTTAGGTTTTTTGCCAATATTAGTTATTTTTTATGGACTATTTTTTATATTTTCATATAAACTTTATGACTTTGGTTTTAGTCCATATATAGTTACACCTTTTATTTTCATCTATGGATTAGTACTTTTACTTATATCTAATAGATTTATATTATTTAATATAATAATTGTTATATCATCAGTGCTGTTATTAACTAATATTCTGCAGGCTAATATTTGGAATTATTTACTTGATCCTGTTTTACTAATAATCTGTGTTATTGAGATAATAAGATCATTAGTTATATATCGTTCATCTCGAAAGAAAAAAGATAACTACAAAATAAGATATTATTAGATCACTTCTTAAAACTAAATTTATTAGATAGTTCTATACGCAAAAGGTCACTTAGCCTTTCATTATTGCTTTTCAAAACTAAATTATCGTAAATGACCATATTTACCAAAACATATCTAACATAGTTTCTAGTCTCAACGAATGGAATATTCTCTATCCAGATTGTTGCTAGAACTTCTCTTTTACTTAACCACTTAGCTACACTTCCTGGACCTGCATTATAGGCTGCTATACTTAGTATCAAATTATTCTTGAACAACCCCATCAAAAAATTCAAATTTGCACTTCCTATTTTAATATTAACTGTAGAATTATATATTTGCTGATCATCAAATGAATTCAGTTTATATCTTTTAGAAATAAAATTGGCTGTCGAGTTTGTAACCTGCATCAAACCTTTTGCTCCTACTGGAGACTCAGCCTTACGATAGAATAAAGACTCTCTACGCATAATAGCAAATATCAATGACTCTTCTAAAGAGTATTTTTGAGACTGTTCACTCACAAGATCTATAAAGGGATTAGGGAATAAAATCTTCAAATGCTTATTTAAACCTAACATACCCATAGTGAAAATAGCTTGATAGTGCATTTTATTATATGATGCTAACTTTGCCAAACTATAAATTTGAGAGTTATCCTCATTATTTAACTTCTGCCTTATGACCCATTTCCATAACCTAGTAGAATCTTTATATTGCTTAGAATTATATAAAGCTATTGCTTGATAGATATTTTCGTCTTTTAATAACTCTGTATGTTTTGACTTAGATATTGTGGTTGCCTTTTTAGAACCAAGGTCATATGGTTGTCCTAAAGCATCTGTAGCTAAGAGAACATAGTAATCAAAGCCTTTTTTTGAAGCTAATTCTTGATAAATATTATTTGCTTTTGACTTATAGCCAGTTCTAGCATAACTATATGCTAACCAGTACTTCCAAACATTCTCTTTTTGTAAGTGTTTAGGTAGTTTTTGATATGTTTTTATATAGTTTTAAAAGTCTAGATTGTATAAATCTACTCTTAATAACCATTGCCAAGCATTATTGCTATAGTAACGACTATCAATTTTTAAAAACCATTTCTCAGCACTTTTATTATGATTTTTAGCTAAGCTAACAGCTATAGGCAAGGTAGCCTTGCTATATAGTTTAGTATCTAAGTATTTTGTATTTTTTAATCCTTGCCATATTTTCGCGTATCTTTGAGGGCTACTTTTTGTTAAATCATTTGATATCTCTATTAATACTTCATCAAACTTAGGATAATCATGATATTTAGCAATAAATTCATCTAAGCCTTTAGGGTTATTTGTAACTTCTTTCCACGCATTTATATACTCAGTGTATGATTGCTGTTTAACATGCTTATTAAGTAAGGCTAGTGCACTATCAAAATTATCATCAAATGCCAAAACATAAGCTTTATCTACAACACAATCTTTACCCTTATTTGCATACCCCTTCCAATATGTTTGAATATCTGTACATTCTAAAGCCGATGGAGTCTCATCTTGATAAAATCTAGTAAAATCTAGAATAGCATTTTGTCTAAATCTTTCATCTTTACTATCTTGAGCTATCCAGCATTTTCCATCAGTTTCTAAATTACCATCATAGAACTTTTTAAACATTTGCCAATTTTTATTTTTAGCGTAATGTATTGCTAGATCATCACACAAAGCTGATGGCCAATACTCACTTTGATGAGTGTTGATATAGTTTGAGATCTGCTCTTGTGTAAAAGCTTCTGGATTTTGAGAAATATTTTTATACTTAAGGTAACTGCTTAGACTAATATTCTTTAAATTGGATCTAATCTGAGAATTATTAGAGTTTTGTTTTTGTTGAATCTGCTTTAGTTGCTGTTTTAAATTATTAATCTGTTTATCTGTCAAACCATATGACAAAATCGATAAAAAACTAACACTAGATACAACAAGCCACCTAAACCACAAACTATTCCCCTTTTATATCCTCTCAACTAAATTTATAACAAAGTTCGCTGACTCCTGTGCTGCATTTTTTGCAAATTCATCAAAATTTTCTGGAGCATCTCCATCAGCAGTATCTGAGATGCTTCTTAAAATTAAGCTTGGGACTTTCATCTCATTACATACAAGGTTAACACTACCACCTTCCATTTCTATAGCTTTTGCATCAAACTCATTAACAACAAAATCTTTTTTCTCTACTGAACTAATAAACTGATCTCCTGTTGCTATAATTCCAGTATGAAGATCGAGCCCTAGATCTTTCGCAACCTTTTTAGCATGATTCAGAATCATATCTGAAGTCTTAATTTGCACTTCTGATATTGGAATCTTACCATGCGGATAACCAAATGCTGTAATATCTACATCATGCTGTACTGTTGCCGTTGCAGCAATCATATCACCTACTTTTAACTCTTGTAAACCGCCTGCAACACCTGTAAACAATAAAGCCTCTGCACCAAAATGCTCTATCATTATAGTTGCTGTCAAAGTTGAAAATACTTTACCAATTTTACTATACGCAATAATGAGCTCTTTGTCTTTATATGTTGCTAAATAGTATTTATTATTTGCATACTCTACTGTTTCATAACTATCTAACTTCTCTAATATTGGTTGGATCTCTATCTCCATAGCGCCCAAAATTGCTATTTTCTTCATTCTTTTAACCTTCTATTTCTATTTTTGTTACTTTTCTAAATCCCTGTGGTAAAAGTACACCTCCGCCAGAAGGCTTATCAGTTAGATATGTTTCTATATTTTTACTATCTATACGAATAAATCTTTTGCCTGCATTTAAGATAGCCTCTTGCTCTGAATTTAATAACTCCACAAACTTAAGTTTATCTTTTTTATCAAGTCTAATAATCGACTTACCTTTACCCTTTTTAAGTATAGCAAAATTAGCAAAATCTCGTATTACCGTTCTGCCATTAGAGCTTACACCTAACATTTTTAAATCTTCAGCAAACGGTATAAATTTAAATACATCTTCACCATCAAAGATATTTTTACCAGTAACTTTATTTGCGATAAGATCCTCTGCAGCAATGACAAAGCCTTTACCACTAACACTAGCGACCAAAAAGTGCGAAGCTGCATTGACGAATTCCATATTAATAATCTCGTCTTTCTTATCTAATGGAATATAGGTAGTTATATGCTCACCATAACCTCTAGCTGAAGGGAATTTATCAATATACATTGAATAAGCTTTACCAAGCTTTGTAAAAAATACCACTTTAATATTGCTATTACCTGAAACAGCAAGAAAAGGCTTATCTTCAGGCTTATAGTTTAAACCTTTAGGGTCTATATTATCACCTTTAGCACATCTAACCCAGCCAGCTTTTGATAAAATAACGGTTACCTTCTCACTAGGTATTAGATCTTTTTCCTCTAATGCTTGAGCTTTTTCAGCATGTATAAGTTGAGAACGTCTATCATCACCAAAGTCTTCTAATATTTGCTTAAACTCTTTCTTCATTAAGTTTCTAAACTTAACTTCGCTATTTAAATACCCTTCTAAAAGTTCTTTTTCTTTGGCTAGTTCTTTTTGTTCTTTCTTAATTTCAATTTCTTCAATTTTCGCTAACTTACGCAATCTGATATTTAAAATTGCTTCGGCTTGAATTTCTGAAAGAGAAAATCTATTTTGTAATTCAACACTTGGATCATCATAATTTCTAATAATCTCAATCACTTCATCTATATTTAAAAATGCTATAAGTAAACCTTCTAAGATATGTAAACGCGCAAGTACTTTATCTAGACTAGTTTGTAGTCTTCTACGTAAAGTTTGTCTACGATATTCAAGCCATTCAGTTAAAATATCTAAGAGATTTTTAACTTTAGGTTTATAGTCTAAACCGATCATATTCATATTGACACGGAAGCTTTTCTCAAGATCAGTCGTCGCCAATAAGTGACCCATTATTTTCTTGATATTTTTCTTTGTAGTTCCTGAGTATAAAACTATCTTAACAGGTTCTTTATCATCAGATTCATCTTGAATATTTTTAATCCAAGTAATTTTCTGCTGCTTAAGCTGATTTGCTATCTGCTCCATTACAGAGGCACTTGATACTTGATGAGGTAACTTTGTAATCACTACATTACCGTGACTATCGTAGTCATATACAGCTTGTTGCCTAATTGATCCTGTACCAGATTTATAGACATCTGATATTTCTTCTCTAGTACTAATTATATTTGCTCCACCTGGATAATCCGGAGCTTCAACAATCTCTAAGACATCCTCTATTGAAGATTTAGGGTTTGATAGCAAGTGCAAGCAAGCATTAATAATCTCTGTAATATTGTGCGGGGGTATATATGTCGACATCCCCACTGCAATACCCATAGCACCATTTAGTAAAATATTTGGTACTTGTGCTGGTAAAAGCTTAGGCTCATCCATAGTACCATCAAAGTTTTTAACCCAATCCACAGTACCTTTTTTAAGTTCATCTAATAGCAAAACGGCATACTTAGATAAACGTGACTCAGTATAACGCATTGCTGCGAATGATTTTGGATCATCAACTGACCCCCAGTTACCCTGACCATCGATAAAAGGATAACGATAAGAGAAACTTTGAGCCATTAAAACCATTGCTTCATAACACGCACTATCACCGTGAGGATGATATTTACCTAAAACATCCCCTACCGTACGAGCAGACTTCTTATATTTTGATAGATGACTTAAGCCAATTTCACTCATTGCATAAATAATACGCCTTTGCACAGGTTTTAAACCATCAGATATATGTGGTAAAGCTCTATCTAATATTACATACATTGAATAGTTTAGATATGCTTGCTCTGAAAACTCTCCTACAGATTGCTTATTTTCTAAACTTGAGAATAGATCCATATAGTCTTATGAATATTTAATATTTTAATCAAATTATATATTAAATGTTGTAGTGATGCTACGACTCAAGCTTAAGGTCGCATATAGATTCTATACTTTCATATCATCTATCTTTTTAATCATAATAGCTAAAACTATATTTTCTTAAATAAGCTAGTTGATTATACTATTATATTTAATATAGAATGTAATCAAGTTGATGTTTAAAAGTGTTAATCACTTGAAGTATGATAAATCTAAAATCTTTTTGTAATACTCTTTACCCTTAATTATCACACCTATTCTATTTAGTACTTATTTTGCTAGATATTACTATGCAAAAAGTACTTATCGCAACTAAAAAATTCCAAGTAAAACAAAATAACTGTAATAGGTGTATTATGATAAACAATCAATATAAATACGGAGAAAATCAACCAGGAAACAATTCTGTTTTTTATAAAGACTATCCTCAACTACAAGAAATTAAAAAGAAACTACCACTACGTGTATTAAGTGAAAATGATTTTAAACACTGGCAAACCTATGGTTATGTAGTCATCAAAAATGCTATTCCAAAAGAAGATGCTAAACAAACTGTCGATTTCCTATGGGAGTTTAGCGAAATGAGGCAGAATGATAAATCAACATGGAAACCAAACAAAACTGTATATCGAATGCAAGAGCTTAATGGTAGTGGTATGCTTGAGTGCTATCACCATCCATTATTATGGAAAAACCGTCAGAATCAAAGAGTATATGACGCTTTTGTAGATATTTGGGATAGAGAAGATTTATGGGTTACTATTGATAGAGCTAACTTAAGTTTACCAATCAAATATAACCAAAAAAACTTCAGTGGTTTTTTACATTGGGATGCAGATTCAACATTAAAACCCCTACCTGTAAATGTGCAAGGTGTACTAGCATTAAGTGATACAACACTATCTAGCGGCGGCTTTCAATGTGTTCCAGAGCTATTCAAAAACTTCTCAAAATGGGAGCAACAACAACCATCAGATAGAGACCCATTTACACCAAACATAGAAACAGTTCCATACCCTGCAAAACCAATTCTTGTCAAAGCTGGGGATCTTATTATTTTTAATGCAATGTTACTTCACGGCATTCGCCCAAATACATCTGATGATGAAGTAAGATTAGCTCAATATATATCAATGACTCCTGCAGAGCCAACTAATCAAGCTATTAAAAACTGGCGAGTTAAATCATTTGAGGAAAAAACAGCTCCTGATGGTTTTGCTTTTGAGGGCGATCCAAGAGAATGGGAAAAAAACAAATACTTTCCTGCTAAGCTTAATTCTTTAGGAGAGAAGCTATTAGGACTTAAAAGCTACTAAAAAGTTTTAACTAAATATTTTTCTATATCAAATATTATGTGAATTTGTAGTCTAGCAATAAATATTTAATTCGCTTTAATACCAATAACAGCCTTATTTAAATTATTAGTACTTAAAGAATATTAAGAAGCATCATAATATTAAATTAGTTTCTGCTGCTGCATATGTATTGCACCATAATGCAATACATTGTATCATTATATTGAATTAATAAATTAATCCGGAGGTTGTAATATGAAATTAGGTGATCTTTTAGTTAAAATTACTAAAAAGTTAAACATCGATACTGTTTTTGGCGTACCAGGAGATTATGTCATGAATGGTCTTGACTACTATGAAAAAGATCTTGATATAACACTATGCACAACTTGTAATGAGCTAAATGCTGGATATGCTGCTGATGCTTATGCAAGATCAAAAGGCTATGGAATGGTAATGGTCACTTCAGGTCCAGGAGAGCTTAGCTTAGTAAACGCAATTGCTGGAAGCTATGCGGAGAATGTGCCTGTACTGCTGATTGCAGGTTGTCCCAATGATACTTTAATTGAAGCTCAATTACCTGTACACCATAGCCTTGGTGACTATACATCTCCAAGATTCAATAGAGTATTTGAAACAATTACTTGTGCATCATCTTCTGTTACAAAGCATAATTTTATCCAAGAAATAAATCGTGTCATTAGCACTATGATTAAGCAGAAAAAACCTGCCTATATTAATATTCCAATCAATCTTTTTGATATAGATATTTCTGAAAGTATCGAAGATATACACTTACTTGGTAATCTTGAACAAAACTTTGTTGATACTTCTATTAAAAAAATTTCTTCTTCTAGTAGACCATTACTAATTTTAGGTAATGATATTAAAGGAAATGAGGATATTATTAAAAGCTTTATAGAAAAAAATAATGTTCCTTTTGTCTCAACATTTGCAAGCAAAAGTATTCTTGACGAAGACCACCCTCTTTTTTGTGGAATATTTGCTGGAAATTTTTCAGACTCTACCACATGCGAAATTGTTAAAAACTCAGACTGTATAATATCTATTGGTGTTTTAAATAGTGATCTTATTTTAGGTGGTTTTTCTATCAACAACTATATAAATGAGAAAGAAATAATTATATTTAATAGAGTTAACTACCAAATAGAAAAACAATTCTTTTCTATTAATATCGATTATGATAAATGTTTAGAAAAACTATTCCTAAATTTAAATAGCTTAGACTTTCAATTTTCTGAATTCAAAAATAAGTATTCATTTAGTTCTAATAAAAATACTGAATTTAGTGGTGAACTTACACAAAATAAGTTTTGGCCTTTTATTTCTACAAATATACTTAAAGATAAGGATATTGTTATTGGTGAGATAGGATGTTCAGCTTTTGGACTAATACCTGAACAAATGCCTAAAAATGCTACTTTTATAGCTCAGCCTAAATGGTCTTCTATTGGATACACTTTACCCGCCGCTTTAGGAGCAGCAATGGCAAATAAAAATTCAAGAATTATGCTATTTATTGGTGATGGATCTTTTAATTTAACAGCCCAAGAACTTTCAACAATATCAGAACATAATCTCAATATTAATATCTTTGTTATTAATAATAATGGTTACACTGTTGAAAGAGGTATACATGGACCTAATGCAAAATATAATGATATTACTAAATGGGATTATATTAAATTTGCTGAATCTGTAGGTATTAATGATGTTTTACGAAGCAAAAATTTTTCTGAATTAGCTAATCTTAATGATTTTTTATCTAAAAAAGGACCTAAGCTAATAGAACTTTTCTTTGATCCATTTGATGCTCCTAAACTTCTAGAAATGATTACTACTTCTCTAGAAGCATAAAACATTAATAATTAAATTTTAAGTATTTTTTTTACGATGATAAGCTATTGTTTCTAGCTCTTTTGAAAAAATGAACTTATTCCTTCTCAGAAAATCTAATGTTTTCATAATATCTGTAAATCCAGAAAGAATCCAAGCTTGGATAGTATAGTCAAAAGTTGTTTTTGCTTTTAGATATCTACTAATCCCAGAGCGACATTCTTGAGTTAGAAAATCTGTCGCTGGGAATTTTATAGCGATAAAGCCTCTTTTGTCATATACTGCCATTTTTGCATAAGCTCCTAGACTTGAGATCTGCTCTTTTATATCTTTAAAATCTTCCCATGCTAGAAGAGTCTTTTCAACAGCTTCTTTCTCAATAAAGCGCATAGATTTTGAATTATAATTTTGCTTTAAACTATATGACTCTTCTTTTAACTCATTATATTTTTCAAGAAGTTCATTATAGCGTCTGTTTAAAGTTAGATTTGATATTTCTAAACTATCATTTTTGTTAGATACTTCAACGTGCTTTTGTTTCAGCTTTTTAGTTTTTTCAGACACTTGCTGGTCTATATATTTTTTCAAATTACTACGTATGCTAGTAGCTATCTGATTTTCTTCAACGGAGTATTCTTTTAGTGTCTTTTGTATTATTGCCAATAACTCATCACAAGGTTTATTTTGTAAAGGCTCCTCTTCTACTTGAGCTTCAATAAGAGCCTTTTTCTTATCTTGTTTATATAAAGTAACCTTCTCTACTAAATCAATGATTGAGATATTACCACCAATAAGCTTTCTCACCTTATTAACAGTAATATCCTCATTCTGTGACTTTAATAATTCACATTTTTGATTTACAAGTTTTTGCGTTACTTTTTGTGACATTTTATATTTTTTCTTCTTCTCTTAAAGTTAAAACTTCACAACCATCTTTTGTCACTAAAATAGTATGCTCCCATTGAGCAGAAAGAGATCTATCTTTAGTAACAGCTGTCCAGCCATCTTTTAAAACTGATACAGCTCTTTTACCAACATTTATCATTGGCTCAATTGTGAAAATCATACCTTCTTTGATCACCTCTCCTGTGCCGGCTTGACCATGATGCATAACATGAGGAGGTTCATGGAAACTAGCTCCTATACCATGGCCACAAAAAGCATCAACTATTGAATAACCGAATTTTTTAGCATGCTTTTCAATAACCGCACCAATATCACCAAAATAATTACCTGGCTTTACTACTTCTATACCTTTCCATAAGCACTCATGGGTTACTTCAACTAGCTTTTTAGCCATTACTGATGGTTCACCGATCATAAACATCTTACTTGTATCACCATGATAACCATCTTTTTTAACAGTTACATCAATGTTTAAAATATCACCTTTTTTTAGCTTTTTATCAGCAGGAATTCCATGACAAACAACATGATTTATCGATGTACATACTGATTTAGGGAAACCATGGTAGTTAAGAGGTGCTGGATATGCATCTTGCTCATTAACAATATAATCATGACATATCTTATCTAACTCTCCTGTTGTGATACCTTCTTTTACATATGGAGTAATCATCTCTAAAACTTCTGCTGCTAATTTCCCAGCAACACGCATTTTCTCAATTTCTTCAGGTGTTTTTATAATTATTTCACTCATACTTCAATACTAAACTTTTCAATAACCTAGTTGGTTATTATAAACTATCATATTGTGAATATATAGATGCTAAAAAAGTATGTTTATAAAATTATTTAGCGCTTTGGTTTTAAGCTTCAATAATATTTAATTTCTCAACCAGCTCCCAAAATATTTTCTTAACAGGAGAAATTAGAGCCTCTTTTCTCATTACCACACCTACTGATAAATTTGGTAATCCAACTGTCTCTATTATATTAACAGATTCGGATAAATGGCTATGTTTTAATACTACCTTTGGTAATATTGAAATTCCTATACCAGATGCCACCAATGATAGAATTGCTTCATTCCCATCAACATCACTATATATTTCTGGTTTTAAGTTTTGTTTGCGAAACCATTCATCTAAATTACTACTACCAATATGGTGTGACGGTCTAATAAATGGAATATTTCTAATAGCCTGTTTTAAATTTTTAACTTTTCTTATCGTTGGTGCAATCATAACCATCTCTGTAGTTAAAACTTCTTTAACGCAATAGTTATTAGGAATATCTTTTGAAAGTATACCTACAATTACGTCTGTAGTATCCTCTTCAAGTTGACTCGTACAGTTTTTTATTGACCCAGTAGTTAACTGTATCTTAATACCTGGGTAATTAATGTGTAGTTCCTTAATAATATTAGGTAAGACAGCATATGATGCTGTTACTGTACAAGATAACCGAATTTCTCCCGTTATTTGTCCTTTTTTAGGATGTAATATACAGTTTAAATCTTCATACTTCTGCAACATCTCCTTGGCAAATTGATAATAAACCCTACCAGCATCTGTTAATCTAATATTTCTATTATCTCTTTCAAAAAGTAGTATATCCATTTCTTGTTCAATACGCTGAATAAGACGGGTTAGAGCTGAGGGTGTCATAAAACATTTCTTACTTGCCCTACCAAAATGTAGTGTTTCAGCTAATACTTTAAACGCATTTAGTTCTCTTTTATCAATCATAAAATCTATTTATTGCATTTTCCGCAATAAATGATTGCAATTTTTTCACTTTATTTCAAGCAATACTTTCTATACATTTACAATTAGATTTACGATAAAAGAGCCAAATATTGGAGAAATATTATGAAAATTCAAAGTAACATTTTTGAAGTTAAAGAATACAACTTAGGTGGGCACAATGAAACTATCGTTGCTGGTGGTCGTCATTTATTTGAAAAACTACCTCAAGCGTTTGAAGGAATCAAACAAATCGGTGTAATTGGTTGGGGATCTCAAGGTCCAGCCCAAGCGCAAAATTTACGTGATTCTTTGGAAGGAACTGGCATCAAAGTTAAAGTTGGCTTACGTGCTGGCTCAAGCTCAGAAAAAGAAGCTGAAGCTGTTGGTTTTACTAAAGAAAATGGTACTTTAGGTGAAATGTTTGATGTTATTAAAGAATCAGATATGGCTTTAATATTGATATCAGACGGAGCTCAAGCTAAACTTTATGACAAGATTATATCTGCTGTTAAGCCAGGAGCTACTTTAGGATTTTCACACGGTTTCTTAATTGGCTTTGTTCAAAGTATTAATCATAAAATTAGAGATGATATAAATATTATCGCAATGTGCCCTAAAGGTATGGGGCCTTCTGTTCGTCGTTTATATGAGCAAGGTAAAACAATAAACGGTGCAGGTATCAATAGTAGTATTGGTGTTTACCAAGACGCTAATGGTAAAGCAACAGAGCAAGCTCTAGGTTGGGCTATTGCTTGTGGTGCGCCATTTGTATTCCCTACAACTATGGAAATGGAATATCGCTCTGACATCTTTGGAGAAAGAGGCGTATTGCTTGGTGGGGTTCATGGAATTATTGAAACTTTATACAAATATTTCACAGAAGATGGAATGGACAAAGAAGAAGCTTTCCGACGTACTGCTGAAGCAATCACAGGTCCTATATCTAAAATCATCTCTACTCAAGGTATGAAAAAAGTATATGAAAACCTAAATGCTGAAGACAGACAAAAATTTGAAAATGCATACAACGCTGCTTACACGCCTCTTTATGACATTTTAATTGAGTGTTATGAAGATGTAGAAAGTGGTGATGAAATCCGTTCAGTTATTAGGGCCAACGCTCGCCATAATCGTCTACCAATGGGTAAAATTGACAATACAGAGCTATGGGAAGTTGGTAAAAAGGTAAGAGCTGAGCGTGATCAACATGAGACGCCTATTGATCCGATTACAGCAGGTATATATATTGCCTGTATGATAGCTCAAACCGATATCTTAGTGGAAAAAGGACACTTATATTCTGAGATCGTCAATGAATCTATTATCGAAGCTGTAGATTCACTAAACCCGTATATGCATTTTAAAGGTGTATCACATATGGTTGATAACTGTTCAACTACAGCTAGACTTGGTTCACGCAAATGGGCGCCTAGATTTGACTACAACTTAATGCAGCAAACTATCCCATGCATAAACACTAAAGCAGGTGCAGATGCTCCTTTTGAGAAATTTGCTAACCATCCAGTTCATGAAGCTTTAGCTGTTTGTTCAACTTTACGCCCATCTGTGGATATAAGTGTTGTAGAATAAATAGTAGTATAAAATCCAATTCCTAAAATCTCATGCAAATTAAAGAAGCTCAACAAACCATAGAAAAGCTTTTTAAAAATATTTCTCATCCAAGATTAGCTAGCTTTATCGCTCTAACTGAAGAAGTTGGTGAACTAGCTAATGAAATTATGCAAAAAGAAATCTATGAAGAAGCTTCTGATAATGAAAAGATCAAATCAGAACTAACTGATGTATTAGTTTGTGTCCTTGAAATTGCAAATCTATACAATATCGATCTTGAGCAAGAATTTAAAAACAAAATACAAAGTCTAGAACCACGAGTTAAGCAATGGCAAAGCGCTAGCAAACTACTTAAATCTAAAAGAGAAAAACTAGATTAAATATAGCCTTTATAGTTTATGTATTATTATTTTATATCTAGCTATATCTTTTATAATATTTTTGTACTACACTAGGAGTGTAAGGATAGAAAATTTTCAAGAGTTTAATTTTCATTATATTAATTTCAGTTTTTGCTTAATCACATAAATTGTCATTTCATATAGTCCATACATAAATTAATAGCCTTAAGTGGCTATAGAGAACTAACCAAATAAAATTAAAGAGAATTAGAAATGGATAATAAATCACAAGGTACAGTAAAATTTTTCAATGACCAAAAAGGATTTGGTTTTATAACTCCTGAAAATGGCGGTAAAGATGTATTTGTACATATATCAAAGTTAGATGGTGAAACATTAGCTGAAGGTCAACAAGTAAGTTTTGAAACTCAAGAAGGTAGAAAAGGCCCTGAAGCTATAAATATCGAGGTACTATAATGCCAAGTATTAGAGTAGATGAGCGTAAACCTTTTGATATTAGTTTAAGAAACTTCAAGCGTGCTTGCGAAAAAGCTGGAATCAAGCAAGAGCTTAGAGATAGACAGCATTATGTTAAGCCAACTGAAAAAAGAAAAATTGCTAAAAGAGCTGCTGTGAAAAGAGCTAGAATTGCTCAAAGAAGAGCTTTTAGTTAATTAATTTCTTATTCAAATTTTTCTTAAAAATTCATTTTATATTTCAAATATATTAAATAACTTACTATATTAGGCAAATACCTTTTATAGCCCAAGATTTTATATAATTCTTTTATCAAATTTTTGTATAACCCATAATGGGCCTATTAGTAAAAATTGAATATCTTTTAAGAACGATGGTTTTTTACCTTCTAAATGATGACCATAGAACTGTAAAGCCCAACCAATGACAAATATAAGAAGAGAAATCAATAAAATATCTGGAATAAGAATAGCTACACCAAGCATTACTAGACTTGCTACTAACATAATCCAGGCATATCTAAACGATAATGAGAAATAAAAACATAATGCTAGAACTATCAAAATCAATGTTAGCCAAAGACTTATCGAATATAGTATTCCAATAATTGAAAAAGTAATTGCTGGAACACAAATAGTGTGAATCTTCTGATTAATAGCATTTTTGTGACTCAATGAGTATTCATATAGCCAACTTTGTAAATCACGTCGCATAAGTAATTATTTTAATAATAGCATTATTAAAAGTTTACATTAAAAATAATCTTTTAAAATAGCAAGTTTGTTACTTTATATATTTAAAGGTCTAACAAACATTTTTCTTTTGTTAGCTTAAAAACTAACCTATTATGTAGACTATCCTTCCTATACAAACTCGCTCCTAGCTTTTCTACAGCTTTCTGTGAACGGAAATTCTCAACCCAAATATCAAAAAATACAGTCTTAATAAAATTAAAGGCATAGCTAAGCATTAACTTTTTGACTTTCTTATTTAATTCAGTTCCCCAATATTTTTTTGCATAAAACGTATAGCCTATCTTTATTGATGATGTAACAGAGTCATACTCATAATATCTTGTAGAACCGACTAATTCATCTTTATAGTAGATCAAATAACAATTTTGAGGATTATTTATTCCACTATCAAAAAACTTCTTAAACACTTCCTTTTTATATCTTTGCTTATCATCATGCTGATCCCAAATTTCAGGATCACTAGCCACACTAAATAACTTATCAAAGTCATCATTGTTCATTACTTTAAAACAAACATCTTCACTAAATAAAGATTTATTAAAGTCCATAGATTTTGTAACTTTTTTATACATTTTATTATTAAATCATATAGTATGAAGTTTTGATACTTTATTCTGCAAATAGCTAACTCCTCCATAAAGAATTTCTCATTTCTAGGTATCACAAATTAAGTTATCTTTTATAATTAAGTACTATGATGCTAATAATGCATTTACGACTGTAGTATTTCTTCCTTCCCTCAAATTTGAATATGTCCCAGAGTTGGCATAATCAACATTATAGTTCCATACAAATATTCCTTTCAAATTCTTCTTATTAGCATATGCTATTACACCATTTATAAACCTATCATCTATATTCGATTTATCTTCTGCTTCTCCGACTTCAATACCTATATTAAGCTTACTAAATGGAACACCTAGTTTGTTATATGATAATACAGAATTTTTTGTATAAATAAGTGCTTGCTTGCTACCAACTTTTGGCCAAGAATATGACATAACATTATAGTAATCTATATATTGAGAAATGCGATAATTTCCAGAGAAAAACCATCTTGCTGTTCCCCATGAACAACTTGAGTTTTTAAGCCATAAACACATTCTATTATTAGAATTAATCGAAGCACCACATGCTCCTGTATGCGGTAAATCAATAGATATTAGTTTACCTTGCTTTCTTAAATTATTACTTAAATCTGATATAAATATCTGGAAATTTGATTTAAATACTGGAGAAGAATTAGGAACATCTACATCTACATCAATACCTACAACTCCTGTCTGCTTTACAATATTTGACAATGAATCAACGATTGTTTTAATATTAGCATTACTTTGATTAAAATATTTCCACCCTTTACTATTTGTAGATCCTCCAAAAGATAACATAAACTTATTTGCTGGCTTACCGCTCTGTAATATATAATCTTTGACTTTAGCAATACTCAAAGCTACTCCACCAGGAGCTCCCCAATATAAGGAAGCTCCTATATTTGTTACAAAAGCTATATTACTAACCGAAGTTAAAGTAGAATAAGGTTTTTCTTTTAGTATTGACGCTCCACTACCCCAGTTTATTACAAAACCTGATATCTTGTTAGAATCATATGCTGCCGTTGCTGAACTTACTATTAGAAAGCTTAGCGATAGCCAGATGTATTTCATATAGGAAATAACTATATTCCTTACTATTAAAATACTTTTAATTCTATAGCAATACTTTACTTAGCTATAGCTATTCATTGCAGCTTTTTTCTTTAAAGTATTTAATTATTTGTACTACTCAACAGTTACAGATTTAGCTAAATTTCTAGGTTGATCAACATCTGTGCCTTTAATTATTGCAACATGATATGAAAGAAGCTGAAGAGGTATTGTAAATACTATTGGTGCACTAAAATCATGACCACCATCTAACTCCAGTACAATACTATTATCAAAATTAACTCTATCCTTAATTGCTTTATCAACAAAGAGGATTAATTTACCACCTCTTGCATGAACTTCTTGAAGATTTGAAAGAGTTTTATCTAATAAGCCATCATTAGGTACTACTGCTACTATTGGCATATTTTTATCAACTAATGCTAATGGACCATGCTTTAACTCTCCAGATGGATAAGCTTCTGCATGTATATAAGAGATCTCTTTGAGTTTTAAAGCTCCTTCGACAGCTATAGGGAAATACAATCCCCTTCCAAGAAATATTGTATGCTCTTTATCTGAGAAGTACTCACTTATTTCATCTATCTCAGGATCAAGCTTTAAAGCACCCATAACTAAAGCTCGAGTATTTTTTAGCTCTTGTGTATATTTTGCAATCTCTATATCTGTTAAACTCTTTCTAAGCTTAGCCATTGCTAATGTAAAGATTGCTAAAGCTATTAGCTGAGTAGTAAATGCTTTGGTAGATGCGACACCTATCTCAACGCCTGCTTTTGTCATAAATGCAATATCAGACTCTCTCACTAATGAGCTATTGGGTACATTACATATACACATACTTCCAGCATAACCTTGATTTTTACTCTTTCTGAGAGATTCTAAAGTATCCGCTGTCTCACCTGACTGAGATATACTCACAAATAAAGAACCATCTACAACAACATTATCTCGATATCTAAGCTCACTTGCAATCTCAACACTACAAGGTATCTTTGCATACTTTTCTATCCAGTATTTAGCTGTCATACCAGCATTATAACTTGTACCACATGCAACTATACAGATATGCCTAGTTTTCTCGAATAACTCTTTTGCTCTATTATCAAAATTCTCTAAGCTAATTTCATTATCATCTTTTAATGATGCTAAAATTGTGTTTGAAATAGCTTCAGGCTGCTCATATATCTCTTTAAGCATATAATGCTTATAACCATCTTTTGATGCACTAGAAGTTGAATAATTATACTCTTCAACTTCAAGATTTTTTGAAATTCCTTGAGCATCAAAAACTTCAACACCATCCTTAGAGACTATCGCAATATCACCTTCGTCAAGATAAGAAAACTTATTTGTCACTGGTAATAAAGATAAAGCATCTGATGATACAAAATTTTCATCAATACCTACACCTATAACTAAAGGTGATCCAGAGCGCACCGCTATAATCTTATCAGGAAAGTTTTGTGATATGATTGCTAAAGCATAAGCACCTTTTAATAAGGCTATAATACGCTTAATATTTTCTATAACTGATTCTTGAGTATTCCACTCTCTATCTAATAAGTGAGCAACAACCTCGGTATCAGTATCTGACTTAAACTCATAGTTATCAGCTATTAATGATTTCTTAAGTTCAGAAAAGTTTTCTATAACACCATTATGTACTATACAAAAACTCTCTGATGTATGAGGGTGAGAATTTTCTTTTGACGGTTTACCATGAGTTGCCCATCTAGTATGTGCTATACCTATATTCCCCTTAAACTCAGGCAAAGCTCTTACTGATTTTTCAAGCTCAATAACTTTACCAACTTCCTTACATATATCTATATTTTTCTGATTATCAATTACCGCCAAACCTGCTGAATCATAGCCTCTATACTCAAGCTTTTTTAGACCTTCAATTAAAATATTTGTAACATTTCTCGTTGAATTTGCACCAACTATTCCACACATAATAAAATCCTATTAACTATATTACTTATCAGTTTTCTTTACAGGTCTTTCCCAACTATCAATATGTCGTTGCCTAGCTCGTGATATTGCTAAATTATCAGCAGGTACATCTTTTGCTATTGTAGATCCTGCTCCGACAGTAGCACCTTGACCTATACTTACAGGAGCAACTAATTGAGAATCCGAACCAATAAATGCATAGTCTTCAATTATAGTTTTGTGTTTATTTACACCATCATAGTTACAAGTAATTACCCCAGCACCTATATTACAATTCGAGCCAATTTCACTATCACCAAGATAAGTTAAATGAGATGCTTTTGAGCCCTTACCAAGAACAGTTTTCTTTGTCTCAACGAAATTCCCAATTACAGCTTCTTCTTTTATATCACAGTCTGGTCTAACTCTAGCAAATGGACCAACAATAGCTCCCTTTCTTACAATAGAACCATCAACCATACTATTTGACTTAATTTTAACATTATCTTCTATAATACAATCCTTTAAGATACAGTTCGCTCCAATAACAACATTATCACCAAGCTTTACATTACCTTTAATAATTACATTAACATCAAGCCAGCAATCTTTACCCACATTTAAGTGACCTCTTACATCAAACCTATTTGGATCAGCAATACTAACACCTTTAGCCATAATTCTATCAGCTATAGTTCTTTGCCAAGTTCTCTCAAGATCTGCAAGCTGCTGTCTATCATTGACACCAAGTATTTCAAACTCATAAATTGGATGAGTTACATTTATAGATAAACGATCATTCTTAGCAAATGTAACAATATCTGTTAAATAATATTCTTTTTGAGCATTATTAGCTTCTAGATTAGGTAACCATTTTTCTAAGAGATTTTTATGAGCACAATAAATACCTGTGTTTATTTCTTTTATCTGACGCTGTACATCATTTGCATCTTTTTCTTCAACAATCTCTGATACTGATCCAAATCTATCTCTTACAATTCTTCCTAAACCTTTAGGATTATCAACAAAAGCAGTTAAAACACCTAGGTCATAGTCATGAGTCGTAGATACAAGATTATCTAGAACTTCCGCTGATATTAAAGGAACGTCTCCGTATAAAATTAAAACTTTCTGACTTTTTAAATGTGGTAGCGTTTGTAATACAGCATGCCCAGTCCCTAGTTGCTCTTCTTGGTAGACAAATGTTATACCTCTACCATCTAAAACATTCTCAACCTGCTCTTTTAAATGTCCTGTTACAACAACGATATTATCGGGATTCAATTTTTCTACAGACTCGACAACATGGGTGATAAGAGGTTTACCTGCAAGTGTTTGTAAAACCTTCGGTTTATTTGAGTTCATTCTAGAACCCTTGCCTGCTGCTAAAATTACAACTGATAAATCCATAATATAAAAATCTCCTACTTCTTATTTTTATAATAGTTTTCTAGCAAAACTGTGATAATTTGATAGTGATCTTCTAGCATTCTATCATACATACTATTAAGAATTGACCTTATAGGAATCCATTTCGCATTTTTTGCATCATCTGCTGCTTTAATATCTGGTAATTTTTGCCATTCCTCAAATACAAATAATCCCACATGGCTAATTGTTCTACCCCGAACTGATCGAGATGGGTAATCAAAAACCTTCTCATATCTTTTTGCTATTGCTAACTGCTCAACTGTTAGGTCAATATTTGTTTCTTCAAGCAACTCTCTAACAATTGCTTGCGATACCGTCTCTGTATACTCTAAGAAACCTCCTGGTAATGCCCAGAGATTTTTACCTGGAAAACCATTTCTCTGTACTAAAAGTATATGATCATTTACTATTACTAAAGCATCTACAGTTACTAGAATTGGTTTATATGGTGCAGACCTCCATGATTTCTTATATTCTATGACATAATTATTCTCTTGTACTAAATCATAATATTTTTGTGTTTTCATAAAATCATTAAGAAACTTGTATGTAGCCATATTAGAATTTTCGCTACACATGTAATCAGACTTAATAAGACCTTTATAGAATTCTAGCCTAAAATCAGTCGCATTATAGTTTTTATAATTATCAACGGTAATAAATCCCCATTCAGGAAAGCTTTCAAGGTAATAGCTAGAATCATCTTTCATATGTCCAACAATAGCTACTGTTTGATCACTTCTAGTATGTTTAGCAACATTACTACGTAAAGCTTCTTCCCACTTTTGCTCTTCATAGAAAAAATCTGCAAGAGGCTCTATCATAACTCTAGACAAGTCAATACCTGAGATTTTTAGATCCTCCTCAATCATCATTTTTCTTTGATCAAATGAGAAAGGGTTTTTAATGTTAGGAGCATTGAAAGAACTCCCAACGTTTATAATTATCTTATCACTATTTGAAAGAGCCACTAAAATATTGTGTAAATGTCCTTTATGGAAAGGCTGAAACCTCCCTATAAATACTGAAATATCATACATTTTATTGCCTATGTATTTAGCACTTGAGCTTGCGTATCACTATCATAAACAGTGCCATCTGCTGGTGCTGTTAATTGAGTATAGTCTTGATCTGTTTGATGTTTTTCCTGCTGAGAGTTTGCTTTATCCATGGTTCTATCATAAGAACTAAAGAAAGTTCCCTTTTTCAATGATCCTGAAATGCCACCTAAACCTTGTTTATTAGATTTCTTATCTGCTGCTGCTGAATTTAGCTCAGCCTCTGTCTGCTTAATTATCTTGATATTAGCATTACTCTTAAGCTTAGCATTATTTAGAGCTTTACGTATCTGGCTCAATAACTTAACACTTTGATTTATATGATCTGGTGCTAATGTTTTACCATCTCCAGCAAATACTGTGTCTACTTTCACTAAACTAGATAAATCATCAACTTTACGAGCTTTTATAACAAATATTAAATTCTTTTTAATATCCTTAACTCTTATTAAATTACCAGATAGTATCTCATCTTTTACTGACAACAGTTTATAATCTTTTGGTCTTTTTTTGAAATACTCTTCAAGTAAGTTTAAAGTTATAGCTATAGGTTCTCTAAATACCAGTTTTAACGCTCCAGTACTATCATAAAGAACACTTATAGAAACTTCTGCGATTTGATCATCAATAATCTTAGACATATTAAATTTGTCAGAATAGTTAGCAGGCAACATTTCTTTCTGTGCTTCACTTACTTGTGATTTAGCGTAATTATTATTTCCTTCTGGAAGCTTAAGTGCTGGTTTTATAGCATTTCCATTTAAGCCTGTTGGAATTTTTAAAGGTTGTTCTTCTTTAACCTGAGCTCTTGCATAATCATATTTTCTATTTCTAAATGGTGCACCACTCACAGTTTCTGATAGATTTTCATATGAAAAATCATTATCAACGCTATTTGTTGAGCAGTCTTGCAATAGAAAAGCAAAGCCTAACATTACAAGTATTTTAGATATATTTTTCATTATTTTAAATTCATATGATTTGAATGATTAAGTTAGCTAAATATTATAACACAGTGATATACTATTATATAAGAAAGCTTTTAGTAATAAACATGAGTATACCTAATGAAAGATAATTTATTTATATTTTTACAATATTTATTGCCGCATGGTCTAACTTCACGATTAGTGAGTAGGCTTGCTGAATCAAAGAATAGGGCTATAAAGAACTACTTGATTAATCTAGCTATAAAGAAGTTTAAAATAAATACTGATGAAGCAAAAGAAACTAATCTTGATAATTACTCATCATTTAATGACTTCTTTACAAGAGAGCTAAAAGACGGAGTAAGACCTCTAAACACAGAGCGTACTATTATTACATCTCCTGCTGACGGTGTTTTGAGCGAGTTTGGAAATATTGAAAATGATACTCTTATTCAAGCAAAAGGAAAATCTTTTACACTTGAATCATTAATAGCAAATAGTTCTAGTACAACATTTACAAAGTTTGCAACCATTTACTTATCACCCAAAGATTATCATAGAGTTCATATGCCTATCGATGGTAAATTAACAAAGATGGTTTATATCCCAGGTAAGCTTTATTCTGTTAATAAATTAACCACTAGTAGAATAGACAATTTATTTGCTAAAAATGAACGATTAGTTTGTTATTTTGATACACAAATTGGTGAAGTAGCTGTAATCTTTGTCGGCGCTCTTTTAGTTGCTGGTATCGAAACTGTATGGCATGGCAAAGTTGCTCCCAACTACTATAGAAATATCCAAACTTGGAACTATGGTAGTAATGATTATGATATTAAATTTAAAAAAGGTGATACTATTGGTTGGTTTAATTATGGGTCAACTATTATTGTTCTTACACCAGGGGAAAAAATAGATTTTAACTTTAAAGAAAATAACTCAAATATAAGTGTCAATCAAGATTTAGCTTTTATAGTAGAATAAAGATTTACATTTATCCAACAACGGCTAAATATGTTAGTTTTTGTAAGATTTTCAGACTTACATTCATTAACATATGCTACTTCTCTATTAAGATCAGCACTATCTTCATTCAATCTAAATCTAGGCGGTAATTTAATATCAAATCGTTTTGCCCATTTTCTAATTGTTACATGTTTAAAGCCTAGAACTTTTTCAGCATCTTGATAGCTTAGTCCTTCTCTTTGACACTTTAATAGCATCTCTCGTGCTGAGCACTTAAATTTATCTTCAACTATCTGTTCAAAGTTTCCTGAATATTGATTTGCCATAAAATTGAGCCTCCTTTAATTTATAATTTAAAAGCAAATGACTCCCCCCAACAAAAAAATGTATTCTTTTTTATTTACTAACGACAAGTTTTATATAGCAAACATTAAGTAAAAATTAATATTTAAAACTGATCGTTAATTATCGAATACTATGTATTATCAGTCATACTACTTAATCATATTATTTAATTTGAAATAATATTTCATTCTCTTATAATCAAAATTTAATTTAAAAATAAGGAACTAATAATTATTCTTCCACAAAATTTACTTATAATCAATAATAAATTAATCTAATAATAATATTTTTTACATTTTAATTAATTTAATACTAATATAAGCATAATTTAGAAAATTTATTAAACATAAATATGACATTAGTTCTTCATATTGGCTTTTATAACTAATATAATCATGTACAGCATATTTAATTGATCTTAAAAACATGGATATAAATCATATTTTAATAACTATATTAATGGCAGGTATTCCATTAATATTTGCTATAACAATGCATGAGGCTGCTCATGGACTTATAGCAAAGTTGCGCGGTGATAATACCGCATATAACCTTGGCAGAGTAACGTTAAATCCAGTTTCACATATAGATCCTATTGGAACTCTATTATTGCCAGGAATAATGTTATTGTCATCAATAGCCGCGGGATTTCCCTTCATATTTGGCTGGGCAAAACCTGTACCTGTAGATTACAGTAACTTAAAGAAACCTAGATTAGATATGGCTCTAGTTGCTTTAGCCGGACCTTTAGCTAACTTTATAATGGCTATTTTATGGGCTGTAGTAGCAAAGTATATAACTTTACACCCCTATATACAAGGTATGGCTTTTTACGGCATTATGATAAACATCGTACTAATGATTTTAAATCTAATACCTATTCCACCATTAGATGGAAGTAAAATTGTAACAGCTTTTTTATCGCCATCACTAGCATTTAAATACAACAGTATACAAAGATATGGTTTTTTTATTTTACTTGCTTTAATAATTATTCCATTTAATGGCTCAAACTTATTATTCTATATTATGAAACCATTTATCATAGCAATTACAAATATTGTCCAATTTATAGTCTTCTAAAATAGAAGTTAAAATTTAGTTTATCTTTTATTTCAAATATATTCTTATCTTAATGTATCTTATAACTATTAATTTTTTATACATTAGATCTAAAAGAATAAATTAAGTATAATAAGATTATCAATAGGCTCTAAAATAAAAAATCCACATGCTAAAACTAATTAAGCTTCCAATATTTTTTTTGTTACTAATAATCTCTATAAATTCCTATTGTTACGGTAGTACACCACCTAAAAAACCAACTATTGTATATGTGACAGCATTTATTACAGATATTCAAAATCTTGATGAGGTAAATGAACAAATTCAGATTGATGCTATATTTAAGTTTAAGTGGCATGATTCAAGACTAGCGTTTGATTCAAAAAAAGATGGAGAAGAATATAAAAATTATCAAGGCAATTTTCAGTACGATGAAATCTTTGAAGGATGGCGACCTCAAATATCAATAATAAATGAGATAGGAAGCCCCCAAATTAAATCAAGACAGCTAAGAGTCTATCCAAATGGTGATGTAGTTTATACAGAACAAAGAACACTTGCTTTAGAAACACCTATGCAACTTAGGAAGTTTCCTTTTGATAAACAAAAACTTAATGCTCATATTATTCCTTTTGGCTACAATGCTAATGAAGTACAGCTAAAAGTAGATCCTGATTATAAAATTACAGTTAAAGATTATATTAAAGATCATCCAAATGTTAATATCGCAGAATGGCAACTTATAAATTTTGATCTCGAAAGTAGTACTCCTGTCAAACAGTACTATGGTAAGCCAAGTAAAGTATCCATGCTTGATTTTAATATTTCACTAGAAAGAAAACCTGTAAATATTTTACTAAAAGTATTAGTTCCTTTATCTCTACTAGTGCTAGCAATGTGGGCAGTCTTTTGGATGGATACGAAAGCTTTATCTGATAGACTAAACATTTCTTTTATTGGCATACTTTCTGTGATTGCTTATCAGTTTTTAGTTGAGGGTGAAATGCCTGATATTGATTATCTTACATTTACAGATGGCTTCTTACTGCTATCATTTTCTATACTTTTTTCTACAGTATTAGAAAGTTTGATAGTCTATTGGCTTGTCAAAACAAATAAGCAATCATTAGCTAAAAATGTAGATATCTTTTCAAGAGCTGCTTTTCCATTAACATATATTGGTCTTATATTTCTTCTTTATTTTATTTACTTGCGTTAAGCTCTTAAAAGAGTAATACTACAATATATAAATTCACTGTTGTAGATCATGACTAAAATGAACAAAGTTTTTAAAATCATCTTAACAACTTTAATTTTAAGCATACCAATATATTCAATAAGCAATCCTAACATTAACTCTCCCAAATCAATAGACTCACTTATTAAATTTCTTCAAAAACAAGTTAGTAATCTTCAGATAGAAGCTAAGAATATTAGTAAACAAGATAGTAAAAAACAACAACCATCATTTGTAATGTATAATAATGTTGTTGTTCGACATAATCCTAATGAAAACCTTTATATTTAGCCTTAATCACTAAAAATAGTTCAATACTATTTTCGTATTTTTTATACTAATTGTCTTAGAAAATGTTATATAATTTTTTTATGTGGTTCATAAAATATTCAGATATACGACTGAGGTTATTCTATGATAATTAAAGGGATAAGTTTTATCTAATCTAGATTTTTGAATATTTTCTTAAATCCATAGCCTGTTCACACTCAACAAGTGATAACCCTTCCATTTGACAAGTATTATTAAAGATTCTCGTATTTACTCTCATTACAGTACTAATATCATTTATATATACGCACCATAGCCCAAATAACTTCTCTATAATATTCAATCTAAAATTCACATTATTTATATTATGGTATAAATATCTCTACGATTAAGATATAAAAATCCATTTTTAAAAATAACTTCGGCTTCTTCATTTGAAACATCCGGAGCTATGATACATTTATCTTTTCTATCCCAATTAACAGGTGTAGCAAGAGCATATTTATCTGTTAGTTATAACACAATTAGAAGAAATTATTTTTGCGCACAGAACCTAATAAATACGTACTTTCTACGATACATGTCCTCTTTGAAATACATATAATTAATTACTAATTAAAACCCTAAATAATATTTGATTCTTAAAATTAAGCATGAGAGAAGCTCAAGTTATTCAACTTAATACCAATTTAAATCAACTGTATTATACAGATGATTATATTTCGATTAATGAGAAATTAAATGCTAAAGAAGCCACCTTTATAATAGGTGATTTACATGGTAATGCCTCGAAATTCATATCTTTCTTATTTTATTCAGAAATTATTCTTGCCAAGGAAGAACGTTCAAAAGGATATAAAACAAGCTTATAAGGATAAAAAATGATCCCTCATAATGGCCTATTATCTGATGATGAAATAAATAATCATAGCGACAATAATAAACTTATCACCTTAAATGATAGAGATCTTGAAGGAATATCCAATTATCCAACAGAGATTGATAAAATGAAATTTGATGGATGGATAACATGTCCTAAGATACTTCGATCTTATCTTTATTTTGGGAGTTATTTTGAAAGAGTGGATTTCGAACATATTTTCCCTCAGGGGAATTATATATATATGTCTGATATTCATCAAAAATATCTAGGAGAATGTTTTATAGATTCGAGTCTTATTTCTATTATAAATAAAAACCCTTTTCATTTACTCTTAAATATGCGATATAAAGATAATCGTATATATGTTAAATTTCACACAAAAAAATATATTAATGACATTTTTAACACTGATTACGATACCGTTATTTACTCTTTGGAACCTACTATCTTAAAGGGGAATATGAAAATTTCTGGATATAATTTTAATAATCATGCTCTATGGGCAAATCTTTTTATAAAAGCATATGCAGCACATTGTCGAGAGACTTTTAAACAAGAAGGTATCAGCTTGCTTTTTTAAATGGTGGATGCAGTATAGAAGTTTATTATGCTATATTAGGAAATTCTCGAGAATTAACTTTTGATTGGCTTATAGAAAGAGGTGTGAGTTATTCCATATTAAAAGCATTTTTTATTGATAATCCTATATCTCAGAAAATAATAGAAGATCAGATACGTGCTATTAATACTTTTAAAAATATTGTTGATAATCAATTGATTGGTAAAAGTAAAATACCTCAATGGAAAGTAGACACATTATTTAGAGAAATATTAAAAACTTTGTCTAATTTTAAAGAAGTTTTGGGTAACTTAGAAGATAATTCTTTACTGGAATATTTATCACCACTTAATAGTTCATTAGAAAATTATTTTGCTTTTAAGAACAATGCGTTAAAGATTGAAGATATAGATGAAAAAACTTTATTAAATAATATTATCAAATTAGCAAAAAGAAAGGCTCCTATTATTGATACTTTCAAAAAATACATAAATTCAACTCATATATTACCAAGTAATATTAGTGAGTTTGCAGATAAATCTTTAAGTCGTCAAAATACGAATAAAGAAAGCTTGTATGCTAAGATTGCAAAATTTGATGATAATTTTTCTATTAATTGGGATTTTTATCGAGTAGAAAAATATATAGTAACTTATATACAAAAACTCCTATCTACAGGTCATTTTATATCTGCTGCTACTAAAAATGATTTAAATCTTAGTAAGTTAAATACCTACTTAAGTCGTATTTATGGAGGTTGGAAAAATGGAATTGTTCCTTGTCATGCATACTCAATTATAGACTGTTATAAAAGAGAAGATAATAATTATTATATTCAGCTAGTTAACCCTCATCAAAAATCAATAGCTGAATATAACAACCAAAATAAACTTATATCAAAACTATCATACCCTGATGGATTTAATAAGCCAAAATATGATGATCATTACTCAAATAAATATGGAGCAATTAAACATAAATTTTTATCAAAGAACTTATTATATCCTGATCAAAAACCTGAGTATAATGGTACTTTTGAATTAAAAGTGCGAGATTTCTTTAATTATTTTTACGAACTTGCTATTGCTAAAGATTCTAGATCTATATCTTTGATAAATAATATACATAATATAAATACACTATATAAAGACCGTAATAACTTTATAAAAGAATTTGATGGCTATTCTTCTAGATCAAAATATATTACAGAATTTACAACAGGAGTTGATGAAATACTTCATAGTGCTAACAGCACTGATCAAATGCTTATAAAAATCAAAGAGCATCTGTTATTGACAGTAAAAAAGTTAACTAGTGAAACTTATATCCTAAAACTTCTAGAAAAAGTTAATGTTTATCTTAAAGAAAAAAGTTATTAATCGACATAAAATATATCACTGATTGAGGGTCTTCAACTAACTATTTAAATTAACCTCCAAATTATAATTTAGGGGTTAATGAAAAAATGGGGGTTAAAGTATAACTGTAACTATTGTAAAACAGAGGTTTAAAAAGAGTTATTTACAAATGTTTGTAGAATCTATAATTGCCGATTTAAGAGTCGATCGTTCATCTGTAAGCTAGACATACCAAAATTTATAGCTATGGTTGCAAAAATTCTGTACCTTCCTAAATAGAACCCCTCAATTTAAAAGTATTATTCACGAGCCCTAATGGGCATTTCATAAATTACTTTTGGGGCTGTCGTCCTAGATAAGTTTATTTTAAACTCTCTCTAACCCAATGTCTAATTAGCTTTAGCTGCTTTTTAGAGTCACTGTGGTTAAACCTCCATTCACTCTCCTTCAAAAATAAATGAAAATGATCTCTAGGAATACCGTTAAATTCCAAGTAAAGAATAAAAAAACCATACCCTATAAATGAAAAAGCCCCATATTTCTA
>NZ_VXKQ01000034.1 GCF_008711465.1 Francisella sp. SYW-9
ACAAATGTAATGGGATTGATTGATTTTGTGATGATGACTACCGCCCTCGTCACTGTTATTTGGGACAGTGACGAGGGCGGAATAGCCCACGTACTCGCCGATTTTATTATTTTAAAGACAAAAATCCGTTGTTTTGATCTTTTTATTGCTCGTGTATCGAAGATGCACAGGCTTCGCCTTTAGCAATCAAAAAAGAACAAAATAACAAGCTTCGCTTGTATTTTTGGAATGAAATAATAAAGAGGCGATAAACAAAAAAGCCCTTAATGGGCGTCCTAAACATTTCTCGCGAAATTTTTGAATAATTCCATAAGGTTCTGTTTTCAAAAAGGAGTAGTATATTTTTCTTAAATTTGATGGAATAATCCATTTGACTTTTATATATAGGTTTGTAATAATTTAATTATCAATACTGATGATGGCTGTATGCCTGAAACTAATTATAAATTAGTCTATTGAAAGTGCTTACCTGTACCGAGAATTAGCACACGGCATTCTAAGAATGAGAAACAGGCCCGTTCCTTTTTACTATCGACTTTAAGTCCATGATAGATTGTTCCTACCTACTGATTCAATTTTAATTGTTATCAGATCGTTCCTATCTATAAACAATCCCTAGGATATGTTTAATAATGATTTGTACTTCTGTACTTATCGGATATATCTAGCCATAGGTATATTTTGCAAAAAAAATATAACACAAAATATTTATGTAAAAAAACTTAAGAAAAAATTTATTACATAGAAAAACTAAGGAAAACATATTTATGCAAAATAATACTAAAGAAAATTTATATACAGATGAAACTTTTAAACTATTAATAAACTCACTGAAAAATATTAAGGCAATACAATCTACTGAAAATGACTCAGGAAATAACTATAAGCAAAAAATATACGACACATTAAATGAAATTGAAAAAATATCAAACATAAAACCGTCATACAAAAACTTTATTAATAAAATAATTACTCAGGAAAATATTAATCAAGCTGAAAATATCATAATCGAAGAATTAATAGATAAAAATATGACTGGATATACTCCAGATTTAAAAATATTAATTGAAAAAATAATTACAGACGAAAATATACAAAAAACAAAAGATTATTTTATAAAACAATTTGAAGCATTAAACGTTTAGTAAAAAAGATATACAACACAAAAATATTTAGATAACAAAGATTCAAGATAAAAGATTTAGCAAAAAACATTAAGGAGAAGAACATTGAACGCAAAAAAATCTAGTTATGTAAATAAACTAAGTGGAGTCATATCTAACTTGCTACCTATACCTTTTGGATTAGCCATAGCTGGCTAATGGTAGCTTAACACTAAACGCTTGAGAAATATGGTGGCTTATTTTATGGATAATATTAAACAAAAACTTCTTAAAGAAGTATTTAAAGTCCTTGATAATAA
>NZ_VXKQ01000035.1 GCF_008711465.1 Francisella sp. SYW-9
CCAAATATTTAATAGGAGCCATATATTTGTTGTTATTATTTATATATCAATATCTTAAAATTAAATTAAAATAATGAATTCAGGGTTAGCAGAAGATAGTAACACTGGTGAAATTATACATGGAAGTATTTTGTACTCACTAGATAATGAATATATCATAAAAACAGTTTTTGTTTGTCCTTCTAATAAGTGTAAGAAAATTGCTACACCTTGTGCTTATGACAACACAAAATCTCCACCTTATAAGAAAACCTCTTATTTCAGGTATGATTCTAAGCATACTACTGAATGTGACCTATATCATTCGTCTAATGTTATATCAGGAGACTCCATCGATCCATCTACTATTGTTGAGTCAGGGTTATATATTTCTAAACTTAACTTAAATCCTAATCCTGTAGAAACTATTATTAATGATGGAGTTGATAAAAATTTAAATAATCCAAGAAAATCTAATAGTTCAAGCCAGGGTAACCCAACAAAAACTCAACAAAACCAAAAAAGCACAAGCAGTATTAAACCTTTAGTTGATTTGTATATAAATGCTCCAAACCTATATGAAGACTTACCACTACAGATAACTGGTCTAGGTGAAAGAAGTTATAAAAATACCTTTCAACTAGTCTTCAATAGAGATAATTTAGAGTATACAAAGAAAAGTATTTTTTATGGTGCTATAAATACCATGAAAGAAATATCTGAAGTTAATGGTATATATACAGTTAATTTAGTAGCTAAACCATATAAGTTAAAAATAGATACATCAAACTGGAGTGAAACACATAAAAGAATATTTCTTAAAGAGTTTGAAGAAAACTTTAAGGATGCTAAAAAGTACTTTATAACTCATAATAAAAACATAAAAAAACAAATGTATATCTTCTTTTTTGGAGACTTTGATAATGAAAACAAATTATTTAGTACGAATAATTTCAAGCTTATATATTTTGTATTCATGGATAGATTTAAACTACCAATCTCAGAAGGAAACTATATATACAAGAATGATGTACCTCAAGATTCATCTTTAGATATAGAAGATGTAATTATAGAGCCTATACAGTTACCTTCTGAATCAAAACCAGAAAAAGATGCCAATATAGTTGAGGAGCTAACCCCTAAGGTAGAAGCCTCCTTTGAGGAGAAAAAAGAGGTTATCAAAAATGAAACCGTTGACTCTGAAAATGAGTATATAAATAAAAAAGAACAAGTTTTTCTAGATAAATCAGAAGTTAAAAGACTTAGCATATTTTCTAAAATATTAAATTTTTTTAGAAAATAGATATTAATAAAGTTGATATGTATTTTTTATTTTGAGATACTATAATTATCAATACTGATGATGGCTGCATGCCTGAAACTAATTTAAATTAGGGTTCTGTCGCAAACTGCTAGTAGCATGAATTTATAGTATAATTTTATCACAGATTTTATTTCAAAATACAAATGATAGATTTCACAGGTAGACACTTTACCAA
>NZ_VXKQ01000036.1 GCF_008711465.1 Francisella sp. SYW-9
AAAGAAATGAAAAAGCTGCACGTAAATTCTTTAAGAAAGCCATTGGTAGGCATGGTTTGCCAGAGAAAGTAAATGTAGATAAATCTGGTGCTAATGAGGCTGCATTACTGACTATCAATATCTACTTATTTTTACTAGGGATATGGTTAACTCATGGTATTGAAATTAGACAAAATAAGTATTTAAATAATTTGA
The DNA here is from genome assembly GCF_008711465.1 of Francisella sp. SYW-9. Classification (GTDB taxonomy): domain Bacteria; phylum Pseudomonadota; class Gammaproteobacteria; order Francisellales; family Francisellaceae; genus Francisella. The sequence continues at coordinate 196 of NZ_VXKQ01000036.1, forward strand.
TAGAGCAGGATCATAGAAGTATTAAACGATTGACTCGACCCATGATGGGATTTAAGTCTTGGGACTCCATGGAGTCCACTATCGCTGGTTATGAGTTAATAAATATGATTAGAAAAGGTCAGCACATTAATGCTGAAAATATGACTATTTGGGATCAATTCTATTCTATAGCAGCATAACTGTATCTAGAGCATACTGATTTCATGAAAATTGTCACTGATTTAAATATTTGCGACAAAACCAATTTACACATTTATTTGGAAAGGCTCAAATCAAAAGCAGGAAGCTATGATTGGTGCTAGTATTCTAAATAAAATGACATCTTTAGGTATGCCCATTAGTCATAGAACCTCCTAAAATACTCCAACTAGAAGACCGTATGGGGTTAAGAAACAATGCCAGCTACAGACACAATTTAGTGGACACTACCGTTTAACTTGGCTTAACCAAGATTTATAGACATACTTTTAACATCAACACTACGTGAAGATAGCTCGACTGAGCTTACGTCGCTTTTTATAGTTATTGAATTTGCTTTAATAGTTACAGAGCTAGAGCTAATCTCTATACTACTACTGCCACACTTAAGGGTGATTTTATCTTTACATTCGATAGTAGTCTCTTTAGCGGCAATACTTGCTGATTCCTTTTTTTGATTTAATGTTAAAACAGCTTTTTTGTTTGCATCTAAACTCATATATTCAGAAGTTATTTCAAAGACATTAATTGAATCGTCTTGATCAGCCATAGCTATTCTCCACTTTCTTTACAGCTAGTATATCCTTTATCATCTATTAAACAATCCCAAGAATTTCCGCCTGGGTTAGGAATATAGTATCTCCAAGTATTGTAGTTTTTACCCATATTCATAATAAAGTATATTGATGCAGGATCATCTTTTGCTTTGAAAGTTAGTTTATCAGTCTGGTCTTGAGGATGAATAAGCTTACTTTGATGATCATTATTTAATATTTGCTTACTAAGTGAGTCATATGATGCTTGAGCCATTTTATCCATAGAGCTAGGTTGTTCATAAACTACAAGATAATTATTACCATTATTAGCCTGAGATGATGATTTTATGTTTAAATTAAATTGATCCTTAGGTATCGTTGTAGTACAGCTTGAAAGCAAAGATAAAGCAGTCATACTAAATATAATTTTTTTCATTTTTAATTCTCCAAAATATTAATTATCAAAGGTCTCAAATATATTATCAAAATCGATCTTAAACTTAATGGCAATGTTATTTTGATTCCAGGTATAGACATCACCATCTTTATTTGCTTGATTAAGTAGATCAAAAAGAGACCAATATTCTGAGTGTGTTTCTATAGAATTGATCTGTTCATTACTATCAATAAAGCCAACAGAACTAGGCTGCTCCTCAAACCAATTATATCTTAAAATGATAGACTTTTGTTCGGTACTAATTCCCATGGATTTTTGATTGCCAATACTTAACAAAGTCATTTTGACAAAAGTATTATTCTGTAACAGATTATTTGGAATTGGCATAATGCTAACTTTAATATCTATAGGTTTAAGTTTACCTGATTTATCCCATAGAGTATCAGTAAACTTCTGAGTATTATTTAGAGTATTTAGCATGCTAGCTGTATTCTTACCAAAAAGATTTGGAATTCTACTTTGCCACTGACCATCTTTATATTCAAAAATACCATACATATCTTCATTAACAGTTTCCCAAAACTTTCCTTTAGAACCAAAGGTTTTGGTAAGTTCAGTTGGAGATATTTTTTTATCAGAATTCTGTGTGAATGGGTAATATTTTTTATACTTATCAAGTAGAGAAATAATATGATTATCCCATAACTGGTATTTATATTTGACTAAGTAAGGCTTACCAAACTTCATGATATTATGCAAAGGAGCTGTAAATATTATTGAATTCTCTGAACTAATATCATTCTTTTTAAGTAGAGCATTAACTTTATAAAAATAAGAATCTTTTGATTTAGTAAATAAATTAAGAGTTATTTTATTAATTGCAGCTCGTTTATAGTCAGCTTGATTAATTTGATTAGCTATGTCTCTTATTATTTGATTATATTCATCCATATCGTTAGGATTAGAGATCATCTTATTTACATTTTGAAAATATGATCTTACTAAATCAAGTTGAGGTATTTCTTTGAGTGTTTTTTTATCAAATACAGTGTTGCTTGATAATGTTTTTAGCATGTTGTTAAACTGTGAACTAGTTGATGATACTAGATATAATGAAGCTACAAGATCGTTTGGATCCATGCTATTTTTGTATGAAGCAATAAGATTTATATAAGATTTTTTATAATCTTTAATATAATTATCTAATGCATCATTATAATAATTATTAATCACAAGGGTATTTATATTTTGTTTTCCTAATGATTTACAAACAGACTTGTACTCAGATATCTCTGGTAAGACAGCATCTTTAAGACCAATTTTTGTATAAATAATTGATATATTGCCATAGTAACTAGCATTATCACCTACATTTACAACTGATTGTTTAGATAACCCTTCATCCATAAACATAGCTCTTGATAGAGCCAAGTTGTTCATAAGGTCATTATAAACTGCTTGGGTTATGATTTTGTGCCATATAGGATCTACCTTAGAATCATGTTTATGAAAATCATTATTAAGATTATCTAACAGATCAATAGCAGCCTGTAAATTATTTACTTGAGTTTCTTTTTCAGTAGGAATTAAATTTTTTATGTCCTGAATTTCAGATGACGATTTTGTAGTATTTTTAGTTTTTTCATAAAGTTTTTCTAAGAAACCTCTATTATACGGAGAAAAAGAGTCTTTAACTTGAGGATATATTTTTTTCATAAATTTATTTATAAGACGCTGTTTAGTTATAGGTAGGTTTATATTTTCAAGGAATATATTTAATGTTTTTAAGTTAATATTATTGTTCTCTATTATATATGATTTGACCATATCATAGGTACGAGATTTTATAAATAAGTTTTTAAAAATTAATTTATTTATATTAGTATTGCTTATATCAATTTTTACGGCTGGAACTGGAGCGTTAATGTATATATTAATAGTTCTCTCAGATAGCTTTGTTGCTAAACTCCAAAGGTGTAAATTGGATTTTATCAGCCATTTTAAATCTGAGTTTTGAGGAGCTATAAGTGTTAGATAAATAAAAGTTTTGTAAACATTATCTTTTGAAAGACCCTCATCTTCCAGAATATCTAATATTTGTTGTTGAATTTTTAAACCTTCAGTTAAATAAATTCCATGATTTAGAGTGCTCTTAGAATAAATAGCCTTTGCAGATAGGCTTGAAGCAATATATTTTTCATAATCATTACTCAACTTGATAGTTTCACGAACATTAGATGCGTTATCTGAGATAGCAAAAAGGTCTTGCTTATATTGTTTGATAATATCTTTATATACAAAGATATTTTTTGTGAATATTAGTCCTAAAATAGCTAATAAAACTCCTGTTATAGTCCATAGGATATTTTTAAAAGATCGAGTTTTATATTTTTGTGGTTTATTAAAAGAGTTCTGAAATAGATTTTGATTAATACTAGGCTTAGTGTTATTAATATATAAAGAGATGTGCTGGATAGCATTATTTGCATCTAGATAACTCTTGTTTTTGAGTAATTGCTTAAATTGCTTATAAATATCATTGATAAAGTAACTAAAGCGTAAAAATTCTTTAGGATGCTTTTTAAATATAATATTTTCTGCTAACAGGCTCATCTTTTTAAGATGATTATTGATATCAGAACTTAGGTTATTAGGATCAAAAAAAGGTGATAATAGTGGGATGTTATGCGTAGCTACACATTCGATAAAAGCTTGATAGCCAGGATGTTTTTCTATATCTGCGATAGTTAAAACAAAGTTTGGTATTTTTTTGTATACTTTTGTTAGTTGAATTATTATTGATCTTAGGCTTTTAATATCATCTATAATTAGAGATTCATCTTTAATCTTACTATATTCAAATGAGTATACAAAAATAGGAGTTTTGCCAGTTATTGAGCTTACTTTATGGCAGAATTTACTAAGCTCTTTATATGCATGGTTATCATTAAATTTATGAAGCTCAAGAATATATGATTTATCAGATAAATAGTGGTTATAGTTTAAGCTTTCATTTTTATATAGCTCAATTCCAAGGCTCTTACTTGTTTCATTCTCAATAATTTTTGTATTTGAAGTATTGATATGAATAAAAAAAATGGTATCAGTTCTAAAAGATTTTCTAGTTTTTCTATCTGCTTGAGAAAGTAGCTGCCTTAATGATCTATTTAAACGCATTGATGAACGTATATTTAATTTAAATTTAGTCACAAACCTTCTTGTATTTTTAATATTAAAAGCTAGTAATATAGCGATAGTACTAATTATTAAAAAAATAAAAATAAAAGCTATTATAATATATAAGTTCATATATTTACCTCATAGTACTGTTTATTTGCAATCTACACTAATTTTGAAAGATTGGTTATTCATTTCTAAATTTGATGGGGAGCCTTTATCTTTTGGGCTATGTATTATTTTAAAAGAGCTTGTTTTATCACCAGGCTTATAGCTATTGTGCATAACTGTGCGTTGCTCTTTACGGTCTTCAAAAATAATTCCTTGAGATTGTTCTTTATCTCCAGAAGTAAGCATCTCTTGAGGAGCTATGTATTTTTTGACTTTGGTTAAGTTTGCATACTCTTCAAATACGTTAAGCTCTACCTCAGTTCCAGATTTGAGATAAAAGAGCATATTAGAATATGATGCTAATACCATATTAGCAGGTACGAATTGTTTACCCTTTGGAGTTAATTTTGTCCAAAGCTGAGGAGCAACCTTAATTTGATATCTAGGACGAGTTATCAAATTTGGATCCAAAGAAAAAACTTCACTTGAGCTATCATAGTTTTCATTAGCAGTGATACTCTTACTTGCATCAACACTATAATTGAAAAGCTCACTAGTATAAGTTGAATTTTTATAATCTGTGTCTGTTGTATATATATGCCCTGTAAGATTTAGAGTTGGCGGCTTGTTATATTTTTTGCATTGCGGCCATAGCTCTTTGTTGTAGAGATAGAATCTTGAGTTACAGTTAAACATTAAAGGTAGTTCACTGGATTCTAATGCTTCCTCTTCAAACTTAAAACTAATTTTATATTCTTCAACTTTTCCTTCTTGTTTATCTTCATATGCAAGAGGATGTCTTTTATTATTATTTGAATATAAAGGTGTTTTTTCAAAGCTTAAGTCTACTTTGTGTAAAACCATGTATTTATCTTTTTTATCTAAAATAAGCCCCCATTCCTTAGCCGAGAACTTAAGGTTATTTTGAAGTGGCAGTACAGAGTATGAGCTTGGCATTGAATAAGCTTGTATTTCCAAGCCAATAGTGCTTGTTGCAAAATTATTTTTCAATTTAGTTTGGCAGCTATCAGTCTTTAATTTAAAAAGATTGCTTAAATCATGTTCTGTTACGCTATCTTGCTTAAAAGCTTCGACTGTTTTAGGCATATCTTCAAATTCTGTAACTTTTATTTGCTGTTTATCTGCACAATTTGAATTAAGGTTAATAATAGACTTATGTGTTAGGTATGGTTTCTTATGAAGATGTTTTATTTCTTGAATTTTCTGTTTATCTTCTATGAAAATACTTTTTATGACCTTTGCTTTTGATACTAAACCATCATAGTCAGAGGTTACTATATATTCATTATCACTATAATTATATACTAAAATCAAATTATATTGCTGTAATATATATTGAACATAGCTATAAAAGTTATTTGCACCACTGCTTTCTTGACAATTCATACAGATAAATGGAAGCTTTTGCTTAAGTACTTGATCACTACTTGTATCAAAACTAAGTTTTATAACCTTATCAAAAGGAGTATTTTGCTCTTGGAAAATTTTATCATAAGATTGTCCACTATATATACAGACAGGATTAAGTTGTTTCCAGAAAAAACTCAAAGCATCACAAAATTCTATTTTATATAAACCGTCAATTTTAGTTAGAGCTGAGCTTTTAATGCTAAATTCAGGCGATCGAATAATAGTCTCTTTTTTTTGTAAGTTACCGGCATATGCTGTAAATTTAATTTCTTCATTGCTAAGATCACCATTTTCTTCAATAAATTCTTTTTGATATTTTTCTATAAAAAATTCTTGTTTAATAGATATCTCAAGTAAAAAAGGTAATCCCTGAGTGATTATATCCATAAGTTTGTTATCATATCCAGTTTGATAAGGATATACAAAATCAATCGATCCTTTGAAACCTGTAGTCTCTAGTGATAGCTGAAGATCTTGAATGTAATATGAGTTCACTTCTACAGCTTTACTTTCATCAATAGCTAGCTTTTCATCAAAAGGCACTATTTTAAGCCTTATCGATTGCGATATAATAGTTGGATAAGTATTTGGTAGGACTCCCTCGATAAGAGATTCTTGCCATCTTTCTTTTAATGAAGAATCATCGGCAAGTTCTTCATTTTTAGGTAACATATTTTCTAAAATAGCATTTTTTTTGAATATGCTATTAAACTTTTCAGAGTACAAAAGGTCTATTAGTTTATCTTGAGATATTCCTTTAATTGCATTTAATACTATTAAGTCATTTATATCGTCTTTGTCAGCCATGTCTAGATCTAAACCTAATATCTATTATTTTTTTTGAATTATACATCAAAAAAATTAGAATCAGTAGCTGGTGTTAAAGCAGCTCTAGTTGATTACTTGGTTTTGTCGCAAATATTTAAATCAGTGACAATTTTCATGAAATCAGTATGCTCTAGATACAGTTATGCTGCTATAGAATAGAATTGATCCCAAATAGTCATATTTTCAGCATTAATGTGCTGACCTTTTCTAATCATATTTATTAACTCATAACCAGCGATAGTGGACTCCATGGAGTCCCAAGACTTAAATCCCATCATGGGTCGAGTCAATCGTTTAATACTTCTATGATCCTGCTCTATCAAATTATTTAAATACTTATTTTGTCTAATTTCAATACCATGAGTTAACCATATCCCTAGTAAAAATAAGTAGATATTGATAGTCAGTAATGCAGCCTCATTAGCACCAGATTTATCTTCATTCACTTTC
>NZ_VXKQ01000037.1 GCF_008711465.1 Francisella sp. SYW-9
TTCATTTTTATATTAACAAAAGAACTTTTTACTATGATTTTATTTTAAATAATAGATATTAATATTATATTGCGTATTTGCTGCAAAAAGGTGGTGAATTTGGTGCTTAAGTACTTGACAAGGCTATTTTGGGGTTGGTTATTTTGTGGTATTTGATACAAAAAGTAGAAAAGTTTAAAAAGTTTAAAATTTTTCAAAAAAGTACTTGCAATTGGAGAGAGTGATGCGTATTATATGTCTTCACCGGCTGACGAGTGATGTCAACGGTAAGAAACTAAGGTTTCTAAGATATTTAATAGATATATTATATACAAACACTTTGTTAAAGAATTTGAGTATCAGTAGTTAGAGTCAGAATTTGAGAATTAAACTGAAGAGTTTGATCCTGGCTCAGATTGAACGCTGGTGGCATGCTTAACACATGCAAGTCGAACGGAAACGATACTAGCTTGCTAGTAGGCGTCGAGTGGCGGACGGGTGAGTAACGCGTAGGAATCTGCCCATCTGTGGGGGATACCAGTTGGAAACGACTGTTAATACCGCATAATATCTGCGGATTAAAGGTGGCCTTTGTGCTGCCGCAGATGGATGAGCCTGCGTTAGATTAGCTTGTTGGTGGGGTAAAGGCCTACCAAGGCTACGATCTATAGCTGATTTGAGAGGATGATCAGCCACATTGGGACTGAGACACGGCCCAAACTCCTACGGGAGGCAGCAGTGGGGAATATTGGACAATGGGGGAAACCCTGATCCAGCAATGCCATGTGTGTGAAGAAGGCTCTAGGGTTGTAAAGCACTTTAGTTGGGGAGGAAAGCTCATGAGTTAATAGCTTATGGGAAGGACGTTACCCAAAGAATAAGGACCGGCTAACTCCGTGCCAGCAGCCGCGGTAATACGGGGGGTCCGAGCGTTAATCGGAATTACTGGGCGTAAAGGGTCTGTAGGTGGTTTGTTAAGTCAGATGTGAAAGCCCAGGGCTCAACCTTGGAACTGCATTTGATACTGGCAAACTAGAGTATGGTAGAGGAATGGGGAATTTCTGGTGTAGCGGTGAAATGCGTAGAGATCAGAAGGAACACCAATGGCGAAGGCAACATTCTGGACCAATACTGACACTGAGGGACGAAAGCGTGGGGATCAAACAGGATTAGATACCCTGGTAGTCCACGCTGTAAACGATGAGTACTAGCTGTTGGATTCGGTGTAAAGGATCTAGTGGCGTAGCTAACGCGTTAAGTACTCCGCCTGGGGACTACGGCCGCAAGGCTAAAACTCAAAGGAATTGACGGGGACCCGCACAAGCGGTGGAGCATGTGGTTTAATTCGATGCAACGCGAAGAACCTTACCTGGTCTTGACATCCTGCGAACTTTCTAGAGATAGATTGGTGCCTTCGGGAACGCAGTGACAGGTGCTGCACGGCTGTCGTCAGCTCGTGTTGTGAAATGTTGGGTTAAGTCCCGCAACGAGCGCAACCCCTATTGATAGTTACCATCATTAAGTTGGGTACTCTATTGAGACTGCCGCTGACAAGGCGGAGGAAGGTGGGGACGACGTCAAGTCATCATGGCCCTTACGACCAGGGCTACACACGTGCTACAATGGGTATTACAGAGGGCTGCGAAGGTGCGAGCTGGAGCGAAACTCAGAAAGGTACTCTTAGTCCGGATTGCAGTCTGCAACTCGACTGCATGAAGTCGGAATCGCTAGTAATCGCAGGTCAGAATACTGCGGTGAATACGTTCCCGGGTCTTGTACACACCGCCCGTCACACCATGGGAGTGGGTTGCTCCAGAAGTAGATAGCTTAACGAATGGGCGTTTACCACGGAGTGATTCATGACTGGGGTGAAGTCGTAACAAGGTAGCCGTAGGGGAACCTGCGGCTGGATCACCTCCTTAACGGAAATACGAAAAAAAGAATAAGCTTTAATTACATATTTGAATAATTTAGCTTAGTGTTTGTAGATAATATATTTTAGTGTAAATAAAATACGGGTCTGTAGCTCAGTTGGTTAGAGCGCACCCCTGATAAGGGTGAGGTCGGTAGTTCGAGTCTACTCAGACCCACCAGTTTTTTGGGGCCATAGCTCAGCTGGGAGAGCACCTGCTTTGCACGCAGGGGGTCAGCGGTTCGATCCCGCTTGGCTCCACCATTATTTTATTTGCATGAAGATAGAGATATTTAACAATTTAGTATAGAAATAGACTTAAGAGAATAAGTGCAAGCGGTGGATGCCTTGGCATTCAGAGGCGATGAAGGACGTGATAATCTGCGATAAGCTTCGGTTAGCTGGTAAATAAGCTATGATCCGGAGATTTCCGAATGGGGGAACCCACCTGGCATAAGCCAGGTACTCACTCGACATAGAGTGTAGAGCGAACGAGGGGAACTGAAACATCTAAGTACCCTTAGGAAGAGAAATCAATTGAGATTCCCATAGTAGCGGCGAGCGAAGTGGGAAGAGCCTGGTATGATTTAGCTGTAATTATAGTAGAACAAGTTGGGAAGCTTGACGATAGAGGGTGATAGTCCCGTATACGAAATAATCACAGTAGAACTAAGCATACGAACAAGTAGGACGGGGCACGAGAAACCTTGTCTGAATATGGGGGGACCATCCTCCAAGGCTAAATACTCCTGAATGACCGATAGTGAACTAGTACCGTGAGGGAAAGGTGAAAAGAACCCTTATAAAGGGAGTGAAATAGAATCTGAAACCGCTTGCATACAAGCAGTAGGAGCATTATTTAGTAATGTGACTGCGTACCTTTTGTATAATGGGTCAGCGAGTTACTTTTAGTAGCGAGGATAACTGAATAAGGGATCCGTAGCGAAAGCGAGTCTTAATAGGGCGAATAGTTGCTAGGAGTAGACCCGAAACCGGCGCGATCTATCCATGGCCAGGTTGAAGGTTAGGTAATACTAACTGGAGGACCGAACCCAATAATGTTGCAAAATTATGGGATGAGCTGTGGATCGGAGTGAAAGGCTAATCAAGCACGGAGATAGCTGGTTCTCCCCGAAAACTATTTAGGTAGTGCCTCGTGTATAACTCATTGGGGTAAAGCACTGTTTCGACGATGGGGGTTTTACGACCTTACTGACTCGATGCAAACTCAGAATACGATGAAGTTCAATCACGGGAGACACACTGCGGGTGCTAAGGTCCGTAGTGGAAAGGGAAACAGCCCAGACCGCCAACTAAGGTCCCCAAGTCATAGCTAAGTGGGAAACGAAGTGGGAAGGCCCAGACAGCCAGGAGGTTGGCTTAGAAGCAGCCATCCTTTAAAGAAAGCGTAATAGCTCACTGGTCGAGTCGGCCTGCACGTAAGATTTAACGGGGCTAAGCTATGCACCGAAGTTGCGGAATATATTTAGTATATTGGTAGGGGAGCGTTCTGTAAGCCGATGAAGGTGAATTGAGAAGTTTGCTGGAGGTATCAGAAGTGCGAATGCTGACATGAGTAACGTAAAATAAGTGAGATTCTTATTGGCCGAAAACCCAAGGATTCCTACGCAATGTTAATCAACGTAGGGTAAGCCGGCCCCTAAGGCGTAGCTGAAGAGTGAAGTCGATGGGAAACAGGTTAATATTCCTGTGCCGCTTATATGAACGAAGGAGGGACGGAGAAGGTTAGGTAGGCCTGGCGAATGGTTGTCCAGGTGAAAGTATGTAGGTAGAGATGTTAGGCAAATCCGGCATCTTGTTGATCTGAGGTACGAGACGAAGTCAAACTTGTTTGACGAAGCTATTGATACCAAGCTTCCAGGAAAAGCTTCTAAGTATATTGTATAAGTGACCGTACCCGAAACCGACACTGGTGGGTAGGTAGAGAATACTAAGGCTATGAGATAACTCTGGTGAAGGAACTAGGCAAAATGACACCGTAACTTTGGAAGAAGGTGTGCCCTTGATGGTGATAAGACTTGCTCTTTGAGCTGTTGGGGGTTGCAGATACCAGGTGGCTGCGACTGTTTATCAAAAACACAGCACTCTGCTAAATCGTAAGATGAAGTATAGGGTGTGACGCCTGCCCGGTGCTGGAAGGTTAATTGAAGGGGTTAGCGCAAGCGAAGCTCTGGATCGAAGCCCCAGTAAACGGCGGCCGTAACTATAACGGTCCTAAGGTAGCGAAATTCCTTGTCGGGTAAGTTCCGACCTGCACGAATGGCGTAACGACGGCCACACTGTCTCCACCAGAGACTCAGTGAAATTGAAATCGCTGTGAAGATGCAGTGTACCCGCGGTTAGACGGAAAGACCCCGTGAACCTTTACTACAGCTTTGCACTGGACTTTGAATATTTATGTGTAGGATAGGTGGGAGACTTTGAAGCAGTCACGCTAGTGATTGTGGAGTCGTCCTTGAAATACCACCCTTGAATATTTAGAGTTCTAACTCAGGAGAGATTCGAGGACAGTGTATGGTGGGTAGTTTGACTGGGGCGGTCTCCTCCCAAAGAGTAACGGAGGAGTACGAAGGTGCACTCGGTATGGTCGGAAATCATGCCAAGAGTATAAAGGCAAAAGTGCGCTTGACTGCGAGAGTGACGGCTCGAGCAGGTACGAAAGTAGGTCTTAGTGATCCGGTGGTCCCGTATGGAAGGGCCATCGCTCAACGGATAAAAGGTACTCCGGGGATAACAGGCTGATTCCTCCCAAGAGTTCATATCGACGGAGGAGTTTGGCACCTCGATGTCGGCTCATCACATCCTGGGGCTGAAGCAGGTCCCAAGGGTATGGCTGTTCGCCATTTAAAGTGGTACGCGAGCTGGGTTCAGAACGTCGTGAGACAGTTCGGTCCCTATCTGCCGTGGGCGTTAGAGATTTGAGAAGAGTTGCTCCTAGTACGAGAGGACCGGAGTGAACGAACCACTGGTGTTCCGGTTGTTTCGCCAGAAGCATTGCCGGGTAGCTACGTTCGGAAGGGATAACCGCTGAAAGCATCTAAGCGGGAAGCCTCCTTCAAGATTAGATCTCTCTAGTTTTAAACTAGTAAGGAACGTTGGAGACTACGACGTTGATAGGCTGGGTGTGGAAGTACAGCAATGTATGAAGCTTACCAGTACTAATGATCCGAGAGACTTAAGTCTATTTCTATGCTGAATTGTTAAATATCTTTATAGATATATGACCCAAAACACAGTTTTGGCGATGATAGCTTGTAGGAACCACCTGATCCCATTCCGAACTCAGAAGTGAAACTACAACACGCCGATGATAGTCTGGCATTTGCCCAGGTGAAAGTAGGTAGTCGCCATCTTATTACATATCAAAGACTTATCGTGATAAGCAATCAAAAAAGCCTCATAGAAATATGGGGCTTT
>NZ_VXKQ01000038.1 GCF_008711465.1 Francisella sp. SYW-9
AATGTTGCTTGCTCCAGGTACATTGTCTTTGACTATAGAAGAACTATTAGAATTACTACTGCCAGCATTGTTTTTATCTATAGAGCTAATATATTTTTTTATAAAATCTCTTTGTTTTAGCATAACTACTTTCCACTTTGTTGACAACTAGTATTACCGTTTCCATTTATTGAGCAGTCCCAAGAATTTCCACCCGGATTAGGGATATAATATCTCCAAGTGTTATAATTTTTACCCATATTTACAACGAAGTATATAGCAGCAGGTTCATCTTTTGCTTTAAAGGTTAGAGCAGTACTTTGATCTTGTGGATGAACAAGTTTTGATTGGTGGTCATTATCTAAAATTTCTCTACTAAGGGAGTTATACGTTGCCTGCGCCATTTTATCCATAGAGCTTGGTTGTTCATAAACCAAAAGATAGTTATTTCCATTATTAGCATTACTAGATGACTTTATATTCAATCTAAATTCATCTTTAGGTATAGTTGTATAACAACTTGATAGTAATGATATTATTGTAGTAGTAAGTATAATTTTTTTCATTATTAGTTCTCCAAAATATTAATTATTAAAGTGGGTAAATATATTATCTAGATCAATTTTAAATTTAATCACAGTACCGTTTTGATACCATTCATATATATCATTTTTTTTCTTAGCTTGATTAAGTAAGTAAAAAAATGACCAATAATTATAACGTGTTTCAATAGAGTTTATTTGATCATTACTATCGATAAATCCAACTGAACAAGGTTGCTTTTCAAACCAATAATATTTTAAATTGATGGTTTTTTGTTGGGTACTAATACCTACAGCTTTTTGGTCGCCTATATTTAGTAACGTCATCTTAACAAAGCTATTATTTGTTAAAAGACTATTTGGGGAAGGCATTATTTTAACTTTAATATTTATAGGCTTTGGCTTACCAGAACTATCCCATAGAGTATTAGTAAGCTTTTGAGTGTTATTTAGTTTCATTAGCATATCATTTGTATTTTCACCAAAAAAGTTGGGGGCTATACTTTTCCATCTGCCGTTCTTATACTCAAAGATTTCATACATATCTTTATTGACAAGTTTCCAGAAATTTCCTTTAGGGCCAAATACCTTATTTAGTTCATCTGGAGAGATTCTTTTATTAGAGTCCTTAGAGAATGGGTAGTACTTTTTATACTTATTGAGTATAGGAAGTATGTTATCATTCCATTGCTTATACTTGCTTTTTATAAGATAAGGTTTACCAAAATTGATGATGTTTTGTAAAGGAGCAGTAAATATTATAGAGTTATTTGGGCTTATATTATTTTTTTTAAGTAAAGAGTTTACTTTATAAAAGTATGAATCTTTTGACTTATGAAATAAGTTGAGAGTTATTTTGTTCATAGACGCTTGTTCATGACCATTTTCATTAATTTCATTAGCTAAATCTTTAATTATTTGATTATATTTATCCATATCATTAGGGTTAGTAATCATTTTATTTACATTATAAAAATATGAGCTTACTAAATCTAATTGAGGTATTTCTTTTAGGATCTCTTTATTAAATACAGTATTGTCGGATAACATTTTTAACATATTGTTAAATTGAGAATTAGTTGATGAAATTAGAAGCAAAGAAGATGTAATATCATCGGGGGTTATACTATCTTTATATGATGCTATTAGCTTTATGTATGCTTTTTTATAATCTTGGATATAGGATTGTATGGCTGTGTTGTAGTAGTTCTCAATATGCTGAGTATCAATTTTATGAAAAGTTAGGAGTTTAAGTATATGCTTATAAGAAGCTATTTGTTTGAGTACTACCTCATTTAAGCCAATTTTTGTATATATAATAGATATATTTCCATTGTAGCCTCCGTTATCTCCTACATTAATAATCGTTTGTTTTTCTGTGTTATCATCAACTAATTTAGCTTTTGATAGAGCTAAATTATTCATAATATCATTATATGTTGCTTGAAATACTACTTGATACCAAAATGTTTTTAGTTTTGAGTCACTATTTAAACTCTTGTTTATTTTTTTATCTAAATTTGTTAGTAAATCAAGAGCTGATTGAAGACTATATACTTCAGTTTCCTTTTTTGTAGGAATTAATTTTTTTATTCTTTGAATATCTTCTTGTGAATTACTTGAACTGTTAATATGAATATTTAGCTCTTCAAGAAATGTTTTATTATAGTTAGATAGCGAATCTTTAACTTCTGGGAAAACTTTTTTCATGAATGTTTTTATTATTTTTTGTTTAGCCATTGGCAAACTTATTTGATCCATAAAAAAATTTAATGTTTTTAAGTTAATATTATGATTCTTTGCTATATATAATTTAATTAGATTATAAGAGCTAGATTTTACAAAGTAGTTATTATCTGGGAGCTTTCTAATATTGATATTACTAATATTTGGATTAATATCTGGGACAGATCCATTTATGTATGTATTAATAGTTTTCTTAGGAATGTTTGTTGCTAAACTCCATACTTGTAGGTTTGACTTTATCATTTCTTTTAAATTAGTATTTTGAGGGGCAATAAGAATCAGAAATATAAATGTTCTTGTAATATAATCATCCGGCGCGATTTTATTATGATCTTTTAGTAGAGAGGCAATCTGTTGTTGTATTTTTAATACTTCATTTAAGTTGATGCTATGGATAAATAATTTTTTAGGGTAGAGACTGCTAACAAATAGTTTGGAGCCAATATTATCGGTATAGTTTTTACTTAAGCAAATTGTTTTGTTAAGGTCTTCGATTTTATTTGGAATAGTAGTAAGGCGTTCTTTATATTCATTAAGGATATTTTTATAAGTAAATATGTTTACTGTAAATATTATACTTATAAAAGCTAATGCTGTGCCTAGTCCTATCCAAATAGATTTCTTTAATGTTTTTATTTTATAACGATGTATCTTAATTGGACTTTGAAATAAGTTTTGGTTAATATCTGATCTAGTATTATTAATATATAACAAAATATTTTTGATATGTTTACTATGGTCTAAATAATACTGTTCTTTCAATAAGTTTTTAAAATTATCGTAAGTGTCATTAATAAAGTATGTAAAGTTTAAAAACTTTTGAGGGTGTTTGTTAAAAAGGATATTATTGCCTAGCATATTTAAGGTTTCTAGATGGCTATTTATTTCCACTTCTATATTATTGGGATCAATTCTAGGAGATAATAAAGGTATATTGTGAGACTTAACGCAATCTATAAAATCTGAATAATTAGGATGTTGTTGAATATCCGATATAGATAGAATTAGATTTGGAACCTCTTTATAAATTTTTATGAGCTGAATAATTATTGATCTTATACTTTTTATTTCTTCTTGCATGAAGGTTTCATCTTTTAGCTTCTTATATTCAAATGAATATACAAGAGAAGGGATTTTGCCATTGATGGCACTTACTTTATTACAAAATTTTCCTAATTCTTTATAAGTATGATTGTTATGAAGTTTATGTAGCTCTAAAACATAAGAGTCATTTGAGAGATATTGATTATAGTTGTGACCTTCTATTTTAAATAGTTCAGTTCCTATAGTTTTGTTTGTTTCTTGTTCAACAATTCTCTGCTTTGAAGTATTTATATGAATAAAGAAGTTTGCTGTTGTTTTGAAGGACTTCTTTGTTTTATTATCAGCTTTAGATAATAAATGCCTTAGTGATTTACTTAATTGATTTGTTCTATAAATTTTAAATCGAGATAATATTCTTCTACAGTTCTTTATATTAAAAAGTAGCGATATTATAATAATAAATATTAATAATAAGAGAAGAATAAAAGTAGTTACAATATACATATTCATAAAGTTACCTTATATTATTTTTTGCAATTAACACTTATCTTGAAGGACTGATTGTTCATTTCTAAGTTTGATGGAGTTCCATTCTTTGCGGGATTATGACTTATTTTGAAAGAGTTTGTTTTATCAGATGGTTTATATACATTTTTGATAACAGTAGATTGCTCTTTTCTGTTTTCAAAAACTATCCCTTGCTGCTGTTCCTTATCTCCAGCCGAAAACATATCATTAGGAGCTAAGTAATTCTTAATTTTTGTAATATCTGCATATTCTTCTAGTAGGCTAACCTCTACCTCTGTGCCTGATTTTAAATAAAAAAGCATATTTGAGTATGACGGTAGTAATATATTTGCTGGAACAAATTGCTTATTTTTTGGAGTTAATTCTGTCCATAGTTGAGGAGCAACTTTTATCTGGTATCTAGGACGACTTATACTATTTGGATCTAAGTTTGAGATTTTACTGCTACTACTATAGCTTTTATTTACTTCCATACTTTTACTTGAGTCACTATTATAATCAAATAAACAGCTTGCATAATTTGAGTTTTCATCATCTTGTTTTGTTGTGAAAATATTTCCACCTATATTAAGAGGATGTGGCTTTTGAGCACCTTCAAGCTTAGGCCATGATTCTTCATTGTAGAAATAAAAGTGTGAGCTACAGTTAAACATTAAAGGAAGCTCACTATTACTTATAGCAGTATCTTCGAACTCAAAAGTTACTTTATCTTTTACTATTTCACCATCTTGTTTATCTTCAAAAGCAATAGGATGCCTCTTATTATTTTTTGAATATAAGGGTGTTTTTTCAAATTTTAGTTTAGTTCTATGCAAGATCATTTTATTATCTTCTTTACCTAAAATGATTCCCCATTCTTTTGTTGCGAATTTAAAATTATTCTGAAGAGGGTAAAGGGAGAAAGAGCATGGAATAGAATAACTTTGTATTTCTAATCCTATTGATTTTGCAGCGAAAGTGTTTTTAAGCCTATCTTTGTAGTTATCAACCTTTAGTTTAAATAACTTACTAACGTCATGTTGAGTTGTTTTTGTATGTTTAAAGTTATTAATTTTTTTTGGAATACTCTTTAACTCTGTAACTTCAATATTTTGCTTTTCAGAAATCTTTGGATTGATATTTATCAAAGATTTTTCTACTAAATATGGCTTTTCGTGAATATGTTTGATCTCTTGTATTTTTTTCTTATCTTCTTTAAATATTGTTTTAACAGGTTTTGCTTTTGATACTAAATCTTTATAGTTTGATGTGATTGTATATTTTTCATCTTTATAGTTGTATAGTAAAAGTAAGTTGTACTCTTCAAGTATATATAGAAAGTATTTGTATAAGCTATAGTTATCATCTTGACAGTTAACGCAGATGAAAGGTATTTTTTGCTTTAGAGCATCGTCACAACTTTTATCAAAATTTAGTTTGACCAAGCTGCTAAATGGTGTATTTTGTTCTTGAAATATTTTTTCGTAAGATTGACCACTATAAAGGGATATAGGATTTAATTGTTGCCAAAAAAAGCTCATGGAATCACAAAAATCTATTTTGTATAAACCATCGAACTTGATGAGGCTTGTATCTTTGCCTCCAAATTTAGGATCTCTTATTAAGGTTTGTTTGGTTTGTGAATTACCAGCATAACCCGTAAATTTTATTTCTTCATTACTAAGATCGCCATTCTCTTCAATAAAATCTTTTTGATCATCTTCTATAAAAAACTCTTGTTTAATAGTGATTTCGAGCTGAAATGGAAGACCTGATGTAAGTATGCCCATTAGTTTGTCATCATACTCTGTTTGGTATGGGTATACAAAGTCGATAAAACCTGAGAAGCCATGAGCATCTAAAGATAGTTCTAAATCTTGGATAAAATATGAATTTATCTCAATTGCATTATCTTTTTTGAGAGATAAACTCTCATCAAAAGGTGATATTTTTAATCTAATTGATTGGTATGAAATACTTGGGTATGTATTTGGTAAAATTCCATCAATCAGAGATTGTTCCCACCTTTTACTTAAGGTTGCATCATCAGCTAGATCTGGATTTTTGGGAAACATTTTTGCTAAGATTTGATTTTTTTTAAAAAATCTATTGTATTTTTTGGAATATAGTAAATCTATAATTTTGTCTTTGGATATCTGTTTAACTGCATTTAGGCTTATTAAGTCAGCTAGATTATTATCTTCATTCATACAATATATGGAACTTTTAAAATTAGTTGGTAATTAATTATATGTATTTCAAAGAAGGCTTGTATCGTAGAAAATACGTATTTATTAAGCTCTGTGCACAGAACCTAATTTTTATGAATATAAAGTCTAAAGAAATCACTAATTGTGAGAAAACTAGGTTTACACCAAAATATTATATGCTACATAAAACTTCATTGGCTAAAGCCTATCAATATCAACTAATTCTTAGGTTTATCGGTTGTACTGGTTCGCTCAAATGTCGTTTAGCTTCTTTTCTTGCTCTTAGAGCATTAGGGAGCGTATAATCTGTTAGTTCATCTAGTCTTAGATTTGGCCATAATGTCTCTAT
The DNA here is from genome assembly GCF_008711465.1 of Francisella sp. SYW-9. Classification (GTDB taxonomy): domain Bacteria; phylum Pseudomonadota; class Gammaproteobacteria; order Francisellales; family Francisellaceae; genus Francisella. The sequence continues at coordinate 6,378 of NZ_VXKQ01000038.1, forward strand.
AATATTATTTCCTTCATCTTTTAGTTGATTTAGGAAAAAGCTTATAAATGAGTGATTGTTTGTGTTTATTGAGCCTGGAATTCTCCTTTCATCATCATCTCTTATACTATTATTAAAAAAACTTGTTATTGCACTACCAACTTCTTGTATGCTAGTTGCCTTAGAAGCTTTGTCGTAAAGAGCAGATGCCCTTCTTATCCCATCCTTACCATGTCTTTTAAAAATGCTTATGGACCTTTGATTCTTAGACCACATAATATATTCTTCAACAGATTTTTTTATAACCTTTTTTAGTTTAATCTTTATCATATGATTAGTTATTTTTAGTAATATTTCATCTATATCATAAGTGGATCCATTAACAATTACATTTTCTGGATTATCATTAACGTTTAGTACATTCTCATTAACAAAAAAGAAGGCTCTAAGGTTTTCTATTTGAGTATTATTTACTAGGTTTCTTAAGCTTTCTGATTGACTAGGAGTTTCACAAAATATAACTCTATAAACATGCTCGTCCAACTTCTTATTGTAAAAGCAGAGATCTATAGAAATATTAGGATAAATCTGACGTGAGCCATTCCGCAAAATATTGTAATACCTGTAGAACTTACTTTGTGGGGAGGTATTCATAATAAGAGAAATTTTAACTGCTTCTTCTGAGAGCCTACTATCTCGAACAAAACTCATACGACTTGGAAAAAGAAATAGATGCTCATGAAGATTTGGGGGGGTAGTAATTCTACAAAGGTTATTAGAATTTTGAGAAGAACTTTCAGGTGTCAAAGTTCTTGTGCTCTTAGGTGAAAGTGATGGGCCATATCGCATATTATAAGTACCTTCTTAAATATAAAATTTAGAAAGAATATTAACTAAAGCTAATTTAGGTTAAAATAGTGGAAAGTACGGATTTTTATGAATATAAAGTTTAAAGAAATCACTAGTTGTGAGAAAACTAGGCTTACACCAAAATATTATGTAACTACAGTAGCTACTAAATTTTATTGGCTAAAACTTATTATCTAAATCGTAGGGCTTATGAGAGTCTTCTTAGGCTTAAAAGTCGTTTAGCTGTTTCTCTTTCGTTTGTCATACTAGAACTTGTATAATCATGTTGACTATTTAGTGTTAGTGTTGGCAATAATTCCTTTTTAATAAAAGTATGTTCATATTTTAGTTGATTTAGGAAAAAGCTTATAAATGAGTGATTGCGTGTTCTTATATTGCCTGGAATTTTCTTTCCATGCTCATCTGTTATAGTATTATTAAAAAAACTTGTTATAGCATTAACAACTTCTTGTAGACTCTTTGCTCTATAAGCCATCCTTTCAAGAGCTAATGCCCTATCTTTTCCATCCACACCATGTCTGTTAATAAAGCCTATTGACTTTCGATTATCAAACCAGTTAATATATTCTCGAACAGATTTTGTTATAACGTCTTGTAACTTGACCTTTATTAAATGCCTAGTTATTTTTTCTAATAATCTATCTATTGAGTCAATGGGTCCATCATTAATTACATTTTCTGGATATTCATCAACTAGTGGTAGATTCTTAACAATAAATAGAATATGAGTGTTTTGTCGTAATACTGCTTCTGTAATTGTTTTACAAAATACGATTTTATAATCATTCTGGATATCCTTACTCTTTTTGTAAAAAGCCAACTCTAGAGGAATACTTGGATAACTCTCATTTAATGCATAGCTATTATGCAGAGTATTTAAACAATCATATGGAATCCCTTGTTGATCCTCTATATGAACAGAAATATTAATTAAATTTATATGATTGCTTTTAATATTTCTAAAAAAACTCATATAAGGTTTAGAGGAAGGGTCAGGAAATGAAAATAAAGGTTTTAGGCGGGAAATGATTACATCATAATTATTACGAGGATTGTACGTATAATCTGGAGATATAATCAATTTGTGTATTAAGTTTCTCTCCTTAGAAGAGATCCTTCTTTCACAAGTTTTACATGGACATTCCTGCGAAGTGAATTGAACAAAGATTACATAATCTCATTTAAACTCACCTCTTTAATATAATTTTTTAGATGAGTGTAGTTAAAGCTAAGTTAATTTAAAATAGTAGAAAGTACTAGTTTTTATGAAGATAAAAAAGCCTGTTGAGTAAATACTCTTATCTTAGGTTCCATGAACAAAATTTTTGCATAAAGATGTTAAGTGTATTTAAATAGTTTTGCGAAACAAATAACACACTTAACATATATGGAATATTATATATCAGAATCAAATTGGTCAACAATTTTAAGTTTTCTTACAAATCAAAAAGGC
>NZ_VXKQ01000039.1 GCF_008711465.1 Francisella sp. SYW-9
CATTTATATTTTCATTTCTTCCCCCTCTTTTTTTTTTCCTTTCTTTTTTTTTCTCCTTTTTTTCTTCTTTTTTTTCTTTTTATCCTTTTTTTTTTCTTTTTTTCCTTTTTTTTTTCCTTTTCTTTTTCCTTTTTTTTTTCTTTTTTTTTTTTTTACTTTTTTCTTTTTTATCCCTTTCACTTTTTTATATTCTTTTTTCTTTCTTTTATCATTTTCCTTTTCTCTTATTTATATTTTATTTTACTTTTTATCATTTCCTACCCCTTTTTTTTTCTTCTCTACTCCTTTTTTTTTCTCTTTTTCTTTCTTTTTTTCTTTTTTCTCTATCATTCTTCTTTTTTTTTCTCCTCTCCCTTTCTTATTCTTCTCTATTTTTCTTATTATCTTAATTTTTCTTCTTCCCTTTTTTTTTCTTTTTTTCTTTATTATTCTTTTTCTCTTTATTGTTCTTTTTTTCTTTTTTTTTCTTTTTATCTTTTTTGTTCTTTTTTTCTTTTTTGTTCTTTTTTTTCTTTTTCTTTTTCTTCTTTTCTATCTTTTTAGTTTTCTCTTTTTTTCTCTTTGCATCTTCATATTCTTGTTTTTTTTCTTTTTCCTTTTTATTATTATCTTTCT
>NZ_VXKQ01000040.1 GCF_008711465.1 Francisella sp. SYW-9
ACCAAAAGATGTATTACAGTTTACTCCAGGTGATGGTGCTACAGTTGGTACTTCTTTTGTTATTATTCCTTTTTGTACAGTTGTCATATTTACATTCTCTACTTCTTTTTCTGTCTTTATAAACCAATCTTTCGCAAATACATCTTTCTTCATTGTTCCTTTTATTGCTTTACCCTGTTTCCACTTTGCACTGAGATCGTATGTTCTCACTTCTTATCTCCTTTCTCTTCTTTTTTTCTCCTTTTCCTTCTTCTTCTTCTTCTTCTTCTTCACTTTCTCTTCTTTTTTCTTCTTCTTCTTTTTTTTTTCTTTTTCCTTTACTCCTTTCTCTGTTGTCTTCTTTTTTCTTTCTTTTCTTTCTTACACTTCTTCTTTCCTCTTCTCTTCTTCTCTCTTTTTTTTTTTCTTCTTCCTTTTTCCTTTTCCTTTTTCTTTCTTTTTTTTTTCTCTTTTTTCTTTTTTTTTTTTTTTTTTTTTATTTTTATTTTTTTTTTTTTTTTTTTCTTTTTCTTTTTCTTTTTTCTTCTATTTTTTTCTTTTTTTTTTTCTTTTTCTTTTTCTTTTTTTTCTTTTTTCTTTTTTTTTTTATTTATTTTTTTTACACTATTTTTCTTTCATCTCCTTTTCTTCAATCTCTTTATTTATTATCTACTTTATCTTTTTCTTTTATTCCTTCTTTTCTATTTATTCTTTCTTTTTCTTTTTTTTTTTTTTTCTCTCTTTTTCTTTCTTTTTCTT
>NZ_VXKQ01000041.1 GCF_008711465.1 Francisella sp. SYW-9
TTATAACTTAGATTCAAGTTGTAAGTGCGACAAAATATAAGTGGCTCATTTCCATTTTGTGTTGTTGTAGAAACTAGAGTTTATAAAGGTTAGAATATATACACTAATTTAAAATAACGGTGATGTATTAATTTGTCATTTATATATTATATCCCCACTCTACTTTATTTATAAAAATTCCAATTACTGAGTCATGCATTAATATAGATTTTGAAAAACAAATAGTTTTCCTAGCAAGCCGCTTGATTCTAGTTCTGAATGTTAGAAACTTCCTTTCTATTCGTTGTGTATTTCGTTTACCTATCTGATGATATTTTTCTGGAATAAGTCTAGAATAACTTCCCCAATCATCTGTAAAGCATAACTCTACATTGAAACATTGCAAGGTTTTCAAAAGAAGCAAGAATGTATCGTCAGTACGTCTACCAAGACAATAAGCTACTATCTGCCCAGTCTTATGACATAGTGCTAGCCACAACCATCGTTGCTGTTTCTTATTTTTAACAAATGACCACTGTTCATCCAACTCAAGCATTAGTGGCATGAGTACTACATGGCTCATTGACTGTAACATTTGCCAGTTACATTTTAGTAATTTACTGGCTTTTTTTTATTGTATTTATCACTGTTGATGTGCTTATCTTCAAAACTCTTGCAGTATCTCTAATACCGCTACCATTACTACACATATCAATTATGGCTTCTTTAGTTTCTGGTAGTCTACCTATTTGTTTATATTCTAGTTGAAAATATTTCCCACAATTCTTACATCTATAAGTTTGTACACTTTCAGGTTTTGACTTTAGTATACGTTGTCCTGCTTTATTTACTTTATTAGAATTACAGTGTTTACAGATAACTTCAATCTTTGCCATTTTTGGAAATATATTCTATATGTGAAAATGACTATTAGCAACATCACCGTTTCCCGCAAAGATAGAATTTCATATAAAACTATCCAAAGAGTTCTAAATCGTCAAGTTGGTACTAGCGTTGATTGGAGCCAATATGATAACTTAGATACTATAGGCATTGATGAAATTAGTACTAAAAAAGGACATCAGGAATATATGACTATTATTAGTACAAAATCTAAAGCTGATAAATTGTCTGTTCTAGCTGTACTACAGGATAGAAAAAAGGAAACTGTAAAAAGCTTTTTAGATCTCATACCTAAAGAACTAAAGAAAACGGTTAAAAATATATGTACTGATATGTATGATGATTTTGTAAATTCAGCTATAGAAGTATTTGGTGAGCAAAAGGTTATAGTTGATAGGTATCATGTGGCAAAGCTATATCGTAAACCGTTAGATAAACTAAGAACTAAAGAAATGAATAGGCTTAAATCAGAATTACCATCTGGAGAGTATACTAAATTAAATGATATGATGTGGATATTACGTAAACATCATGAATGTTTGACAAAAGAAGATAAGCAAAAACTAGCCTTACTATACAAGTATTCACCAATTTTGAAAAAGGCACATAGACTAGCAATAAGGCTAACTCATATATTTAATACTCACCATAGCCGTAAACATGTTAATACTAAGATTAATAGATGGGTTAAAAGAATTGAAAGATCTGATATAAATATATTTAATAGGTTTATTGATACCTTAAATAAATATAAGCCTCAGATTTTGAATTATTTCAAAAAAAGAAAAAATAGTGGTTTTGTGGAAGGCCTGAATAATAAAATAAAAGTTCTGAAAAGAAGATGTTATGGATTGGGATCACCTACATCATATTTTCAGAGAATTTGTTTAGATTTGAATGGTTTTGATAGGTTTGCTATCTAGCAACAACAATTGGAAAAGAGCCCAAGTAACCTCAGTTCGGAGTTAAAAGAATTAAAAATTAAGTATTGATCTTAAGAGCTTTGAATATTCACTGAGAATAGCTGGTTGAATGGAAATTGGTAAAAAATCAGATTTATAAAAACGTAGCTTAATATACTATGCCAGGAATGCTCCCCTCGGAAAGAGCCTTTTTTATTGCATAAATATAATTATTTGCAATTTCTGAATAATCTACATTTGAATTAATATCTCCTGATAGATCAAACTCACTTTGAAAGTATTCCTCTTTGTACAAAGGTATTAGTTTATATAAATATTCTTCGGTTTTTTGATCTGCTTGAGTTAGAATATTATTATACCAATCCTTGTGACTAATAGCCTTAGCATCAGGTGATATTAAATTAAAGAAATCTAACCAAGTAACTAATTTTTTATTTGCTAAGAGAATAGTTTTATTATGATCAACTTTTTTAGATTCTTTATATATAACATTAGAGACTATATCTGCAGGTAAACATTCAAAATAATTATCCCAATTTGGATATATGTTCTTTCCCATAACCATATTTACAAGGCTACTAACATGGTTATCTTTCACAACTAAATCTTTAGTTTTTGAATTTGGACCAACCTGCCCAACTCTAAGGATTTGTGTTTTATATGATAGATTTCTAGCTCTTATCAACATTTGCTCAGCAACCAATTTACTTTGGATATATCCACCTAAATGATCAAAATAATTAGAGTGTGTACTGAAGCTTATCTTTGATTCCCCATTATTATCAAAGGAGTTATTGCAGCCTGTTGTAGATATGAAGGTTAATTTTTTTGATTTTCCTATCCCACAAATTTTCAATAATTCTAAAGTTCCAAAAACATTAGTTTTAAAATGTTTTTTATAATCAAAAAGATGATTAACATATGCACCAATATGTACAATAGTGTCTACATTTTTTGTAATATATGTATATTTATCATCAGATAAATTTAATTTCTCTTTAGATAAGTCTACTTCTAAAACTTCAATTCTTTGAGTCTCTTCATTAGTAAAATAATTCCTAAGCAATAAATCATCAAATTTACTTCTTGATGTAGTCCCACAAATGATAGTAATTTGTTGATTTATTCTTAATGCTTCTTTAATAAAATTCCTACCTACAAATCCTGTTCCACCCGTAACAAATATTTTTAAATATTTAAATTCATGTTTAGCTGTATTGTTTTGGAGGTTTGATATAATTTCATTCAAATCTTTATCCATTGTATTTGAAATAGAGTCTTGTAACAAATTATCTTTATTGTCTATAAGACTTAATAAATAATTCAGTGTTGAATTTTTAACAAAATCTGAAACCATTATTTCAAGACCTATTTGTTTATATATTTTGAGTATTAATTCTGCAATTAATATTGAACTTCCTCCTAAATGAAGAAAAGAATCATCAAATGAAAAATCTTCCAAATTAAGATTCAAAATCTCTAACCATATATTAATGAGTTTAACTTGAGTTTTATTATATCTGTCTAAACTATTCTTTCTCATTAAAGACTTATTATTAATAGGTTTTTCTATAGTACATTTTTCTGGCTTATCTCCTTTTGCTGAAAGTTTGCTATCCAAGTACTTGTCAATTAAGAACTTCTTATCTATTTTTCCATTTATTGTTACTTTAAACTCATCAACTTGTATTAATTTGCTAGGAAGCATGTATTTTGGAACTTTCTTTTCTAAGTGTAAATAGATTTCACTATCTGAGATAGTCATTCCATTAGTTTTAAAGAATGCAATAATCTTATTTTCACTTGTGGTAACAAAAGCATGTTCTATATTTTTAATATTTTGAATATTGTGCTCTATTTCGCTTAATTCAATCCTTACACCATTTACTTTAACTTGATTATCTAATCTTGATAAATACTGCATATTAAAATTAGAATCTAATACAACCAAGTCAGCTGTTTTATAGGCTAATCCATAGTTTTTTATATTAACAAAAGAATTTTTAGTTAAAATTGGATTATTTATATACCCTTTAGATAAAGATTCCCCCAATATATATAACTCTCCTGGTTTACCTATTGAAGCTATATTCTTATTTTTATCGAGTACTAAAAATTTAGAATTATTAATAACATCACCTAATGGTACTACTTTATGTATATCATTAGGTTTAGTCTCATAATCACTTACTTCTCCTGCTTCTGTAGGTCCATATTGATTAATAATTTTAATATTAGGTAAATACCTATAACATTCATTTACTAAATTCTGCATCAATGCTTCACCACTGGAAAATATAATCTTAAGAGATGAAAGTGAATGATCCCCATATTTTAAATACTCTAAAAACAGCTTAAGCATTGTAGGAACGAAGTAAATATGAGATACTTGCTGATTTTTTATGATATCAATTAAGTAATTAAAATCTTTATGTCCATCTGCTTTAGCAATAAAAAGGCTTGCTCCTGAGCATAATGGTAAAAATATCTCACCAAAAGAAACATCAAAGTTAAAAGGCGTTTTAAACATAAACGTATCATCTGAACTTACTTTATAACGACCTTTCATCCACATGATTCTATTGACTAATGAATTATGTCCAAGGATAACTCCTTTAGGGTTTCCTGTAGTGCCTGAAGTAAAAAGGATATATGCATTACTATCGCCTCTAACTCTTATCTGCATTTTTTTACTATACGTATTAACATCATTTAAAAAGTCTGAAGATAGAATACAATTATCTACAAAATCCAAATGACTAATATTTGAAAATACAACATTAAGAGAGACTTGATTAACAATATATTCAATACGTTCAAGTGGTAAATCCTCATGTAATGGAATATATGCTTTTCCTGCTTTTAAAATAGCAATAATAAAAATTATAGTCTCACAAGATCGAGTCATATATAACCCTATAATCTCATCCTTTCTCCAAAAGTTATTAATCTTTAAAGCTATTTGTGTAGTAAGTGTGTCTAATTCTTCATATGTATATGTTGTATGGATATCTTTAATAGCTATAGCTTTTGGTGATTTAATCACCTGCTCATTAAATATTTCTATAATATTATTATAGTCTAACTTCTCAGTTCTCCCTTCAAGAACAGAAATATTTTTAAATGATTTTAAGCTGTATTTTTCTTTAGCTAAGGACAAATCTAATATTGATTTTGTATTTGAGGAAACTAATAACTCCCGAAGAACTTTTATATATAAACTTGCCAATGATTGAATAAAAGATAAAGATAAAATCTCTGGATTAAACTCTAATGTTAAAATAGGCTTCTCATTATCAAATGTAATGAACAATGATAAATCAAACTTACTATTACTATTTTTAACGGCTACAGGTTTACACGATATATTACTAATTGTTTTCTCAGATACAATATCTTTCTGATATGCAAATAATACACTAAAATTATCACCATTTACTTTTGTTTCACTTAAGATATAAGAGAGATCATCTCCTTGATGTATAAGTAATTCGATATTATTTTTATCTAGCCTCCTTAGAGAGTCGATTTTAGATTCTGTATCTGAAAATTTTATTCTAACAGGAAGAGTATTAACATAATAACCTATAGAATCCATATAGGAGACTTCCCTATTAGCATATGGAACTCCTATAATAAAATCATTATTATCTGTTATATAGTTAATAAGAACCCCAAATGAAGCTAAATAATAAGTATATTGTGAAATACTCACTTCTTTACAGTAGGTGTCAATACCAGTAGATGTATCTTTATCAATAGCAAGCTCAAAAGAATTACCTAATTGTTCCTTATACGCTTTAATATTTGGTAAATTAATTTTTATTGATGATATGCCATTTAAATACTTGTTCCAAAAATTTTTTGATTCAATAGTTTTATTATCTATTGATCTTTCTATGAATTTCAAATAACTATCATCTTTTATAATTTCATGACCATTCAAAGATTCTAATAATAGTTTTATGAAGATATTTAGTGAATATCCATCTATTATTGTATGATGAATATTAATATATAAGTATGTATACTTGCCTTCTACAGTTCCAGACCTAAATTGATATAGTGGAAACTTTGTAAGATCAAAGCTATGTTTATTCCACTCTAATGCCGTTTCATTTAATTCTTTATTACTATTAAAATCTTCATTTCTAATACAATTTTCATCGCAATCATTAATCTTTAGTCTAAGCTCTCCCATATACTGTTCAAAGTTTATTTTAAAAGCTATCTGTGATTCTAATATTTCCAATAATGATTGTTTTATTTTATTAAATGAAATTTTTTGATTGAAGTATAAAATAAACCCAACATTATACTCAGAAGATGTTCTAAATTGACAAGTATAAAATAGTCCTTGTTGATTCGGTGAAGGAGAAAGAGAGTTTTTAATTTTCAAACTAGTGCTACTAGCATCTAGTGGTTTGCAATCTAAAATAGTATTTAGGTAAGATGAAAATATAGGATTACGAATTAAATCAACAGTTTTAACGTCTAGACTAAATTCTTTTACAACCTCTTTAGTTAACTCAGTAACTAATAGTGAATATCCTCCTATCTTAAAAAAATCAGAATTATAATCTATATTTTCATGTTTTAGAACTTTACCCCAAATTTTTGCAAGTTTTACAACATTAGGATCACTTGATACTAACAAGTTATTGACAGTTCTATTAGCATTATATTTTTCTAAAAGCCATTCTTTATCAATTTTTCCATTGATATTAGTAGGGATATTATCAAAAAATATAAAACTATTTGGAACCATATAGCTTGGAAGATATCTAGTTAGATGCTTTTTTAGCTCAAGCTCTGAAATTTCAAACTCAGCTTGATAAAAGCAAATCATAACTTCAGTAAAAGCTTTTTTATCAATATATATTAGGCAGTTGTGTATAGAATCATGCTTAAGTAAAGTTGACTCTATACCATCTAACTCTATTCTATATCCATGAAATTTAACTTGTCGATCTGATCTACCTATATAGTATAAAATATCGTCTCCATCAACTTTTGCTAAGTCTCCTGTTTTATAATAAATATTTTTAGTTTTATCTTTAGGCAGCGTTAAATTAATAAATTTTTCATTTGTTAACTTAGGATTGTTAAAATAGCCTTTAGCTAAAGCATTACCTGAAACATAAATTTCACCAACTTCTCCTTTTTTAACTTCATTACGGTTTTCATCAAGCAGCTTAATATTAAAATGAGCAAGAGGTTTTCCTATTGGAGAAGCGGAAGAGTTAGTAAGGTCATAATCATTTAAATGATGAAATGTTGTATGTACAGTTGTTTCTGTTATACCATACATATTTACAAGTGATACATTACTATTTTTTACTTTTTCACACCATTGCTGATAATCATTAAGATCAAACCTTTCTCCTCCAAAAACAATATATCTTAAGGATGATTTTACTATTTTTTGTATATTATCTTGATTTAATAACCTTTTAAAAACAGATGGTGTCAAACTTAATACACTTATGTTACTTCTTGTAATATAATCAATTAATAAACTAAGATCTTGAATAACATTTTCTTCTAATATATGAAGTTGTCCTCCAGTAAGTAATGGTGAAAATATTTCCCATATTGAGAAATCAAAAGCATATGAATGATACATTGTCCATACATCTGCATTCGATATATTAATAGAGGCTTTCATTATAGAAGATATTAAATATGTAATATTAGTATGTGGAATAATTACACCTTTTGGGTTGCCGGTAGTTCCAGATGTGTAGATAATATAAGCATTATCATCTTCATCAAGGTTTGGTAAACAAATTTCATCATTATGTTGATCAAATAAATTTGCTAACGAATAGAATCGAGTCTCATTTACTAAATATTGATATTCAGGTTTTCCAATTACTAAATCAGTCCTAGCATTTTCAAGTATATAATCTATGCGTTGTTGAGGACTTCTAGGATCAATAGGAATATAAACACCTCCTGCCTTGAGAATTGCAAGTATTACAATTATAAGTTCTGAGTCTTTAGTGTATATGACACCAATATTATCCCCTTTAGTTATTTTTTTTGCAATAACCTTTGCAATTTGAGTTGAATAGTTATCTAACTCCTTATATGTTAATGACTTAGTTGCTGATACTACAGATATTTTATTTTGATTTTTCTCTACGATTTTATTAAATAATTCAATTAATAAAGGCATAAAGCCTCCTCTTGGTGAGCTTTGTTTTCACTATTTTATTACTTAAAATAAGGACTCTTACTTTTTTATGTAGTCGAATGTACAACACCATGCGTTTACATGTGGATAAACTTTCCTAGTTCTCAGCGGCTTTGCCGCGTAAGTACCGTAGATATCCATAGCTAACTAACTTTAGATGCGTCTATAGTTTTAAATACAATAAGACCAGACAATAATAAAGAAAACGCAGCAATATATATTGGGAAATTTAAGCTCATATGAGCAAAACCAGAGATTAATAATGCATTAATTCCCCAAGCAACGCCAAATATAGAAACTGTGCCCCCCATTATTTGCCCATATTCATCATTGCTTACTTTCATTGATATCCAAGTTAAAAGAGCACTATAGAACAATAACTGAAATATAGAGTTTATTGTAAAACATAAATATTCAATAAAAACAGATGCATATAAAGAACTTAATAATAATGAAATAGTAATAAAAATGGCATTTGCTATTACTAATAATTTTAAGCTAAAATATTTCATAAACAGAGGGAGTAATATTAATATTGCGATTAAATATCCTATAGCTCCACATAAAAAAGATAATCCTATTTGTGCTTGATTGAGACTAAATTTAGAGGACATTAATAAAGGAAAGCTTTGTATATATATACCCCATCCTATCTGCATAAATAAAAAAGATATCACTAATATAGAAACCCTTTTATCAAGAAAAACTTTTCTAAAACTAAAGATTAGATCTATCCAATTTGAAGCGTTAGAGTTTTTTAATTTATTCTTGTTTGTTTCACTTAAAAACAGATAGACACTGATTAGATTTAATATCGCTACTAATCCACCAATAAAGAAAGGGAGTATTGTTGCTAGGAAACTATTACTTTCATATATTTTACCTATTACAGTAGTTATAACTGGTCCTAATATCATACCTATTGCACATGATAACGTCACAAAACTTAGATTACGTGCAACTTTATCTTTGGGTGATATATCTATTATTATAGTTTGAGCTAATCCAAAACTTCCACCAAATAATCCAATAATAAATCTTCCTAATATAAATATATAAATATTTGAAATAAATATTGCAAATATCGACAAGACGTAACTTAAAGCAATACCCAAAAGAGATATAATTAACAATTTTTTACGTCCATATTGATCAGATAATCTTCCTATTATAGAACTCCCTATAAATAGCCCTAAAGGCCATGCTGCCATTATTATTCCATAGAAGATATATCTTGTTGAAGAAGATATATTATTATTTAACAATAATAAGTTAGATTTATCCAAAGTTAACTCTGGAATTATTGGGAACACTAACCCTAAGCCCATAACATCTATAATCAATGTAAACATTAGAATGAGAATAGTATATTCTTTTTGTAAACTCTTCATTAAATATCCTTAATATTCATCTAGAACTAGTCATAAAATGTTGAATAATTATGTAATTAGTTCATAATTTACACAAAATAATTTATTTATTAAATATTTTATACACCAAATATAAGCTCATTTCCATTTAGGGCTCTGTTGCAACTATTTAGAAATTTAAGAAATATAAGGTTCCTACTTTTCACTATTGATTAGCATTTTAATATATAGTATTATTGTTTGATAAGATAATTAATTGGTATTTTCTAAAATGAAAGGAATTAAATTTGATGAGAGTTTATTTAACTCTATGTATTTATTTACTTCTTCATCAGCTCCTGTTGAAGTTTATTAAAAATATGAATATCAGTAGTGCTTTTAGGATGTATATATCAATTTTTCATCCTAAATTTTCCGTAAAGTATAGGGTAATTTCAAAGATTGCTGGCTTAATAGTTAATGATTCAACTAAGCTGGAAATCTCATTGGTAGATAGCCCCGGGAAGTACTTTAAAAAGCTTACAATTGAAGAGATTAAAGCTGATTTTCATATAATATCTCATCTACACCCTGAAGATGTTAATTTTATAAATGATTTATATTATTTTAATAAAAATAGACAAGAATATGACTCTATAACAATGTCAGATAACAATTTAATATGTATGAAGGATGGAAAAGTTATTGAAAGTATCAATATCGATAATGCCGATAAAGATACAACGAAAGATTCTAGACTATCATTTTATATAGGTTATATAAAGTCAGAAAGAATAAAACAATATGTTAATAGCAATAAAGCAAAATATATGATAACTTCTATAAATTTTTCATCTATAGTATATAACGTATTAGGTAAAAATAAGCCTTATGAAATAAGTATATTTGCTTTGGTTAACTCAGATAAACTAAAAAATTTTTCGAAGGAAGATATTATTAAAATTACTCGAATCTTCAGTTCTCAGCTGGAAGATCATAAACTCTCTATGTCACATTATATCTAAACTAATTAACTTTTTATTCTAGTAAATTTCTAAATAGTTGTAACAGTGCCTTATTTTCTATATAAATCATTATCTAACAACTAAGCTTATACTAGTTTTATATTCACATAAATAGTCAAATAGTTCTGTAGTTAA
>NZ_VXKQ01000042.1 GCF_008711465.1 Francisella sp. SYW-9
GGCTCCTATTAAATATTTGGCACTAAAACTCCGCTTCTTTCTCTATGCTGCATTATATTCCAATATTTCCTTGGCATTTATAGTTTGATCGTTAGAAATACTAAGCCTACTAAAATCATATATACCAAGCATATTTACATGCTTCCAAGTTAATATTGAACTTTCTTTAATATCTTCAATTATTTGCTTCCTTTTCTCTTCATCTGATTCATTCATCAAGAGTTTGGTTAGTTCTATGTAATTCCAAAGGATAATAGCATTTTGAATAATCATCTTACATATGGCTGCTTTTTCCTGATCCTCTTGCTCTATCTGATTAATTTCCTGGTTAGGAGCAAATGATACAGCCTTGGCAAATCTATTAGCCAATTCGCTTTTATTTAATTGCTTTTGTATTGATTGGCGTAGATCAAGATCATCTATATAGTTAAGTATAAAGATAGATTTGATGATTTTACCAAACTCTTGAATAGCTTTTTGTAATTCAGGCTTATGGTCATATGATGATAATCGCTTGAGTATGGTTGATGCTTTAACATCTCTATTTTTTATAGAAGCTACTAATCTAAGTATCATATCCCAATGATCTTTGATTAGCCTCTTATTGATCACATATCTAGGTAAGATCTTATACTCCTTTTCTACTAGACTATCTCTAATTGATTCAAATGAATAAAGAGTTTGTTTGTAAAGCTTAGCTATTCTTGGAGCAAATGTAATTCCAAGCAAGTGACTAATTGCAAATATGCTCTCTGTATACCCATGGGTATCAGTAGAGTGCATATCACTTTTAATGCTATCATTGTGAAGTAGACTATCAATCACATAAGGAGCGTCTCTATCTGAACTACTAAATACAGTTGAGTTAAATAAAATACCTCTTTCATCAACAAACAGATAAATATTTATTCCTTTTCCATGGCCAAAATATTTATACGAATAGTTTGCTAATAGAGATTCAACTGAAATACACCTTTTTCTTCCATCTGTAGAGGTATGTAAAAAGTTTTTCTCCTTTCTAAATAAATCAGGTAGAGACATCTTATTCATAAAGTCAGTTAGTAGATTATTAATCGCATTAAGATTTTCTACTTCAAAATACCATTTAACGGCATTATTTAGCTTATTATATTCGATACCTATAGATGACTTAGCTAATTGACTAAGTCCTATATCACTACCTAATGCAAATATACCAGCTATAAATAGTTCATCTCCTGGGAATTTTACCTTTGATTTAACTTTGTAATGAGTCAGAGGAGAAGTAAATCTAGCAAACTTATTTAGATTGGTTAGCAATTTTAGGATAGGTATATTTTGATCACCTATATAATTACCTATTGATTGATAGTTTGGTTTCTCTAGTTTAGGAGTATATACAATAAGGTTATCATCTTTTTTACTATTAAAATGTATATAAGTATTTTTTCCAGTAGCAATACGTTCATTAACATTATAGTACTGCTTATCTAATCGTGCTTGTAGTTCTATTAATATCTTATCAATATCCTTAAACTGATCTAATCCTAGTCTTTCTATAATAGCATCTTTGCTTTTATGCCATGAATCATCATCAATCATATAATGCTTTATTGGTAGATACTTATAAGAGTTTTTGAGACTAACTTGAGCATTATTGACTGCTTCATATAGTTTTATGTATAACATACTTTTGTAAAGTGAAATCTTAAAGTAGTCATTATTATAGATATGCTCATACGAGATATCATCAAGGAAACTATCTGGTGCCGATGTCTTAGTTATACTCATATCTGAGCAATAAAACTCTACTGCCTCTTTAAGGTCTTTACAATTGGATTCAAAGATAAAATCTAATCTATTTATAAGTTCAGCAACTCTTGTTTGGAGCTTCCGAGAGAATTCATCCATTTTATGGTAGTAAGTAGAGCCTTTTGTTTCAACATCAATAATATCAAGTAAACTGCTCATACTGTCTGAACATTTGTCTATGTTTTTATTGTTTAGTGAATCAATTGCCTTAGCTACAGATTCTCTGAATACTTGGTCATCTATGGTTTTATCTTTAACATCTTTCTCAATAGATATAAGTGTACTACGGTATTGATTATATCCAATTGATACATTATTAATATGCTCATTTTTTGTAGTAACATTATCAATGTGACTGGCTTCTTTAGATTTATTAGCTTTGTTATGGAAAGATCTTATAATCTTTTTAAATATAGTTATGAAAGTGTCTTGCCAACATTTGTATTGATGTATTACAAAACATATTAAGTAAAGGTACCTCTTAGTATCTTCTGCTAATTGGTGTAATTGATTGACCTGATACTTAATAACTAACTTACCATAGTAGCTAATAGCTTCATTTGATAAATTAATTTTAGGAAGAATGTCAGAAAACTGGTCATATATTTCCTTAAGAGTATCGAATAGCTCAATACTATTTTTTATCATTCCTGGCTTAACAGAATGGCTAATATATTTGAGTTGAACTATTAGGTGGTTAGACTTATGTCTGTCATCTACCTTATTTAGTAAACTGTCCAAAGCTATTCTGTGTTTATCAGTCAAAAGCTTATCAAGCTGTTCAATACTGCTTGATTCAAAGTCTCTAAAATGATTTGTTATTGATTTACAAAACGCATCATAACTAGGTGTTTCAATTTTCTTCTCAGTAAAAATATCTATAACTGAGTAGATGATTTTTCTTGGAAGCATTTGATTGGCAACAAAATTTTTAATAGTCTCATCAAATAAGTCTTTATGCTTATGAAATGATTCATAACCTAAACCTTCTAGAATTAATCGTTTGTGCCTATTTTTGGTAGCTGATGGATAATTTCTTAATAAGTTTATAGTTTTGTAATCGACATTCAGAAGATCAGAGACATAACGAATATCTTGCTTGTTATATGAATCAATATTATAAAATTTATTTGTAGCTTTAAAATATCCAAGTTGAAGAACAGCTCCTACTCTACCATCTTGATTAGGACTTTTTATAAGAACATGCTCCAGTATCTTATCCATAGTAAACAGTGATACTCTTTCTTGATTATTGAATTTAGGTGGTTTATCAAACTGCTGTGCATCATACTCTGGCAATACTTGAAACTGAGGCATTAGTCTAATTCTCCGATAAGTTCAACAGATTCAGCCAAGTCATCTTTTGATGGATGACAATATAGTTTAGTGGTTTCAAGTGTTTCATGTCCAGCTAGTATAGCAATTTGCTCTAGTCCTACTCCAGCATTAACAAGGTTTTTACAGAAAGTATGTCTTAGAATGTGAGGAGTAATAAACTCAAGCTCTGTATATTCAACTCGACGTTTAACCATCATTTGAATTCCTCTAGTAGTGATATGTCCTCTTTGGCCTTGTAACACATATTCATTTTTGCCAGCATGCTCTTTAAAACCTAATTCAATAAAGGCATAACGAGCATCTTTATTTAAGGGAACTTCTCTATAGCGGTTAGCTTTACTATACCTAATCATGATATTACCTTTTTTATCTGAAATTGTAATATCAGACCAACGTAGATTTACAAACTCTTGTACTCGCATACCTGTATTCAAAAATATAGCGATAATGTGAGTATCTCTTTTATTACCATATCTATCCAAATGTCTCATTAATGCATGCTGCTGGTTCTTATCTAACCATTTAGGTTTAGGCTGATCTTCTTTAACAAGTTTTGGTAGTGGGAATTTGTCTTTAAGAGTATTGGTATCCCATAACCATTGGATAAAGCTTCTTAATGATCCCAAACGACGGTTTATTGTTTTTGGTTTAAAAGGATAGTCAATTAGATAATGTTTATATTCTCTAAGATCTGTCACAGTTATTAAGTTAGCATCAAATGAAAACTTATTAGACTCATTAAACCACTTAGAAAAACTATTTAGATCATGTCTGTAGTTGACTAAAGTTGAAGGGGATTTTTCAGTACTATCCAGATAATTTATAAACTTATCAATCAGCAAAATATGTTCCATAAAACTATGCGAAGAGATATATTAGAGATAATATAACACATTTATATAACCTATGCGAATAGTAAATTATATTCTATTCATATAAGTCTACTTATATATATCTATTTTGATAGAAGCGGAGTTTTTGAGCCATTTATTTAATTAGACCCTATATATCATTATAGAGCTCTAAATAGATTGTCTAGTGAGCATATTAGCTCTGAGGAGATGAAACATAATGCTATTTTATATGAGTCATATCCTAAAGTATCTGCAATATTAAGGTTAATATCTTCTAAATCAATAGATCCAAATCAGCCGCATCGTATGTTTTTAGAGGAAGCATATAAAGTTTTACCTGAACAAGATTATAATATTATAGCGGATGCTATTGAGGGTAAATCTTTCGATCGAGAGAAGTCTAGATGGGAATTTATTGAGACTAAAGTCAGGGCTATTGCCTGTTATTTAAGGCCATTAATAATGAATGTTGATTTCGACCATAGTTGGAAAAATAGCCAAGTTATTGAACTAATCAATATTTTAAAAAATCACTATAATAAACGTAAATCTCCTTCAAAAATCAAAATAAAAGATGATTTGGGTGTTACAGTTCCTGGGCATATAGTAAATTATCTTAAGTCAGGGGAAGATGATCACCTTAATTCAACTAGGTTTGAATTCTATGTATACAAGAAAATTTATAATGCTTTTGATTCTGGTACGTTATTTTGTCCTGACAGCCATTCGTATAAAAATTTAAAAGATGATCTGGTATCTGATGATGTATTAGATAATATTGAAAATATTGCTGAGCAATATGGTTATAGTAAGATACCTATATATTGTGATGAGCATCTAGATAATATCTCAAAATTAAACCATGAGGCATGGATTAGAACAAATAGTAATATTAGTAAAGGTTTGAATGTTGGGTTCAATCTTTTAAACTCAGATGATTCCAGTTGGAGTTTAAGCTATGATGCTGATAACTCATCATATAAAGAGAATTTCTTTAGTTCTGTTAATAAAATAGACATTACAGACCTACTTTTGATCATCTCGGATAAAGCAAACCTTTGGAAAAAGTTTACTCATATCAAACCAAGATTTAGTAAACAATCTCCTGATAAAAAATCTCTTTTGGCTTGTATTCTAGCTGATGCATTTGGGTTTGGAGTCAAAAAAATGGCTGAGATATGTAATCTCAATATCAATACTCTAACTTCAACACAAACAAATTTTATTAGAAAATCAACACTTAAAGAGGCTAATGATGCAGTCGCAAATTTAATACTCTCACTCCCTATCTTTAAAGTATGGAGTATCAAAGAAGATAAGATTCTTTCTGACATAGATGGCTCAAAGTACAAGGTTAAGCGTAAAACCATTCAGGCAAGACATTCAAAAAAATATTTTGGTAGTTCTCAAGGTATATCAATAATGACATTAGTAGCCAACCATGTAGCTCTTAACTCTAGAGTGATTGGTTGTAATGAGCATGAGAGCTATTTTGCTTTCGATCTAATCTACCATAATAATACAGATGTGAAAATTGATATGTTAACTGGTGATAACCATTCAATAAACCAGATGAATTTTGTTGCATTAGATGCCATAGATACTGAATTCACTCCTAGTTTTGCAAGTCTTAAAGATCAAGTGAATAATTTATATTCTACAAGACCAGTCGATGAATATTCTGGATTTTTTAAACCTAAGTCACAAGTTGATATCTCTTTAATTAAAAGCCAAAAAAGAGAAATACTTAGAGTTCTATTATCTTTGATATTACAGCACAATACTCAAGCAACAATTGTAAGGAAGCTATCTTCCCATAGGAGAAATTTAATACTAAAGAAAGCCTTGTGGGAGTATAATAAAATATTCAGAACAACCCATATTTTAAATTTGATAAATGATGAAGAGCTACGCAAAAATATAAAAAAAGCTAGAAATAGAACTGAAGCATACCATCAGCTACAACGAACTATTAGAAAAGTTCATAGTGGGGTTCTTTCAGGAGGTAGAGCAATGGAAAATGAATTATACAATCATGCTTCACGATTAGTTGCTAACTGTACTATAGCTTATAATGCGATATTGTTATCAAATGTTTATGAGAAACTTCTTTTGAAGTATGGTAAAGAAAAAGCTGAGAAGATAATGCATAAAATCTCTCCTGTGGCTTGGCAACATATAAATTTTGTTGGACGCTATAAGTTTCTATCAAAAGGTGATGACGTTAACTTTGAGAGTTTAGCTGATATTTTGATTGAAGAGCTAGAGACCTTTTTGAATCGTTAAATTTGAAAAACCGAAAAAATGGAGGGCTCTGCAAACAACCCCTAATAAGAAGTCCTGTGAAGAATCTATTAAAAAATGTCAGAAATCCCCTAATCAAGTAAAACCTTGGTTATGCGGCAGTTGTCAACCAGTAAAGTAACCCTTTTAAAGCTAACAAAATTTTATTCCCCCTTGACAGTATCTATTTAAATTAGTGAAAAAACTCTTCTTCTATTAGTCTTTCTAATGCTCTACTTAAATTTGGATAAGTGTTATAGTTTATATCTTGATTACAGAAGAAAGCATCTAAATAATTATTTTGATTAGTTATGTTAAGATGTATACATATATATTTTTTAGATTTATTATAATCAATATCGACGCTAAATTTGGGTTCGTAATCATTTGGACTAATCTCTATAAGCTTACCGTTAATGAGATGATTGAAAATATCATCTCTTCCTAAAAAACCATTAGCAATCGCAAATATATCTTTTTTATCTCTCATGTATAAAACTCTCTGTCACTTTCTATTGATTATTACGACACATTATATAATCGTATTATTGTAATAACCTCTAATCTTAAGATCAGATGTTGCTATAGGATAATTATAATATTTAGCATAAGCTAGTATTAGCCTATCAGCTGGATCTTTATGCTCCCATTCTAACCTAACAGCTTCCAACCATAAATCAGTATCAATATCAACTATATCAAAAGTTTCTGAAAGTTCAGTATATAGTTCATCCACATCTTTAGATGATAGAGAGTTATAGCTTTTTCTTGTTAAACATTCTAATTCAGCAAAAGATATTGAAAGAATAACTGCCCCATTATCTTCAATATAAGATAATAATTCCTTGCTTACTTGATGTTTAGTATCTAGCTCATCAGATAAGAAAAGATAAGCAATGGCACACGTATCTAAGACAACAGGTTTTCTCAGCATAATTATAAATCCATTTCTGGCAACACTGTTTCTGTAATATTGTCACATTTCAGTTTACCTTTAAATTTGTTTCTTATTTTTGCTATGGCTTCTTTTCTAGCTTTCTTTTGTGAGCTAACGGCCGATAAAATACACTCACCCTTTCCTCTATTGGTAACAATAATTTTATCTGCTGTATCTTTGACTAATGAAACATACTTAGATACATTATGAACAAACTCTCTTTTTGATACTTCTATACTCATATGCTATTCTCCTTTAATCTTGTTATAACATTATAACATACTTATTTTAGATATCAATCTCATACTGCGCAGAATATCACTTCTGCGAAATTTTAAGATAAGTTTGACATAGTGATATAACTTTATTATAGAATAATAAATAATGTATGAAGCTTTTTCTTTTATAGTTTTATGAATTTACGTTTTATAAGAAAATTAATAATGATTGAGATTAAATAATATAAAGTGGCGGCTAATATCGACCACAAATAGTTTAATATTGAACTGTAGGTAAAAGCTTCAAATACGATATTGTTAGAAAAAAAGTCTTTTCCTAATATATTAACTACTAATAACATGTTAAACAAAGTAACTATTGAACCAATAATTAAACTATTTACAAAAATGTTTCTCGATATTGGAAGTATAAACAAAATAGTCCATAAGCCTCCCTGAATTAACATTCTATATGATGATTCTGGGAGCACCAGCTCCTTTAAAGAAACATCATAATGTTCTATTAGAGTAAGCATTAAAGATAATAAAAATACACCAATCGATCCAGATATGAAAAGTAATAATGTTTTAGCTAATGTATATCTAATATTTATTTTGATTATTTGATTAATTATAAGATTCATATATAACCAATATTATTAATAAATTTTATATAAGTTACCCCTGTTTGAAAACTATTACAACCATTAAATCAAATGTGCACGAGCGTATTTTAATTAAAATTAAACTCATCACTCTTAAAACTTCGCAGAAGTGATATTCTACGCAGTTTACGTATTTAGATTTAACAGGTAAGGAATATATTAACCTGTAACCAATTCAATTTTATAATTTAGATTATTGTCAACTAACATATCTTGAATTGCAGTAGCTACAAAAAATCTTTTACTTTGTTGTAGTTTTCTAGCTAATTCAATAGCTTTTTTAATAGATACATTATATCTATTATTTTCTATGTCACTTAATCTGCTTTTACTAATACCTAAAAACTCAGCAAATTTTTGTTGAGTCATGTTTTCATATTCGGTTTCGCGAATGGTTTTAATTAGAAACCCAAAAGTAAAAGGCTCATCCATAAACTCATTTAATACTTTTTCAGCATCTTTATTCATTATCATTACCCCTTAATATTTATGTTTATTTACGTCAATGACTTTTACTATTTCTACTTTTCCATCTTTACCAGTAATGTAAAAGCCTCTATATGCCTTATTAAGTCTAAAAGATCTTTGTTCCTTTCTATCTCCATGTAAGGGTTCATCATGGTATCCTTTTATTTTTCTAACCTCTCTAATCCCTAAGAACTTAACTTGCTTTTGCCAAACTATAAGTTTATTAGTTACTTGTTTGGGCAGTTTATATAAGTTATCTGCAACATCCTCAGTAATTATTACTTTAGTTTTAAACATTTGTGGTCCAGCAAATTCCTATGAATATATTATACGTGATAAACACGTACTGGTCAATAGTGTAAAAAATACTTTAAAATAATGTGACATTACGAAGATAATAGTTATATTATGTATTTGTAAATCTTGAAGGATAGAAAATGCTGATGTCTCCATGCAATTTCATTGGGTTGGATATATATTTTAAATCACCATAAGGGGTTAATTGCACATAGCACTTATTTTTCTGGACTACCTATCTAAGAGCTATATACCACAATGGTTTGAGGCTGTTTCATTTTTACCAATTTTGTCCAATACATTTTTAACAATCCCTTTAATATCAATGCTTTCAGCGTTTTCAGAAAAAACAAAATTTATGGTTTTTACACTACAAAGAAAACGGAGGTTTAATTTGTAGCCTATTTATGAGTCATTTTTTCTCTTAAAAGCACAATTTAACTCATTAAATTTTTCTAAGCTATTTTGTTGGTATGATTTTATCTTTGTTTTTAAATCATGCTCAAATGTATACGATACTTTCTTTTCAGAAGATTTCTCAGAATTTTCGGTGCTATGTGCAATTAACCCCTTATAGTTATTCAGAGCTAGTGTTAACTTAGCCATTAACAGATTCCTTTAGATTCTTACCAGCTTTAAAACTTGGTACAGTAGTAGCTTTGATTTTAATAGTTTCACCAGTTTTTGGATTTCTACCTTCTCTAGCATTTCTTTTTTTAACTTGGAATGTGCCAAAACCTACAAGAGTTACATCTTGTTTAGTTTTTAGAGCCTGTGTAACACTATTAGTGAAAGCTTTTAAACATTTCTCAGCATCAGTAATTGTAATGTCAGCTTCTTTAGCGATTTCATGTACTAATTCATTTTTATTCATATGAGCTCCTATATTTTATATTTTGGCAGTATTTTAAAATTTAATGCCAAAATTAACTATATAACAAATTTCTAGATGTTGTAAAGTATAAATCTATTTTATCCTAACAGTCTTTTATTTATTTTATTTAAAAGGATTTGTGATTCAGCTTTAGATACTCCACCCATAGTTGTACCCTTAATGTATAGTTTTGCTTGATTTGGATTACCTGCTACTGGGCTAATAGCAAAATCCACTTTCTTACCTTGAATATTTTGAGCCTCTATCATATGAGTATTATCTTTACTATCTGTTTCAGTTTTAATAACTGTATATCCTGATGAGTTTAAAACATCATTAACAGCTTGAGTAACTTCATTAGGAGTTTTCTCATATGCATTAGATGCATCAGGATCATTCATCCAACCGTAAGCCATATATCCAACAGCAGCTCCAGCCAGAGCTAATCCTGTGATAGCCATTTGTGTATTGCTACAACCTGTTAAAGCAAGTGTAGATATACCAAGAGCTACAAAGAGTTTTGTTGTCTTTTTCATTATTTTTCTCCATTTATTTGTTGTTTATCATTTTTTATTATAGGTTTACCTTTTGAATCTGCAAATGTTCTTTCACATTGAGGGTATCCAGTACATCCCCACCATTTGCCTTTCTTACCATCTCTTTGGATAAGATCAGAACCACAGTCAGGACATTTTTCTTTAGATATTTTAGGTTGTACAGGTTTACCACGACTGTCCTCTAAAAATGTTTCACAACCATTTTTTCTTTCACTACACATCCAATAAAAGCCTTTCTTAGGAGGCTTTGATTTTAGACGTATTAATTCACTTTGACATTTAGGACAAGGGTGTTGTACAAATTTCTTTATATTCCCTTTTTGACCTATTATAAACTCTACATTTTTAGTAGTAAGGTCAGCTATTTCTTTAATGAAAGTCTTATAATCATACTTTCCTTTAGCTATTTGTGATAGTTTTTGTTCCCATTCAGCTGTAATAATGACAGATGATAATTCATCAGGTAATTGTTTGATTATTTCTCTGCCTTTATCTGTAGAGATAATACTCTTACCTTTTTTAATTATATAAACTCTCTTTTTAAGAGTTTCTATAACATCAGCTCTAGTTGCTTCTGTACCAATACCTTGTACTTCAGCTAACATCTCTTTAGCTTCTTGATCGTCTACCTTTCTACCACAGTTCTTCATAGCTGATATTAATGTAGCATCAGTATAGTGAGCAGGTGGTGTGGTTTTTTTATTTAATATTTTCAAAGATTTACAAGGTAACATTTCTCCTTGCTCTACATGAGGTAATTCTTTAGAATTATCTTTATCCTCTTCTTTGGTTGGTTTAATAACCTGTTTCCAACCTAAAGAAGTAGGCACTATACCTTTAGTAGAAAATTGCTCTTTCTCACATTCCAAAGCTATAAAAGATTCATTATACTTGTAATTGCCCATGAACTGAGCAAGGTAATATTTGGCAATTAATCTATAAGTATTCCTTTCTTGCTCAGTCATGGCATCAAGATTAACATTAGGGTTAGTAGTTGGTATGATTGCGTGGTGCGAGCTTTCTGCTACTTTCTTATCATTCCATACTCTAGATATAAATGATCTATCACATTGGGCTATTACATCATCAAAGCCTTTTAAGTTAGATAATATAGTATCTATATCAGATTTTTGAGATTCAGGTAGATAACCACAATCTGTTCTTGGATAAGTAGTAGCCTTGTGTTTCTCATATAATGATTGGGCTATATCTAATACTTTCTTAGCATCATAACCAAATTGAGTATTAGCTAGCTTTTGTAATTCAGATAATGATAGACAAAGAGGGGCTTTCTGTTCTTTAGCTTTTTTAGTCGCTTCTATAACTTTAGCATCTTTGCCTTTGCATTTATCAACAACAGCTTTAACTATAGATTCATCTAAACATCTACCTTCTTCATCTCCTTTAGCTGATTCAGGTACTATCCAATTAGCTTCAAGATCTCTAAATATACCAGTGATACCAAAGAAGTCCTTTGATTTAAAATTCTCTATCTCTAAATCTCTCTCAACAACTAATCTAAGAGTTGGTGTTTGGACTCTACCTACTGAAAATACATTACCATAGCCACCATATACTAAAGAACAAGCTCTTGTATAATTAAACCCAGCTATCCAATCAGCACGTTGTCTACCTAGCCCAGCATGGAATAGTGGTTCAGTCTCTGAACCAGCTTTAAGGTTATTCAAAGCTTTTCTAATAGATGCATCATCTAATGCAGATAACCATAATCTTTTAATTGGTCCAGTATATCTAACATACCCTAGTATTAACCTAGCTATAAGCTCACCTTCTCTATCAGCATCGGTTGCTATTACAACTTCGCTAGCTTTAGATATACAATCTTTAACTATAGCTAATTGCTTTTTAGATGATTCATTTTGCGATAATTTCCAAACATCAGGAATTATAGGAAGATCATTTAAATTCCATTTCTTATATCTCTCATCATATTTGTCAGGATCAGCAGGTTGTAAGAGATGGCCAAAGCCATAAGTCACAATCGTATTAGAACCATCAAGATAGCCATCACGCCTATTATTACAACCAATAACCTTGGCAATATCCCTAGCTTGACTAGGCTTCTCTGCTATAAATACTCTCATGCTTTTCTCCTGGACTTTAGATAGTTATCTATATATTCAATTACACTTTCTAAATTCGTTTGGTTTTTAATGATTTGAATAGCCTCTTCAATACTAAGACCACTATCAATTAACCAATGAAATTTCTTAATAATATCTTTAGCTGAAAAACCAGCAACTGGATTATGAGTATTCATTTTCTATCCTATATAATTCTTTGTAATTTCAGCTCGAGAATGTCCCAGTTCTTGAGATATCCATATACGAGCTTGCTTGTCTAATATTTTTTGTTCTTTAGTTAAATTCTTTCTAGCTGGACCACCTGCAATAGGGCTAGCCCAGCCTGTTATTTCATTATACCTTTTTTGGGCATAAGCGTGCCTTAAACCATGCAAATTATAATAACCTTGAAGGCGTGTTACTCTGTCGTATAACTTTCTTTGTTGGATATAGGTTTTATCTGTCGGTATTAATGATTTATTACTAACAAGTTCAATAGCTTTGTTTATAGCATCAAGCTGGGATTGTTTTTCGATCTTTATTGTTCTACCAACACCACCTTTAGTCCAAGCTGCATCTAAAGTTAAGTAACTATTACCATATGAATCTATATGTAATGCTTTACTAGGAATAATTTTTAAACATTCCTCTCTACGTAAACCAAATTCTTTTTGAAGCTCTATAGAAGTTCTTAAATATTTATCAGTAAACTTGTCTAAATAAATTTCAGTAATTGCTTTGTTTTGAGTAGGGACATAGCTTCTATTAGGAATTCCATAATCTTTATTATGTTCTTTAATGATACCTGGTCTTTCTATTTTATTAGCTAATAGCCTAAAATCAGATAATCTATTTTTGATTGATCCAACCGATAAGCCCTGATCCATCCAGTATTTAGTTAAAGCTTCAATGTGTTTAGATTGAATATTTTTGATATTCATAATTTTATACCCTAAAGTATGTAGGTCTTTAGCTGATTTACAAAGTCTTTCTCTCATACTATTTTGAGTTGCATATGATTTATCATTAACGGAATGTTTGACAAATTGGATTATAGAGTGTCTTGCTCTTTTAAATTTAGTGTTACTCATGAGAAAGCTACCTTGATAAGATCCTTCTTATTTCTAAACCCAGTAAGACTTAAAAGCTGCTCATATATTTCTTTTTTACCAGATCCCTTATTTTGAAAGTTATAATAATTCTTTTGGATGAAGAATTTTCTTAAATCAGCTTTTTTAGGTATATCATTCAAAATTAATTCAGTATGATAAAGAGCTACAATGTCATATAGCGGAATAATATTTAGTAGGGTATCTTTACCATTTAAATAGTTTAATCGATTATCTATAGCTTGGCGTTGATTATCTGATACTATGGGTATGAACCTATCATTAGAATTAAAAGCTAATCTTTTATTAATATATAACTCTTTAGTTTTTAAAGCTTCGTCTAAATTAATCTTGATAGATTCCAATTTTGTTAAGCCAAAGTATAGTTGAAACTCTAAAATTGTGTGAGAAAGAGGGTGGTGTACTTTGTGTACTATATCTTCAGATATATAGACGAAGTCTTTTGGTTGATTAAGCTTAGTTAAATTTAAATCTTTGGCTCTAGGTATATTAATATCAGATCCTAATAATTTTAAGAACCAAACTAAGATTGCGCGTTTATTCATAATTGTAGATACAGTATTGCCCTTACCATGCCAGTAATCTAGCAGGGCGATTAAATGATCATTAGTGAAAGAAAGATAAGATTTAATAGGTATACCAAGATCAATAATGTCTTTGGTTATACTTTGAAGTAAGTTCTTACGAACTTTTTTGAAATTGTAAGTACCTTGTTTGTTATTATCAAGGACTTTAAATACTTCTTTAAGAAGTTTTTGTTTAATATTATCCATAAAATAAGCCACCATATTTCTCAAGCGTTTAGTGTTAAGCTACCATTAGCCAGCTATGGCTAATCCAAAAGGAAAGGG
>NZ_VXKQ01000002.1 GCF_008711465.1 Francisella sp. SYW-9
CTCTATTACATACTATATTCTCCTATATTTACTTATCCTAGGCTCTTTTAATCTCTTCTCTCTTTTTTCTTTTTCCTCATATTATCTCTTCCTACTAATTCCTTTTTTTTTCTCTTTTTTTACTCATATACTTTTTTTTTTTTTCTTCTCTCTCCTTTTTTCCTTTTTCTTCTACTTTTATATTTTCTTGTTTTCTTTTATATTTATTCTTTCTTCTCTTTCTTCTTTCTTTTTCTTATTAATCTTTTTTTTCATCTATTTCTTTTTTTATCTTCTTCATCTTTTTTTGTTCCTCTTTTTTTACTCTTCTTTTTTTTTTCTTTTCTGTTTCCTTTTCCTTTTCTTCTTTTCTTTTCCTTCTTTTCTTTTATTTTTTTTCTGCATACTTTTTTCTTATCTTTTTACACTCCCCTTTCTTTTTTTTTTTCTTTTTTTTTCCTCTTTATATTTTTTTTTCCTCTCTTTCTTTCTTTTTCTCTCTATTTTACTTCTTTTTTTTTTCTTTTTCTTTTTTTTCTTCCTTTTTTTTTTTTCCTTTTTTTTCTTTTTTCTTCTT
>NZ_VXKQ01000043.1 GCF_008711465.1 Francisella sp. SYW-9
GCTTATGAAGAAACAGCTTATCTTATGAGAAGCATGAATAACTATAAAAGATTACAAAAATCTATTAATGAAGTAGAAGCTAATTTAGCTATCCAAAAAGAATTAATTGAAGAATGATAATTTCTTGGTCAACTAATGCTTGGGAAGATTATCTATATTGGCAAAGCATAGATAAGAAAAAGCTAAAACGAATTAATTTATTAATTAAGGATATTGTGAGAAATAACTTTGAAGGATTAGGAGAACCTGAACCTTTGAAGCATAACTTCTCTGGTTATTGGTCTAGGCGAATAGACAAAGAACATCGAATAATCTACAAAATAGAAAATAAGAATCTAATTATTATTCAGTGTAGATATCACTATTAAGTTATCTTCTTCTCAACTTCAACAAATCTTGTTTCTTTTTGTTCTGTTCTTTTGTTAATCGTTTCTTGTTTAATGCTTTCTCTAATTCATTTCTATTCTTCTCAACCTTCATTAGTTTGTTTTTAAGCTCGTTATTGGCTTTTTTAAGCTCGTTATTGGCTTTTTTAAGCTCTAAGGTATCAATGCTAGCCTTTTTATGTTTTTGGAGCTTGATGCCCCTTATAAGGTTGTTTATCTTTTTTTTGTCTTCTTCCCTACCAATTACCGCCTCTTTATAGAGCTTTTTTGACTCTTCAGTAGCTTTTATCAGCTTTTCTTGATACAACTTTTTGAATTTTGCTATTAGAGTGTCTTTTTGAGTAGATAATTCACTTTTTAAGCTTTCTATCTCTTTGATCGCTGTATTGTGTTCTTTTTGAAGTTTGCATAAGTTTGATTCAATATCCTCTTTTGCTTCTTTGAAATAATTTAACTTTGCTTCTATTTCTTTGCTTCTTGTTTTGTTGAAAATCAATATTTTCTCCTTATATTAATCCTGTCAATTCGGATATTTATGTCCGCAGTGACAGGATTGTTATTTATGTAATTAATTTTTTATTATTGGTTATTCTAGCATGTATAGTTAAAAATTATATTGACAAATATTACCATATTAAACATAATGAAAAACACTACAACTGATGAAGCCTAAAGGCAGAAACAATTAAGATTGTCTTGTAGAAAGATGGCTCTCGTTTTTTTATTTGTTTTTTTAATTTTCAATACGCCATTTTAAGAATAAAAAACATCATTACGATCATTAGTGTCGGTAATAGATAAATACAGACTATAGCAATAGCAGAGATTTATTTAAACACTTAAAATTTTAATGTCTCAGTCATTAATTATCTTAAATCTTGAATTTAAGGTGGACTGAAGCACTTAACAAAGAAGGCATTATAATTATATGGCTAATAATATTTTTAGAGGAGTTATACTTTCCGCTCTTAAACATAACAAAGACGGAAGTTTTTCAACTCAAGCTAATAGAAAAAATATATTGCTTAGGGCTAATAAAGATTTGGCTCAGATGGGACATAAGCACGTAACAGCCAAGAATTTTGGAGCAAAACATTGCTATATTTTAAGGGATAAATGGCAAGCTCAAGGATTAACAACAGCAACAATTAAAAATCGACTCGCCTGTATTCGATGGCTCGGAGAGAAATTAGGAAAGGAACTTCCTGATAACCAAAAATTAGAAATTGAGAATAGAAAATATAGCGATAATTCAAAAAATAAAGCTCAAGAGCTAAATTATAACAAGCTAGCGAAATTAAATAATAGGCAATCACTAGCAATTCAACTTCAACGAGAATTTGGTTTAAGAAGAGAGGAAAGCCTAAAGTTTCAACCTAATTATGCAATAAAAGATAATAGAATAGAGCTTAAAAGCTCTTGGACAAAGGGTGGAAGACCAAGAACAATCCCAATTTTAAACGAAAAACAAAAAGAATTGTTACAAAAAGTAAAAGATATAGCTGGCAAAGGGTCATTAATAGAGTCTGATAAAAAATATTATCAAGCTAGAGAGGCATTAGATAAAGCTTGTCAGCGGGCAGAAATTAAAAATATGCACGGCTTTCGCCACGCTTATGCTCAAGATAGATATAGGCAACTAACAGGACGTGAATGCCCAAAAAATGGAGGCCTAACATCAAAACAATTAACTCCTGAGCAGAAAATACAAGATTTTGAAACTAGAATGATTATTTCTGAAGAACTTGGGCATGGTAGAGAAGAAATAACTGTTCAATATCTTGGGAGATAGTTTATAATTAAGAATATTATATTAACTAAGCTTATTGAAATTCCTATTCATAAATACTCAAGCTGTATCGAACATGTATTAGAGCCTCTCCTTCGTTTCCAAGAGGAACCAAATTAAAACACTGTTGTTCGGGCATCCAGCGTAAGTTTGATAAATTTAAAATCTCCCAACCAACATAATTTCCAATACCTATGCATGCATTCTTGTTTCCTGCGGCACAACCAGCCCCTACTGATAACATAGCGTGTATAAGTCTATATTGTGAGTTTCTATTAATTTCAAAAAAACCTAAAAAACTTCCTTGAGGGACTCTAAATAAATCATATTTTGATCCAACTATTGTTGAAGAACTTGGATCAATAACGCTTTCACATTGTCGTCCTAGATTTTTTTCAAATAATGATTTATATTTTCTCTCACTAATGGCTTTGGCATTATAGAGAGATTGAATAACAGCATCCCAACACATTAAATTCGACAAAGTGCCAAAGTCGCGATGATTCTTATTTAGTGCAACATCTCTCGCATATCCAGCGGCAATATGACCTTTTAGCATCAATATAACCTTTGCATTAATAGTAATCTTGTAATTATATAACTTTTATGTAAAAAAATTAAGTTATACTTCATCAAATCCAAACATGTGGTTTTCTGTTTTTTTTCTATTCAGATGCTTTAATTTACCACGCAAAAAACCTATTTTTGATATAAGTTCTGAATTATCCCAGCTATTATATAAGTCCAAGCAAATTTGTTCTATATCTTCGGCTTTATAGTGGTCAAAAATATGCTTAATATCATTTATCTTTAAATCTAATTCGTCATCTAATAGAATATCTATAGCCTTAGAATTAAAGCCTATTGGTATATAATCATCTCTTGTTTTAGTTTCTAAAAGCTCTCTATTAAATTCATCTTCACTCTTTCCTTTCTCTGTTATACAAAACTCTATAGATGTTATTTTACGACCTGTTTTAAGTTCTTTGTAATTTATTTGAATCTTTGTTTTATCGTTTATTTCTTCGATTACTTTATCTAAAAAATCATTTTTAAATAATGAGTACCTTTGTTTATAGCTTTTAGGCATTTCAAAACGATTTATTAAATCTTCTACATCATAGGTGACAAAAAGATTTCTTCTATGTTTGTATTGCTTATCATAGTCGCTTTTGAGAAGTAAATATAATCTGCTTGAATACTTACTTTTAAAGCTTAAAAGTAAAGGTAATTTGGCTTGGACAAACTCTTCTTTGAGTTGTATTAGATAGTGCTTTAATTCAGGGTCAAAGCTACATTCTATATAAGAATTACCATCTTGATGGCTAATATGAGAAAACCAAGAACAAACTATTGTTCTTTTCTTTTCTTCATCTCTGATTCTAACTATTTTTTGTAATAAACTTTCAGCAAAACCAACAAATCTTTTGTAATGTTTTGTTGCTTTCTCTAATCCTTGAACATCTTTAAAAAATACTTTGTAAATTTTAAAGTCTTTGTCTTCTTGTGATATTTGACTAATGACATTGTAAATAAAGTTTTGTTCTTCTCTCGTGAAAGAATACCGACCTTTTACGATCTTATTACTCATAACAACATTTTTATTACGCATGACATAGACATTTTTAATAATATGTTTTTAAATTTATCAAAGCAATGGATCAATTACAACATATTATTATTGAGTATTATGTTTTTCACTGACAAAAATATGTTTTTCACTGACAAAAATATGTTTTTAAACTCCATTTCACTGACAAAAATATGTTTTTCACTGACAAAAATATGTTTTTAGTTCTCGCTAGCCCTTTATTTTCAATGGTCTCAGCTTTTACCAAAAGATATAAAAGAATAAAGATAAAAGTCTTTAAACGCGTACGCGAGGAAAAAGAAAAGATTTTTTGACTTTTTTAAAAAGTAAATCTATACTTTAGGTACTTATTTAAGTACTCATGTTAAGATTTATGCAAACAGTTAATTATTCAACTTTTAGAAGTTCATTATCAGACTCTATGGACATGGTTACAGAAAATCATTCTCCAATAATAGTTACTAGAGGATCAAAAAAAGAAGCTGTTGTTATTTTATCATTAGAAGATTTCAAA
>NZ_VXKQ01000044.1 GCF_008711465.1 Francisella sp. SYW-9
TTTTGTTCATGGAACCTAATATTATGTGGGATTTTTTTATGTTTTTTATTTGCTAATATTTGCCAGCCAATGTTTATGGATGATTTTTGGAGATCAAACATTAACGCTTTTTCTAATGGAACTATTTTTGCGAATTTAAAACATGACTACTTTTGTTGGACTGGTAGGTTATCTGCGCAACTTCCAGTTTATTTCTTTTTTAATAAGGATTATCCATCTTTAATATATTTACTAGATATTATAAATGCTCTCGCTATGACATCTTTGATTATATTTTTATTCAAATCTATAACAAAAGGTCAGGATAAGATATCTGGCAAAGAATTTATAGTATATTTGGGTATGTTTATGTCATATTTTATGATATCTGGTTTTATTGCACACTCAATGTGGAAAACAGTAGGTATACAATATTTATGGGGATTAACATTACTCATTATTTTTTATTATTACTGTTTTGTTGAGCAAAAAGAAATTAAAATTTTATCTTTAATAATAGGTGTTATCATAGGGCTATATAATGTAGCTTTTTCTATGGTTATATTTATTTTATTCTTATGCTATATTGTTCACCAACTACTTCAAAAACAAAAGATTAACAAAAATACTTTCTTCTTTTTTATTCCTTTTATGATTTCAACGATAATTCTAATAACAGCTCCTGGGAATTATGTTCGTGAAAGTAGTATGATTAATGGGCAAAGCTTATTTTTATACTTAATAACACATATTGTAAGTTTTATCGGAATATTTTTTTCAAGTTGGGAGCTATCTTTACCATTTATCTTGTCTATAATACTAACATCTATCTACGAAGAAAATATAAAAACAAAAATACTTACGTTAGTTGCGCTTATTCTTGTTTCATGTTCTATGCTTTTAATTATGTTTGGTTTAGCTCTACGTGTTGAAATGATTTATATGACTGTTTACTTCTATGTAGCATGTAAATATCTATTTAATAGTAATATTTACGATGTTTTAAAAAGAGTTTATATATTATTTAGAATCATTGTATTAATATTTTTTGGTTTACTTTTGAGCTCATATTTACAAGTTGGATTATATAATATGAAAAGAATGCACATTATTGAGAGTTTGCAAAGTAAGAATGTAGAAGATGCGATAGTACCACCTATATTTCTTACTATAAAACCGAAAGTATTTTTTATGGATTTAGCACCGTTTACAGATAATTGGTATAATGAGCAGTTTGCTAGTTATTATGGCTTTAAATCAATTAAAACTGATCAATATAGTCAAGTATCAATATTTTAACTTTATCTAAAGAGTATAATTTTTAAATATATATGAGTAGAATATTTTGTAATATGTTATTAGAAGTATTGGCAGAGATATTAACCAAGCTAAAGATGAAATTGGCGGAAGTAATGGCATATGTATAATATCAATAAACTTAAAGAATATAGTTGTATTTTGTATTCTTGCAAAAAGATACGTATATATTGCTGTCAAAAAAAAGAAGCTAATAATAAAAATTACTAACACTATTATTTTTTTTAAATATAACTTATTCATTACGATAAATCTCCGGTTTTGAAACATTGTTATAAATGTGATCACACTCAACAGAATTAAATCCATAAAACTCTGCATAAGCCTTATTGTTATAAGAATTTTTATCTGCGGTTATATCATCATTGAAAATAGTTGCACTCATATATGTTAGACATGGTAGTTTAGGGTTTTTAATACCTTTTTTTTGATAGCTACTTACTAGCTGATTTCTATACTTTTCAAATTTATATAGTTCAATGCGAGTATTAACTATTGATAGTAAATATAATGCTAAAACAATAGCAATCAACAAACTTAATTTATTTAAAAGGTGTCTGGCTTTTATAATAGTTTTAGAGTTATGTGTGTAAAACTGTTGATATGTTGCTATAAAAAAGACTGCATAATAAATTAAAAGTACTCGTTGATTTATATCATAAGATTTAACTACTGGGGTTAATATAAATATGGAGCAAACTAAAGTCAAAGTGTATAAAGTAGCTTTTACTTTCTTAATATTCTTGTTAGAAAATATTAAGGCGATAAAAACTATAAGCATCACGATAAGTATTGCCGTATCTGTAGGTCTTGAGATTATTTGGTTTAATAAATTTATAATATTGTCAAAAGAGTTTGTATGAATTCCATGAGACATTGAGTCTAGGCGGGCATAGTTGCCAGGAGCTCCTATTAATATAACTCCTCCTATTAAGCAAGAGATGAAAAAGGCTACAATAGCGTTGTTAATAGGCTGCTTATATATTTTTCTATCTACAAAATAACATAGGCATAAGAGTGTAGATATTG
Source organism: Francisella sp. SYW-9 (assembly GCF_008711465.1). Classification (GTDB taxonomy): domain Bacteria; phylum Pseudomonadota; class Gammaproteobacteria; order Francisellales; family Francisellaceae; genus Francisella. The sequence continues at coordinate 2,326 of NZ_VXKQ01000044.1, forward strand.
CAACGTAGATTTCATTATATAATCCGATTACAGAACCTACAAAAATGGCAAAAATTATATTTTCTTTCCCTTTGATAATTGTTAAATAGTATAGGGTTGTTAATAATGTTATACCCCAGAAGTATTGAATTGCTGCAGTTTTCCACAAGATGTTGCCAATAAAGCCAGTTTGGTAGAATATCAGTGTAAAAAATAATGAAAAAATCAAGAAGTCTTTAGATACAATTTTGGCTTTATCAAAACTAACAATTTTAAAAGATATAAACATAAATATAACAAAGGCTATTGAGCTAACAGTATTGATAATAAATAAAGATAGCCCAATATAGGTTTTGCTTAGAAGTAGGTATATTAAAGCCTGGGCGGAAACTCTTCCAGTCCAAGTAAAATAATCAGCTTCTATTGAGTGGACCATCATTATAAGTCCCTTACCTAGAACATCTGTACATGCTCGCCCAAAATCATCTCCTCTTAAAGGTTGGATGTAATTTAAATAAAGTGTAAGGGCAAATATAAATAATACTATCAAAGCAACAGCTATATGATTTCTTTTCATAAAAAAATAAAAAAGTAATAATTTTGAGTTCAGTTTACAACATTTCAGTATTTGTATAAAGATAATATAAAGATACGAAAAACATTATTTTAATTCACTAGAAAACATATTTTCTTAATAGTATAATTATTAGGAGTTATATTGTGTTTACAAGTGTTTAGGAGTCTTTGTGATCAATCTCATTTTATGTGGGGGTAGTGGTACCAGGTTATGGCCAATAAGTAGAAAACTGTTACCAAAGCAATTTGTGCAAATGTTTGACAACAAGTCTTTATTTCAATTAACTATAGACAGAAATTCCTCTGTCTGTGACTCTACAATGGTTGTATCTAATGAAGGACAGCTTTTTTTGGCAAAAGATCAGTTAGAAGAGCTAGGATTATTAAACTCAAGTAGGTTTTTAGAGGAGCCTGTTGGTCGCGACACTGCTCCAGCAATTGCACTAGCCTGTATGAAGTTGGATCCAGAAGAAGTGGTTTTTGTAACCCCATCAGATCATATTATAGATTCAAGTGACGAATATAAGAGTATCATTAAGCAAGCTGAGAAACTTGCTAAGCATAATAGTTTAGTAACTTTTGGAATAACCCCAACTTTTGCAAATACAGGTTTTGGGTATATAAAATCTGCAGGGAACTTTGACGTTGAGAGTTTTCATGAAAAGCCAGACGCTAAAACTGCTGAAGGATTTTTAGCTGATGGGAATTACTATTGGAATTCGGGCATGTTTATGTTTAAGGCAGGGGTTTTTCTTTCAGAGTTACAGAAGCATTCTCCAGAAATACATTCTGCATGTGTTGAAGCTTATAATCGAAGTAATTTAATAAATTCAGATGCTATCAATTATGATGATATGATTAGCATCCCAGCTAAATCAATAGATTATGCGGTTATGGAAAAATCAGATAAGATAAAAATGGTTGTTGCTGATATTGTTTGGAATGATGTTGGAAGCTTTGACTCTCTTTTTGATCAACTCCCTAAGGATAAAAACAATAATACTGTAAGTAACAATCATATTGGTATTGATAGTAAAAATAACTTAATTCACAGTGAGGGCGGATCTAAAAAGATTGCTACTATTGGTGTGGAAGATTTGATAGTGGTTGATAGTGGTGATGCTCTTTTAATTGCTAAAAAAGGAAGCTCGCAAAGAGTCAAAGAAGTTGTGGAGCTTTTGAGTGACGAGTTGAAAAACATTCATTTGACAGCTCATAGGCCGTGGGGAACTTATACGATATTAGAAGATACCCCAGGTTATAAGATTAAAAAAATAGAAGTTAAACCTGGAAAGAGACTCTCTTTGCAGAAACATTATCATCGTAGTGAGCATTGGATAGTAGTATCAGGTACAGCTACTGTGACTAAAGGGGATCAAGATTTTATTGTTAGGCCTAATGAATCTGTGTATATTCGTATGGGTGAGGTTCATAGGCTAGCAAATAATGGTAAAATTCCTGTTGTTTTGATCGAAGCCCAAGTTGGCGAGTATACTGGTGAAGATGATATTGTTAGACTTGAAGATGATTTTAATAGAATTTAATTTAATAAAGTAAATATAAGGATTGTAAATGAAAAAGGTAGCATTAATTACAGGTATCACAGGCCAAGATGGTTCATATTTGGCTGAGTTTTTGTTAAAGAAAGGCTATATTGTTCATGGTATTAAAAGAAGAAGTTCGCTTTTTAATACTGATAGAATTGACCACTTATATCAAGATCCTCATGTTGAGAATAGAAACTTAATTTTACATTATGGTGATATGACTGATTCTATGAATCTAACTAGAATCATTGCAGACACCCAACCTGATGAAATTTATAACTTAGCTGCTATGAGTCATGTGCATGTGTCATTTGAAACACCTGAGTATGTTGCTAATGCTGATGGTACTGGTACTTTAAGAATCTTAGAAGCTGTTAGACTTCTTGGCTTAGAGAAGAAAACTAAGATATACCAAGCAAGTACATCTGAGCTTTATGGTAAAGTACAAGAAATACCACAAAGTGAAACAACACCATTTTATCCAAGATCGCCTTATGCAGTTGCTAAAATGTATGCTTTCTGGATTACAGTTAACTACAGAGAAGCATATGATATGTATGCATGTAATGGTATTTTATTTAATCATGAGTCGCCTGTGCGTGGAGAAACTTTTGTAACTAGAAAGATTACAAGAGCAGCATCTAAAATAGCATTAAATCTTCAGGATAAGTTGTATTTAGGTAACTTAGATGCTAAGAGAGACTGGGGGCATGCAAAAGATTATGTAAGAATGATGTGGATGATCTTACAAGCAGATCAACCTGAAGATTGGGTTATTGCGACTGGTCAGACAACTACAGTTAGAGATTTTGTTAAGTTGTCATTTGCTTATGCTGGTATTAGCTTAAGATTTGAAAATGAAGGTGTTGATGAAATTGGTGTTGTTGATTCTGTTGATCTGGCAAGAGCAAAAGAAGTTAATGTTGATTTATCTCACTTATCAGAAGGACAAGTGGTTGTTTGTGTAGATCCTAGATACTTTAGACCAACAGAAGTAGATTTACTGTTGGGTGATCCGACAAAAGCTGAGCAAAAGTTAGGTTGGAATAGAGAATATGATTTAAAAGACCTTGTAAACGATATGATGGAAGGTGATCTTAAGCTAATGACAAAGGATGTTTACCTTAAAGAGGGTGGCTATAAAATTATGAGCTATTTTGAGTAAGGAAATATCTAAAATGCATAAAGATAGTAAAATATATATTGCTGGTCATAGGGGGTTAGTAGGTTCTGCAATTGTTAAGAATCTTCAGTCTAAAGGTTATAATAACTTAGTTCTAAGAACTCATGCTGAGCTTGATCTAACAAATCAAAAAGCTGTTGAAGATTTTTTTAGTTCTGAGAAACCTGAGTATGTAATTTTAGCAGCAGCTAAAGTTGGTGGTATTGTTGCAAATAACACTTATCGAGCGGAATTTATCTATGATAATATTCAGATTCAAAATAATGTCATACATCAAAGTTATGTAAATGGTGTTAAAAAGCTTTTATTTTTAGGTAGTACATGTATCTATCCTAAAGAGGCCCCTCAGCCAATGCCAGAAGATTGTTTGCTAACTAGCCCGTTAGAATATACTAATGAACCATATGCTATAGCTAAGATAGCTGGTATAAAAATGTGTGAAAGCTATAACTTACAGTACGGGACAAATTTTATATCTGTTATGCCTACTAATTTATATGGTCCAAATGATAATTTTGATCTTGAAAAGTCTCATGTTTTGCCAGCTTTAGTTAGGAAGATACATCTTGCTAAACTTTTAAATGAAGGTCAAACACAAAAGGTTCTGACTAATTTATCTGTGGATTCTATTGAGCAAGCGGAACAATATTTATCTAAGTTTGGTGTTAGTGAAGACTCTGTAGAGATATGGGGTACTGGTAAGCCAAGAAGAGAATTTTTATATTCTGAAGATATGGCAGATGCTTGTGTATTTTTACTTGAGAGTAGAGATTTTAAAGATACGTATTCAAGCAGTGCTAAAGAAATAAGAAATACTCATATCAATATTGGTACGGGAGTAGATATTTCTATTAAAGAGTTAGCTGAGCTTATTAAGGAAATTGTTGGTTTTAAAGGACAGCTTAAATTTAATGTTGATAAGCCTGATGGTACAATGGTTAAGCTTACAGATCCTTCTAAGTTACATTCTTTAGGATGGAAACATAAAGTTGAACTTGAGAATGGCATTAGAAAAATTTATGAATGGTATCTTATAGAGTCCTAGTTATTGAATTAGGATTTAAAGATGTTTCTTGTATATTATCAATTAATTATTGATTCTTATTATTGAGGTGCATTAATTATGAAAGGAATAATATTAGCTGGAGGTAGTGGAACTAGACTATATCCGATTACTAAGGGTGTTAGTAAGCAACTGACACCAATTTATGATAAACCGTTAATATACTATCCTTTATCTGTGCTTATGTTAGCTGGATTAACAGATATTTTAATAATTACTACAGAACAGGATCAATCAAGTTTTAAAAATCTTTTGGGAAATGGCTCTGATCTTGGCATAAATCTTGAGTATGTAGTACAACCAAGCCCAGATGGACTTGCTCAAGCTTTTATATTGGCTGAGGAGTTTCTAGCCGGCGATTCAGCTTGTCTTGTACTTGGTGATAATATTTTTTATGGTCATGCTTTACCTAAGATGTTTATGAAAAGCATTCAAAATGTAGAGCAGATGAATTGTGCTAGTATATTTGGTTATTATGTTGATGATCCTGAGAGATATGGAGTCGCTGACTTTGATGCTGATGGAAATGTGGTGAGTATTGAAGAAAAACCTAAAAAGCCAAAGTCTAACTATGCTGTTATAGGCTTATATTTTTATCCTAATGATGTGGTGGAGAAGGCAAAACAGGTCAAACCATCAGATAGAGGCGAGTTGGAAATTTCTACCCTTAATCAAATGTACCTTGATGAGGGGCGCCTAAAAGTTAAGACTATGGGTAGGGGGTATGCATGGTTAGATACTGGCACACATGAGAGCATGTTAGCAGCTAGCAACTTCATCCAAACTATAGAAGAAAGACAAGGGTTGAAAGTAGCGTGTCTTGAAGAGATTGCTTATGAAATGGGATATATTTCAAAGGAGAAACTTATAAAATTAGCACAACCACTCAAGAAAAATCAATATGGCCAATATTTAATTAAAAGAGCCAAAGAAGGTGCTGTACCACGATGAAATTTTCTAGAACAAAAATAAGTGATGTTGTAATCTGTGAACCAACGGTACATGGAGATGATAGGGGTTACTTTGTTGAGACTTTCCGTGAAGATAAGTTGTTTGATTTTTTAGGTTATAAAATTGACTTCTGCCAAGATAATGAGTCTAAAAGTTCATACGGCGTCCTTAGGGGGTTACATTTTCAATTGCCCCCATATGCTCAAACTAAACTTGTAAGAGTTATTCAGGGTAAGGTATTAGATGTTGCAGTAGATATTCGTAAGGGTAGTTCTACATTTGGTGAGTATGTTGCTGTGGAATTAAGTTCTGAAAATAAGAAACAGATGCTAGTTCCTAGAGGGTTTGCACATGGTTTTGTAGTGTTAGAAGATGATACTATCTTCTCTTACAAAGTGGATAATTATTATTCTTCTGATTATGATAGAGGTGTCGCATTTAATGATGAGAGTATTGGTGTGGATTGGAAGATACCTGTTGATAATCTTAAGCTTTCAGCAAAAGATAAATGTCAGCCGAAACTTAATGATATGGTTGATTTATTTGAAATTGGAAAGAATTATTATTAATGATAGTCTTTGATATAGTGTGTATTGTTTAATGAATAGTGTTAATAATTAAGTAGATGAGCATATATGAGAATACTGGTAACAGGCACTAGTGGACAGTTAGGTTCAGAGTTAAGAGAGCAGGTCAGCGTTGATGAAAATGTCTTAGGTAAGGTTACGAGTGAGAATGGTTTTGAGTATTTTTTTACAGATAGTAACTTGTTAAATATTACTAATCATAGTGAAGTTAAACAATATATTATTGATAACAATATAGATGTTATTATCAATTGTGCTGCGTATACTGCTGTAGATAAGGCAGAATCTGATTTTGAAATAGCAGATAAAATAAATAACTTAGCAGTTGCAAATATGGCATACATAGTGAAAGATCTTAATCTTAAGTTTATCCATATATCTACAGACTATGTTTTTGATGGTCAGAGCTGTAGGCCATATTGTGAAAATGATGAGACAAATCCTCAAGGAGTCTATGGAGCTACTAAGTTAGAAGGTGAAAAAGCAGTTCTAAGTATAAGCCCAAAGAACTCTATAATTATTAGAACATCGTGGGTGTACTCATACTATGCAAATAACTTTGTTAAAACGATGTTGCGCTTAGGGAAAGAAAGAGAATTTTTGGGAGTGATATATGATCAAGTAGGTGCTCCTACTTATGCTAAAGATTTAGCTAAATGTATCTTGGAAATTTTAACAAAACTCAATAACCAAGATGTTGAAGTATATCATTACTCAAATGAGGGTGTTGCAAGCTGGTATGATTTTGCTAAGGAGATTATGAGTGTTGCGGATATCAATTGTCAAATAAATCCAATTGTAACAGCAGATTATCCAACTCCTGCAAAAAGGCCTCATTACAGTGTACTTAATAAGAATAAAATTAAACGAGATTTTGATATAGTTATACCGTATTGGAGAGATTCTTTAAAAGACTGTATAAGAAAATTACAAAAGGATTTATAAAATGTATAAAGCAAAAAATATTTTGGTGACTGGCGCGGCAGGTTTTATTGGTAGTAATTTCGTACGTATGATGCTATCAAGATACGATGACATAAAGATAGTGTCTTATGATAAGCTTACATATGCTGGTAGTCTAGATAATTTGAAAGGCTTAGTTAATGATCAGAATCATACTTTTATAAAGGGTGATATCTGTGATGAAGTTTTAGTACACGAGACCCTCAAAAAACACAATATTGAAACTATAGTTCATTTTGCAGCAGAGTCACATGTGGATAACTCAATAGCTAATCCAAAAGTGTTTTTAGAGACAAATGTAATAGGTACATTTAATCTTTTAAATTGTGCTAAGAAATTCTGGTTGGATGAATTAGGGCTAGATGAAACAAGTTGTAAGTTTCATCATGTATCTACAGATGAGGTATATGGTACTTTATCAAAGGATGATCCAGCATTTACTGAAGAAAAGGCTTATGAGCCAAATTCTCCATATTCTGCATCTAAAGCAGGTTCTGATCATATTGCTAGGGCATATCATCATACTTATAAGCTGCCTGTAACTATTTCAAACTGTTCAAATAATTATGGGCCTTATCAGCATCCGGAGAAGTTGATACCAGTTGTAATTAATAGTTGTATAAATCAAAAGCTAATTCCGGTATATGGAGATGGTTCAAATATTCGTGATTGGTTGTATGTGGTTGATCATTGCGATGCTATTCAAACTGTAATTGAAAAAGGCGTCATAGGTGAAGTGTATAATATTGGAGGTATTAATGAAGTTGATAATCTTACACTTATAAACACTATTTGTAAGTTAATGGATGGGTATAAGCCTGAAAATGCTCCTCATAGTAAACTTATATCATTTGTGGAGGATAGAAAGGGGCATGATTGGCGTTATGCTATAGATAATAGCAAGATTCAGAATCAGCTTAGATGGAAGCCATCACAAGACTTTGAGAAAATGTTCAGAGAGACGATAGAGTTTTATCTAAAGTAGTATACATAACATTTTAAATGTTAATAAATTAAGAAACAAGCCTTTACAAAAAAGTGTATGATTAGTAATAATTTTAAATATATTAGTTGGTCGTATTATTAATCTTTATGCTTTTAGTTTTCCATAGAAAAGGTTTTTCAATATATTTATAACTCAATAGTGATACTATAAATACAAAAATAGAAAAGAGTATTACAAATACTACATTTCCAAATGGACTACAGCCTGCTAGATTAATATAATGCATTAGAATAAGCATTGGAATTGAGTGAAATAAGTATGTTGAGTATGAGATATCTCCAAAAATCCTGAATTTAGAGGCTAGACTATCTTTAATTTCTAAAAATAATATAAGTATTAGTGTTGCACAAATAGCTTGGGCTTGAATACTCCAGCCAAAAGCCCCACTAAATATAATAAGGGTGATAAATGTGATAAAAGCTCTTACTTCCTTTTTTCCTAAAAGACTTTTTAATGGTTGAGATTTATTATAAAAGAATGCAAAAATAAAACCATAAATAAACGTATGCATATATTCAAACATTCCGATATTGATAAAATATGGGAATATGTATGAAATTATAATAACTAAAAAGAAAAAATATTTTTTGCTGCAAATTAAGGAAAAATAGACTATTAAGTAAAAACAGAGTTCTAAAGATAGAGTCCAACCTACTGTAAGTAATGGATAATATCCTATACCAGAAGGGTTTTGACCAGGGATCATTAGAAAAGAGAAAATTAATGATTTTAGGTTAAATGTTGTAAGATGATTTATATATGGAAAAAAATATAAACATAGAATCAAAAATGCAGTAAAAAATATATAAGCGGGAAATACTCTTGTAATTCTTTTTAATAGAAATTCTGTATTATTGGTTGTTTTATTTGCAACTACAAACATCAAAAAACCACTTAAAACAAAAAAAATGTCTACACCAAACTGACCTCTATTATAAAAAAAATAACCAAGCAAACTTCCATATTTAAATCCAAAAAAAAGCTGATTATAGTGGTGAAAAACTACAAGCCACGCTGCCAAGCCTCTTAAAATCTGTAAGCCTATGTTTTTATCTTTTGTTAGCACTAGAAAACTCCTCTATGCCATTTATTATATGTATAATTTACGATTTAAGTTTATTATAAGTAGATCTTTATTTTAAGTTTGGTTAGACAATTTAGACTTATAATTATATTTTTTATAAAAAACCTTGTAATTATATTAAAAAATATGATTAAAGTAAATTTCTAAATGTTCAATCAATTTATATTTTATTTCAAAACTTTTTATATAAATCATAATAACTAGGTTCTGTGCACAAAAATAGATTTTCATCGTAGCCAAATAAAAGTGCAAGCTAATTTAATTATTCCTAGATATACAGAAATGGTTTTATCAAATCTGGAAAATACTCTTCTAAAATGCTTAAGCTTAGAAAAGAAATTTTCTATGAAATGTCTTTCTTTGTATATTTGAATATCAAAAGCTATAGGATTTATTGATTTACAGGGAATAATAGCTTCAGAGGATATATTTTGAATATGTTCTCTAATCTCATTAGAGTGATATGCTCTATCAGTGATAACTTTTGTATTATATACATTCTGTAGTAGGTCTATTGCTACTTTACTATCATGAATTCTGCCTTCTGATAGTAATATTTCCATTGGATTGCCTAAAGCATCAGTTATAGCATGAGTCACTCCTCCAACTGATCTACCAATTGCTTGATTATCATCCTTGTCATATCCTGTAGCACAGGCATGAGCTCTCGCTATGGTTGAATCAAGCATAACTTCTTGTAAATCAGGGTCTTGTACTGACTGAAATAGATCAGAAAATATACCCTTATCACACCAATCTTTAAAACGCTTATGTATTGACCTATATTTACTGTAGTAAAATGGTAACATCCTACATTGGTAGCCTGTACGTAACACATAAAATATTGCTTCAATAAATAATCTTAATTTATTTTCATCATTTGTATGTATGCCTTTTTGTAATTTTAAGAATGATAAAATACTTGACCAAAATACTTCTTTTATATGATAATTCACTTGCTAAACCTTTGATATTTATTGCTTTTCAACTTTTAAATAACAACGGTTTAGCTATTTTCAATCTAATTTATATTTTTTGTGCACAGAGCCTAATCAATAGGGTTATAAACTAAGATAATATTTATAATAATCTAAATAGGTTCCATGAACAAAAAATTATCTAAGCCAAATAAATATGCTAGCTAAAGCCACAAAG
>NZ_VXKQ01000045.1 GCF_008711465.1 Francisella sp. SYW-9
CCCACTACGTGATCACTTTCTTCTAAAGCTTCTTAAAGTATTTCCTTTTCTCTTTTATCTTTTATCTTTTTTTTTTTTTGATGATCCTTTTATTTTTTCTTTCTCTTTTACTCATTCTTTCATTCCTTTCTTTTTTTTTTATTTTTCTTTTCTTATCTTTTACCATATACTACTTTTTCTTTCTTTTTTTTTTTTTTCTTTTATTTTTTTCTTTATACATCTTCTTATTTTTTTTTTTTTTCTTTTTTTTTTTCTCTCTCCCTCTTTTTTTTACTTTTATTTCTTCTCTTCTTTTCCCATTTTCTTCTTCTTTTCTCTTTCTTTTTTCTTTTTCTTTTTTTTTCTTCTCTTTTTTTTTTTTTTTTTTTTTTTTTCCTCCTTTTTTTTTTCTTTCACTTCCTTTTCTTTTCCTTTCTCTTTCTTTTTCTTTTTCTTTTCTTTTCTCTTTCTTTTTTTTTCTTTCTTCCCTCTTTTTTTCTTTTTCTTTTTTCTTTCTTCCTTTTTT
>NZ_VXKQ01000046.1 GCF_008711465.1 Francisella sp. SYW-9
AAATATTAACTTGGAAGCATGTAAATATGCTTGGTATATATGATTTTAGTAGGCTTAGTATTTCTAACGATCAAACTATAAATGCCAAGGAAATATTGGAATATAATGCAGCATAGAGAAAGAAGCGGAGTTTTAGTGCCAAATATTTAATAGGAGCCTATATAAAGCTAACAATTAAGTTGTCCATACATTGCTGATATTTTATATGTATGTAACACAATAAATATAGCGACTGTAATGTTTTATTTAGCATGCGTATTCTAGATGGAGAATAATGCTCAATTAAGCTTGCATAATAGCATATACAGTTGTTTGATATTTTTAGTGATGGTAAGAATTCTTTACAAAAGCTATAAATAGTTTTAATAGATTTAGTTACTCGTATAGCACTGCTGATAAATTGTAATTGAAAGCCTTTTTGATCAGATTTAATTTCTGATAAATCTGTAATAGTTTCTGTATTTATAAGTTTGTTAATTTGTCTGTCTATAGCATCAGGAATCAAGGCAATAACATTCTGCAACCTCAAGTTTTCAATAGATATACACCCAGTAAATAAATCTTGTAAGTTTCTATAAGTTGGTAAAATTATTTTTTGATTTTCAAAATAAATTATAAGCTCTCTTAGAGCATCTTTAGGGTTAGCATGGCTTCTTAAAAGATTTAAGAGATGGTTTTCAACTTTACTTTTATCACTATCTTTCCAACTTGTAAATCCTAATAATTCTGTAATATCTTTTATCTGCTTGATTCTAGAATCATATCCAAGCTTACCTTTGAATTTAAGATTAATCTCGCCAAGAATATTTTTGGTAATGAATTTAAAATCATCAGAATATTCATTGAAGATGATATTATCAAAAAATAACCCACTTGCTTTAAAATAGCCAAGTTGGAATACAAGGGTAGCTCTTGTTTTATTTATGGAAGCTTTAGTATTAACAAACTTTCTTTCAGATTCATCAAGATCAAAAAACACTTCTCGATCTAATTTGGTAAATTTATGGATTGTGTAAAGATCGTTTATTTCCTGTGGAGTCAGCAGGTTAATTCTATGACTATTTTTTGTCATAAGCTTGTACGGAAAAACCCTCGTTTAAACTTACAAATCATTTTGGAGCAAAATCAAACATAAAAACAGTCATTTTTGTAAGAAAATGCTATTTACTTTATCAAAATAAATATTAATGATAATTGAACAATATGATGAAATATGGCTACGCTAGGGTTAGTACTAAAGACCAATCCTTAGATATGCAGATAGATAGCCTTAAAGAATCAGGTTGTCAAAAAATATTTTCCGAAATTGCTAAAGGAGCTAAAGCTGATAGACCTGAGTGGCTCAAACTACTTGATGAAATTTCTGAAGGTGATACATTGGTTGTTTGGAAATTTGATCGTATGGGAAGATCTTTGCATCATCTTATAAAAGTAGTTAATGATTTGCTAAACAAAAATGTTGGCATTATAAGTTTGAACGATCCTATTGATACTACAACTATACAGGGCAAATTAATGTTTAATATTTTTGCCTCACTAGCTGAATTTGAAAAAGATTTAATTAGAGAAAGAACAATGGCTGGCTTAAAATCTGCAAGAGCTAGAGGGAAAATGGGCGGTAGACCTAAGAGCTTATCAGATGAGGCAAAGAAAAAAGCCTGCATAGCTGAAGCTCTTTATAATCAAAAAGAATTAACAACTCAAGAAATAGCTGCACAATTAAGTATTTCTAGAACTACTTTATATGAGTATCTCAAATTTAGAAATGTAGCTATTGGTTAAAATTTATAAAAATTGAATGACCTTGTAAATAATTTTAATTGATCTATCAATTTTTGTTATACAGGTATTTTTTATATATACTGTAATGGTGTGAAGTTAGTATTTATGACTAATTTTATCGAACTTTCATTTTTAGATAGGCCTTCAATATTATCTTTCTCTGATTTATACACTCTTTAACACTGATATAAAATATTTAATTTTGGTCTCATAGTGTTATGAAAATAAGGATAATAATTATGAATAATTCATTGTTTGGGGTCATTTCAACTTCAAGAAAAGAATCAGAAAAAAGATTACCTATTCATCCAGAATATTTACTCAAGATACCTGGGGATATTAGAAATAATCTTGTATTTGAAACAGGCTATGGAGAATCATTTGGAGTTTCTGATGAGAAAATTACTAGCTTAACAGCTGGTGTTGCACCACGTTTAGAGATCCTCAAAAATATAGGAAATGTAATATTAGCTAAACCATTATTAGAAGATTTAACTGAGATCAAAGAAGGTGGAACTATTTGGGGCTGGTCGCATTGTGTTCAACAGAAAGATATAGTTCAAATAGCTATTGATAAAAAATTAACAATCATATCCTTTGAAGCAATGTTTTCCTTTAATAAGGATCAAAATATAAATGAACATGTGTTTTATCAAAATAATGAGCTTGCTGGTTACTGTTCTGTTTTGCATGCACTTCAACTAAAAGGGATTGATGGTAAATATGGTGATCAAAAGAAAATATTAATAATAGGATTTGGATCAGTAAGCCATGGAGCTATACATGCTTTACAAGGTAGAGGTTATAAAGATATAACTATATGTACACGTCGAAGTATTGGTACATTAGCTAATGTTATTAAAGGTTGTAAATATGTTACAGTTCCAAAGGATATAATAAGTAGTAAAAAGTTTGCTGATCTAATTAATAAATCAGATATTATTGTCAACGGAATATTGCAGGATCCTAATAATCCAATAATGTTTATAAAAGAAAAAAATTTGTCAAAAATGAAAAAAGGTACTTTAGTTATAGATGTTAGCTGCGATAAAGAAATGGGATTTACTTTTTCTTGTCCTACTACATTTAAAGCCCCTATGTTTAAAGTTGGTAATATAGACTATTATGGAGTAGACCATACTCCAACTTATCTTTGGGAAACTGCTACTAGAGTCATTTCTAATGCTTTGATAAATTACTTACCTACTTTAATTTTAAATAAAAACGATAAAAGTTCTAAAAAGAAAACTTTAAAAAATGCTACAGATATTAAAAATGGCACTATACAGAATAAAGAAATCATTTCTTTTCAAAATAGACAAAAAAAATATCCTTATAAATCACTTTGAGCTAAACAGAGCAAATTATAAAGGATAGGACACAATTTAGATTAATAGATTAACCTATCTTCTAATCTTGTTTCTAAATGTAATACTCTAAGAAAAGGACTCTTATGAAAAAAAGATTAAAAACAGCAATTATTTATTGCGAAGCAAATTTTGGCGAACTTGATGGCAAAACAGCTAATGGATTAATTAGGCATTCTGAAAAATATAATATTGTAGCTGTTATTGATAGTACTAAAGCAAATTTAGATTCTGGTATGGTACTTGATAATATCCCAAATGGTATTCCTATCTATCATAGTTACATATCTGCATTAAAAAATCTAAAGAGTAAACCAGATTATTTTATTTTAGGTCTGGCACCAGCTACAGGAGCTCTATCTAATAAAGAGCATAAAATAGTACTAGAAATGATTCAATTGGGTATAAATATTGTTAATGGTTTACATGTTTTTTTAAATGAAGATCCAGAATTATCGCTTGCAGCTAGTAAGTATAATGTAAAAATCTTAGATGTAAGAAAACCTCCAGATAAAAAAGATTTAAGAATATACACTGGGAATATATCTAAAGTAACTTGTCCTGTAATAGCTATTTTAGGAACTGATTGTGCTATTGGAAAACGCACAACGACAAATATACTTGTTAAACTATTTAACTCTTCTGGATTTAAAGCCGTTATGGTTGGGACAGGGCAAACCAGTTTGATTCAAGGGGCTAAGTATGGAGTAGCTATAGATGCTATACCTTCACAATTTTGTATTGGAGAGTTAGAGGCAAATGTTGTTTCAGCGTTTGAAGAAGAGCGGCCTGATATTATTTTTGTAGAAGGACAAAGTTCTTTAAGTCATCCTGCTTTTTCTAGTAGCTCGTTTATTCTAAGAGGCTGTTGTCCAGATGCAGTTATTTTACAGCATGCTCCAAAAAGAAAATATCGTTGTGATTTTGAAAATTTATTAATGCCAGAAATTGATGATGAAATTAACCTTATTCAAACTTTCTCACAAACTAAAGTAATAGGTATTACAATTAATCATGAAAATATGAATAAAACTCAAGTTGGTGAAGTAATAAAAGAATATAGTAAAAAATACAAACTTCCAATTGTGGATGCCTTAATGTCACCTTCAAATTTATTGTTTGATATGGTGTCTCAAAATGTCTTTATTTAAAAAACAAATAAGTACTTTAGTGGAAACTCCTCGATTAGTAATTAATCTTCATAAAATAGAGCATAATACTAAAGTTTTAGTAGATCGTTTAAATCATTTAAATATATCTGTAATAGGTGTAACTAAAGTTATTCAATCATCTCAAATAATGACTGATATTTTAATAAAAGCGGGAGTTATAGGCTTAGGAGATTCTCATATTGGAAATATAGAATTAGTGAATAAAGAAAAAAATCTAATACAAACATATCTTATTCGTTCACCAATGCTTAGTCAAATTAAACGTGTAGTTCTATCAAAAACTATAAGTTTTAATAGTGAAATTACTATAATAAAAGCTCTATCCAAAATAGCAAATAAATTAAATTTAATTCATGAAGTTGTTTTAATGATTGAATTAGGAGATCTTCGAGAAGGTATTTTACCGGAAAATATTTTAAAAGTTGTAAAGAAGGTTTTAACTCTACCTAACATACATATTAAAGGAATAGGAACTAATTTAATGTGTCTCAATGGTAGTACTCCTGATAATATGAAAATGAACCAATTGTCATCCATAGCTAACTCTATTGAAAAATCATATAACATAAAATTAGATATTATAAGTGGTGGTAATTCAGCAAATCTAAGCTGGGCCCTTAATAGTAAAAACAATATTGGTAGAATTAATAATCTTCGCCTAGGAGAGGCTATTTTTCTTGGAATAGATCCGTTAGATAACACTCCGATTAAAGGGCTATATCAAGATGCAATATATCTTGTTGCTGAAGTTATAGAGTCAAAACTAAAAACTAACTTAAAAGGTAATCATGTTTATCAGTCTATTTTAGCTTTTGGGAATCAAGATATAGTCTCTAATGGAATAAAGTGTTTATCTGAGTATAATATTATAGGAGCAACGAGTGATCATTTAGTAATAAATTCCGCTAATAAACTGATTCCTGTTGGTACAGAACTTCATTTTGTTATTGACTATAATTCTCTTCTTAGAGCAATGATATCTCCATTGGTAAATAAATTTTTTATACCAGATGATTTATCATATGGGAGTAGTCAAAATACATGCGCAAACTAGTAGTATATGTTTTTAATAGCTTTTAATCTCATATATAGCCTTGGAGTAGAATTATTTCATGAATGAAGGTTATATTATATGTATAGTTTAAATAAGTATATTTTCTGAATTAAATAGAGTACAATGATCCAAAGTTATATACATATTGTAACTTTATTTAACAATTGCGACCAAATACTGTCATACGTTTATTTCTCAATATTCAATCTCATTATAAAATCGTTAAGTTTCTTAAAAAAATGCTACATAACTTAAATACACAAAACAATAAACTAAAAGGAATAATTTAATGAGACAGGGAACAGTTAAAATGTTTAATGCAGAAAGAGGTTTTGGATTCATCGTACCACAAGATGGTGGTAATGACATATTTTTCCATAAAAATGAAGTTGATTATAAAGAGCAGAATTCTTTAAAACAGGGAGACAATGTAACTTTTGAAAATGGAGAGAATAGAGGTAAACCTTGTGCCATAAAAGTTAAGATGAATTAGTCTAGATGTAGTTTTTAACAAAGAAATTAAATTTTGTTTATAAGGTCTAAATTTATACAACTAGCTAAATTATGAATTTCTAATTATCTCAAAAACCAAAAAAATGGAGGGCTGTGCAAATAACCCCTTACATGAAATAGGCTTAAATAATGTTTCTTTTTTTGACTTATAACTATAACTTAGATTACTTAAAGTTATGCTAATTTTATCAGAATGTAGAGTAAAACCGTTTTTGTTCTCATGAGGTTTACGATGCTTATTGAATTGATCCTGCAATGGTAATACCATACCTTTAGCTATTATTATTTCACGTAAAGATGTAGCTATTAATTCAAACGGGCGATTAAGCTGAACTAATACCATACTAACCATAACTAATCTACTAACTCCTCCATCTCTAGTAAAAAATAGAATCATAAATATAGAAAAATATTGTATGAAAAGAAGTAATGATTGTAATACTCCATAACTTAAACGAACTTTATAAAATTTTTTCCAATTCTTTTTAGATTTATTTGACCTTCGGCCGGGATCCTGGTAAAAAAGGGTCATGTTTGTTTTCTACTTTGAATATTAAACTCTAGTGGTATTGATGTTTTTGACTTTGATAACTCAAAAACACCGTAACGATTTATATTTTCCCTAAAAAATGGAGATAAAATTGATAAGCTGTCATTATTATATTCAATCCCTTCATTAGCTAATTGATTAAGCACTTTGGTTTGATTTGCTACGGTATGAAACATAACTTGTGTGATTCATAGAGATAGTTTCAATAATAAATGTTAAAATCAGCTTGTTATGGAAGCTGAAATCAAGGCCCGATTAATTTGGGTTAAGCTATATGAAGAAACTACAAATGCAGGCTATGTTTGTCGACGTTGTGGTATATCAAGACCAACTTTAAGAAAGTGGGTTAGTAGATATAAAGACCTTGGTGAAGCTGGTTTAAATAATCAAAGTAAACGCCCGATAAATTCTCCAAATAAAAAAGTAGATGAAAGTATTAAAATTGAAATACTTGCTTTGAGAAAGCGTAATTTAGGTGCTAGAAGAATACAAAGTCAACTACTTAGACAAAATAACTTTTCTTTATCATTAGCCACTATTCATAAGATTTTGAAATCTGAAAATATGCCAGATATTCGAAAGCTTAAAAGAAAGAAGAAATTTAAAAAATATAGCAGACCAATACCTGGAGATAGAGTACAAGTTGATACATGTAAAATAGCTCCTGGAATATACCAATATACGGCTGTAGATGATTGTTCTAGATGGAGGGTGCTAAAAATTTATACAAGAGCCACAGCTAAAAATACTTTAGATTTTATTGACATTATGTGTGAAGAATTCCCATTTGCTATTCAGAGAATTCAAACCGATAGGGGTCGAGAGTTTTTTGCCTTTGAAGTGCAAAAGAAATTGATGTTATATGG
Source organism: Francisella sp. SYW-9 (assembly GCF_008711465.1). Lineage (GTDB taxonomy): Bacteria > Pseudomonadota > Gammaproteobacteria > Francisellales > Francisellaceae > Francisella. The sequence continues at coordinate 7,305 of NZ_VXKQ01000046.1, forward strand.
TATTAAATTTAGGCCAAATAAGCCGGGTTGTCCTCACTTAAATGGTAAAGTAGAAAGATCTCAAAAAACTGATCTAGAAGAGTTTTACGCATTAGCTGATCTATCAGACTTTGATGCTCTACAGGATTCTTTATCTGAATGGCAAATGTTTTATAACTGGCATAGACCTCATGGGTCTCTTAAAGGATTATCTCCTACTGATATAGTTAATAATCTCAAAGATAAAATTCTTTTATGGGATGAAGTTAATGACTTGTATGACCCTAAAAAAGAACATATACAAGAGCCTGTTTATGCTGTTGAACTGGCTATGAGAAAGTTGAAACCATCTCTGTGAATCTCACAACTTATATATCTGCTTCTATGGATTTTCCAGTATATGGTATACGACATATATTACCACAAGAAGCAATCAATAAATTTCAGTTAGAGATTAACTTAAATATGTACTGTATATAAAAAGTTATCTAGCATCAATTTACATAAACCACATCACAACCATACTATATAAAAGACAAAGAAAGTCTAAACCGCCACATTTTGTTCATTCGCTCCCTATGGTCCTAGATGAAATTATTGAATATAAAGATAAATTCTAAAATTAATAATCAAATTAGTCAAAGTTTGCAACAGTGCCGAAATATTTGACTGACTGAGAATAACTGCCAAGATGTATATGATAGTAAAATTAAAGATTTTCCATTTTAAAAATGTGGCCCCTCAGCGCACGTAGGTTAGCCAATGTCCGTAATAGAATTTGGTTTTTATGACAAATTTAAAAAAGCATGGGGTAGATCACTCTCCGACTTTATCTAAAGCCAAATATAATACTACTAGTATTTTTGATATAAAAGCACCGGGCATAGATAGTAATACTTTAATTAAGGTATTACTTATCATAATTGATAATATAAAATGCCAGCTTTTGTTATAAAAGCAAAGAGGGTATACAATTGCACTAACTATTATTTCAAGAAAAGTAGATATTAATAAGGTTCTGATAATATATGGGTAACGTTTAAGTTTATATCTTATATATCCAAAAATATAGATATTTAAAAATGAAGATCCCAAAAAAATAAAGGCTCCAATAATAGTTAGTATAACGGATTTATCATATATATATGCATATTTTTTATATTCATAAGATTGAGATAGTAAAAAGTCATTAATTAAAGAAAAAAATATAAATATTATAAATACTATAAGTATCAGCAAATATGATATTCTTCTGCCATAAACCTCCGTAATAGAATCTATGAGGGGATAATTTAAAGAGAAATATATAGCAGCTACTGAAACAATAAAAGTATTCAAAATATGGATCGTAGCTCCAATATCAATAGTTGGCAAAAAAATAATAAAAGTCAAAATAGGCATAATAAAAACAATTACGTATACATTAGGTGTTTTATTGATCATAAATGGTTACATGTTCGTAGTATCTCTAACCTTATTGTATCTAAATTCTCCATGGATTTTAAGATATGCTCATAGCAAGAAAATAAATAATCTGGTTTTGGAAGTACTTTACCTTTATGTGAAATATTACAATCAATATCATATGTAAAATATGGTATATTTAATGAATTACAATCTATAATTTCATACTTATGAAAAGATTTAATTAACTGATGCTCTCCGTATAATGAATCTAATAAATACTTATATCGTATAGAATTGTTTATCGCAAGCTTTTTATTTATTAAATAATTTTCAATCACTCTGAAATAGTATCTAGTTGGCCTAACTATTAATCTAAATGTCATGTTATTCTTAAAATCATTAAATAGCTGGAGTATTTGATCCTTATTTTGAATAAAAGAAACGTAACATTTGTCTATACCATCTTTAAAGTGTTTATTAGAAATTTTAATATTATCAATAGGAGATTTAAAGCTTATATCACTAGATGTAATTTTTGCTTTATTGGGTAATAAAGACGTACAATGTAAATCATATTTGTATGTGTTCTCTATTATAGGCAGACACATAGTCTCAACGTCACATATAATAGGTTTACTATCCTTTATTATAACGTTTTCACTATGAATATCTACAAATCTAAAAGTATAGGCTAAAAACAATAAAGCTCCATAGTGATATGAGAAATCACAGATATCTTTAATATTTTCATTGCTTATGTAGTCAGCTTTATGGTATTTCTCTGAGTATCCTATTATGGGATATTTAATAAAATTAAAATATTTCTCGTTTAATAATGAATATATTCTATTTAGAAAGATATGATTATATCCATTTGTAGGTTTATATATGAAATCAGCATCACAAGTCCTTATATGTAATGTTGCCTTAAAATCATGAGAGTCACCAAGTATATTAATGAGCGAAATATTGCTAAATTCACCTAATACCTCATTACTATAATAATAACTAAATTTTTTATTATATTTTTCTAGAAGTTCACTATTTCTCCAATCATTATTTATGGCTAATGTATACAATCTATTTTTCAATAGAGCTTCTAATAATTCTTTTCTCATAAATTTATAATTACCTGTTTCACTACACCAATTAAACTATACCCATTACTAGCTTGCATTTTTAATGTTTCAAACTTAGGATTTACAGCTATTAAATAAAACCCTGATTCACTAATTATATATTGTCTTATCATAGGAGTAGCATATTCTTTTACTTTAATTAGAATATAATCACCATCAATCGGGGTTGCTATAGTATCGACAATAGCTATAGATCCATCGATAAACCTAGGAGACATTGAATTACCATAAACTTTAATACATAGAATATTATCTTTATCGCTAATATTTTTAGGGAGATTTATATGGATATAGTCTACTGTAGGATTATCTATATTATTAATTGCAAATAATGGATAAGCTACTGTATCTTGGAAATCTAATAATGGATCTTTGTAATCTAGCATTTGTCCTTTTCCACTCTCTAACCATTCTCTACGAACTCCTAGTTTTTTTGATATTCTTCCATATCCTTTTTTTGTTGGTTTACTATCTCCATGAAAATATTTAATTGTTCCTCTTTCAGAAATCCCTAATATTCGAGCAAGCTCACCTATTCGACCTTTATTATAAGGGGCAATCTTCGCATAGTCACAAGCTTCATTTAGGCGTATTATAAAGCTATCTGATTTTTTCTTGCTCATACTTAGTTATGAAGTTAAAACACAATCAGTATTTATAGTATATAATCTATCTATTTTTATATCAAATATTTAGGCACTGTTGCAACATACCCTCTTTAACCTATCTATATAATTTTCAGCTGTTTGACTAGAAAAGTCATAACTAAATAATTCGGGACGATAAATTAACCCTATAGAATAATTATTTTTATCTTCAAAAAGAATAATACCGATATCTAGTTCTGAAGTTAGCTTTGTATGGGATAACATGCTAATATCTTTACGATAAGATTCATCTCTGCTTACATCACTATAAGGCTGCGGGAAGTTGACAAAAGTTTGAGTCAATGGATAACCATTATATTTAATTTGCAATTCTTTCTCTATCCCAATACTATCTAAAAGTAGTCCATATGGTACTGAGTTACTAATTCCTTCATGTATTGAATCAGACACTCTTAACAAAGATGTTTTAATACATTTATTCTCTTGTCCCAATTGTAATGGAAAATCTATTAATATAGGAATACTGTTAGTAAAAGGTCCATGAATATGTTTTAATTCGTCCTCATCACGGTTTCTATAGTAACAAGTAACTGATATTTTTTGTTTCCCACTAGTTTGTTGTAGATAGTCAGACCATACAGAAAAAAATATACTGTAAGGAGAAATACCCAAGCCTTTAGAGTAATTACGCAAATTCCATGTTGTTAACTCATCAAGCTCAATTCTAATAATATTAGCAGGTCCATATAATAAAGGACGTTGATTCAATTCAACTCCAAGTAAGTGGCGGCATGGTAAATATTTATATTTACTCTTCCAATAATTAATTTGTTCTGAGTATTTGCCTTCTTTTATGGATCTCTGCTCTCTTGATGCATAATCAAAATAATTAAGAGATTGTTTATCAGGAGAAGTGAATTCATCTCTTAATAAGCTATCATAATTATTAAACAAAACCTTAAGAAATATGCCACATGAGTAACCATCAGAAATAATACGAGAAAAGCAAAGTGTTAAATAATATTTATTTTCAGATAATGGATATATGCATGCTTTCCATAAAACATCTTTATCTAAATTAAATATCTCAAGTGATAAGCTATTAAGCAAATCTATTAAGGTTTGTTTATTAGGATTCTTATTATAGAAGCTTCTATTAATAGAAATAGGTAATTTTAAGTTGTTAATATCTATTAAAGTACTTTGACTATTCCTAATAAATAGAGTTTTCATAAGAGGCAAAGCATCAACGGTCTCCTTAAAAGCTTTTATCATAATATTGATCTTGATATTTTTATTTATAATAAAACCATATGTGCCATTATATAAAGTTATATCATTATCTATACTTATTCTATTCATAATACTCTTCTGATTCTCAGTTAGAACTATTGTTTTATCATCTCGTGCTTTAAGTTTTAGTTCTTGATTTTTACCATTTGATGCCAAAGCTTTTATTAATTTAGCAGGTGTAGAATTACCAAAAATATCCTTAACAGTTATACTAAGTTCTAATATCTTTTTTATTGAAGAGATGACTTTAACAGCCAATAGAGAATCTCCACCTATCCTAAAGAAATCATCTGTAATACCAACTTTTTCTAATCCAAGTACTTCTGCAAATATACTACATAATTTCTCTTCAAGTTCCGTAGTAGGTGCTACATAACTATCTTCATTAACAAATTCAGGATCCGGTAATGACTTACGATCTAACTTACCATTTACTGTTAATGGCATTGATTCAATCTTAACTAATACACTAGGCATCATATACTCTGGTAATACTTTAGATAATTGATT
>NZ_VXKQ01000047.1 GCF_008711465.1 Francisella sp. SYW-9
AACATAATGGAATCAATGTACCTGGTTTAAGCTCTTGATTCGTTACTTCCTTATACTGCTTTCTTATATACCTAGCTAATTGGTTTGATCTTTCATTTAACTCTTTATAAGTTAACTGTTTATCTTCAAATACTAATGCTACATTATCTGGATTCTGTTCAACTTGCTCTTCAAACAGTTGGTATACCGTCTTATCTTTAGGATAATCACTATCTGTCTGATTCCAGTCATATACTATGGTTTGATATTCTTCTTTACTTAAAAGACTATAATCTTTTATTTCTAATATATTATTATTTGTTAAAGCTGCTAATGAATCATTAAAGTAACTAACAAACTTCTCTGCAATACCTTTGTCAATAAAATCACTTAAACCTTTCAAAATAATTTGAAACTCATTACCTTGTCTAGCTATGTTAAGAGTTAATGGAATATTTGTTTGCTCATGTGAATATTCTGAATCAATATCGTTATTTCTATAATTATCTTCTGCTATATGAAAATGAATATAGTTAAATCCAAATTGATATAAATCTTCCTGCATATTTAAGTCTGATTTTAATTTTCCATATGGATATAATTTATATTTCTCAATTTGATTCTTATTATATTGAATACTCTCAATAAGATCTCTTATTGCTTTAACTTTGCTAACATCATTCCTAAACGGAATTGTATTTAAATGTAATCCAAATAATCTATCTCCATTTTCCTCTTCTAACCTATTATTTACCACTCTCCCTATTATTAAATCTTCCTTATTTAAAAGCTTAAATAAAACTAAATAATATGCAGATAAGAATATTGTATCTACTGATACAGATAATTCTCTAGATAGTTCAAGTAATCTAGTTGAAGTATTAGAATCAATTAGTTTACCAACTACTACTTGATCATCTTGGGATGTATACTCCCAATTTAATATCAAATTATTATTTACATAGTCATAATCTTCTAAGTAGTTAAACCAGAAGTCTCTATACTCTTGATTATCTATAACTGCCAATTCATTTCTTATTAACTTACCATAACTAGGTATTAATTCTTGCTTTATATCTTCTTCTTTAACATATAAATCCACAAACTCTGATATTAAGGATGCCACACTCCAGCCATCTGTAATTGCATGATGAAATGAATATATTAATACAAAGGAGTCTTCTCTTTTAGAAATTATAAACCTATATAAACCAGTTTCATCTAGAGATAAAGCAATAGATTTTTCTTTATCTACTATTTCTTTTACAGGTATTGGAGAATCTTTTAATATTACTTTATCATCTATATATACTTCTTTATGAATAACATTATAATATCCTTCATCTAGCTCAATAAATAACGATCTTAATTGCTCATGTTTTATAGAAAGATTTTTCCATATCTCAGCGAATCGTTCTCTATTAAATTTCTTATTTATCCTATAGCTAAATACATCATGATATGTTCCTTTTGGATTTAATATTGATTCGATCAACATTCCTGTCTGTAAATAACTAGCTGGATATATATCCTCTATTTCACTCTCTAAAATATTTGATCTGCTTGCTACTTCATTCCGTTGTTTTTCTGTAACTAAAGAAAAAGGTGTATACTTATTATCTAAAATAATTTGTGAATAATTTACATTATTTAATAACTTCTGTACCATTCTATAATTAAATACATCAGCTACTGATATATTAAATCCAGATTTTATTAACCTACCTACTAGACGAATACTTACTATTGAATCTCCACCTATCCTAAAGAAATCATCTGTAATACCAACTTTCTCTAAACCAAGTACTTCTGCAAATATATTACATAATTTTTCTTCAAGTTCCGTAGTTGGGGCTACATAACAATCTTCATTAATAAACTCAGGATCTGGTAATGACTTACGATCTAATTTACCATTAATAGTCAATGGCATTGCGTCAATCTCAACCAATACAC
>NZ_VXKQ01000048.1 GCF_008711465.1 Francisella sp. SYW-9
AATCAAATGGTGTATTAATATCTTTATCAATCTGTTTGGATATACCTATATCTTTATAACTATATTCATTAATAACTAAACTATCATTTAAAACAACTTGATAATCATTACCTTCATTATCTTGCCTAAAGACACTTCTTAATACTTCATGTCTTGATACTATTGATAATATTGATTGCTTAAGAGCTTCTTCATTAACTCCTTCTTTCAAAGATACCAACATTGGTATATGGTAGGCATTACTTCCTCCCTCATACTGCTCTATAAACCATAAACGCTCCTGAGCAAAGGATAATGGATAAATATCTACCTCTAATTTTAGAATCTTATTCTCTATGAACTTTTTAGGAGAATTAATGTCATTAGCATAAAGTAAATTAACTATATTATCTTTATTTAAAGATATATATTGTTTATTTTCTAAACTAGTTAAATCCCTAGGCATATCAATGTAAAGTTTATCATTAAACCATATAGCTCCTCCATGGAGCCTTAAATATTCAAAAAAATCTATAATACTCATTCTAAAATTCCCACCTTACCAGACATTTGTCTATATCTAATTTACTTTTTATATTATCTATTGTTTTGGATGCAAAAATGTCAGCCACACTTATATGCTTATCTAACTCTTTAGATAATCTATGTGATAACTTAATAGCTAATATACTATTACCGCCTAGCTCAAAAAAATCATCATATATTGATATTTCAGATAAACCTAGTATATCTGCAAAAGTCTCAGCAATAAGCTTCTCCTTTTCTGTATAGGATTCTTCTGCTATATATATTTTTTTATCTAACTTACTATCTTGACCTAAGTTATTAAATAGTCTTTTATTTAATTTATAAATATCTAATTTCGACAATACAACTTGCTTAACATTATTATTTATAGCTTCATAAAAGATTCTAGATCCTGTTGATGCATCAAATCCATTTGCTTCAATTAATGAAGCTAGTTTATTTTGCTTAATATTAGAATCCATTTTCTTATGGTTTCTAACCATACCGATGTCTAGCCAACCTGGCCAATTTATAGAAATAATATTTATATTATTAAATTTATTATCTTTAACTAAATAATCTAAATAACTATTTGATGCACAATACTCAAACCTATTAACATCTCCCATAATACTAGCCAATGATGATGTCATAGCTATAAATTTTAATTTACTTATATCTAAAATATTTAAAATATTATTAATTCCATATACCTTAGCTTTTAATGCCTCTTTAACATCACTCAAACTATATTTATCTATAGGGAGTGGTTCTACACCGGCTGTATGGATAATTCCTTGTATATCTCTTGACTCTAACTGCTTTATAGATAATTCATCTGATATATCTATTGCCAATATTTCAAGCGAACAATTATTTATTTTTATTAGCTCTAATATATTAAGCTTTTCTTGAATATATTCTGTGACTTTTAGCTTAGTAATATCTGTCCTACTACTTAAAATAAAATGTATATGATTATGATGCTTTGATATCTCTAATGCTGTTGATAAAGCTACTCCCCCTAAACCTCCTGTTACAAAGATTGTATCTTTATCATTAATAGTTAATTGCTTATTATCTTCTAACGTAATTTTAGAAATTCTTTCTTGCCAAAGTTTATTAAATCTAATTGCTATCGGACTTTCACTTTTATAATAACCTTCTTTACTAACTGTAGATAATATACTAGCCAAGTCATTATTATATCCAATATCTATAATCTGAGCATTTAAATCAGGATTTTCATAATTTATATTTCTTAATGCTCCTACCATACTACCATTACTAGCTGATATATAATCGTTATCACTAAGATTGAATAATCCGCTAGTTAATATTAATAATCTTTTAAATAATTTTACTGGTAATAAGTACTTCTTAATTAAAAATAATGAATAAAAACCATATGATAAATTATCTTCAAGTACATCATTATTTATATAACTAGATATATGAACAATATTTTCTATATTGTTTATGTGATTCGATAATTCTCTATAATGATCCTCACTTATTGGATTAATAGTAATTTGATTATCATTTTGAATAAAATCCTTATTATTTATATCTAATTTAATAAATAAAGGATTAGCTGTTATATCTTTAAATAAATCCTTTTGAGAATCATTCGAGATGAATATTAAAGGGCTAGATAACTTAAATTTAGCTGATTTAATATCATCAATAATTGTCCATTGCGGTGTACTATACCACTTATCTTCTGGCAATATACTTAATTCATCTTGATCAATTACTTTAGGAAGCTTATTAATCCAACATTTTTGAAAATCAAATTGATATGTTGGTAAATTTGTTATAAGGTTAGTACTGTGTTTTAAGCTTTTATTTATCTTTTTTTGTAGATTACTTTGCCACAATATAGCTTCTATACTTTGTTGTGACCTTATATCCCACTCAGCTTTCTGCTTATATGATGGCAGTAACTGTATAGTGTGAATATTTCTATTATTTATATACTTCTTATATTTATCAACAGATGATACTAAACTCTTACCAGGCCCAACCTCTATAAATGTAACTTTATTATTATATTTATTAGATAATCTCTCCACACCTTTTGCAAACTCAACTGTACTTCTAATTTGGCTCTGCCAGTATTCTGGTGTTGTAATATCATCTTGTGATATATCTCCAGTTATATTAGATATTGTTATTTGCTTAGGTTTATTTATTTGTATCCCTTCAAATGCTTCTTTAAACTTATCTGATGCCTCCTGCATTAATCTAGAATGATACCCATGTGAAGTATTAAGCTTAATACTTGGGATAGCTTTATGTCTTAATAAAGCATGTAGATTATCTATATCATTGCTCTCTCCAGAGACCACTATATCTTCTATTGAATTAATAACTGCTATCTCACAATTACTTTGTTGGATATAGTTTTGTATTTCTTCTTTCTCAGCATTTATAGATAACATAGATCCCTCAGGCATAGCCTGCATACATCTACCTCTAGCTATAACTAGTTTAATAGCATCCTCTAATTTAAATACTCCCGATAATGTAGCCGCTACATATTCTCCTATACTATGTCCTATATATGCATCTGCGTTAATACCTAAAGTATTTAAATACTTAGCTAAGCTATACTCTATTACAAATAAACATATCTGTGACCACTCTGTCTGATTTATTAATTCTGAAGCTTCTTTATTATTAAACAAAACTGCTTTTAAATCTTGATCTAAATATTTATCTGCTATCTCTATAGTTTTATTGATTATCTCTTTAAACGATTCATCATTATCATATAGCTCCTTAGCCATACCAAAGTACTGATTACCCTGTCCAGGGAACATAAATATTATTGTATTATCTTCTTCTCTAGGTATTTTAGTATAGTTATTCTTTGTATTAAGACTTTGTATTAGTTCTTCTTTAGAGTTAGCTACAAAGCTACTTCTATAATTAAAGTGCTCTCTTCTATAAGTTAATGTATAGGCTAAATCTCTTAGTGATACTTCATTATTTTCTAAATAATTAGCTAAAGCTTTTTGGTAAGATAATAATGATTTTCTATTCTTAGCTGTAATTGGAATTATATAACATTGATTATCATCATTCGTTATTTGTCTAGCTTCTTGATAATAATCACTTACTACTACATGAGCATTTGTCCCTCCAACTCCAAATGAACTTACTCCTGCTAATCTTGGCTTAGACTTATTAGACAGCCATGGATTATTATCTTTAGATATCTCAAATGGTGTGGACTCTATATTAAGCTCTGGATTCGGCTTATTAAAATTAGGTTGCCCAGGTATCAAGTCATGTTTGAACATCTCTGTTACTTTAATTAACCCAGCAGTTCCTGCTGCTGAATCTGTATGACCTATATTAGCCTTAATAGCTCCTAATATAATTTTCTTATTTTCATTATTATAACCATTATGTTTGAAGGCTTCTTTAAGTGCTTGAACTTCTATAGGATCTCCTAATTTAGTAGCGGTACCATGACATTCTACATAATCAATATCATTAACATCTACTCCTGCCATCTTTTGTGCTGAAATAATACATTCACTTTGACCAACTACTGATGGGGCTGTATATCCTGATTTACGATCGCCATCATTATTAGTAGCATATCCTTTAATTACCCCTAAGATATTATCTTTATCTTTTATTGCATCATCTAATCTCTTAAGTAATACAACGCCTACTCCAGATCCTCCTGTTGTTCCATTAGCATCTGCATCAAATGTTTTACAGTGTCCATCTTCAGATAAAATCATACCTTCTTGATATATATATCCTACTTGATCAGGTAATGATAATGATACTCCTCCTGCTAGAGCCATATTACACTTACCTACTGACAATTTATCACAAGCATCAACTATAGATACTAACCCTGTTGAACAAGCTGTATTAACTGAATGAGCTGGACCAGTCAATCCAAGTAAATATGCAACCTTAGTGGCTAAAGCATCCTTAGAATTAGATGCACTTGCTTCCCATAAGTTAATCTCATCTTTAAGCTCACCATGTAATATATGATCATAGAAATAACTACTACCTCCCATCCCCGCGAAGACGCCTATGATATCCTGCTTTCTTGATTGAGAATAACCACTTTGTTCTAACACATACCAACAATGCTCTATAAATTTACGTATCTGTGGATCTAATTGTTTAGCTTCAATAGGTGATATACCCCAAAAGCTAGGATCAAATAAATCAATTTCTTTAACTCTTCCTGATACTGGAGCATAATTAGGATTATTAAGTAATTCTTCTGATGCTCCTAGCTCTCTGCATTCATCAACATTTAAAAACTCTATTGCTTCGTCATTTGACTCTAATAAGCTCCATAATTGATCTACAGTATTTGTTCCTGTAAACACCCCTGAAGTTCCTATTATAGCTATTTCATGTGAGTTATTAGAAGCTAAACTTGGAAGATTATAATTATCAACTTCAGAACTAACCTTATTAACTAATCCCTTAACCGTGTTATACGTAAATATATCTGCTACTGTTATATCTTTAAATTCTTCAATTTGATTCAGTCTCTGTTTAAGCTTAATGCTTAATATTGAATTTCCACCTAGCCTAAAGAAATTAGCATCAGCACTTATATCAGAAATATCTAATCCTAATACATCTGCAAATATCTCACAAGCTTTAGATTCTAACTCAGTACTTGGAGCTATATAACTATCTTTATTAACAAATTCAGGATCAGGTAATGACTTACGATCTAACTTACCATTTACTGTTAATGGTATTGAGTCAATCTCAACCAATACACTAGGCACCATATACTCTGGTAATACCTTA
>NZ_VXKQ01000003.1 GCF_008711465.1 Francisella sp. SYW-9
AGATAAATAAAGAATAAGATATGCCAGAGCAAGAGTAGTGGTAGAGTACAATAAAATGTGGATGTAGCTAGTAGAATTTATAATTAAGTTGAAAGAAAAAATAAAGGACTAGCTAATGAAAGATATTAACTCAGAACTACAAAGAAATATACAAGATGTACTACACTATGATAGAGGTACTGCAGTAGAAAATATTGTCAAACTGGTATTTGAAACAATAATGAATGCTGAAAGAGTAGAGTTTCTTTCAACATCAGAAGGCAATAAAGCCAATGGCTACTATCAAAGACTAGCTCAGGGAATTAATAAATACTTCAAACTCAACATTCCTAGAGATAGGCTATCAATGTTTAAGCCTGTATTTTTAGAATGTGTAAAAGCTCAAGATGCACAAATGCAAGATTTAGCATTTAAGCTTTACACTAAGGGTTTAACAACTAGAGACATAAATGAGGTCTTCTCAGAGATTTATGATAAAAATTTATCAAGCTCAAGTGTATCAAATATCACTAAACAATTTGAACAAGAACGTCAAGCTTGGCTTTCTAGAGAACTAGATGAACAATACTATTTCATCTATATTGATGCTCTATTTGTACCTATAAGGAGAGATACTGTAGCTAAAGAAGCTTTTTACATTGTGCTTGGTCTAAAACCTAATTTACAACGAGACGTACTAGGTGTTTATAACATTCCCCAAGAATCAGCATCTGGTTGGTTTGAGGTTATAGAAGACTTAAAGTCTCGAGGACTAAGAAAATGTTTAATGGTTATTGCTGATGGCTTATCTGGATTATCAGATATTGTTAAGCAGCAGCTACCAAATACTTTATTTCAAAGGTGTTTGGTTCACAAAATCAGAAATTTACTTTTAAAGGTTAGAGCTAAGGATAAAAGAGCTTTAGCTGATGATTTTCATGAGATATTTGAATTGGAACAACCTCAATATAACATTGATAATGCTATAACTAGGTTGGATACATTTATTGAGTATTGGAGCTGTAAATATCCTTCTATCGAAAAAGCTTTTAAAGATCAAGATATTGAAAATTACTTTGCATATTTAAATTTCCCTAGTACCATTCATAGAATGATTTATACCACTAATTGGATTGAGAGATTAAATAAGGAGATTCGTAGAACTACTAAGATCAGAAACTCTTTTCCTAATCCTGATAGTGCGATGAATCTTATTTGTGCTTGTTTGATGGACTTCGAACAAAAAACTTATAGATATCCAGTGACTGCTTTTTGTAAAGTTAAGGATATTTTGGATGCAAAACTCGACATGCTATAGACACACTTTTTTGGACGCTATC
>NZ_VXKQ01000049.1 GCF_008711465.1 Francisella sp. SYW-9
ACTTAACCTACTTTTTCTCATCAAAACCATCCTAACATAACTTAGTTATCTAGGACAGCCCCTAAAAAAATATTTCCTAAAGATGACTCTGTTTTCAAATCTTTATATTTGGCTATAGATTATTTGACTAAAAAATGGTCTATGCCTGTGAGATACTGGAGTGAGGTTATGCCTTTTTTCGCTATTGAGTTTGAAGATAGAATTCAGAGGTTTGTGTAAGTGAATTTACACACTTATTTGGAAAGGCTCACATATCTTTATTTAAATTTCTCTTATATTCTTCCCTGAGAATAGACATTATATGAAATGATTCATATTGATTTTTTAGAGCATTAAATTCACAATCTCTTAAAGTTCCCTCAATAACAAATCCAATAGATTTATAAATATGGACAGCTCTAAAATTATAATCTTTAACATCTAACCATACTCTATGAGCCTGAGTATTATTAAAGATCCATTTTAATATAAGCTTTAAAGTTTGCTTTCCATAGCCTTTACCTTTACTAGATTTATCAATAGCAATGCGTTTGATATGAATTGAATTATGCTCATTAAATAAATCAGTAATTATCACATATCCAACATTTTTAGATAAACTATCTTGGATTATGAAATATACTATATCTTTATTTTCTAAAGCTAAGATATGAGTCTCATTGTCCCATTTACCAATATATAAATTATTATCAGCATCATTTTCTAAACTAACTATAAAGTCCACATCATTTTGATTAGCCTTTCTTAGATTAATATTTTTACTATCTGATAATATTTTCATAACTTCTTTAATCTAGCTTCAATAAATTAGCAACAGGCTTATAGCTTTTTCTATGGATATCTAAAACACCATACTGCTTTATATTTTCTAGGTGCGCTTTTGTTGGATAGCCTTTATGCTTAGCAAAACCATACTCTGGATAGATTTTATCATGTTCTAAACATATCTTATCCCTATGTACTTTTGCTAATATTGAAGCAGCTGATATTTCTAAAATTTTGGAATCACCTTTGACTATTGCTTCTGAGTTATAATTCCATTGTGGTAGCTTATTACCGTCAACCAAGACTTTATCAAACTGCCCTACTAAATTATCAGCAACTTGCTTCATCGCTTTTAATGTAGCTTGCAAGATATTTAAATCATCTATCTCTTGAGGTGAAATCTCGACTATTGAATAAGCTTTTGCTTTTAAAATAATCTCTTTATATAGTAATTCTCGCTTCTTATCACTAAGTTTTTTAGAATCGTTAAGACCTTCAATAATACTATTACTATCTAACATAACTCCCGCAGCAACTACAGGACCAGATAAAGGACCTCTTCCAGCTTCATCTATACCTAATATAACCATTTAAATTTGTTTACCCTTTGTTATCTAGAGAGCTTAAGAAACCCCTTAAAATATTTACTTCTTGGCTTTCTAGTTCACTTCTTTGGAATAACCTTTTTAACTTATCCATAACATGTCCTGGCTTATCTTTATCTAAAAAACCAGACTCTATCATACTATTCTCAAGATGCTGATAAAGACCTTGTAGCTCTTTTATAGAAGCTTTTTTATGTAGGTGATTATACTCAGGAACATCTTTAACATCTGTAACTTCAATTATCTGCTTATGTATTTCATAAGCAACTAGCTGAACTGCTTGAGCTAAATTTAAGGATGTATAACCTTCATTTGAAGGAATATATGCATGAACATTACTCATCAAAAGCTCTTCATTCAAAAGACCTGTTCTTTCACGACCAAAAAGTATTGCAACTTTTTCATCAGATTTCTGAATTTTATTTAGAATATTTGTAGCTACCTTTGATATAGGCTCTATTGGTAATGAAACTCTTCGCACCCTTGCACTTGTTCCAACTACATAATCGATTCCCTCTAACGCATCATCTAGTGAGCTAACTATCTTTGCACTTTTCACCACTCCTGTAGCATGACAAGACAACGCGATAGCTTCATCATCTATACCTTTTTTAGGATTCACAAGCCAAAGGTTCGTTAGTCCCATGTTTAGCATCGCTCTTGCTGTAGAGCCAACATTACCACTATGCGATGGCTCCACAAGCACTATTCTTATATTTTTTAATAATTTATCCATTATATGTACTAGTAATTAACTTATATAAATCATCAACCGTTTTTACTTGGTCAAAGTATCTTTGTGTTTTATCTGCTTTAATAAACAAAGCTAGTTGTTTTAATAATTCTATATGAATTTCAGAAATATTATCGGGGAAAAATACTCCTATTGCCATTTTTATATCCTCATCAACAGAATCATCATGATATTTATTTTTGAGTGTTACTATAATTATTTTTGTAGTGTCCAAGTTTTTAACCCTGCAGTGAGGAATATATATATTTTTACCGATGTAAGTATTACCTATCCTTTCTCTACTATAAATACTGCTCAGCACAGAATCCTCATCAACTTCAGGATATGATACGGCTAGTCTATTAGCAATAAATTCTATCAAACGTTTTTTAGATTCGATATTAAGATTCAAGATAATATTTTTTTTATCTATAAGAGCTTTTAAATTCATAAATTGATTAAATTATGTTTTGAGTAAGAAGAATTATTCACTATGAGCTGGCGCAGTACTATGATTACATCTCATTTTATTTTTATGTTTTTTAAGTTGACGGGCTAATTTATCTTCTAACATATCAATAGCTGCATAAAGATCCTTATCTTCAGCTTTTGCCACAAACTCACTACCAGGTACAATTACTATAGCTTCAGCAACCTGCTGCTCTTTTTCAACAGCTAAGATAACTTTCGTAGATGTTATATGATCAAAGTAATGCTCTACTTTTCCTATTTTTTCACCCACATAACTTTTAATTGGATCAGTAACTTCTACGTGCCTACCAGTAATTTGAATATTCATAAATAAACCTCCAGTTTTTGAACACCGGACTCTTCAAATTTATAATATAAACTCTTAGAGCCCTATTTATAATAACCACTAAAGTGATATACTTACATTATACAAGCTAAATATTATAAAGAAAAGAAATGAACAACAATGTGAAACAAATTTTAACATCACTAGGGCTAATCTTAGTCGCGGTAGTGTCGTTTATAATTTTTGCTCCAATATTTGTATTTTTAATAATTTTCCTAATGATATCCTCATTTATTCTACGTAGAAGAATAATGAAACAAAATGCAGATTTCTTTAATAAAAATGGCCGCAAGAAAGGTAGAGTCATTGATCAAGAAGAAGATTCTCACGAAAATTCCAACTCTAACCAAAAATTAAAATAAACAATGTACACAAAAGATACTATTGTTGCGATAGCAACTCCTCAAGGCAATGGTGGTATTGGAATCATCAGAATATCAGGTCCAAATGCTTTAGAAATATCACAAAAGCTTACTTCAAAACAACTTAAACCTCGATATGCAACATTTTGTACTATCTATAACAATCAAGAAGTTATAGATAATGGTATTGCAATATATTTCAGCGCGCCCTTTTCATATACTGGTGAAGATGTCGTTGAGATTCAAGCACATGGCAACCCTTTTATACTTAATCTAATTATAAAAGCTGCCTTAAACTGTGGTGCACGTATGGCTAAAGCTGGTGAATTCACTGAAAGAGCGTTCTTAAATAATAAACTTGACTTAGCTCAAGCTGAGGCTGTAGCAGATATTATAAATGCATCATCAGAAGTTGCTGCTAAATCTGCAGCTAAATCATTGCAAGGTGATTTTTCTAAAGAGATCAATAATCTTCTAGAAAAACTAATTTACTTAAGAATGTATGTGGAAGCCTCTATTGATTTTCCAGAAGAGGAAATAAACTTTTTAGAAGATACAAAAATACACAATTCTCTAGAACTAATATATAAAACTATATTAGATGTGAAAAATAGCTGTAAACAAGGTGTCATATTATCCGAAGGTATTACTTTAATATTAGTTGGCAAACCTAATGCTGGGAAATCTAGTCTTTTAAATGCGCTTGCTGGTAAAGAATCAGCGATTGTAACATCAATTGCCGGTACAACTAGAGATATAGTTAAAGAACATATCCAAATCAATGGCGTACCAATGCATATAATTGATACTGCAGGCTTACGTAGTAGTGATGATATTATAGAAAGTGAAGGTATTAAAAGAGCTATTTCTAAGATCCAAGAAGCAGACCAAGTTCTTTTTGTAACTGATGACTATACCAATAGTAATGTTAAATTTAGCGATATTAAAGAGATCATTCCTGAGTTTTATGATCAAATACCTAAAGATATCGATATTACATATGTTCATAACAAAATAGATCTACTTAAAAATACCCCTCAAAATCAGGATAACCACATATATATATCTGCAGGAAATAATATTGGCATCGGCAAACTAAAAGATCATATACTTAAAAAAGTAGGCTACACGAATCAAAATGAAAGTATATATACTGCTCGTGAAAGACATGTTACTGCAATAAACAAAGCCTTTGAGCATATAACTCTAGCAAAAGAACAATTAAATCTTGGAAATGGTGAGCTACTTGCCGAAGAACTTTTAATAGTTCAAGAGTATTTAAATACTATTACTGGAGAATTTAGTTCAGATGACTTATTAGGGGAAATCTTCTCAAGTTTCTGTATTGGAAAATAATTTGCTACTTTACCTACTAACGCGCAGAACTAATTCTATCTTCCATACTTCTCATCTTATCATATTGACTATAAGATGGTTTTTGATTAGATATAAATGTTACGTTTTCAATATTTTCACGTTGTAATGCTGTAGCACATGAAAATAGAACAATTAAGACCGTAGAAATTAAAAAAATTTTTTTCATATAAATATTTATCCAGACATAGAATGTTTTATTTAGCTCATAGCCTATCATCAACTACAAACTATATAAAATTTCTTATTCTTATATGTTATATAAGCTTTTCTTATATAAATTTTATTAAGTATAATTTCTATACAAATATATTTTAAAAATAAATATTTTTTAGACATTTTGTTAAAATATATTAGTTTAAGAATTCATCTAAGAAAATATGTTATCCTTAATTGGTAATACTCCCATAATTAAGCTTAAAAAGCTGGATACTAAGCATAATATCTTTGCAAAATATATATTAGAAAACCTTATAAAAACTAAGCAAATAAAACCTAATCAAGTAATCGTTGAAGCAAGCTCTGACAATATGGGCACATCATTAGTAGCTATAATAGCTAAATTTTATAATCAATAAAACAAATGGTATTTTAATAAAAAATTTCTAGATGTTAAAATTATTATGCCTAATCCCAAAGGGACTGTGTATTATGATATCTTTTACAATGGAAAACCTAATCCTAAAAATATATACAGTTATAAAGTTGAAGGACCAGGTACCCTGTATTTTGTAAATCAACGGACTTAAAATATATTGACGAAATTATACGGCTTACAGACCATGAAGCAATAAATGTATGCCATCAACTAGCAAGTGTACAAGGTATCTATGCTGGACATAGTAGTGGAGCAAATTATTTTGTTGCTAAAAAACTGTTAAATTTGATCCAAAATGACAAATCATATAATATTCTTATAATGATTTTAGATAGTGGTATGAAATATACTTTTTATTAAAAAAAAAACCTCTAAAATATATATAAAATAATTTAGTTAACTTATGTTATTATTAAACATAAAAATTTACCGTAGGAGAAGAAACTATGCCAGGTATATTAATAAGCCTTATATTGTTGCTAATATCAGTAGTAACTGCTTGGTTTAACCGCCGTGGAGGACAAGTATTTTTTGTCATATTTTTAATTGTTGCTAGTGGAGTGTTTATTCACCACGCAAGCCAACATGTAGCAATGTACGTATAAATAGGGAGTTTATCATGACAAGATCCGGTGCTGAAGATAACATGAAGATTTTAAGTGCTATAGAAGTTATAGTTATAACCGTAATTATTATTATAGACTTCTATTTCCAATTTAGTATGTACAATATGCCAAAACCTATCTCTCTTATTTTATTACAGAGAATGGGACTACTTGCTATGGGATTTGGTTTTTTACTAAATACACATTTCCATATTCGTCCAAGTCATTACGCATATTCACTGTTAGCTACTGTATTTACATTACTTGTTTCTTTAAAGATAATAAGTATTCATATGCTTGATCCAATAGGCATTGGTCCAAAACTTTTTGGTGTACATATGTATAGTTGGGTATTTGTAATATCTATCATATATCTAGTATATATTGCTATAGTTATGTCATTTTCTGGTCAGTATGATCTTCACAATAGAACAGCTAAAGAAGTGTCTGAATCTAGTAATAAATTAATTCGAACTATTACTCACATAATATTTGTAATATTTGTTATATTAACGATTATTAGTATAGGCTCAGCTTTTTATGCATGTGGAAATGGTGCTTGCGCAGTACAACAAGCAGTACAACATTCAGCTCCAATATTACAATAATTTTCTATAACTAATTATTCTAAATCTTTTCTCAAAACTTCACATCTCCTATAAGTTTTATATCAAAGAAGTCAAAACCAGATATATTAAATAAAACTATTAACTGTTATTATTAAGGTGTATAAAACACTTTATGAGGAGAGAAAGGTTATGCCAGGAATACTTATAAGTTTTATTTTACTTCTAACTTCAGCAATAACTGCTTGGTTTAATCGTCGCTATGCAGTAATAATTTTCAGTATATTTCTTATTATAGCAAGCTTAGTATTCTTACATCATGCAACTAGTCAGTTATCAATATATTTATAAGAGGATGTTATTATGAATAAAATAATATCAAAAGATTTAATAAAAGCTATAAGCGCTATTGAAGCAATAGGTATAGCTATAATCATAATAGCTGCCTTCTTCTTTCAATTTTTTATGGATGAGTTACCTTGTCCATTATGTCTTCTACAGCGTTTAGGATTATTAGCAATAGGCTTTGGGTTTTTACTTAATATACGCTTTCATGTAAGACCAAGTCATTATGCTTTATCACTTTTATCTGCTGTATTTACATCGTTTGTATCACTTAGACAAATTGCCTTACATGTTACAGACCCTGTTGGTTTTGGCTCTAAAGTCCTAGGTATGCATATGTATAGTTGGGTATTTGTAATATCTATGGTAGCTATTATCTATATAGCTATAATTATGTCTTATCCAAAACAATATGAGATCCGCCAAGAACCTCAAGAAATCTCTGAAGCCAAAAATAAAAAAGTTCGCTTATTTACAAATATAATTTTTCTAATTTTTATACTAGTTGTTTTCGCAAATGTCGTATCAATATTTTTTGAGTGTGGATTATATCAATGTCCAGATAATCCAAAAGATTATATTCTTTTAGCAAATAGCGAATAAGAAATTATACTTTTTCTAATCATAATGCTTTGAAGACAGATTCTATACTTACTTTTGCATCTCCAAAAAGCATACTAGTATTATCTTTGTAAAATAAAGGATTCTCTACCCCTGCATAGCCTGATGACATACCTCTTTTAAACACTATTACATGCTTTGCATTCCATACTTCTAACACAGGCATCCCACTAATTGGTGTTCCTGGCTCTTTTGAAGCAGGATTAACAGTATCATTAGCTCCAATTACTAGTACGACATCAGTATTAGAAAAATCTTCATTTATTTCATCCATTTCCAAGACAATATCATAAGGAACTTTAGTCTCTGCAAGTAACACATTCATATGTCCAGGTAGTCTACCGGCCACAGGATGAATTCCAAAACGAACATTAACTCCCTGCTTACGCAAACACTCTGCCACCTCAAAAATAGGATACTGTGCTTGAGCTACAGCCATTCCATAACCAAGAGTAATAATGACTTCATTTGCCTGTCGCAACATATCTGCTACAGTATCGGCTGTTACTTCATGATACTCTCCCTCTTCTGATGATATGGATTTAGTAACAGTACCAAACCCTCCTGCAATAACAGAAAAAAACGATCTATTCATTGCCCTACACATAATATAACTAAGAATAGCACCTGAAGATCCAACTAAAGCGCCTGTACTAATTAATAAATCATTCTGTAGCATAAAACCTGTTGCTGCTATAGCCCATCCTGAATACGAATTTAACATTGAAATAACAACGGGCATATCAGCGCCTCCAATAGAAACAACTAAATGCCAACCAAAGAATAAGGCTATTACTGTCATTAATATCAATATTAATATACTTTGGTTTATAGCTATGAAATAGACTAATAAAACTACTATTACAATTAGTGCTATTAAATTTAACTTATACTTATGTCTATGAGGTAATGTTAAAACTCTAGATTTTAATAGGCCATTTAGTTTACCAAATGCTACAAGTGAGCCTATAAAAGTAACTGTCCCAATAAAGATCCCTAAATATATTTCAACTAGATGGATACCCAAATCTAGATCAAATATAACAGCTTTGTCAAATCCCACACTTATTATATAACTATTATATCCAATAAAAACGGCAGCTACTCCAACAAAACTATGTAAAACAGCAACTAACTCTGGCATCTGAGTCATTTCGACTTTCTTAGCAAAATATATGCCTAATATACCTCCCAACAATATTGCAATAAGAACAATAATAACCCCACTAATTGAGCTACTTAATATAGTTGCAGCTAATGCAATTATCATACCTAAAATACCAATAAAACTACCTCTTTTAGCAGACTCTTGATGAGATAACCCAGCTATACTTAAAATAAAACAAATAGCAGCAATGATATACGCCACAGTAACTAATCCATGTAACATCCTTGCTCTCCTATTTCTTAAACATTCTAAGCATACGTTTGGTAACAAAAAAACCGCCAAAAATATTAATATTAATGATTAATACCGCTATAAAAGCTAATAGTTTCACTATTAAAATATTACTATCTAATTGTAATATTGCTCCTACGATAACAATTCCTGAAATAGCATTAGTTACACTCATTAAAGGTGTATGCAAAGAGTGTATAACATTCCAAACTACATAATATCCAATAACACAAGATAATATAAATACATTAAAATGCCCCAAAAACTCTTTCGGAGCAAAGCTAATACTAATATAGAAAAAATACCTACTATTTTTTTTATTTTCATTACTTTTTTCTAAATTTTCTATATTTTTAGATTCTTTTTTTACATCCTTAGTAGTCGTCGCACTAACCTTAATTGGTGGCGCAGGCCAAGTAATTTCACCGTCTTTAAGAATAGTTACTCCTCTTACAACTAAATCATCAAAATTAATATTAATTTGACCATTTCTTTCAGGAGTTAGCAGCTTTAATAAATTAATCACATTTGTCGCATATAACCTCGATGATTGAGAAGGTAGTCTTGAAGGCAAATCTGTATAACCAATTATGGTCAGATGATTATTAGTAACTGTAATTTCATTAGGTTTACATAATTCACAATTACCACATGTTTGTGCAGCTAAATCAACAACTACACTTCCTGGTTTCATTAAACCTACAGTTTTTTCAGTGATTAATTTTGGTGCTGGTTTACCAGGAATTAACGCTGTAGTTATAATAATGTCAACATCTTTTGCTTGTTCTTCAAATAATTTCATCTCTGCATCAATATATGCTTGACTCATGGTTTTAGCATATCCATCCCCAGAATCTGATATTAATTTCAAGAAATTCTGCGCCTAAACTATGAATTTGCTCTTTTACTTCTGTTCGAGTATCAAATGCCCTTACAATAGCTCCTAAATTACCTGCTGTACCAATTGCTGAAAGTCCTGCAACTCCAGCACCAATAACAAGAATTTTTGCAGGTGGGACACGACCAGCTGCAGTTATTTGTCCTCATAGAAAACGGCCGAAATGATTAGCAGCCTCAACTACAGCCTTATAACCTGCTATATTAGCCATTGAGCTCAATGCATCCAAAGATTGAGATCTTGAAAGCCTTGGAACACAATCCATTGCTAATACATTTATATTAGCCGCACTCATTTTTTTTAATAATTGCATATTTTGAGCAGGCCAAACAAAACAAATCAATGTAGATCCTTGCTTTAATAAATCAGACTCATGTTTAGCTAATTTTTCATTATATTCAGGTGGGTTAACTTTCAAAACTATATCTGAAGTAAATACTTCTTCTATATTAGTAACTATTTTAGCACCTGCCTCTTCATAACTCTGATCAGTAAAATAAGACTAAGACTTAACTCCTGCTTGAGTTTCAACTATAACTTCAAACCCTAACTTTATTATATTGCTAATACTATCTGGAGTAGCCGTAACTCTATTTTCATTAGCATGAATTTCTAAAGGAATTCCTACCTTTATATTTCCTTAAAAATAAATTAATAGTTTTAATATAAATTATAGCTTTACATATAAAACATTCACTACTTCTACAGCTATATTATTAACGAATAGCAAAAAAACTTATTAAAATGACAAAAACTAATGTAATTATGTATTTTAGTTACACTACCTAAAATGTAGATATATTAAATTTCGGAATAGTTTTTCAATACTTAACATAGGAGTAGCTAATCTTTATTTTGATCTATATTTTTGAATATTCTCACTAATTAAATCTATAGCCTTCTCACATTCTTGAAGTGTCAGTCCTTCCATTCGGCAAGTATTATTAGACATTCTTGTATTTACTCTCATTGCGGTACTAATATCATTAATATACACAGATCCTAACCTAAACATCTTCTCAATAATATTTGACCTAAGATTTACATCATTTATATTCCGGTATGGAATATCTCTACGATTAAGATATAAAAAACCATATTTAAGAATACAGCGTTGATTTGTTATAGTGTAACTATAACCGTTGATAATTCTTCGAATAAAAAACCAAGCAACTATAAAGTAAATAATTAGCAATACAAAAATAACTAATACAGTATTTGTTAACATATCATAGTTTATAGTTGTCTTATTAAGCTTTGAAAAAAACATTACAGCAATAGCTATAATTAAAAAAGAACTATGCCAAAGCTTTATAATAAAGAAATAAATAATACTTGATCTATCTGGCTTCAATTCTAATAGAATATTTTCATTTTCTTGTAGGTTCATAACTTATAAAGAAATAGTTTATTCTACTTTAATAATACTTCTAAAAACAGATATATCAATTATTATGATTAATTAAGATTCCAGAAACGAAAAAGCCCCATATTTCTA
>NZ_VXKQ01000050.1 GCF_008711465.1 Francisella sp. SYW-9
GCTATATAACTATCTTCATTAACAAACTCAGGATCAGGTAATGACTTACGATCTAACTTACCATTTACTGTTAATGGCATTGAGTCAATCTCAACCAATACACTAGGCACCATATACTCTGGTAATACCTTAGATAATTGATTAAGTATCTCTTCTTGAGTTAATGACTCTTTATCTAATACATAATAGCCAACTAAGTACTTACTATTGTTTCTATCCTTAGCTAACACACAGGACTGCTTAACTCCAGCTATAGCAGACAGCTGATTCTCAATCTCTCCTAACTCAATACGATAACCACGTATCTTAACCTGATCATCATTGCGACCTATATACTCAATATTGCCATCTTCTAACCATCTAACTAAATCTCCTGTCTTATACAATCTTGTATATCCTTTAGCTATATCTTCATCTGTAGCAAATGGATTGGGCACAAATCTCTCACCTGTCAACTCAGGTCTATTCAAATAACCTCTAGCTAAGCCAGCTCCGCCTATATATAACTCTCCAACTACTCCAATAGGGACTGGTTGTTGGTACTGATCTAATATATATGCGTTTAAGTCTACTATTGGCTTACCTATATTCGATGATACTAATTCATCTTCATCTATCTCTTTATATGTAACATGTACTGTAGTCTCTGTTATTCCATACATATTAATTAATTTAGTATGAAGATCTTTAGACTCCTTATATGCCCACCATTTACCTAAATGATTTACATTTAATGCATCTCCACCAAATATTACATATCTTAAGCTACTTAAATCTATATTCTCTTTACTATCTAACTGATCCATATATGTATAAAATGCTGATGGTGTTTGATTAAGTACACTAACCTTATAGTCTGAACATAGCTCTACAAATCTAGATATATCTTTAACTACCTCTTTACTAGGTATTATCAACTTACCTCCATAAGTTAATGATCCCCATAGCTCCCATACTGTAAAGTCAAATATATAACTATGATATAAAGTCCATACATCATTACAATCAAATTTAAACTCATGATTCGTAGCACTTAATAGTCTATGTACATTTTCATGTTTTTGTAATACACCTTTAGGTAAACCAGTAGTCCCTGATGTATATATAACATATGCCAAATCTGTTGAATTACTTTGTAGAAATAGATTCTCCTTATCCTCTTGATCATATACATAATTATCTTCACTTGGATCAATAGATATTAAGCTAATATCACTAGCTATATAATGAAGCTTATTCTCCAAATGGCTCTGTGTAATAACCAACTTAGCTTGCGTATCTGTAAGTATATGCTTAAATCTCTCTTCAGGATATTCAGGATCCATAGGAACATATGCCCCACCTGCCTTCATAACACCAAGTATACCTATAACCATATCCATACTTCTCTCTAAACATAATGGAATCAATGTATCTGGTTTAAGCTCTTGATTCGTTACTTCCTTATACTGCTTTCTTATATACCTAGCT
>NZ_VXKQ01000051.1 GCF_008711465.1 Francisella sp. SYW-9
GACTATCTCTAATTCTTTAGCATATTTGATAACCCAACGATTGATTGTGCTATGGTCTACTTTAACCCCTCGCTCTTTCATTAGTTCTTCTACATGTCTATAACTCAATGGATATGATAAATACCATCTGATTGCTTGAAGTATCAATAATTTGGTAAAGTGTCTACCTGTGAAATCTATCATTTGTATTTTGAAATAAAATCTGTGATAAAATTATACTATAAATTCATGCTACTAGCAGTTTGCGACAGAACCGTATGTCAAACACCCAACCACACTTATCATAGAAAATATACTAAGTCTGTATAAGTTATAATCTTAAATTTGTAATAATAAATGAATCTTATTTTTAATATCTTGTAACAGCTGAGAAGATATTTTATCTTTAAATTTCGCTTTTCTAACCACCCAATCCAAACTTTTAATTTGATCTGTCAATACTGCACTTTTATCATCAATAATAACCTCAAAAGGATACCCTTTGATCTTTGTTGTCATAGGACAGCAAACACAAAGGTTTGTCAGCTTGTTATATTCTTTAGGACTTATAATTACTGCTGGTCTATGTCCTCGATGTTCATTACCTGCACTTGGATCACAACTAATCCAAACAATATCTCCAATATCTGGTATATACTTTTTTACCATATTTCATTGCCCATAGCATCACCAAAATCTTTCTCATTGTGCAAATTATTTAAATTAATTTTTGATAGTAATTCATTTAACTCACTACTAATTGGTTTAATAACTATGCTACCATCTTGCACCTGAACATCTAATCTTTGACTTTCTTTTATCTTTAATTTACTTAATATACGCTGTGGTATTCTTATGCCTAAAGAATTACCCCATTTTTTAATTGATACTTCCATGTGTATATTCCTCTTACCATTGTATACACAAGTATATACATAAATATTTTTATGTCAACTTTTATTCATTATCCAAAAGTATACTTTTGTATCCAATTTAATTTATTATGATAGAGTATTATACTAATTTAGGGTATAATATATTTATACTTAAACCTTAAATA
>NZ_VXKQ01000052.1 GCF_008711465.1 Francisella sp. SYW-9
GTGTTCAGACGTATTCTCTGCCGATCTTCTTCACTTTGATATATTGTTTGACTATTTTGCTCATCTATAGCTATTGTTTTTATATCAGACGTATCATTAAGTCTATTTTCCAAATAGCTCTGTGTGATAACTAACTCAGCATTAGTATCTTTAAGTATATGCCTAAACCTCTCTTTAGGGTAGTCAGGATCCATTGGCACATATGCACCACCTGCCTTCATAACACCAAGTATACCTATAACCATTTCCAAACTTCTTTCCAAACATAATGGTATTAATGTATCTGGCTTAAGCTCTTGATTAGTTATTTCTTTATACTGCTTTCTTATATACCTAGCTAACTGGTTTGATCTTTGGTTAAGCTCTTTATATGTAAGCTGTTTATCTTCAAATACTAATGCTATATTGTTAGGATTTTGTTTAACTTGCTCTTCAAATAGTTGGTATATCGTCTTATCCTTAGGATAATCCTTATCTGTCTGGTTCCAATCATGTACTATTGTTTGATACTCTTCTCTTGATAAAAGACTATAATACTTTATCTTTGTACCTGTATTTGTAACTAACTGACTCAATACCATCTTATATGACTCAACTAATCTCTCAATAGTATCCCTACTATATAACGCAGTAGCATAATTAATTACGCCGGATAGATTAGCTTTACTATCATCTATAAAACACTCTAAATCAAACTTAGCTATTTTATATGCATTATTATCTAATACTGGTTTAAAGATCTTATTATCCTGACCACCAAAACTCTGTAAACTAAACATCACCTGAAATATCGGATGCCTACTTAAGTCTTGCTCCACATTCAATTCACTCACCAATCTCTCAAATGGTAAATCTTGATGTGACTGTGCTTCTATAAGATTACTATGAACTCTATTAACTAATTCTAATATATCTTCATTACCATCTACCTGCTCTCTTAATGCCAATGAGTTTACAAAGAAACCTATCAGATCCTGTACCTGACTATGATGCCTATTTGCTATCGGTGTCCCAATCACTATATCTTCTTGTAATGTATACTTATGCATCAATACATAAAACGCACTTAACATTACTGTATATAATGAACAGTTCTGATTTTTAGCTATATCTCTTAACTTATTTGATAACTCTTCATCTATCTCAAACTCTACACTAGATCCTGCGTAATCTATCTTACTCGGCCTTACATAATCAATAGGTAAATTAAGTGTCTCATACCCTCTTAACCTACCTCTCCAATAATCTAACTGCTTATCAAGAACATCTCCCTCAAGATACTCCCTCTGCCATACTGCAAAGTCTTTATATTGGATACTTAATTCAGATAATGTTAATGGTGTATTTTTAGTGTAATGATCATAATAAGCATATAACTCTTTAATCAGTACATCTATTGACCAGCCATCACTCGCTATATGATGCATATTAATTAATAACTTAATATCTGATTCTTCTTTATATAAAGATACTCTTATCGGATAATCCTTAGTTAAATCAAATGGTGTATTAATATCTTTATCAATCTGTTTGGATATACCTATATCTTTATAACTATATTCATTAATAACTAAACTATCATTTAAAACAACTTGATAATCATTACCTTCATTATCTTGCCTAAAGACACTTCTTAATACTTCATGTCTTGATACTATTGATAATATTGATTGCTTAAGAGCTTCTTCATTAACTCCTTCTTTCAAAGATACCAACATTGGTATATGGTAGGCATTACTTCCTCCCTCATACTGCTCTATAAACCATAAACGCTCCTGAGCAAAGGATAATGG
>NZ_VXKQ01000053.1 GCF_008711465.1 Francisella sp. SYW-9
ATCAAATTTAGATACTTTATAATTATTATTTAATATTGGATTGAATAATTTGTTCTCTTGACTACCAAAGCTCTGTAAACTAAACATTACCTGAAATATTGGATGTCTACTTAAGTCTTGCTCTACATTTAACTCACTTACTAACTTCTCAAATGGTAAATCTTGATGGCTTTGTGCTTCTATTAAATTAGTATGAACTCTACTAATTAAACCTAATATGCTTTCACTATCATCTATCTGCTCTCTTAATGCTAATGAATTTACAAAGAAACCTATTAAATCCTGTATCTGACTATGATGCCTATTGGCTATTGGTGTTCCTATTACTATATCGTCTTGGGATGTATATTTATGCATCAATACATAAAATGCACTTAACATTACTGTATATAATGAACAGTTCTGTTTTTTAGTTAACTTCCTTAACTTATTTGATACTTCTTCACCTATCTCAAAATCTACTCTAGATCCGCTATAATCTATCCTACTTGGTCTTACATAATCAGTAGGTAGATTAAGAGTCTCATACCCCTCTAATTTCTCCCTCCAATAGGACAAGTGTTTATCAAGCACATCTGATTCAAGATACGCCCTCTGCCATAATGCAAAGTCCTTATACTGGATACTTAGTTCAGGTAATGTTAATTTAGTATTATTTGTATAATGATCATAATAAGCATTTAACTCTTTAATAAGTATATCTATAGACCAGCCATCACTTGCTATATGATGCATATTAATTAATAGCTTAATATCAGATTCTTCTTTATACAAAGATACCCTTACCGGATAATCCTTAGTTAAATCAAATGGTGTATTAGTATCATTATCAATCTGTTTAGAGATATCTGTATTTTTATAACTATATTCATTAATAACTAAACTATCATTTAATACAATTTGATAATCATTACCATCACTATCTTGCCTAAACACACTCCTTAATACTTCATGCCTCTCCACTATAGATAATATTGCTTGCTTAAGAGCTTCTATATCAATTCCTTCTTTCAAAGCCACCAGCATTGGTATATGATAGGCATTACTGCCTCCCTCATATTGCTCCACAAACCATAACCTCTCTTGAGACGATGATAAAACCGTTTTTTCCCCTAAAAACTTAAAAATATCCTTCTCTTGAAAATCACTTTTTGAAAAGATATTATTTTTAATAAGAATGGATAACAGCGCATGCTTGTTTGCTTTTATAAAATTTCTATAGAAACTCGTATCACCAATACAATTAGGTACAAAAATTCTTATTTTATCACTATCGGCCCATATGCTAATATTATTCTCTTTTAATTTATATATGAAATCCATTAAATTACCTCTTCAAAGCCATCGCTCTTATCTATATAACTATTTAAAAAACAAGTATCCATTAAATATAAAGTTAAACTTCCAACATTTTTACATTCAAATAATTTAACAATACTTATCTTTTGATTTAATTTCTCAGATAGTCTATGTATTAACTTAACAGCCAATAGAGAATCTCCACCTATCCTAAAGAAATCATCTGTAATACCAACTTTTTCTAATCCAAGTACTTCTGCAAATATACTACATAATTTCTCTTCAAGTTCCGTAGTAGGTGCTACATAACTATCTTCATTAACAAATTCAGGATCCGGTAATGACTTACGATCTAACTTACCATTTACTGTTAATGGCATTGATTCAATCTTAACTAATACACTAGGCATCATATACTCTGGTAATACTTTAGATAATTGCTTAACTAT
>NZ_VXKQ01000054.1 GCF_008711465.1 Francisella sp. SYW-9
TACGTGGGCTATTCCGCCCTCGTCACTGTCCCAAATAACAGTGACGAGGGCGGTAGTCATCATCACAAAATCAATCAATCCCATTACATTTGTAGAAGAATAATCGCAAATATAAATCCTATCGGATTATGCTTCCAAAAGTCGTAAAGCAGATGACTAACGTCATTATTTTTCTATCGAAAAATAGGCTTTGCTCCTAATGAAAGCACTGATATTTGCTTTTATTTTCTACTTCATTTAATGCAAATGTAAGGTTCTTTATTGTTCAACTACAGTTAAAATAGTAGCTTTTTGGACTCATTAGAATGAGTTAAAAGTCTACTATTTATATACTCATATACATAATTTATGCTCTGGATTTGCTAAGCAAATTGAGCAAATTATTTCTATGGTCAAACAATACGACCTTGCTTTTTGTTGATTAATTTCTTAGATTCGACTACTAGATGTAGTGGTTAAAAGCCACATGTTTGTTTAAATTTGAAAGAGTAGCGAACGCTGAAGCGTCCTTGTTTCTCTGCGAAAGTTAGTTTTTTGAAAACAAAAATACAAACTATCTCAAGAAATATTTTTAGTAAATTCTGGATGCTGCTTATAGAAAAAAATATCGTTACTATTAAGATCCCAGCCGCGAGTGTCATTTTTTAAATATATTTTAAATCTCTCAAGTGGATTTTGCGTAAGCCCAAACCGTTCCTTCCACATGTATTCAATATCTATAGCTGAAGCTACATTACTTTTTGGAGTATTGGTATCCATAGTCCTTGTGTATATGGTTCCAGCATTTAATTTATCTTTCTTTTTAGAAAGGTAATAAGGTTTGTCTTGTTTATCTCTAATAGTTAAAACCTGTATGGGTTTATCACTTATTTTTATATTTTCAAGAGTTACATCAGGAAAAATGTTGTTAGCAAAATTGCTATTTCTTAATGTGTCAATAATATCAGCTTGTTTCTTCTGATCATCAGAATTTAAACCAATTATTTCGCAGGAATCATTAACCCCAAAAATAAGATATCTATTGCCTTGATGTTTAGTGTTAGCTAGACAAATAATATCATGGATCAAATCACAAGTATTGTGGTGATGACATTGTTTAAAATCCCAATAAATACCTTCTTTTTTTAATGCTATTAAACTTGAGACTATAGTTTTTAAATGGTTATTCACTTTAATTATTGATTATATTTTTAATTTACAGTTAAATTCATTAATGCACCACCTCTTAAACAGAGGCTATATATTTTACGTACACAATCACTAATATTATTATTTAATGGAAATCTTGCCTTACGGAGCTTCTCTAAATACTGCTCTGATAGTGCAATTACTGATTTGCCTGCTGGAGAGTTAGGATCTAAAGGAACTCCACCACCACTAGTCATAACATAATTACCCATATCTAATAATGAACAAATAAAGAATAATCCTTCCTTGCGTGATCGATTTAATGCTTTATCTATTAATAGCATTTCTTGCTTAGTTATTAAGTTTGTTACCTTAATAGCTCCATGATCTAAATTTTCATCTATCCTTAAAATAGCAAATTTAGCTTTTTCGAGAGCCATAACTACATTTGTATTATCTTTATTTAACGAGCGAGGATTACCATTAATCCAACGAGATATTGTTCTAAGTTTATCTACTTTACGATATAAAGATATATAGTCATAAAATAAATTCATCTCAGATTCATTGCGAATAATTATTTTATCAATATATGGATCAAAGTTTTTAAGCTCTTTGGACGCTTCCATATCATATCTAATTAAAAGAGGTTCAAAGGCTTTATTATTAAACTCTGAAAGAAGCTCTCTTTGTTGAGAATAATTGTCTAATAACTCTTCTAAATTATTGGGTATATTTATTTTCTCTTTAGGTTTGAGTTTGATAAGTTTATCAATATATTTTTGATTATAAGTATCTAAATCTTTAGGATCTAAATTCCCAATATCAGCATTTAATGGCTCTCGTCTTTGTAAAATAAAATCTGGAGTTACAAGCTGATTATGTCCACCCTGTAGCATAATATCGAGTGCTGATCCAAATATCTCTAAATCATTAGCTTTTTTTGATCTTCTTTTTCTTGCCATAATATTAAATTGCTTATAAACGCATTAGCTATTTTATAGAAATAAAATACTTAAATAAATTCATTTAAGAATAAAAACCGAAAAAATGGAGGGCTCTGCAAATAGTCTCTAGGAAATAATTTTGGCAGTAATTGAAAAAGTTATGCCAAAATTAGTAAAATTTAGATTAAATACAAATTATAGCTTTTGTGAATCTCCTAGTAACATGAAGCGTCAATAAAAATGCCAGTTATACTATCAATATTATTCTTGATAATATACCTAGTGAATTCACCATCAATAAAGCTGAACCATTCATCACTTTGATGTTCTGAACATCCAACATACTTATTGTGCTTAAGAATTTTAAGAGAATCATAGCAAACAGAATTATAACCATTATTTTCTGCTACCCAATAACCATAGTCGCAAATCTCTTGTGCGATATGCACTAAAGAATCATCAACAGCTAATTCCTCAAATAACTCCTCAAAATTAGTAATTTTTGGATCATTCATAGAGAGTAGGTTTTTAATATGGTCAAAATCTTTTAAATCATCTTCATATAGAGTTATTTCTGTTATACCAAGTTTTTTAAAAAGATCATACTTTGTTACTATTTCAAAGTCATAATTGTTTCGTATAATGCATAATTTCATTGTTATATCCTTATAGTTATAGAGGGACACAACAATATCCTATGGGATAGCGTGTATCCCATAGGGGTTAATTACTGTTTAATACTTTTCAAACAATCTTGAATTTGACTACATATTTCTATGTATTCTTGTTCTATTGTCTGAAGCTTTTTTATCTCAAGGTTTTTTAATTTAGAAAATAAAGCATTTGAAGTGGACTGATTAATAATATTATCTTTCATATCTTTAATTTGCTTGATTATATTATCCTGAGATTTAGACTTGTAGAGGGGTTTTAGGCTATCTAATTTTTCAT
Organism: Francisella sp. SYW-9; assembly: GCF_008711465.1. GTDB lineage: Bacteria > Pseudomonadota > Gammaproteobacteria > Francisellales > Francisellaceae > Francisella. Next base: position 3,027 of record NZ_VXKQ01000054.1, read on the forward strand.
TAAGTTTAATGAAAATACCATCTTTTGATAAAGCTGAACTTACAGTTAAAGCCACTCTTTCCTTATATACTAAAGCAGTATCTAACTCTCCTAAAATATTATTAGGGAGTTTGTGATAATACTCGTTCATAGGATAAGCTTTATTGTTAACTTTAATGTCCTTAGTCATAAGAAAATCATAGCCAACGCTTTTATCTGTAGTTTTCTGTAAAAACACAATATCTACAGTCACCTTAGCATTATCAAACATATTATCAGGGAGTCTAAAAGCTGCTATTAATCTAGAATATTTTGATAATAGATTTCTAGCATGACCTTTTAGATTATCTAAACAATAGCTTGGGACAACAAAAGCCAGTATTCCACCATCTTTGAGAAGTTTGATTGATTTAGCCATAAAGTAATGATGAATAACATAATCATCAAGTTCTTTATCACTATCTCTAATAACTAAATTACTGTAAGGCGGATTGCCTACAATTAAATCAAAGTTATTTTCTTGGTATCTCTCAAAGGAGCAGTTTGTAATATCTGCATATGGGCAAATATTACTAGCTAATTGACTACTTATTTTATCTAACTCGCAAGCATGAATTGAGCTATTTAATCTCATCTCATCAGGCATGTTAAATATGAAAGTCCCATGCCCACAAGCTGGCTCCAATATTCTTCCATACTCAAAACCTAGTTTATTTAAAGCTTTGTATATGAAGTCTATTATTGGCTTGGGAGTATAATAAGCAGTTTTAGAACTAGCCATTATCTGATTATAAGATGTTTCACCTAACAAATCTTTAAGCTTTTTATGGTCCTCACTACTCATAGTTTTGTAAAGACCCCCAAAGCCGCTATATTGCTTTAGATCAACATTCTTTTTGATCATCTCAAGAATTTTAAAGTTATTTTCAAATCTCATCTCAGACCTCCTTTCCAAGAAATCTAGTCATTGCTTCATAGTCAGATAATGAGTAGTTCTTTGATACATCACTCTTTTAAGGTATTTTTGATACTTAGTTAAATAAAGCTCAAAAGCGTCATCTAAAGGAGTATCTGTATCTTTGACAAATGCTTCAAAATGTAAGATAGCAAACAGATATTCGTTATAATCAAGATCTTTCATTGTAGTATCTCCCATAATTAGAACAACAAAATCCAACATATCTAGCGTAGTCATATCCTTGAGGATCAACAACAATAGATACTCTATTTTGTGAAGTTATAAGTGTACCAAGAGATCTTGGACTATATTCAGGCTTGTTTGCTTCTTCAAGATAACCAAAGTAATCATCTTTCATTTGCTCTGGATTATGATAATCGCTAATGTTTCCACCTCGATCTAGTAGAAAAGAGAAAGGACCATCAAATTTAGTCAAAAGGTTGTTCACGAAGAAATCATAATCTTGATTAGAAATATTTATTATATTTTCAATCTCAACTAGGGTATGACTTCTTTGAAGTGGTTCTAAATTGTGATAATCGTTAGGTTCTTCTATTTCATTGTATTTTTTACAGTATTCTGAATCATACTGAATTTGAAATAGAATTTCTCCTATACTATTTTCCTTTCCAAGTCCAAACATAACATCGACCATATCACCTACTTTGAGTTTCTTTGCAAAAACACAATGTTGATGGGGTTCTAAATTAACTTGTTTATTTAAAGACTTAGTGAGTTTATCTCTCCAGGACTCTATTTCTTCTTCTTTAAGCTTTCTTAGTTTCTCTTGATTTAACTGTCTTTCAAACAGAGTATCAAAATCATTTAAAAAGCTTTTAGCATCTCTAAAATAGCTAAAGGTTTCATAAACATAAGGGTTGTCAGAAATTAATCTCCAACCACTACTTGTTTTATTGATATAAGCCTCTTTAATATATTTAGTTTGAGCCTCATATATTCCAGTATCTTTTTTACTTAATTGATAGTTTTTCATAGTTATATCCTTATTTTAAATATAGGGATACAGCTATGCCCTACTGGGATAATGTGTATCCCAGTTTGGGTTATTAATTCTCTAGATTTAACAGTCTAATAACTGTAGGGTTATCTTCTTGCTGTATAGCTATTTTTAAATCGTTGAAGTCAGCATCAGATAAATCATCAGCGTATTCAGTTAAAAATGAGTCAATACAACCATAGCAATCAATGTAATCGTATATAGTATTTATATCTTCATGTAATTGATATAAACCTTTAAGATATTCATTGCCTTGCCAGATATCTTGATCAACATCTCCGTTAGCATTAATAGATCCTTTGCCGATAAAGCATATGTTTGGCTCATCATAGTCAAACTCTAAGTTAAGTTTGTATGATTCGGAAAGTTCTATTAAACCAGCTATAGGAGGTGACCAAGGGCTATCAAAAGTTATAAAGATGCTATCATCCTTACTAAAGGTAACATATGCATCAATATCCCATTTACAACCTATGTCTCTACAGTTATCGTGATACCAATTGCTAGAGCTAGAGTTATCAATATCAAGAGTCTTCTTAAAGAAAAGATTAATAATAGAGTCTTTATCGATAAGACCTTTTAGAACATTTGAGAATTCTTTATTACTTTGAATTTTCACTGTATTTGAACACCAGTTAGGCATAATGTACTCCTTAATATTTGAGGGACATTACACCTATCACTAGGGATAATGTAACATCCCTAGGGGTGAATATTTGTATTTAATCTAAATTTTTAAATATCATAAAAAAGGCTACAAAAGTAGCCTTAGATATAGGTATTAATTTGAATGAATATTGAGATTAAAAATTAGCTTTTATTAATGGATAAACAATTGGTAAAACTATTGAGGTTAAACCAAGACCAACAATCCAATAAAGGAATGTTTGTACCCTATCAATACGTTTATCAACTTGCTCAATACGTTTATCAACTTGCTCAAAACGTTTACTAATATTATCATTCAATCTATCAATATCAGCTCTAGTCTCAGTAACAACATCATGAGTAATCTTATGAGCCATAAGATTAATATATTCTTGCTGAGTTAAGTTGATAGTTTTATCATCTTTCATGTAATCATCCATACGGTTATTACTCCTGTTGTCTATTATATATAAATACAGTAGATATAACCATACCAGTAGGCATAATTACACCTACTGGTGAGATTACTGATCATAAAAGATCAATATTCAATTCAAATTTTAAATATCTTAAGCAAATGAACAGATTCTTCTTTTCAATGCTTCTCTTCTTCTTTGACCTTCTTCAGCTTTTGCTTTAGGAGTTAAAGAATGTAGATATATAAAAAAGCTTTTAATGTTTTGCATAACTTAAGTCTCCTTTTTAAAGGGAGACTTCCTACTAGAGATGTCTCCTTAGTGGGTTATGTTATCAAGTTGATATTAATGAAATTTAAATAAATTAATAAGCAATGTCATCTACTGTATTTAAATCTTCCATTGTCGGTATATTGTCACTATTGTTAGTTGATCTAGCTGAAGATAAAGGTTGAGTTCTTCTTACTTTGATTTGGAGCTGGTATTTTTTGTTACCATCCTTATCATTGTAAGCTCTATTCTCTAACTCACCATCAACTAAAACAAGGTCTCCTTTGTGATAATACTGTTCCACAAACTCAGCTGACTTATCAAAAACTGTAAGTCTATGCCAAGTTGTAGTTGGATTATCTTTAGAGCCACCATTAGTTGCAATTGAGAAATTAGCTATTTTTAAGCCTTTTTCTGTAGTTTTAACTTCTGGATCTTGTCCTAATCTACCAATTAGTGTCAATCTATTTAATGTACTCATCGTACGTCTCCTTATTTTTGTAGAAGATATAGCAACACCTTTGAGGGTTACTGCACCCTCTAGGGTTATTAAATTGTTATATCTTCATAAAGAAGATGGTTCAAAGACATTAAAGAGATAATCCCTTCAATGATATTAATATATGATCTTGATCATTAATAAGCTTTTAAATACCTAATTAAGAATCATCATATTTTTTTTAAATTATTAGTGGTTAAGAAATATGGGTTTTGTCGCAAATATTTAAATCAGTGACAATTTTCATGAAATCAGTATGCTCTAGATACAGTTATGCTGCTATAGAATAGAATTGATCCCAAATAGTCATATTTTCAGCATTAATGTGCTGACCTTTTCTAATCATATTTATTAACTCATAACCAGCGATAGTGGACTCCATGGAGTCCCAAGACTTAAATCCCATCATGGGTCGAGTCAATCGTTTAATACTTCTATGATCCTGCTCTATCAAATTATTTAAATACTTATTTTGTCTAATTTCAATACCATGAGTTAACCATATCCCTAGTAAAAATAAGTAGATATTGATAGTCAGTAATGCAGCCTCATTAGCACCAGATTTATCTACATTTACTTTCTCTGGCAAACCATGCCTACCAATGGCTTTCTTAAAGAATTTACGTGCAGCTTTTTCATTTCTTT
>NZ_VXKQ01000055.1 GCF_008711465.1 Francisella sp. SYW-9
AGCTAAAGCTAATTAGACACAGGGTTAGAGAGAGTTTAAAGTAAGCTTATCTAGGACAACCCCTTAATTATTATTTTATTAAGAAAAAAAGCTAAAACCTTCATTTGGTGATAATTTTAAGAAAGAAATAACTAAATGACTAACAACAATAAACCTTATCAATTATTCTATTTGTTCTTGCAGAGATTTCTGCTGAAGATGGTGTATGGTTTTTATCATCTAAAATTGAATTAACAACATCACCAACCATATCGATAGAAACATTTTCTGGATGCTTTAAGGAAATACTTTGTGTTTGAGATTCTGTTTCAATTTTTATAGGTCCGTCTCCGAACATAGAAAAACTTATCTTACCTTTATCTCCAACAATTTCTATATTGTCATAATTAGTATAGCTACTAAAATTCCAAATACCTGTTCCTATGATACCATTTTCAAAAGAAAAACTAATAGCAACACTATCTTCAACTGGATACTTATTAATTTGATTTGTCACTTGAGACCCTACATCAACTATCTTACCTAAAAGATAATCTAAAATATCTAAAGTATGACAACCAACATCCATAAATAAACCACCTCCAGAAATCTCTTTGATAACATGCCATGGTAAATTTTCTGGGTCTTGATATCTTTTTTCAAAAGGATCATAAAGCACAGAGTTTACAAAGCGCGGATTACCAATAATTTTCTCATCATGTATTAATGATTTTATTTTTTGGTATCTAGGTAACGATCTCTTATAATATGCTACATATAGTGGCACATTATTTTCTTTACAAGTAGCGATCATTTCTAAGCATTCTTGATAGTTCATTGCCATTGGCTTTTCAACATATACTGCTTTACCAGCTTTTGCTGCTTTTATCGTATACTCTTTGTGAGAAGAAGGCGGTGTCGCGATATAGACAGCATTAACATCAATATCATTAATTAAATCATCGGCATTATCATAATATTTAGGTACATTATGTCTTTTAGCATAATTCTTAGCCAATTCAACATCTCTTCTCATTACAGCTACTAACTTAGAGCCTTTAACTTTATAAAAAGCTGGTCCACTTTTAACTTCAGTAACTTTACCACAACCGATAATTCCCCACCGCACTTCCTTCATTATATTATTTCTCCTTTGTTTCAAATGCGCTATTTATAAATTGCTGATGTAGTTGATAAAATCTTTCTACTTCAGGATGCTGCTCTTTTTCAATAATATGGTCTTGTAATAATTTTTCAACTCTAGCTGATAAACTATTTAGATATTCTGGTGTAAACTCATGATGATTTATCACACAGAAATTAAATGTTGGATCATACTTATTCGAATGATAGCCTAAATGAACTACCATCCTATCAGATTTTAAAGTTCCTGCATAACCTTTGTGCAGAGCATTGTTATTATAAAAAGCTGCTTCACCAGGTTTTAACACCACTTTTTCAGCATTTGGTAAGTCTTTATATTTAACATCAGCCATAACTTTTGAATCGCCAAAGATTTTTTTCTCTTCTTCGGTAAATTCACGATTATGGGAACCTTTAATAAACCAAAGATTCTCATCATGGTTTAAAGCTATATTTATTTGTACGTTATTATGATGATATGCTCTTGTAAACCAAAAATCATCTATCTCATCTTCTGGCACATGTAGTAAATCCCTATGCCAACCTTGAACATACTCTATACCCTTTTCTCCATAAAAAAGTGAAGCTCCCCCTATAACAGGATCTCCACCTTCTAATAATTTTGAACAAGCCTCAAGAATATCTTTATTTGCAGCAACTTCTTGTAGAGCATCTACACGATTTCTTGGTTGTAAAAATTGAATATTTGCCATTTTCTTTTCTTTTTTGACATATTCTGGAATAAAAGAATTATGAACAGCTTTTTTAAGCTCTTCTACTTGTTCTTCAGAAAAGATCTTTTTTATAACTACACCATCTTTTTTAAATTTAATCACATCCTCATCTGTTATAAACATCAAATTCTCCTTATGCTTTATATAGGTTATCTTCAATATCTTCTAAGGATAAGTTACCAGTTTCTGGAATGTTCTTTCTAACAAGAATATGATATATCAATGCAGAAATAGCACTTATAACAAATAAGCCTGCAAAACCAATATGCGCTGATAACGGTAAAAATAACGAACCATATAAAAATGACATTCCAGAATTTAAGAATAAAGCAATGGACATCCCTACACTTCTCATTTTATTTGGAAGTGGCTCTGACAATAAAGCCCAAATACACACACCTGGACCCACTGCATAACCTATAATAAATACACATAAAAGAACTAACATGCAGTAGCCTTTTAATGAGCTAGCGCCTAGAGAGTAGTAGCATATTGCCATTAATGCTAATGCTAAAAACACTACAAAAGTTCCAAATAAGACTAGAGGCCTTCTTCCAGCATAATCAATCAAACATAAAGCTACAATAGTGACTACAAAGTTAATTAACATTATTGCAGTAGAACTAAATACTGCTGTTGTTGAAGCTGTCAAACCAGATTGAACTAGTAAACTTGCACTATATTGTAAGAATGTATTTATCCCTGTTAGCTGTTGTAGCATAGCTATTAAAGCTACCGATACAAAAAGTACAACAACTCTTTTATCTTTAAAGCTAGCTAAGAAATCTTGGAATGTAGCTCCGGCACCGATACTTTTCTTTATTTTCTCATACTCATGCTCAACTACATTTTCATTATATATCTTACGTAGATTAGCTTTTGCCTTTTCAGCTTTTCCTTTCATAAACAACCATCTAGATGATGTTGGTAAAAATATTACTCCACCAATTAAAAGAATAATTGCAGGAACCATAGACGTTCCAAACATATCTCTCCAATGGCCATTGCTAGGAAACCATTTAGTAAATTTATATCCCACATAGCCAGCACCTACTATACCAAGTGTTAACATAAGCTGAAATAATGCAATTCCCTTACCTCTAAGGTTTTCTGGTATAACTTCCACAATATACAAAGGAATAACTATAGTAACAATACCTACTGCTATTCCTTGTACTAATCTTCCAATTAATAAACTATCATAACCATGTGCATTCATAATGATAAACGTACTTAATATAAAAATTACACACGATATTAAAATAGAGACTTTCCTACCAATAAAGTCAGATACCTTACCTGCAAATAAAGTAGCTAATGCTCCTCCTCCAAGTACAGAACCCAGAAGTAAAGATTCTTGAGCATGAGACATTATTATCTCTTTATTTATAAAAATAACTGCTGCATTCATTACACCTATATCATAACCATACAAGATACCTCCTAAAGCACCTAAAATCATTATAATATAAACATACCCCTTTGTTTGTTTCATAATTATCTTACCTCTCTAAACTTGATTAAAATAAATCTATTAGAATTCAGTCTATCAATAATATTTGCTAGATAAGTAGCTTTATATAGCTATTTTTTTGCTTTTTTATAATCGCTTTAAAAAATCTAAAACCTTACTGTAAGATATATAATTAGGTAATTTTCTTAATATTTTTTTATTAAATTATCTATATTTAATATCTAAGAAAATTGCTGAATATAATATATATATTTTTCTAACTTTAATAAGATAAATCTAAAAGAAACTCGTTATTTTCTAAATGACAAATAAAACACCTTTGCTAACCAGTAGATTTAAACTTGAGCCTCTCAAACAAGAGCATGCAGATAAGATGTTTAATTTACTACAGAACAAAGAAATATATAACTATATAGATGACACACCACCATCTTCTTTAGATAAATTAGAAATCAAATATAAACAGCGAGAAAAACAAATATCTCCTGATAATAAGTATATTTGGTTAAACTGGGTGATCAAATGTAAAAAATCGAGTGAATATATTGGCTACATTCAAGCAACTATCCCTATTTTAGAAAAAACTACTGCTATTTTAGGATATGTTATTTTTCCAGCTTACTGGAGAAAAGGAATTGCAACAGAAACTGTAAGTTGCATTATAACTGAATTATTTAAAACTTATAAAGTTATAGAAATAAAGGCATTCATAGATCAAAACAATATAGCATCTATAGCACTAATAAAACGTTTAGGTTTTATAAAAGATAGTGAAGAATGCTATTGTCTCAGAAATAATTATAAAGATAAAAAAGATTAGAAGTAATTATTCAAAAAAGCTCTTGGCATAGTCTTTCATATTATCAAACCAAGACTTACTTTTTGGTGAATGTTTACTTTGATAGTCTTCACCCAAACTATCAGCAAACTTTACTAAAAGTTCTTTTTGCTCGGCATTTAAATTTACAGGAGTTTCTACAACAACCTTACAAAGTAAATCACCTCTTCTATGACCTCTTAGAGACTTCATACCTTTTTCTCTTAAACGGAAAACTTTACCGGTCTGAGTTTCAGGTATCACCTTTAGAGTTACTTCACCATCTAAGGTAGGAACTTTGATCTCGCCGCCAAGGCATGCTTTTGTAAAGCTTATCGGCATTTCACAGTAAAGATTCATTTCTCTTCTTTCAAAGATTTTATGATCTTTAATTAGAATCTGAACATAAAGATCTCCATTCATGCTTCCATTAGATCCAGAATCTCCCTCACCATGAAGTCTAATTCTATCTCCACTATCAACACCTTCTGGTATTTTAACTTTTAGAGTTTTTTGCTTCTTAACCTTACCATTTCCATAGCATGCATCACATGGATCTGAGATATTAGATCCAGAACCGTTACAAGCCGGACAAGTTTGTTCAAAAGCAAAAAAGCCTTGTTGTCTTCTAATTGTACCTTGCCCGTGACAAGCATGACAAGTCGTCTTACTTTTAGATTTTGAACCAGTACCTTCACAAGTATCACAAGCTGCCATTCTTGGTATAGTTATCTCTTTTTCAATACCAAAGAAAGCCTCTTCTAATGATATCTCTAGAGTATACTCCAAATCACTACCTCTAGATGCTCTAGACCTACCAGCACCTCCACGAGAAGCTCCGCCACCAAAGAAAGTATCAAAGATATCTTCAAAGCCACCAAATCCGCCAGCACCTGATCCAGCACCACCTTGTTGATTAACACCTGCATGACCAAATTGATCATACCTTGACCTTTTTTGATCATCACTTAATATTTCATAAGCTTCAGATACTTCTTTGAATTTAAGCTCAGCTTCTTTATTATCAGGATTACGATCTGGGTGATATTTCATCGCAAGCTTTCGATAAGCTCTCTTGATTTCAACGCCTGAAGCTGTCTTTGACACATTTAGAATTTCATAGTAACATTTCTGTTGCATTTTAATTAACCTAAAATTTTGGAACGTATAATTATAACAAAAAGATAAGTGTGGATAAACCACACTCCAGTGATTACTTTAGAATTAATTATTTTTTATCGTCTTCAACATCTTCAAAATCAGCATCAACGACATCATCATCTTTCTTAGGTTCTTCAGCTTGAGCTCCACCTTGAGCGCCTGCTGCTTGAGCTTGATCTGCGTATGCTTTTTGAGCTACTGGAGCAAAAGCTTCTTCTAAAGTTTTAGTTTTAGCTTCGATTGCATCTTTATCATCACCTTTTACTACTGACTCTAAATCTTTACAAGCTTCTTCGATCTTCTCTTTTTCTTCAGCAGTTACTTTATCACCTAACTCACCAATCGCTTTTCTTGAGCTATGAATTAGATTATCCGCAGTGTTTCTAGCTCCTACAAGATCATGGAACTTTTTATCTGCTTCAGCGTTAGCTTCTGCATCTTGTACCATTTTTTCGATCTCATCTTCAGATATACCACCACAAGATTTAATCACAATATTTTGCTCTTTACCTGTAGCTTTGTCTTTTGCAGATACATTCATTATACCATTTGCATCTACATCAAATGTTACCTCAATTTGTGGCATACCACGTGGTGCTGGTGGAATATCTGCCAAGTCAAATCTACCTAAAGATTTATTTGCAGATGCCATTTCACGCTCACCTTGAAGTACATGGATAGTTACCGCAGGTTGGTTATCTTCGGCTGTAGAGAATACTTGTGACTTTTTAGTTGGGATAGTTGTATTTCTCTCGATAAGCTTAGTCATCACACCACCCATAGTCTCAATACCTACAGATAAAGGAGTTACATCAAGTAAAAGTACATCTTTAACATCACCAGAAAGTACACCACCTTGGATAGCTGCACCAACTGCTACTGCTTCATCAGGGTTTACATCTTTACGTGGCTCTTTACCAAAGAACTCTTTTACTTTCTCTTGTACTAGAGGCATACGAGTTTGTCCACCTACTAATAGTACTTCTGTAATATCAGATTTGCTTAAACCAGCATCTTCTAGAGCTTTTTTACAAGGTTCTAAAGATCTCGCTACTAAATCACCAACTAAAGACTCAAACTTAGCTCTAGTTATTTTGATATTTAAGTGTTTAGGTCCTGTAGCATCAGCTGTAATATATGGTAGGTTTACATCTGTTTGGCTAGCAGATGATAATTCTACTTTAGCTTTTTCTGCTGCTTCTCTAACTCTTTGTAGAGCTAGCTTATCATTATGAAGATCTATACCTTGCTCTTTTTTGAACTCATCTATTAAGTAGTCCATTAAAGCTAAATCGAAATCTTCACCACCTAAGAAAGTATCACCATTTGTTGATAATACTTCGATTTGGTTATCACCATCAACATCAGCAATTTCAATGATTGAGATATCGAATGTACCACCACCTAAGTCATAAACTGCTACAGTTTGCTCGCCCTTTTTAGAGTCAACACCATAAGCTAGTGCTGCAGCTGTAGGCTCGTTGATAATTCTTTTAACATCAAGACCCGCAATTTTACCAGCATCTTTTGTAGCTTGTCTTTGGCTATCATTGAAGTAAGCAGGTACTGTAATTACAGCTTCTGTAACTGTTTCACCTAAAAATTCTTCTGCTGTTTTTTTCATTTTTCTTAAGATCTCAGCAGATACTTGAGGTGGAGCCATTTTCTTACCTTCTTTAGTAGAAACCCAAGCATCACCGTTATCTGCTTTAACTACCGCATAAGGAACTTTCTTCTTGATATCATCTTGTACTGCTTTATCATCATATTTACGACCAATAAGTCTCTTGATAGCAAAAAACGTATTATCAGGATTTGTTACAGCTTGTCTTTTAGCTGATTGACCAACTAAAATCTCACCACCATCAGTATACGCAACAACTGAAGGAGTAGTTCTATGACCTTCAGCATTTTCGATAACTTTAGCATTCTTACCATCCATGATAGCAAGACAAGAGTTAGTAGTTCCTAAATCTATTCCTATTATTTTTCCCATTTGTTTCTCCTGTTTTTATATTTCTATTCTTTTAATTCAAGTAATTTTAAAAACCATCTGACTAATAGATGGATGTGGTTTATTTTTTTTCAAGAATTTTTTTTAATTTTTTACAACAATAACTTTTGCAGCTCTAACTACACGACCGTTTAATAAATAACCTTTTTGGAAAACTTCAAAAACAGTATTATCTTCTATTTCTGGGTTAGGTATCATCGCCATAGCTTCATGAATATTTGGATCAAACTTTTCTCCTTTTGGATCAAGCTCTTCTAAACCATTATTTTTTAAAATATCAAAAAGCATTTTAGATGTAAGCTCAATACCTTCTTTCATAGCTACAGCTTCTTCAAGTTTCACTTCATGCTTTAAAGCTTGGTCAATACTATCTGTTACAGGCAAAAGCTCTTTAACGAACTTCTCTACGCCAAACTTACGTGCATTAGAAACTTCTTTTTCCGCTCTTCTACGAATATTTTCCATTTCAGCTTTTGCTCTTAAAGCCTCATCTTTCATAGCATCACAAGTTTCTTCAAGTTCTTTTATAGCATCTTTTGATCTTTCTAGTTGTTCTTCAACAGATAACTCCTCAATAGCATTATTAGAAACTTCCTCTTGAGCTTCTGCTTCATTATTTAGGTTTTTATCTTCTACATTACTTTTTTCATCTTTACTCATAAAACAACCTTTTACTTTTAGTTCTGTTAATACTACAATTTGTTAGATGTTTTATAGATTGTGATTATTTCGATATTTTCAAGAAATTATTAGCGTTTTTTTTAATATGAGTATTAAACAAACAATGAAAACCTTTAAAAAGATAAATATTATTTTACTTACTTTAGTGATATCAAGCTGTGCAAATATTACTACTAAAGAAAACACTAAACAAAAGTCAGTAAAAACAACTACAAATCCTGTAGAAAAAAAGCAAAAAAAATCAATTACACCTAAAAATCCTACCATTACAAAACAAAAGAAAATAAATATTGCTAATTACCTTACAGATAAATATTCAAATAAAGTTACATATAAGAGATCTTCCTTTAAAGATCTAAAGAATTGGAATAGTTCTAATCAACTAAAATCCTTCAATGCGCTAAAGTTATCGTGTAACAAAATACTTGAAGAAAAAAAACCTGAATACAAAGGTTGGTTTAAAATCTGTAACAAGGTAAAGAAAACAAACTTTAAAAAAGCTAAGCAAGCAAGGTTATTTTTTGAAAAGAACTTCACTCCATTTCAAATAATTATAAAAAACAAAAATAAAAATACAGGTTTATTCACAGGATATTACGAACCTACAATGAAAGGAAGTCTAGTAAAAACACTACAGTATGATGTTCCAATTTATAAAACCCCTAGTAATCTAGTTAAAAAAGCAAATGGTGATGATAGCTTCTCTTATGGTATATACAATAAAGATGGCAAACTAGTACCGTACTATTCAAGAGAGCAAATATCTGATGGAAATCTATTTACTAATAAAGATGTCCTAGTCTGGGTAAAGTCAAAAGTCGATCGTACATTCTTACAAATCCAAGGTTCCGGTAGAATTCAAACTAGTAGTGGCGATATACTTCTAGGGTATGATAGTCAAAATGGACACCCTTATAGACCTATAGGCCGATACCTACTTGAGCATAATTATATGACTGCAAAAGAAATGTCTATGCAATCAATAAAGCAATGGCTTGACAACCATAAAGATAAAATCGATGAAGTGCTAAACTATGATCCATCATTTGTCTTTTTTAGATATATCGAATACAAGAATGCTGTAGGTGCTCAAGATGTGGAACTAACGCCTGGCTACTCTTTAGCTGTTGACCACATATATTACCCTTATGGTGTTCCTTTGTGGTTAGAAACAGACTATTATAAAGAAGATCATAAAAATACAGTTCCTCTTGATAGACTAATGATTGCTCAAGATACTGGTGGAGCTATTCGTGGTATTATCCGAGGAGATGTTTTTTGGGGTCATGGCAAGCAAGCAGAGTTTAATGCAGGCCATATGAACAATAGAGGCAAATTATGGATATTATTACCAAATGCGTAATGTTAATACAGTAATTATAGGTGGTGGAATATCTGGAATTAGTTTTTCACAGAAGCTAAATAGCATAGGGGTTGAAAACCTTATAATTGAGAAAGATAGAAATGGTGGTTGTATTGACACTCAAAACTACGAGGATTTTTGGTTTGAGATGGGAGCCCACACTATATACAACTCTTACTCAGATACTATAGATTTTATAAAATCAAACAATCTTATAGATAATATTATCACTCGTAACAAACACCCTTTTTTATTAGTTAAACCAAATAATCAAATCGAAAGTATCTTTAAAAACTTAAACTTTTTTAGTCTTGCATATAGCTATATAAAAAATAGAAAAGTATCTAAAAATGATAAAACAGTAAGAGAATATACTTCAAAACTTTTTGGCAAAGACAATTATGATAATACATTAAAATATTGCTTTAATGCTGTACTTTCACAAGATAGTCAAGACTTTCCTATGGAATATCTTTTTAAAAAGTATGATAGAGACACGAATATACCTCGAAGTTTCACATTAAAAAATGGACTCTCAAGCATAATAGCGAACTCTCAAATAAACTCTGTTAAAGGAAGCGTATTAAAGATCTCTTATGAAGATAATCAATGGTTAGTCACCACAGATAAAGCTAGTTATACTGCCCAAAGAGTTTGCTTAGCAACGCCATGGAATGTAACAAAAGAGCTACTAATAGAGATACTACCCAATATAGCTAAACATAAATATTCACCAACAACCTCTGAGCTTACAAGTATTGGAATCGTTATTGATAAAAACAAGCTTAATCACATTAAGAGCTTAGCCGGCTTAATTGGTAAAGAACAATTCTTCTTCTCAGCTGTTTCTAGAGATGTTATCGATCACCCTAATTATAGAGCTATAGTTTTTCATTGTCATACTAAAGCTCCTACAGAGGAAGCAATTAATAGAATCACTAAACTTCTAAAAATAGACCAATCTGATATTCTGCACTCATATCAAAAAACTAACTTACTACCCCGCTATCATCGTAATCATAATATTTTCCTAGAAGATTTAGAAAAAGAGCTATCACAAGTACCTAATCTATATATCACTGGAAACTTTTTTGATCGTCTAGCTATTGAAAACTGTATCAGAAGGTCAAATAAAGAAGTTAATAGATTATCTTCATAACCAGCTAAACTCTTTTTAAATTTTAACAACAAAATTTTACAAAATTGTAATATCTCTGTTACATCTTTTAACTATTATCACTATGGTAATTTGATTTTCGTATGCAAAAAAATATAAAGGAGTAAATTATGCCTACTCTTACTTTTGATAAGGAATATAGAAAACTATCATTAGCTGATATTGGACCTATAGGTAACCTCTCAAACAGAGTCCGTAATAACATAAAATCTGTTATGTTAAAAAATATTTGGCCTATAGAAACTATGGCAAAATTCAAAATGCAAAGCAATAAACCTGAAAGTAATCAACATAATTTTAAAAATTTAAAAGAATATTTAAAAAGAAATTCTCCTCTTGCTAGCTACTGGCTGGAGAACAAGCCACAAAATATTTACTTAAACTTTCTAGATATAGATAAGTTTAAAGAATGTCTTATTAAAAATTACACTACTAGAGCTACTTTTGAAACTAAAGAACAATTTCTAGTATTTGAAGGAGGTGATACTTCTAAATATGATGACGATACTCTTACCCAACTAAAGAAACTAACTTTACATATAGATCTTCATGGAAAGTTTTTAATAGCAGAAATGGCTAATTATAAATTATTAGCTCACTGTTCAACAACTAAGAAATCAACAGAAATTACTTGTGGACATTTAGGAGCTCTCTTAAGTTATATAAAACAAGGAGTTTTGGATATAGTTTCATCACTTGATCTTAAGTGCATAATGAGTTCGGAAGAATATTTCGATTTTATGGCTCGTATTTTAGACACATTTAATTTACTAGCTGACTCATGTAAAACAAATATTGCTAAATACCAAGCACAAAACTATGACTCTCTTATAGAAATGAGTGATGAACACTTTTTTAAAGAATACACAAATTTACTTTTATCAAAACGGATTAGTGAACAAGAGCAAATTAAAGATATGCAACAAGACTATCAACAAGCTAAAAAAGAAGCTTATCAAAAAAGCCGACAATCTGGACAGTTTTACGAAAAGGCAATGTCTAAAATCAATAGCTTAAGAGTAACAACTAGTCAAACATTAATAGATGCTAGAATACTTAAACTTAAAGCCGATATAAATAAAGCTAAAAAAGAAGGGCTGCTAACAGATTCAGAACTACTTAAATGTGGAAGTATAAATTTCCAAAATAGTAGTTGGTATTTAAATAAAATAATGCTAATCCGTTATTTGCAAGCAGATGTCCCTTTTAAAATTATGGAATATGGATATAAAGCAGGAAGAACAGCTTTTAATGCCGGAAAAAATATTACCGGTTCTGATATTGGAGGAGCCGCGACTATTCTAGCTTCATACTATGGTTTAGATATGATGTTAGGTGCTGCATTTGGTATTGGCATAGCTCCACTAGTTTTAGGAGGAGCAGGAGTAGCTATTGCAGCAGGATACGTAGCAACAACCGCTATTAGTAAAAGAGCAGATTACTCAAGATACAAAGGGTTAAAAGAATCATTATCTCTACAACAACAATCTCTTATAATTAATCAACGTCGTTATTTCTTTATAAAAAGTTCTCTTGATTATCTAATTCTATGTGGATATAAAACAGATGGGATGGAGCAACTTGCTAGACTTGAAGCATCAATCAAAGAAAAAATTAAAACTATTGAAAATGATAATAAAGAATTAGAGGCCATGGACAAAGATACATTAAACATAATTCAAAAAAGTATTTCTGAAAATTATCAATATGTTCAAAATAAAGCTTATGGAGGATATCAATATGCTCGAGATACAGCTTCTCGAAGTTATAACTATCTTATAAAAAGTATTTGGGGATAGTTATATAGTGTAAATTACACTCTATTGAATAATTTTGATTTCATACAAAAAATAACTCGCTATATTGAAGCTAGTAATTTTAATATACAATTTAGAAAATAGACTTCTTAAGCTTAACTAACCAATATTATTGAAACCTCACGAAGTATTTAGCTATCAAAAATTTTATTATAAAATTAAATAAAGAAACTACAAATGTAATTAATAATAGTTTTTACTATAAAAATAATTAAAAGTCCTATAAAAATATTTATTATGAAACCTTAGTAACCCATAAAACATTTAAAAGGCCAATATCTATGAGAAAAATAATATTATTACTCGCTTTATTAATTACCTCAAATTATCTTTTTGCTTCGGGCACTATTTATCAAGCCGGAAATATAACTTCTCTAACAAGAGGAGTATATTCTAGTGATATATCTTTAAAAGATTTAGAACGTAAAGGTCAGTATGGTCTTGGGACTATAGAAGGTGCTAAAGGTGAAATGGTAATATTTAAAGGTAAAGCTTATCTTAGTGATATTAGAGGTAAAGCAGTTCCTCTGAAAGGAAACATAACCGTTCCATTTGCAGATGTGTTTAGCTTCTCAAAACCACAAATAAACTCAAACTATAACGATCTAACTATTTCAAAAGTATTATCTACGATCAAAGACAAACTTCATGGTGATAATTACTTTTATATAATTAAAATTAAAGGTAAGTTTTCAAAAATTCATGCTAGAACAATCCCTCCAGCTCAAAAAGGATACACTTTAAGTCAATGGGTATCTAAAAACCAAAAATTTCATGATTTAAAAAATGTTGAAGGAACTCTAATTGGTGTATACAGCCCTAAATACTTATCTAGCATCGCAGTCCCAGGCTTTCACTTCCATTTCATTACTAAAGATCTTTCACATGTTTATCATGTTTATAGCTTCAAATCAGCACAAGTTAATGTTCAAATAGAAAAAATAAATAACTTCACAATGCTACTGCCAAATAGCAAACAATATCAAAAAACAAATATAGAAACTTTTAGTCACTCCACAATTAGTAAGATGGAAGAAGGTAAATAAAAATATTTGATAAATAATTTGCTTATCCTCCATAGAAAATGTATTATATACACTGCTTAAATTTTTAAAGTAGCGCGAGCTGAATTGTTCGCAAAGTTAAGAATTTTTTGCAAAAACTGAGTAATTGACAACAATAAATAAAGGAAAAAAGATGAAAACGTTTACTGCAAAACCATCAAATATCAAAAGAGAATGGCTTTTGATTGATGCTACAGATAAAACTTTAGGTCGTCTAGCTACAGAAGTAGCAATGATCCTAAGAGGTAAAAACAAGCCAGAATATACTCCTCATATGGATACTGGTGATTATGTTGTTATCGTTAATGCTGAGAAAGTAGCTGTAACTGGTAACAAAAGAAAAGGTAAAATCTACCACCACCACACAGGCTATATTGGCGGTATCAAATCAGTATCTTTTGAGAAGCTAATAGCAACTCATCCAGAAAGAGCTATTGAAAAAGCTGTAAAAGGTATGCTTCCTAGAACTCCACTAGGTCGTGCAATGTTCAAAAAGTTAAAAGTTTATGCAGGTGAAAGTCACCCACATACAGCTCAACAACCTCAAGCTCACAATATTTAATAAAGGATGGTAAAAATGTCAGAATATAATTATGGTACAGGTCGTCGTAAAAGTTCTGTAGCTCGTGTATTTATGAAAAAAGGTACTGGTCAATTCATCGTTAATGGTCTTCCATTAGAGCAATACCTATGTCGCGAAACAGATTGCATGGTTGTTAAGCAACCTTTAGAACTTACTAGTAATACAGATAACTTTGATTTTAAAGTAACTGTAAAAGGTGGTGGAACTACAGGTCAAGCTGGTGCTATCCGTCTTGGTGTTACTAGAGCTCTTATCGAGTACGATGAAGATCTTAAACCAGCTCTTCGTGAAGCAGGTTTCGTTACACGTGATCCTCGTAAAGTTGAGCGTAAAAAGCCTGGTCTTAGAAAAGCTCGTAGAAGAAGACAATTCTCTAAGCGTTAATATTTTTTTATATTACACTCTTTTATTATTCTTTTTATTTTATCACTAGGAGGATAAAACCTTGGTTTTATACACAAAAAAGGATGATATCTATAGCGACATCGTACGCATGATACTATCAATCAAAGGTGCTAATGCCAAAATTGTAGATGTTTCAGATCAAGATAATTCAAAACATTTAGAAGAATTAAATATCATTACACCAAATGGCAATATTCCTACATTAACTACAGAAGACTTTGCTGTATATAGACTTAATGTAGTTATAGAAGCTATTGAAGACTTATACCCCTTCCCTCCTATGTTTCCTGTTTTTCCAAAACAGCGAGCAAATGCGAGAATTCTATTAGAACATGTTAACAAAACATTCTTACAAAACATCACAGTTCTGCAAGACCCTTACTTAAGTGAAGAAGAGGCAGAAGAGATTAAAAAAGTGATGCAGAAAGATTTGATTAGCACGTATAGAACAATTGTTAATGAGAGAGAAGTAAATGCAGAGAGCAATCCAGATGCTCAAAACATCAATGTTTTAACTCTAATAATAACTTTTGTTTTTTACTACTTCATTAAGTTAAAAATATCTATTCCAACAAAAGATAAAAATATTATCAAGGAAATTAAAGATTTACTTAGTGAACCTAGTTTCATCAAAACTATCAAAGGAGAAGGAGCTTAATATGGCTATGCTTAGAGCCTATATAGTTAAGGCAACATATAATTGGTTAGTTGATCATGGTTTTACTCCATACGTACTTATTGATACTGAGTACGAAGATATAGTAGTCCCAACAAACTATATAGATGAAGATAAAAAAATACTTTTAGACTTATCTCCACAAGCAGTTCAAAATCTAAATATAGATGATAACCATATAACATTTGAAGCTACTTTTGATGGTGAACCAATGTCTGTAAATATTCCTATGGAAGCTATTTTAGAAGTATTTTCTAAAGAAACAGAACAAGGAATATATGCTCGTGAATTTGGTTATGGAATTAATGTAAATGAAGGTGAAGATGATGAGACAGCTAATCCTAAAAAGGCTGGTGAATCAGATTCTGATAACATTCTTACTTTAGATTAAATTCTAAAACATATCTGGCTCTTTCCAATTAACTGTGTAAATTCTTAATTATCTAGCAAAAGATTAAGGATAAAAGCGATGTCTAAAGATAGAAAATCAGAAGATATTTACTCAATACTAGCAGACCAGATAATAGACTCTGGAATTGATGTTAATCAAATGTTTGAGAAAAATGATTTACTTAAACAGTTAACAAAACGGTTACTAGAAAAAGCATTAGATACAGAGATGAATAGTCATCTTGGCTATTCAAAGCATCAAAGAAGCAATTCTTCAAATGCTAGAAATGGCTATAGCAATAAAAGCTTATCTACTGATACTGGCAATGTAGATATATCAGTACCTAGAGATAGAGAGAGTGATTTTGAGCCACAAATAGTTCCTAAAAGAGTAACAAAGATAAATGGCTTAGATCACTTTGTATGCTAAAGGTATGAGTACTACTGATATCCAGCAGCAACTATTTGAGCTGTATGATACAAAAATAAGCACAAGCTTTATAAGTGATGTTACACAAGCCATTATAGAGGATGTTAAAGCATGGAAGAATAGACCATTAGAACCTGTTTATCCTATAGTATTTTTTTGGCTGCATAGTCATTAAAGTCAGAGAAGATAAGCGTATCATTAACAAAGCGGTATATGTTTTGCATCAGGTATATTGCTAACTGGTCACAAAGATGTATTAGGTCTTTGGATAAGTCAAAATGAAGTTTCTAAGTATTGGCTAGGAGTTTTTACTGAATTAAAGAATAGAGGCTTACAGGATATATTCATAGCATGTACTGATAATTTAAAAGGTATGTCTGATGCTATACTGGCTGTATACTCTGAAACAAAGCATCAGCTTTGTATTGTTCACCAAATCAGAAACTCTTTAAGGTATGTACCTTACAAAGATAAAAAGGAAGTAGCAAGACAGCTAAAGAAAATATATGATGCAATACTATTGATGTAGCCGAATCTGAGCTTGAAAGCTTTGCAAATAAGTATGATGCCAAATATCCTTTAATTTCAAAGTCATGGTTAAATAACTGGGATAATTTGACTGTATTCTTGCAATATCCTCCACATATCCATAAAGTAATTTATACTACTAATGCGATAGAATCGCTTAATAGTCAATTTAGGAAAGTTATTAAGAATAAAAAAAGGGGTTGTCCTAGATAAGCTTACTTTAAACTCTCTCTAACCCAGTGTCTAATTAGCTTTAGCTGCC
>NZ_VXKQ01000004.1 GCF_008711465.1 Francisella sp. SYW-9
AGATAAATCTGGTGCTAATGAGGCTGCATTACTGACTATCAATATCTTCTTATTTTTACTAGGTATATGGTTAACTCATGGTATTGAAATTAGATAAAATAAGTATTTGAATAATTTGATAGAGTAGGATCATAGAAGTATTAAACGATTGACTCGACCCATGATGGGATTTAAGCCTTGGGACTCTATGGAGACTACTATCGCTGGTTATGAGTTAATAAATATGATTAGAAAAGGTCAGCACATTAATGCTGAAAATATGACTATTTGGGATCAATTCTATTCTATAGCAGCATAACTGTATCTAGAGCATACTGATTTCATGAAAATTGTCACTGATTTAAATATTTGCGACAGAACCATATAATGGACTTATAGTAACTTATTTCATCGTTATTGGGCTACCTGTTATCTGCTTTTTCATTTATTCTTTTATCAAAAAATAAGACTTTATAGATAAACAATAAAACGTTAAAATTCTTTGTGTAAATTATTCACAATCTAAAAATTAAATTGATAAATACTACATCAAAGGATAAATAATAATGAAAAGACCTGAACTTCTATCTCCAGCTGGAACTTTAAAAGCTATGCGCTATGCTTTTGCATATGGTGCTGATGCTGTATATATTGGTCAACCAAGATATAGTTTAAGAGCAAGAAATAATGAATTCTCAAAGCTAGAAACTCTTGAGACTGCTATAAATGAAGCTCATGCACAGGGTAAAAAAATAATGCTCGCAAACAATATTGCCCCACATAATGCAAAAATTAAAACATATATAAAAGATATAGCTCCTGTCATGGCATTAAAACCAGACGCTATGATAATGTCTGATCCTGGTATGATCATGCTTATACGTGAACACTTTCCAGATCAAGAAATACACCTATCTGTCCAGGCAAACGCTGTAAACTACGAGACTGTAAGGTTTTGGCAGAAATTTGGCATCACCAGAGTTGTTTTATCTAGAGAGCTTTCACTACGTGAAGTAGCTGAAATAAAAGAAAATGTTCCAGACATGGAGATTGAAACTTTTGTTCATGGCTCACTTTGTATGGCCTACTCAGGCAGGTGTCTACTATCTGGTTACTATAGTCATAGGGATCCTAATCAAGGCGTGTGTAACAATGCTTGTAGAAACAACTATAAAGTTGCAGAGGCAAAACAAAATGATTGGGGTGACTTCGAACCAACACAGGTTCAATCGACTCTTGGTATAGGTCAACCTTCTGATAAAGTTGTGCTAATAGAAAATGATAAAGAGCCTGGACAGTATAACCCTATGTTTGAAGATGAGCATGGCACATACATCATGAACTCAAAAGATCTAAGAGCCATCCAACATGTCGAAGCAATGACAAAAATGGGCGTTGATTGTTTCAAAATAGAAGGACGTACAAAGTCATTCTTTTATGCTGCCAGAACTGCTCAACTTTATGATCAAGCTATCAAAGACACTCTAGCAGGTAAACCTTTTGATATGAGCCTTATGGATAAGCTTGAAGGACTTGCACACCGTGGTTATACAGAGGGCTTTTATCGTCGCCATGTCCATGATGAATATCAAAAATATGAAAACTCTGACTCTCGTAGTTCGACTCAACAATTCGTTGGTGAAATTACAGATTTTGACCAACATACAGGCTATGCCAATGTAAATGTACGTAATAAGATAAAAATTGGCGATAGTATAGAGTTAATGCTACCATCGGGAAGTCGTGAAATCATCCTAGATAACATGCTAGATAAAGATGGTAAACATATGGAAGAGGCAAAAGGAAGTGGCTATCAAGCTAAAATCAAATTTGATAATGTCTCACCTGAAGATATGAAATTTGCTCTAATGATCAAAAACCTGTAAATGGAATAAATATAAATGTCTAAAAAGCACTGGTCTAAGATACAACTATTACATGAAAGTGTAAAAAACCCCAATATAATTATTAAAGGAAAGCATAGCTACTATAGTGATTGCTGGGATTCTGGCTTTGAAGAATCTGTTGTTCGCTATTTATACGGTGATGAAATAAGTAAACAATGGGAAGCAAAATGGCCAATCGACAAACTATATATTGGAGATTATGTTTGTATAGCTCCAGAAGTTGTTATTATGATGGGAGGCAATCATACTCATAGATCAGACTGGTTTTGTTTATATCCTTTTATGGAATTTATTGAAGAAGCTTATATTGGTAAGGGAGACACTCATATTAATGATGGAGCTTGGCTAGGAATGAGAAGTATAATAATGCCAGGAGTTACTATTGGTGAAGGAGCTATTGTTGCCACAAACACCGTTATTACTAAAGATGTCGAACCATATAGTATTGTTGCTGGATCTCCAGCTAAACTACTAAAATACCGATTTAGTAAAGAAATCATAGCCGAATTACTGAAATTAGATATTTACAACTGGAGCCAAGAAAAGTTTGAACATCTAAAACGATACTTATGCTCTTCAGATATTACAAAACTTAAACAGGCATCTATCAACTACGACTCTCACCTAAGCTAAATGCTTAAAATCAGTTAAACTTTTATTTCACTTTACCTTTTATTAAGAAAAGAAGTACAAAACATACTACTGACATAATAATCATAGTAATAGCAATGGGCAAAGAACTTGTTGCTGGGAAAAGCATAGCTATACTTCCTATAACACCACTAATTGCAAACTCCATAGTTCCAAATAATGCTGCAGCGACACCTGCTATCTCATAAAATGGCTCTAGACTACCACTAGCTCCTGTACCTGTCGTAAAAGCCGCTCCAAAAGTAGCAAAGAAACATGGTGCAAAAAATCCCCAAAGTGTCAAACCATAGATCATATATATAGTTAAGGATGTTATACCGGCAACAAAAACACAAGCAACCCCAAATATAGCCGTCTTATAAACCCCAAGCTTATTAACTATTGCCCCAGATAGTAACGATCCTACTAGAAATGCTACCCCAGCAGAACCAAAAACAACATATATCTTTGAAATTGAATAACCAAGATAATTAATAATATATGGAGTCATTGAAAACAGTATAAAAAATGAAGCCATTCCCGAAACTGCCGTCAAAGAATAAGCCCAAAACTGTAGAGATCTACCAACATATAAATACCTTGCAAAAACATCCCATGACATTTTTTTACGTCTTTCAACAGGCAAGCTCTCTTTCACAAAGATAGCAACAATTAAAAAAGCTATAATTGCCAAACCTGTTAAAAATATAAAAGCAGACTGCCACTGGAAATGCGTGGCTAATTGAACGCCAATAAGAGGACCTATAATTGGTGAAACAGATATTATTGCATTTATAAAACTATATATCATCGAGCTCGTTTTACCTGAATAGGCATCTCTAATAATAGCAAAAGCACATACTGATAAGCCACAACATCCAAGACCCTGAATAACTCTTGAGAATATTAAAAAATCGATAGTATTTGATACTGCACATAAAACAGAGCCTATAACAAAGAGTATTGATGACAGAAGAATAACTTTAAATCTACCTAGCTGATCAGATAATGGCCCTAAAAATAATTGACCGACAC
The DNA here is from genome assembly GCF_008711465.1 of Francisella sp. SYW-9. Classification (GTDB taxonomy): domain Bacteria; phylum Pseudomonadota; class Gammaproteobacteria; order Francisellales; family Francisellaceae; genus Francisella. The sequence goes on from NZ_VXKQ01000004.1 coordinate 3,552, forward strand.
CTGTAACGACTAAGAATAAAGATAGTGTAACTTGCACCATTTGTTGAGTAGTATTCAACGCTTCACGCATCTCTGGTAGAACGGGCATATAGACATCCATAGCTAATGCAAAAGCAAAAACCATTGGCCCTAAGATAAGAATTGTCTTTAATGGAGAATATTTCCACATAAGAACCTCCATACTGGTATTATTATTGGATAACGGAGTATTATAACAGAATATTTAAAATATTTTACTAATTTAGAATTTACCTTATTTTCATACTTTATTAAATAAACTAGCAATTGAATTTTTATAAATTAAATAGTTCACAATGTTATAATAATCGTCATAAATAATTCCTTTAGATAAATAATGTTTAAAAAACTTATATTAACTCTACCCATAATAATGCTACCAATACTATCTTTTGCAAGTGATAGTGAATCAACACTTAGTGCTGTTAGTGTTAATGCAACGAGTCACCCTCTAGCAATCGCTGCAATAGTAGTATTTATCCTAGCATATCTATTAGTTATGACTGAGGATTTCACAAAACTTAACAAGTCAAAACCTGTTATTGTTGCTGCTGGTATAATCTGGATTTTAGTAGCAATAGTTGGTGAATCTGTTGGTGCGGATAATATTGTTCATAGTAACTTTAATCACATTATGACCGAATATGGTGAGCTTTTGCTTTTCTTATTAGTTGCAATGGCATATATAAACCTTATGGAAGATAGAAATGTCTTTGCCAAGTTAAAAAGTACTCTGCTTCGAGCTGGATTTGGCTTTTTAGGAACTTTTTGGCTAACAGGAATCATCTCATTCTTCTTATCTGCAGTTGCCGATAACCTAACTACAGCTTTAGTTATGAGCACTGTTGTCATTTCAATAGGTAAAGATAATAAGAAGTTTGTTACAATGGCATGTGTAAACGTTGTAGTTGCTGCAAATGCAGGAGGAGCATTCTCACCATTTGGCGATATCACAACATTGATGGTGTGGCAAAAAGGTGTTGTTGGGTTTACTGAGTTTTTTGATATTTTTATACCATCACTAGTTAACTTTTTAATTCCTGCTATCATAATGAGCTTCTTTTTACCTAAAATGGAGGCCCAATCAATAGTTGAAGATAAAGTTGAACTAAAACGTGGGGCTATACCAGTAATTATTCTATTTATACTTACTATAGCTACAGCTGTTTCATTTGAGCATATTCTTCATTTACCTCCCTCTCTAGGTATGATGACTGGTTTTGGTTATGTCATGATTTATAACTATTTCTATGGTTTAAAGATAGCTTATGAAAATAGAAATCCTAAAGGACGTAAAATGCCTCCCCATGCTTTTGATATTTTTGATAAAGTCAAAGACGCTGAGTGGGATACTTTATTATTCTTCTATGGTATTTTAGTTTCTGTTCAAGGCCTTGCAGCTCTTGGCTACCTAGGCATAGCTTCACAATACATATATACAGATATGCAATCTGTCGCTCCTAATATATTCTCTGCTCACACCCAGGCAAACACTGTAATAGGAATATTATCAGCAATAGTAGATAACATCCCAGTAATGTTTGCTGTACTTAGTATGAATCCTGTTATGGAGCATGCACAATGGCTACTAGTAACCCTTACAGCTGGTGTGGGCGGTAGTCTTCTAGCAATTGGTTCTGCGGCAGGTGTTGCTGTAATGGGTAAATCAAAAGGTAAATATACTTTTATGGGACATTTAAAATGGACATGGGTTATAGCTATTGGCTATTTTGCTAGTATAGCTGTTCATTTACTTATTAATCATTAGTTAGCTCAATGACTTTATTATGATATTCTTTAACTCTTATGTTATGGCTAACAGAAATATAAGCGATGTTTTTAGACTTTAATAACGAATATATTACTCTTTCAGAATTAGCATCTATATTTGATGTCGCCTCATCTATAAGTATCAAATCATAGTATTTAGTAAATATCTTACAAAAACGCAATTTTTGCTGCTCCCCAGAGGATAAAACATTACGCCAATCATGTATTGTTCCTATAAATTTTTGTAGGTATTCAACTCCTAAATAACTCAATATTCTCCTAAACTCATCATCTGAGGGAATACTGGAAAAAGAAGGATAAAATACTGCTCTTTTAAAATCATCTTCAGGGAAGTATGGCTTTTGTGATAAAAAAAGCATTTTAGGAGTTCTATTAAAAATAATCTTACCTTTAAAATTATCACTATGGCCATTTATAACTCTTAATAAACTAGTTTTGCCAATACCTGATTTACCATGTAAAAGTATAGAGTCATTACTGTTTAAAGAGATATTAATATTTTCAAGCATTAGCTCAGAATCTTTTGTTACTGATAAATTTTCTAAAACTACTAAATGCTGCTGAGAGTAATCTATTTGTCTGGGATTACTTTTACTCTTAGAGTTGATTATTGACTTTTTAAGCTCTGCAAGTCTTGAGACATTAGTTCTTAATTCAGCTAACTCTTCATATCCAAAAACTAAAAACAACATTGGTGAGATAACATTATAAAATGCTGAGTTAACCTGCATTACCTGCCCAAAGCTAATGCTTTTTGCAAAATATCTTGGTAACGCCAGAATAATTCCTGCTAAAGAGTAAATTTGAATGAAAAAGCTTCTTACAATATCAATTTTAGCTCTTCTAAAGGTTACTTGATAAAAATTTTGTACAATGTTGTTTAAATGTTTTCTTGATGTAACAAATTCCTTCTTCTCTGACTGGTTATCATATATTGCTGTCTTATTATTTCTAACAACTGAAAGCCCATACCTAAAATCAGCCTCATATTTCTGTTGACTATACAAAAGATTCTTTAAAGGCCTTCCAACTCTAAAAACAAATATAACATTAACCACACCCAATATAACTGCAACTAAAAATAAATAGCCTGGGATATAGAATTGATGACCATATAATGAAAATGATAATACTCCTGATAACTGCCATAAAATGATCGCAAAACAAATAAGTGTTGCAATACAATGAACAGTTTTTAAAAAAAGATACTTTGATAAAGAGATAAATTGTAAAATGTCATAACTTATACGTTCCTCAGGATTATCATAACTTCGAGAATAATTTAGATAACTCTTAGAATTAAGCCACTTACTAACATAGTTTTCTGTTAATGGTTTTCGGATAAATATAATTAAATACTGACCCAAAAGATAAGCTAAAAAACTATTGATTAACATTCCAGATGTAATAAATGAGAATATAATAAGTTCTCGAATAAGTGTTGGTTTATCATACTGCTCAATAGCATTATAAAAAGCAACGTACCAATGGTTTAAGTAAACATTTAGTGCAACACTTGTAAGCTCAAAAATCGCGCATATTGACAGTACAGTTAGAGCCACTATTCCAGCTCTACTTTTCCAGAAATCTTTAGATATTGCCCAATAGTTTATAAAGAAGGCTTTCATTCGCTATTCTGCTTTATATGGTACCGAAATAACTACTCTTGATGCTGTTCTTTTATCTTTTTTATCCATTGCAGCAATCGCTAACTTAACCATACGAGAGTTTTGATTATGAAGTAAAAAATGCCACCATTTTGTATTAACAACCTCAGGGATAACGACTACAGAGTAACCTCTCTCAGGATCTCTTAAATCATTTTTATGCAAAATCTGTAATACTGGAGTAATAAACGAATTATATACAGGTCGCATTATTAAAAGCTTTTCTTTAAAGGCTAGATTTTTCCATTGAGATTTTATCTTCGCTATTTTTTTCTCATTAGCTGAAACAAAAACTGGTGTGATATCATCAGAGATATTTCTTGCTAATCTTAAAGCTTCTATTGTACCTCGGTGAATACGTGACACTAAAATTACAATCTTAGGCTTAGCATCTTCATATACACAGGCATTTACGATCGCCTCATCAACACTCAAAGCTAGACTTTTTTCTCTTTTAATATAGTGATTTTTGATCGAGTACAAACCAAACATAATCACTAATATCGCAATTATGACAATCCATACACCTTCAAAAAACTTACTCTCAACAATTGTTATTAGCACAACAAATGTAGCTACACAGCCAAAAGCATTTATAAAAGCTCGAAAGCCCCAGCTCTTATATTGACGCTTATTTCTATACCAGAATTTAACTAATCCAGCCTGACAAAGAGTAAATGCAATAAATACACCAAATGCGTATAATGGAATCAACTTACTAACTTGAGCCTCAAAAATAACTACTAAAATAGCTGATAAAATTGTCAGCATTATAATCCCATTTCTAAAGGCAAATCTATCTCCAACACGCTGAAGTTGTTCTGGTAGATATTGATCTTTACTCATAATTGATGCTAGAGTAGGAAATCCTGTGAAACAAGTATTTGCAGCCATTAAAAGTATCAGACATGTAGATGCCTGTAGAAAATAATATAAGATACCATTTCCTAAAACCTGATGGGCTACTTGAGATAAAACACTTTCTGAAAAAGCTGGATATATTTTTGTTTTAGTCGCTATAAATGTGACACCTGCAAACATAACTATAGATAGCAAAGTCATTAAGACAATACCAAATATTGCTTTTGACATTACTGGTGATTTATATGCTGAAACGCCATTTGCATAAGACTCAATTCCTGTCAAAGCTGCACTACCTGAAGAGAATGCTCTTAAAACCAACGTAATGGTTAATACTCCTATTGAAGTATGCATTTGATTAAAATAGTTCTGAGTATACTCAAATTTTGCAAGAGAACCATCACTATACTGATAAACCCCAACAACTATCATTATAAGTATTGAAGCAATAAACATATACGTTGGCCATGCAAATATTCTTGCTGTTGATTTAACACCCCGCAGGTTTATAATCATCAAAAGTACGAGTAATACTAATGCCAGCTCAACAATATAGTTATTTAACATAGGAAATGCTGAGCTAATAGCAACTGAGGCTGTTGAAACAGATACTGCCACGGTAAGTATATAATCAATAATCAATGATGCTGCGGTAAGTAGCAGAAGCTTTTCACTAAAATGTGACTTTACTATCGAGTATGATCCACCACCTTCTGGGTGAGCTTTTATAACTTGAGCATAAGAAAAACCCATTAGCAATATTAGCAAAATCACCATTAGCCCAACACCAATAGCATACTTTGAAACTGCTGTAGCCCCAGCTATTGCTAAAACTATAAAAACCTCTCCCGTTGCATAAGATACTGATGATAATGCATTTGAAGATAAAATCGCAAAGCCTGAAAAAAGTCCTATTTTTTGTTCATCTTGCTTAGCTGTAGGAATGGGTGAACCAAATATCAGATTTCTTATTTTCATCTATATTTACTCTTGCTTTTGTAAGAATTCATTTAATTTTTTAGCTAATTCTTGTGTTCCTTTTTTCATAGCTGCTGAGATTACATAATATTTATCTTGATAGCCAATACTATTAACAAACTCTTGGCATTTTTCATCCACCTGATCTGCTAATAAATCGATTTTATTTATAACTAAAAATCTTGGCTTGTCAAAAAGCTCTTTGCTATATTTTTCAAGCTCTTTTTCAACAGCAAAATAGTTCTCAATAGGATCTGAATCATCAAATGGGTAAATATCAACCACGTGTAATACACATCTAGCTCGAGTTAGATGCTTAAGGAATCTTAAGCCTAAACCAGCGCCTTCAGCAGCCCCCTCAATAACTCCAGGGATATCTGCCATAACAAAGCTATCTACGCCAACCTTAACTACACCAAGGTGTGGATACATAGTTGTAAATGGATAATCTGCCACTTTAGGTGTCGCTTGAGATACTGAGCGAATCAAAGTTGATTTACCTGCATTTGGTAGCCCTAATAAAGCTATATCAGCCAGTAGATTTAGTTCTAAGCGAACCTCTCTATATTCACCCTCTTCACCTAATGTAAACTTTCTTGGTGCCTGGTTTGTGCTGCTTTTGAAGTGAGTATTGCCTATACCTCTTTTACCGCCTTCGACAATTTTAAAAGTTTGATTATGCTTAAGGACTTCACCTATTTTCTTATTTGTCTCAGCATCAAAGACACTCGTCCCAACTGGAACCGTAAGATACAAATCCTCACCAGCTTTACCATAACAGTTGCGTCCTTCACCAGGGCGACCATTTTCTGCTTGATAGTCTCGTTTATAACGATAATCAATTAGTGTATTTACATTTTCATCAGCTTTTAGATAAATACTCCCACCATGTCCACCATCGCCACCATCTGGGCCACCTCTAGGGACATACTTTTCTCTTCGGAAGCTAACACAACCATTGCCACCTTTACCTGCTTGAAGCTTAACAACTACTTCATCTACAAATCGCATAACTAGATAAATCTTCTATTTATAAAAATTCTAATAGTACATTATATACTTTAGTAGTCAATTTATCATTTTATCTTTGATAATTTTTTAAAGAAGACTATTTTATACTTACGGCGTTGTAATTGAGTTATCTCCAAGGCCTCTAAAGGCCACTATTGTTTCATGACTTTCATCATTTAAATTATATGTTAGCCTTAAACCTCTAATCCTCTTATACCAATCAGATATTTGTGGAGGACTAGCACTAACTCTTACCCATTGACCATTAACCCCAACATAATTAATCTGTAAACCACTAACTCCTGATAATAAAACTGTTCTAATAGGATCTCCAGTGCCATCATAGCTTAATTGAACAAGATCATTTTCAATATTTCCTTGAGCATCTTCTTGCTCTGAAATATAAACAACTTTAACGACATAATCAGTATATAATGTTGAACCTGAAGGAAAGTTTTGATTAATACTTGCTGTCTCACCTGCACCACCAGTTCCCAAATTAACAGTTGTTGCACCACTTACCACATCACTAACTACGGTTATTAAGTTTTGATGACTTTCACTTGATAATAGCATATATGTCCCCGCAGCAATTGCTGAAGCTCCATCTGCTGGACGAGTAAAAGAAGATGCTCCTGATGCTATAGCTGTTGTAAGAATTTGTGGATCATCTATTGTTTGGACAACTAAAAGATCTGTACCTGCTTGGGCATCATCAGGTATACCATCAACTAATGGAGCTCCTTGAGCATAGACTATTGGATAGCTAATAGGGTCTATTTGTGAGCCACTACTTATTTGAGATAATGATAATTTCCAAGGTGAATATGTGGCATTTCCTGAAATATATGCCCCATCGATTAAATTTCTGAAAATATTATCAGCCTCAACAACCTCAGTATAAGAATGCAATGTTTCGACAGATTCAAGATTTTGCTTTCTCATTTGAAAAAAAGACTGTACGATCATAACTATAACAATCATTCCAACTGCTATAGTTACCAACACTTCTACTAATGATACTCCACAATCTTTACGTCCCATTCTGTGATAAGTCCATGTTTATACTTAGAGTAGTATCTTTACTGCTTGTAAAAGTCCAGTTATCTGTACTTTGAGAATTAATAGTAACAGATGTCCCGCTAGGTACCGTAGTATCTAGATTTCCGGTAATTAAAAATTCATTAAACTTATTATCGGCCGTTCCAACGAGCTCCGCATCATTAACTAAGAGACTCTCTGAACCTTGTGCTCTATATAAGATAATCTCATATGACAACACCGCTATAGATATAACTAGCATAGCAATTACCAACTCAATTAGTGTAAATCCTTGCTGCTTTGACAGAGACACTCTTCTTACAACCTCTTATATTTATCAAATATAATTTATATTACTATAACTTCAATTCTTAATTTTATCATTAATTAGTTAAAATTATATCAGCTATTCTCTTTATATTTCCCAATTTCTTTTATAAATAATTAACCTAAAAAAATAATTGAAAAACTTGAAGTAGTAAAAATATGCTACAATGACTTTATGAGAAAATACTTGCTAATGATCTAATATGGAATACATTTATAGAGTTACGAAAAGTATAATATTATTTTGTAGCATACTTATTCCTACAACCTTATTGGCTTTTGTTAACATCAGTTTTATTCCAACATCAGGTAGTACTCTTAACTTAGTGACAACAAGAAGTTCATCAGCAACAGATAGCTTAGACCTAGAGTTACAAAGACTTGAGGCTGACAATACGTTTACACAAGAAGGCGATACTGAAACAATAGCAACAGGGTTTGTTAGTCCAACGTCAGTATCAAACGTTGTAGTTCTTCCAGTATCACTTAGTAATAACCAAATAACTGATAAAATAATTGTAATACCACTAAGCACAAATAATATTTTCTCAACTATACATGTATTAAATGCTGATCTTAGTAACCCTCAATCTCTTAATGTTGCTGGACTTCTTGGTATAACGCCAACTCTAGTTACCTCACCTATACTAATTAGTAACAACTTAGGTGTCTTTATTATCCTTGGAACTACAAATCTTATAAACTCTACCTTACGAATATATAGCTTAAATACCGCAAGTAATACCTTAGCCGAGACTAGCTCTACTACCTATAATAATGCTAGTATTATAGATATAATGCCTATTGATGAAAATATAATAGCTGTTGTTTTCAGTGAGACCTCAGTAGATGGAGTAACTCAAGTAAGTGCAGATATCCATAGTATAATTACAAATACATCAATGGGACAATATAGCCTTAACTCTGCAAATGATATCCAAGTTACTTATGACCCTAGTAGTTTTAGAACATCTATAGCCTCATCAGGAAGTCAAGTAGATATTAGTAATGCACCATCACCATATGGTGTAAATAAGGTCTTCAGTCAATAATCTAACTTAGAAAAGGGTTTATATCAAAACATAAGTTAAAAACTTCAAATAAAATTACAGCACTTCCCATAGCTACAACATAGATATGAGAAAAATTCACTCTTAAGTCCTTGCTTGCACTAAGAAATGTTGGAGTATAAACAAATATTATAACTGCGAATATAGCCGCATACTGTAACGCTAAAATAAAGCCTCTTGGATAGAATACCGTAAAGATTAATGGTGGAATAAAGCATATTATTGCTACAACTAAACTATTTATATGCCTATTGCATCTAACAAATAAATCTCGAATATAGTGCATCAAAGATATACCTACCCCAATAAAAGATGTTATCACTGCGATATGAATAAATAAGTTTAGAGCAAGCTCTAATGTATTTGATCCAGATATCGCCTTGATCTGGCTAACTAGACCACTCGGTGTATCATTACCTAACTTAAATAATGAATGATAACTATGTATATTGTGCTGAGGAACAACTCCTAAGGCTAAAAATACCCATACAACATATACAACTAAGACACACATGCTCCCAATAAATATACTTTTTTTAATACTCTTAATATCACCTTTTTGATACTCATAAATAACCGGAATGATATTATGAAAACCAAATGCTGGTAGAAGAGTAGGCCATGCATATATAAATGAAGAAACTCCTGAAGGCCCATCTCTCAAATAGTTCAGATTTATATAAAACAGCATAATCATCATAGCTATTATAAAAAAGGCAAACTTTAACGTAACAAAAACCCTATTTGTATAATCGCTAGCCTTATAACTAAACATAAATGCTACAAAAATCAGGATAAAAATAATCGAAGATATTCCAACTTGAAATTTACTTGAACTATCACCAACACCTCCTAGCATAGAGACAAGTGATGACCCTTGAGTAGTATAAGCTGCTAATAATGAATATAATAAAAGTAAGTAAATAACACTAAAAATTAGCAAATAAAATCTTGATGAGCTCTCTTGCATCATGGTTGTAAAGTTTGCCCCTACTGGATATCTCTCACATACGCTTAAAAGCTTTAAAGCTGTGATATACATCACACTCCATGACAAAACCAGAAGTATAACAGCACAAACAAAACCACACGATGCCACAATTAGTGGTAGCGAAAGCATACCTGCACCAATAGTAGTACCAATTATAAGAAAGACTGAGCCTATAGTTCTAGAGTTCATAAATTATTCTTTTATCACCGTGGCTTCCAATAATATCTTATTTTACTAACTAAAGAAATATGATCTATAATATTAAATAAAAATACCCAATAACTATAAATATGGACTTATTTTCTCAACTAGCAAAAATAAACGGTTTTGAATTTGAATCATCTAGTGGTGAGAAATCTCAAACAGGTTGGAATGGAAGCGCAAAAGGTAGTGTAACAATAAAGGTAGAGCAAAACTCAATATATTTTAAAGAACAGGGCCACTTCAAACTAAACAATACTGATCGAGAAACTAAAATTGAAAATGAATATATCTGGCAAAAAATAAACTCTAAGCGTATTAGGCTATCCCATGCACGTTTTGGTTATGAGAATCTTGTTACACTATTTGATCTAATACCAAAAGATGAAAATACTTGGCACAGCGAGAATCAACATGTCTGTGTCGATGATTTATATTCTGCAGAATTATATATCCTTGATACTGGTATTGAACTTACATGGCAAATTTCAGGACCTAAAAAACAAGAAAAAATTAAATATTTCTACAGTTAAATTTAGACTTTATAAGAGAATTTACCCTACAGTTGCATCTACTGAAATAGAGCTCCCATCATCAAGAATCAATACAAGAGGAACTTTATCACCTGCTTGTAATTTTTTATTAATACCCTCTAGCATTACATGTAACTCTTGGAATGACAATGTAACAGAGTTATGAGGATATATTTCTATATTCTTAATCTGTTTCATAACCTTTTGACCTTTACTGTTTTGGACAAAGTGATGTAGCTGCGTTTCTCTATCAATTGGAGAATATGCCGCAACAATATCAGCTGTCTTATCACTAGAGTTCTTGATACGCATCTTAACTTCTGCATTAGAATCTTTTAAAAGTTTAACCTCAGCTTTTGTTACTCTTAATTGACATGACTTATTATATGAATTAGCTGTACAGCTACTTTTACTAGTTACATTAGCACAAAACCCAGCTGATAAAGCCATAGTAGCTAAACCTATTCCTATAAGGATTTTTTTCATATTAAATATCTCTCCTATATTTGTTTAAACTTCTCTAATCTCTATTATTGAAACATTTTTCTAGACTAATTAAAATGCAAATATTCTCCTTTTGCAAGGCATTTTTATAGAAAAAATTTTCAGATATTTTTTACTTAATAAAAGAATCAGTTTGGTTAAAATAAAACTAATCTACTTCAATAAAACGATATCCCACAGCATTTTCAGTTGTTATTAAAGGTTGCTTTTTACATGCAGCTAATTTCTTTCTTAGCTGTCCAATATAAACCCTAAGATACTGCGCTCCATCTCCATAGCAATTACCCCAAACCTCATTTAAGATCGTATTTTGCATAACAAGCTTACCTGCATGACTTACTAAATGAGATAAAATCATAAACTCTTTTTTTGATAAATGGATCTCTTGCTCATCAAGTATGACTTTATGATCATCAAGATCTACAGTTAGATTAGCAAACTTAAATAAATTAGATTTTTTCTGAGATCCTTCTAAAATTATTAATTGTCGTCTAACTCTAGCTATAAGCTCTGGCATATCAAATGGCTTTTTAACATAATCATTAGCCCCACTTTCAAGAGCCTTTACAACCTCTTCTGTATCATTACGTGCTGAAACTACTATCACAGGAGTAGCATTATGTACTCGCATAGATCTAAGCCACTCTTGGCCATCTTGATCAGGTAAACCTAAATCAAGAACTATAACATCTGGAATATAACTACTCAAAAGTTTACTAGCCTCACCCGCTGAGGTAGCAGACTCGATATCATAACCTAAGACTAGAAATGTTTTTTCTAATAGTTTTCTTATCTGAGGTTCATCTTCAACTAGTAATATTTTTTGCACCATTTCCTACGCCTCATATTTATATTTAGTATCAACTTTTTTTAACACTTGAAACTAAAGAAAGAGTTATTTTAAATACACTTCCCTTACCCTCTCCATCACTATATGCTCGTATTTTGCCATTATGTGCTGAAACTATACCTTTACATATGGCAAGACCTAAGCCATTACCATGAGTATAGCTATCTTCTTTTTCTATCCGATGAAATATTGTAAATATTTTCTCTAAATCAAACTCACTCAGTCCTATACCTTGATCAGCAACTTCAAAAAGACAGCTATTATCATTTTTTCTTTTTAAGCTAATAACTATTTCTTTCTCAGGATCCGCTGTAAATTTTATGGCATTATCAACTAAATTTAAAATAACTTGCTGAAACAGTATTGGATCTATCTCTACTACAAAAGGCTCTTTTGGTGCTATAAACTTAAACTTTTGTGAGCTATAGATACGAAAGCAAATATTTTTAAGCTCATCAAGAAAAATATCGCTATTAACACTCTGGATCTTTAATGAAAGTTTACCTGAATCTACCTTTAGCATTTGTACGATATTATCAATATAATTATCCAACCGTTTAGACTCCGTTAGTGCTAAGTCTAACATCTCATTTTGCTGCTCTTGACTAAATGCATCTTTAAAAGATTTAACACTACTTAAAGCTCCCATTATTGATGCTAAAGGAGTTTTAAGATCATGTGACACTGATGATAACATTGATTTTTGTAACTTGCGTTGCTCATCTAAAAGTAACGATTTCTTCTCTTCTTTTTCTAGGCTTCTCTTAAGAAGTAAATGCGAAATATGCGAAAGCATATTACTCAGAAGTACACTATCAGAAACTATCCTCTCTATGGTTTCTTCAGATTTTAAATATATTGCAATAACTCCTAAAACTCTATTTTCAATCACTAATGGTTCTATAGCCCAATTTAAGCCCGCAAAAGTATTTGTCCCTTTGCCACAGCTAGCCTTATATTTAAAGCTCCATTTTGCAGCGGCTAATTCTTTTTGGTTAAAGTTAGGATGTTGAGGAAATGCCGCTGAATCAAGCTCAGAATCCGAAACGCTTAAGAAAACAAAATCACATTTAAAATATTCTTCTAAAGCATGTAAAAAAATCGAACGTAGATCCTTATCTAAACTCTTTTCATTAAACATTTTAGTAAAACGATATAGTATCGATATATTATTCTCTCTTTCTTTAAGGAGTGTAAAAGCTCTTTTTGTCCTTAAAATTACATGACTAGAAGAAACAACTATTATCATAAATATAGACAGGGTAATTAATCCAGCCAAACTAGAAACATCTAGAACAAAGTTTGGTTCTAGATATAAATACGCATATAAAAATAAACCAACCAAGGAAGATATTATCGAAGAAACTAAGCCATACCTATAAGCACATGCTGCTATTACTATTAAAAAACAAAGTGTTTGAGATACAAGCCCAGCAAAATCTAAACTAAAGAATATAACAATACCAGAAAGAGCCGTTATAGCAGCAGATTTTAACGTATCAATAAATAAATTTTTAAATTTATTTTTCTTATTCTTTGATACTACTTCAAGCTTATGATCTTTCTTATTGATTGAAACAATATGAATTTGCATACCATTATTATTACGAATAATATCATAAACAACTGAGCCAAAAATTTTATCTTTCCACTTTGGCCTTATAGATTTACCGATAATTAAATCTGTAGCTCCTATTGAGCTTGCATACTCAAGTATACCGTCAGATACTCTATCTCCTAAAATATGATCTATACTATAACCTAAGCTACTTGCTAACATTTTATATCGTCTAATCACACCAAAACTAAGCTTCGTTGCTATCTTATTTGGTTTTTGCACAAATACCGCCATTAAACGAGCATTCAATGTTGTAGCTAAGAGCTTACCTTTACGTAATAAACTTGGCGTAGCCTCATCATAACCACAACACACTAGCACATATGGTGATGTAGCAATAGCACTACCATTTTGATAAAGCTTTCGATACTGTTGGATATCTTGGCCAACATGGTTTGCCGCCATTCTAAAAGTATAATCTCTAAGTATAGTTAAATTTGTATATTGAAAATATCTTTCTAAAGCTCTGTCTATAGCATCACTTTTATAAACCTTGCCTTGTTTTAATCTTTTTATTAACTCCTCTGGGCTAATATCTACAACAACTAACTCATCTGCAGACTGTATAAAATCATTTGGAACTATTTCATTAACATTAGCCTGAGTTATTTGTGTAACTTCATAAGATAAACTAGCAATATGTTGAATATTAATAGCTGTATAAACAGATATACCTTCATCAAGGAGCTCTTCTATATCAATATAGCGTTTTTTATTTCTTGATGTCGCAAGGTTTGTATGTGGTAGCTCATCAATTATAACGACATCTGGTCTTCTAGCCTTTATCGCATCAAGATCTAGCTCTTCAAAGATCTTACCTCGATAGTTTATTTTTTTAAGAGGCATAACCTCTAAACCATCAAGTAATGCTTGAGTCTCAGCTCTTCCATGAGTTACTAAAAGGCCTACTACAACATCTTTATTATCACGCTGTAGAGATTTTGCATTATTTAGCATTGCATAGCTTTTACCAACACCAGGAGCATATCCAAGAAAAATCTTTAACTTACCTTTTTTTGATTCTTGGCTTTTATTTGCTAAGTTTAATAATGCATCTACTTTTTGTTTATTATCCATTTAAATCTCTATAAGTGAATTTGACAAAGCCTAAAAGCTTCTAAGAAAATTATAGCAGAGAAACTGACTAATAATTTACACCACAGTCATTAAAACCTATAACTAAGAAGCTTTTTTATTTAGAATTTTAAGCAGATCAATATTTAAATTAAGAACATTTACTGTATCTATTCCTAGTAAATGCTTAGTTGTATTTTTCTCTACTAGCTGCTCTACTTGTTTGATTGATAAATTATTTTTCTTAGCTACATACTCAGCTTGATACTTAGCTGCTTGTAAACTTATATCAGGATCAATACCACTAGCTGAAGCAAAGACCATATCTTCAGGAATAGTCTTAGACCCGTATCTAGCTTGTAGATTGCTAACTCTTTCTTTAACATCTTTTAGTTGAGTTTTATTATTAACAGTATAGTTTGTTCCACCAGTTGCTAGAGGATTATCATTTGATGCTGATGGTCTTGTTTGGAATAAATTTGTCGGCATAACTTGTCCAATTAACTTAGATCCAACTAGCTTGCCATTATAGTGTTCTTGAGATCCAGTTGTTGTACCTTTTGATACAGTATAGTCAACTGACATTATAAAAAATGGATAAACTACTCCTAATACAAGAGTAAATAAAAGCATGGCCTTAAATGATTTAAATAAATTTAACATCTTATAATCTCCTTACTTAAACCAAATGAATAGCTGTAATAAACATATCAATCAGCTTAATACATATAAATGGCACTATTACACCACCTAAACTATAGAATAAAAGATTCTTACGTAATAAGGTTTGCGATGATGCGACTACATTTTTTACCCCAATTAATGCCATTGGAATCAAAAATATAATGATTAAAGCATTAAATATCACAGCTGATAATATCGCACTTGTGGAAGAATGAAGATTCATTATATTCATAGCGCCCAAACTTGGAAAAGCTGTCACGAATAATGCAGGAATTACTACAAAGTATTTTGCAATATCATTAGTCACACTAAATGTTGTTAGAGCTCCTCGAGTAACAAGTATTTGCTTACCAATTTTAACAATCTCTATGATTTTCTTAGGATCCGAATCTAGATCAACCATATTACCAGCTTCTCTAGCTGCAGAAGTTCCTGTAGCCATAGCAATACCAACATCTGCTTGAGCAAGTGCAGGAGCATCATTTGTTCCATCGCCACACATTGCTACAGTTTTACCCTCTTCTTGAGCCTTTATAATATAATCGAGCTTATCTTGAGGTGACGCTTGAGCAACAAAATCATCAACACCTGCTTCAGCTGCAATCGCTGCCGCAGTTAGAGGGTTATCACCAGTAATCATTACAGTCTGAACACCCATTTTACGTAACTCTTCAAAACGCTGTTTAATCTTTGGTTTAATAATATCTTTAAGATGTACAACTCCTAAAAGTCTATCTTTTTGAGCTACTGCTAGAGGTGTACCACCTTGCTCAGATATTTGCTCTGTAACTTTTTTAAACATTGCAGATAGACCACTATCAAGCTTACCTTCTAGATAATTCTCTACAGAAGATATAGCTCCTTTTCTTATCTCTAAATTTTGGTAATCTATACCACTCATTCTTGTATATGCTGAGAAAGGTATAATTTCTGCTTCTGATAAATCTACTTTCTTTTTATCAAAACCAAAGTTCTTTTCTGCCAGCTTAACTATTGATTTACCTTCAGGTGTCTCATCTACTAAAGAGCATAACCATGCAGCATGTGCTAGTTCCTCTGGAGAAGCCGCCCCTAATGGAATAAAATCTGTCGCAAAACGATTACCTAATGTAATAGTCCCTGTTTTATCTAAAAGTAATAAATCAATATTACCAGAAGATTCCACAGCTCTACCTGACATAGCTACTATGTTGAACTTTAATAATCTATCCATACCTGATATCCCAACAGCTGAAAGCAGACCTGCTATTGTTGTTGGTATTAAAGTAACAAATAAAGCTATCAATACTACTGCTGATAACCGAGTCTTGCTATACATTGCCATGCCATATAAAGAACATATCGCAAATATAAAAATCAACGTCAAACCTGATAACAAAATAGTCAAAGCAATTTCATTTGGTGACTTAAGTCTTTTAGCGTTCTCAACAAGATCAATCATCTTATCTAAGAAGCTTTCACCAGGATTAGATGTGACTTTGATTTTGATACTATCAGATAAAACTTTTGTACCTGCGGTTACTGCTGAGTTATCTGAACCTGCTTCTTTAACAACTGGTTCTGATTCACCTGTTATTGCTGACTCATCAATTGTTGCCATACCTTCAATAACATCACCATCACATGGAATAAAATTGTTAGTATCGACAAAGACAATATCACCAATTTTAAGACTCTCTGCATCAACTTTTGTAAGATTTCCTTCACTATCTTCCTTCATAGCAAAGAGCTTTGACTTAGCTGCTTTTAGTGTATCTGCTTGAGCCTTACCTCTACCTTCAGCAATACCTTCAGCAAAGTTGGCAAAAAATATTGTAAACCACAGCCAAATAACCACTTGTAATGTAAAGCTAATGCTTTGACCAGAAAAAAGTTCTGTAATTAAATATAATGTACATAATAAAGTAACAACTTCAACACAGAACATAACAGGGTTTTTGATCATCTGGCGAGGATCACATTTTGTAAAAGTTTTTGCTAGAGCTGGTACTAATAGCTCTTTTGATAATAAACTAGGAGATTTTTTTGTACTCATAACTTCAACCTATAAATAAGTTAGATTTAATTGATCTAATATTGGACCCAAGCCTAATGCTGGGAATATTGTCAAACCACCAATTATTAATATTGTGAAAAACACCAATACTGAAAATATAAAACTTGTCGTATCTAACGAACTAATTTCACATATTTGCGAGCTACGCTTTTTCTTAACTAAAGAACCAGCTAACATTAGTACTGCAAAAATTATGCCAAATCTACCAATAAACATACTCAATGCTATAGTTATATTTAGATAGCTAGTATTTGCTGCTAACCCTGCAAAAGAACTACCATTGTTATTTGCTCCCGAAATATAAGCATATAATATTTCTGAGAAGCCATGAGCACCACTATTTGTTAAAGATGCATGCACGCTTGGTATAACGCTCGCTATCCCTGTAAATACCAATACACAACATGGTGAAACTAATAAAGCCAGTATTGTCCATTTCATATCGTTGGCTTCTATACGTTTACCTAAGAAGCTAGGAGCTCTACCAATCATTAATGAGCCAATAAACACAGCTAACATTAAAAACATAAAGAAACCATAAAACCCAGCTCCAATACCTCCAAATACAACTTCACCTATTGCCATATTTAGCATAGCCATCATCCCACCAATAGCAGAATAACTATCCATTACACTATTTACACCACCATCTGAAGCTGATGTAGATACTGTATTGTACAAAGTTGAATTAAATATACCAAAGCGAGTTTCTTTACCTTCCATATTAGATAAATGTCCTACTTGACCATATATATCTTGGATATACTTGCTATCAAGAAAATCTAAACCATGAAGCTCTGAGATTGTCATAATAAGTAAAGAAATAATAAATAAAACCAACATCACCCCAAAGATTGTCCAACCTTGCTTTGTATTACCAACCCACTTACCAAATGTGTAAGTTAAAGCTGCTGGTATAGCAAGTATTGAGATCATTTCAATATAGTTTGTTATTAGCGTTGGATTCTCATACGGATGTGCTGAGTTAGCACCAAAGAAACCACCACCATTAGTTCCAAGTGACTTTATTGCCTCTTGAGAAGCTACTGGACCTTGAGGAATAATTTGCTCACTCCCAGCTAGAGTATGAACATGTAAATATGCCATTATATTTTGTGGCACTCCTTGAAATACATATACAACGGCAATAACTATTGATATAGGTAGTAATATCCAAAATAAACCTTTACCAAGATCATTCCAGAAATTACCAACAGTTGCTGTTTCATGTCTAGCTACTGATCTTATCAAAGCAATTGCTACAGATAACCCAACTGCTGCTGAAACAAAGTTCTGTACTGCAAGAGCTATCATCTGTGAAAAATAGCTAACACCTGTTTCTCCAGAATAACTTTGCCAGTTTGTATTTGTCACAAAGCTAATAGCTGTATTAAACGCCTGAGAAAGACTCATACCTTTTATTTCTTGAGGGTTTAAAGGTAAAATCCCTTGTAAAACCAATATTAGAAAAACAAATATAAAAGCCATTATTGAGAAACTTAATAAGCTAAAAAAATAAGCTTTTGCTGTTTGCTCTTTTCTTGAACTTTCTCCCAAGAATAATAAATATAATCTTTGGAACGGTCTAGCAAACCAATCTAAATTAGTTCTTTCATTATTAAAAACTTTAAATATATAGTTTCCTAATGGCTTTGTTAGCAAAGCTATTATTACTATAAAGATTACAAATATTATAAAGTTTAGATACATAGCCTACTCCTACCAATTAAAATTTATCTGGAAAGATAAGAGTCAAAGTCATATAAACCGCTAAAGTTATCATTACAACTGCAGAAAGAAAAATCATATTAACCTCTTTTTATATTTTAAATTTATATCAATTTTTCAAAGGTGATAGATTATAGATTGTGGTGGTATAAAAGTTCTATTAGGAAATAATAAAGAAAGTATAAAATTTTCATAAAATTTTGTATTTTAAAAGACAACTAAATCATGAGCACGATCTTCTAAACTTATTAATTTAACATCAACATTAAAGGATTTTTGAATATTATGTCTCGTCAGAACATTTTTTGTTTTATCAAAAGCTATAATTTTACCATTTTTAAGTAACAAACTATTTTCATAATATTCTAAAGCAATATTTAAATCATGTCCTATGACTAATATAGCTAAACTATTCTGTGATATAAGGTTTTTTAAAATCTCAAGAGTTTGACGCTGATAATATATATCCATATGTGCACTATATTCATCTAAAAACAAGTAGCCGCTATACTCTTTATCATCACTATTTAACTGCACTAATGCTCTTGCTAGCTGAACACGCTGACGCTCACCTCCAGAAAGTTGCTGATAACTTTTTTGACAAAACACCTCTGCTTCAAAAATCCTTAAAGCCTTCATTGCTCTAAGATAGGAGTCTTCTTTTAAACGTCCATAGGTATACGCTAACGTTCCTAGTAGAACATAATCAATAACTTTTATATCTGTAGATACTGACTCATGTTGTCTAACTAAAGCTATTTGTTTACTAAGCTGATTTGCCGGTATATTTTTTAACAGTTGATTATCTAATAGAATTTCACCAGTATAATTATGAAAATCTCCACATATCAATTTTAGCAATGTTGACTTTCCTGCGCCATTTGCACCTAATATACCTGTAATAGAACCTTTAGCGACTTTAAATGACACATCATCTAGGAGTCTTTTTTTGCCAATATTTAATGTAATATTATTTATCGATAACATTTAAGCTCCCCCATTTTGGACTTTTTTACTAAATAAAAGATATACAAAATAAGGTGCGCCAATAAGAGCTGTCATAACACCAACAGGAAGCTCTGCTGGAGATAATATTATCCTTGATAAAACATCTGCAACTGTTAATAATAAAGCCCCAAATATCGCGGAGAAAAACATCAAATACTTATGCTCATTACCTATCAAGAAACGCATGATATGAGGTACAACAAGACCTATAAAAGCAATTGGTCCAGCTACAGCAGTACTTGCTCCGACTAAAAGAGCAATTATAACTATACTTTTGAATTTATATTGTTGAATATTTATACCCAACATCCTTGCATATTCCTCTCCTGAAATCATTGCATTTAAATATTTCGGAATATTTCTCATAAATAAAACTGCTACAACGACACTGACTAATAAAAATACAACTTGCCCCCATGTAATATTGGCAAAACTTCCCATACTCCAAAATGTAAAATCTCGCAAGATACCATCTTCTGACAAAGATATAATCACACTTATTAACGCTCCACATAAAGCATTTATTGCAACTCCTGCTAAGACTAATATACCAAGATTACTTCTTCCTTTTGTAACAGATAATAGATAAGTTATAAATGTAACAATTAAGCTACCAACAAATGCACTTAAACCCATCCCCCAAGTTGCTAAAAAGCTATACTGGATAACATTATTAGTTATTATTAGGAACATGATTGCAAATAACGAAGCTCCACTAGTCATACCTAAGAGAGCTGGATCTGCGAGAGGATTCCTAAAAAGGCCCTGCATCATAACTCCTGATACCGCAAGTCCAGCCCCAATAACCGCTGAGGCAACTAGCCTTGGTAAACGCAACTGTAAAATAACTTGCTCAACTAGAGTATTATTTTTGTCAAATATACTATCAAGATTAAAGCTTAACGCTCCTAATTTTATTGATAAAAAACAAACTATAATTAATAATACTATTAAAATCATACTCCACAACTGATACTTTCTTCGCTGAGTAACAAATAGTTTTCTTGCAAAAGCCTGTGTTGAATCCATTATTTCACCTATAAATAAATTTTCTGAGCTAACTGAAGCTCAGTACTTCCAAAAATGCTACCAAAATTATCTAACCTAATAGCATTAATCCTAGCAATCTTAGTACCATATTGACTATGTAGGAAATCAAGCTGCTGCTTATAAGGAATAGAAGCTTCTTTATTTGCCTGAGCTACAACGACTACCGATGGTTTAAGACTTAATAGCCCTTCTTTTGATACAGGTCTCATCCCTGTAAAACCTAAGATATTATCTGCTCCAACAGATTTTAACCAAGTATCTCCTATAGTATTTTTACCTAATAGATAAGCACCATTACCAGATATTTGTAATAATAGTAAAACTTTAGGTTTAGTCTTATTAGGCTTTTGTTTATAGTATTGATTAATAATTTCTTGAGTTTTGCTTTCTTGATTCTCTAATTTTTCAATCAGCTTATTAGCTGCTTTTTTAGAGTTTGTAATATCCGCAATTGTTAAGATATTTTTCTTAACATCAGATATATTTTTAGTTTTTCTAAGACGTATAGTCTTGATACCAAAGTCGTGAAGCCTATTAATTACTGAAGCTGGCGAAGCTGATGGATCAACAATAACAACATCAGGTTTCAAAGCAACAATACTTTCTATAGTTAAAGCTCGCATATAGCCTATATTTTTCACATTGGTGTTACCATGCTTAGTTATCTCTTTTATGCTCTCCAGGTCACTACCAACTATATCTTTATTATCAAATATTGACGTTGTTGAGCTTGCGGTAGGTCCAATTGTAATAATTGACTTTGCGAAACTATTCGAAAAAGCACATAACATTATTAATAATATAAAAGTATTAAACTTATTTATTCTAAGCATTTTGTTGTTCCTTTAAATTAAATGATATTGTCTGCTCAACTGTTGTTGAGACAGCTGTAAAACCACTTTTTGCTGGAGTAAAGACTAATTTCTCAAACCATTTAATTGCAGCCTGATCTAGATCATCAAAACCACTAGATTGTAAAATATGAACTCCAACAACTTGGCCTTTTGAATTTATATTAGCTTTGATTCTTACATGTCCTTGTTCATTATTTTTGATTGCTGAACTTGGATAGTCTAGTTTTGGCGGTGTATATTTTAGTTTTGGCTGCTGGGTTATTTTAGCTATGGCTTTATTCTCTTTAACATTAACATTTGCGGACTTTTTATGTACTTTGGATTTCTCTTGTTTATGAGGTTTATTCTTAGTTAACTTAGCTTTGGTATTTTTTGTTTTTTTAGCTGCTTTTGTCGCATGTTTTAGCTCTTTAGCAGTAACCTCTTTAGAGCTTGTCTTTGGTTGACTGACTATATTTATTTTCTTAACTATCTCCTCTATTGATTGAGATTTTAGCTGAGTTTCGCCAATATACCACTCTGTAGATTTTGACTGATTTAGTGCAGCATAAATACTGTAATCAACGAATATTGAACCAACAATTGCTACTGTAAACTTAAGTGTCCTAAGCATATATGCCCTCTCTAAAAATTATAGCTTGCTTGCAAATAAAAATTTCGTCCCATCGCAGGCACAAGATTTTGTCCATCATAGTTTTGGTAATATCTATTAAAGACATTGTTAACCCCAGCACTTACATTTAATCCTTTAAAGCGTTTAGGTTGCCATTTATAACCTAGGTTTAGTAAGACATAACCGGGAACATTACTAATTGGATTCTCACCTCCAGGTGGAACTCTATTTTGTGTTAAAGCGTAGTTAATACTTGTTTGAAAAGAGCTATCTATTGGCTTGATAGGAATATCAAGTGTTGCTATTCCTTTTGCTCTAGGAATAGGTAGAGGGCTTCCTGAAGGCACCAGACTTCCTCCAGATCCTTGATAAGCAGATAAGCTCTCTCCTCTTGTATAAGTAAAGTTTGTCCCAAAATCAAACCAGCTATTATGATATTTAAATGCCAAACTATAACCCAATAGTTGAGCATGAGAGATATTTATATTTTGTATTTCAATAGGATAGGAAGCAGCATTAACTTTGGAATCAACAATAAAATTACTAACATCATTTAAGAATATATTACTATTAAAATAAAAGCTCTGTGTTGGAGTTAATTGCTTATTAACTGTAATACCAACAGATTTGTTATGACCTATTTCTGGTTTTAGATTAGCATTTGGAACAAACTGTAAGAAGCTCATCCCTGGATGACTTCCTCCTAAGAATAAATCCTGAAGAGATGGGATTCTATAGCCTTCTGTATAAGCAAAGTATACTTTTAATGGTTTAATAATCTTATAACTAATGCTTCCTTGTTTTGTAAAGAAAGCTCCTCCATTTTGGAGTTTACCACTTTGACTATGGTAGCCATTAACACGCCCACCTAGAGTTATATTTAGCTTAGACGTAATATCCCAACTATCCTGTAAGTAGCCACTATATGTTTGCTGATTAGCTGTAGGAAAATTTAAACTATTTTTCCCAACATTAAAGCCATTAAAAAATTTAAATTCTGTACCGTAAACTAAGTTTTGCTTTAGAACAAAAGTCTTATTAGTGATCCTAAAGCCAGTGGTATTAATCTTTATATTTTGAGGTACCGCAAAACCTTGTCCATCATTGATAGGGTTAGAGTTATAGTTATTTCTGATATAAAAAACTTTAGCTGCTAAATTAACATAAGGATTATTAGGGTTTAGATAATACTCTAACATCACTTGTTGTTGTAAGAAGTTAAACTTTGAAGGTGGATTATATTCTCCTACAACATCATTTATCGTCGCCGGATAAAGTCCATTATTTTGCATCGATAACCAATACGCTTTAAAGGTTTGTATCTTTGAAATATTCCAAACACCTTTTAATAAGAACTGTAGATTATTACTTGCTGAGTAAGGTAGATTAGTATGATTACCTAAACGAATATCATTATTACGACCACCAACAATATCAAATAAGTAACTAAAATCACCTACTTTGAAAGCTACTGCTGTATTACCATTAACTCCTAAATCTCCAGTTTCTCCACCTACGCCTAGCTTAGTAGCAAATGCCCTACCTTTTAATAAATCACTAGGATCAATAGTTTCAAAGTTTACAGCACCACCTAGTGCACCGTTACCATAGACTATATTACTACCTGACTGATCTGCAGAAACCTGCTTATAAAGAGACTCACTAGGTAGCTGACGTGTTGAGTTATGCCCAAAGGAAGCAAAGTTATTATTGATACCATCAATACCTACAAATACTCTATTAAAAGCTAAGCCTCCCATACTTATGTTTTGAGATATCTCTCTACTTCCACTAAATATCTGCACCCCTTGCAATTTATTTAGCTGGTCTGCTGTTGATAAGATCAAAGAGTTCTTTGAATTAGACGTAGATAATGGAGGTGCAGCATTTGCACTTTGTTCTACAGACTCTTTTTTCTTTTTATCTTTTTTTATGTTTCCAACATCAGCTTTTTTTACAGCTGCTACCTCGATCTCTCCTAAATCAACAGTATCACCATTATTTGCCTGCTGAGTTTGTTGAGAATATGCACACGAGAACATAAATAGTGATAACATAATTTTCACTAATATATTTTTTTTCATTTTTCTGATCTTAGTTTAAGGCTATTTAGTTACTTGAATATCTGCTGTAGTTAGTCCTAACTCTTTTATAGCAGCAAAAATCTCAAGCATATTTTGTAGTGATATTTTCTTATCAGCAGCTATCTCTATCTCTTTTAAGTCCTTATTTTTTTGTATGCTTTTAAGGTATCTTTGTAGACTATCAAGAGAATCAAAATGCTTATTATTGACAAGAAAATTCTTTGAGCTTTTAATATATACTGTCATTTTCAACGCTTTACTTTGAGATACCGCTTGACCTTTCACCTCCGGTAACGGTAACTTAAGTATATGTTGAACTGGTCCAGCTAACAGCACAAACATCACTAACAACACAAGCATAAAATCAAGTAGTGGAATTAGGTTAGGTTCATCTAACTCAAGGCTACTATTGTAAGATTTATTTGTACTTGAAATCATATCTAAGCCTGCTTTTTCACATAAAGATTATCTGTTAAATATTGTGTTTTATTAGCTATTTTTTGACGCTCTAAGCCTAGTGCAAGATCATTTAAAACCTCTTCAGCGCGAAATAGGTAGCTCTCGCTATAATGTCGAAAACAATAGAAAGTAAACATACTGATCAATGCTAAGATAATACCTAGAGCTGTAGCGTACATAGCCTCAGATAGATATAAAATCATATGTTCAAGACCACTACCATTAAGAGACTCAGCAAGAGCTTTAAATGAGTGGCTCATGCTCCAAATTGTTCCTAATAACCCTAACATAGGTGAAACAACCGCAAAGAAATTTAGCCAAACTAATGGTTGCTGTAAGCGCTGACGCTCTTTACGCATTAATAAGCTAACCGCATTCTCTGCAATATCTTTAGACTCTAAAAGTAATGGTGTAATATATTTAGATAACTTGCTATTAGTATTATCAATCCTATTTTTTATCGCATTGCTATCACCCTGGCCAACTAAAGTTATTAAGCTTTCGACCTGTAATGATTTAAACCTTGGTAAAAAAATAAATGTAATACATCTTTCAATACATATAGCAGTAAGTATTAAACTTACCAACAGCATTAAATAACCCACTAGTCCAAACTGGCTCAAAAAATAGCTAATCATAATTAATCCTAACTTTGTTGTGCTCTGGCTTTTTTACCCATTTCTATAAAGGCTGTTTTAAGACTCTCTAAAGTTTCTACAGGTTTTTCAAAATTAATATAGTGATTTTTATATTCACTTTGTAACCATAGTCCTTCTTGATCAAAATAGATCATTTTAAGTTCAGAATAATATGTTTGATTTAGAACATGTAATTGATAGCACAGTTTAATAAGTTCTAGATTCTCTTCATTTATATGCTTAACAACACTAGATATAGAGTCTCCTGTAAAATTCTGTTTTAAACAAAAATCATCTTTTTTAATCCAGTGGGCATCACCAAAACCACCTATAAATCTAACTCGCTCTATTTCTATCTCACAATAGTTAAATCCTTTATGACTAGAAAAACCTGCTTTGTTAGGAAAAAATAATGAATAGATTTCTTTATTATCCTCTAAATTAGATTTTCTTATACTACCTATAATAGTAACTCTGGGTGTCGCTCTAATATCAGTAGTCTCATCTCCAATAATTGTCAACGAAACTTTATTATCAACATTAATATTGCGTGTATGTTGTGAAAGGTTAGCAATATATACAACAATATTACCTTGTTGATTAATAGCATACTCAACCATAGAGCCAAAAGGATACCCTGGCATAGAAATCAACTGAGTAGATAATACTCCATATAGTTTTTGTCTAACTACGCGTCTAGCTCGAAAAGCTGCATCTTGTTTTTTATTCATTACCACTCCAAATGAGATTTATTATCATTTATATTTATTTGTGTGGTAATGATAATCATTATTATTTGATGATCAATAGAATATACAGCAACTTTTTAAATAAAATTATCCAAAGATGGGAGTAAACTAAGATAAATTGGTTTAACACATTATGCTATATAGTATGGAAATAGATTATTTCAGAAAAAATCAATGCTATGCACAATACCTCTTTAATTAGAAATAAAACCCTCCTATAAAACCAGTAATGAAGTTGATTATTTATATAACTCTTAATAAAAACACCTACAAATGGATTTAGCTATACTATAATGGACTATGAGAAAATTAAAACTGTATTGTTTTCCTTCAGTTTATACTACAAACTATCGCCTACTATAAATTGGTAGTTAATTCTTTATTTCATATATTATACTCTAAGAAGTTTTATTTATTATGCTAATAAATGTATGAAAAAAGTAACGTTAATTATCTTTAGTTTTATAATATTTAATTTTAGCTTTGCTAATAAACCCCAATTATATTTATTCTTAGGTTATGGTAGTGCTAAAGCCCATATTAAACAAATAAATAATCCTCAAGTTGTAGGTGCTCAAATAATATACTCCTGGAAGCAATTAGAACCTCAAAAAAATCATTATGATTTTTCAGCTATTGAAGATGATTACCAAACTTTGAAAAAATATCACAAGAAGCTTTTCATTCAACTACAAGATAGGACTTTTAACATAAAGAATATTCCGCTACCGAGATATCTTCTAACTAAAGAATATAATACTGGTGTTATTCAACAAACAGATTTTGCTGGAGAAGGTAAACCTCTTGGAGAAGGTTGGGTTACTAAACAATGGAATCCAAGTATAAAGTTAAGGTTTCATAAGCTTATCAAGCAATTAGCAAAATCATTTGATGGTAAAATTGCTGGGATAAATTTACCTGAGACTGCAATAGATATTAATGAAAAATATTTGACAAAAGATTTCTGTGATGCTTATTTCAGTTCAATAATTGATAATATGCTTTTCTTAAGAAAAGAGTTTAAGAAAAGTAAGGTTGTTCAATATGTTAATTTCTTGCCATGTGAATGGAATAATGACCACGGTTATATGCAAAAAATATTTAATATAGCATTAGAACACAATATCGGGGTCGGTAACCCTGATACCGTGCCATATAGAAGATCACAAATGAAAAATAGTTATCCATTTTTTAATAAGTATAAATCAAAATTACCTTTAATAGCTATCGCCGTTCAAGAACCTGATTATACTTATACGAATCCTAAGACAGCTAAAAAATTCACTCCTGCCGAGTTATATAATTGGGATAAAGATTATATTAGTGCAAATATTATTTTCTGGAATACTCAACAACCGCAGTTTAAACAAGTTTTACAACTATTCTCTTAATTAGTCGAAGTCAATTGAAAAAGTTGTTATCAAAGATATTACACACATATTTATTCTTCTATAGAATAGTTGTATGTATCTTTTATTACTAACAATAGATACATTAAGAAATTAAGAGGATATATTAAGTTTTTTAGCAGATACTACGAAACGATATCAAATACATGATGCTATGTATAAATTTTTGTTCATAGAAAAGAATTCAGTTAACTTTTTTAATAAATAAATTATGTGTAAATATTTTATATTTATCTGGATGCTTTTTGATTTTTTCTACTAATACATTACCGCCTTGCCGGTCAGTTTGCTTAAATGACTCAAACTCCACTATATATTGTATATCCTCATAATCTAATCTAGTCTTATCAGAAGATTTTGTAAGTTGCTCTCTATAACCACCTATGACTCTAAGCCGATTAGTTATTTCACTTTTTGCCAGGGAAAGCATTAATGCTACCTCTGAAATAGATTTAGTATTATTCTTTTTCATTATTAGTACCTCGCCGATACCCTTATATAAAGAGTATAGTTAAAGTTATACTCCGTAAATCTAGATTCTGTTACTTAATAATCACGCTGGAACATCTGTTAACCTTAAGTAAGGCTTTACTTCTTCAAATCCATTTTTAAAAATAACTGCGGCTTCTTCATTTGAAATATCTGGGGTTATAACACACTTATCTCCGCTATCCCAATTAACAGGCGTAGCAAGAGCGTATTTATCTGTTAGCTGTAATGATCTCATAACTCGTAATATTTCATCAAAATTACGACCTGTAGATGCTGGATAAGTAAGAGTAAGTCTAACTTTTTTATTAGGATCAATTATGAAAACACTACGCACAGTTAAGGTATCAGATGCATCAGGATGAATCATATTATAAAGAGTTGATATCTGCTTACTTGAGTCGTCTATTATTGGATAGTCTACTATTGTATTCTGTGTTTCATTAATATCTTTTATCCACTCTTTATGTTCCTCAACAGTATCAACACTAAGTGCTATAACTTTACAATTAAGTTTATCAAGTTCTGGTTTTAATTTTGCTGCCATACCTAACTCTGTGGTACATACAGGAGTAAAATCCTTAGGGTGTGAAAATAAAATACACCACTTATCCCCTATCCACTGATGAAAGTCAATTGTTCCTAAAGTTGTTTTAGCACTAAAGTTTGGTGCAATAGTTCCTAATTGTATACTCATTGTAAATCTCCTTAAATTTCTATTTCATTAATATAATCAATACTTATATTAACGTTACAATTTAAATCCTAGTCTTTGTTACAAGGAATTTCTGCAAATTTATCTAGCAAAATTGTGAATATATCAATTAAAAAGCATTGTTCACGAGCACCATTAATTATTAAAAATATTTACGAAATACTAAAAAGAGATAAATTGATAAATCATACAGTTATAGATTAAATTACTTATTTATTAAGAAAGAGGGGGAGTATCCACTAAATTGTGTCTGTAGCTAGTCGACTTTATAATTAAGTTGAAAGAAAAAATAAAGGACTAGCTCAGGGAATTAATAAATATTTCAAGCTCAACATTCCTAGAGATAGGTTATCAATGTTTAAACCAGTATTTTTAGAGTGTGTAAAAGCTCAAGATGCGCAAATGCAAGATTTAGCATTTAAGCTTTACACAAGGGTTTAACAACTAGAGATATAAATGAGCTTTTCACAGAGATTTATGATAAGAGTTTATCAAGCTCAAGTGTATCAAATATCACAAACAATTTGAACAAGAACGTCAAGCTTGGCTTTCTAGAGAACTAGATGAACAATACTATTTTATCTATATCGATGCTCTATTTGTACCTATAAGACGAGATACTTTAACTAAAGAAGCTTTTTACATTGTACTTGGTCTAAAACCTAATTTACAACGAGATGTACTAGGTGTTTATAACATCCCCCAA
This sequence comes from Francisella sp. SYW-9, assembly GCF_008711465.1. GTDB lineage: Bacteria > Pseudomonadota > Gammaproteobacteria > Francisellales > Francisellaceae > Francisella. The sequence goes on from NZ_VXKQ01000004.1 coordinate 33,329, forward strand.
GAATCAGCATCTGGTTGGTCTGAGGTTATAGAAGACTTAAAGTCTCGAGGACTAAGAAAATGTTTAATGGTTATTGCTGATGGTTTAGCTGGATTATCAGATATTGTTAAACAACAGCTACCAAATACTTTATTTCAAAGGTGTTTGGTTAACAAAATTAGAAATTTGCTTTTAAAGGTTAGAGCTAAAGATAAAAGAGCTTTAGTTGATGATTTTCATGAGATATTTGAATTGGAACAACCTCAATATAACATTGATAATGCTATAACTAGGTTAGATACATTTATTGAGTATTGGAGTTGTAAATATCCTTCGTTCGAAAAAGCTTTTAAAGATCAAGATATTGAAAATTACTTTGCATATTTAAATTTCCCTAGTACCATTCATAGAATGATTTATACTACTAATTGGATTGAGAGATTAAATAAAGAGATTCGCAGAACTACTAAGATTAGAAACTCTTTTCCTAATCCTGATAGTGCGATGAATCTTATTTGTGCTTGTTTGATAGACTTCGAACAAAAAACTTATAGATATCCTGTGACTGCTTTTTGTAAAGTTAAGGATATTTTGGATGCAAAACTCGACAAGCTATAGACACAATTTCTTGGATGGTATCGAAAGAAGAACTAAAATGAATAAAAAAAGGGGAAAATTCTAGATTTATATAAACGAGAAAGCCCCATATTTCTATGA
>NZ_VXKQ01000056.1 GCF_008711465.1 Francisella sp. SYW-9
GGTTTCATCCATCTTCCCACTTATATAACTACCATATTTTCTAAAACTATTGCTAAAGACTATCTCTAATTCTTTAGCATATTTGATAACCCAACGATTGATTGTGCTATGGTCTACTTTAACTCCTCGCTCTTTCATTAGTTCTTCTACATGTCTATAACTCAATGGATATGATAAATACCATCTGATTGCTTGAAGTATCAATAATTTGGTAAAGTGTCTACCTGTGAAATCTATCATTTGTATTTTGAAATAAAATCTGTGATAAAATTATACTATAAATTCATGCTACTAGCAGTTTGCGACAGAACCCAAAATATGATACTGGGCGGTAATAGCTGGTTTACCCTGTGGTAAGAAACAATGCCGGTTGTAATAGAACCTAATATATGATATAAATATATATGAAACTAACCGTTTAACTTATTTACTTTGCTGTTAGATACTAATATCAAGTATGGGATTATAAAATGAATTATACAGAAATTTATGAAAAAAATGGATTATCTTATTTTAAAGATAGAAAATTCGAAGCAACAGATATTAAAGATTTAGGATCCTATTCAATACCAAGAGATGTAAATAAATTAATCTTTAAAGAGTTTAATAAAGGCTATAAAATTGATTGGCATAATCCCTCTTGTAAACAGTATATTATTTATCTCTCTGGTGAGCTTGAAGTTGAAGTGAGTGGAGGTGAAAAAAAATTTTTTAAACAAGGGGATGTTTTATTATTAAATGATGAGTCTGGCAAGGGTCATACTACTAGAGTAATTGAAACAGGAAGGGCTTTTGTCATAACGGTGAATTAAAGCTACAATCGCAACTCTAGCTGTACGTGCTCGTAAACATAAACGCCATGCTCATTTGCAAAAGTGATTTTTGTGCTCACTAATATTGCAAATAAGGATTATCTCGTACCCACTTTATTTGCAAATAAAATCTACATATTTGTTCTCATGTTAAACAGGAATAAGAAGGAATTTTTTATATTTTCATATAAATGATCGGCTTTGTTTCTTAACCCCTTAAGGTCTTCTAGTTGGTGTATTTTAGGCAGTTCTATGGGTTCTGTCGCAAACTGCTAGTAGCATGAATTTATAGTATAATTTTATCACAGATTTTATTTCAAAATACAAATGATAGATTTCACAGGTAGACACTTTACCAAATTATTGATACTTCAAGCAATCAGATGGTATTTATCAGGTTCTGTCGCAAACTGCTAGTAGCATGAATTTATAGTATAATTTTATCACAGATTTTATTTCAAAATACAAATGATAGATTTCACAGGTAGACACTTTACCAAATTATTGATACTTCAAGCAATCAGATGGTATTTATCATATCCATTGAGTTATAGACATGTAGAAGAACTAATGAAAGAGCGAGGAGTTAAAGTAGACCATAGCACAATCAATCGTTGGGTTATCAAATATGCTAAAGAATTAGAGATAGTCTTTAGCAATAGTTTTAGAAAATATGGTAGTTATATA
>NZ_VXKQ01000057.1 GCF_008711465.1 Francisella sp. SYW-9
AAATCATCATCCCAATCTGCTTCTGCTAAGTACTCAATTAAATTACAGTATGCTTCATGCATAGATGATATAACATCTTTATCAAATAACTGCTCTACATAATCCCACTCTGCTACAAACCCCTCATCTGTCTCATAAGCCTTATTATCTAAATATACTTGTGATGTCTGAGTAATAGAATAGCCTGTACCTATATAACCATTCATGCTTATATTAAGATCCTTGCCTCCACCTAATACACTTGTTAACACAACTGGTGATAGCGATTGGTTATGTGACATATCAAGCTTATGTCTTATTAACCTTTGAAAATCAATACCATCAAATAGATTATTCTCAATATCCGCCCATAATTCATTATGTATAGCTAGTAAGCCTTCTTTAATATTTTTATTAGTTTTTACATAATTAAATAACTCTAATACTGTAAAATCTCCTAATATATTATTAACTTGATCATGTAATGGTAATCTATTAAATAAAGTTAAATTTATACAAAATTTATTTGAACCGCTGTATTTACTTAATACTAACCCATACACATATAAAACAACTGATGTTGGACTTACATTAATATTTTTAGCTTTTTCTTCTAATTGACTCCACTTATCCTTAGATATTGTCTTAGTTAATCTAGCAAATTGAGGCTTCTCAATACTATTAGGATTAACTAAAGTAGGTAGTCTTGCTTCAAAATTATATTCAGGTAACTTATTTAACCAATATTTTTTAACATCTGTATATAATTTGCTTGATCTAACCTGATTAGCCTTAATTACATAGTCTCTAAAGCTAATTTTTAGATCATCTAAATCACTATTTATATCCTTATATAAAATAGCTAATTCATTAAAAAATATACCAAAGCTTGGTCCATCCATAATTAAGGCATCTATACTCATATGAAGAATATAATTATCTTGGTAATAGCTTAGCTCATAATCAAATAATGGCCATTTATTTGTATCATATATTTTATGAGATAATCTATCTCTAATTGATATAAGCTCAGTCTCAATTATTTCACCATGATTAACTATCTTATATTCAGGTACTTCAGATAAAACAAGTTGACTATCATCTGTGAATATCGTTCTTAATACCCCATGCCTTTGGATCAATTTATTAAATGCTTGTTCGAACCTTTTTATACTAAATTCATTAAATAATAATTCAGAATAAACATGAGTTGATACATTACCCATTTCAAAACTATCTAAACGTCCATATAGATATGCTTGTTGAACATTAGTTAATTCAAAAGCCTTATAATCATTAATATGTCCCTCTGTAATTAGATAGTCTTTATACTTAAATTGCCCGATACTTGTATTAACAAGCCTAGATAATTGAACTATGCTCTTATAATCAAACACATCTCTAACTGATATATTACTACCAAGCTTAACATTGATATTACTAACTAATCGAATAGCTAATATACTATTACCTCCTACCCTAAAGAAATCATCTGTAATACCAATTCTCTCTAATCCAAGAACTTCACCAAAGATAGTACATAATCTTTCTTCAAGTTCCGTAGTCGGTGCTATATAACGATCTTCATTAATAAACTCAGGATTTGGTAATGCCTTACGATCTAACTTACCATTTACTGTTAATGGCATTGATTCAATCTCAACTAATACACTTGGCACCATATACTCTGGTAATACTTTAGATAATTGATTAAGGATCTCTTCTTGAGTTAATGACTCTACATCTGATACATAATAACCAACTAAGTACTTACTATTATTTCTATCTTTAGCTAATACGCAGGATTGCTTAATACCCGCTATAGCAGACAGCTGATTCTCAATCTCTCCTAATTCAATACGATAGCCTCTGATCTTAACCTGATCATCATTGCGACCTATATATTCAATATTGCCATCTTCTAACCATCTAACTAAATCTCCTGTCTTATACAATCTTGTATAACCTTTAGCTATATCACTATTAGTTGCAAATGGATTAGATACAAATCTCTCTTCTGTCAATTCAGGTCGATTCAAATAGCCTCTAGCTAACCCAGCTCCACCTATATATAATTCTCCAATCACACCTATCGAAACTGGTTGATGATGTTGATCTAGAACATACATCTTTTCATTATTTAATGGCTTTCCTATATTAATAGCATTATTATCTACTATCCCAAAACTACTCCAGATAGTACTTTCTGTTGGACCATAACAATTAATTACTTTCTTAAAGCTCTCTTGTAATAAATTTCTAATATTATTGCTTAACCTTTCTCCACCAACTAAACAAAATATATCTTTATAAAGATCTTTATTATTAACTAATAAACTTAAAACACCAGGAGTTTGTTGAACTATATTAATGCTTTCTAGATGTTTCTCATTAACCTTATCTATTTGAGAAAGATAAACACTTGAACCTGTTATTAATGGTAATCCATATTCTAAAACAAATATGTCAAATACATATTTTGTTAGACTTAATATATTGTATTTATTTAGGTCCAAATAAGTTTTACTCGCTGATAAAAAGCATGCTAGTGATTTATGCTCAACCATCACCCCTTTAGGTAACCCAGTAGTACCTGACGTATAAATTACATAACCCAAATCTTTTGCTTTACTATATTGTAGTAAATTGTTTGATTCTTCACTTTGATATATTGTTTGACTATTTTGCTCATCTATAGCTATTGTTTTTATATCAGACATATCATTAAGTCTATTTTCC
>NZ_VXKQ01000058.1 GCF_008711465.1 Francisella sp. SYW-9
ATCAAATGGTGTATTAATATCTTTATCAATCTGTTTGGATATACCTATATCTTTATAACTATATTCATTAATAACTAAACTATCATTTAAAACAACTTGATAATCATTACCTTCATTATCTTGCCTAAAGACACTTCTTAATACTTCATGTCTTGATACTATTGATAATATTGATTGCTTAAGAGCTTCTTCATTAACTCCTTCTTTCAAAGATACCAACATTGGTATATGGTAGGCATTACTTCCTCCCTCATACTGCTCTATAAACCATAAACGCTCCTGAGCAAAGGATAATGGATATGCATCTAATCTAAATTTAAGGATTAATAAATTATTAAAATCATTTTTCGAGAAGATTTTATTTTCTATTAAAGTTAGAGTTAAAGATTCTTTATTCTCTTTTATTAAATTTCTATATTTATCTAAATTTCTTAGACTTTTAGGAAAAGACACCTTAATTCTCTGATTATTTATCCATACTTCAATATTATTTTTTCTTAATATGTTTATTAAATTCATTAAAATTCTTCCTCTATTCTTTCTTCTAGGCGGATATTCTTTCTAGAAAAGAAAATCATATTTTCTATATTTTTATTCTCAAATATATCTGCTACATTTATCTGTTTATCTAATTCTTTAGCTAATCTATGTGATAATTTAATAGCTAATATACTATTTCCACCTATCCTAAAGAAATCATCTGTAACACCAACTCTCTCTAAGCCAAGTACTTCACCAAATATACTACATAATCTTTCTTCAAGCTCTGTAGTTGGTGCTACATAACTATCGTCATTAATAAACTCAGGAGCTGGTAATGCCTTACGATCTAACTTACCATTAGCCGTTAATGGAAACTTATGCATTATCCTTATCGAGGATGGAAGCATATATTCAGGTAATACTAAAAGCAACGACTTATAAACAAATTCAGGTGTTATTTTAAAAAAATCATTTTCTTGTGTTTTTATAAATTTATATTCAAAAATGATCCCTGGCTCACAATATTCTCCAACACCTTTATCCAAATCTATAGTTAACCCATTTAATAAATCTTTATGTGTATATACCCCTGACTTAGGGAATTTCATATTTAGACATTTTTCCCAAAAATCAATGTTTGCTGTAATATATTGTGAACGTTCATTAATCTGCTTTAACTCCCCTCCTAGTTGTTGATTCTTCCTAAGCCAGAAATCTTCATAAAAATTATTAATATCTCCTCGATTACAATAGTTTTTTATATCTTCTAGAGGATATTTATTTTTTCCTAACGGTCTTAGAGAAATAAATACCTTACTTAGATCATGCTGAGACGCTAAGTTAAAAACTCCTTTGATTAATCCATCAAATAAACCTAATCCTCTATATTCTTTTGTAATTGTTAGTGATATACAAATTAAAGAGCTTGGTTTATTATCACTAAAACTTAACTTAAAGATGTTTTCCCAAGTCTTTGGATATTTAGGACTAGTATCAGATATATATATAGGCAAACAATTACAAACTGCTACAATATTATCATCTTGATCTACTATTACTAATTGATACTTTAAATATCTTTTGTATAACTCTGCCCATAATAAATCTTCTTCTTTATCTAGAAAAAAGTATTCTGGCCATGAATTTAACTGAGTCTCTACAAACTTTTGTTTTAAATCAGGTCTCTGCTCTAATGAATATATATAAAAATCATATTCTGAATTTTTATATACTCTAGAAGCTTCTTTATTTAATTCAATATATGAATATAAATTTCCTTTTATTGCAGTTGTGATACTATTTGAAACAGATTCTAACTTTCTTACTTGTGTATCAATCTCTCCTAACTCAATACGATAGCCTCGGATCTTAACCTGGTCATCATTACGACCTATATATTCAATATTGCCATCTGCTAACCATCTAACTAAATCTCCTGTCTTATACAATCTTGTATAACCTTTAGCTATATCACTCTCTGTAGCAAATAGATTAGGTATAAATCTCTCAGCTGTTAACTCTGGTCGATTTAAATATCCCCTAGCTAATCCTGCCCCTCCTATATATAACTCGCCAATAACTCCTGTAGGGACTGGCTGACTTCTTGGATCTAATATATATAATTTAGTGTTATTAATTGCTTTACCTATATTAAACGAGTTAGAGATCGTTGCTACAATACTAGATTCTGTTGGTCCATATGTATTATAGATCTTGGCTTGAGTTTCTATATTCCTTGTATAAGGTTCCCCCCCAAGGATTATATGAGTCAAACTACTTCCATTATATTCTTGAATAATAGTATTTATATAGCTAGGAGTACTATTTAAAACCGTTATTCCTTTCTCTTCTATATAGTTATTTACAACTTTATAATCTAATAATTCATAATGACCTAAGATATGTAATTCCCCTGAGCTTAATAGAGACATAAATATACACTCAAACGAAGCATCAAAAATATAGTTTGCTGTCAACAAAGATTTATCTAAAATATTTAAGTTTATTGAGCTTAATTGACTAGTAACCTCATTAACTAACCCTTTATGTTCAATCATCACTCCTTTAGGCACTCCAGTAGTCCCTGATGTATATATAACATACGCCAAATCTGTTGAAGAGCTTTGTGGATTAAGGTTCTCTTTATCTTCTTGATCATATACATAGCTCTGTTCTTGATTTGAATCTATTGATATCAAACTAACATCTCTATTTATATAATAAAGCTTATCCTCCAAATGACTTTGCGTTATAACTAATTTAGCCTGCGTGTCTTCAAGGATATGTCTAAACCTCTCTTGCGGATACTCAGGATCCATAGGTACATATGCTCCTCCTGCCTTCATTACAGCTAAGATACCAATTAACATATCCATACTTCTTTCAAGGCAAAGTGGGATCAATATATCTGGTTTAAGCTCTTGTTTCGTTACTTCCTTATAATGTTTGCGGATATACCTAGCTAATTGATTTGATCTTTCATTAAGCTCTTTATATGTTAACTCCTGATCTTCAAATACTAATGCTACATTATTAGGGTTTTGTTTAACCTGCTCTTCAAACAGCTGATAGATCGTCTTATCCTTAGGATAATCTCTATCTGTCTGGTTCCAAGCATATACTATCTGATCTTTCTCTTGCTCTGTTAATATACTAAGATCTATATGTCTATCATCTAGCTTATCTATAGTTTGCTTTAACAATAGTTGTAATTTATTAAGATGATACTGAGATTTTTCTTTAGATACTAATTCCTCTGTAGTCTTAATCGATATGTAAAGTTCATTATTATGTTCATAGACTATTATACCTATAGGATAATCTAATTTCTCTACTGAGTCTCTAAATTCAAACTGTAATATATGTTTATCTGCTTTGTTGTTGGATTCTGGCATAGGGTAATTCTCATATACTAACAAACTATGAAATAACCTTTGACCCTGTTCTTGTAATTCAGCTAAATTAACATAACTGTGATTACTTAGGTTTGTTATTTGTTTATGTAAATAACTAAGCTGGTCTCTAACTGTATTCTCATTATCCCAATCAACTATCAATGGTAATGTGTTTATATATAAACCTACACTATCCTCTATTCCATTTATTGGTATATCTCTTCCTGATACCGTAGTACCTACTACTGTTCGTTGATCTTGGGTATATATCTGTAATAACTTATGCCATACAAACTGTACCAATGTGTTTGTAGTTATACCTAACTCTTTTGTTATTGCTTTTAAATTACTATAAATATCTTCTGTTATTGATATTACTTCGTTATAAGGACTAGCTAATGAATTAACATCATCCAAATTAACCTTTGTACTTAACAGAGGATTTAAATCATTTGCTACTACTTCAACTAATTGCTCTTGCCAATAATCTCTTACTCTGGCCATATTTGATTGTATATAATCTTGAGCTCTTAAATATGAATCATCTTCTACTACTATTATATCTTTGCTATTCGATAATTCTTTATAATACTCATGCACCTGATTAAGTAATATCGAACCGCCCCAGCCATCATTTATAATATGGTGTAATAAGTAAACTATAGTATAGTGTTCTTGTGATTGCTTTATTATATGCAACCTTAACTGCGTAGGCTTACTTAAATCAAACTCTTGTGCTCTATCTTGTTCTTGAATTATTTTTATTTGAGTATCTTTATCAGCATGATCACTTATATCATGATAAGTGTAGTTTAACTGTCCTTTGCTAAGAGCAATCTGGATTAACTCCTCTTCCCAATTAAACATAGTCCTTAATATAGGATACTTCTCTATAGCTAATTCCCATGACTTAATATATCTATCTACATCTAACTCTTGCTTATAATCAAATAACACCTGTATCTTATATGCATCATCATCAGGATTAGATAACACATGATATATAAATCCTTGTTGTAAACTATTGGCAGGATATATAGCATCTATAGCACTACCTAGCTTTTTAGCTTGTTCTTGAAGGCTATCAAATAAACCTATCGATATATTAGACCCATAATCACTAGGCGTATGATACTCTTTTCCTTCTTCAACTAACTGCTGAGTATGCTCTTGTACTCTTATCAAATTAGCTTGGAATGACTGACTTAACTTATCTGTAGTATCTTTCCCTAACTGCGTTACTACATTAAACCTTAACTCTCCCTCTATAACTATACCATTTATATTTATAACATTATGATCATGGTTATCTGAATGTACAGGCATACCACTACTCTGGGATGCTAATTGCCATAAGCCTTCTTGAGAATCAAATTGACCTAAATAGTTAAAGCT
>NZ_VXKQ01000059.1 GCF_008711465.1 Francisella sp. SYW-9
ACAATATGATAACAAGAAATGGTAAATTATATGGGTATTGAGATCTTGTTTCAAAAGGATAATAAAGCACAGAGTATACAAAGCGAGGAATAGCAATAATTTTATCATCATGTATTAATGATTTTATTTTTAGGTATCTAGGTAACGATCACTGATAATATGCTAAATATAGTGGAAAATTATTTTCTTTAAAAGTAGAGATCATTTATAAGCATTATAGATAGTTAATTGCCATTGGCTTTTCAACATATACTGCTTTACCAGCTTTTGCTGCTTTTATCGTATACTCTTTGTGAGAAGAAGGCGGTGTCGCGATATAGACAGCATTAACATCAATATCATTAATTAAATCATCGGCATTATCATAATATTTAGGTACATTATGTCTTTTAGCATAATTCTTAGCCAATTCAACATCTCTTCTCATTACAGCTACTAACTTAGAGCCTTTAACTTTATAAAAAGCTGGTCCACTTTTAACTTCAGTAACTTTACCACAACCGATAATTCCCCACCGCACTTCCTTCATTATATTATTTCTCCTTTGTTTCAAATGCGCTATTTATAAATTGCTGATGTAGTTGATAAAATCTTTCTACT
>NZ_VXKQ01000060.1 GCF_008711465.1 Francisella sp. SYW-9
TAGGTTCCATGAACAAAATTTTTGCATAAAGATGTTAAGTGTATTTAAATAGTTTTGCGAAACAAATAACACACTTAACATATATGGAATATTATATATCAGAATCAAATTGGTCAACAATTTTAAGTTTTCTTACAAATCAAAAAGGCTTACATACAAAAGACACAGCTAAGCTTAGAAAATTTATAGAAGCAGTTTTTTATATTCTAAAAACTGGTGCCCAATGGAAATATCTTCATAAAGAGTATGGTAATAGTAGATCTATCCATAAACGTTATAAATATTGGGCTGACAAAGGAATTTGGAATAATTTAATGACCTATGTTTCAGATGTTGATTCACAACAGTTTATGATAGATTCATTATCTGTCAAAGCACATGCATGTGCTAGTGGCTATGAAATAAATGGTAATCAAATTAATGCATTAGGTAGAAGCGCTGGTGGTCTAACAACAAAGATTCATACCCTCACAGATGCTTTAGGGAATCCTGTGAGATTTATAATAACTGCTGGTAATGTTCACGATATTCTACCTTCGCAACAACTTTTACAAGGAATAACAAATGCTTATATTCTTGCTGATAAAGCATATTTTTCTGAAGAAAACATAAAATTCCTTGAGAAAAATAAAAATAAGCCTGTAATTCCGTCTAGAGAAAACTATACTAAAAATCATGATATAGATTGGCATATATATAAAGAAAGACACTTAATTGAGAACTTTTTCTCTAAAATTAAGCACTTTAGAAGGGTTTTCTCTAGATTTGATAAAACTTGCTCTGCTTTTCTTGGCTTTGTGGCTTTAGCTAGCACATTTATTTGGCTTAGATAATTTTTTGTTCATGGAACCTAATCTTACCTATTGACGCTAGCGAAAAGTTTTAGTTTTGATAAAATTGTTTTGATAATTTT
>NZ_VXKQ01000061.1 GCF_008711465.1 Francisella sp. SYW-9
CCATAAACTCCAAATTATCTCCGTGTTTATCTATAGCTCTATATAAATAAACATCTTTACCTTTTAGTTTAATGTAGGTTTCATCCATCTTCCAACTTATATAACTACCATATTTTCTAAAACTATTGCTAAAGACTATCTCTAATTCTTTAGCATATTTGATAACCCAACGATTGATTGTGCTATGGTCTACTTTAACTCCTCGCTCTTTCATTAGTTCTTCTACATGTCTATAACTCAATGGATATGATAAATACCATCTGATTGCTTGAAGTATCAATAATTTGGTAAAGTGTCTACCTGTGAAATCTATCATTTGTATTTTGAAATAAAATCTGTGATAAAATTATACTATAAATTCATGCTACTAGCAGTTTGCGACAGAACCGTCATCTCTAGGAAATACTTTTTTATTCTTAATAACTTTCCTAAATTGACTATTAAGCGATTCTATCGCATTAGTATAGTGGTACGTTTTTTTCGGACAGGTATCTAAGAAGGTAAAATAGGTGTCTCAAATAATGAGAAGGAGACACAAATGCATAAGAAAAAGACTCATAGTGCATTATTCAAATATGAGGTTTCAGTTGCAGCTATAAAAGGAGAGCAAACACAAGCTCAAATAAGTAGTAAGTATGAGATTCATTCAACTCAAATCACAAGTTGGAAAAAGCAAGCATTAGAAGCGATAAAACAAATGTTTGCCAGTAAGCTTGTCCCTGATAAAAAAGACCTTACAGAACAAAAAGAGAAGGCTAAACTATATGAAGAAATTGGTAGTCTTAAAGTAGAGCTTGACTGGTTGAAAAAAAATCTAATTTTGAGTTGTAAGGATAAGAAGATGTTAATAGAACCAAACAACGCAGACATCTCAATAGCTAAAAAATGTCAGTTTTTAGGCTTGCATAGATCGGTTGGTTCTGTCGCAAACTGCTAGTAGCATGAATTTATAGTATAATTTTATCACAGATTTTATTTCAAAATACAAATGATAGATTTCACAGGTAGACACTTTACCAAATTATTGATACTTCAAGCAATCAGATGGTATTTATCATATCCATTGAGTTATAGACATGTAGAAGAACTAATGAAAGAGCGAGGAGTTAAAGTAGACCATAGCACAATCAATCGTTGGGTTATCAAATATGCTAAAGAATTAGAGATAGTCTTTAGCAATAGTTTTAGAAAATATGGTAGTTATATAAGTGGGAAGATGGATGAAACCTACCTTAAAC
>NZ_VXKQ01000062.1 GCF_008711465.1 Francisella sp. SYW-9
ATTCCAATTAGTGGATTGAGAGATTAAATAAGGAGATTCGTAGAACTACTAAGATCAGAAACTCTTTTCCTAATCCTGATAGTGCGATGAATCTTATTTGTGCTTGTTTGATGGACTTCGAACAAAAAACTTATAGATATCCAGTGACTGCTTTTTGTAAAGTTAAGGATATTTTGGATGCAAAACTCGACATGCTATAGACACACTTTTTTGGACGCTATCAAATAAGTAGATATTGATAGTCAGTAATGCAGCCTCATTAGCACCAGATTTATCTACATTTACTTTCTCTGGCAAACCATGCCTACCAATGGCTTTCTTAAAGAATTTACGTGCAGCTTTTTCATTTCTTTTTTCACTAACCATAAACTCCAAAGTATCTCCGTGTTTATCTATAGCTCTATATAAATAAACATCTTTACCTTTGAGTTTAAGGTAGGTTTCATCCATCTTCCAACTTATATAACTACCATATTTTCTAAAACTATTGCTAAAGACTATCTCTAATTCTTTAGCATATTTGATAACCCAACGATTGATTGTGCTATGGTCTACTTTAACTCCTCGCTCTTTCATTAGTTCTTCTACATGTCTATAACTCAATGGATATGATAAATACCATCTGATTGCTTGAAGTATCAATAATTTGGTAAAGTGTCTACCTGTGAAATCTATCATTTGTATTTTGAAATAAAATCTGTGATAAAATTATACTATAAATTCATGCTACTAGCAGTTTGCGACAGAACCTGATAAATA
>NZ_VXKQ01000005.1 GCF_008711465.1 Francisella sp. SYW-9
TTAGGCTCTGTGCACAAAAATAAATTTTCATCGAAGCCAAATAAAAGTACAAGCTAATTTAATCATACCTAGATATGCTGAAATAGTTTTATCAAACCTAGAAAATACTCTTCTAAAATGTTTGATTTTAGAAAAGAAATTCTCTATCAAATGTCTTTCTTTGTATATATGAATATCAAAATCTATAGGGTTTATAGTATTTGATTTACAAGGAATAACAGCTTCAGAGGATATATTTTGAATATGTTCCCTAATCTCATTAGAATGATATGCTCTATCAGCGATGACTTTTGTATTATATATTTTTTGTAGTAAGTCTATAGCTACCTTACTATCATGAGTTTTGCCTTCTGATAGTAATATTTCCATAGGATTGCCTAAAGCATCCGTCATAGCATGAATCTTAGTGGTTACTCCTCCAACTGACCTACCAATTGCTTGGTTATCATTCTTGTCATATCCTGTAGAACAGGCATGCGCTCTTGTTATCGTTGAATCAAGCATAACTTCTTGTAAATCAGGGTTTTGTACCGACTTAAATAATCTAGAGAATATACCTTTATCACACCAGTCTTTAAAACGCTTATGTATTGATCTATATTTACCATAATAAAATGGTAGCATCCTCCATTGGCAACCTGTACGTAACACATAAAATACAGCTTCAATAAACAATCTCAATTTGTCTTCATCATTGCTATGTATACCTTTTTGTGATTTTAAGAATGATAAAATACTTGACCAGAATACTTCTTTTATATGATAATGCATTTGCTAAACCCTTGGTATTTATTGTCTTTCAACTTTTAAATAACAACGGTTTAGCTATTTTCAATCTAATTTATATTTTTTGTGCACAGAACCTAATATAATCTATAGAGTTTTAAGCTTTATAATTTAGTTTGTTATATATAGTTTTATTATTTACATACCTCTACGATTAGTTTATTTTCATTAGTGATTTAAAAAGTTTTGTTTCTTCAGTGTATCTAAAAGTTGATTAGATAGATTATTAAACTCATCTTGTCTATATTTTAACTTGGTGTATACTTCTGCCAAGTTTTTAACCTTACTTTCCTCAATTTTCTTTTTTAGTTCTGGAAAGGACATATAGCGATTCCAACCTTCTTGATTACGGTCATAATAGATTTCTCTGATGTCATCATCTGTATAGTCGTGATACGTATCATAGTGAATAACTCCTTTGATTGGTAGTCTTGACCTTTTTTCTGGATTTTCGTCTGGGTAACCAAGAGTGAATGATGTTATAGGGACTACATTTTTAGGTAAATTTAAAATTTCAATTATTTTTTGAGCACTCCAAAGAGTAGTGCCCATGTAACAAGTACCTAGTCCCTCACTTTCTGCAGCGATAACCATATTTTGAGCTGCAATACATGCATCAACTGTTCCATTCATAAAACTAATAAAATTATCAAAATTTTGAGGAGCATTTTCTAAATTTAACCAACGTCTCATACGATTTAAATCAACACAAACTGTAATTACAATAGGTGCTTGTTTAACCATGTTTTGTTTATGTTGAGCTTCATATAATTTATTTTTAATAGTTGTATCTTTACTGATGATAATAGAAATAATCTGCATATTACCACTTGATGCAGTTCTTATTCCTGATTCTAAAATTCTATTTAATATTTCTTCTGGAACAGGATCTTTCTTAAATTGTCTAATTGAACGATGATTAATTAGTGTTTGATATGTGCTCATAATAAGTCTTTACAGTATCATAGTAATAATTTGATATTAACATAAACACATATTTAGAGTTATTGATCTAAACAGCAAAATTTACAATATATTAGTTCAGATATAAGTATTTATTCTTAATAAGCTTTATTAAAAATAAAGGGTGTTAGAAATTTTCTAAAATAGATACCTTATTCTAGAATGTCCATAATTAGTTATAATTGGTCTAATTTTTGATATTTTTATATAAGTGATTTTTATACCATTTAAGGTGTGAATACCATATGGGGATAAAAATGAAAAATATTTATGATGTTGTAATTTCAGGAGGCGGACCATCTGGTGTAGCCGTAGCTATTGAGTTAGGTTTACATGGTATTAAGACTCTAGTTCTAGAAAAACATGATGAGCCTATGTACTCAGCTCGAGCTCAATTACTTAACTCAAGAACAATGGAGCTAATGTTGCGCTGGGATACATGTGATGCTCTTAGAAAAGAAAATATGCTTAATGTTTCTAATTTTATATGGTGCTCTGGATTAAATGGTGATGTCTATTCTTCGGTAGAGATGCATGATTACCATAATAATAATTCTCCGGAAGAGATTATTCATATTCCACTATGGGTGACTGAAGGAGTCTTAAGATCAAGGTTGAATAAACTAAGCTCAGTTGAAATGTTGAAAAACACGGCAGTTACTGAAGTTAATAATCAAAGCGATGATTTTATACAAGTAAAAGCTAAAAATCGTAAAACTAACCAAACACAAGAGTTCTATGCTAAGTATGTTATTGGTTGTGATGGTGCAAATAGTGTTGTGCGTAATGCATTAGGTATTAATTTTAGTAAACTAGCTTCTGGAAGACGTATGACTAATATACTTTTTGAAGCACCTGGATTATTTGATAAAGTAAAAATTGATAAGGCAGCTTTATATTTTATTATAAATAATAAACATCCTGGAGTTGTTGGGCCTGTAGATCCCAAAAATAATCTTTGGTATACACTTTTTTATGATGAGAGTGATACTAAAAATATCGAAGATTTAGATATTGGTTCTATAATAAATAAAATGGTAGGATTTGAGTTTGATAAGAAAATCGTTAGTGCTGCTTATTGGAATATGCAAATAGAACTAGCAGATGCATATTCAAAAAATAATAAGATATTTCTCGTGGGAGATAGTGCTCATTCTTTTGCGCCAACAGGGGGGTTAGGGTTAAATACGGCTTTTGGAGATGTATCAAATTTAGCTTGGAAGCTAGCTCATGTAATAAAAGGTAAACTACCAGAATATGTGCTTAGTACTTATCAACAAGAAAGAAGACCTATAGCCTATATGAATTTAACTAAAGCTGAAGAGAATGCTAAAGCTTTGATAAACCTTAGCTCAGAACTATCATCTGAGGAATATCCTCAAGCATATGCTAAGTTATCAAGAAAACATGCTCTTTCAGCAGGCATAGGTATGGGCTATGCTTACTTTGATTCATCGTTAGTTAAGTTGCACGATGGTCAATATACAGAGCCTATGGAGCAGTCAAAATATGACCCTAAAGATTTACCTGGATATTTCCTGCCGAATGTAACATTATATGAGAAATCGATATATAGAACTCTTTCTATGACTGACTGGACATTGATTATTTCAGGAAATAAATGTAATACTAACATAAGCGGCGTTAATGTGTTAGAGCTTCCTAAAGATACTTATTCTAGTACTTATGTTTTAATTAGACCTGATTGGCATATTGCTTATACGAGCAATAAGCTTGATTTAGATACTATAAACTCGCTTGTTAACTTTGGTAAATAGTAAAAAAGCTAGCTTAAGTTAAATAAGATAGTTTTATATCATAAGGATTTTTATCGTGAATGAAAATAATTCATTAATGTCTTTGTTGTTTATCCCGGGTAATAAGGTTGAACGCTTTGATAAAGTTAAAGTTAGAACAAATGCAAGTGGTATAATTATTGATCTAGAAGATACTGTCGCTGATATTGAGCAAAAGAACAAAGCTAGGGTTAGTGTTATAGAATATCTAAAAAAAACTTCTAAAGCGAAAGAAGATTTTAAATATTGTCTTCGAATTAATAGTCTAAATACTATCCATGGTTTTAGAGATATACTTTCGCTTTTAGAAGCGGATGTTGTTCCTGATGTTTTGGTTTTGCCAATGGTTGAGTCAGCAAGCACACTGCATCAACTTGATAGTTTATTTCAAGGAAAAACACCTTCATATATAGCTTTGATAGAGTCTACGGAAGGTTTTAGAGATATAGATCAGATAGCACATTCAAGTAGTAATCTTGTTGGACTAGCTCTAGGTGGAGGAGATCTTACTTTTGAATTAGGGGCATCTTGTTCATGGGATTCATTATTGTACTTTAGATCTCAACTAGTTGTTGCAGCTAAAAATGCTAATCTTATAGCGTTAGATGTTCCTTTTAATGATATAAGAGTACAAAGTGATGGGTTGTTTAAAGAAGAGGTAAGAAAGATTAAATCACTGGGCTTTGATGGAAAACTATGTATACATTCTAGGCAAGTAGATATGTTACAAGAGATTTTTAATGTTCCTGAAGTAAAAGGGCATTCAATTGATCTTGGAAGTTCTGATTTTGATCTTTAGATAAGACTAAATTTATTTGATCTCTGCTAATATTCTATGATAATTTTTAAAACGAGTAGGGTTTATATTGCCTTGCTTTAATTGATTAACTATTTCACAGCCTTTTGAGTTTTCCTCATGAGAGCAGTTTCTAAATTGACACATCCCTTTATACTTTTTGAAATCCAAGAAACCATCAAAAAGCTCTTCTTTAGAAATATGCCATAGACCAAACTCTCTAATACCTGGGGAGTCAATGATATTAGTATTATCATCTATCTCATATAAAGTAGAGCAAGTAGTTGTATGACGGCCTTTTTTAGTTGAGTTAGAAACGGCTGTTGTTTCTGTGATTTTCTCACCGAGTATAGTATTTAGGGTTTCAGATTTACCAACCCCAGATTGACCTAAGAATATTGAAGTATGATCTTTAATAGTATCTAGGAGCTTATCAATGCCAAGATTACTCTTAGCAGAGATATAAAAAACTTTATAACCGATATCTTTGTATACATTTACTAAGCTCTCTATAAACGCTTTATCTTCAGCTGTTTGGCTATCTATTTTATTTACCACTATGATCGGTTCAATATCACTATTATGTAAAGCAGCTAAGTATCTATCTATATAATGCTCAACAGGTGCGGGTGAATGAGTGATTATAATTGCTGCATAGTCAATATTTGCAGCTACATTTTTATTTTTACGTTGATACTGATTAGGGCGTGATATTAGATTTTTTCTTTCTAATAATTTTGTAATTACATATGTTGAATTAGCATATTCAAGCTCAACATTATCGCCGACAGTTAGCTCACCCTTAAAATTGTTACGATATAGTGATGAGACTTTCTCATTATTGGCTAGTTTAACTAAAATATTACCGCCAAAATTAGTTATGATTTTTCCTTGCAAAGAATTCAAATTAAATTATTTATTATTAAAATTTATTATAAGCTTTATTAATTAAATTGTTAATAAATAACTCTCAAGTTATTTGAATAAGATTTAGTTCTTTGCTAGTATCAAATAAGTCTTATAGGCTTTACACAAGTAAAAGGAGAGAAAATGAATAAAACTAAAATTCTAAGTCTGATCGCTTTAGGTGCTTTAGGAACATCTATGTCTTATGCGGCAGATAATGCTAAAGCAGACTCAAAAGATAACCTTTCGCCAGAAGGTTACTGGGTACAGTTTGATGAAGATCCAGATGCGGGTCGTGGCATGCCAGAGGGGATTATTCATACTTATTTTGCTAAAGACAGTAAGTATGGTAAAAAAGGAACTCTTCAGATGGAGATTGCAGTTCCTCTAATGTCAGTTAATTCTGCAGGTAAGCCAGCTAAGCCAAAAGCTACTTGTAATAACTGTTCAAATGGATCTTACAATGGCTTTAATTACAAAGGTAAAAATGCTCCTTTACAAGACTTTATATTTGCAGGGAATATGCAAGAGAAAAAAGGAACAGCTCAACCACCTACTAAAAGCTCAATGTATGATAATGGCGGAGTTATAAACCCTAATGATGGTAAGATTTATGCTGCATCAGCACAAGTTCAAGATAATGGTAAAGTTATGTATTCTAAAGCTGCGTATATTGTATGGGGTAAAGAGTTAGGTAGCAAAGCAGCTCATTGGCAAAGAATCACAAAAGCTGATTATGAGAAAGTTAAAAAAGATTGTGGTGTAACAGCCGATGGCCAGTATACAAACAAAGACAAAAAAGTAACAAGTCAGTGTACTAACTATCCAGTATCTCAATTTGGGGTAAAAAGTCCTGTTTAACTAATAACATTTTTTCTTTATACTTTCTTCTAAAATCATTTTCCAAATTAAACATATAGTGCTAAGAAAAGTTATATTAATATTTTTATTTACTTATTTTGCTAGTAGCTATGCTAATGATAAAAAGCTTTTAGCTGATGGTTATTGGTTGCAAAAAGATAAATCTACAGATTCAAATGTCTCAGTTATCCATGCATATAATAATGCTCAGAATAACTTAAATGCAGAGATTTTTGTGCCATTATCTGATGTTGACTATGGTAAGGCACATGCTCCGATAATTTATTGTACACAATGTGGCAAAGGCGATGCCTATGGCAATAAGTATGATTATTCTAGTGGTAAGTATACGTATCAAGGATTAGAATTTGTTTGGAATATGAAAATGAAAAGTTCAGCTGAAGCTGGCGCTAAGGGACCTGTATATTTAGATGGTGCCGTATTAAATCCTCACGATGGTAAGTATTACCATGTAAAAGCTCAAACTATAGATTATGGTAAAAAAGTATTTGTTAGAGCTTTTTGGGGACCATTAGGTAAAAATGAATATTGGCAGAGAATTTCAAAAAAAGAAGCTAAAAAAATAAGAAATCTATGTGGCTTAACCAAAGATAATGTCTATCCTTATGAAGATAAAGATGGCAATGTAGCCAATAAAGAGCTTTTTGAAGAATGCGCAACTAGAGATTTTATAAAAAAACCTTTATAAGTTAAGATGTAAAAATGAGTGATTATCGTCAAATAAAAGTACTACCAGAAAACTTAGCAAATCAAATAGCAGCTGGTGAGGTCATTGAAAGACCTTCTTCGGTAGTTAAAGAGCTTGTTGAGAATTCTATAGATGCTGGAGCAACTGAGATAACTATAGAAGTCCAAGAGGGTGGTAAGTCTCTAATTAGAATCAGAGATAATGGTAAAGGGATTACTCATGATGATTTACAATTAGCTTTAACTCCACATGCCACAAGTAAAGTTTACACTCTTGATGAGTTAGAGTCTGTTGCTAGTATGGGTTTTCGTGGTGAGGCTTTGGCAAGTATTGCTTCAGTTTCAAGGCTGAAGATTATCTCAAAACATCAAGATTCAGATGATGCTTGGCAAATAAATAACCAAACTAGAGAAGTTACTCCTGCAGCGCATGTTACAGGCACAACTATTGAGATCAGTGAGCTTTTTTATAATACTCCAGCTCGCCGTAAGTTTCTAAAGAAAGATAATACCGAGTTTCTACATATTTCTGATTTACTTAAAAAATATATGCTTTGCTACTTTGGGATAGCTTTTAGGCTTATTCATAATGCTAAAGAGGTTAAAGATTTACTTTTAGCAGAAGATGCACAACTTAAATATAATCGTGTATTAGATTTATATAGTCGTGATTTTATTGAAAATGCTATTTATATAGATAAAGAAGTTGGAGATGCTCATCTATGGGGATGGGTTGCTAGTCCAAGGTTTAATAGAGCTAGAGCAGATATGCAGAGTTTCTATATTAATGGGCGTATTATCAAAGATAAAATTGTTACTCATGCGATAAAAAATGCTTATAAAGATGTTATGTATGGTAATAGATATCCGGCATTTTTACTTTATCTTGATATGGATTATAAAGAGGTCGATGTAAACGTTCATCCAGCTAAAAGTGAAGTACGTTTTAGAAACCAAAAATTTATCTATGATTTTCTCTTTGGTACTGTAAATAAAGCTATAACCACAAGTGCGGATGTTGGAGTTGATAAACCGACTTTTCGAGATGATATCCAAGAAGAATTAAGCAGTATGAATAATCCATTGAATATTGGTAATATGAGCTTGGATATTAGTGTAGAAGATGAGCAAGAGGAATCTGAATCAAATACTAGTTTACTTGATAAATATCTGAATAATCAAAATACTCAAGAAAATGAAATTCATATATCACAAAAACCAAAATCTAGTGGTTTAGGGCAGGCTATTTGTCAGATCCATGGTATATATATTCTCTCGCAAGTAGATGAAGGTGTGGTACTTGTAGATATGCATGCAGCCCATGAAAGAATACTTTATGAAGAGATGAAAAAAACTTGGCATGCTGATACTGATAAGTTTAAGCAGAATCTTCTAGTTCCTCTAACTTGTCAGCTATCAAGTAGTATAGTTGCGACTATTGATGAAAGTATTGAAGTTTTTGAAAAGCTTGGTTTTGAAATTTCTGTAGTAGCAGATGATGCGGTACTAGTGCGAGCAGTACCAATTTATGTGAAAAATAAAGATATTCAAAATTTAATATCAAATGTGGCTACAGAGCTAGTATCTTCAGGTAAGACAAAGAGTGTTGAGTTTTATCTAAATCATATTTTGGCTACAGTATCTTGTCATGCTGCTGTACGAGCTAATGATAAGTTAAGTATTCCAGAGATGAATCATCTATTAAGACAAATGGAAACAGTTGAGAATTCAGGTCAATGTAATCATGGTCGACCAACTTGGGTAAAGCTAAGTTTTGCACAATTAGATAATTTCTTTTTAAGAGGGCGATAGCCTTAAATTTTCGTAGAGATAAGTTGAGGCTTATCTAATTTTTGCTTAATTTATATTTTGGTTTACAGCAATATACTTTTTTAAAATATTTTGGTATATTTTGAGGTTTTATATTAAGGTTTTTTAAAAAAATGAAATGTTTATTTTTATCTGGTAGTTTTCATAGTAAAAGTAGAAGTTTAGCTATATTAAAGAATCTTGAGGCATTTTTTAAAGATGATAATATTGTAATTCCAAATCTTAATGAGCTTCCTTTCTATTCTGAAGATTATTGTGAAAATAAACCTAATTTAGTTATTGATTTAGTTGATCATGTTGAAGGGTCTGATGGCATAGTTATTTGTTCGCCAGAGTATAACCACAGTATTCCAGCTGTATTGAAAAATGCTATAGACTGGATTTCAAGACCTGCATATAATTCAGTTTTAAAGAATAAACCTATAACTATAATTACCCAGGCTTCAAGTTCAGTTGGAGGAGCCCGAGCTCAAGCACATATTAAATTGGTTCTTGATGCGACTCTTTCGAAAATTCATCCTTGTCATGAAATGATGATCTCAGGAGCAGAGGCAATATTTGATCAAAATATGCAAATAATAGATGAGAAAGTATTAAGACGCCTTGAGAGACATATAGGAGATTTTAAAGAGTTTATTTATAAGAAAAGGTAAGTCAGTGATGATCGAGAATCTTAAAAAAATGCTTGAATATAAGCAATGGTCAGAAAATAGACTTATGAAAGCAATTAAAAAAGTAAATGAGTTTGATGAGATATTATTATTTATACGTCAGCAACTAAATCATATGATTATCGTAGAGGAGTTATTTAGTGCGAGATTGCAGGGCTATTTACCGCCACATAATGATACGAATAGTAATAATCTTCCAGACTTAATTGAACTAGAAAATAGATTAAATCGATCTAGCTTATGGTATATACAAAATCTAAGAAAATTATCTACTGAGCAAATCATAAAAAATATTGATTTTGTTTTTGTAGATGGTCTAAATGGAAGAATGTCAATTTCTGAAATTTTTTTCATATTATAAACCATGGAACTTATCATAGAAGTGCAATTGGACATCGTTTAGAACAAGAAGGTTATATTCGCCCAGCAGATACATTTACTATGTATCTTCATCATACAGACATATTAAGAAGACATAGGTGATTATTTCCATAGTTTCATCTTGCTTATAAATATTTTTAATATAGAATTCACTTTAGATTATTTACGTCTATATTTTTCTGTAACTAGTTTAGTCTTATGACTTTTTAAATTTTATTAGAATAGGTATTGGTATGCTTAATTATTTTAAAGCTAGAAGTAAGCTATTTAGCAATAAATCTTTTAGCTATGCTTGTATTATGAGTATTTGTAATGCTGTTGTTATTGGTATGGCATATATATCGATAAGTTGGCATTTATTAACACTAAAGAATAACATTGAAGTCATAATTTTATTTATATTCTCTTGGTGGACATTTGGAGTTATATTATCTCCTATTACAGGGTATTTTGCAGACCTTATACCTAGAAGGTTAATTATAATATCAGTGAATGTTCTAAGGGTTGTACTACTTTTTGCATTTATATTTTTAAGTAATCTTGATTCTGTTGAGAAAGTATATTTATTCACAGGATTGTGGGGAATATTGTTGGCTTTCTTTATGCCTGCGATGATGATAATGTCACGAGAACTATTCCCTAATGATGATGTTCTTCTTTATGCAAATAGTACTATGGATGGATTATTTGAATTTGGAATGGTAATAGGGATGTCACTAGGTGGGATGCTTATAGTATATTTTGATATGCACCAGATTATGATGATTATGCTGGTTATGAGTATTCTTTCTAGTTTGTGTAGTTTTATGATTATACCTAATAGGAAAGTAGAGCATAGTAAGGATAGTTTTTTAAATAACTGGATTGAGGTTTTTAGCTATCTTAATAAGAATAAAGCTCTTTATTGGTGTTATTTTGCTCAAGTTGGAATCACATGTATATATATGATTGCTCCAATTTTTATATCACCATATGCCAAAAATATACTTAAAGCTACATCGTTTGAGTTTGGTCTGATAGAAGTGGCATTTTCGGTAGGTTTTATTGTTGGAAGTATTATGCTGCCATATATGATAGAGAGAATATCTCCAAGACTGACTTTAGTTTTATCAATGTCTTTTTCTGCCTTGATGTATATTTGTCTTGGTCTTAACCATAGTGTTAATTTTGCAATTTTATATTACTTTGTTGCAGGCGTATTTATATCATCATGGGTAATAGCAGTTACAATAGCTCAGAAAAATACACCGATACATTTACAAGGTAAGATTCAAGGTGTTTCATATGGTTTATCAGGTCTTATAGTTATGTTTATTTATATGATATTTTTTATGATTAACTATATAGATCCATTACCTAGTAATGAGTGGTTTTATATATTAGCAATATTAGCTTTATGTACTCTATGGCCAATATTTAAAGGTTTGAAATCTCTTAAATAGTGGTTTTATAGATAAAAATGAATAAATTATGTCTATATTAGCCTAGATTATCTAGGTACTTCTCGGCATCTAGAGCAGCCATACAGCCAGTACCAGCAGAAGTTACAGCCTGCTTGTATACATGATCAGCTACATCGCCAGCTGCATATACACCTTCGATACTTGTTTGAGTAGCATCACCCGTTAGTCCAGATTTGACTTTTATATAGCCATTTTCCATCTCAATCTGATCTTTAAAAATACCAGTGTTTGGAGTATGACCAATAGCAATAAATACACCCATAACATCGATTTGAGATTCTTCGTTAGTTTTGACATTTCTAATACGTAGAGCATTAACTCCCATATCATCACCAAGTACTTCTTCTAATGTAGTATCCCAAATAATATTCACATTACCATTTTGAGCTTTTTCCATTAGCTTGTCGATAAGGATTTTCTCAGATCTAAGCGAGTCTCTACGGTGAATTAGTGTTACAGATTTAGCAATATTTGATAAAAATAAAGCTTCTTCAACAGCTGTGTTACCACCGCCAACTACGGCAACATCTTTATTTTTATAGAAAAAACCATCACAAGTAGCACAGGCAGAGACTCCTTTACCCATAAATTTCTCTTCTGACTCTAGTCCTAGATATCTAGCAGTAGCACCAGTTGAGATAATTAGAGCGTCACAAGTATACTCTTCTAATTCACCAATTAGTTGAAATGGTCTAGTTTTTAGATTTACAGAGTTAATAGTGTCATACACAATCTGTGTATCAAACCTTTCAGCTTGTTTTTGTAGTTTGTCCATAAGCTCAGGACCCATAATGCCATCAGCTTCACCTGGCCAGTTGTCAACATCTGTAGTAGTTGTAAGTTGTCCACCTGGTTGCATACCTGTAATAATTACAGGGTTTAAATTTGCACGAGCTGCATAGATTGCTGCAGTATATCCAGCAGGACCAGATCCTAAGATTATTAGTTTATGATGATTTGCCATTTGAATGTTTTTAATAAATAAGTATTGCTAGAATTATAACATTTTTGCTATAGTTTTCGAGCTTAGCTATAATTATATATTATCTAAAATAGTTATGTTTGGGCTTATCTGAGTGAAAATTATGAAAATACCGGCTTATATAGTCCTTAGAGTTTTGACTCTGATACTAGTTGTTGTTGGACTAAGTTTAGTATTTCTTTCTATATTAATGTTAGCATCAGATAGTATTTTACAAGATAGATTAATCACATTTGTAGCTGGGGTAATACTTTTACTTGTTGCATTTATTGGTCCAGTAAGAGTTATATTTCATGGTGCTCAGATACCTTTTGAGATAAAAAGAACAATAACTATACAGGCTTTTACACTGTCTATTTCAGGAGTTGCTCTTATTATCTCAGCTATTATACATACGTTTAGTTATGTAATATTGGCATATATAGTAGTTGGTGGTTGCGCTATTTATTCTGCAATATTTGGATTTTATGCTTTAAGTAAAACTCTTCCTGCAACATTTTATATTAGTGAAATGTTGAGTATATTAAAATCTACAGGCATTACAGGTAATAAAAAAGATAGTCAAGCAGATCAAGCTTTTCAACGCTGGACAAAAGGAAATAAAGGGCTAGCTGTTGGTAAATCTGCATTTGATGGTACAGTTGTTAGGTTAGATAATTCAGAAGTTATCCTGTCTTCTTTTTTCTCAGATAAACCACTAGTGCTAAACTTTGCATCGTATAGTTGTCCACATTATAGAAAGCGAATACCAGAGCTTCAACAGCTAATGAGAAAGTGGCAACCTTTAGGTGTTGATTTTTTGACTATTTATACGGCAGAAGCGCATGCTGAAGATGGTTGGAAACTTGTTGATCAATATATAAATGATGCTGAATATACTAAGGAAGCTGATTTTTGTTTTCCCTATGCAAAAAGTATTAAAGATCGTAAGAAAATGGCAGAGTGGTTAATTAGTAAAAAGAACTTTGAGATGCCTGTTGTACTAGATACTATGGATGATAACTTATTGAAAGCTTATAATTCGTGGCCAATAAGATTGTATATTATATACAAATGTAAGGTAGCATTCTGTGGAGACCAAGGACCTTTTGGGTATAATCCTTCTAGCTTAAATCCTACATTGGAAAAGTTAACAAAATACTAAATGTTTATTTGTTTATATAATCTGTTTTAGTTCAGAAAAATCATCGATATAAGCGAAGCTATCAAGAGCTTTA
This sequence comes from Francisella sp. SYW-9, assembly GCF_008711465.1. Lineage (GTDB taxonomy): Bacteria > Pseudomonadota > Gammaproteobacteria > Francisellales > Francisellaceae > Francisella. The sequence goes on from NZ_VXKQ01000005.1 coordinate 13,361, forward strand.
AGATCAACACCATTATTATAACCATAACTTAGAATTACTGCTTTTACATTTGCCTCTTTTGCACATAGAAAATCATTCATGGAGTCGCCAATCATTAAACTTTCTTTGGCTTTAGCATTTAGTTTATCCATAGCAAAAAGTAGTGGTTCTGGATGCGGTTTGTAGCTAGATGTAGTATCTCCACCAATGACAACTTCAAAATAATTTATTAAGCCTAGATGAGTCAGTGATTGTATAGCATCATCTTCGTGCTTATTTGTAACTACAGCCATTTTTATATTTTTACTTTTTAAAAGCTCAAGTATTTTAAGTACATTAGGATATACCTTACTATTGGCGCTATTTAGGGACTTATATGTTTGGCTTACAATTTTGACACCTTCATCAGCTATAGACTCAATATATTGTTTATCATCAAAATCCAGTGCTAAAACCTTTCTTACAGTTGTTGGGTAGCCTTTACCAACAATATTAGCTATGATATCTTCAGAAATAGGACTAAGTCCAAAATGTTTACGCATCGCATTTGTAGCAGCTGTAATATCTCCTACAGTGTTTACAAGCGTACCATCTAGATCAAAAAATATATTCTTTATCATCATTTAAAATTTATTAGAAAACTTAGGTTACAAGGTTATAGTTAAGAGTCGCTAAAATCTAGAACTAAGATTAATTATCAAGAGTTTTTTTGTTTATATAATATTTTGTTAGGCGTAAAAATGAGAAATATAAGACACTAACAAAAACAATACATAGTAATGTAACAACAGTACTTAAAAGACGCTGATATCCAGCTTGTACTTGTAAGATATCATTATTTGCATATATAGAAGTTAAAAAACATAAGTTTGCTTGAGCTCCCATATAAGCAATATACTTACCTTGTAGTTGGATTAGACCAAATAATATAACAATAATAAAAGCAATAATTAGAACTAAAACTATATTTAAATTAAATAGTACAAGTACAAATGGAACTAATAATCCTATTAAACATCCTAAAAATCTTTGTAAACTTAAGTGATGTATTTGAGAATGTTCAAAACTAGACATAACAGCAACGACACCTATTAGAGCTTGCTCAAATAATAATACGTTTTTAAAAGGAACTGTTATTAAGAATATAAAAGCAAATGTTAAAATAAAGAAAACTGAAAAAGTTATCATCTCAAGATGGTGCTCTTTGGTTCGTTTCCTTTGGGAGATCTTAGCTATATTTTTCTTTTTCAGAAATGGTAAAACTATCACACATACACATAGAGCACCAATTATAGTTACTATAGAGCGATCAATGATAATAGCTATAGCCATATCTTTAGAAAAAACAGCATATGGGTAGAAAAATAGCCCTAAAGTAATACAAAACATAATAAAGAAATATGTATACTCAGTGAAATAATACGCCATCGAAACACAAAGAATCAATAAAAAAACTATTAAACTTATAATAACGATATCAGATTTAAATAATGATGTGCATATTAATACTACTAATAAAGCCATTAGTGTCCCTATACATCTTAGTAGGCCTCGTTTATAAGTCATAGCTTTATTATCAGTCATAATACGTACACAAGTATAGCCTGCCCAATATGCGTACTGTATATGTAGAGCATAGGAGATGCTAATAGAAGCTAATACAGAAATACTTAGTAGTAAGCTAATCATAAATATATAGCTATTAATATTCATTTTAGCAAAGTCATCGTATAGGTTTTCAAAGTGTTGATACATGTTGGATAAATTAGTATTTAAATAAAAGATAACTTGAATAGCTTAGATATTATAATAGATTTGTTATTTATTTCTATTTAGTTTGTAGCTAACTTTAACGATTTATTAGATAGAGAATTCTGCTTTTATCGTAGATATTTCATCAACTTGGCTGGTTTTTATCTCTAAAGCAGAGCTAGAAAATGCATTAGTTCTAGTATCGCGTAAGATTTTCTTAGAAGCAGAGCAATGGATGTTTGTAACTTTTGTGACTTCTAATATTTGTCTTACATTTTGAGAGTTGATTCCACCTCCTGGCATTATTTGGATTTGGTCTCCAAAGTTTTGCTGTAGAGATCTTAGAGTTTCTAATCCAGCTGGTACATTCGTGCCTGTTCCTGATGTGAGGATTCTATCAAAGCCAAGCTCAATGACTTCTCGAGTACTTGCATGAATATCATTAACTAAATCTATAGCTCTATGAAAAGTTAGCTCTTTTTTAGCTTGTCTTGTTAGTTTAATAAAGGGTTCTAAAAAATCCTTATCAATTTCATTCTGCTCTGTTAGAGCTCCAATAACTATGCCATCCACATCTAGATCTAACATTATTTTTAGATCATCAAGCATAATTTGCTGATCTATTTGATCATAATAAAAATCTCCAGCACGATGACGAATCATACCTTGTAGCGAACCTTTAAAGTTAGCTGTAGCAAATTTTACTAGGCTTGGTGAAGGTGTTAGTCCTTCAACACCTAATGCTGAGCATAATTCAAGCCTATCTGCTCCTGCTTCTTGAGCATTGAGGATTGATTGATAGTTATCTACGCAGATTTCTAGTTTTATCATTTTAGTTAAACAATTGACATAACTTATTGGCTAATTATAGCTTAACCTAATAATATAAACTAATCGTTATTTAGCTTTGATTATAGGAATAATGTATGTGTAAAAAATGGAAAGATTAAATTAATATTTAAATATTTTACAAAAGTGCAGTAGGTACCTACACTACATTAATAGCGGAGGCTCTATCTTCCATATTTCTAAGTTTAATACATTTTGGTTTAATATTTTGTTTGCTTATAAATGTTATTTTCTCGATATGCTTCATATTTTGAATAGCTACCGCATAACTAAAAGGTAAAACTAAAATCATTAAAATTAGTAATATTTTTCTCATAATATATCTCTGTATCATATTTATATATTAAATAATATAAAAATGGTTTTTGTAGAGATATCAAAAATTAGACTAATTATAATCAATTATGGACATTTTATTCTAAATTAGACTTGTCAATAATAATGGGTTTTATTATTTAATATTACTTAAATTTTAGTTAGTGTTTTAATATAGCAAATACTTTAGGAGCTTATTTAGATATAAGTTAATCATTATTTAGCTTCGATTATAAGAGTAATGTATGGGGTGAAATGCTAGGGCTTGTGATTTAGTATTATTTTGGAAAGTTCTCTATTATAAACTCTTTTAACATTCTTACTCGATATGGTTGGAATTGTTTAAAAGGGTATACCAAACTAATCATATTATCAGGCTTATCATTTGCATTTAGAGTTACTTTATAGTTTGGTAATATTTGAATAAGATTTCCAGAGTCTAAATCTTTTTTTATATCCCAGTATGATTTTGAAGCTATTCCATATCCTCTTAGACACATTTTACGACTTATATAGCCATTATTAACAATACAAGAAGGATTTAAATTGATTTCAAGTTTATTATTTTGAGGATCTATAAGATACCAGTTTTTAATTGCAGTACCGTTTATTTTTAGGGTAATAAAATCACAGTCTTTTAAAATATTTATATCATTAATATTGGTGATATTTGTTTTATCTAGATACTTGGGACTTGCACATAATATTCTATGACTTTTAATTAATTTTTTTGCGATAAAATTACTATTTTGTAAGTTACCTTGTCTAATAGCTATATCAAAAGGAAATTGGTTATAAGAAACTACATCATCTGTAAAAAGAATATCATATTTGACTTTAGTGTTGATCTCACTGAACTTATCTAATATCGGTAATATAAACTGTTCACCAAGGTCAAAAGGTATAGTTAATCTAATAATGCCTTCAGCTTTATTTTTATTAGCTTGAATATTTTCTTTTATGCAATCTAACTCTTCTAGAAGTTTTATTGCTGATTGATAAAGCATTTCGCCAGCTTTTGTGACTTCTATTTTTCTAGTTGTTCTGACTAGTAGCTTTGTATCATAATAGTCTTCTAATGCACTAATCTTATTGCTAATACTTGCTGGAGATAAATAAAACTCTCTTCCTGCAGCTGATAGATTGCCATGATTTATTACAGCGACAAAGAGCTTTAGTTCATATAACATTTTCATTTTTTAGTTTTTATAAAAAGTACTTTTACTATTTTGCATATTATCATTAAAAATATAAAAAGTATAATACTCATAGTTCTATAAAATTTAATAATTAGATACACAAATATCTTAATCTTATTATCTGCTGGAGAGTTATTATGAAAAAAAGTCTAATTCCTTTAATGTTAGGAGCTTTGACTATAGGGGTTACAGAATTTATTATGATGGGGATTTTGCCTCAGATATCACAGTATTTTCATGTTAGTATTCCTCAAGCAGGACATTTGATTAGTGTATATGCATTAGGTGTTATTGTTGGCGCTCCAGCGTTAGTATTGTTTTCAAAAAAACTTAGCCCTAGGTCATTGTTAATAGTATTAAGTATTATGATAGCTTTATTTAATAGTTTATCTATTTTCTCAACAAGTTATAATTTTTTGATGATTACTAGGTTTCTTTCAGGGCTACCTCATGGAGCTTTCTTTGGAGTAGGAGCAATCGTAGCTATGGAGGTAGCTGACAGAGGTAAACAATCTTTAGCGATTGCACTGATGTTTACAGGATTAACAATAGCAAATATTATTGGAGTACCTTTAGCAACACATTTAGTTTTAGTTACAAGTTGGCAGGCTGCATTTGTTATAGTTGGCTTGATAGGTATCATTACAACTATTACCACTATTTTATGGATACCTCATGTAGATTTGAACAAAGAAAACTCTCATGCCCAAAGCTCAACATCAACTTTTAAAGTTATGTTGAAACTAGATACATGGTTAGCATTTGGAGTAGTATCATTGGCATTTGCTGGATTATTTGCTTGGTATAGTTATATCTCTCCGATGATGATACATATCACCCATGTTTCTAAAAACTTCATTCCTTATGTATTATTTTTTGTAGGTTTGGGAATGTTTAGCGGAAATATATATGGTGGTAGGTTGACTGATAATATAGGAGCATTAAATGCTACTATAGCTAGTTTAATAGGCTTATTAGTAGTTTTATTATTAGCTTATTTGCTAATAGACTATAAGTTTATTTCTGTAGTATTAAGTTTTGGCATAGGTTTTTTTGCTTTTGGATTAGCTCCATCAATTCAAACATTATTGATAAAAGTATTCAAAGGTGCAGAAATGTTTGGCTCAGCTGTTAGCCAAGCAGGTTTTAATATAGCAAATGCTTTAGGTGCTTTTTTAGGAGGGTTGCCTATAGCTTATGGATTTGCTTATTCTAGTAGTATTATTTCTGGAATAATCATCTCTTTGATTGGAGCTGGATTATTATTTATTTTGAAATATAGAACTTTAAAGTTATCAAAAAGTTAAAAGGTTATTATATTTCTAGTTGAAATAATTTATTAATTAAGTGTTTATTATCAAAATAAAAAAATATGGATTTATAATGAAAAATATTCTTATAATAAATGGTAAAAAAGATTTTGGTCACTCAAAAGGCGCCCTTAATCAATATTTAGCAGATCTATCAGAAAGTCATCTAATAAGTTCTGGCTATAATGTAAAAGTTACTAACATTGATAGTGGTTATAACATTGATGAAGAAATACAAAAATGGCTTTGGGCTGATACTATAATTCATCAAATGCCAGGTTGGTGGATGGGTACGCCGTGGATTGTTAAGAAATATCTTGATGAAGTCCTAACAACAGGGCATGGTGCATTATATGCAAGTGATGGAAGATCTCGCTATGATGCTACTAAAAAATATGGTTCTGGTGGGTTACTTCAGGGCAAAAAATATATGTTATCTTTGACTTGGAATGCTCCTATGGAAGCTTTTACTGACAAGGATCAATTCTTTGAAGGTGTTGGGGTAGATGGAGTATATTTACATTTTCATAAAGCGCATCAGTTTCTTGGAATGTCTCCATTACCTACATTTATCTGTAATGATGTAATGAAAGATCCAAAAGTAGAAGAATATACATTAAATTATAAAAAACACTTAGATGGCTTATCACTAAGTTAATAATATCTTATATGCCTGGTATACTTAGATTTTAATAGATAGTTTTGACTTTACTTATGAGTATTGAAATTCATACGCAAAGAACCGTAATCAAATTATTAGAGCCAACAAGGGCTCAACTAATGTTAGATTACTATATAGAAAATAACAAACATTTAGCTCCATGGGAGCCTGTAAGGGATGAAAGTTATTATACATTACAAAACTTCTCTAAAATCTTAGAACAAGCTACGCAAGAGTTTGAGAGTAAAGCTACTTTAAAACTTGTTGCCTTGAATAAAGATGAAAATGAAATAATGGCAGTTTGTGATTTTACAAATATTGTTTACGGAGTATTTCAAGCATGTAATTTGGGCTATTCTATTGCAGAGAAATATCAAGGTTTAGGTCTAATGACAGAGGTTTTAGAAGTCACGATTAGTTATGTATTTGATGAGTTGAGTTTGCATAGAGTTATGGCTAATTATATTGTGAATAATATTCGTAGTGAAAAGCTATTAGTAAAGCTAGGATTTGAGAAAGAGGGTTTAGCTAAATCATATCTTAAGATAGCAGGAAAATGGCAAGATCATATCCTCACAGCAAAGATAAATCCAAAACATAGCTAATTATTAGAAAATGATCAGAAGTTTAGATACGATTTATAATAATTAGTCGTATTAATAATCTATCAAATTCTAATGGCAGAATATACTTTGTATTTTATATAAAAGCTGTCAGGTTTTTTGTGATGTTAGAGGTTATTCCAAGGTGAGAATATGTGATCTTTAACTTAGAATGCTCAGATAAATCATCGAGATAATTTAGTATTAAAATAAATCATTAGGAAGCCAATTATGGTAATAATTATATCGGTAATATTTTCTTTTGTCGCAAGTCTACTTTCTAGTATGTTAGGTGGTGGTTTTGGACTTTTATCAGTACCGACAATATACTGGATAATAACACATTTTTACCCAATGCTTGATCATAAAATGCAGATGACTATAGCTACAGGATCGTGTGCATCTATTACACTTGGGTTAATCTCTAGTATAAAACATATAAGATATAAAAATGTTGATTTTGTACTCTATAAGTCATGCATATTTTTTATGATTATAGGGGTGCTTATAGGTGCTATCTTGATGGTATTTACAAATAGCGAGAGTCTGAAGAAGATATTTGCTATAGCTGTATTTATAATAGCTATATGGATGATGAGATTTAATATTCAAAATTCAAAGAAAATAAACTTTAAGAAATATCAGTTCAATAGCATGTCAACCTTTCTTGGGGCTATATCCGCATTTCTAGGCTTATCAGTTTTTAATGTGCCATTTTTTGTAAGTGCGGGTATAAATCTTAGAAAAGCTATTGGGACATCAGTAATATTAGTATTTACATATTCTGCGATTGTAGGTTTATTTCTAATTATCATGGGAATACCAATTAGTGGAGTTAGTGCAGATCATATAGGATATTTAGTTACACCAGTATTTCTATCTACAATTATCCCATGTGTTTTAGGTAGTTTGATAGGTGCTAGATTAGTAAATGTTTTAGAGCAAAATATACTAAAGGCTATATATGTTTCGTTGATGTTTATAGTTTCATTAATAATGTTAATCTAATTCTTAATGTTAATATTTGTCTAATAGTCTTTTGAATGTAGACTAAATAAATAGGGCTACTTTGCCACTATATAATCAAATTTGCACATTGATGTTTATTATTGTCTATACATAAAATTAATATTTTGTCATACAATTGTTTTTAGTTTGAAAAAGTCAAAATTATAAAACACTAAGTCTGAGAGTTTTGATGCATATTCAATAAAATAAGGGGTAAGTAATAATGAAAAAAATATTTTGTATAATTTTTTTGAGTGTAGTTTTTTCTGGCTTGTATGCTTCGAATGTAAAAGTCAATAACAGCGACTATAACAGTAAATATAAGGAATATTGTAAACATATGAAAGCTGTATATATGACGATAAATTAACCTATTAAAATAGACAAAATAAATACTTTATTCAAAACTCATTTGTAGCAAAAAACATATACCTAAAGTCTTTTGAAACTATTTTGTCATTCTATAGTTTTCTGCATATTTTGAGTCTTAAACTTAGATTCTACGATCAAGTCATACAATGACATATTTTTTTAGGATTAACTATGAAAGTAGTAGGCTGTAGTTTAATTGTAAGATAAGTTCAACATGACATGATCCCTGTAGTTTAGTTATAATAACTCTAAGTAAATTTATTTTATAGAGTTATTATGAGTCAACTATTTATAGTTTATCTAGGTGGAAGTGCGCCAAAGGCAAATATTGAGTTACATGATGTACAGTTTGTAATTGGTAATACTATCGAAGATACTTACGAACAACTTAGGCAAAACTGGTTTGGTACAGTCAAGGGTTTACATTTGGATAGTTACAAAGCTGTAAAAGGAGCAGATGGATATCAAATATCTCTCCAAGATAAACCTCAGAAATCTGATAAGAAGCTATATTTTGTCAATCTTGGTGGTTATGATGAATCTAAGCTAAATGAACTGCATGAGTTTGCATTATTTGTTGCTATAGATAAAACACAAGCAAAAGATAAAGCTAAGAAAAGTTTGCTAAAAAACTCATTACATCAGCATAAAGATAATCTTATGGAAGTAGATGATTGTTTAGAGCTTAGTTCTATAAGTGGTAAATATATTCATCTAATTCCAAGTGATGAAGAGTATAATTTAAAACCTGATTGGTTTGGGTATAGAGTGATTGGGTGATTAGAGTTTCAGAAAATATTTCTCTCGAAAAGTTATTGATAAATGATTCTAAAAAGCTTTTAGAGTTAGTTAATGAGAATAGGGAAGCACTTTATTATTTACATTGGGTTGATGATGTTAGATGTATTGAATCTGCAAGAAAATATATCTCTAACAGGATACAGAAAACATCATCGAATGCTGAATGTTTTAAGATTATATTAAATGGTCAAATTGTTGGAGTATTTAATATAAAATATATTTGTCATCAGATAGCTGAAGCAGAAATTGGTTATTGGTTAGCTAAATCAGCTCAAGGTTTTGGAGTTGTATCAAAAGCAATACTATCAGTCAAAGAATATTTAAAAAATAGAAAAATTCAAACAATAAAAATTACATGTCTTGATGAGAATAAACCAGGTATAGCTGTAATATCAAGAGCCGGTGGTGTAATGGTAGGTTCTATAAAAGATTATAGAGTTATTGACGGTATGAGTTTTGACTTAAATTTATATGAGGTGAAGTTATAAACTAAAATATAAAAGGGTTTTTCGCCTAAGTTATAGCGACATACTTTTTTCATGGCACCACCCACTCCGCTATTAAAATGTTACCCCTTTCAAGAGGGGGTATGCAAAACTGCTTAGTACAGCTAGTCGCTAATGTGCTTTTTAAATATAGTTATAACATTAACAGGTTTCATAAGAGATTATATAGGTTTAAGATTTAAATTAGTCCGGTTTTGTAGTAGCTTGTGTAACACTAACATTTTTATGCATTTTTTGGAAAGCTAGTCTAAAATTCTGTCTGCTACCAGTATATTTATATGCTTTATTTAGAAAGTCTGAATTATTAATTTTATTAGCGTCAAAAGGTTTTGTTTTCCATTCTTGTCCAACTTGGATTAATGTATTTTCGAACTTTATGAATTTAAATATAGCCACTTCTCCTGGTTGGTTTTTATAAACTTTTAGGTTTTTATCTGATAAAGATCCACATAGTAAAATTGCCATACTAGATGATTTAGTTTTTACTGCATTAACAATTTTAATATTATGATTACATGATTTTGAGAAACCACCTAGAACAAAAGACTGATATTGAGAAAGACTAATTTTATTATCCTTGTCATATATCCCTGCTATTGTATAGATCTCATTCCAGCTATCAAATTTTTGACCTATAGGGATTTGTTCATATAAAGAACTTAGCCCTTTTTGAGATCGATAGACATCACCTACTAAGCCAGTACTAAACCAAGCCGGGTATGGATATGTTAATTTAGCATTGTATATGTCTTTTGATAGTATAGTATGTTTAGCTTGTTCTTTAGACATGCCAAAATAATCTTTTTCTGCTGAGAAAGAAATACCAAGAGATAACGTTATAATTAAAATTGATAAAAACAGCTTTTTCATTGAGTTATATTTTTGTACTAAATATATTGATTATAGTGAATCTATAATTAGAAATACACTTATAAAATTAAAAATAGGGGAACTATAGCTATTAGATGAAATATTAAAAGGTATATATTACAGAACCAATCTAGCTTGCTTTTTAACTGGTTCAATCATGTTATCTTTCCAAACCCAGTAATAAACTGGTTCACTACCTTTAAAACTAGCTACATAGTGGTTGTCTTTGTTATCAATAGCATGAATAGTTAGCTCATCAACATAACCAGTTTTTAGATGACGTAAATCTTTAGCTGCTTCTAGTACAGCATCTTTTACAGACATTCCCATTTTCATATATAAAACTACAGATCTAGCTGTACTACAACGAATAGCCATCTCTCCAGTATGGGTACAAGCACAGGCGCCATATCTTGAGTCAGCATATGATCCAGCACCGATAATAGGACTATCACCTAACCTACCTGGGTAGCGCCATGCCCAACCAGAAGTACTTGTCGCTGATGATATAGTATTGTTGTGGTCTTTTGATAAATATACAGTAGTATCAAAAACCTTTTCAGGGTCTAGCGAGTATTTACTTAGTTCAATTAGAGGTATATTAGGAAATTTAGCTCTTTGCTCAGCACTTAAATGTTTGTCTAAATGCTCTTGCCATGCTTTTTCTATCTCAGGTAATAGGTTATTAATTTTTGTAGCATTAATTTCATTAGCAAATTTATTAGCACCTTCGCCAACTAATATCTCATGATATAGTCTTTGCATTACTTCATAAGCTACTTCTACAGGGTTAGCATAACCTTTAAGAGCCCCTATAGATCCTGTACGCAAATCATCACCATCCATTACAGAAGCATCTAAAGTTACACTGCCTAGGATATCAGGCCAAGATCCTCTACCAACGGTTTTTATAGTTGTGTCATTTTCTACAAGTTTGATACCTTCAATCATAGCCCGAAGGCCATTTTCTTTATTTTGGAGTCGTTTAAAAGCTTCAGGTACGCCACCACGACCTTCATCATTCGCAATTAGAATCATTTTTATACCCTAAGTTTAGTAAGTTTTTTTAATATCGGAGTTAACGCAAGTAATATAACAGCCACAATAGTTGCTGCAATAAAAAGTTTAAAATATCCTGATGCAAAGCTACTTGCTGGAGTGTTCTTTGTAACCGCTATATGTGAGCTTATTACGCCACCAAAAAATCCTGCATAAGCACTGATCGTCCACCATACTCCCATCATTGTAGATTTTAAATGCTCTGGAGCTAGTCGAGTAACAAGCGCTAAACCAACTGGTGAAATACATAGTTCACCAAAGACTAGCATTAAATAGCATAGTAATAGCCATATTACATTTGCATGACCAGCATGACCAGCTATTGATCCAGCTATGCTTAAGAATAAAAAGCATAGTGCAAGAAATATTAAGCTAAGCACAAATTTCAGCTCATCAGAAGGCTCTTTATTTTTCTGTCCAAGCTTTTGCCATAAAATAGCAAAGAATGGATTTATAATTATTAGCAATGTTAGCTGTGTTGCCATAAGTGTAGTTACTGGCATATCAAAACCTAAAATATGCAGATCAATATTACTTTTTATAAATAGTGGTATGCTTATAGAAGTTTGGTTGCTTAGTGACCAGTAAAATAGCATAAATATTGAAAGTATTAGTAATATTGCGATATTAGTCTTTTGAGCTTTTCCGAGTGACTTCCATAGTGAAACCAGATAGATTAATAGAACTATTCCAGATAATGAAATTATTACCATTGATTCTGTCGGATGTGCTATTAGATAAGCAAAAATACATGCTGAAACTATTACAAACAAAATTATAGCGTACCAAACGTTTAAACCTAGGAATAAATTCTTTTTCATAATCTCAAAGTTAGGCTCATCACAGCTCTTAGGAAAATGCTTTTTACCTGATTCAAAAAATATTAATCCAAGTGCCATACCAAAAGCAGCTAAACTAAATCCATAGTGCCAGCCAATTTTTTCACCAACATAACCAACAACAAAAGTTGCAATTACAGCTCCAAGGTTGATGCCTGTATAAAAGTAAGCAAAGCCAGAATTTCGTAACGCTTCTTTATCATCATAAAGTCTACCAACCATCGTTGAGACATTTGCTTTGAAAAATCCTGTACCAGCGGATATGCATCCTAAACCTAAAAATAGGGCAGTATCACTAGATCCAGATAGTGCCATGATTATATGTCCCGATATAATTGAAATACCGCCTATTAGTACACAGCGTCTATAGCCGATTACTCTATCAGCTAAGATACCACCAACTGCTGTAGTAATATAAAGAAATGTTACATAACTACCAAATATCAAAGCAGCATTTGCATCTGTGAAGTTTAATTTTTGAGTCATGTATAAGATTAAAATTGCTGCTAATCCATAGTAACTGAAGCGTTCCCACATCTCTGCGAAGAATAAAAATTTGAGTCCTTTGGGGTGTTTAAGAGATTCCATTTATGATTTTAAATAAAAAAACAGTAAAATTCATTCTATCCAAACTTTTTTTATAAGTCATTATTATTTAGCGTTTGATATCTATAAATTTAACTCATATAATCATTCAACATTTATATAAATCATTTTGGAAGTAAAACGATGAGCGTTAAAGGGTCTTGTCTATGTGGTAGTGTAAGTTTTGAATTAGATGGTGATTTTGAGAGCTTTTTTCTATGCCATTGTTCTTATTGTCGTAAAGATACTGGATCAGCACATGCAGCTAACCTTTTTTCAAAAAATGCAAACTTAAAATGGAATTCTGGGCAAGAATTAGTTAAGAATTTTAAGTTACCTTCAACTAGACATACAAAGAGTTTTTGTAAAGAATGTGGTTCAGCTGTGCCGATTGAAGTAGTAGATTTAGGTTTAGTTGTTGTTCCTGCCGGTAGCCTGGATGATGATATAACAATTAAGCCAACAGCACATATTTTCACAGCTAGCAGAGCAAAGTGGGAAGAAAATTTAGCTGAGGTACATAGTTTTGAGGCTTTTCCTCAGGATTAATCAAGATTAGTACTCTAGACCTTCAATATAAAAAATAGACTTTTAATCGTTGCTACTTATCAATATAGGATAGTCAGTATAGATTCCAAACATTCCAATAGATTGAGCATAATTGTATTCTGAGATAGTGTTTACACCTATCATAACTGATTTTATACTAGGATTTGATTCTTTTATTTTTTTAACAGTTTCTCTATTCCATAAATTATTAAAAATAATATTTGTACAACTTTTCCCTAAAGTGAACTCTTCACAAACTTCCATATTACGTTTATTCTCAAAAGCCATCCAGTTAGTGTGATCACTATTAAGTTTATCTTCTGGTATATTTTGCTTTAAATATAATTGTAGAAGAGTTTTTCTAGTTAGATTTCTATTTTGAAAAACTTGAGCAGTTGGGTGTAAGTTTTGTAAATATTTTAAAGCTTTACTGTTTGTTGAATAAAATATTGTTTTCTCCCAGTCTTTTTTAGTAAAACTATGAATAATAATATGAATAAGTTTTTTATATTTATTAGTTTTAATATCAAGTATAAATATTGTATTTTTATCCCTGATTTTTAGTGCTTCATTAAGTGTAGGTATTTTTATTCCTTTATTCCTATATATAAATTTATTATTCTTTTTAAACTCATATCCAGCATCAAGTCTTTTTAACTCTTCGATAGTTTTATTTTCAGGATTACCAACTCCATTAGTAGTTTTTGCTAAGTCAAATCCATGAAATAGAAAAGGAACATCATCTTTGGATAACATTAATGTTAAGTTGATATAATTTGTGTATTTTTGTGATTTTTTTATTGCATAAATTGTGTTTTCTGGCCAATCTCCTCCACCAGCATGATGAGCAATTATAATAGGATTACTATTTTTGGGTATATCAGATGCATATATTATTATAAAATTGAATAGTCCGCCACAGAATATTACTGTTAAAAATATTTGCTTGAAATTTTTTAATATCATATTTAATAAAATAAAGTATTTAATAAAAGCCTATTTTACATTAAATTACTATAATGTCCTTAGTAAAAAATACTGATTTTAGAAAGATTTTTATTATTAAGAATTGCTCAAGACGACTTGTAAGCTATAAGCTTTTAATATTGGCAGAAAGCTAGTTAAGAGTGTGAAGGAGCTTACGGGTATAATGCACTATATTAGAAGAAAAAGACAATTGTTATTAATAAGCAACACAAGAAATGTCCATATTTACTTGATGGATTTAAAAATGATTTTAATCAAGTTGTTATAGACACATCTAATAAAGTTTGGGGTGCTGATATTATCTAGGTTCTGTGCACAAAAATAATTTTACATCGTAGCAAGATAAAGACACAAGCTAATTCAATCATTTTTAAATGTACCGAAATGGTTTTATTAAATCTAGAAAACATTCTTCTAAAATGCTTAATTTTAGAAAAGAAACTTTCAATCAAGTGTCTTTCTTTAAATTCTTGAGTTATCCATTAGCTTTTCGATACCTACAAAAGCTACGTTAAATATTACAGGGCCAAGAAATATTCCGATAAAGCCAAAAGCCTGGATTCCTCCCATAATACCAATTAATGAAGCAACAAAGCTAAGCTTGACTTGTTTATTGATAATTTTAGGTTGCATAATATTATCTGTGAAAATATTTAGTGCAAAACCGACGACTAAAATAATGATAGCCTTTGTAGCACCATATATTACAAATACAGAAGCAGCTAAAAGTATATAAACAATACCAACCATAAATGGAATCATTGAGGCTATAGCTGAGACAAAAGCAAATAGTATCGGACTAGGTATAGATATTGCAGAGTAAGTAATTCCCATAATCACTCCAACAAGCATCGCCGTTAAAAATATTGCTAAACTAACTCTACGTGTTGTTATAATTGCTGTGGAGATAAAGCTATCACTATCATTAAAGTCTTTTAAAACAACATTTCTAAAAAATTTCTCTACAGTTGTGCCACTTACTAAAAATTGATAGACCAGTAAGATAGTTATTAAAAAATCCGTTAATAAACTTACAGATGTAGAGCCGATGTATTTGATTGCTGGCAATGCTTGACCAAGGTTTGAAATTATTTTTTCTTTATCATGCTTGATTGCATTTATAAGCTTATCAAAATGTTGCTGAAGATATTCACCCGCATACGGTATCTTTGCTATCGAAACACTGAGCTGGTTAAAGGTTTGAGATAAAGACTCAGAGTTTTGTAAATATGAAATAATCTCTGTTATGGCATATGAGATTACTATCAGCATTGGTATAAAAATACATAACAAAATTCCTACTGCTATAAGAAAGCTACTTTTATGCCTACCAATATGTTTTTCTAGATATACTTGCAAAGGAGCAAGTATTATAGCTAAAAGAGCAGCAAATAAGATTGGATAAATAAAGGGATATAGTACCCATATAATTAGTGCTCCAATTAAGCATGTAATACTTAGTTTTTTAATTATCGAATATGATGTCATTTTTACACTAAATAAGATGTGTTTTATATTTTATTAAGGATATCAGTATAGTAGGGCTTGTTAAACTATTTATATTTGAATTACCATTTTTCTTGACGGCCTTGAGCATCAAGAAACTTTCCTGAATCTTTAGGCTTAAGTGAGCTTATAAGTTTAGTCATAGCTGTGATACTATCTTCTATCTCAAGAGAAGCATTTTCACCACCCATAAAGGTTTTAACCCAGCCAGGACGCAGACTTATAGTTATTATTTCTGGACACTCAGAAGCAAAGGTTTTTGTTAACATATTAAGCGCAGCTTTAGAGATACGATATGAATAACCAAAGCCAGCTTTTGTTTGCTCTATGGAGCCAGCTTGACTAGCCATGTTGATAACTACTGGATTTTCTGATTTTAGTAAATTATCCTTAAAGTTATGTATAAGGTAGAATGCTCCTAAACAGTTAGTTTGAAAAGCATCATTTATCCAGCTAGGATCAGTATTTGATATACTTATCCTCTTATGATGCTCTGGATAAATTCCTGCATTATTGATTAAGATATCAAGGGGATTATCTTTGTATTTTTGAAATAGTTGTTGTTGTTCTTTTGAGTTAGTAACATCGAGCTTTTCTATACAAAGCTTTTTATATTTTTCGGAAAGTTTATTTAGATTATTAGCTTTAGCTGGGTTACGACAAGTTGCAATTACATAGAAGCCATTTTCTAAGTAATACTCAACGAAACCAAGTCCTATACCTCTACTTGCTCCAGTTACTAAAACAGTTTTTTGTGAAGGGTTTGACATATTGGTTTACAAATTAATCTAGTTATAAATTGTATCGTACCATCTATTATAGATCAGTAAAGAAATCAAAAATTAGCTATTTGCTTTTGAGTATTTTTGAGCTTTTTGTTTCTTTGGTAGATTATCTTTACTGTGTTTGTTTCTAAATTCTTTAAGATCATCTTTAGACATATTACTAGCAAACTGTTTTCTTTCATTTTTATTCATGTTTTTATATTGTTGAGGTGTGGTTTTAAAGTCTTGTAGAGTTTGAGCTCTTTGGCTTGCGTTAGAATGTTTAGGAGGCTTAGCAAAAGCTAATGAGCTTAATCCAACAATTAAGCCAAGTACAATTATTAATATTTTTTTCATATTTTTTCCTTATAAGTCTTATCAAAATACCTTGGTAGGAGTTTTTATTATATCTAACTTAATACTTTTAAATAGGGTTTAAATAAATATTAGCAAAAGATTTTTCTTTAGTTTGCTAACTTTAATATATAAAGATGATATGAGAAAGAAATAGTTTTTTATATCAGATAACAATTATCTTTTGCCTTTTGAGTTAGAGTAGATGCTGTTGTTATTGGTAACTCAACAGCGCCAGCACCTGCGCCTATAACTGCTCCTAAAATAACAGCGCCACCTATTTGCAATGGTTGTATAAATTGATTATCGCTTAAGCCGCCACTATCAAACATCATTGGAGACATCATAGCTCCTCCTGCTATTCCTGCTAGCAGGCCTACAGGTACCATTAAGATAGTTCCTACACTTATACCAATTAAAGAGATAGGGCTCATAAGAGTAGTTGATAACGTATTACAGTTTTTTGGTTGTTCGTGATTTTCACTTTCTAATGTTTTTAGTACTGGGTGATTTATATTTTTATTTTCTGATAAAGAATACCCCATATTGATAGCTAGGAGTAATATTGTAAGATTTAAGAATAAGGTTATTTTTTTAATCATAATTTAAAATAATAAGTTATTAACTTAGATTAAGTTATATTATCACTTTAAATTAGATTTTTGGAAATTATAAAATTGAAATATAAGTAAAGAAAAAATATTTAGAAAATAAAAATTACCAACCAGTAACTTCTTTAAGTTTAGAACCTAATTCAGCAGGTGATCTAGTGTAAGCAATACCAGCAGCTTCAAATGCAGCGAATTTTTCATCAGCTGTACCTTTACCGCCAGAGATAATAGCACCAGCATGACCCATACGCTTTCCTGGAGGAGCTGTAACACCAGCAATATAGCCGATAACAGGCTTAGTTACATTGTGCTTGATATATTCAGCAGCTTCTTCTTCAGCAGTACCGCCAATCTCACCGATTAGGATTATAGCTTCTGTTTGAGGATCGTTCTCTAGAAGTTTTAAAGCTTCGATTTGATTCATACCAGGGATTGGATCTCCACCTATACCAATACAAGTAGACTGACCAAAGCCTAATTTAGTAGTTTGAGCAACTGCTTCATAAGTTAAAGTACCAGAACGAGAGATAATGCCAACTCTACCAGGTTGGTGAATATGACCAGGCATAATACCGATCTTACATTCACCTGGAGTGATAACACCAGGGCAGTTAGGACCAACTACTTGTACATCTTTACCTTTTAAGTATTCTTTAACTACTAGCATATCTAGAGTTGGAACACCTTCTGTAATGATTACAACTAGCTTAACACCAGAATCAATAGCTTCAATAGCCGAATCTTTTACAAATGGAGCTGGCACATAGATTACAGATGCATCAGCACCAGTAGCTTTTACAGCTTCTTCCATTGTGTTAAAAACTGGTCTATCTAGGTGAGTTTGACCACCTTTACCAGGAGTTACACCACCTACGATGTTTGTACCATAAGCAATAGCTTGCTCTGAGTGGAAAGTACCGTTTTTACCAGTAAAACCTTGTACTAAAACTTTTGTATTTTTATCAATTAATACGCTCATTATTTAATATCCTTTTAACTGTTTTAATTTATTAACCTAGTGATTTTACAACTTTATCAGCAGCATCAGCTAAACCATCAGCAGGGATAAGCTTAAGACCAGAAGAAGCTAATATTTCAGCACCTTTTTCTGCATTGTTACCTTCTAGGCGTACAACTACTGGTACAGTTACATTCACTTCTTTCACAGCATCGATGATTGCTTCTGCGATCATGTCACAACGCACAATACCACCAAAGATATTAATCAAAACAGCTTTTACATTTTCATCATCTAGGATTAGTTTGAAAGCTTCTATTACTCTTGCTTTAGTAGCACCACCACCTACATCTAGGAAGTTAGCAGGCTTACCACCGTATAATTGGATGATATCCATAGTAGCCATTGCAAGACCAGCACCGTTTACCATACAACCGATGTTACCTTCAAGAGCTACATAGTTTAGCTCATATTCAGAAGCTTTAAGCTCTTTAGCATTCTCTTGAGACTTATCTCTTAGAGCTAATAATTTAGGGTGTCTATAAAGAGCGTTTGAATCAAGGTTGATTTTACCATCAACACAAACGATATCACCATTTTCTCTTACAGCAAGAGGGTTGATTTCAAATAAAGCAAAATCACATTCAACAAAAGCTTTGTAAGCGCCTAACATAGTCTTAACAAAATCGTTAATCTGCTTGCCTTCTAGACCTAGTTTAAAAGCTACTTCACGAGCTTGGAATGGCTGAAGACCAACTAATGGATCAACTTCTACTTTAAGAATTTTTTCAGGTGAGTTGTGAGCAACTTCTTCAATATCTACACCACCTTCAGTTGAAGCCATGAAAGTCACTTTACGGCTGGATCTATCAACTACAGCACCTAAATATAATTCACGAGTTACAGGGTAAACATCTTCAAAAACACCTACAGAGTTAACTGGTTGACCTTCTGCATCTGTTTGGAATGTCACAAGATTTGTACCAATGAGGCTCTCAGCTACTTCACGAGCTTCTTGAGATGATTTAACAACTTTAACACCACCAGCTTTACCACGACCACCAGCATGTACTTGAGCTTTAATTACCGCAAATTTGCCACCGATTTGGTCAAATGCTTGAGCAGCTTCATTAGGGTTGTGAGCTACAATACCTTTTTGAACTTTTAGACCATAGCTTTCTAAAAGATCTTTAGCTTGATATTCATGTAAGTTCATCGATTTTCTTCCTTATTTGATCGTTTGACGAAAATTTGTAAATAACAGGTAAAATAATAACGTATTTGCTTTGTTTTTTCTAATAAAAAAGCAGCATATAAGTTCAATTAAGCTGAGGTTTTATTCTAAGCATCAATATTACCTATTTAGAGTATTGTATGGTATTTATTTTGTTCTTGCAAATAGCTATGTTTCTTATGCGGATAATAACTATATTTTTAGAAATTTATTATTTAAATAAACAGCTAAAATTTATTTATTAGATTTATGAAATAAGTTAAATAATCACGCTATTGGCATAAATGGTTACATTTAGGTTATCTTTTTCAGATAAAAATACTATTTTAATATTTTGATTTTCCTATAATATGATAATGTTAGTTTAGTAAGTTTAAAAAAATAAGGTACATAAAAATGTTTGGTTATATATTTGATAAGATAAAATCGACTATTTTTTCAAAAATTACGCCATTTCAATTGCTCCTAACATCATTGTTTGCATTTGTATTTGGGTTTGTTCCGGGAATATCATATTCACCTTTATTATTTATAGGGGTGTTGTTCTTAGTTATTATTCTTAGAATCAATATAGGCGTATTTATATTTATTTCGATAATAGCGAAAGCTCTTTCATTTATTTTGGAGGTAGTTAGCTTTTCATTTGGTCAGTTTTTACTTGATGGATTTACACAACCTATATTTAAGAGTTTAGTCAACACTCCAGTTATAGCATATGCTGGTTTTGATTATTATCTTGTCACAGGGGCGTTTGTATTTTCGGTTATCTTAGGTCTAATTTTCGGGGTTATTATTGCAAAGATATATAAGAAAATAGTTGCAAAAATGTCTGTAGTTCAAACAGGATCAGAGTTATATAACCGTATTACAAAAAACTTTTTTGTGAAAATAGCTAGTTGGATTTTCTTAGGCAAGAATGTCGCAAAAATCGACTGGGTTAAAATGAAGAATCGTAAATTTAGACAACCTTTTAGAATAACAGGTGTTATTTTGGTTGCATTGATTATTGTAGCTATATCCTATGCTCCACAGATTCTAGAGACTTCATTAGTATCAAATATCATTAAGCAACAGTTGACCAAAGCAAATGGGGCTACTGTTGACTATAGTTCTTTAAAATTAAACTTAAGTGATGCAAGACTTAAGATAACAGGCTTAGGAGCTGCAGATCCTGCAGATCTTAATAAAGATAGGTTCTATGCTAAATCTATTAGTGCTAGTATAAATATCTCAAATCTACTAACTAGACAGATAGCATTAAAAGATGTTGTTGTTGAGGGAGTATCTCTAGATAAGCAAAGAGAGTCCAAAGGAGAGTTATATATTAATACTATTAAACCCGCACCAAAAGAAGAGTCTCCAAAAACTTCTGAAGAAGCTAAGAAGCAAGCTTTTGATAATATCAAAAAAATAAGTGGTGACTTACAGCAAGTTGACTTACAACAGTTAAAAGATAATGCTAAAGAAGTTAAAGATGTTGCTAGTAATATAAAAGAAGCTGTAGAGTTTTTATCAAGCTTTAGATCAAATCAAACTAAAGTTACAGACTCTCAAGTTAGACAGCAGATTATTACGCCTAAAGAGCAAGCACAAGTTTATGGCTATGCAAATGTTAGAAATGAGAGCTTACGTGATAAGTACCCTAATTTTGTAGTTCAAAATATTGATGTTAAAGACTATAAAGATGGCGATACTTTATATAACGCAATTATTACTAATATATCTACAAATCCAGAGTTGCTAGCAAAACCTACTACAGTTGATATTAAATCGACAAATAATAAAAACCTTGATGTTGGTGTAGTTATTTCTAATAAGCCTAATGTTGATAATACTGTTAGATTTAATTTAGCTAATGTAGCTGGTGATGCTATAAAAGGTTTAACTATCCAAGGTGTTGGCTTAGATGCTGATAGTTTAGATATCTCTGGTAATGGAACTTGGCAGTTTAGCGGGGTTAGAAATGTAAACTTTGATATCCCATTACAGTTAGATTTTAAAAATGTAGGTATCAACTTCAATCAATTCAAGCAAAAAGTTTCTGATTTAACTTTAAAAGGTGTTATATCTGGTGACTTAAATGGTGTTAGATTTGGTTTAGATACATCTTCTTTGAAAAATTTAGTAAGTGTTGATACTGTGAAAAACACAGCTTCACAAGTAGCTAAGCAAGCCGGATTGGATAAAAAAGCTCAACAATTTTTAGATAATACTAAAATAAATGGTAAATCCATAAGTAACATAAGCGTAAATGGTAAGTCAATAAAAGATTTAAATGCTCAAGATATAAAAAATTTGAATCCTCAAGATGTCAAAAACATAGCATCTAGTTTTGGAGTTCAAATCTAAAACCATATTCTTTAAGATTTTTCTAAATAAAAAATTGTATAAATCTTATCATTTTCTTCAAAATATGCTGAAAGTGTATTTTTTTTACTGATTTATTATTCCTAAATAATTTAATTTGAATTAGACTTATATCAAGGTATTTTTTTTATAAATTTGCTGCTTAAAATTTTGCATGATTTTCTATAGTTGAGTATGATTTTTATTAAAGATCGTTTATTTACTGTAGACCTTCTAGCTATTGAGTGTAAATAATAGTTAAAATAATAATAGTTAAAATTAATATGTAAGAGATATTTTAGGAGACATTAAATGAAGAAAGTATTGGCAGCTATTTTAGGAATTTCAGCATTAGTGCTATCAAGCTGTTCAGCTAATCAAGAACTTAAAACAAATAATAAGCATAGTGTTGGTGTTCAAAGACCTATTGATTATGCTAGAGTTATAGCTATTCCTGCAGTTGTAAATGAGCTGTTAAATGATGAGATGACTCCTACAATAGGACCTAAAGATGCTAAGAAAGCAGTGATTGTTTTTTATGACTATGGTTGTTATAGATGTACGAAAAGTTATTCAAAGATGGTTAAGCTGGTAAGTGAAGAGCCTAATGTGAAGTTTATATTTAAAGCTTATCCATCGTCATTGAGAGCTAATAATAAAGTTCCTAACTATGCATCATTAATTGCTAACGAATCATATTTGCAAGGTGGTCCTCAATTATTCGCAGAATATAATAAAGTTATATATGGTCAGCGTGAAGCAAATGGTAAGTTAACAATTCAAGATGTTGATAATGCGATTAAAAAACTAGATATTGCTGCAGATAAACCTAGGCTTAAACGACAAGCAGAGAAAGAAGAGCTAAAAACTAAAAGAGTTGCTAAGTTAATAGGTTTCACAGGACCTTCTTCGTATATCGTCTTACCAACAGCACTTGCAAAAATGAATGCTGAACAGTTGGAGACTCATGTTGATCAAATATCTGTTATAGCTATCAAAGACACAGGTAATGCTGATGATTATCATAAGTTAATTAATCAAAGTATGAACAAGATAAGAACAGAATTAAAGAAGATAAAATAATAGGTTAAATTATAAATATAAATCTATCTGCGACCTCCACCTCTTATTCCTACTCCTACTTTCATTACATGGCTTAGATTTCCAAATTGATTTGAGTTAATAAATTTATGATTTGCTTGGTTAAAGTATCTTCGTCCATGATTATTGTACCCATACCATCCGTAAGGAAAATAGTCATAATCATAAGGAAGATATTCATTATTATATATAGAGTTATTATATCCTTCAGGGGATTGATCGGGGTAATAACTAGGTGTCATATTATAATTATTGATAGTTCTATTTTCTTGAGCTTTAGAATTAACGGTATTTATGCTACCTAATTTAACTTTCTTAGCTTCTTTACTTTTAATATTTGAAAAGGATGCTATTCCATTAGTGTTAGTTTCATATACTGCCCCCATACAGAGACAAAATGAACAAGTGGAAATAGTAACAGATAGTGCTAGTTTATGCATAAAATCCTCTTTTGTATATTTATTCATTGTTTAAAGTTAGTTTTCATAATTTATTGTATATACTGTTAAATTTTGATTTATTCCTCCATAAATAGAACCTTACATGAATAAATCCTTTTATACATTCAAACACTATAAAGTGAAGGTATATAAGAACTGATATGGTAAAAATTTTTTCAAAAGGTCCTACAGTATGTAAAAGCATATTTGTAAAATGGAGATAAATGACAACCATAATTAAGAATAAGGTTATAAGAAGGTTTAATATGTTAGGTATGCCTTTGTCTATGTATGCCTTCTTAGAGACATTATAGATAATCTGGCCCTTTATTTTATCTTTATATTCAATACCGTAAATTAAGAGTATATCTTCCTTTTTTATTTCATTTTTCTTTAGTTTATGTTTGTTTATTTCTATAGAGTTTTTTTCAAAGGTGATTTTAGTTGACTTAGTTTCTCTAACTTCTTTTAGTAATATTTTATATCTTTTCCAAAACATCTCTGTATTAACACTCTTGTAATGTTCCTATAGTTTATTTTATCTCTTTATACAAAAATTTGGCATTAAAAATTTGAACTATTATTAATTTTTTATATATTTAGCTATTAATTATTGATAATATAAATGGTGAGAATAATGATTCACTAACTAGCGAGGATGCTTAAAATGTTTGCAAAGCTACTAAATAAAAATCTTGAGCCTTTAGTCGACAACCTAGTTGAGAAAGAAAAGTTTATAGTTAACGATGTGCATACTAATATTGACGCTACAAATGTTGTACCAATAGATGATAGTACTGAGTTAAATTTTTGGCAAGAAAACTTTCAACAAAAGCCTTTAAGAAAGTTTAATGAAAATGATTTTAGTGATAAAAATTCTATTTTATCAAAAATTGCATTTAGAGAGCCTAATAGTGATATTCGACAGTTTTCAGAAAAGGTGAAGGCTCCTAACAATTATTCAGAAGCTAATAGGCATTTACCTACTGTAGAAAAGAAAGTGTATGACCTTAGAAATGTTGACGATGTAAATATGCATAACTACGGTGTTGAACTTGTAAGGTTGGAAAAGCCTATGGTTCTAGATTTAGAAGGAAATGTTTACGAAAATATCAAGCCTTATTTAGATAATATCTTTAAAGGAGTTAATAGAGTTTTCCCAGAAGCAGATAAAATAATTCTAAGATCTGCTTTAGTTAGAAATATCGTCAAAGACTCTAATGATAAAGGTATCGGTTCAGCACATTCTGATTTTACTTGTTCATCTGGAGCTCAGTGTCGAAGTTCTTTAATAGAGAAGGGACTATTAAAAGAAGGGAAAAAATATATATTTATAAATGCATGGATGCATGTTAATCAAAAATCTCAAACATCTACATTAGCTTTTATGTCTGGTAAATATGCAAAAGCAGCAGATATGGGGATTATAGAGGTTAAGTCGAAAGAGTTTAAAAACTCAAGCTATAGGTTGAAAAATAGTTCCAATCATTTTTGGGGGTATTTTCATGATCTTGATATTGATGAGTTAGTTATTTTTAAACAGTTTGATAGTGAGAAGGCGAAAAATTATCAAAATCATAGTGATGTAACCTATCATTCAGCAGTAAGATTGTCAGAGGGGATTGATATTCGAAGTAGTATGGAGCTTCGTTTTATTATAACTTTTGACTAGGGGAGTTTTTATCTTTCAAAAACTTTTAAGGCTTCTAAAAAAGTGTCAACATTTGCATCTTTCTTGGTAGCATTCTCACTTAAATACCTGCGATAAACTCTAGCATTTGGTAAGCCATTAAAAAGATTTAGTGTATGCTTTGTTATATTATTAAGCTTAATGTTAGAGTCTTTTTGCATTTGTTGTATAATGTACTCAGCCATTTTATAGCCAACTTCAAGGGGAGTTATTTGTGATGATTCTTGGTTATAGAACTCATGATCAAAATTTTTAAATATCATAGGATTGTGATATGCTTCACGGCCAATCATTACACTATCAACATACTCTAAATGTGCATGAGTATCTTCAACTGTTGTAATACCTCCATTAATACCAAGCTCTAAGTTCGGGAAGTCTTTCTTAATATTATAAACAACATCATATTTAAGTTCAGGGATTGTACGGTTTTCTTTAGGTGAAAGACCACTTAACCAGCCTTTACGTGCATGGATGCAAACAAAATCAACTCCTGCTTGAACTTGCTTATCTACAAAGTTATGTAGCTCTTCATAGCTATCATTATGGTCATAACCTATACGACATTTAACAGATATTGGGATATTGATATTATCTTTCATTGCCTTGACACAATCAGCAACTAGATTTGGTTCTGCCATTAGAGATAAACCAAAGTTGCCTTTTTTAACTCTTTCGCTGGGGCAACCAACGTTTATGTTAATCTCATCGTAGCCTAGCTTTTCAGCTAATTTACTACATGTTATAAAATCCTTAGGCACACAACCTCCAAGTTGAAGAGTAACAGGATTTTCTTCAGGATTATATTTTAGTAGAAAATCTTTATTGCCATGAAGTATAGCGTTTAAAGTTACCATTTCTGTATACAACATAGTTTCTTTGGTTATTAAACGCATCATATAACGGTAGTGCTTATCGGTCCAATCAAGCATTGGGGCAATACATATTTTTCTACTGTTGAGATTCATTTTAAATTTATAGGTTTAATTAGTTATTATAATGGATCATTATTATAACTTAAACGATGGATGATTTTATCAATTGGTGTACGATATTTTTCAGTATTTTTTGAATACCTAGCATAACGAGGATCTGATCTATCATATAACCAATTCGCTAAATCCCAACCATAA
This sequence comes from Francisella sp. SYW-9, assembly GCF_008711465.1. GTDB lineage: Bacteria > Pseudomonadota > Gammaproteobacteria > Francisellales > Francisellaceae > Francisella. Next base: position 39,741 of record NZ_VXKQ01000005.1, read on the forward strand.
GTAGTTTGGAAGCAAAGTTTGCCAAACTCTGTTAGGTCAAATTCTGCTTGGGTTTGCAAGCATCCTGTCATAAAAACATCGGCATAAGTTTGTAATATGGGATATTTCTTTGTTGGGAATTCAGCATCTTTAAAATCCTTTACATACATCCAGAAATCTCCTTTAGGTAAGCTTTTAACTCCTAAAGGAACTATATCTTTACGGGGAACTTTAACTCTACAATAAGATGCCTCTCTTAAGTCTGTAGCAGAGATATCACTAGCTGAAGCTTTATAGTAGATAGCATTCATAGCATAGCCTTGATTTGGTACCGCAAGTAAGAATGTAGCATGTGATTTTTCTCCACGTGACGCCCATAGTCTTTCAAATCCACTAACTAGTACTGGTGCTGCATAAGTTGCATCAGGCACAGTAATCTGTCGGGATGCTTTATTCATAAGACTTCCGTAGCCAATAACATAGTTTTTCTTTTTTGAACTTACATTTGGACGGCAATTTTGTGTATTTTCAGGAGTTTGAGATAATTTATTTTGCTCTAGTATTTGTAATTCACTCTCATGTATTGAAGTCGCTTTATTAAAGCCTGATATCTTACCAATAATAAAACTAAATATTACTATGGCAATGATTATAATAGCTATTAATATATTTTTCTTTTTTAACATTCAAAGAATATCGTTTCTTAAAGCTTATTTACACTATATCATTTCTATAGCAAATTGGGAACCTAGCAGTAAAATCTGTTTTTTTAAATATTTTTATAGCAACTATTATGATTCTTTTAGCATAAAAGAGCTAAGAGGGATGTTGTAGTCTACTTGATTTATAGAGCTAGCCCTCTCTGATTGCAGCATATTTTTGCCGAAGATATATGCTGCTATTATTAATATTGGTACTAATATTGTTATTGCTATTAGTAATCTTTTTAAAGGAGTCTTTTTCAAAATGATTATAATAAATAGGTCTTTAAAGTTGCATATTATAACTATGTTTTTATTAAATGGAAGTATTAATTTCTTCAAGCTTATTACCAATATTTTATAGTATAAAAATAGATTAAAGCTACTTTAAATTTATATATTCTTTACTAAGTTTTCTATTAAGACTTTACTAAACAGTTTTACCAATGTTTTACTTATTTTAAGAACTTTAATTAATCAATAAGGGTATGTTTTAGGTGTTAACCTGTAAGTTAAGCTCTACATGGTTAGATATGTTTGTCTTAATAAATAATTTATTTTTCTCTAGCATATTTTTTCTTATGTGATAAAATGAGACTGTAATTAAATTCAAACTCTAGACTTTAATTACGGAGATCAATAATGTTAAGAATTACTCAAGAAGCAATCACTTTTGATGATGTATTGCTTTCACCTCGATATTCAAATGTTTTACCTCATCAGGTTGATTTGAAAACAAATATTACTAGAGGTATTCAGTTAAATATTCCTTTAGTATCAGCTGCAATGGATACAGTTACGGAGTCTCGCTTAGCTATTTCAATAGCTCAAGAGGGTGGTATAGGTATTATTCACAAGAATATGTCTATAGAAGCTCAAGCTCAAGAAGTTAAGAAAGTAAAAAGATTTGAGAATGGTATGGTAATAGATCCTATTACCGTTAAGCCAGAAAGCTCAATCAAAGAAATAATGCAGCTAGCAAGAGAGCATAATTTTTCTGGATTTCCTGTTGTAGATCAAAATAATCATATTGTAGGTATTGTTACAAGGCGTGACTTTAGGTTTGCTAAAGACTTAGAAGAGCCTGTTAGCTCTATAATGACTACTAAAGAGAAACTTGTTACGGTTGCTGAAGATGCGTCTCAAGGATCTATTAAAAAACGCTTACATGAGTATAAGATTGAGAAGCTTTTAGTTGTAGATAATAAGGGTGAACTTGTAGGATTGATTACGACTAAAGATATTGAGAGATCGCAAAATAAGCCAAATGCTTGTAAAGATTCTTTAGGTCGTTTAAGAGTCGGAGCAGCAGTAGGAACAGCAGAAAATACTAAATATCGAGTTACAGCTTTAGCAGCTGAAGGTGTTGATATTATAGTTGTAGATACTGCTCATGGTCATTCTCAAGGTGTACTAGATATGGTTAAGTGGGTAAAAGATACTTACCCTAAGATTCAAGTTATCGGTGGAAATATTGCTACAGCTGAAGCTGCTTGTGATTTAGTAAAAGCTGGGGCAGATGCTGTTAAAGTTGGTATAGGCCCTGGCTCTATCTGTACAACAAGAATTGTTGCAGGCGTTGGAGTACCGCAAATTACAGCAATATCTAATGTTGCCGAAGCATTAGAAGGTACTGGAGTTCCAGTTATTGCAGATGGTGGAATTAGATTCTCAGGTGATATAGCAAAAGCAATCGTTGCAGGGGCATCTGTAGTCATGATAGGTGGGCTTTTTGCTGGTACAGAAGAGTCTCCAGGTGAGGTTGAGCTTTTCCAAGGCCGCTCATATAAATCATACCGTGGTATGGGATCTCTTGGCGCTATGGAGCAAGGATCTTCTGATAGATATTTCCAAAGTAATACGGAGTCTAAGAAATTTGTTCCAGAGGGTGTAGAAGGAAGGGTACCTTATAAAGGTTTACTTTCTGCTGTTATCCATCAGTTAATAGGTGGGTTAAAATCTAGTATGGGCTATACTGGATCAAAAGATATTGAAACAATGCGTACTCAGCCAACATTTGTTCAGATTACAGGTGCTGGATTTAATGAATCTCATGTTCATAATGTGACTATTACAAAAGAGCCACCAAATTATCAATCTTAAGATATGTTTCTTAACTCTTATTTCAAAAAAAATTAATATATTTAAGCTTTAATCCATTATATGTTTTTACTATAAAACTATTTATAGTTTCTTTAGTTAATCTGACAAAAAATACCTATAACTAATTATCTAGATACAGTAAAATAACTAACAATACACATAATATAAAAAATAAATTTCTATGAAAAATGAAAAACCTAATTTTGAAGATGTTACTGAGGCTTTAAAAGTGATGCAGGCCCTAAGCTCAGCTTCTGAAGCTCATGGTTTACTTTGTGCATTGTTTAGTTTTGGTGCAAAAGTCAAATTTACTGCATGGTCAGACTCTTTGATGACAAAAACTATTGAAGAAGGAGATTTGGTTGCAACTTCAGCTTTAAAAACTATGAAAAAACTTTATGATTATACAAAGTCTCAATTTGATGAGAAAGGTTTGAGCTTTGATTTATTTATTCCTGAAGATAGTGAGCCCTTAAGTTATAGAGCAGAAGCGCTCACTTACTGGATCAAAGGTTTCTTATCTGGGGTCGGTTTATTTGGTTTAGACTTTGAGAATTCAAAAGATAAAGAAGTCAAAGAAGCAATTCATGACCTAATGCAAATATCATATATGGATTATGATTCTTTAGGGCAAGACGAGAGTAACGAAGATGATTTTATGGAATTATTAGAGTATACAAAAGTTGCAGTACTACTTATAGATAGTGAAAAAATTTGAGATTTAAAATGAATATTAAATATGATGTAGCAATTGTGGGAGGAGGAATAGTTGGTTTATTAACTTCTCTAGCACTTGCAAAAACTGGTTGTAAAATTATTCATATTGAAAAAGATCAATTACAGGTTAAAAATGATAATAGAAGTATAGCCGTATCTTACTCATCAATAGCGTTTTTAAACACTCTTGGCTTATGGGATAAAGTAGCAAGTACAGCACAAGCTATTAAAAAAGTTCATATTTCTGATAAAGGTAGATATGGGAGAGCAGAGATTTTTGCTAAAGATGAAAATTTACCATTTTTAGGTGCTATAGTTTCTATGCAGGAGCTTTTGGCTGTAGCTTTACAAAGTGTTGCCGATAATCTAAATATCATTAAATCCTTCGAAACTAATGTTATAGATCTAGAGAAAAACTCTAATGAGTATTCTTTAGTAGTTGAAAAGCAAGGCCAGAAGAGCATTATACAAGCAGGGTTAATAATCGCTTGTGATGGTGCAAATTCAAGTATGCGCAAAATGATAAATGTAGAAGCGCAAACGACTGATTATAAACAAGATGCAGTTGTTTTTGATATTCAAACAGATTTAGATAATCAAAATACCGCATATGAGAGGTTTATGACAGATGGAGTGCTTGCAATGCTTCCTAAGTCAAAAACGGTCATGGGATGTGTCTGGACTGTTGATCGAAAAGATTCAAAAGCAAAATTAGCTCTAGATAAAAAAGAGTTTGAAGAACTAATCCAAGATAGGTTTGGGTATAGATTGGGTCAAGTTAAAGTTACTACAAAACCTGTAGTTTTCCCCTTATATCTTGTTCAGTCAAATGAAGTATATAAAGATAATGTATTATTTTTTGGTAATGCGTTACATTTTTTACATCCAGTATCTGGTCAAGGTATGAATCTTAGCATTAGAGATATTGGTTTTTTGTATGACTTACTAGCTAAACTATCCCGTCAGTCTAGCGACTGCCACCCCTTCCAAACAAAGGGGAATATTGAAAGAGTTTTGCAAGAGTTTGAGAAAGTTAGAAAGCCTGATCATGATAGAACAATTAATATAACACATGGTTTTGTTAAATGGTTTGTTTCAAATGACCGTAAGTTAATTGCAAGTAGAAATGCGAGTTTACACTTATTACAAAGAAGTAAATTAGCTAAGAAGGCTTTATCACGAGTAATGATGGGCAAACTCACAAAGGGCTCGACTTTAATGAGAAAGGTGGTTGAAGATGAGCATTAGGAATATCCAAAAAGATGTTGTAATTGTTGGTGGGGGTATGGTTGGGCTTAGTTTTGCCTTAGCACTACATAAAAGTGGCTTGCAAGTTGGAGTTGTTGAAGCTAGAGATGTTAATCGAAAACCTCTAGATTCTAACAGAGTAGAGACTAGAGTTAGTGCAATTAATCACACCTCAAAGAGATTGCTGCAAGAGCTAGGTATTTGGAGTAAGATTAAAAGCAATCGTATATCACCATATTATCAAATGCAAGTATGGGATGATGTGGTTAGTGAGAGCATTAGTATTGCAGCTGAAGAAATATCCGAGCATAGTTTGGGATGTATAGTTGAGAATGATGTAATAACTCAAGCATTAGTTGAAAAAATTAATGATACGAGTATTGAGATTTTTGCGAATCAAAAAATACAAAAGATTCAAAGAAATGGAAATACGGAAAAGATTATATTAATAGATAGATCCCTGAGCGGAGTTGAAGGGTCGGTTGAAAGTACTTCACAGCAAAATATCGTTGAAACAAGCCTAATAGTTGGTGCTGATGGAGCTAACTCCTTTATTCGTGATTATTTTAATTTTGAAACTAAAATAAACTCATATAAACATACTGCTATAGTAGCGACACTTGAGCTTGAAAGAGAGCATGATCTAACAGCATATCAGCGCTTTTATGATAAGGGTGTATTAGCGTTTCTACCCTTAGAAAACTCTAATAAAGCATCAATAGTTTGGTCTGTAAAAACTGATTATGCTAATTTCCTGATGAGTTTAGCTGATGAGAAATTTGAATTAGAGTTAGCAAAAGCAATTGATAATACTCTTGGGAATGTAAAACTTTTATCAAAAAGATTTAACTTTGAATTAATTCAGCGCCATGCGAAATCTTATATTCAAGATAATGTTGTGCTAGTTGGAGATGCTGCCCACACTATTCATCCTCTTGCTGGACAAGGTGTGAACATCGGTTTTAAAGATGTGATTGCTCTTACGAAAGTTCTTAGTGAGGCATTTGCCAAAGGTAGGCTGATTGGTCATATTTCAACTCTTGATAAGTATCAACGCGAAAGAAGACTTGATAATAAAAAAATGATAGCTCTAATGAAAGCCTTTAAAGAAGTTTTTGGTAGCGAAAATGATTATATCAAAAAAGCCCGTAGAGCCGGATTTGAGTTTGTTGATAAAAATAGTATTGTTAAAAGTTTAGTAGTGAAGCAGGCTTTGTAAAGAAAGATCATTATTAATGCTAAAATTAGAAAGATATTTAAATATCTGAAAAGTGTTTTAGAAATACTTAAATCAATTCAAAGTACTTTATAAAACAATCAAAATGAAACAGGTAGTTTTGCTTACAAATTACATATTAAAATTTCTTAATATCAATTCTTAACTTCTTTTGTAATTTTTCAATATAAGAGAATTCAGCTTCTTTAATTATTAGAATGCTATTACCAGATTTTCCCATACGACCTGTTCTGCCTGCTCGATGCTGGTAATCTTCTGCTTTTGAAGGGATATCATAATTTATTACAAAATCTACATCATTAATATCAAGTCCTCTAGCTGCAACATCTGAGGCAACTAAAACTTTAATTTGGCCATTTTTGAACTTTTTGATGGTATTAGCTCTATCAATTTTATTTTGTTCACCATGAATAGAGCCAACACCACATTCTAGTTTATCTATTTTCTTAGTGACGAAATCTACATCATTATTTCTATGTAGAAATATTATAGATTTGGCTGGAGATATTTTGTTGAGTAATTTTCGTAAGGTATCTGTTTTACGATTGCCATCAGCGATAATATAGTTATGTTCTATTGTTTCTTTTTCTTTTGAATTATCAATAAGCTCTAAGTTTTCAATAAAACCATTAGCAATATCAAAGGCATGATTTTTGATAGTAGCAGAGCCTAATATATATTGTAGATTTGTAGTCTTAGAGATAACTTGTTTTAAAAGCTTTAAGCTATCATCTTCAAGCATCCGGTCTGCCTCATCGATGATACAGTACTGTAAATGAGCAGCTTTTAGCTTTTTTTGATCAATAAGTTCTAGAATTCTGCCAACAGAACCAACAACAATATTAGGTTTTTTCTTTAATTTCTCTTTTTGTCTGTCTATAGATGCTTTACCAATTAATGCTAATGATTTAATGCCTATGCTTGAGAAAGTCTCATTTATAAAATTACTAATTTGAATAGCTAACTCATGAGTGGGTGTAAAAAAAACAACTTGAGTAAGAGGTTTTTTATTTATTAGTAGTTTATTTATAATTGGTAAAATATAAGCGAGTGTTTTACCACTACCTGTTGGTGATTTTAACCATATATTATTACCAGATGAAATTTTTCCAAAGCTTAAGGCTTGTGAGTTTGTGGGTGTTTTGATATTTTTATTTTCTAATATTTCTATGATGTTTTGGCTTAAGTGTAAGTCTGAAAATAACATAAATATTTATATTTAAATTGTTATATATACGGATAATAGCATATTAAGGTGATAATGACCTAAATTGTTATATCTATTATCTAAGTTATGATAATATTTTGCTCAAAAGCTTTTTTAAAAATAATTTTATTAAATGAAAACAGATGATTTTGATTATAAGTTACCAGAAGAGTTAATCGCTAGTTATCCTCTAGAAAATCGTGATGCTAGTAGATTGTTAAAATTAAATAAGCAAACTGGTGAAATAGTAGATCATAAGTTTACTGATTTTATAGATTTTATAAACCCAGAAGATTTGCTTATTTTTAATAATAGTAAAGTAATGTTAGCACGATTGTATGGTGAAAAAACTACAGGAGCAAAACTTGAGTATCTTATAGAAAGAGTGCATTCACCAAAAGTTTTTGAAACTCATATCAAAGCAAATCGCTCACCAGTTGTTGGTAGTGATATATATGTTCAAGATACTTTAGTAAAGGTTCTAGAAAAAGATGGTGGCATGTATCTACTTGAGATTCAAGGAGATAAAGATATTTATCAGATTATGGAAGAGTTTGGACATGTTCCTCTACCTCCATATATGAAGCGAGATGATGAGGAATTTGATGCTGACAGATACCAAACAGTTTATGCTAAAGATTTAGGCTCTGTTGCTGCTCCTACAGCAGGATTACACTTTTCAGAAGAATTGATGCAACAGATAAAAGATAAAGGAGTAGATATAGCTTATATCACTCTGCATGTGGGTTCTGGAACTTTTAAACCTGTTCAAGTTGATGATGTTGATAATCATAAAATGCATGCGGAGGTTATTTCTGTACCAGACGATGTTTGCCAGAAAATTCGTCAAACAAAGGCAAATGGTGGTAGAATAATAGCTGTTGGCACAACTTCTGTACGTTCATTAGAAACTGCGGCACAGAGTGGTGAAATTGAGCCTTATCAAGGTGAGACTGATATTTTCTTGTATCCAGGTAAAAGTTTTAATGTCGTCGACGCAATGATTACTAATTTCCACTTGCCAAAGTCTACTCTTATTATGTTGGTTAGTGCATTTGCTGATAAAGAAAAAATTATGAAAGCATATAAGCATGCGATAGCTGAAAAATATAGGTTTTTTAGCTATGGTGATGCAATGTTTATTTATTAGATGAAGTTATTGATTTAATAATAGTAGTTATTCCCAAGGAGATGGGAGTCTCTCGCGTAAGTAGAAAAACTATGTGCCAAGAACGACGGTGACTAATTTGAAAGTTGAGGAATATAATGAAAAATAAAGCATTCTTTTTTGATATTGATGGAACTTTAGTTCATGAAAAGCAAGGTAAACTTTTTGTCTCTGATAAAAATATCCAAGCAATAAAAGATTTAAGAAAACAAGGCTATAAAACTTTTATAGCAACAGGACGCACTCAAGGCTTTATTCCTGAGGCAGTACTAGGTTTACCAATGGATGGTTTTATTACAGCAAACGGGTCTGTTGTTAGTATTGGTGGAAAATTAGTTTATGAGAAACTTTTCCCTCAAAGTGCGATAGATAATGTTTTAAAATTTTGTGAGAAGCATAATCATGATTGGCTCTTTGAAGGTGAGTATGCATATGTAAATAATCTAGAGTCTGAAGATCTTGGTTATTTTTATAATAATGTAATTGTTAATCAAGATAAGATTATTACAACTCATAATTTATATAATGTCACTATCTATAATGCTTTAGTTTTAGGTAAGAATGTTGATAGCATTGCATTGCAAAATACTTTAGGTGATAGTTATGTTATCGCGCCACATGATGAAAATGGGTATGTGGATTGTTATTTAGCAGGACATACTAAAGCTGACGGTATTAATAAAGTTGTTGAAAACCTTAATTTAGATAACTATGAAACATATGCGTTTGGCGATGGTAACAATGATCTAGAAATGTTTGATAGGGTTGATGTAGCAGTAGCAATGGAAAATGCTTCAGAAAGGTTAAAAGAGAAAGCTAGCTTTATAACTAAAGCAAATTATCATGATGGTGTCTATTATGGTCTAGGTAAGCTTGGACTAATCTAATTGTTTAATTAAATTTTGGAATATATTTAATATGATTTCGGTTATTTTTTGTTTTGTTGTTATAGGTATCATAGTAGGTACATTAGCAGCATTATTTGGTTTTGGAGGAGGTGTTATAGTTGTACCTGCTATTGCTATGTATATTTCTGTATATGAACCTACATATGCATCTAATTCAATGCATATAGCTGTTGCGACATCTTTGCTTGTTATGTTGTTTACATCTTTAAAAACGACTTATGCGCATCACAAGGCCAATAATATAATTTGGAATGTTGCGCTAAAGTTAAAACTAGGATTAATTATAGGTACTATCGTAGGGGCAGCAGTTGCTAGTTATCTTTCAAGTATCTTATTAAAGATTCTATTCATTATATTTTTGATATATACAATTGCTAAGCTAATATTAAAAATGATCAGTAATGCAAAATCTGCAAAAATTAATGAATCTAGTCATAGTATAAATAAACCATCATCGAAGTTATTGTATACTTATGGTCTTATAACAGGTTTTGTATCTGTAGTGCTTGGTATTGGTGGAAGTATAATTATTGTTCCTTTCTTAAGAGGGCGCAACTATAAGCTTACATCAGCAGCAGCTATTTCATCATCTATAATACCTTTTTTAGCACTTTTTGGAGCTATATCATATACCTTGATAGGTTTTGGAGATCCAAACCTACCTAGTTATTGTTTAGGGTATGTTTATCTGCCAGTAGCTGTTAGTATAGTTGTTGGTTCTTTTGTAGGTGTATCAATTGGTGTTAAATTATCACGAATAGTTCCTAATAGGATACAGGATTGGGTTTATTTAGCATGTATTATTGTAATTTTAATGCTTATGATTCTTTAGGCTTTGTGAATGCTAAAATATAAAATAAAGGAGCGTTTATAAAGGCTATTATATATTTTATAACTAGAGTTGAGATGATTATTTCAAAGGCACTTTCTATAGGTAAGATACCAGCTAAAGCAAATCCGTAAGTTATAAGGCTTGTATCAAGTATTTGAGATATTAAAGTAGATCCTGTATTTCTAAACCATAGCCATTTTATATCAGAACTGAAACTTCTAAGCTTTGAATAAATAAGTACATCAAATAATTGTGAGATTAAATAAACACAGTTACCAATTATTACAGCTTTTAGCGCACCGCCATTAATTGAGAAAAATAAATCAAAAGCTTCGTTTGTTTGTTTATAAAAAGAATCATTAATAGAATTAAATAGTGTTGCCATAAACATTAGAAGTACAAATGATAAACCAAAAAATATTGATTTAAGTACGGCTTTTCTTGCTTCTTGTCGACCATATTTTTCATTAAGTAGGTCATTAGCTGTGAAAATACCTCCAAACATAACATTACCTAAAGTCGCAATTATATGAAATCCAGCAATATCATAAGTAACACCCTTATTAACTTGGATGTTTGCTACTATTACACTAATAACTATAAATACGTGTAATCCCTTTTTACCAAAAAGTTTAAAAGCCAGAAATAAAATAAAGAAGTCCATAAATGTAAAGAGGATTAAAATATCAAAATTACTCATTTGTCTACCTTTAGTTTTGTTTACCCTGGATAGTTACGAACAGGGGATTTAAAATCTGCTATAATATAACAAAAGTATCTATTAATAACAAATATTATATCTTTAGGAGGTAGCATGCGCTTTGCTCATGTGATGTTAAGGGTTAAGGATTTAGATAAGTCTATAGATTTCTATACAAATATTTTAGGAATGACTGTACAGAAAAAAATGGATAATGTTGAATATAAGTATACATTAGTATTTTTAGGATATGGAGATATTTCTAGTCATACAGTTTTAGAGCTAACATATAATTGGGGTGATCATGAGTATGAGCATGGTAACGCGTTTGGACATTTATGTATGCAAGTAGACAATGTTTATAAAGCTTGTGATGCTGTAAAAAGAAGGGGTGGTGTTGTAACTCGTGAGGCAGGTCCTTTAAAAGGAGGAACTCAAATTATAGCATTTATAAAAGATCCTGATGGTTATCAAATAGAACTTATTGAAAAAGCCTAATGAATAAGAGAAATATAAAAGATACTTTAAATGTAATAATAATAAGAGGTTACTTTAGTAAAGGCGACTCAGTAGTACATACTGTTGTCGATGGTAAAAAAGTTAAAGTCACTACTGTAGCTCTAGGTCGTCCAGTATTTGTCAAAAGAAAACTAAAACGAATTATTGATAAGTATAAAATTAATAGAGAAAACTATGATTTAATTTATGCGATCTCTATGTCTGCAGGCATATCATCATTAATAGATGAAGAGTTGTATAAAAAATTACATTTAATTACTCCGTTTTTTATTCATCATAAGACGATGAGAGTGTTAAGAAAGGTTAGACTTAGAAAAATGCTTGGAGCATATTTCTTATTATTTATGAATGGTAAGCTTGGTAAATTTAATGAGAATATTAAAGTTACTCTTACAGAGAATGATACGATCGTTGATAATAAATTTTTTGAGAGCACTTGGGGTAAGACTAATTTAATTAAAGACCTAGATCATACATTAAATGATGAGGTTATTGAGGAGATCCTTAAAAAAGATATTGAGTTAATGTCAAGTAATAAATAGCAACTTTAATAAATTGTAACTACATAAAATTTCATAAAAGTATAGAATATATATACATTTATTATGTTTTTATAGAATTATGATAAGAAACAATAAAGGTTTCTCTCTTGTTGAATTAATGGTTGTAATAGCGATAGTAGCTATAATAGCAGTTGCTGCAGTAGTATCGTATTCAAATCATATAACCAAAGTTAGATTGCAAAATGAGATTGATAAAATGGATAATTATCGTAAAGCAGTTGCAATGTATATTCAAGAGCAAGGAATAAGCAGTGATCAGCAGTTCCAGTCAGGAATAGCTGATATGAAAGATACTTATTTTGGTGATGATAATGTTGCTATCATGAATGAGTTTCGAGAAAATAACGGTCGATTAATTAGTCATCCTGTAGTTCAAGGTATTGCTTATCAAATAGCAATAACTCCAAGAATAAATAATGGAGGAACTTTAGTTAACTGGGAATGTGATATTGGTTATGATAATCGTAGCGATGGAACGGTCGATCCTAATCAGCCGACAGGTAGTCCTCCTTCTGGAGCAATGCCTAATGGTTGTAATGAGAGTAGTGAAGAATTAAATGATGATTTATTAGAGTTTCAAAGCTTAATAGATGAATTATCTAGTACTGTAGATACTAATTTTAATAATGCATTAACTGCGTGGTATCAAAGAAGAGATGATGCTCTTGCAGTTGATACTGAGTATCAAAGTTATATTACAGCAAGAGATAGCGCTTTAGCAGACTATAATGATTATCAAAGTGAGATAACAACGATAAACAGTGAGCTAGCTACTAGAAATGATTTGATAGATCAAAAGGATACAGATGCTACACAGTATGAAGCAGATGCTACTGTTCATAGAGCTAATCAAGCTACAGCTGAAGCAAATGGAGATACTGAATTAGCAGCAACTTTTCAAGCAAGTGCAGAAGCTGCAGAGGCAAATGCTACAACATTAAGAAATGAGATATCTGTTTTAGAGGATGAAGTAACACTGTTAGAGAGTAATAAAACAACTGCACAAACTAACAGTGCTAATTCTTATAATGATTATACTACACAGGTTTCTAACGCAGAAACTCGTTATGATACAGTAGAAGCTGATACAAAAAATCTTGAAATACCTGAAGGTACCTCTCGTGAAGAAGTGGAAAATTATAGTTACTCACAAGCTATAATCTTATCAAATCAAGAGTATAATGCTGCTAAAGATGCATTATTAGAAAATCCTCAGTTTGCAGAAACTGTTCGGGATTCTGCAGACAGATTAGAGAATGGAGTACCTGTTGGTGCCCCTGAGGTTTAATATTTATTGTTAGTTATTCATAGAACCAAGTAGACCATACTTATTATTGTCTAATGGTCCAGCAGGATTATTTTTAAAGAATTCATCATTTATAGTTAGATGATAAGAATTAAACTTCTGCGTAGGAATTGTGAATCTAATATAAAGATGAGTATCTTTAGAGTTTGGGGGAGATACTGCGAAGTATTTAGCCACAGTAAACTGTCTATTGATACTATTATATTCACCATTGTAGTGACTAGCAGAAAGTCTAGTTAAATCACCTAGCTGAACTTTTTTAGGCATATTAGCAAGCCATTCTTTTAAAGTGTTTGTTCTGTCTGTTATGTCCGTTATAGACTCTTCATTTTGCTTATTAACACCTTTTAAATGATAATAATTAGTATTCCATACATAGCCGTTGTCAGTAACTTTATATCCGTATTTACCTCTATATCCTTCTTCAAAGCTAGCAACTTGTTTATGATCACTTACTGTATATAGCGCTGGATCATTTTTACTAAATATTTTTGCTTTATTTTTCTCAATTTCTGCGACTGTAGAGTAATTTCTTAGTAGGTTTTGAACTGTTGTAGTTTCAATTTGATCCACATTTTTAGCAGCTGGCGCATGACTAGCAGGGTCATTTACCAAGACTGTCAATCCTTTTGAATTAGTTCCTCCAGCAATGTACGGATATCCTTTAACTGTGCTATCTGTATTATATGTTAAAGCTAAAAAATCATTACCTTGTTTAAATTTAAATATTTCTAAGCGCTCTTTACCAATTATCTCAGCATCTCTATTTTTAAAAATTAAAGTTCCTCCTCCTTTAACAATATTCCCAGCAAAACCCATCGTTGTGCATGCAAAGCTAGATATATATGCCAGGCTCATGACTGATGCGATAATGATCTTATATTTATTTTTCATAAGGATTCCTTTTTTAAATTTATAATTTCATTTTAAGCACAAGTTAATGAAGTTACTTAGTTTTTTATAGCAATTCCTCTAAGTCTTACATAGTCAGCATACCATTTGTTATCTTTAAAAAGCTTTCTATACGCAAGAGATTCAGCATCATTGAGAAAATCATCGACATTATTTATTTTATCTAGTAAATTTACTCTAAATGTTTTTACCCAGTTTTTAAAACCATCTTTACCCTCAAGTAGAGTAGGTCTTTCAAATAGAATCATATATTTTACAGTAAAGCCATTTTCCTCAAGAAGAGAGCTATATTCTGAAATACTCGGATAGAAGTTATTTATATCATAATCTTCGATATTATATTTTTTAGCAGTTGTATCTAAGCTGGATAGTACTTCTTTAATATTACCTTTACCACCCATTTCAAATACAAATCTACCATTTTTTTTCAGAACTTTATTTATGTTTTTTATAACAGCAAGAGGATTTATCATCCAGTGCAAAGCGGCATTTGAAAAAACCGCATCAAAACTTTCTTTATCAAAATCTAGATATTGTTGTGCATCCATTTGCTTAAACTCAATGTCAGGATAGTTTTGTTTTGCTTTTATTAACATACTCTCTGAAATATCAACACCCGTAGCTTTGGCATCTTTGCTTTTAATTTCATTTGTAAGCTCACCAGTTCCACAGCCTAAATCTAGAATATTTTCACCTTGAGAAGGACTTAAAAGTTCAATAACATCATTGCCATATTGTGTAACAAACTTTCCTGTTGAGTTATATGATTTTGGTTGCCATAAATTATTATTGCTCATTTAAAAAGCTCCTTAATTTATCCTCTAGAGATAGTTGAGTGATGGAATAACCAGTATATCAATAATCCCCATATACCAAAGACTAAGCCTACTAAAATCCAAATATTTTTAGGTAATAAAATAGTAGTTAATCTTTTATCTAGAACTTTTGGGATATCTTTTGCTATTCCTAAGCCACAAAAAATGTGAATTAATACATTAAAGGCGACTATTATGGGTAAGGAATTATGTATCAAAGTTGATGAGATGGTATTAATATCCATATAAGTTTAACCTTAAAATACTATATGTGCATGTTCTTTTGAATGATATGAGTTTTGATAATATTCACGAATAATATCAATTGCTTCATCTACTGTATCAACAAGATGGAGAATCTTTAGATCATTTCCATCAACAACACCACTTTTTAACATTGTTGTTTTTATCCATTCAACTAGACCTCCCCAAAAGTCCTTACCAAAAAGTATAACAGGCATATATGTCTTTTTCTCAGTTTGGATTAAAGTGGCTATATCAAATAATTCATCCATAGTTCCAAAGCCTCCGGGCATTACGATATATGCCATGGAGTGTTTAATAAACATAGCTTTTCTTGTGAAGAAGTATCTATAGCTAAGACTAATGTCTTGATACTGGTTAGGTTTTTGCTCGTGAGGAAGGGTTATATTTAAACCAACGCTTGAAGAAGATCCATCTAAAGCACCTTTATTACCAGCCTCCATAATTCCAGGTCCTCCACCTGTAATGATTGTAAATCCATGGTTAGATAGCTTCTCTGCTATTTCTGTAGTTTTTAGATAATATTTATTGTCTTTTTGTAATCTTGCAGATCCAAATATGCTAATAGCAGGAGTAAGCTTATCTAAACGTTCAAAACCTTCTACAAGTTCAGATGTTATTTTTAGTATATTCCAAGTCTCTTTAGCGCGGTCAAATGTGACTTCACCATCATGTGTTGGAACTATTTTCTTATTATTACGATTCATAGAACATCTCTCTTATAAATTAGGCTAGTGTTTTATTTTACGATTATCTATAATTATATATATAAGTTTGTAGTATTTGTACATATAATCAATAGGGTTATTATACAAGAAGTTAATGTTTTAATAAAAAATTCACAAAGGAGAATTTAGATGGGTTTTCTAGCAGGAAAGAAAATTGTGGTTACTGGACTTTTAAGTAATAAGTCAATTGCTTATGGGATTGCAAAGGCTCTACATAGAGAAGGTGCAGAGCTTGCATTTACTTATGTTGGCCAATTCAAAGAAAGAGTTGAAAAACTAAGTGCTGAATTTAATCCAGCAGCAGTTCTTCCTTGTGATGTTACATCAGATCAAGAAATTAAAGATTTATTTGTAGAGCTTGGCAAAGTTTGGGATGGTCTTGATGGCATTATTCACTCAATTGCATTTGCTCCGCGCGATCAATTAGGTGGTGATTTTGTCGATACTGTAACTCGTGAAGGTTTCTCAATTGCTCATGATATAAGTGCTTACTCTTTTGCAGCCTTAGCTAGAGAAGGGCGTGCGATGATGAAAGGTAGAAAGGGATCTATCGTTGGTCTTACTTATATTGGTGCAGAAAAAGCTATGCCAAGTTATAATACAATGGGTATTGCAAAAGCATCTCTAGAAGCTACTATGAGATATACAGCTCTTGCATTAGGTCCAGATGGAATTAATGTAAACTGTGTATCAGCGGGACCTATTAAGACTCTTGCTGCTTCTGGTATTTCTAACTTTAAGAAAATGTTAGATTATAATGCGACAGTATCTCCGCTTAAGAAAAATGTTGATATTATGGAAGTTGGTAATACAGTAGCTTTCTTATGCTCAGATATGGCTTCTGGTATTACAGGTGAAAATATCCACGTAGATGCTGGTTATCACAGTGTATTAATGGGTAACGTTCTTTAAGAGATTCTTTCTTATCCTAGTCTTATATAATTTTATCTTTTTATTAAATAATACTTGCAAAGCTCTATAGATTAAGTAATGATCAACTTAACTGTGTTTCTAATCTGTAATTTTAAAAAGATTAATATAGGAGAAATAACTATGAAAAAGAAAGTACCTTTAACAATTGCTTTAACAGCTTCTATGTCATTTGGTGTAGCTTTAGCTGATCAAGCAAAAACTCCAATTACGCAGAGCTCTTCAACTGTAAGTAGTCAAGCTGCTTCAAGTGATACTAGCTGTGGAAGTAAGTGTGCTAGTGGATCATGTGGTTCCCATGCTAAATCAAAGTCTGATAGTACTAATCAAGCACAAAATGCTTCAAGCCAAACAGATATGGAAGCTTAATTATTCTTCTAATTTTGAATTAAAGAAGTTTAAAAGTAATTATGTATGTGACTAAAAAAGCTCAAGGTATTGGCTTAAGATCTGAGCATCAAAAAACATTATCAGCTAAAAAAGTTGAAGGTGTTGATTTCTTAGAACTTGCTCCAGAAAATTGGATGGGGTTAGGTGGATTTAAAAAAGACTATCTAGATAAGGTTGCTAGTATTTATCCAATAATAGCTCATAGTCTTAATTTATCAATAGCTGGTTTTAGACCCTTAAATAAAGAATTTCTAAAAAGTCTTAAAATTTTTTTGGATCACTATAACATAGATATATATAGTGATCACTTATGCTTCACAGATGATGAAAAGGGCTATTTATATGATCTTTTGCCAGTACCTAGGGAAAGAGAGGTTATTTCACACATTTGTAATAGGATTGAACAGGTTCAAGATATTATTAAAAGGCCACTCGCTTTAGAGAATATTTCATATTACTATGAGTATGATAATGATATGGATGAGCTTGAATTTATTAATACTATTTTAGAAAAAAGCGGGGCTAAGCTTCTTCTTGATATTAATAATATTTATGTTAATGGACAGAATCATGGTTATGATCCATATAAATTTATAGACAATATAAAAAAAGGAAGTATAAGCTACTATCATATTGCGGGGCATTATAAAAGTGATGATTTTATAATAGACACTCATGGAAAGGATGTTGTTCAAGAAGTAAAAGACTTAGCAAAATTCACAATTAAGAAGCATGGGTGGCGCCCTTTATTACTTGAAAGGGATAATTTTGTTCCAAAATTAAATGATCTTGTAGCAGAATTAAATAATATAACTAGTTTTATAGGTATTTAGATATGAATATCCCTGAAAGTATAAAAAATAAGATGAAAGCATTTACTCATGCTATACGTTATGGGAATTCAAGTGATAAAACTATACAAATGTATAGGGACTTTATAATACATAATATTTCGAGTGTTTTGGAGAATACTTTTCCATATTTTAGTTCCTATTCATCACATAATATGAAAAAACAGATTATAGAAATTTTCCTAGAACAAAACTCTTCTTTTGATCCTTCTTTTCACCAAATAGCAACTGAGTTATTAAGATGTTCAAGGAGTGTAGAAATGCCAGAACAACTATCTAAGTTGATGGAGTTTGAGTGGTTACTTTTTTCTATAGAAATATCTGAATCTAAAGTTATTAAAAGTAGTCGAATAAACGAAGATATTAATTTCTCTGATATAAAAGAAATCAATATAAATCCAACACTTGAGTTTATATTGTTACCATTTGATGCAAGTGCGCTTGACCGCAATCTAGATATTAGCAAAGAGCAAATTTATATCGCTTATCGTAATTCAGATCATTATATCTATTATCAAAACTTATCACAGATAGAGTTTGCAATGGTAAGTTCAATATCAGAGAAAAATGTTGAAACTTTCGAATTAGCAGATTTTAAAAGCCTAGATGATGATTATAAAAAATATCTTATGAAGCAGTTAGTAGCATGGAATAATCAGGATATAATTACCCTATCAATATGAGGTTATTTAAGTCCTAATTTTATAAGATCATGCATAGTTACAACTCCAAGAATATGATTGTTACTATCGACTACTGCAAGACTCATAATTTCAAACTCCTCCATCTTTTCTAAGGCTGTCATAGCCATATCATTTTTTGATACAGTTTTAGGGTGTTTACTCATTACATTAGAAATTGGAATATGTGAGTCAAAATTATCAGATTCAAATATTCTACGTAAATCACCATCTGTGAAAATACCAAGCAGTATGCCATCTTCGGAGGTAACAAGAGTATTTCCTATTCCTTTATTGCTTATCTCGAGTATAGCTTTACGAATTGTGTCAGAAGGGCTTATTTGAGGTATTTCAGATCCTTTACGCATAATATTTTCAACTCTTAAAATTAGTTTTCTTCCAAGAGCTCCACTTGGATGTGAGAATGCAAAATCTTCAGCAGAGAAATTTTTTGCTTTAAGTAAAGCAATAGCTAAAGCATCTCCTAATACTAAGGTAGCTGTTGTGCTAGATGTCGGAGCTAAGTTTAATGGACAAGCTTCTTTATCTACACCAAGATCCAAATACACATCACTATTTTTTGCCATTAGAGATTCAGGGTTACTAGTTATTGAAATAACAGGGATATTTAAATGTTTAATCATTGGCATTAATCCCATTATCTCACTTGAATTTCCGGAGTTAGATATAGCTATTAGTACATCATTAGAAGTGATCATACCAAAATCACCATGTCCAGCCTCACCAGGGTGTACAAAAAATGCTGGAGTTCCCGTACTAGCAAGAGTTGCTGCCATTTTTTTTCCGATATGGCCAGATTTCCCCATTCCTGTAACGACAACACGCCCTTTATTGTTTGCTAGAATGATATCACAAGCTTTTTTGAAGTTTTCGCTAATAGAATCTTTTAGATTTTGTAATGCTTCTATTTCCATTTCAAAGGTTTTTTTTGCATTCTCTATATGACTCATTTGGTAGTTATCCTCTATTTTAAAATGTGTATAAGTTAAGAATCTTTAAGTTTTAAAAATACTAATTTACTCAAATATTTTATACTGTTATGCTAAAATTATCTTTAATATTTTATACATAAAAAATAAAAATTATGACAAAGTTTCAAATTAATCCCTCTATTTTATCTGCAGATTTGGCTAGATTAGGTGATGATGTCAAGGATGTATTAGAAGCAGGCGCTGATAATATTCATTTTGATGTTATGGATAATCACTATGTACCAAACCTTACATTTGGTCCAATGGTACTAAAAGCATTGAGAGATTATGGAATTAATTCAGGTATGGATGTTCACCTTATGGTAAAGCCAGTAGATAGTCTTATAGAGAGCTTTGCTAAAGCAGGTGCTAGTAGTATAGTCTTTCATCCAGAAGCTAGTGAACATATAGATAGAAGCTTACAACTTATTAAATCATTTGGAATTGATGCAGGTCTTGCATTAAACCCTGCCACAAACATTGATTGTTTAAAATATGTTGAAAGTCATATTGATAGAGTTTTGATAATGTCTGTAAACCCTGGCTTTGGTGGACAAAAATTTATTCCTGCGATGCTTGATAAGTCTAAAGAAGTCTCCAAATGGATCAAATCTACAGGTAGAGATATTTTATTAGAGATAGATGGAGGCGTTAACCCAAATAATATTGCAGAAATCGCAAGTTGTGGAGTAAATGCTTTTGTCGCAGGTTCAGCTATTTTTAACTCCGAGAGCTATAAAAATACAATAGAGTCGATGAGGAGTGAGCTTGATAAAGTATAATAACTCGCTTATTAATTTAAAAATATTTGAGGTAATAGTTTCTGTAATAATAGTGTTGCTAAGCTATTTTATACCGTTGCATCTTTTAAACTATGAAACTAGTAACTTTAGTAGTTTTGACTTTTTAATTATTTTTATAATAGTTACTTCCTTATTTGTGTTCTTAACTGGTGAGTATACAAATGGGGAAAAAATATCAAAATCAAGAAATATTTTAAAAGTGTTTTTATGTTGTTGTTCAATAGCTATTATTGTAACAGCACTAGCCTTTTTCTTGAGAGGATTTTCTTTTCCAAGAAGTTTGATCTTATTCGGTTTTACTATCCAAGTAGTTTTATTATCTATGTCTAGAGTCTTTTTCAGATGCCTAATGAGAAGAACCATAGAAAACAATATACTTGTTTTGGGGCTAAATGAAGAAAGACAATGGATGTTTGAAAAAGCAAAAGATTGCAAGTTACCTAAAGAAGTTATATTAGGTTATCTAAGTTTAGATCATAGTGAGATTAGCTTGTCTGATATTATTGATAAATATACAAAGGTTTTTATTTCAGATAAAGGCTTGAAGAGGATGTTAGATACTGATCTATCATTATTAAGTAAATATAGTGTAGAAATAGTTCTTATTCCAAGAAAATATGAGATATCTATATGGGGAGCTGTACTTGTACCTTTGGGAGATAGTATGGCAATGAGTGTTAAAAATTTTGGATTATCTTTTGAAGCACAGGTTACAAAAAGAGTTTTTGATATTATTTTAAGCTGTTTTTTTATTTTAGTAACATCTCCGATAATGCTTATAACAGCATTAGCTATTTTTTTAGAAGATAGAAAATCTCCCTTCTTTGTCCAAGAGCGAGTCACTAAAGACAATGTGAAATTTAAGCTTGTTAAGTTCAGAAGTATGCAATTTAATGCAGAGTCTAGTATTGGGGCTGTTTGGGCATCTGAGTTTGATAGTAGAATCACAAAAGTTGGCAAAATAATTAGACCTATATGGATTGATGAGCTACCTCAGTTTTTTAATGTATTAATGGGAGATATGTCAATAGTTGGTCCTCGCCCAGAGAGACAGGAATTGATAGAGAAATTTACAAGAGATACTCCAGAATTTACGTATAGAACTAAAGTTAAAGCAGGTATTACAGGGTATGCTCAGGTTCTTACAAATTATGAAACACTGCCTGAAAATAAATTAAAACTAGATCTAATTTATATTCGTAGATGGAGTTTTATTTTTGATTTGCTTATTATTATTGAAACAGTAAGAGTAATTTGTAGAAAAGTTATAAGTTTCTTTTTACCTAAAAGAAAAGTTGAAAATATAAAAGTAAAAGAAATAAAAAATAAAAATTATATAGAGTATATTTATGAGTAAAAAAATATTAGTAACAGGTGGTGTAGGATATATAGGTAGTCATACTGTAGTAGAACTTCTAAATAGAGATTATGAAGTAATAGTGGTAGATAACCTTTCAAATAGTAAAATATCCGTAGTAGACAGAGTTAAGACTATAGCAAGTAGGGATTTTGATTTTTATCAAGTAGATCTGTTGGATAAGCCTAATTTAGAGAGTATTTTTCAAAAGCATAAAATTGATGCTGTAATACATTTTGCAGGCTTTAAAGCTGTTGGTGAGAGTGTAGAGAAACCTTTAGAGTATTATCATAATAATATTCAAGGAACTATAAATTTGCTTGAGCTGATGCAGGACTATAAAGTATATGATTTTGTCTTTAGTTCATCAGCAACTGTTTATGGGATGAATAATGAACCTCCATTTACAGAGAATATGCCTCTTAGCACTACAAATCCTTATGGTGCTACAAAATTGATGTTAGAGGAAATCTTGAAAGATCTTCAGAATGCTAATAATAAATTTAATATTACTTGCTTAAGGTATTTTAATCCTGTAGGAGCTCATAAGAGTGGAATGATAGGAGAAGATCCTCAAGGAATACCAAATAACCTTATGCCATATGTAGGTCTGGTTGGATCTGGTAAATTAGCTAAGCTTAGTATTTTTGGTGGAGATTATGCCACAATAGATGGTACTGGGGTAAGAGATTATATCCATGTGGTAGATTTAGCGATTGGTCATATTTTAGCATTAGAAAAATTAGCGCAAGCTAACCCTGCTTTGAGAGTTTATAATTTAGGTTCAGGTAATGGTTACTCTGTATTAGAGCTTGTTAAAGCTTATGAAAAAGCATTAGGTAAAGAAATACCATATCAAATAGTAAATAGGCGAGCAGGTGATATTGCTGCAAGTTTTGCAGATGTTTCTAAAGCTAAGAAAGAACTTGGTTTTGAAACAAAAAAAAGTATAGATGATATCTGTCAGGATATAGTTAGATGGCAGGAGTTTGCACATAAGAATGATGTCTAATATCTTGAAAAATAAGTTTTAAAGGCAATGTTAAGAAGTTTCTGCTATGTATGAAAGTGTATCAAGTCAGGAAAAATTACGATCTAATATAATGGAATCTATGGTTATCTTGACGTCTAACTATAAAAATAATACAGATTTAGTTGTAAAAGATTATTTATCTAAAGCAATTAAGGAACTTCTATGGCTCTTAATTTAAAGTTATCAGAAGGTTTTAAAAGGTATTCTGCTAATACTGGATGGTTGTTTATTGGCAATATATCAAGGATGCTAGCATCTTTAGTTGTTGGTATATGGGTTGCTAGATATTTAGGCCCAAAAGAATTTGGTGTCTTAAACTATGCTACAAGTTTTGTAGCTCTTTTTAGTATAATTACGACTTTGGGGTTAGATAGTATAGTTGTTAGAGAATTAGTAAAAGATTTAAGTAAATCAAATACTATTTTAGGGACTGCATTTGGTCTTAAATTTATAGGATTTTTTGCATTACTAATAATATTGTCTAGTGTCCTCTATCTCTCCGATGAAAGTATCTATACAAAAAGTATCATTTTAATAGTAGCCTTGTCTACTATGATGCAAAGTTTTAATGTATTAGATTTTTATTTTCAAAGTCAGGTAAAGAGTAAATTTGTTGCATTTGCAAATTTAATTTCCCTCGTAATATCATCAATTACAAAAATAGCACTTATATTGTGTGGTGCTAAATTAATCTATTTTGCTATGGTTGTTGTTCTAGATAGCTTTACTTTATCGTTAGGATTTATATATTTTTATCAATCTGAAAAATTTGGGAATATCAAGAAGTGGCGATTTAAGTTTGCAGTTGCAAAATCATTATTAAGAGATAGTTGGCCATTGATTTTGAGTGGTTTAGCAATATCTATATATATGAATATAGATCAGGTTATGATAAATCATATGTTAGGAGCAGAAGAAGTTGGACAATTTGCTGCGGCTGTAAAAATTAGTACAGTTTGGTATTTTGTGCCAACAGTTATATGTTCATCGTTGTTTCCTGCTATTATCAATGCAAAAAAAGTAAGTGAAGATCTGTATTATACTAGACTTCAGCGGCTTTATGATCTTATGGTATGGATGGCGATAGCTATTGCACTGCCAATGACATTTATGAGTGATTGGGTAGTTAATTTGCTCTATGGACAAGAGTATAATCAAGCAGGTAGTGTACTTATGATTCATATTTGGGCTGGGGTTTTTGTAGCTCTTGGGGTTGCTAGTAGCAGATGGCTTTTAACTGAGAATTTACAAATATTTTCTACGATAAATACTTTTATTGGAGCTCTTATTAATATTTTACTTAATTGTATTTTTATTAAAAATATTGGAATACAAGGAGCTGCACTAGCTACTTTAATATCATACTTTATGGCTGTGTATCTCAGTCTCTTATTTTGGCAAAAAACTAGAAAGAACTTTTTCTGTTTATCAAAAAGTTTTTTGATTTTGAGGATATTAAATGTTAAAAAAAATTGTTAAAGCGGTTTTACCTAAGATAGTTAAAGAGAAATTGAGCTATTTTAGAAACACTTACTTAGATGGGTATGCTACCAAATCATACTCGCAAGAGGGTGAAGATTTAATTTTAAAAAGGATTTTTGAATATAAAGAAAAAGGCTTTTATGTCGATGTTGGTGCTCATCATCCTAAAAGGTTCTCTAATACCTATCTTTTTTATAAAAAAGGTTGGAGTGGAATGAATATAGATGCTATGCCTGGTAGCATGAAGCTATTTAGCAAGCTGCGACCAAGAGATATAAATATAGAAAAGCCAATTTCGGATAAAATACAGACTCTAACTTATTATGCCTTTAATGAACCAGCATTAAATGGCTTCTCAAAAGAAATATCAGAAGAAAGAGGTGGTCAGAGCAATTACTTCATAAAATTTACAAAAGACCTTCAAACATTAACTCTAGCAGAAGTTCTTAATCAAAGCTTATCTGAGCATCAAAAAATAGATTTTTTGTCTATTGATGTTGAGGGTTTGGATTTTATTGTGCTTAAATCTCATGATTTTGAAAAATATAGACCAAAAGTTATATTGATTGAGATTCTAAAAAGTAATTTAACAGATGTTTTTGATAATGAGATAGTAAAATTTTTATATACTAAAAATTATTTAGTATATGCAAAATCAGTAAATACGGTATTTTTTATATGTGAAAATTTTTATAAAGAAAGGTATCTATGAAAATAACAATAGTTGGCTTAGGTTATGTAGGTTTAAGTAATGGTATATTACTGGCACAAAATAACGAAGTGTGCTTTTTGGATATTAATCAAAATAAGGTTGATTTGCTTAATAGTAAAATATCACCAATAAAAGATGAGTATATAGAGCATTATTTACAAGAAAAGGAGCTTAACTATATAGCGACTACTGATATGCACAAAGCATATCAAGATGCTGAATATATTGTTATATCTGTACCTACAGACTATGATGATACTACAGATACTTTTGATGTTTCTATTCTAAATGCTGTTATCAAAGATTGTATAGAAATATCGCCAAACTCCACTATTATAATTAAATCAACGGTTCCAATAGGGTTTACAAGTTTATTAAAGCAAGAATTAGGCGTAAGTAATATTATATTCTCACCAGAGTTCCTAAGAGAAGGAAAAGCTCTGTATGATAATCTATATCCTAGTCGGATAATAATGGGAGATAAGTCAAAGCAAGTCCAAGCTTTTGCTAACTTACTAAAAGAGGGAACTCTAAAAGAACATGTTCCTATATTGTGCATGGAATCAACAGAGGCAGAGGCTGTAAAGCTTTTTGCTAATACCTACTTAGCAATGCGAGTAGCATATTTTAACGAGCTTGATACCTATGCTGAATCACATAATTTGAATACTCAAGATATTATCAAAGGAGTTTGTTTAGATCCTAGAATAGGGGATTATTATAATAATCCTAGTTTTGGCTATGGAGGTTATTGTTTACCAAAAGATACTAAGCAGCTAAAAGCAAATTATTTAAACATACCTAATAATTTGATTAGTGCAATCGTACAGTCTAATCAAACACGCAAAGACTTTATCACACAGCAGATATTAGACAGAAATCCAAATGTTGTTGGCATATATAGGCTGGTAATGAAAGAAGGCAGTGATAATTTTAGGAAGTCTGCAGTTTTTGATATTATTGATAAATTAGTTAAATCTAATGTTAAAGTCATAGTATATGAGCCAATATTAAAAGTCATTGATAATAACTTTATTAAAGTTGATTGTTTAAAGACTTTTAAAAGTCTTTGTGATTTAATTATTACTAATAGAAATGATAAAGATCTACTTGATATAGAGCATAAAGTTTACACAAGAGATTTATTTAAAAAAGATTAGTCTAAAGAAAATGCAGAAATTAGCGCCTATAGTATTATTTGTTTATAATCGTCCATGGCATACACAACAAACAATTGAAGCTTTACAGAAGAATAAACTTGCTATAGATAGTGAATTATTTATATATTCTGATGCTCCTAAAAATGAATATGCTATAGAGAAAGTCCAACAGGTACGAAATTATATTAAAACTATCAAAGGTTTTAGAAAAGTAACTATTATAGAAAGAGAAAAAAACTGGGGACTTGCGGATTCTATAATTGACGGAGTTACTAAGATAGCTAATCAGTATGGCAGAATAATAGTTCTCGAAGATGATATTGTTGCAAGCCCATATTTTTTGAAATTTATGAATGATGCTTTGGAGTTTTATCAAAATGAAGATAAGGTTTGGCATATAAGTGGTTGGAACTACCCAATTAATACAGAAAGCTTAGATGATACATTTCTATGGAGAGTAATGAATTGCTGGGGTTGGGCTACTTGGGCAAATAGGTGGCAGCACTATGAAAAAAATGTCGATAAAATTACAGGCGAGTTTACTCATGAAGATATAAAAAGATTCAATCTTGATGGGGTTGAAAATTTTTGGGGACAAGTTGTTTCAAACAAAGAGGGCAAAATTAATACTTGGGCTATTTTCTGGTATGCTACTATTTTTAAAAATAGTGGTTTATGTTTAAATCCAGCAAAGACATTTGTTGAAAATATTGGGCATGATTCTTCAGGTGAACATTGTGGGGATTCAGATAGCTATCAAAATAACGATTTAAATCAAAAAGAGAGTATAGAATTTACAATAGAAATTAAAGAATTAATTTTTGCCTTATCTCAAGTGAAAAACTTTTATTTACTCTCAAGAAAGTCGTACTACAAAAGAGTAATAGATAAAATATTAAAACTATTTACAGGTAGAAAGGCTAGTTAATGAATATAGTTCTAAAAGATAAAAATTTAACAAATATAGAAAAAGATGAAATAGAAAAACTTCTTGAAAGAAAAAAAGAGAATTTTGATGATTTAGAACAAATGTGGTTTTTGATGGATCTTGTTTGGGATTATTATGGGTGTGATAGCAAAAATTTAGACTGGGAAAAAATAGGTAAGTTTTACTCTCATCCTGTATGGCTTTTAAATGGTCTCTTTATAGAACAACATAATGTTTCTATGGAGCATCGTCATGCTATAAGTGACTGGATAGTTCAAAATAAGTTTAAAGGTGTAGTTGATTATGGTGGTGGCTTTGGAACACTAGCAAGATTAATTGCTCAGAAAAATAAAACTATTAAAATGAATATATATGAACCACATCCTAGTGATTTTGGTTTGAGAAGAGCATCTGAGTTTAGTAATATTCATTTTGTTGATAAGCTAAGCGAGAGCTATGATTGCTTAGTTTCTACAGATGTTTTAGAGCATGTTCCAGATCCTTTAAAAGACTTTGCGTCTATGATTAAGAGCGTTAAGCAAGATGGATATTTAATTATAGCTAACTGTTTTTATCCCGTAATTAAGTGTCATTTACCACGAACTTTTCATTTTAGATATACATTTAATCAATTTGCTAAAATGATGGGGCTTGAAGTAGTAGGTTTACTTGAGGGTAGTCATGCAACTATTTATAAAAAAGTTGAAGAAAAAAAAACAAATTGGTTAAAAATTAGACTATTTGAAAAACTATCTAAAATAGTCTTTCCAATTATTGAACTTTTAAAAACTATTTTAAGACCTATAAAACGAGCTTTTAAAAAATGAAAATCTTAATAGTCAACTACACTGATATTTATGGAGGTGCTGGAAAAGCAGCTTATAGATTACATCAGTCTCTACTAGACATAGGTATTGATAGTCAGATGTTAGTTATGAATAAAAGAGGCGATGACTATACTGTATTAGCTCCAGAATCTAATCTTGAAAAACTGTCTGCATTTTTTAAGCCTAGAGTTGAGCAAGCACTTATAAAAAAAAGGTATAAAAATAAATTAAAAGAAGTCTTTAGTTCCGCAAATATTTCATCAAAGAATCTTGTAAAAAAAATTAATTCTATAAATCCAGATATTGTACATTTGCATTGGATTAATGGGGCAATGCTGAAAGTAGAAGATATAGCTAAGATCAAAGCTTCGATCGTGTGGTCACTTCATGATATGTGGGCTTTTACAGGAGGATGTCACTATACTAATGGATGTGAAAATTATATAAAAGGCTGTGGAAATTGTCCTATACTTTCTAGTGATAATAGAAAAGATTTAAGCAATAAAACATTCAAAAGAAAACAAAGGGTATATCAACATAAAAGTATGACTATTATTGGACTTAGTCAGTGGTTAAATAAAACTGCTAGTGAAAGTCCTTTGTTAAAAGAACAGGAGCATAAGAATTTACCTAACCCTATAAATACACAAAGCTATAAACAATTTGACAAATATATATCAAGACAACTTTGGAATTTACCCAGTAATAAGAAGTTAATACTTTTTGGAGCAATGAGTGCAACAAGTGATCCTAGAAAGGGGTTTGAAGAATTAAATCTTGCTCTAAAAGAAATGTTGGAGACATCAAATAATATTGAACTAGTAATAGTAGGTAGTAGTAAGCCTAAAAATCCACCACAGTTTAATTTTAAGACACACTATTTAGGAATACTAAGTGATGATGTTAGCCTGGCAACTTTGTATAGTGCTGTGGATGTAGCTGTTGTACCTAGTAAACAAGAGAATTTATCAAATATGATTATGGAAAACTTATCTTGTGGTACTCCTATTGTAGCTTTTGATATAGGTGGTAATAGTGATATGATAGAACATAAAAGTAATGGTTATTTAGCAAAAGCATTTGATAGCCATGATTTGGCCAATGGCATAGAGTGGGTTTTGAACAACGAGGGTTATGATAACCTTTGTAAAAATGCTCGAGCAAAAGTGTTAAACGAGTTTGATAATAGGATAGTGGTTAAGAAATATATTAGGTTATATCAAGAAGTACTAAGTGATGGAAAATAATAAGAGGAAGAGAGGCTGGCTACGACTTCAAAATATACAAAAACAATCACAAGAAAAAGAACCTTTAATTACAGTTATAACTGTTGTTTATAATGGTGAAAATCATCTAGAGGAAACCATTCAAAGTGTGATAAATCAAACATATAAACATGTTGAGTATATTATTATTGATGGGGGCTCTACAGATAGTACTCTTGATATTATCAAAAAATATGAGTCGCAAGTTGATTATTGGATAAGCGAGCCTGATGGTGGTATCTATGATGCCATGAATAAAGGTATTAGCCTAGCTAATGGTGATGTTATTGGACTAATTAACTCTGATGATTGGTATGAAGTTGATACAGTTGAAAAAGTTGTTCACGAATATATTGCTTCTGACAAACAAACTATTTTTTATGGGTATTTAAGAATTGTACCCGACAGTAAAAAATCTTTTATTTTAAATCAATCAAAAAACTTAAAGTTACTGAAAAAAGGAATGATTTTAGATCATCCAACTATATTTGTCCCTAAAAAAATATATATTAAGTATGGTCTTTTTTCAATAGATTATAAAATAGTTTCTGACTGGGACTTAATGCTGAGGTTTTATTTATTAGGGGTTACATTTGTGCAAGTTAAATCAATACTTGCAAATTTTAGATTAGGTGGAGTTAGTTTTACTATTGATAAAAATGCAATTGAAGAAAAACATAAAGTAAGGAAAAGTTATAAGCTATATCGCTTTATAGATAAGTATTATGTGTATGATTTATTAAAGTTAGTTTTTTTTGGAAAATATGTTTCAAAAGTATCTTTAATAAAACAATCTTTTTTTAGGAAGCTAAAGTGAAAATATCAACAATAATTCCACTCTATAATGCAAAAGATACGATTGTAGCTACGATAAATTCAGTTATAAATCAAAGCTACAGTGAATCGATTGAAATAATAGTAGTTAATGATGGCTCGACGGATGGGTGTGAAAAACTTGTAGAAAAGTTAATATCTGAGAATGATACAAATAGAATTATTAAACTTATAAATAAACCAAATGGTGGTGTTTCTAGTGCTAGAAATAGGGGCATTAAAGAAGCAAGTGGCAAGTGGATAGCATTTTTGGATAGCGATGATGTTTGGCATATTCAAAAGCTACAAATTGTTTTAGATATTTTAGAAGCAAACAGTATTGAAATATTGGGACATTCCTATACTTTAGACAATAATATAAATCGAAGATTTCAAAGTAAAATTCCAAAAGAAATTTCATTTATCTCTTTATTGATTAGAAACTTCGCAGTGACTCCTAGTGTTGTAGTTAAAAAGGATATCTTGGAATACTTTGATGAAAGTATGAGATATACTGAAGACCATGAGCTTTGGCTTAGATTAGCTTTGAAAAATAAAGTTTACTTTGTGGATCTTCCACTTGTTAGACTAGCTCGATCACAGCTTGCAAAAGGAGGGCTTAGTTCAAATAAGTGGCTTATGAGAAAAGGCGAGATAAAAATGTTTGTAAAAATAGCTAAACTCAAAAAGTGGTTAACTCCATTTATACCATTGTTGATATTTTTTTCATTACTAAAGCATCTTAGGGCGAGGCTAAAGAGTTTTCTATGAATATAGAAATATATTTTTTTGGAATTAATGAAATTTTATAAAAAGGTCCTGAAATAATGTTTAAAATAGCAGTCTTATTAGCAACATATAATGGTAGAGAATATATTAGTGAGCAAGTTGATAGTATTTTGAATCAAGTACGTGTTGATGTAACTATATTTGTAAGTGACGACCTGTCTACTGATGGAACAAAAAAAATATTAGAGAAGGTATCTGTAACGAACAGCAATGTTATAATACTTGAAGATGTTGGTAAATTTGGTGGGGCATCAAAAAATTTTTATAGACTTATTAAGGATGTAGATTTTTCTGATTTTGACTATATATCTTTAGCAGACCAAGATGATATTTGGTATGTAGATAAACTTATTAATTCTATAAATTGTATAAAGGAGCAAAATGTAGATGGTTATTCTGCAGATGTTTTAGCTTTTTGGGAAGATGGTAAAGAATTAATATTAAAAAAAGCAAATGCCCAAGCAAGGTATGACCATATATTTGAGCCAGCGGGTCCGGGATGCACTTATGTTTTAAGTCAAAAATTAGCAATGGAAGTAAAATTTTTTGTAGTAGATAAATGGCATGAGGTAAATAAAATAGATTTCCATGACTGGGTAATATATGCATTTGCAAGAGAAAATGGATATGGCTGGTATATAGACAAAAAAATTAGTATGCGATATAGGCAGCACAATTCTAATCAACTTGGTGCAAATAATGGTATAAAAGCTTTAACTAAGAGATTTAAGCTTGTTTTCTCTTCGTGGTATAGAAATGAGACAATAAAAATAATAAAGGTACTTAATCTCGAGCTTAAATATAAATTTTCACTGTATATTTTAGAAAAAAGTTACTTATATAACATACTTCTATCAAAATATGCTTTTAATTTTAGAAGAAATAAAAAAGAAAAAATAATTTTATTCATTTTAATTTTGATAGGTATTTATTAATAAAAATAGAGAATAATACTTGTGTAATGGTACTACGAAAAAATACCTACAACTGTAAAAAATGTCTCAAATTTACAAAAATAATATTATAAGTAAAATTATAAAATCATTAAATGGTAAATTATATAATATAGTTAATAAATATAGGAAACTTAGATATGAAAACCTACATATTTGACTTGGATAATACACTTTATCCTTATAATAATGGCTTATTTGATAGCCAAATGGCTAGAATGAGTGATTATATTAAACTTAAACTAAACATTTCAGATACTGAAAAAGCTAATGCAATCCGTGATGAGCTATATTATGAATTTGGTTCTACAATGCTGGGTATGATGAGATATCATAATATAGAGCCAAAAGAGTTTCTAGATTTTATAGATGATATAGAGATTAGTCACTTTAAACCAAATGAGAAGCTAAATAAATATATAAATGATCTAAGAAAAGAAAATCGTACTTATATTTTTACAAATGCTTCTAATTTTCATACAGATAGAGTATTAAAACAATTTGGTTTAAATAATAGTTTTGATGGGATCTTAACTATTGAAGATACAAGTCTAGTCTCTAAACCAAAAACAAAATATTTTGATATAGGTAGAGGTAAGTTTGATATCGACTTTACCAACTCTATCTTCTTTGAAGACTCTTCACACAATTTAGTGCCAGCTAAGTACCTAGGGATGAAAACTGTATTAGTCCATGCTGATGATCATAAATCAGAGGCTAATTTTTACGAAAATCAAGAAATAGACTACTATGTCAAAGATGTAGAGTCTTTTTTTGAAGGTAATTATTTAGCTAGAAGGTAGTTATATAGCTAATAACTTTGCTGTTTACCCACAGAGGTGGGTATTCTTTGGATTTGTGGCCTATGCTTATATAATTAAATTAATCCCTTAAATAGCTTTACCATGGCGTAACAGTTATCTTTTTATTTAAACCACAATTCATTTTTGATTTGATTCTTTCTAAGCTTTCAGACGTTTGTAATCCAGATTTTGCATCAGAGTATTGGATTACATGACTTGCATTAATCAAAGCAAATTTCATAGAGTCTTCGATACTATTTCCTTTATATATGTTGGCACAAAATGTTGAACTAAATGCATCACCAGCTCCTAGTGTATTTAGAACATTCTTAATGCGTAATGATTCACTATGGTATATTTTGTCTTTAGTAGCAGCATAGACGCCATTTGCACCATCTGTCACCATAATTAGCCTGACTCCAAGATCTAAACATATTTTAAAAAAGTCTTTTAGTCTAAAAGTAGCATTTAAAAAGTCTCTGCTATCTTCGGTATGAGTTGTTTCTAATCTATCTTTTGACTCAGCAATATCTTGATCATCAGTAGAAAGTAAAGAAAGCATAAGTTTTTGAGCCTCTTGATAGTTTAAAACTAATATGTCTATACCAAACATTGAGTCTTTTATAAAACTCTCTCCAACACTTAGTTGGCTTGAGCCAGGGTTAATAGCTACTTTTGTGTTATTCTCTGAGGCAAGTTTAACTATCTCAGGTAGTCTAGCTGCGGAAGACTTACTTAGAGAAGTTATATATATGAAGTCACTATCTATAATTGTCTGAGATGGTAAGTCATCTTTTAGTATATCTTTGTTTGCACCTCTATATGCAAAAATAGTTCTATCACCACTTAACGTTGGAATTACGTAAGATGTAGCTGTACCATAATTATTAGAGTATCTAATATTTGATATATCAATACCAAATTCTTTAAGTTCTTGAGATATTTTTTCGCCGGTAATATCTTTACCTATTTTTCCAAAGAAGCTAACGTCAATACCTTGCTTTTTGAAAGAAACAGCGGCATTAGTAGCGCCACCACCAGAAAAAGAGTTATGTTCTTTAACTTCTATTTTTGCACCTTCTTCAAGTAACATAAAAGACTGGGTAGTATCTTTTTTTTGCATGTTCATAGTGAACATTTCTTCATATTCAATAATTGTATCTAGTGTTGCACCACCAATAGTTAGGGCTTTTAGAGTTTTCATTTTATAAATTTATAGACAAATATATTATATTGGTAGATAGCATATCATCAAATAATAAATGCGTAAATATATTAAATACCTTAAAGATTTGAAAAAATAAACCTTTTTTATAGAAAAATTATTCATTAATTAGTATTATTTTATCAAAATGTTATTTTACTACATAATTTTTTATATATTATAGGGAGATTTTAAAAATGCCTTCTAAACCAGTCAAAAAGGATCATCGTGGATTTATTATGCCTATTGGAGGCGGAGAAGATAAGTTTGCAAGTCCTACAGTGTTAGAGAAGTTTATAGAGTTATCAGGTGGTGAGAATGCTAAAATAGCTGTTATACCTACTGCATCTAAATTACCAGATACGGGTGATATATATGTAGATATTTTTACAAAGATGGGTGTAAAAGATGTTTATAACCTAAAAATTGAGACACGTCTTGAAGCAACTTCTAATAAAGAGTATCAAGATTTACTTTCTCAATGCACGGGTATATTTATGACAGGAGGCAATCAGTTACTTCTTTCAACAACTCTTGGTGGTACTCCAATAGCCCAACTTATCCGTAGATTAAATGCAAAAGGTGTTAATGTTGCTGGTACATCAGCAGGCGCAGCGTTTATTTCAGGCTTTATGATTGCCGGAGGTCAGGCTGGATTAATGCCTAGATGTAATATGGTTAATCTAGCTCCAGGTCTTGGTCTGACAAATAAGCTTTTAGTTGACCAACATTTTTCGCAAAGAGATAGATTAGGTAGACTTCTTGCAGCATTATCATATAACCCATATATGGTGGGGGTAGGTATTGATGAAGATACTGCAGCGTTACTAAACTCTGATAACGTAATTGAAGTCGTCGGATCAGGTATGGTGACAATTATTGATTTCTCACACTTAAAGCATTCATCATTACATAATGCTCGTAATAATGCGCCAATTAGTTTAGTGGATATTCGTATGCACATGCTACTAGAAGGACAAAAATTTGATCTAAATACCTGCTTAGTTGAATACTAATCATAAAAATTCTTTTATAATCCCTATAAGTCAGTCAGATTATAATTATTAACATTAAATAGGGTGAAAATATGCAAAAAATTATAATTCATGGTGGTTGTGGTGCAAGAGAGGACAAAAATACTTCTTTTGTTGATTATCATCAACATTTATTACCAATAGTTGAAAAATCTTATGAGTATCTCAGACAAGTTGATGATGCTAATCAAGTAGCTGTATTTGCTGCAAAACTATTAGAAGATGATGAAATCTTTAATGCTGGTACAGGTTCTAGAGTACAGCAAGATGGCCAAATAAGAATGTCTGCATCTATTATAGATAGCCAAAATAAAAAATTTGCAGGTGTAATTAATATTCAAAATATTAAAAATCCAATAGAAGTTGCTAATCGTTTAATGCTACAGCATCACAGTGTATTAGCAGCAGATCAAGCTACTACATTTGCTCACGATATTATGAAGCTTCCTAAATACAACCCTATGACAGAAAAAAGATATCAAGAATATCTTGAGCTAAAAAAAGGTTATACAGGAACTATAGGCGTGGTTGTTTTAGATTCTAAAGGAAAAATATGTGCTGTGACTTCAACCGGTGGAGCTGGGTTTGAATATCCAGGTCGTGTAGGAGATAGTCCTACAGTTGCTGGTAACTTTGCAAATGAAGATATGGGTATATCTTGTACTGGTATCGGCGAACATATCCTAAATCAAGCTGTAGGAGCTAAAATTGCTACTAGAGTAAAAGATGGTATGGGCCTGTCTGAAGCAGTTGATAAATCAATAGCAGAAAGTAATAAGTTAGGTGACTACGTTGGTCTTATCGCGATAGATAAAAAAGGTAATATTTGCTCTGGATCTACATCAGTTGCACAAGCATTATATGCTTATGCAGATGGAGAAAAGATAAAAACTTTCTATGATGAAAAAATCTTATAAAAATATGTTGACTTAACAGCAAGAGTAAGTAATAATATACGTCATTGGCCTGATAGCTCAGTCGGTAGAGCAGAGGATTGAAAATCCTCGTGTCGGTGGTTCGATTCCGCCTCAGGCCACCATTAAATGAAATTGTCGGAGCATAGCGCAGCTTGGTAGCGCATCTGGTTTGGGACCAGAGGGTCGGGGGTTCAAATCCCTCTGCTCCGACCATTATTTGTGCGTCCGTAGCTCATCTGGATAGAGCATCGGCCTTCTAAGCCGAGGGTAGCAGGTTCGAATCCTGCCGGACGTGCCATTACAATTAGCAATTTGTAATGGTGGTTGTAGCTCAGTTGGTAGAGCCCCGGATTGTGATTCCGGTTGTCGTGGGTTCAAGTCCCATCAATCACCCCAGTTATTGCGGACGTGGCGAAATTGGTAGACGCACTGGATTTAGGTTCCAGCGGGCAACCGTGGGAGTTCGAGTCTCCCCGTCCGCACCACACTTTACTTTTACTCAAATAAAAATTATCTTGCAATGTTGTCTATCTGAGTATAAAGTACATTCTTTATAATACTCTCTCATTTTTGATTTAATGAATAAGCTTTCAAAAAAGCATATTATATTTGCTTCAGCTAGTACAATCGTCGAATGGTATGATTTTATGCTTTTTGCATATTTAACACCTGTTATTGCCCATATATTTTTTCCTGATGTTGGTAAATATACAGCTATATTAATGACTTTTGGAGTTTTTGCTGCAGGATTTTTTATGGGGCCTATTGGAAGTGTTGTAATGGGTAGTTTTGGTGACAGATTAGGTAGAAAGAAAGCTTTGGTTGTATCAATAGTTATGATGATAGTTCCAATGTTTGTTATTACCTGTTTACCAACGTACGGTAGTATAGGAGTTTTAGCCCCATTTGTATTAGTGATTATGAGGCTTCTTCAGGGATTTTCTATTGGTGGTTCTTATGGGGGCGTTATGGTTTTTATGATTGAGTCTGCCAAGCCAAACCGAAGAGCCTTTGTAGCAAGTTTTGCAACTATGTCATCAGGTACAGGAGTTTTTCTAGCATCTTTAGTTGCTATGTTAATATTTGGGGTATTTAGTCAAGATGCTCTAAATTTATGGGGTTGGAGATTAGGGTATGCTATAGGACTTATCTTAGCGCTAGTTTCTTTGCTTATGAGACTGTCAATCCCCGAGAGCTACTCTTTTGAAGAGCTCGAAAAGCAAGGCGAGATATGTAGCAAACCAGTCAGAGAGATGTTTAAAAAGCAGACAAAACCATTGTTTTTAGCTATCTCATTATCAGCATATGCAAATATTATTTACTATTTGGTTCTTTCATATTTACAATCTCATTTTACAGAATTACATTATTCTGAATTTACATCTTTAGCTATTGTTACAGTATTTAGTTTATTATTTTCATTTTTAGCACCCTTATGGGGGTTTATAAGTGATTGTATAGGTCGAAAGCCTCTAATAAAACTTTCTATACTTACTTATCTTTTCCTATCGTACCCAAGTTTTATAATAATGGAACAAGGCTTGTTTGGTTTAATTATTTCAATGGTAATATTAAGTATTCCTTTAATGGCTGTATGGGGAGCTTATGGTGCTTTTGCTCCAGAATTATTTAAAACAAAGTATCGCTATAGTGGTAATGCTCTAAGTTATAATATTGGGAATTCTTTTTTTGGAGGTACGATTCCTTTTATTGCGACATCACTAGTAGTTTCAACAGCGAATTTGCAAGCACCTGCATGGCTTTTAATTGTAGCGTCAATAGTAATGATTCCTATTGTCTATTTGATGCCTGAAACTAGGTAAAAAATATATTAAATCAAGATCTAATATAAATAATTTGTAAGCTTTGTATATAAAAATTTAAATGCTATACTTTTGTTAGATATGCTAGCTAAATAGGTGACTAATTTGGATTTTTGGTTAATTATAGGCGTTTTTATAATTCTATGTTTATATTTGATAATCGAGAATATAATTCACAATATCAGTATTAAGAGTATTCCTATTAGAATTCATGTAAATGGGACTAGAGGTAAATCAAGTGTAGCTAGGCTTATTGCTGCTGGAGTTAGAGCTGGTGGATATACAACTGTAGCGAAAACTACAGGAACTTTGGCAAGGTATATTGATGTAGATGGTTCAGAGACACCAGTTTTTAGAATAGGTTTTAGTAATATTGCCGAGCAAGTTAAGATTATGTTCAAGGCAAAAAGGGCAAAGGCAGATGCTATTATAATTGAATGCATGGCATTACAACCTTTGTTACAAGCTTTGTGTGAGCTTAAACTAATAAAAGCGACGCATGGTGTACTAACAAATGCTCGTCCTGATCACTTAGATGTTATGGGGCCTACAGAAAGAGATGTTGCTAAGGCATTAGCAGGAACAGTTCCAGTAAAATCAAAATATTTTACAGCCGAAGATATTCATTTGGATTTCTTTGACTATGTTTGTAAAGATAGAAACACTCAATTAATACCAGCTACAGCAGATGATGCTGAGAAGATATCTGATGATGAAATTAATAAATTTGTTTATTCAGAGTTTAAGATAAACGTTGCTTTAGCCTTAAAAGTTACAGATGATCTTGGTATTCCTCGTGATGTCGCACTTAAAGGTATGTGGGAAGCGACACCAGATCCAGGAGCGATGACTGAGTATAACTTTGATATCAAAGATTCTGAGATGAACTTTGCTAACGCTTTTGCTGCTAATGATCCTGTATCTACTAAAATGCTTTGGGATAAGCTTTTTGAAAAGTATCGTGACTGTGAGAAGAAGGTTCTTGTCGTAAACTGTAGAGCAGACAGAGAAGATAGATCTAAGCAAATTGCAGAAGCTATCTTAGGTTGGGAAAAGCCTGATTTAGTTGCTCTTATTGGTACAGGGACAGATGTTTTTGTATCTTTTTATAAAAAATATGCTAAGTCTTTAGGAGCAGAAACTTCGCAAGTTATAGTCTGCGAAGATATGAAGCCTATAGAGATACTTGAGAAAGTTTATGCTACGCAAAAAGCAAAGTCTTATATGCTTGTTGGCGTAGGAAATATTAAAGATATAGGTATGGATTTGGTTGATTATTGTGATCAAAGTCACAAAAATAAACATGATTTATAGTTTTTAGAATATACAGAGGAGAAAATATGGATCCATTAACGCTCTCGATCGGGATTGGTTTAATAGTTGGGCTAGTTTTTGTATCGCTTTTAGGTTTATCTACAGGTGGTATGGTTGTACCTGGGTATTTTGCTTTAGAAATGGGGGCTCCTGATAGGGTTATTGTCACTATTTTAATATCAATAGTAATATTTGGTATAGTTAGACTAATGTCAAAGTTTATGATTATATATGGTAGAAGAAGAATTGCTATTACAGTACTACTATCTTTCATACTAGGAACTATATGTAATGCTTTGTTCTCACAGTATTTAACTACTAGTTTTTATTCTAATAACCTTCAGGTAATAGGA
Organism: Francisella sp. SYW-9; assembly: GCF_008711465.1. Taxonomy (GTDB): domain Bacteria; phylum Pseudomonadota; class Gammaproteobacteria; order Francisellales; family Francisellaceae; genus Francisella. The sequence goes on from NZ_VXKQ01000005.1 coordinate 79,061, forward strand.
TATATTATTCCAGGGCTTATAACTTTATCTATAGATAGACAAGGACTGATTGAAACAATAGGTTCTTTGTTAATAGCTTCAATTGTTATACGTTTATTATTAATAGTTTTAATTGGACCTCAAATAGTAGGAATATAGTATGAGAACGATGTATTGGCACCGTAAATTTTTATCACGTTATATAATTGTGTTTTTAACAGTATTTATGATTATTTCATTGTATATTGTTGAAGGTAATCTAGTAGTTGAAACCAAAGGCTATACTCAGAAGCTACAAGCAGCAAAAATGACAGATTATGCTTTTGAACAAACTGAAAGACTATTTATGTCCAAAGGCTATTTATGTCCAAGAATGGGAGATATTTCTTGTACAGGTCTAATAGGTTTATCAATGACAGAAATAACTACAGATTCTGGTGATTTGTACGCAAAAAGATCTTCGGTAAACCCTAATATGGCAGCACTTTTTGTTGGCTGGTTAAGCCAGCTTAATTTGAAAGAGGGTGATACTGTTGCTGTTCAGGAAACAGGCTCTTATCCTGCTTTAGATATAGCAATGCTATCTGCGATAAAAACGTTAAAATTAAAACCTTTGATTATTTTCTCAGCTGGAGCCTCTCAGTTTGGTGCAAATAGACCAGATTTTACTTGGCCTGATATCTATCATAATCTAGTTGAAAAGGGGTTCTTCGATTACAAAGTATTAGGTGTAACTTTAGGTGGGTCTCATGATAATGGTTATGGGATGACTCCTAGAGCTATTTTAAAGCTTAATGATGCGATTAAGAGAAATGGTTATGAAGTGATAAATGTACCATATAAAGATGCAACGAATACCTCTGTTAAAAAACGTATGGATCTTTATAAAAAGGCTGCTGGAGATACTAAAATTAAAGCTTATATAAATGTTGGTGGTAATATGGCATCAATAGGTCTTAAGCAGGTTAAGCCAAAAACAGCTGATAAAAAAGATGATAAGGATAAGAAAACATCTAAAAGCGATAGCTCTGATAAAAGAATGATCAAGCTACGTAGCTTCCCTGCTGGGGTTACAAAAAACTTGCCTCCTGAATACAAGTATGTAAATTCTGTTGCTGTTAACTATTTGAAAGATGATGTACCTGTTATAAATGTTAGAGATATAAATAGTTCAATAATCAAAGACTATGGTTTAGCATATAATCCAACAACAGTTGTGCCTCCTGGTCAAGGCGCTATATTTTCTCAGAAAAAATACAACACAACTTTAGCTGCGATATTATTAATAATTGATATTGCTTTAATAGTTTTTATGGCATTTATTTCAAGAAAGTATCTAATTTCTTTTAAAACAAAGTAGTTATAAATTGCTTTGATTTTTAATTCAATTTATCATTTAGGTAATATATATCAATTTTTTAGTTAATATGTTTTGTTACTATGGTCTAAATAAGCTTATTTCAACTTATCTTCCCGATGAAGAAAGACAAAAAATATCTAAAGCTTTTATATTTGGTGCCGATGCTCATGAGACGCAAGTGCGAAGCTCAGGTGAACCGTACTTTACTCATCCTGTAGCTGTAGCATGTATATTAGCTGAGCTTAGGATGGATGTTGATACTGTCATTGCAGCACTATTACATGATGTTGTAGAAGATACAGAATATACGGCAGAAGATATTTCAGAGCGTTTTGGTGATAAAGTTGCCCAGCTTGTGGAAGGTGTAACGAAGCTTACTCAGATTCGTCATAAAAATAAAGCAGAACAGCAAGCTGAGAACTTTCGTAAATTACTTTTATCAGTAACAAAAGATGTTCGAGTTATTTTTATAAAACTAGCTGATAGATTACATAATATGCGAACTCTGGCACCTTTGAAGCCTGAGAAGAAAAGAAGGGTATCTAAAGAAACCTTAGATGTGTTTGCACCTTTAGCTCATAGATTAGGTATTAACACTTTAAAAGAGCAGCTAGAGACACTTGCATTTGAAGGAATGCATCCTTATCGATATCACATATTAGAAGAAAAGGTTAAAAAAGTAGAAAAGAATAAAGAAAAAGTTTTTTATCAAGTCAAGGAAGCTTTAGTTGAAAAGTTAGGTGATCTTGTTACTCCAGAAGATATAAAATCTAGAAAGAAAACTTTATATAGTATCTATAACAAAATGCGCAAAAAAGGTGTTTCTTTTGATGAGATCATGGATATGTATGCATATAAAGTCATAGTACCTAATAGAATTGATTGTTATGTTGCATTGGGTAAAGTTCATGAGTTATATAAGCCAATTCCTCAAAGGTTTAAAGATTATATAGCTACTCCAAAGGCAAATGGTTATAGATCAATACATACAGTAGTCTCAGGACCATATAATATTCCTTTAGAAATCCAGATTAAAACTGAGCAAATGGATCGCCAAGCTGAGTATGGTATTGCAGCTCATTGGAGTTATAAAATAGGTGAGAAAACTGATAAAGCTTTACAAAGATGGCTTAAAAAGATCTCTGATATTAATGTTTATACAGCGAGTTCAGTTGAGTTTTTAGAAAATGTTAAGGCCGATGTCTTTAATAACGATGTTTATGTATTTACTCCTCAAGGTGAAATTGTTGAGTTACCAATAAGCTCAACATGCGTTGATTTTGCTTATTTTATACATACAGACATTGGTAATAAGTGTATTTCTGCAAAAGTAAATAGAAAATCAGTACCTCTCAATTATAGGCTAAAACAAGGAGACCATGTTGAAATAGTTACTTCAGCTGTAGCTGATCCAAACCCTAGTTGGTTGAATTTTGTTGAGACAGGTAGAGCTAAGTCTGCTATTAAAGAGTTTTTAAAACAACAATATAAAAATACAGATTATATAAAAGGTAAAGAGCTTGTTGAAAATCGTCTTAGATCTTTAGAGGTAGAGTTAAAAGAAGTACCAAATGAGATTATAGATGGTGCATTATTTAATTATGAAGGAATTGATACTATAAATCGTTTTTATTTAGATACGGGTATAGGGTTAATAGATCCAAGTAATTTTATTGAATTTATTGCTAAATATTTTGATGATATACGTAACTCATATAACAAATCATCTGTGTCAAAAATACAAATTAGATATGGTGATGATCCTCGTATAGCAGATTGCTGCTTACCGTTACCAAATGATGAGATACTAGGTGTCGTTAATGATGATGGTAATGTTGAGGTTCATAGAAAAAGTTGTAATGAGCTATATGCAAAACTTAAACAAAAAAATGTTAAACAGATAGAAGCAGATTGGTTTGTAAATAGTGATGATGATCCGAGCTTTAAAACTCGGATTGCTATTACTCTTAAAAATATACCTGGATCAATTGCAAAAATTACAGCAACGTTAGCTAGAGAAGGTGTCGATATTAGAACTTTTGAAATGATGTCTGTAGATAATAAGCATGCAAAACTGGCATCTATTGTTGTTGTTAGAAATAGGCGAGAGCTTTATCTATTAATTCGTTTGATAAGAAAATTAGATACTTGTGAAAATGTAGAGAGAATTCTTAATATAGCTAAAGACTAAATATTAGTTCTAGCATTAAAAGCATGTAGTAATGTTTGTTGGTCTAGATATTCTAACTCTCCACCAAATGGCACACCAAAACCAATTCGAGAAATTTTAATATCACTGTTAATCATTTGAGAAATAAAATGAGCTGTAGTTTCACCTTCTACTGTAGGGCTTATAGCAAGTATTATTTCATCAATTTCACGAGATTCAATTATTTCAGATAAAATATCTAATTTAAGCTCGTTAGGACCAATTCCATCTAAGGGAGAAATTCTACCATTTAATATAAAGTATTTACCTTTAAAAATACCAGCTTCTTCAATAGCTATCATATCTAGCATACTTTCAACGATGCATAGCTTAGTATCATTACGGTTTAGATTATTACATATATCACAAATGGTATTCTCTGTTAATGCTTGACATTGCTGGCACTTTGTAATTGTTTGAGTTGCCTCTAAAAGCGAATTAGCAATAGCAATAGCTGTCTCAGGGGATTTGTCTAATAAATGTAATGCAAGTCGTTGCGATGACTTTTTACCAATAGTAGGTAATTTACGCAGAGATTCTATTACAGCTGTAATTTTGGGTGAGAATATCTTATTGCTCATTACTTGTTGAAAGGAAAGTTCATACCGTTTGGTAAATCAATACCAGCATCTTTTGCCATTTGTTGAATATCTGTAGAAGAAGAGTTTTCTTCAACTTTCTTAACAGCGCTATTAACCGCTGCTGCAATTAAATCTTCTAACATTTCTTTATCTTCGCTCATTAGAGAGTTATCTATGTTTACTGATTTAACATCATATTTTCCAGTCATTGTTATTTTTACAAGCCCGGCTCCAGACTCACCAGTGACTTCCATACTGTCACGTTGTTCTTGAGCTTTTTTCATTTGTTCTTGCATTTTTTGTGCTTGTTGCATTAGCTTTGACATATCAAAGTTCATTTTAGATCCTTAATTATTCTTATTTAAAATTTCTTTTACACATTCTAATATTTGTTCATTTGAGTCTTTTATCAATGTTTTTTTTGCAATTTGTGACATTTTTTCAAGTTGAGCTTTATCCTGTGATAGAGGCTTTATTATATCTATTAAATTTTCTAAAGTCATCTCTTGCTGTCTTAAGCAGAAACCTGCGCCATTTTTGACAATGTTTTGAGCATTAAAAAACTGATGATCATCAACTGCTGAGGGTAGTGGTATAAATATTGCAGGTAATCCTGCTACAGCGCATTCTGATACGGTTAGAGCTCCGGCTCTACAAATTATCAGATCTGCCCATTTATATGCAGCTTCCATATCAAATATAAATGCTGAAATATCTTTAATATTATCTGCAGGAATATTTTTGTAATTATCTTTAGTTTGCTCAAGTGTTAGCTTTCCTGTTTGATGCCAAATTTTTATATCAATATTTTGTTCTTTAGCTTTTGTAATTAAGTTTGGAATAATTTCATTTATTGCTTTTGCTCCTTGGCTACCTCCAAGGATTAGCAGTTTAAGTTGAGGGTTAGAGAAATCTTTAATTTTGTCATTTAACTCAACTATATCTTTTCTTACAGGATTACCAACAACTTTTGTTCTAGCTAGTTGTTTTTCAGAGAAATGATCTTTGATATTGTCTATATCAAAAGCTAAGCATATTTTGCTAGCTAGCTTTGCTAAGATCCTATTTGTCAGACCGATTTTTGCATTTTGCTCATGTATTATAATAGGGATTTTATTTTGAACTGCTGCTAGACATATCGGTCCAGAAACATAGCCACCGAATCCTATCACAAGATCAGTTTTGAATTTTTTTAATATTGATTTTGCTTTAATTGTGCTGATTATTAATTTTATAGGGAAAGAGATCTTTTTTATTATTCCTTTTCTTCGGACACCAGATGATTTTATAAATTGGATATTGAAATATTTAGGTACTATATTTGCTTCCATGCTATTTGGGGTGCTGCCGACCCAGGTTACATTAGCTTTGTGTTGCTTCAATAGCTCCGCTACAGCTAAAGCTGGATATATGTGACCACCTGTTCCACCTGCAGTAATAATTATATTTTTATTTTCAAGATTCATATACTTTAATGACTAAAAATTTGTTTTTTACAAATTAATTTTAAAGTATTTTTATGCTATTATCATCAATTAGCTAAAATAAAAAAACTCGGTTAGTCAAAGAGGGAATATGTCAGAAATTAATTACAATTATTTATATACAGAATCTAATGAGTGGGTAGAAATCAAAGAAAATATTGCAAGAGTAGGGATCGATGATTATTCGCAAAATGAATTTGGTGAAATTGTTTATGTAGATCTACCTAAAGTAGGTCAGCATTATTCTAAAGATGATGAGGTTTGTGTTATAGAGTCTGTTAAGACAGCTTCTGATATTTATTCACCTTTATCAGGTAGGGTTATTAAAGTTAATGAAGAATTAATTAGTAATCCTAAGCTTATTAATAAGTCATGCTATACAGATGGCTGGATATTTGAGATAGAGCTTAGTGATATACAAGAGATAAATAATCTTTTGAAGCCAGAAGATTATAAAAATTATGTTGAATAAAAATTACTTCATATTAATTCTTTTACTTTTTTTATCTTTTGACACCTTTGCCTCACAAAAGTATCTTGATTATTGTAAGATATACAACCCTAAAAAAGGTATTGAGTATGAAACTCATACAAAAATATCTATAGATTTTTGTAAATATTATCTAAGGTTGTGTAACGAAAAATATAATAATAAATGTAGGGCTGTAATGAACGGCTATCAAGGACTTTATAATACAAATAAAGTTATAGCAACAATGCATGTACTCTATAATGATGATTTTGATAGACTAAATAACTAAAAATTTATCAATATTTGATAGTTATTTATTATTTTTATTTAAAGTTTCTCACTCTACATACTAAGCATGATAAGTAATTTACATAACTGACTCTATACCATATAATATAGCTCGTGCGTAATTTTATATTAAATTAAAAAAAGAAGAAAAAACATGATAAACATTACATTTCCTGATGGCTCTATAAAAGAGTTTGAAAAAGGCGTTAATTCATTACAAGTTGCAAAATCTATCTCTCCAGGTTTAGCTAAAGCGACCGTAGGAGTGTATGTAAATGGTCAGTTAACAGATGCAAAAGATACTATTGAGAATGATTGTGAATTAAAACTTATTACGACAAAAGATACTGAAGGCTTAGAGATTTTACGTCATTCGTGTGCTCATCTTTTAGCTCATGCAGTTAAAGAGTTATATCCTAAAACGGAAGTTACTATAGGACCTGTTGTTGAAAATGGCTTTTATTATGATTTTTCTTTTAAAGATAATATTGGTGAGTCTGACTTACCAGAAATAGAAAAGAAAATGAAAGAGCTTGCTAAAAAAGGTACACCAGTTAGCTATAAAGTTGTTTCTAAAGATGAAGCTATAGCGTTTTTTAAAGCTCAAGGTGAAAATTATAAGGTTGATATAATTGATAGTATCCCAGCAGATCAGCAAATTAAAATCTATACTCAAGGTGAGTTTAGTGATCTATGTCGTGGTCCTCATATTCCAAGTACAGCAGTTTTAAAAGCATTTAAGTTAACTAAGCTAGCTGGAGCATACTGGAGAGGTGATTCTAGTAATGAAATGTTGACTAGAATTTATGGAACTTGTTGGGCTACTAAAGAAGATTTAGAGCAATATCTTCATATGATAGAAGAAGCAGAAAAACGTGATCATAGAAAGATTGGTAAGGCTTTAGATTTATTTCATTTCCAGGAAGAGTCTCCTGGGATAGCTTTTTGGCATGATAATGGAACTAGGATTTGGCGTGAAGTAGAAGACTATATGAGAGCTTCTAACAATAAATATGGTTGTGGTGAAATTCGTACGCCATTAATAGCAGATTTTAGTTTATGGGAAAAATCTGGACATGCTTCAAAATATGCTGAAAATATGTTCTCAACTAAATCAGAAAATAGAGATTTCGCAATTAGACCAATGAACTGCCCAACTTGTGTGCAGGTTTATAATACTAAATTACATAGTTATCGCGATTTACCTATTAGAATGGCTGAGTTTGGTATAGTACATAGAAATGAGCCATCAGGATCTTTGCATGGTTTGATGAGGGTTCGAAGCTTTACTCAAGATGATGGTCATATTTTTTGTTCACCTGAGCAAGTTGAAGAAGAAGTTATCCTAATGGTTAAGCAATGTTTTGAAGTCTATAAAGATTTTGGCTTTAATGATTTTGAGGTAAAGATTGCGCTAAGACCAGAAAATAGAATTGGTGATGATGAAACTTGGGATAAGTCTGAGCAAATGCTTAAAAATGCTCTAGAGGCTAATAATGTAGCTTATGAATTATTGCCAGGTGAGGGAGCCTTTTATGGACCTAAGATAGAGTTTCATTTAAAAGATGCTATTGGTAGAAGTTGGCAGTGTGGTACAATACAACTAGATTTTTCTATGCCACAAAGATTAGGCGCTACTTATATTGATAAGAATGGCGATAAGCAAGTTCCTGTAATGTTACATAGAGCAATAGTTGGATCTTTAGAGAGATTTATCGGCATGCTTATTGAGCATTATGCTGGCAATTTACCGTTATGGCTAACGCCTACTCAAGTTGTTGTAACTGGAATTAGTAATTATCAAGATGAATATTGTAGAGAAGTTTTTGAAACTTTAGAAAAAAATGGTATTCGCACAAAAATAGACTTGAGAAATGAGAAAATAGGGTTTAAAATACGTGAGCATACTCTTTTACGAGTTCCTTACCTTATTATTCTAGGTAAAAATGAGCAAGAGCAAAAAGTTGTAAATATAAGAAAGCATAATGGTGAAGCATTAGGACAGATGTCCGTAGATGATTTTTGTGTTTTTCTGAAAGAGCAAATAAAAGCGAAAAAATAATAATTTCTGTGGAGGAAAAAAGTTATTAAAACGGATAAAAAAGCGCCTATTAATGAGCAAATAAAAGCCAGAGAGGTGCGTCTAGTTGGTGTTGATGGAGAGCAAATAGGAATTGTATCGATCAATGAGGCTTTAGCATTAGCCGAACAGGCTGATGTTGATTTGGTTGAAATGGTAGCAAATGCTAAGCCACCAGTTTGTCGTTTGATGGACTATGGTAAGTACTTATTTGAACAAGGTAAGAAAAAAGCACAAGCTAAAAAGAACCAAAAACAGACACAGGTAAAAGAAGTAAAACTTAGACCAGTGACTGATGTAGGGGACTATCAGGTAAAACTACGCAACCTGATAAAGTTCTTAGAAAAAGGCGATAAAGTAAAAGTTACGCTGAGATTCAGAGGTAGAGAAATGTCACACAAAGAGCTAGGCATGGAAATGCTTAAGCGTATGGCAAATGATGCAGCTGAACACGGTGTAGTGGAACACCAACCTAAAATGGAAGGTCGTCAGATGATTATGGTTTTAGGACCTAAGAAAAAGTAGTAAATAAAAATAACAATTAATACAATGCGGAGTATTTAAAAATGCCTAAGTTAAAAACTAAGAGTGGTGCTGCTAAGCGCTTTAAAAAGACTGGTAAAGGTGGTTTCAAACACCGTTGTGCAAATCGTGCTCATATCAACACTAAAATGACAACTAAAAGAAAACGTCATTTAAGAGGTATGAATCAAGTAGCTAAGGTTGACGCACCTAGCTTAGTTCAACAAATGCCTTACGCATAATATTGAACGCAGATTTGTTTATCAATTTTTAAAGTGGAGATTAAATTATGTCAAGAGTAAAAAGAGGCGTAACAGCACGTGCACGTCATAAGAAAGTTTTAAATCAAGCTAAAGGTTACTACGGTGCTCGTTCAAGAGTATACAGAGTAGCTAAACAAGCTGTAATTAAAGCAGGTCAATATGCTTATAGAGACCGTAAAGTTAAGAAAAGAACATTCAGATCTCTTTGGATCGTTCGTATCAATGCTGCTGCTAGACAATACGATATTAGCTATAGCCAATTAATCAATGGCTTAAACAAAGCTGGTGTTGAGCTAGATAGAAAAGCATTAGCTGAACTAGCTGTATACAACAAAGATGCATTTGCTGCTGTTGTAGAAAAAGCAAAAGCTGCTTTAGCTTAATGAACTATTAATATTAATAATAATATTATATTCTAATTTTCAAAACTTAAGTGAAACACTTAAATCCTCTACTTATCAAAAGATTATCTCTTATAGTATTTTTTAGTCTAGGAATATTTATATTCTTTATTTTAGATGGATTTAAATATTTTAATTTAAATGAATTGCAGTTAGCTTATAATAGAGCAAACTTATATGTTAATGAGCATATTATAATATCGTCTTTTATATATGCTTTAATATATATACTTACAGTTTTTTTCTCAGTTCCTATAAAGCCATTTTTAAAGATATTAGCTGGGTTATTATTTGGATTATATCTAGGGTTTATAATCTCTTTATTGTCAGCTACAGCAGGAGCTATGCTAACATTCCTGATTATAAAATACTCTTGGGGTGAAAGCTCGGGTAATTCGAAAATAAAGGTTGTTTCAAAGTTTACATCTTTGGTAATTAAGCATCCTGTTTTAGTTTTATTTGTTGCTAGATTGATGCCTATGCCTTTTTTTATACCTAATGTATTAGCTGCTATTTTAAAAGTAAAAAATCGTATTTTCTTTTTTACAACTTTATTAGGGATAATTCCTTTTACATTTATATATGTTTGGTTTGGAGTGCATTTTAAAGATGCTATAGAAACGAATGCTTCTAATAGTTTTGTCGATTATAAATTTGTACTTGCTTTGAGTGTATTATGCCTAATGTCTTTAATACCTTTTATATTTAAGGCTTACTATAAAAAGGTGAAAAAATAGCAAATATCTAAGCGTACTTTGTTAGCCCATTTATCTTATAGACTTTTAGTTTAACATAGCGTAATAAGGATCTGTCTTGGATATGTAGTACTTCTTTAGCGTTTTTGGGTTGTACTTTTTCAATATCAATAATTGATCTATTTAGCATTAGTCCATGAGTGTGAGTTAAAAGTTTATTTTTACTAGCAAAAGGGTTGTTATATAAAACCGAAGATAGCTCTTTATTGACCTTTGTTAGTTTTTTGTCATGAAAGTTACTAACAACACCCATGATGGCAAAATTAACATCACTGTCTTTATATTCTTTTTCATCATAGTAATTATTAGAGTTATTAAATATATTTTCTCGATTTATTGGAGCCTTTGTTATTGCCTCAGCATTTACTGTTGAAAATTGCGCACAGCCAACTACTGCAAAAGGAGATTTTAATTGTTGATATATCTGTTTGTATATATCAGCTAAAGAGTATTCTTGATCAAAGGAAAAATATTTAACATAGTAGTTAACGGGAGTATTTTTGGGGATAAGAAAAATACCTGTAGTAACAAATTCAGGTCCCCACATTAAGGGATCGCGTTCTGTACGACTTATATCTGTTCGCGAGGAGTAGATCATATTATTAAGCAAAATACATTCGCCTAAGTTATAAACACTTTGTGGCGAACCAAGCTCAAAACCATAATCAAAATTACTAGCAAGAAAGCGCTTATTTTTAAGTTCTTCTGGAACAACACCTTGAATGACATTATCAACATGGCCGATATATGCTAGTGTTTCGGTATTATCATTTTGCTTTTCAAAGAAAATCATAATTAGTTACCTAAATTTGCCTCATGTGCTTTTGTAAATAGATCAATATTATCAGAATAATCTATTTCTATATCTATTACAGTAGGTTTGTTAGAATTTAAGTAATTATTATATACTTCTGTAATATCTTCTGGTCGTTTTATTTGATCTCCATTAGCACCAAAAGCGGTTGCAAACTTTGGTATATCAATTTTCCCAAGCTCGACAGAAGCTTCTCTCTTATATTTCATTTCTTGCTGTTCTTTTACCATATCATAACTACCATCTCTCCAGACAAAGTGGATTATATTGATATTTTCTCGAACTGCAGTTTCTAGCTCCATTGCTGAAAATAAGAAGCCACCATCACCAGAAATGCTTATTACTTTTTTATTAGGGTTTGATAGCTTCACAGCCATTGCCCAAGGTAGGCCAACACCTAAGGTTTGTTGTCCATTACTAAACAACAATTGATGAGGCTTATGAGATATTAGATATCTAGCTAACCACATATATACAGATCCTACATCACAGCAGATAATCGTATCATCATCTATAATCTTATTAAGTTCATAAATAAACCTAAGAGGATGTATGGTGTTATTTTTACCTATTTTATTTCTACCTTCTCTAATTTTATCAAATAATTCATCTTGAAGATTCTTATATGAGTGAATGCTAATATCTGTTATACGATTTGATAAGTGTTCAATATTCTCTTTTATATTACCAAGCAGCTCACATTCAGGTTGATATGTCGTATGTATATTTGCAGGATGGTAGTTTATATGAATTATTTTTTTAGATGAGTCTACGTTCCAGATCTCAGGATCGTACTCGCATAGATTGAATCCTACAGTTATTACTAAATCAGATTTTTGCAGAAGTTTATCACCAGGTTGATTTTTAAATAAGCCAACTCTACCATAAAAACAAAATAAAAGATTTTTAGGGATAACTCCAGCTCCTTGATATGTTGATATTGCTGGAATTTGATATTTACGTATAAGCTTAATAATAGCTTCTGTATTTTCAGGTCTCGATGCTTCTTGTCCTAAGAGTAAAATTGGTCTTTTAGCATCAGCAATATGTTGACAAGCTTTTATAACTTCTTCTTTATTTGCATGTCCATAATTAATATTTAGTAGATTAGAACATGGTATAGCTTGAGTTTGATTAGAAAGTATATCTTGAGGAAGGCTTATAAAGCATGATCCTGCTTGAGGAGATTTTGAAAGTCTAAAGGCATTTGCTATAGTTTCAGGAATAATATCAGCAGTTGTTACTTCAATAGATGATTTTGTAACAGTATCAAGTAGCTTTGCATTATCAGTATTTTGATGGGTTTCTCTAAACTTCATATTTAATGGGACATTACCTCCTAGAGCAACAACAGGATCTCCTTCTGTAGTTGCTGTTAGAAGTCCTGTAGCTAAGTTTGCTACACCTGGACCTGAAGTAACTAATACAACTCCTGGTTTGCCAGTAACTCTACCATATGCAGCAGCCATAAAAGCAGCATTTTGCTCATGTCTACACAAAATAACTTTAATATTTGAATCTACTAAAGCATCAAAAACGGCATCGATTTTTGCACCAGGTATACCAAAGATATATTCGACTTTTTGACTCTCTAGACATTTAACTACAAGTTGAGAACCTGATAACATAATGGTTTCTCCTAAATTTATAAAAATAATAGATTAATACATAATAAGATAGCTTAAAATAGCGGTATATACCATATACTATAAGCGAGTTTGTTTTAAAAGTTGAAAGGAATTTTTTATGTTAAAGTATAGTTTTATGGATGATTATAGTGAAGGATGCCATCCTAACATTCTTAGAGTGTTAAATGATACCAATTTTATTCAGCAGGTAGCTTATGGTAATGATGAGTATTCTTATCAGGCAAAAAAACTTATTACTAAATATTTTAATAAAAATGATGTTGATATACATTTTGTTGCAGGAGGTACGCTTGCTAATTTAATTTGTATTTCTAGTATTTTAAAACCATATGAGGCAATAATTTCTGCAAGTAGTGGGCATATCGCTTTGCGAGAGGCAGGAGCAATTGAAGCAACAGGACATAAAATAATTTCTGTTAGTTCAGCAAATGGAAAGTTAACCTCAAACGATATTAAAGAGGTGCTTAAAAATAACTCCCATGCTCCACATATGGCAAAACCGAAATTAGTATATATATCGAATTCAACAGAGCTTGGAACTATATATACAAAAGCTGAACTGCAAGAATTATCAAAAATATGTAAAGAAAATGACTTATTATTATTCGTTGATGGAGCAAGGTTAGGCGCTGCTCTGACAGCTAATAAAAGTGATTTAAATTTAGCAGATATTGTAGAGCTTGTAGATATATTTTGGATAGGAGGAACTAAAACAGGTATTTTATTTGGTGAGGCTATAGTTATTCCAAATAAAAAGCTAGCTTATGAGTTTGATTTTAATATTAAACAACGCGGAGCTTTATTAGCTAAAGGTAGGGTGTTAGGACTTCAGTTTAGAGAATTATTTTCTAATAATCTTTTCTTTGAACTAGCTAGTCATGCCAATAAAATGGCAGAAAAGCTTTCGCAAGGAATAATTGAGGCTGGTTTCAGATTATTGCAACCTACACAGAGTAATCAGATTTTTGCTATTTTGCCAAATACTCTAATTAAGTCTCTTCAAGAAAAGTTTATATTTTTTGTTATGGATGAAATCGATGAGCAAAACTCAATGGTACGATTAGTTACTTCTTGGGCTACAATAGAAGAGAAAGTAGATAGTTTCATAAAAGAAGTAGCTAAAGCCAAATAATGAGGAAGTCTATATGAAAATTAAACATATAATTAATGCAAAGACTAATAATATCGGTAGTTTGGAAGTTAGGCGACTTTTACCGACAGCAAAACAAAGAATGGTTGGACCATGGATATTTTTTGATCATTTTGGACCTGTAGAGTTACTTGCTGGTGATTGTATGGATGTTAAACCGCATCCTCATATTAGTTTAGTAACAGTTACGTATTTATTTAAAGGTGAGATTTATCATAGAGACTCTATAGGAAATGCACAGTTGATATCTCCAGGTGAGATAAACATTATGGTTGCTGGTAAGGGGATAACACACTCTGAACGTGAAAGAAATGAAGTAAAGTTAAAAAATCGTACTCTTCATGGTATACAGCTTTGGTATGCTTTACCTGAGCCTTATGAAGAGATTGAACCTGATTTTTATCATTATTCAAGTGAGCAATTACCCAGATTTACTATTAATAATGTAAGCTTTAAGCTTTTAATTGGCGGTGCTTATGGATATGAGTCTCCAGTTAAAACATATAGTCGAACTTTATATATTAAGATTAGTATTCCTCAGGCTAGCTCTATTGCACTACCAATTGAAGAAGAGCTAGCTATTTATGTAGTTAAAGGAAAGGTTGAATATGATAAAAATACAATAGAAAGCCACACAATGCTTATTATGGATACTCAAGGAATGTCAAGATTGACAGCATTATTGGACTCACAGATAGTTATAATTGGTGGAGATAAACTTTCGTATAGATTTATAGAGTGGAATTTTGTTTCAAGCAATAGAAAAAGAATTGATAAAGCAAAAGCTGATTGGTTAAACGGTAAATTTAAAAAGGTATATGGTGATGAGGAAGAGTTTATTCCTCTACCCAAGTTGAAAGACTAAAAGCTTTCAATCTCTCCACTTTTCTTAGCCATAATAACAGTATCCGCAGGTTTAAGAGCAAAGATACCGTTAGTCACAACGCCGGTTATTTGGTTTAATTGACTTTCAAGTTTTAAAGGATTATCAATTTTTAGATTATAGACATCTAGGATAACATTGCCATTATCCGTAACAGTTTGCTCTCTATATACAGGTTGACCACCTAGTTTAACTATTTCTCTAGCAACATAGCTTCTAGCCATAGGTATAACCTCAACTGGAAGAGGAAACTCACCTAGAGTATTTACTTTTTTAGACTCATCGATAATGCAAATGAATTTTTTTGCTGCAGCAACACATATTTTTTCACGTGTAAGAGCAGCCCCTCCACCTTTGATAAGTTCCTTATGATTATTGCATTCATCAGCACCATCAATATATAAGTCAATCTCTCCAGCATAGTTAAGATCAACTACTTCAAAGCCTAATTCTTTAAGCTTTTTTGTTGAGTCTTCAGAGCTTGATACAACTGTTTTTATTTTATCTTTATAATTGACTAGTTCCTGTATAAGAAAACCGACTGTACTGCCTGTACCAACACCTAAAGTGATTTCTGATTTTATATATTTTGCAGCTTCAATAGCAGCAGCTTTTTTTAATTCGTCTTGATTACTTTTTTTATTAAAAAACATTTTAAAATTTTCTCTGATTAAATTTGTTACTGAAAATACTTCCTTTTACAATATAGATAATTATACATGCAATAGCAGCTATAAACTGCCACATTATAGACATTGGTAAAAAGATATATCCAATAGTTACAAATATACAAATGAAAGGAATAACTATACGTAACATTATATTAAATAATGGTGAGAGTTTTGTATTTGTATGTTTTAAGATTTCATAACTTAATTTTTGAGCATCATATATCCATCCAATAACAAAAACATCAAATAAAAATAGAAAGATTATCAGAAGATGGAAGCCAAACATATCTGAAAAGTCTATATACGCTATTCCAGTTTCGATAAGTCCAATAGTCATTATTAGAGGTATTATTAGAAAAAGAAGTTTTGTATATATGTTATCACCTAATCTGTAAATATATTTTAAAGCAGCAATAAACACAACAAGGTTTAGAGTTGTAAATACAACTTCAAGTAGTAAATAGAATGTTGGTGAATTTGCTTTAACAATCTGGAATACTAATTCTATAGGCATTGTTTCATTTGGTTGAAAGTAGGTTCTATAGTTACCTAGCATTGAGTATATTGTTATACATATGATTAGTGAGAAAATAATATTATAAAAAGCACTCTTAAAAGCAGCAACTTTGAGTTTTTTATAGTCACTATCAACAATATTTATTATATTTTTATAAAAAGCTATAGATATAAAATTACTTAAAATAGCATAGACTAACGCAAGAGCAAGCATATTGCGAAGCTGTTCAGTATTTTGATAGTTTAGTTCAAATAAGAAATCATAAATCCCATTTATGCTTTGTGGTAAATATATTACCATTAGCATAAGAATTATGACCAAATATAAAGATATATGAGCAGCTGTTTTAAGTAGGTTATTAAGGTTTATTTTTTCAAAGTTAGTAAGAATAAATAATATAAAGATAATAATAAATACAGCCGCTAATGATGAGTATAATGGTAAATCTGTATTAAATTTTAAACTAGCGTCACTAAGTCTATCAATAGCTGGGATATTGTCAAAAAAATCTAGAACGTATGTTGCCATATTAAACATTACTAGTGAAACTAGAATTACCATAGCTCCAGCAAGCAGTATGCTTATTGGTTTAAGTTTAGATGTTCCAGTAATATGAGCAATTAATTTGCTATGTGAAGTCAGTTGTGGGACACTTTTTTGTAAGTATATTGCAACTAAGTTCATTGGATAGCAAAGTAGTATTAAAAAAGCCACATAAGCATAAAAAAATTCAAGCCCATTATATTTAAATACATTTGTAAAAAAGCTAAAGCTGAAGCAGGTGGCAGTTGAAACAAGACCTATAACTAAAGGAGTAGATGTTTGCTTAATATTCATTTATTTTCCTAATTTTTAGTTTATTGCGCAATAGTTTCCACGAAAAGTGATATTTTTAATAATTTTTGTATCTTTATTTACAGATACCCATGTTGTGCACATTAGTGCTCCAAATTGAACAAAACGAGGGTCTCTATTTGCCATAATTAAGCTATTCATAGGATTACCAGCTTGTTGTATTGATCCAGCATTTATAGCTTTTCTAATATATACATAGGTCTCAATATCAGGATTTGGAACAATTTGAATTACATTTTGAGGATATCCAAATTCCTTTATATATCCATTAACGCTTTTTCCAATCCATGCCTTTTGTTGATCTATATATTTTTGTCTAGTAGCACATGAAAATAAAGTAGCTATTAAACAAGTAAGAAAAATTATTCTAAAAAGCTTTTTTGTCATAGCCACTCCTATTTTATAAATCCTGTTTTTTTCATGTAAATAGTTAGTAGAGATATGGCAGCTGGTGTGATTCCTGGAATTCTTGATGCTTCACCTAATGTAGTAGGTTTTTGCTCTGTAAGTTTTTGTAAAACCTCATTTGATAATCCATTAACTTGAGAATAATCAAAATCTAAAGGTATTGGTTTTTGTTCAAAAACAGATAGCTTTGCTATATCTTTACTTTGACGTTCTATATATCCAGAGTATTTTGCTGAAATCTCTATTTGTTCTATTACGGCTTCATTATTTAAGTCTAGGCTTAGTTCAGGTATTTGCTGTAGTTTTTTATAATCTAACTCAGGGCGCTTTAATAAATCAAAAAGTGTGCTTTCTCGAGTCATTTTTTTATCTAAAAACTTTTCTAAATCACGAGCTTTTTGTGTTTGAGGTCCTATCCAAGTGTTTTTCATCATTTTAATATTTTCATTGATAGCATTTTTCTTATCAAGGAAATACTTTTCATCATATGAATTTAAAAGACCAAGCTTGCAAGCAGCATCTGATAAACGTAAATCAGCATTATCTTCACGTAGAATGAGTCTATATTCTGCACGAGAAGTAAACATTCTATATGGTTCTTTTGTTCCTTTAGTAATAAGATCATCGATAAGAACACCAATATAGCTATTTGCTCGAGTTGGATACCATGATTTATCACTATCAAGGCTTATGGCAGCATTAATACCAGCGACAAGACCTTGAGCTCCAGCTTCTTCGTAACCTGTAGTGCCGTTTATTTGACCTGCAAAATATAAATTTTTAATGTATTTAGTTTCTAAAGTTGGTTTTAAATCTCTTGGATCAAAAAAATCATATTCAATTGCATATCCAGGGCGCATAATAAAAGCATTTTCAAAGCCTTTTATTGAACGGATATATTCGCATTGAACTTCAAAAGGAAGACTTGTTGATAATCCATTTGGATATAGTTCTATACTGTTTAATCCTTCTGGCTCAACAAAGACTTGATGTCTATCCTTATCTGCAAATCTAACGACTTTATCCTCGATAGAAGGACAATAACGAGGCCCAATTCCTTCAATTAAGCCGCTATACATAGCAGATTTATCAAGGTTACTAGTTATGATTTCATGTGTCTTAGGGTTTGTATAAGTAATATGGCAAGGAACTTGCTCAGGATGATTTATTTTTCCTTTTGAGAAAAATGAAAAATAAGGTGCTGGGATATCCCCAGGTTGGGCATCCATAACACTAAAATCAACAGATCTTCTATCTATGCGTGGAGGAGTACCAGTTTTAAGCCTATCAACTCTAAAAGGGAGTACTCTTAAACGTTTTGCTAAAGCATTTGAAGGCTGATCGCCTGCACGTCCACCAGAGTTAGATATTTTACCAATATGTATTTTACCACCAAGAAATGTACCTACAGTTAGAATTACCTTTTTAGCTTTAAATGTGATTCCTGTTTTTGTTATAGCGCCTGTGACAACGTTATTTTCAACAACAAGATCATCAACAGAATCTTGAAAGATTTCTAGGTTATCTTGATTGTTTATTAAGGTATTTATTGCTTTTTTATACAAAACTCTATCAGCTTGAGCTCGAGTTGCTCTAACAGCAGGGCCTTTACGCGAGTTAAGGATTCTAAATTGGATGCCAGCCATATCAATAGCTTTGGCCATGATACCGCCCATAGCATCTATTTCTTTAACTAAGTGGCCTTTGCCAATGCCACCAATAGCAGGGTTGCATGACATTTGACCAATTGTATCAATGTTGTGAGTTAATAAGAGTGTTTTAGCACCTACTCTAGCTGATGCAGCAGCTGCCTCAACTCCTGCGTGGCCACCGCCAACAACTATAACATCGTAAGTATTACTATAAATCATAATCAAGTATAAGCAATTTTATATTATTTTTATCAATTAGATTCTACTACATTTTGTTATAAAAATAACTACCCTAATGATATTAATTATCCAACTTTTGCAATATAATTTGGAATATGTTTATAGTTTTTTGAAGTAGATCTATAGTGTTTCAACTTAGCCAAATTTATCATAAATATATAGATCAAGATCCTACTAGGGTTTTTCGTAATGGTGCACTTAAATCTGCATTAATCTTATTTATATTTTTAGCAATAACAATTTTTTTAGAGGTTGATAAAAATGTCATAATCCTAGGTATTTTGTTTATAGCAAATATGACTGCAGCGATATTAACAGGTAGTATTGAATCAAAGAAAAAAGCATTTTTCCTATATGTGTTTTTCTCTGTGATAGCAATAAATATTTCTCCTTATGTACATTTGTTATTGGAAAAAAATGTATTGTTATTTTTGCCTATCGTATTTATTGCATTCTGGATTCGCCGGTTTGGAGAGGCTTTTTTAATTTTTCCGGTAATGCTTGTTATTATGATGAGTATTTGTTTTTTTAGATTTCCTCTAGAAGCAGATAAGCATATTGAGTTTACTTTTACTGCATTGTTGATTGTTTTAGCATTTTATATTTTGGTTATAAGTCAGTATAAGGTTATAAACTATAGTGAAATACAAGCAATAATAAGTAGTTTTTTTAAAGTTTTTAATAAGAGCTATCTCGAAGAATTTGAAAGTGTAAAATATCGTAATTTTACCAAAGCAAAAATAATAAAATTTAGCCAAGAGAAAATGAAAACAATCATTTCTCTACAAAACCATGGTCTTATGTCATTAAAAAAAGCTGATCATGAGCGTTGGAGATACTTCTGTCATAATATAATACTTTTAAATAGACTATATGAGAAGTTTATACTTAGTTATAAAAGAATTAGCTTGAAATATATGAGTTTAGCTTTTAATGATACGAAACAAGAGCAAGCCTTAATACATAGATTAGAAGATTTATTTAAAGAGACTATTAGATTAACAAACTATGTAGTTTATGATGAGAAGATATTAGATAGAAAGATAGCAAAAGTAGTAGAATTACAATCTGAATTTAAGAATTTTTATACTATGAAATATCTAGATAATAAAAATAAGAGTAAATTATTATTTGACAGTATTTTACTCTTAGAGAATATGTTGATTGGCTTACAGAATATAAAAGAGGCGTATTTTGAAATCATTGAAAATCAGATTTAATTTATCTGACACAACTTTGTTATCAGTAAGAGTGTTGATCGCTACAACTATAGGTTTATCATTCTCTTATATACTTTTTACATTAATCGGTCAGCATGAGTTTTTAATCAGAATATATTGGGTTGTGATAGCTATAGCAAGTGTATCTGCTAGTAGTAGTACAAATGTGATATATACAAGAGCAAAATATATTATTATGTTTTGTATTTTAGGTACTACTTTTGGCTCAGCAATACTTTTTCTAATACAGAAAGATATTCATGGAGATTTTTATTTTCTTACAGTTGCTATTATGTGCATAATAGGACTCTGTTTAAATATGTATACAGCATTTATAAATTATGCAACAAGTGTATTTTTTATCCACGTTTATATAGTGATGTTCTTTGGATTACTAGAAAGCTGGAATAAATATACTTTTATAGCAAGAGTATTATGTATTTTAATTGGTACATCAAGCATTGTATTAGTTACATACCTGACACGAGGGCGTAAGTTTCTACATATTGTTGTTAAGGAAATGGAGGAGTCATATCTACGCCTAAAAAATATAGTAGAGAATATAGATGAAACTATCTCAAATCGTAAAATTATGCCTCTAATAGAAAGAAGTATTAAACTTAATGATATGTTATATGATGCAAAGTATGAGTTCTTAAGCAAGGAAAATTACCGTGAATGTAAAAGGGTTTTGTTGCTTATGGATGAACTGTTATTGAGTTTAAGAAGCTATCGTGTCTTAGATCTTAAAAGAGAAAATTATGCTCCTGATTTGTATAAAGATATGAATCAATATACTAGAGATAAGATTAAAAAAAATTTTAAGAATATAACTATTCGTTATCAAAGATTAACTTTAAAAGATTAGTATATGTTGATTTAAGTTTTTGTTCATGGAGCCTAGCTTGAATATACAGGAATAACACCCAAAAGTTTTGTTGTCGTTGTACAGTGATATAAATCTAGAGTATTTTTTCCATTGGCTTCTTTTATTGTAGGGCATTGATGTATTGAAGAACAAGAAGTCAAGAGTAAGACTGCTATGAAAGTCATAAGTATTTTTTTCATATTTTATACCTTTTAGCTCGCAGTTTGAGAGCTTGGTGTATCAGCTGAATTAGGAGCTGCTTCATATTTTGTATAACACGATGAAAGTAATAGTGTTATAAATATTGCGACAATTGCTTTTTTCATATTAAATATACCTCATTAGTTATTTACTATCTTCTATTTTGGATAATATATTTTTTTTGAAAAAAATCAATGCTTATACAGCAATCTCTAATGTCTAGAGATTATTATATCTTTTATTAAAGTGTTGCTTTATATATTTTATTAAAGAACTAATTCTTTTTAATTGATATTTTACTGGTAGAGATACTATAGAAAGTTGTGTAGTTTCTGCATATTCAGGCAATATTTCAATGAGGTTTTTATTTTTAATATCAGCATCTACATATATATCTACTAATCTAGTAATCCCAAGACCTAATAAGGCTGCTTGCTTCATTACTTTACCATTAGCAACATAAGTACCGTTATTATGGATGTGTAGAGTGTAGTTATCTTTATTTGAAATAAAAGACCACTGTTTAACGCTTCCATAAATTAGTGGGATTTTTTCAAGTTGTCTTGGGTGTATGATTTGACCATATTGTTTTATAAAACCATTGCTGGCAATGTATTTTGTTGAAACTTTTCGTAAAGGAGATATTATTAAGTTTGAATCAGGTAGATTACCCATGCGGATAACTAAGTCATAATCACTATCTAAAAGATTTATTCTATTGCTTGAAAAGTCTAAATGTATATTTACATTTGGATTTTGCTGTTGAAACTTAAGCAATATTGGAGCTATTACATCTTCACCAATAATACCGCCTACACAATTTATTTTAATACTTCCATTTAATTCACTATTTTCTTGTGTAGCAAGCTGTGTTGCAATATCTAGATCATGAAAAGCTTTTTTGCATTTTTGATAATATTCTCGTCCTATTTCCGTAAGTCTAACATGCCGAGTACTTCTATATAGAAGCTGAACTTTTAGCTGACTTTCTAAATCTTTTATACTCTGACTAAGATTTGATTTGGCTATGCCAAGTATATCAGCAGCCTTGGTAAAACTTTGTTGTTCTGCAACATAGATAAAAGATTGAATGCCTCTCCACTGAATATTGTTCATTATTTTATAACAATGTTTTATTATTATTGGTATTTATTAGTCTAATAATTTTATATAGAATTTACAATCAACAAAACGATACAAAAACAAGTTAATTAAAAAAGGAGAATTAAAATGACAAAATCACTAGTAGTAATAACAGGAGCTAGTTCAGGAATCGGTGCTGCAATTGCTAAGCGTTTTTCAGAGGCTGGACATTCTCTTTTACTTATTGGTAGAAGAATAGAAAAAATTCAAGAGCTAAACTTGCCTAATACAATGATTCGTAAAGTAGATGTAACAGATTCACAAGCTTTGAAAGCAGCTATAAAAGATGCTGAGGCTGAGTATGGGCCTGTTGATTGTTTAGTAAATAATGCTGGGTTAATGCTTCTAGGTCAGGTTGATACACAAGATCCAATTGAATGGCAAAAAATGTATGATGTAAATGTATTGGCTTTACTTAATGGTATTCAGGCGGTACTAGGTGATATGAAAGCTAGAAAAAATGGAACAATTATAAATGTAAGTTCTATTGCAGGTAAAAAATCATTCCCAAATCATGCTGCTTATGTAGGTACAAAGTTTGCTGTTTCTTCAATGAGTGAGAATGTACGTGAAGAAGTTGCGGATGATAATGTGAGAGTTATGACAATTTGTCCAGGAGCTGTTGAAACTGAATTACTAAGCCATACAACTTCTGACAAAATCAAAGAGGATTATGAAGGTTGGAAAGAGTCAATGGGCGGCGTATTAGTTGCAGATGATATAGCTAGAGCTGCTATGTTTATGTATAGCCAACCTCAAAATATTAATATTCGTGAAGTTGTGATTGCTGCAACTAGACAGCCAGCATAATTAACTGTTGCTTGAGTTGTTTTGAATAGACTTGTAGATTTTGTTTAAAACTACAGGAATTTCTAAAAATGCTCTAACTAGCCCTAGACTAATAGAGTACTTTAGTAAATAAACTATACCAGTAATAACAAAAGTATCTGTAGATATTACTCCTAGCTTAAACATACTACTTAGGACGTATAAGTGCAGAACTAGAAATAATGTTATTAATATAAATATTATTTTAAACAAGCTACTTATATATTTTTCTATATCAATATTAGAAAAGTTAAATAAATTTACTGTACAAGATCTCATTTTCATAAATATTAACTCCTATCTTATTTTTTCAAAGTTTCAATAGTTTTTATACCATTAATATCATTCTATCATTTTTTAGATCTTTTATCTTATATAAAATATTGAATCAACTGGCTTAAATATCTATTTAAGAGTCTTATTTGCTTACTATTTCCATTAATAATAGTTACAAAGGTATGTTAAAATCATAGAATTGAAATAATTTAAAGTAATTTAAATAGCCGATATATTATGTTTGATAATCAGACTTTCTTATTCTATGACTTAGAGACAAGTGGTATTAACAACTCTTTTGATCAGGTTTTACAATTTGCTGCAATCAGAACTGATTTGGATTTTAATGAAATTCAAAGGGTTAATTTTTTTGTTAAACTGAATCCAGATACTACACCTTCACCTATGGCGACAATCACGCATCATATATCTATTGCTCAGGCAAATACAGGAATATCGGAATATGATGCTATTAGAAAAATTCACAAAATAATAAATACTCCAGGAACTATAAGTCTTGGTTATAATACTCTTGGCTTTGATGATGAGTTTTTAAGGTTTGCTTTTTATAAAAATATGCTGCCACCATACACACATCAATTTAAAAATAATTGTTCAAGAGCGGATTTATTTCCGATAGTTGCTTGCTATAGTGCCTTTTTTAAACAAGGATTAAAGTGGCCTAAAGTTATAGATAATGAAGGTCAAGAAAAGATATCTTTAAAATTAGAAAATCTAAATCAAGAAAATAAATTCTATAGTGGTGGTCGAGCACATGATGCAATTACAGATGTAATTGTGACTGTAGAGTTAGCTAAAAAATTAAAATCAGCAAATCCAAAAATGTGGCAGTTTTTATTGGACAAATTTAATAAACAAAATGATGAGAATACATTGTCACAACTAGATGTTGGTATTGAAATAGAGAATCATGGATATAGACAAGCAATAGCTATAAGTGGTATTTTTGGTTCTAAAAATAATTTTACATCAGCAATTGTAGATTTAGGTCAACATAGACATTATAAAAATCAAGAAATATTCTTGCGTTTAGATAGTTATCTTTTTAGTGAATTTATAGAGGAGTTTGGAAGTTTAGAGGTAGAGCATTGGCGTTTGACGATTAATAAAAAGTGGGGTGATATCCCATTAATTTTACCTGCAAAGACACGTTTTGTAGGTAAACTACCACAAGAAAGATTAGAGCTTATAAAAGCAAATAAAGAGTTTATAAAAAGTAATCCTGAAACTTTTGCTAATTTTGTTGATTATGTATTGGAATATAAGTATTCAGAGATTGAGAATATCGATGTGGATGCTGCTATTTATCAAAGTGATTTTATGACTAGTGCTGATGAGAGAGGCTGTGATAAGTTTCACAGTTCTATTATATATCAAAAAGCCCAGATGCTTAATCAATTACCAAGTAAGTTTTATGATAGAGCAGTGCGTATAATTGGTAGGTTAGATTTCTCAAAATTACCTGAAAAAGCGCAGATGAAGTTTCAAGAATATCTAAATAAGATTGTAAGTTTAGATAATGATGAGTTATTGGTCGATCATCGTGGTAAAACTCGTAAGACATTAGAAGATATTTATCAAGAAATGCAAGATGTTCGTATAAATCGAGATCTAACAGAAGAGCAACAGGCTTTGCTGTATGAGTTAGAGGAGTATCTTTTTTAGATGGAGTCAATAGAGTTTGAACAGCAACATGAACTTGTTAAAGAATTATTTAACAATGATAAAAATACTTTTGATACATTTAAAGATTTATATTTTTTAAGTCATAATCTTTGGATTTATGCGCATTTTTTGTATACACACATGTTATATGAGAGTGAAATAAAAACATATTCTCAATTTTTTATTTATGAGAGTTGCATGAGGCATCTTACTATAGGTTTAGGTATGATATTTACAGAAAAAGATGGTGCTAAAAAAGATACTGGCTGTAAATTGTTGGAATCTATATTTAAGAACGAAAATTGTCTTAACAAAGAAGTTTTTACCTATCAATTATTAGGGGATTTTAATTGTAGTCTTAAAGGGTTTAATGAACAAAAAGATGAAGTAGAAAAGATTTATACAGATAAAATTAAAGTATATAGAGATAAAAGGTATGCTCATTTAGATTCTAATCTTTTTTCTCACATTAAAAAAAATGAGAAAGTTGATATTAATGATATTAAAACAATAGAAAAATTTTGTCATCAAATAAAAGAAATGTGTACTTATATTTTTAATAATAAACAAGGAAATATTGTAGTTGGCTGCGAAATGAATGATAGCTGTCAATTACTAGAGTTATATAACCAAGCAGGAGATATAACTTATGGATAAATTTAACTTAGTAACAAAATATAGTCCAAGTGGAGATCAGCCAGAGGCGATACAATCTTTAGTAAATGGTATTGAAACAGGTTTGCATCATCAAGTTTTATTAGGGGTTACAGGTTCTGGTAAGACTTACACTATGGCAAATGTAATTCAGCAGACTCAAAAACCATGTTTAATTGTTGCTCATAATAAAACTTTAGCAGCACAGTTATATTCTGAATTTAAACAGTATTTTCCTGATAATGCAGTTGAGTATTTTGTTTCTTATTATGATTATTATCAACCAGAGGCTTATGTAGCAGCATCTGATACGTATATAGAAAAAGATTCATCTGTGAATGAGCATATTGAGCAAATGCGCTTATCTGCGACAAAAGCAATTTTAGAGCGAAATGATGTGATAATAGTGGCAACAGTTTCTGCAATCTATGGTTTAGGCGATCCTGAGCAATATATGCAAATGCTTTTGCATTTAAAGGTAGGTGAAGAGTTGGGGCTTAAAAAAGCTCAAACAAAATTGATTGAGATGCAGTATTCACGTAATGATATGGATTTTAGTCGCGGAAGTTTTCGTGTTAGAGGTGAAATATTAGATATATTCCCGGCAGATTCTGAAAAAGACGCCATTAGAGTAGAGTTCTTTGATGATGAAATAGAGGCAATTAGTATTATTGATTCATTAACTTCAAAAAAAATAAAGTCTATCCATAGAGCAACTATATTTCCAAGTACTCACTATGTAGCCTCTAAAGAGCGTAAAGAAATCGTAATAGAAGAAATAAAGGAAGAATTAAAAGAGAGAGTTAAGTATTTTGAAGAAGAAGGTAAACTTCTTGAAGCTCAAAGAATTGAGCAAAGAACAAAATATGATATTGAAATGATTCAGGAGCTGGGCTATTGTACAGGTATCGAGAATTACTCAAGGCTTCTTTCTGGTCGCGAGCCGGGAGATCCACCACCTACATTAATAGACTATCTGCCAGAGAATGCATTAGTTATTGTTGATGAGTCTCATGCAACATTACCTCAATTTGGTGGTATGTATAAAGGAGATCTATCGCGAAAGTCAAACTTAGTAAATTACGGTTTTAGGTTGCCGTCTGCATTGGATAATAGACCTCTAAAGTTTGCTGAATTTGAGAAACTTTTACCACAGACAGTTTATGTTTCAGCAACTCCAGCAAACTATGAGCTAGATAGGTCTGAAAATACGGTTGAGCAGATTATCCGTCCTACAGGACTGCTTGATCCTGAGGTTTTTGTACGCCCTGTTGCAATACAGGTTGAAGATGCTTTATCTGAGATAAATAAAGCAATTGCAAAAGGTGAAAGAGTGTTAATCACCACCTTAACAAAAAAAATGGCAGAAAACCTTACGGAATATTTATCTGAGCATGGAGTTAATGTTAGATATTTACACTCAGATATAGATACTGTTGAGCGTGTCCAGATCATTCATGATCTACGTCATGGGGTGTTTGATGTGCTTGTAGGTATAAACCTTTTAAGAGAAGGCTTGGATATGCCTGAAGTGGGGGTATTGCTTATTTTTGATGCAGATAAAGAGGGCTTCTTACGTTCAGAAAAATCACTTATACAGACTATAGGTAGAGTTGCAAGAAATCAAAATGGTCGAGCAATTTTATATGCTGATGTAGTTACAAAATCAATGAAAAAAGCTATGGATGAAACTCTGCGTCGTCGCCATCTCCAAGATGAATATAATAAAAAACATAATATTACACCTAAAACAATTATTAAAAATATTGATGATATGCTTGATAGCTCACCAGAGATGCAAAAACGAGCATATAAAAATAATTCGCGTTTAAAGGTTGATGATGTCGATGTTTCGGCTATACTAGGTATGACAGAAGCTAGTAAGGTTATTAGAGCTTTAGAGAAACGTATGCGTGCTCACGCGAAAGAACTAGAGTTTGAAAAAGCAACCTTAATTAGAGATAAAATTTCTGAAATAAAACAAAAGTTTATTAATTTATAATTTTTAAGAAGAAGTAATTATTATATTATGGCGATAGAAAGTAAGTTAAAAAAAGATCGGCTTTTTTTGCGTTTTACTTGGGCAAGGTTAAGAAACTACTTGATCAGGGCAAGAAAGAGCTTATATTCATCGATTATACTTTGTGGCTTAATCGTTGGAGTTGATTTATAT
Source organism: Francisella sp. SYW-9 (assembly GCF_008711465.1). Classification (GTDB taxonomy): domain Bacteria; phylum Pseudomonadota; class Gammaproteobacteria; order Francisellales; family Francisellaceae; genus Francisella. Next base: position 107,343 of record NZ_VXKQ01000005.1, read on the forward strand.
TTAGGTAATGTTGAGTTTGTAGCACAGTCTTTACAAATAGCTTTAACTTTGGGAGTTATACTGTTTGTATTTTTCTTTTTGATAACAAAAGATGATAATCCTGTCGATATTATTATTTCTGGAGCAGAAGGTGAAACAACTGTTTTAGATGAGCTAAAGAAGTTAGATAATAACTTTGTCTTGTTTAATAGAGTTATTTTACCAGATCAAAAATCGACTGTAGGAAATCGTGAATTAGACTTTATCGCAATATCACGTAAAGGTATATATATTGTTGAGGTGAAAAATAATCGCGGTTACATTCAAGTTGAGAATATGGCTGAGAGATGGCAAGTCTCAAAGACTTCACAGAATAATAAAGTGTATGCAAAAACCATAAAGAACCCGATTAGACAAACTTTTGCTCAAAAAAAAGTATTACAAACATATTTGTATAAGCAAAGGATCTATATAAAAGGTATACCTGTTGTAACTATTGTTATCTTTGCAAATGATGATGCTCAATTGAGTGAGAATTTTATTGCAGATGATGCAAACCAAGCAGTACTATCTTTGAAAAATCTATTACCTTTCATTAAGGCAAAAGAAGAATATCTTGAGAAAATGCCATCTCGCTCACGTAAGAAAATCATTAGAAAGCTTGAGAAAAAGTAATGCAAAATAACAGGCCTATAGGTGTATTTGACTCTGGGATTGGAGGGTTAACAGTAGTTAAAAACCTAATGGAGATATTACCAAATGAAAATATTATTTATTTTGGCGATATTGCGAGGATTCCCTATGGCACTAAATCACGAGCAACTATTCAAAAGTTTGCGGCTCAAACGGCAAGGTTTCTGATTGCTCAAGAAGTTAAAGCTATAATAATAGCCTGTAATACAATATCTGCACTTGCTAAAGATATTGTTCAGGATATTGCTAAAGACATTCCAGTTATCGATGTCATAAGTGCAGGAGTCAGCTTAGTTAGTGATCTAAATGCCGTAGGTGTTATTGCGACACCAGCAACAATAAATAGTAATGCATATGCTTTGCAGATTCATAAAAATAATCCTGAAACAGGAGTTTATAGTACACCTTGTGGTCTTTTTGTATCAATGATAGAAGAAGGCTTTATTGAAGGACAAATAGTTGAATTAGTTGCAAAGCAGTACCTTGAGTATTTTAATGATAAAGATATTCAAGCACTTATTTTAGGCTGTACGCATTATCCTATTATCAAGCAAAGTATATCAGATATTTTAAATGTTGATTTAATAGATCCTTCTCAGCAAGCTAGTAAAATTTTGAAAGATTTACTCATTGATAAAAAGATTCAAAATACATCTCAACTAGATGCAGAATATCGATTTTACGTTACAGATATCCCTGTAAAATTTAAGTCTGTGGGCGAGATGTTTTTACAGACACAGATGCAATATCTTGAAATAGTTAATTTAGATTCTTGATAAGTTTTTTTATAGTTTTTCCATTTAGATTCTTGACATAGTCATGGATATAATATTTACTTTAGTTTTGAAGCACAGGGGTGCATAGTTTATTTGGGCTATGCTGAGAGGATTTTTTCTAACCCTTTGAACCTGATCTAGTTAATACTAGTGTAGGAAGTGTAATTTGATTTTGATTATAACTATTTGTATCTATAGTTGTATCAATTATATTCTTAATACTCATCTACCTATACTAGTTTGAATTGATAAAATAGGAGATGAAAATGAATAACTCTAAAAATCAAGATATTCAAACTAATACACAAAAATCAACGCTATCTATAGAATATTTTAGCTCTGAGAAATGTTATATTGAATATCCAAATAAGCTAATAAAAGTTCCATTTAGAAAGATTAAACAAACTGACACTGACATAAATGGAAATATTAATAAAAATCCTGATATCTTCATATATGATACTTCTGGGGAGTATTCTTCAGAAACACCAGTTGATATAGAAAAAGGCTTGAGTAGACATAGACTAGAGTGGCTTAAGCAAAATAAAGATATAGATCAATTAAATAGTTTTTCTTCAAAATACACAAATTCTCAGTTTAAAGAAGAAAAGTTGAATTTTAAAAATAGACATATCCCTTTTAAAGCGAAAGCTGGCAAGAACGTATCACAAATGCATTATGCAAGAAAGGGCATCATAACACCTGAGATGTATTATGTTGCAATGAGGGAAAATATCCTAAGAGCAAATCTTCACCTTGATAGTGAGTATAAAAACCAACATCAAGGAATATCATTTGGTGCAAATATTCAAAAAGAAATCACTCCAGAGTTTGTTCGAGATGAGATAGCCGCAGGTAGAGCTATTATTCCAGCAAATATTAATCACCCCGAGTTAGAGCCTATGATTATAGGTAGAAACTTTTTAGTTAAAGTTAATGCAAATATTGGTACATCAGCAGTGACATCATCAATGTTAGAAGAAGTTGAAAAAATGGTGATATCCATAAAGTGGGGTGCTGATACTGTAATGGATCTCTCAACAGGGAAGCATATCCATCAAACCCGCGAATGGATTATCAGAAACAGCCCAGTACCAGTAGGTACAGTTCCGATCTATCAAGCTTTGGAGAAGGTTAATGGTAAAGTTGAAGATCTAACTTGGGAGATCTATAGAGATACATTGATTGAGCAAGCTGAACAAGGAGTAAGCTATTTTACAATCCATGCAGGAGTTAGAAAAGCATTTGTAACACTAGCTAGTAACCGAATTACAGGTATTGTTTCACGAGGTGGATCAATCCTAGCTAAATGGTGCTTACATCATAATCAAGAAAACTTTTTATATACACATTTTGAAGAGATTTGTGAGATCATGAAAACATATGATGTAAGTTTCTCACTTGGTGATGGGCTTCGACCTGGGTCTATAAATGATGCAAATGATAGTGCTCAATTATCTGAACTAAGAACTCTGGGGGAGTTGACTAAAATTGCTTGGCAGCATGATGTGCAAGTTATGATAGAAGGTCCAGGACATGTACCAATGCAACTTATCAAAGAAAATATGGATTATGAGTTAAAAGATTGTTTTGAAGCACCATTTTATACTTTAGGTCCATTAGTTACAGATATAGCACCAGGGTATGATCATATTACATCTGCGATAGGTGCTGCACAAATAGCTTGGTATGGAACAGCTATGTTATGTTATGTAACACCCAAAGAACATCTTGGATTGCCAAATAAAGATGATGTTAGAGAGGGGATTGTTACTTATAAACTAGCAGCACATGCTGCTGATCTTGCTAAAGGTTTTCCAGGAGCCCAGATTAGAGATAATGCCTTATCAAAAGCAAGATTTGAGTTTAGATGGGATGATCAGTTTAATTTAGGTCTAGATCCTGAGAAAGCTAGATATTTTCACGATCAAACATTACCAAAAGAAGGGCATAAATTTGCACATTTTTGTTCTATGTGTGGGCCTAGCTTTTGCTCTATGAAGCTTTCTCAAGATCTTAAAAATCTAGAACATACAAATGAGTAAAGTAGCAATTATTGGATCTGGTGTTATGGGTCGAGTCTTGGCAATATCTTTAGCTAAGACTTATCCTGAGCTGCAGATCGATATATATGATAAAAGCTCTAGCTATAAGCATAGTTGTAGTTATTGTGCTGGAGGAATGCTATCTCCTTTATCTGAGCTTATTACATGTGAGAAGCATGCTTATGAGATAGGGCATAATAGTTATAAACTATGGAGCAGTTTAAATAGTTTTATTAATAAACAGTTAAATATTACAGATATATTTGTAAAAGAAGCAAATACCTATGTAATAGCGCATAACCAAGATAGATATGAGTTAGATCTTGCGATTAGAAATATTGATTTAAGGGTTGATAAGTTATCTAAAACATCACATCAAACAGTACGAGAAGATTTTAAGACTTGTGATAAGCAAAACATCCTTTCTAAAGAGCTAGGAATATGTCTATCTAATAGTATTAGTGATAATGTAATAAAACTTAAAGAAGCTTTAGTCAATGTGCCAGAGTTTTTTAAGTTGTCTGAGCAGCTTTTTAAAGAGTACAAAAATATAAAAACTTTAGTGTTATCTAAAGAAGATTTTTATGTAAAAGAGCTTGATGAAAGCTATCAACAGGTATTTGACTGTATTGGTTTTCCGAATAATCAACTAAATAATTTATATGGATCTAGAGGCGAAGCTTTAGTCATAAAGGCTAATAATATTAAGTTAAATAGTGTAATTAGATTATTACATCCACACCACTCTATTTATCTGATCCCAAGAGGTAATGGTATTTTTTATATAGGAGCTACATCAATTGAGAGTCAAGATTATTCTAAAATTTCAGTCCAAGGTGTTTTAGAGCTACTTAGTTCACTAATGATAATAGATAAACGGTTTGCTGAGGCTCGAATTATAAAAACATTAACCAACGTTCGTCCAGTAAGTAGTGATGATGTGCCTATATTGAAGAATCTTGGAAAGGTTACATATTTAAATGGGCTATCAAGGCATGGATATTTATTTGCTCCAGCATTAGCTAATAAGGTAATACAACAAATTAATATTTTTTAGAGGTAAAAATGCAGATTATTTTTAATCAAAAAAAATTAGAATTAGAAAATAGCTTAAATATTGAAGAGTTGCTAAAACAGCAAGAGTTTCAGCAGCAATGTTTTGCTGTAATGCTGAATAGTAAGTTTGTTGCTAAAGATAGTTATGCTAGCACTTTTTTAAATGATAATGATAGCGTTATGACTATACAACCAATGCAGGGAGGATAAGCTAATGTTAGATTTATATGGTGAAAAGTTTAGTTCGCGATTTATCCTTGGTACGGCATTATATCCAAATCTTGATGTAATGCTCAAAGCTATCTGTCAATCAGAGTCACAATTGCTAACAGTATCTTTAAAAAAATCAGTTACAAATGGAAATTCACAAAATCAATTTTGGAATAAATTAAATCAAATTGGATGTGAATTTTTACCTAATACAGCTGGATGTAGGAATGCTAATGAAGCAATAGAAATAGCAGAGGTATCTCGAGAGGTTTTTGAAACAAATTTTATAAAGGTTGAAGTTATAGGAGATGATTATAATCTTCAGCCAGATACTATAGAGCTAGTTAAGGCATCTAAAGAGCTTATAAAAAGAGGCTTTTATGTTTTACCTTATACTACAGATGACTTAGTAGTTGCTAAATATTTAGTGGATGTGGGATGTAAAGTATTGATGCCTTGGGCTGCTCCAATAGGAAGTGGTAAGGGACTTGTTAATCCATATGCATTAAAAGTATTAAGAGAGCGTTTTAGTGATATTGAACTAATAGTTGATGCGGGTATAGGTGTTCCATCTCAAGCTTGTGAGGTTATGGAGATGGGTTATGATGGGGTTTTATTAAATAGTGCGGTCGCATTAGCTGGTGATCCTATACTTATGGCTAGTGCATTTAAACTTGCAATAGAGTCTGGAAGGGAAGCCTTTAAATCAAAGAGAATGATAGAAAGAGAACTATCTTCACCTTCAACAAGCTTGTTTGAAACTCCATTTTGGCATCAGGATTAAATCTCATGAAAGGTATTTTTTTAACAATAGGGGGCTCAGATAGCTCATCTGGTGCGGGAATCCAAGCAGACATTAAGATTGCTAGTGATATTGGCGTAAATATAACTACAGTTATTAGTTGTGTTACAGCTCAAAACTCTATGACTATTTTAGATATTCAAGAAGTTAGTGCAAAGAGCTTTTCACAACAGCTCAATGCAATTGTAGATGATTTTCATATTAAAGTTATTAAAAGTTCTGTTTTAGTCTCAATCGAGCAGGTTGATATACTTATAAACTTTATAAAAACATTTAAAGAAGTTATTTATATCTGTGATCCTATAATGTTTTCAACAACAGGGAAACAGCTAGTTTCAAGAGATGTTATTGAGTATGCTAGATTAAATTTATATCCTTTAGCAGATATTTTGACACCGAATTTAGATGAAGCAAAGATATTACTAGGAGATATAGATTTTTCAGTTTTGGGAAGTCCTGATAATATAGCCAAAGCACTACAGAAAAAGTATCACTGTAAGAATGTTTTTCTCAAAGGAGGACATAGTATAGAGAAGAATATCTGTATTGATTTTTATTGTAGTAATAATGATTTTAACTATAGTTTAGTTTCATCAAAATATAAAGTAAATACTAGAATTAGAGGTACAGGCTGTGCATTATCAAGTGCTATTGCAAGCTTTTTAGTGTTGGGGTTTGATATTAATAATTCTTTAGTCTTAGCTAAAGCATATATCACTAATGCTATTAAAAACTCTCAAAGAATAACTATAGGAGCAAATCATTTAGCTATTAAAGATTCTTTTAGCTTTAATAGTGATTTTCCGAGGATTTATTTTGATAAGCCTTTTTCTAATTTAAAGTTTAGATCAATTAATAAAGTTGGCTTTTATCCAATAGTTGATGATGCTGATAAAATTCCTCGTTTAGCTAAGCTAGGCGTCAAAACAATCCAACTTAGAATTAAGTCAAAAGATACTGTGTATGTAGAGAAAAATATTGTAAAAGCTATTGAGTATCAAAATAAATATCAGTTACAGCTTTTTATAAATGATCATTATCAGCTTGCTATTAAGCATAATGCTTTTGGTATACATCTAGGCCATGAAGATCTACTTAAGTTATTTTACTCAGATAGTGAGACTTTATTTAAAATTAGTAAATCAAGTATAGCTTTAGGATTAAGTACTCATGATTACTATGAGTTAGCGATAGCCTTAGCCATTAATCCTAGTTATATAGCTTTAGGACCTATTTATCCTACAACAACAAAGCAAATGAAATTTAAGCCTCAAGGTTTGAGTAAGATTCATCAATGGTTATATATATTAGATGTACCTCTAGTTGCAATTGGAGGTATTAAACAAGAGCATTTAAATGATATAAAAAATATTGGGGTTGATGGTATTTCTGTAGTTAGTTTAGTAGATGAAATTTCAGATAATAAGTTAGAAGAAATAGTGAAGTTTTTAAGGTAGTAATATATGAATCTAAATGAAAAATTATCACAGCAAGAGCATGACTATTATACAAGACAGTTGATGTTAAAAGATTTTGGAGTTGAGAGTCAGATAAAGTTAAAAGAATCATCTATTTTGCTTATAGGAGTAGGAGGTGTAGGATCACCTGTTGCTACTTATTTAGCTGGTCTAGGAATAGGTTCATTAACAATAGTTGATAATGATGTTGTAAGCTTTTCAAATTTACATAGGCAAGTGTTATTTGATATTGATAGCATAGGTGAATCTAAAGCAACTATAGCTAAAAATAAGCTAGAAAAGTTAAACCCATATATACATATAAATACTATTACAGATAGATTAACACTAGAAAATTCTTCTGAGCTTAATATTCGTGAATTTGATTTGATTATAGATACAAGTGATAACTTTGAAACTAAAGTCTTATTAAATAAGCTTTCTATAGCAAATAAAGTTACTTTGCTATCTGGAGGCGTTCAGGGACTTAATTTTCAAGCAGGGATCTTTAATATAAATAATCATGCAGCATGTTTGAATTGTTTATATCCAAAGATGAATCAACTAACAAATAGTCAAAAAGTTGGAGTATTAGGTGTTACAGCAGGGTTAGAGGGTATGATGTTAGTTAATATTGCTAGTAATTTTTTGCTAAATAGAGATAATTTTTTAGATTCTACTTTATATACATATGATTTAAGAAATATAGAACTAAAAAAATATACCTTATCTAAAAATATAGATTGTAATGTATGTTTTTCAAATACTCTTCTAAATTAAAAGAAAAGTTTGTATGATGTTTAAAATATTAAATTGAGGAATTATAAAAAATGTATGATAAGGATAGTAGAAATGTAATTTTGTTGGCAGGAATAGGAGCAATTTTAGAGTTCTATGATTTTGTTTTATATATGATTTTCTCTAAGGAAATATCAGCAACTTTTTTTGCAGAAATTACCAACCCAACAATTAAAGCTTTTTTAACCATACTAATATTTTCAATAGCATATTTAGTAAGACCTTTCGCAGGAACTATACTTGGTATAATTGGAGATTTGATAGGTCGAAGAAGATTACTTTTATTTACAATATTATTAATGGGAAGTTGCTCATTATGTATGGGGTTAATGCCAGGCTATGCTCAGTGGGGGCTATTTGCTAGTTTTGCTTTTGTAGTCTTACGTATATTACAAGGAATAGCCTTAGGTGGTGAATTGCCTGGAGCATATGTTATAGTGTATGAGTCTGTAAAGGGTAGGATAGGTTTTGCTACAGCAATATTATTTACATTTGTAACTGGAGGATTCTTATTTTCTGACTTTGTAGGTTTTGCATTAGAGCATCTTTTTGGTAGCTACGCTTGGAGAGCAGGATTTATAATAGGCGGCTTATTAGGTTTTGTAGGCTATTATGTACGTAGAAATCTTCATGAAACTCCAGAGTTTGAAAATATTGATAATCAGAAAAGACACTCTTTTAGTTCTTTAGTATCTACCTATGGAGCTAATCTTTTTGCTGGGATATGTATAGTTATTATAGTTGCTTTTGGTGGCGTGATGTTAACTTTATATATGCATAGATTTGTTGAAGATATTTTAGTTAATTATAATTCTGGACAGATTTCTCTAATTTTAACCCCTAGTGTTCTAGTTCTCACTTGCTTTACTTTTATATTTGGTTATTTTTCGGATAAAGTTGGTATAGCTAAAATGTTTGCAGCAGGGGCTATACTTGTTGTTATTAGTTCTCTACCAATATTTTATTTGATGAGTTGCTTTGGCACAGTTTTCTACATTATAATAACTTCAATTGTTATTATGCTGTTTTATTCCTTAATTGCAGCGAGCTTTATATTCTTATTATGTGATCTTTTCCCAACGGATGTGAGATTATCAGGTGTTGGCTTAAGTTATAATTTAGCTTTTGCAGTAGTAGGAGGTATTGCTCCACTAATAAGTACAACAATTATCACATTAACAAAATATCACTTCTTAGGCCCTGCTATGGTAGGCATAGTTTGTGGTTTGGTAGGCTTATTAGGAGTCTTTATTTATCTTAAAAAAGGCGGTTATCATAAGAATAATAAAGAGATGATAGTTAAGCTATAGTCTATAAAAATTTATAATAAATACTAAAGTCATATTCTACGGCTAGAAGATGAAAAGTATGTGGGAATAAGTTTTCAAATGGCTCAAAGCAATAGTGTTTATACCCAGGATCTCTATACCATTTTTAGCAGTATCAATAAGCTTATTATTCATATCTAGACTTCTATGATTTAAATCGATAGCGAATATTTTAAATTTAGCAACATCTGTTGAGAATTTTGAGACATTGATAGATCCTATAATTATTTCGTTTTATTTTATTGCATTTTTTAACATACTCCTTGAAAGACTATTTGCTTAACAGTCTTTTTCATTAGCTAGTTTTTTATCTTTTTTTCAACTTTAGTATTAAAATCGACTAGTTACAGACATAATTTAGTGGATACTACGTTAAACGCTTTTTATTGCTGTGACAAAAGAGTGTTTAATTTAACATTTGTAATATGTATATTTTCCTTTCATTCTTAGTTGTAGTGATATGATAAGTTTGAATTTTAAGATTATATAGATTTAATTAGAATATGCTCATTGATTCACACATCATTAAAAAACAACAGAAGCAGATTGCTAGAGTAATTATATTAAAATTATATTTTTTTGTGGCTAGAGATATTACTAACCAGCTTAGCATTCCCCATATGATGCCTTGAGAAATAGATAGAGTCAGAGGCATTAGTACGATAGTTAAAAATGCTGGTATAGTCTGAGAAAGATCATCCCACTCTATAAATCTAACAGAAGAAAGCATATGACTACCAATAATAACTAATGCTGGAGCAACAACAAACATCGGTACCATTTCTACAATAGGAGATAGAAATAAAAATGGTAAAAATAATATTCCCACTGTTATTGCAACTAGTCCACTTTTACCTCCGATAGAAATACCAACTGCAGACTCAACATATACAGAAGATGGAGATGTACCAAATAACCCAGAAAACAAAGATGAAAAAGAATCTACAAGTAAAGACTCTCTCATTCTGATAGGATTACCATCCTTGTCTAGAGTATTTGCTACACTAGCTAAACCAACAATTGTACCAGTGCTATCAAAAATATTTATAAATAAGAAAGAAAAGATCGCGGGTATTGTTGCTATTTTTAGACTTCCTAACCAATCTATAGAGAAAAATAGCGAAAAGTCAGGCATAGAAAAGAAATGTTTAGGAATTTCCATAACAGTATCAGTTCCTATTATTCTACCAAAAGGTAGAGATAACAAGCATCCAACAAAAATCATAATCAACATTGCTGTTTTAACTTTTCTACAAGTTAGGATAATTAGTAAGAACAGACAAATAATAAAGATTCCGGTCTGGATAGAAATAGGAGCTATTTCTAGTAGGGAAGATGGAGACTTTTCAATAAACCCAGCATTAAAAAAGCCAACTAATGCAACAAAAACACCAATCCCAGCACCTATACCATTTTTTACTCCAACAGGGATCGCATCCAAGATTTTTGCTCGGATATTAAAGATAGCAAGTAATGCAAAGATTACTCCAGACCAAAAAACTGTCCCCAAAGCTGTTTGCCAAGGGATATGCCAAATATCAACAATAGTATATGTAAAAAAGACATTCATACCCATTGCTGGAGCTACAGCATAAGGGTTTTTTGCATATAATCCCATAGCTATTGAAGATAAAGCAGAAATCATAACTGTACTAGTGACTATGGCATTAGCAGGCATACCTGTTTGGCTTAAAATTTTTGTATTAACAATGATGATATAAATCATTGTTAAGAATGTTGATAGACCTGCAATTAGCTCTACTTTATATGATGCAAATTCGTTACCAAAGAGTTTATTCATAAAGAGTTTATTCCATTAAATTTTATAATATTTAAATTTTTCTCAGATTATCTTAGTCAAAGTTTGGCGTAAGAGCAGGGATTCTCTTATGATGGCTACGATTATGCCAAAAGCTTATTCTTTCTAAAGCTTTTTCAGAGACTTCTTTACCATCTAAGAAATCATCAATTTCAGCATATGTAACACCCATTTCATCCTCGTCAGTTTGACCTTGCCATAATCCTGCAGAAGGAGCTTTATCTAAAATATTTTGAGGGACTTCTAAATATTTACCAAGCTCAAAAACTTGAGACTTTTTAAGCTTAACTAAAGGAAGAATATCTGCTGCGCCATCGCCAAATTTTGTAAAGTATCCCATATACCATTCACAAGCATTATCTGTACCAATTACAATACGATTGTTTTGTTGGGCATAAGCATATAAATACATCATTCTAAAGCGTGCTTGGGCATTACCTTTTATTACATGTTGACGATTGTTATCAGAGTTTGTAAAAGCTTGTGTAGAGTCTAAAAAAGTCTCAAATGCTGGTTGAATAGGAACTATATGATGAGGAATATTTAATTTATTTATAAGCTCTATGGCATCATGCATATCTTGGTCTTGATTATTTTTTGAAGGCATTATTAAAGCTGTTACTGGTAGATTAGTCTTAGTAGCTAAACAAGCAGCTACAGCTGAATCTATACCTCCGCTTATACCAATCACAAAACCTTCAGCAGGATAGTTTAAACAACTTTCTTTTATCCACTTTACAATTTTTTTTGAATAATTACCTACTTCAAAATTTTTAACAATGTTCATTTTATATCCTTTACTTATTTTACTAAATTTAATCTATCAGAATTAATTTTCTTTCTACCTACTTTAGCTTGAGGATTATTATTTAGCTCAACACAATCTCCGGTAAAGCCAATATTCACTTTTAATAAAGCACTTCCAATACCAAATATATCTACAGGTGTATTTTCATCGTTAAATTTTTTTACTTTATTATAGTCAAAATTTCCTGATGCAATAATTTTGACATGTTGAAACCCTTCAGTATCAAAAGATTTTCTTAAAGCTTTTATAAGCTCTAGATTTACACCCCTACAATCAATGGTTTTTTTTATAGTAGAATTTTCTAGGAAATATTTATCAATCATATTAGGAGATGTATCAACTCTAACGGCAAATAATTTATTACCAAATTTCTTAGCTACAGCTAGAGAGTCTGTTATGACATCGTTATTATAATCAACTAAGGCAATAAGAGGTTCTTTAGGAAATGCATCAACATATGCTTGGCAGGCATCTATAAGGTTACCATCAAAGCTTTGTATTAGTGCATGAGGCATAGTTCCCATACCTAATTGACCAGTCCATGCTCCCATAGCATCTGTAGCAACTTTAGTTATGCCACCAATATTTGCAGCATATCCATCACCTGGTTGAGTCAGATAAATATCTTCGCGATCACCCATAAATATAATTTCTTGATCTTTATTAAGAAGTTCATTATATAGGTAAGCATTTGTGGCTATACTTGTTCTTCTAGCTAAAATACCATCAATTATTCCTTCAAGAAAGCCAAAGTTTTTATACTTTCCCTTTATTGTTAGTACAGGTTCAAATGCAGAAACTTCATCGCCATCATTAAGAGCTTTTATTTCTAAATCATCACAGTTTAGGGCAAATTTTTCAATCAAAGCTAGTGATTCATCAACTCCACAAAGTATAGTCTTATTATGGCGTTGGAAAAATTGCATTAAAATAATATCAGAAGAATTCTTAAGTATTTTCTGAGTCTTTATAAAATATTTTGCGGAGTAAAAGCCTGTTGATATATTATCATCAAATTGAAATGTTTTGTTTGTAAGTCTAGTTATTTTGCCAGTCTTTTTAAGCATAAATTCACAATCTATCATTGGAATTATAATTAGATTTCATATTATAGCGATTATTATATCATTGTTTGAAGATAAACTTTTATAAGATATTATTTTATTTAGAAAAAGCAGGGTTATTCATATGAGGTTTGTCATAATTATCAACATTATATCCAGCACCTAAAGATTGATATAAGTTTGAAATGCTAATTAAAGAGCTTAGTTTAGCTTGATTAGCTTGCATTTGTTGGTTAAGGACATTTAAATAAATACCTAAATATTGCGCTTTACTTATAGCTCCTAATTGGTATTTCTTTCTAAGGATTCTTTCTTGCTTTCTTGTCGATTCAAGTGACATTATTTGTCTATCATAGTTTTTCTTATCAGCAACTCTTTTTGATAGATCATTATCAACATCTTCAAATGCTTTTTGTAAAGTATTAATATAGTCATAGTAGGCTTGATAGAATTGAGACTTAGCTTTATCACTATCTGCCATAATACTTAAGTTAAAGATCGGTACAGCTGCAACGGCTTCAGCGGCCCATGCCCATGCATTTAATGTGGCTAATTGACCAAGAGCTAAAGTTGCATTACCAAACGTACCAGTTAGATCTATACTTGGGAAGAATTGTGATCTTGCTAGACCTATATTAGCATTAGCAATTTTCAACTTATACTCTGCAATAGCTATATCTGGACGATTTTCTAATACTTGTGAAGGCAAGTTAACAGGGTTCTTGATATCAGCATTTATCTGATCAAGAGTTCTTGTTGTATTTATCTGCCCTGGATTTCTACCAGTTAAAATCTTAAGAGTATTATTAAAATGAGTAATATCATTTTTTATCGTAGCAATTTTACCTTTTTGAATTTCTAATTGTTGTTTTATCAACTCGGGTAGTAAAGGAGAACTAGCTCCTAATTGATGTTGACGCTCTGCATAGTAGTATAAAACTTGCATTTTATCAACAAGCTGTTTTTGAAGTTGTAATTGCTCTTTTGCGGTTATTAAAGAAAAATATGCTCCTGTAACTTGAGTGATTATTGTTAAGCGAGTTGCATTTATAACATTTTTTTGTGATTTTTCACTAAATCTAGCAATTTTACCTAGTTGGAACTGTCTGACAATATTAATTGTGTAACTAGGAATAATTCCAGCCACAGAGCCACCAAAAAGCGAAGAACTTGGAGTACTTACATTTGGTATACTTACATTAGATGTAGTATCAAATGTTTGGGCAATAAAGCCACCACCACCAACACTTGCAGTAGGTAACCAACCATAGTCAGCTTTGTTTACTTCAGCTTGAGCTTGCAGTACATTACCAATAGCAACTTGAATTTTATTATTATCTTTTAATGCAGTTGTTACAAGATTATTTAATGTTGGATCATCAAACTCTCTCCACCAAGCGATTTGTGTTAAATCCCAGTTTTTACTGATTTCACCCGCAGATTTGCTTTGACTATTCCAAAGGGCTGGAGCTTTTACTTTAGGTTTTTCATACTTTGGATTAAAAAAGCTACAGCTTGAAGTTATTATAATAGTAGCAACTAGGGCTGTACGAAATATATTTCTTTTAATCATATTTGTTTGCCTATAATGTGTCTATTTTTACAGTTGCACTTGCACCGACTCTAAGTGGATAGCTAGGGTCATTCTTCATTGCAATTTTCACAGGGAAACGTTGCGTAACTTTTACCCAATTTCCTGTAGCATTTTCTGGAGGAAGTAGTGAAAATACTGATCCAGTAGCATAACTAATACTATCTACCTTACCTTCATAAGTATGACTATACATATCAAGTTCAACTTCAACCTTTTGCCCTGGCTTAATTCTATTTAAGTCTGTTTCTTTAAAGTTAGCATCAATCCACCATTTTTGATTATCAATAAATCCAAACAATGATTGTCCTGGTGAAACAAGTTGTCCTTTATATAGCTTCATATTTGAAACATAGCCATCAGCAGGAGCTCTTAGAGTTGTATAACTAAGATTTAGATTAGCATTTCTATAATTATCTTTTGCAGCACCCACTTGGGCTTTTGCTATTTCTACTTGAATTAAAGCCTGTTTTAGAGATGATGCAGCTTGATCTTTTGCTTTTTCTGCTTGAATCTTTTGATCAATATATTTTTGAGCATCTTGTAATGAGCCAGCGTCTTCTTTATACAACTTAACATATCTATTTGCCATCTTTACAGCGGTATCTAGAGAGGCTTTTACTTTAACTAAGTTAGATCTTGCAAAGCCGACTTGTTCTTGTGCTACAAATAGTTGACCTTTTGCTTGGATAACTTTTGAATTAGCTTGAGATACTTGTAGTTGATAGTCATTTGGTTCAATCTGGACTAGTTTATCCCCTTTATGTACGAATTGGTTATTTTGCACATATACTTTTTCTATATAGCCACCAACTTTAGGTGATATTCTAATAACATCAGCGCTTACATAAGCATTATCTGTACTTGGGAAAATCTTATTATACTTATAGTATCCATATATACCTAAGGCTACTAGTACTATAACTGTACAGCCAATAATTATTTTTTTAGGAGAAAACTTAGATTCTTTCTTTGTGTTTTCTATTTGTGGTTGTTGTAAATTTTCTTCTGACATTCTAATTAATCCTATAATAATTTTAATGCATTACTGGAACAGGAGCATCTTTAGGTGGTTCTTTTAATAAAAATGGTACAATAGCCAGAATTAGGCTCATTATACCAACAACATAAAATGAATTAATGTAGCTTAATAAACTACTTTGATGCATTATCTGCTGTTTTGCAATAGCAACAGTAGATGTCTCAGGCATAGTTAAAGTATGAGCCCAAGATTGAAAATTTTGATTTAGTGAAGATATATTCTGTGATAACTCTTGATATGTTGTTTGTTGGTTTCTTGATATAAATGTTGCAACAAAAGCTGTACCAACAGAGCTGCCAAAGTTTCTAAAGAAGTTAAATGATCCAGACATGTCGCCCATATCTTCATCAGCAACACCTACAACAAGGACACTCATAAATGGGATAAAGAACATCATCATTCCAAAGCCTTGAATAGCAGTTGTTAAAATAATATCAAACTCACTTGCAGTAGCAGAGAAGTTAGCTTGCATTAAACAAGATATCCCAAATACTATCATTCCTAAACTAATTGTTTTTCTAACACCTAGTTTTTTTACTAAGATTGCTTGTGTTAGTCCAGCTCCAATAACCGCAGCAACACCTCTTGGTGCTGTGATATAGCCTGCTAAATCGACTGGATAGCCATATACTTGCTGTAGCATTGTCGGTAGGTATGCCATTGCAGCTGAAAATAAAAGCACAAACATAAAGCATAAGAAGCAAGCTATGACAAAGTTCATATTTCTAAAAATTCTAAATTTAACAACAGATGAGTAAATTAGTCCTCTCCATATGAAAAAGCTTAGTGAAACTATTGATATAGCAAGTAAGATTATTATCTTAATAGAATCAAACCAACCATCTGTATTACCATTATCTATAAAAAACTCTAAACAACCTACACCAATAGCCATAAATCCAAAGCTAATATAGTCTATTTTGATCTTCTTAATTTTGGTAGTTTCCATCATAAATGCAATTATAACAAAGGCTATTAGACAAAGAGGAACGTTTACATAGAATATCCACTCCCATGACATGTTTTCACAAATTGCACCTCCTAAGACAGGCCCAACTATTGGGCCCATAACGATCACCATACTATATACAGTCATCATCTTATTATATTCTTGATTTTTAAAATTTGTTGAAATATAGGTTTGAGCAACAGATGGTAAAAATGCGCCTCCTAAGCCTTGAAAAGCTCTAAAAATAATCATTTCTGTTAAAGATGTTGATAGTCCACACATAATCGATGAAACACCAAAAATAACAGAAGATATTAAAGCAACTCGTTTAATGCCATATTTCTCTATCACAAGCCCGGATAGTAATATAAAGATTGCTGCAGTAACAATATAAACTGTTGTAACATTGGCTATTGTTTCAACATTGGCACCAATGGCCCCCATAATTTGAGGTATTGCAACTGCAACAATAGTTAAATCTACAATTTCAGCTAGCGCAAGTAAGCTTATAGCTATTGCAACTATAGACCTTTTTTGGCTCCAAAATCCTGTTGCATTAGTTGTATTTGTTTGCATAATTTGAAAGTATTTTTAATTCCTTTAAAAATATAACTTTAGCTATTATAAAGCAGCTAAAGTAAAAAAATATTTTAGGTATTTAATTTATTTTAGAATTATTGCACAATTTAAGCTATGTATTATAACATTATAGGGACAAAAAGTATTGAAAAGTGGTCAAAGTTATTCTGATACAGAAATACTCTCGATTGGTGACTGGCTAGATGGACCATCAATCATTGCAATAAAGGGAGGTAATTCTCCAGAAAGTGAAAATCAGATAAATACTAAAGAAACAGATTGGCATCACCATTCGCGTGGAAAAATATTTTGTGTCGAGAGTGGTCTTGTACATGTAAGTACTCCAAATGGCTCATGGGTTTTACCTTCAAATAGAGCAGGGTGGGTGCCTCCAAATACTTCGCATAAAATACGTATTAGCGGTATTGTTCGTGGTTGGGTTATTTTTATATTGCCTAGTATTTGTGAGACTTTACCAGATACTTCTCGTGTTATTCCAATGAGTATGGTGCTCAGAGCATTAGCTTTAAGAGCGGTTGAGTGGGATAAACAGCAATCTTTAAATGAAGAGCAGGAATATATTGCAACAATAATCTGTAACGAAATTAGACGCGCACCTGAAGAAGCTCTACATTTACCAATGCCCAAATCAAGTAGATTAATTAAAGTTGCAAATGCGATAATTGATGATCCATCTCTTAATAAAAGTTTAGAACAATGGGCATCTTTTGGAGCTATGTCCCCACGAACTTTAAGAAGAGCTTTTTTAACTGAAACTGGACTTAGTTTCTCTCGTTGGCGTCAACAGGCCCAATTAGCACATGGTTTAGATATGTTAGCACAAGATATCTCGGTTACAGAAGTTTCAGACTCTTTAGGCTATGCCTCATCTAGTAACTTTATTGCAATGTTTCGGCGAGCTTTTGGTAAAACACCAAAACAGTACTTTTCAAATAAAGAAATTTAATTTATAAAAAGTCGTTCTTAAGTTTCTTAATATCAATTTTTCCAGTATTATTTTTAGGTAAAGTACTTACAAAGATACAAGTCTTTGGAACTTTATAGCTTGCTAATTTTTCTCTACAGTGATTAATAATATCTTTTTCAGTTAATTTAGAATTTTTTTCTAGAGAAATAAAAGCAATAGCTCTTTCTCCAGATGTTTTAGACTCTACGCCTGTAATGGCAACTTCTTTAATATCTTCTAATTTTAGAATACATATTTCTATTTCACGAGGATAGACATTAAATCCAGATACAATAATCATATTTTTGATTCTATCAGAAATTGTTAGGCGCCCTTTTTTATCAATATAGCCAATATCGCCAGTTTTTAACCAGCCATCTTCAGAAAAATATAACTCATTGTTTTTTTCATCATTCCAAAATCCTTGACATTTTTGAGGACCTTTAAGCCAAACTTCTCCTTCTTTGAAACATTCATCTATCTCTTCAGAAGTCTCTATATTTCTAATACTTAACTCGGTACCTGGAATAGGGTAACCACATGTGCCAAAATAATCATCTTCAAATTCACTAAATTTGTTTAAAGATATTGCAGGAGACATTTCGGTCATACCATAGCCTTCTTTAAGTTCCACACCAGTTCTATCTAGCCACTGTAGATAAACTTTACGAGATATAGGCATTCCTCCACTTAAAGAATGCTTATATTTTGTCTTGTTAATTTTGTCAAAGTCAGGGTGATCTAGCATTGCCATATAAAGAGTATTTAAACCATGAAAAATAGTAAATTCATTTTTTGACATAGTTTTTATTAGATCTTTAATGTCTCGAGCATTTGGGATTAGGACATTTTTAGCTCCAGCAAAGAAGAAACAAAATAAGTTAGCACTAAGTGAAAATATATGGTAAAGAGGAAGCGCTGTGATTAGTACTTGTTCATATATATTTACATCTTGTTTAATCCAAGCCCAAACTTGCTGAATATTTGAAGCAACATTATCATGAGTCAGAATTGCACCTTTAGGCTGACCTGTAGTACCACTAGAGTACTGTAAACATAAAATATTTTCTTTAGAGATATTTGGTTTCTTATATAGCTTTTTATCTGCCTTTAGAGCTTTTGTAAATTGGATAAATGTATTTTTATTATATTTAGGCTTATCTTTTATTAAATGCTTTGATACTAGCCCTATAACTTGTTTCTTAGGAAAAGGGTATAAATCAGCAATATTTGTCACAATAACATTTTCTAATGAGCTAATGCTTATCCTAGCTTTTTGAATATGATGGGCAAACATATCCATTACAATAGCCACCTTTACATTACAGTTGTTAAAAATAGCTTCTAACTCATCAGCCTTGTAAAGAGGGTTAGTATTAACAAATACTGCACCAATTTTAATACATGCAAATAAGCTAACAGTAAATTGTAAGCAGTTTGGTAAAACTATCGCGACTCTATCTCCTTTTTCAACTCCTAGATCATTTTGTAGGAAACTAGCTACCTTTGTCGCCAGATCGTCAAGTTGTGTAAAAGATAGATTTACATCATGGCAAGATACTGCATCTCTATATGGATATTGAAGTATTGCCTTTTCATATAAATCTAAAACAGTGTATATGTTTGGCTCTATATCTTTAGGTGTACTCTCAGGATAGTTAGACAACCAAGTCTTTTTAGAAAATTTACTCATGATAAAAAAACAAAATTAATTATTAAAAGTTATTTTAGCAAAAAAATATCTTATTGAAATAAAATTGGATTATATATTAAGATAAATAGTATACAGTATCTGACTATTAAAAGATTATTAATTCAAAATTATGAGATTGTGTAGTCGTTGCTCCTAGCTTTAAATTCATTGCTTGATAAAGTTGATTATTGAAATTATATTTATAGGAGCTGTTTCGGCTTTTAATATTCTTTTGCCAAGATTTATCATAGAAAAATTATTTTCTTTAAAATAACTTACTTCAGATTTGCTAAATCCACCTTCAGGTCCAATAAATATATTAAATTTATGTGAGTTTTTTACTTGAGACTCAAAGTTTTGTATAGTTTTAGAGTATGGACAGAGTGTGAAGTTCAAGACATCTTTATTTATGTTTATATCAGCTAGATTCATAGGAGTATGTATTTTTGGAATAAAAACACGACCGCATTGTTCTGTTGCAGAGATTGCTATTTTATTCCATCTTTCTAATTTTTTATCAAAACCTTTTTTATCAAACTTGTGATTTGTATACTCTGTGATAATAGGATATATGTTATTTACTCCTAGCTCAGTAGCTTTTTGAATAACAAGCTCAAAATTTTCATTTTTAATAAGTGATTGGTATAAGTTTATATTGTAACTATTTTCATTGTCTATCTCTTTTGAAGAAATTACTTCAAGATCAATATTTTTATTATTTATATCAAATATCTTTGTCTGATATTGAATACCGTCTGAGTTGTTAAATAGTTCAACTATGTCGTTTTTTTTAAGTCTGAGAACATTTTTAAAATAGTTATAATATTCTCCTGATATTGAAAGATTTTTTGTGTTTTGTGAAATTTCAGCAAAAAAACCTCTAATAGTTCTCATAAAATTAAAATTTGTTAAAATATTTATCCTTTATTATAAATTTTAAACTAATTAAAAAGTAGGAAAATATGAAAATATTTAATAAAAGTTTTATAACAAATTTAATTGCTTTACTTTTAGCATTGCTTGGATGGTTTTTAGCAGATAGCCATATCCAAAATATTGGCTTTTATGCTTTATCTGGAGCACTTACTAACTGGGTTGCGATATATATGTTATTTGAGAAAATCCCGTTTTTATATGGTTCAGGTATTATTCCAAATAAATTTGAAAGTTTTAAAAAAACTATAAAGAATATGATTATGGAGCAGTTCTTTTCTCCAGAAAATTTAAATAAATTCTTAGCTAGTGATGAAATTAAAAAATATATTGGAAATCTAGTAACTTCGAAAATAGACCTTAACAAAGTTTTTGATAGTTTTGTTGATATGCTAATGACTAGTAAATATGGCTCTATGATAGATATGTTTTTAGGAGGAAAAGATGCTTTAGAGGGTTTAAGAGAACCTTTTATAAAAAAACTAGATATAAAGATTTTAGAGCTAGTAGATAGTCTAAAGATAGATAGTAATACTATCTCAGAAAAAGCTAGTGAGAAAATTGAAAAATTAATAGATATGCGTTTAGAAGAATTAACTCCACAAATGATAAAAGAAATAGTTCAAAGAATTATCCATGAGCATTTAGGTTGGCTTGTAGTTTGGGGTGGAGTATTTGGCGGTTTAATAGGTTTGGTAGCTAGCTTTATTGTTTATTAGTGACATTAAACAGAGTTGTAGGGTGAGATCTTAATGTTTTCATATTATGTTCTTTCTGCTTTTTAAGATTTTCAACTATCCATGGTCGTAGTTCATAAAGAATATGTGCTAAGGCTATATTTGTTAATTCTGCATATCTGTGAGCACTAACATCATTACTTGTGATTTTATGATTATATTTTATTGTTTTAATAACCGCTCTACCTGTTTTTTCATTTTTTAGATAAAAGGTGATGTAGAAGAAAAATTGATTATGGTCTAAGTCTAAAACAGGACCATAAGGTGTAGTTCCTGATAGTGTAAAGTCTTGTCTAATATTTATATTTTGGAATGCTAAATTATCAACAATATTATTATCTAAGAGATATTCAAAAGTTGCTACAGTAAGCATTTTAGATACTGCTATTGCCCATGAGCTATTTTTGAAATTATGTAGCTGGTTATCTTTAACATAAAACATTTG
This sequence comes from Francisella sp. SYW-9, assembly GCF_008711465.1. Classification (GTDB taxonomy): domain Bacteria; phylum Pseudomonadota; class Gammaproteobacteria; order Francisellales; family Francisellaceae; genus Francisella. The sequence goes on from NZ_VXKQ01000005.1 coordinate 129,114, forward strand.
GGTTGATTTTGATACTTGAGTTTGGATGTTATAAACAAGAAGTGTAGTATCTATATCAGCATCTTTTGTATTAGGAAGAGATTTTTTTTCAATTTGCTTACCATAAATTATATATTCTTTTTCATTAGGAACTTTTACAGGGTCTCCAACTAAAGAAAAAGCTAATATTTTTAGAGGCAAAATTATTATTAAGCTAGTTAGTAAAAAAGTTTTAATATTTTTTTTAATTATCATGTTCTACTCCTCTAACAATAATTGAAGGGTCATACTGAAGCAGTCGCATAACATCATTTAAGCGTGTAATAGTTTCCTGGCTCTCAGTCATTGTATCATTTAAATTCATAAGAGTTTTATTAAAGTAGATAGATGAGTTACTAAGGTTATAAAGAAGAATATTTATACTATCTGTAAACTCATTAAATTTATTTAAGTTTTGAGGAGATAACATCTTATTAAATTTAGCAGAAATTTGATCTAAAGAGTCAGCTATAGCACTAACTTTTTTCATAATGCTTGTAAGTTGCGATGGTTTTGATTTTATGACAATTATTTGATCCTTACGTTTATCTACTAAGTCAAGCCCAACTTCATTTTTATCAATATCTAATGAAAGTTCAACAATTGATTGGCCTGTTATCCCTACTGTTTGTAGAGTTGCAACAGTTTGTTTATAGATAGGGATGCTACTATCTATTTTCATATATACACTAACTAACTTAGGATTATTTTTATTTATTTCTATATTACTAACTTTACCAATATTAAATCCTTTATATGAGACATCTGAGCCAACATTTAATCCAGAAATACTAGAGAAGTTCGTCATATAAGTAGTTGTAGATTGATTTCTAAAGCCTCCTGATAGGAAGAAGCCTATAAAGATCATTACAAATACCATGAAAATCACAAATAGTCCTGCGATAAGGTTCTTTATACTATTTTCATTCATTATATAAGCTCCTAATATTTTCCCTCATTATGTGGATCAAAAAATTTTCTTATACTGTCATATTGAGTTTGTTGAGAAACGAATTTAACCGTATCGTGCAACATAATTCTTTTTTCATCCATATATATTATATCATCAACAATCCGCCAAATAGTGTTTAGATCATGGGTGATCATAACAACAGATATTCCAAGTTCTTCTTTTAGGTATAAAATAAGTTCATCCATTGCCTTAATTGAAAAAGGGTCTAGTCCAGCATGAGGCTCATCTAAAAAAACAACTTTAGGGTCTAGAGCAATAGTTCTTGCTAAAGCAACTCTTTTTAGCATTCCACCACTTATTTCAGAAGGATATTTATTAAAAGCTTCTTCTTTAAGGCCTACCATTCTTAACTTTATAACAGCAATATCTGTTAGGATATCTACAGGAAGATTTGTATGTTGTTTTAAAGGGAATATTACATTTTGTAAGTTAGTTAAAGATGAAAAAAGAGCACAATGCTGAAACATCATACTCATATTACTTGAGATTTCTTTACGTTTAATTGGGTTATCTATTAGTTTTGAGATCTCCTGACCAAGTAAAAATATTTTACCAGAATAAATAGGCTGTAGCATAAGAATCTCTCTCATTAGGGTAGTTTTACCACAGCCACTAGCACCAATAATACAGCTTATTTTTTCTGGGGGAATATCAAGGTTTAGATCTTTATGAATCCATTCTTTGCCGAACTTAGTACATAGGTTTCTTACTTGAATAATGCTTTCATTCATTATAATACTCCCTTATTATGATCCATTTAACGCCACTGCAAAAATGGCGTCAACGACAATTATTAAAAAAATTGAATATACTACACTAGTCGTGGTTGCCTTACCAACACTTTGAGAATCTCTTTTTACTGATAAACCTTGGTGGCAGCCAATACCTGCTATTACTAAAGCAAAGAAAGGTGTTTTAAGTAGACCTATGTAAAAATGGTTAACACTAACATGAGTAAATAGTCGATCAATAAACTGTAAAGGAGTTACTCCAGCTATTAGATCCATAATAATAATACCGCCAATTATATTAGCAACCATTGCTATAGTTGTAAGCACAGGTAGACTTATAACTAAGGCGGTAATCCTTGGTAAAACTAAACGTTGCATTGGATCTTCGCCAATTGTTTGAAGAGCATCTATCTCTTCATTAACTTTCATAATACCTATTTCAGATGTAAAAGATGAACCGCTTCTACCAGCAATAATAATAGCTGTAAATAGTGGAGCAAACTCTCTAAAAGATGAGATTCCTAACATATCAACAACAAATATTTGTGTACCATATTGTTGCATTAATCCTAAAGGTAAATAGGTTAAAACTAGCCCAACAATTAATGATAGTAATATAACTATACTCAAAGCTTTGATTGTTGAATCATATGTAATATCTAAGACGATAGAGAAAAATGCTTTATATGGCTTACGAATAAGGTTTAAATATGCAATAAATACAGCTCCAAGAAATCCAATACTGGCTTTTATTTCAGATAAGAGGTTATTCGTATTTTTCCCTAAGGTATATATGCTGTTAAACACAATATGGTTGGATTTTTTAGCAAGCTCCTCATCAGTTTCAGATGGAAAATTCTTACTGACAATATTGATTAAATTTTGGTTTTTTGGATTATCAGTTATTATTTGATCTTTGTTTAGATTTAAGTTATTTGCTATTTTAAGTATAAAATAAGCGCCTGCGGTATCCATACTTTCTATTTTTGATATGTCTAGATGTTTTATTTTGGTTGTTATTTTATTTATATCTTTTTCGATCACTTTGGGCTTAACTTGTTTAAGAGTTAGCAAGCCTTCAAAATAAATTGTGTCCTTATCTATTTTAAAATCCATTTGCTCTATACAAAACTTTAAGCCTTCATAACTTTAATATACTAAAAAAGCTAATTAATACCAATAGCTGTAATACTGTTATTAACAATATTTGATAGAATCATATTGCGTTAAGTTGTTTGCACTAATGATCTTTAGAAGACGTTGTTTATATTCTTGAGATCCTATTTCTGAATAGTTTTCTAAAGTATCAAATAAAGCTATACTTGGTAACTCATCTCTTTCAACCTTGTTTCTTATAGTTCGAAAATCTTTAAAGTTTGATCCCGTATTAAGCCTATTATAGTAACCTAGAATACTATCACTTGCATTATTGAATACTTCTAAATATACATTTGCATTTAGAGCTTTTACTCCACAATTTTCATAATAGCAGTGTAGCCCAAAGTAGTTATTATAATCTCTAGCAAACCTTGATGCTCCCCATCCGCTTTCTAGAATAGCTTGAGCAAGAATGAAACTGGTGGGAATTGTATTTACCTTTAATTCTAAAAGTTTAAGTTGGGTTGGGATATCTGAATTAGATTTTATTTTGTAGTGTTTTAAATATTCATCTAATACATGCAGATTCTTTTTATTAAGAGTTTGATTTTTATTAAAAGTTTTTATTAGTGATTGTATTTGTTTTTTTTCTAGACATATTTCTTTGTTAGCAATATTTATTGCCGCTAGCATATAATTTATAAAGCTAGTTTTTCGTACTGTAAAATCTTTAATCTCTGAAAAATTTGGTTTTTGTAATATTTGATGATGTTTTGATGCTATAAAGAAGTTTTTGGTAGGGTATTTAACTTTTTCTTCGAAGGATAATATTAGCGCAAGCAATATTAAGCATAAAGAAATACAAAAATACTTTACAATCTCTTTCTTATTCGTCATACGCATAGTCATCTTCCTCAAAATACTCTATAGTTTCCCTAAGTTGAGATTTTAGACTAAGCATATCATATGGTAGTTTACTTTTAAATTTAACGACTTTTCCTGTAGTTGGATGAATAAATGATAACTTATAAGCATGTAAAGCTTGTCTTTGTAAATTCGCTATACCAAGTTTCTTTAGCTTTACCGATGATTTATTATATGTTTGGTCTCCAACTAATGGGTGTTTGATGCTTTTCATATGAACTCTTATCTGGTGGGTTCGACCTGTTTCAAGTTTACATTCTACTAGAGTAAACCCTTCATAAACCTCAATAGGCGTATAATTTGTAATAGCTTCTTTACCTTTGTAGTTAATTGCCATCTTAGTACGGTTATTAGGATCTCTACCTATTGGTTCATTAATAGTACCTTCATAATAGATTTCTCCTTCAACAATAGCTAGATATCTACGCGATACTTCTCTATTTGAAAGTTGCTGAACTAAACTGTGATATGCAACACTACTCTTAGCAGCTACCATTAACCCTGATGTGTCTTTATCTAAACGATGTACTATACCTGCACGAGGTAGTTTGTCTTGGTTTTCATAGCGATATAGTAGAGCGTTTGATATTGTACCGGTCATATTTCCAGCACCAGGATGTACAACCATATCTACCGGCTTATTTATTACTATAATATCATCATCTTCATAGATTATATCTAGTTCAATATCTTCAGCAAACCATTCATTAGCAGGTAGAAATTCAATATTTATATCTATTTGCTCATCACCTAAGACTATATGTTTAGGCTTAGTTTTTTGACCATCTATTGTTATAGAGCCTTCTTTTATCCACTTTTGTATTTGAGAACGAGAAAATTGATCAAATAGATCATTTACAGCTACATCTATTCTTTTGCCGGCATCTTCTGGTTGTAGAATAATGTTTTGATGAAATTTGTTAGATAGTGTATCATTTGGCATGTTATATATTTTGTATGTTTTTATAAAAAAATAATTCTATTATAGGATTATATAAGAAAATTCTAAGGATAGTTAATTTAATGACTAGGTTTTTATATTTAATAACTCTTATTCTGGTTGTTTTAACATTAAGTTCGTGTGGGCCTAAAAAAGACCCTGAATTGCCTCAAGTTTATACTGGTTATACTGCTAGCTTTATTTATGCAAAAGCTCATCAACAAATGCAGAATGAAAAATATTTTGATGCTATTCGCTCATATAAGTCTTTAGTTGCACAGTATCCATTTACTCCTTTAGCCGAAAGAGGAATGGTTGACCTAGTATATGTGTACTACATGGATGATGAATCTACTATGGCTTTAGCTTTAGGTAAGCAATTTATAAAAATGTATCCATATAGTAAGTATAAAGGTTATGTTTATTACATGATTGGTGTTGTAGGATTTGAAGATGGTCGAGGTATGCTACAAACATATGCTCCCTATGATATGAATTATCACGATCCTACTGGCTATGAAGATGCATATACTAATTTCCAGAAGGCTATATTATTAGATCCTACAGGTAGTTTTGTACCTGATGCTAAGCGTAGAATGGTATTTATCAATAATACTGTTGCACAGCACTATGATGATATAGCCCATTTTTACTATAAAAGAGGTGCATATAATGCAGCGATTAATAGAGCTTCACAAGTAATCAAAAACTATCCTCAAAGTACAGTGGTTCAGGATGCCTTAGTATTAACTATTAGATCTTATAATAAACTTAGACTATATGATCAAGCTAAGGATAATATTAAAGTTCTTAAGAAAAACTATCCTAAAAATAAATTCCTAAAGAACTTAAGGCCTGATGGTACAGAAGAGCCTAGTTGGTATGAGCGTTGGTTTGGATGGCTGTAGCTAGGTTAATCTTTTCTAGCTTATAAAATTTATATTTTTATTTTTGATTTATAATCAAAATACCTACTTTTTATTAGGATAATCATTTATATTGTTTTATATAATCTGACTTAAATTAAGGGTTATATAAAACTATGCATAAGAAACTATTAACATATTCTTTGTTGTTTTCATCTTTAACTTTTGTGTACGCAGATAATCAAGTAATACCTGAAGTTAAATCAAGGTCTGTCTGCCGATGTCTTCCATCACAGTCTTGTTGGCCAACTAAGGTACAGTGGGAGCATTTTTCAAAATCTTTAAAAGGAAAGTTGATACAGCCTTCAACATCATTAGATAAATGTAATTCAGATATAAATAGTAAAGATTGTAAGATATCTCTGGCAAAAGTTAAAAATCCTTTTTATCTGCAGTCAGATCCTGGTAGAAATGAATCGCAAGGTTGGTATGGGGCGTGGATTAATAAAGCTAGTGCATATGCTGTAGAGGCAGCTAATACAGATGATGTTGTTAAAGCTGTAAATTTCGCTAGAGAACATAACTTACGTATAGTTATTAAAGGTGCAGGGCATGATTATTTGGGGCGTTCAAATGCTCCAGATTCTTTATTGATTTGGACTCATAATATGAGAGAGATTACTTACAATAAGCATTTTCATCCTCAAAATTGTCCTAAATCTAAAGAATACTCTGCTGTAACAGTTGGTGCAGGTACAAGATGGCTTGAAGCATATAATGTTGTTACAAATAAACATCATGAATATGTTCAAGGAGGAGGCTGTACAACAGTTGGAGCAGCTGGTGGCTTTACCCAAGGAGGAGGCTTTGGAAGTTGGTCAAAAGAGTTTGGTACAGGAGCTGCAGGGATAGTTCAAGCTGAGGTTGTTACTGCTAATGGTAAAATAGTTACTGCTAATGAGTGTCAAAATCAAGACTTATTCTGGGCAATTAAAGGAGGTGGTGGAGGAACCTTTGGTGTAGTTACTAAACTAACTTTAAAAACACATAAGCTTCCTAAATATTTTGGTTTGATGAGCGGTGAGATAGTTGCAGATAATGATAAAGCATATAAGTTATTAATTAGAAAATTCCTTTCATTTTATTACTTAGATTTAAACAATAAACATTGGGGAGAACAATTTGCTTTTCGCCCAAATAATAAGCTAACTATAGCTATGGTTACTCAAAACTTGACTCAAAAGAAAGCCCTAGATGTATGGAAATCTTTTAAATCCTGGGTAGATTCTCAACCTAGCTTACATTATAAAGTCAAGTATATTAATATACCCTCAGCACAGATTTGGAATTATGATTTTTGGCATAAAAACTATCCGAATATGGTAGTCAAAAATACTGGACCAGATGCCCGTGATGGAGAGTTCTGGTGGGCATCAAATACAAGAGAAGTTTTTGCTTATTGGTATACTTATCAATCATGGTACTTGCCCGAATCATTATTTGATTCTAAAAATCTTTCAAAAACTGCAGATACATTTTATAAAGTATCTCGTCTAGCACCTGTATCAATACAGATAAATAAAGGCTTAGCAGGAGCTTCTAAACAGGCGGTAAAACTTACTAAACAAACATCTATGCATTCAAGTGTCTTTGATGCTGGAGCTTTAGCTATTATGAGCTATAGTAGTGATAAGCCACAAATAGGTAAATCTAAAATAACTCCTGAGATTAAAAAGAAAGTTGATGATATATATAAAGCTATGTTGATGATACAAAGATTAGCTCCAAGTGCGGGAACTTATGCTAATGAAGCTGATTATTTTCAAAAAAACTGGCAAAAAGTATTCTGGGGAGATAATTATTCACGTTTATTGAGTATCAAAAATAAATATGATTCGCAGGGATTATTCTATTGTCATCATTGTATTGGTAGTGAATACTGGCAAGAAGGGGGAATGTGTAAGAAGAATTAGGGAATTAAGAGTTTTGATCTTTTGTATTAATAAATTTTTGAAGATGTTCAGAATTAATATCTTTTTTGTTCATAAAATCATTTAGATGTTGATTCATATATTTACTAGCTTCTTTAGTAATATGGTTATTAACTTTGTTAGATTCTATATCTTTAACTGTTACACCAGTAATACCGAACTCTTTATTTATACTCTTTATCATGTTTGCATAATGTTGTTGACATCTTTTTGGCTTATCCATATCCATACTTTGAATCTTTGTAACATTAGCATCTTCTGCACAGTTATAAACTACTAAGTTTTCTTTATAAAGCTTCTCATATTTAAAGGCATCTTTACCTTTTAGAGTTAATAAGGCATTTTCTCCACTATCAGCATATGCAGCTAGAGCAAAAACTGATAGAGATAAAGCTAGAATTGTTTTTTTCATATTTTTCTCCTTTTAAGTTTTATATTTAAAAGTATATTATATTTAGTTATATACTGGAAACTTATTACAAAGTTCTAAAACTTTTTTAGCAGTATCTTTTTCTATTTTCTCATTACCACAGTTAAAGACTACATCTGCTAGTAGGTTAGCGATAAGCTCGCATTCTTTTTCTTTGAACCCTCTAGTCGTGATAGCAGGGCTTCCAATTCTTAATCCACTAGTTACAAAAGGAGAGCGAGGGTCATTTGGTATAGAGTTTTTATTAACTGTTATATTTGCTCTGCCTAATGCAGCCTCAGCTTCTTTACCAGAGAATCCTGTGCTAGTGATATCAAGAAGCAATAAGTGATTATTCGTACCACCTGATATGATAGTAATATCACGTTCTTTTAATACCTTTTCAAGAGCTTTTGCGTTTTTTAATACTTGCTTTTGATATTCAGCAAAACTAGGTTCTAAAGCCTCTTTAAAAGCTACTGCTTTAGCAGCAATCACATGCATTAAAGGTCCACCCTGAATACCTGGGAAAATAGCAGATTGGAATTTTTTTGCTAAATCAGGATTGTTGTTACAAAGTATTAAACCACCCCTAGGGCCTCTTAATGTCTTATGTGTAGTAGTCGTAGCAACATCTACATATGGGAATGGATTAGGGTATAGCCCTGTAGCAACTAGTCCAGCAACATGGGCAATATCAGCCATTAAAACAGCATCAATAGAATCAGCAATTTCTCTGAATTTTTTCCAGTCAATTATTCCGGAAAACGCAGAGAACCCCGCAATAATCATTTTTGGTTTATGTTCTTTTGCTAGTTCAGCTACCTGTTTATAGTTTATATCACCACTTTCATCTAAACCATATTGAATAGAGTGATAAATTTTACCTGAGAAGTTAACTTTACTTCCATGAGTTAGATGTCCACCAGCACCAAGATCCATACCAAGTACAGTATCACCTGGCTTTAAAACAGCATTATATACAGCAGCGTTTGCTTGAGAACCTGAATGAGGCTGTACATTTGCATAGTCAACACCGAAAAGTTTTTGTGCTCTTTCAATAGCTAACCTTTCAGCAATATCAACAAACTCACAACCACCATAGTATCTTTTACCATGATAGCCTTCAGCATATTTATTTGTAAGCTGAGATCCTTGAGCTTCCATAACAGCAGGGCTTGCATAGTTTTCTGAAGCAATAAGCTCAACATGTTCATGTTGTCTTTTAATTTCAAGCTCTATAGCCTCAAATATTTCTTTATCTGTGTTTTTTAAGCTATTTTTTTCAAAGCTAAACATATTTGTCGATCTCCTGATATTTTAGGTGGATAAAATAAATTAAATGTTTAAAATTATAATCTATATTATATGTATATAAAAAACAATTTAAATAAGAGCCATGAGCAAAGTTATTGATCTAGATGAAATAGAACGTTTAGAATGGGAGCAAGAAAACTCTCACTATAAGGCAGTAAAAAGTAAAACAACAATAAAAAAAGATGCTTTAGAGATTACAGATTTTGGAAAAGCTCTTATAGAGCTTAATAATCAGCAGCTAGATAAGTTGCCAATATCTGATAGTTTAAAGACTAATATTATTGAAGCAAAAAATCTGCAAAAAATAGCCCTAAAAAGGCAAATACAGTTTATAGGAAAACTTTTGCGAAAATTAGATAATCTTGATGATGTTCATAAGGCCTATGATATCCTGGTAAATAAAGATAAACAAGCAAACTTACAATTTCAAAGACTAGAGAATATTAGAGATAACCTTTTAGATCCCAATAAAACAAATGAAACTCTTGACAAATTAATACAAGCTTTTCCTGATTTAGATATCCAAAAATTGAGACAGCTAATTAGAAATCATCATAAGGAATTAGAGAAGAGTAAGCCTCTAAAATCATTTAAAGAGATCTTTAAATTACTTAAAGGATTATCTGTATAGAAAGATATTTTGATATGTTAGAAATGATTTTAAAAACATTAGAGGAAAATAAAGCAAAAATAATAGTTTTTAGTCTATTTCTTTATTTTCTAATAATAAATATTTGGCAGCCATTAACAGCTGATGATTTTCCTAGAGCTAATATTGATGCTTTTTATAATCACACTATAATATTTAATATATTTCATGATTATCTTACTCATACTGGGCGCATAGTTGCACAGCTCTTGGTTTATATATTCTTTAATAAAAGCATACCATCTATGATTTATTTATTAGATATAATAAATGCCTTTGCCATATGCTTCTTTATTTGTATATTTTTTAAGTTTGTTACAAAAGATAATGTATCAATAACGTCAAAGGAATTCTTAGTATATTTTATACTGTTATTTGTGTTTTCATTTTGGTCATCAGCGTTTGGTAGTATCTTATGGAAAACAGTTGCTATTCAGTATTTTTGGGGCATATGTATACTAATTTATTTCTACTATAAGTGTTTTTATTTAGCGCAGCGGCACATTCTCTTAAGTATTTTTACAGGTATATTTATTGGATTATACAATGAAGCATACTTTGCTATTTGTATTGTAGTTTGTTTATGCTATATATTTAACTCTATTAAGAATAAAACAGAAATAAATAAAAATGTATATTTCTTCCTTATACCTTTAATGTTCGCGGCAATAGTTTTGCTATTAGCTCCAGGTAATTATGTGCGTTTAGATTATGTTGAAAATGGTAGTCAACAAGCTAATACTCTTATTTTATTAGTGTATAACTTTATTAAAGTATTTGTTCAAGATATATTTCTGACAATAGTTTTTATATTAAGTTTGATTCTCGTGTACATAGATATGAGAAAGGAAGAGTCTCGTTTTGATTATTGGATGATATTATATTTAATACTTGTATATTTGACTATAATTCCAGCATCAATCTCTTTTTCACAAAGGTTATGTCTACCGTATTATGTAATATATGGATATATAATATTCTCGATAATATTTAAAGAAGGAAATAAGTTTACAGAATTTTTATATAAGCATAGTTATAAGTTAGTTTTAATTCTTATTCTTCATATTATTCTCTTAGGCGCAGGGTATTTGTATCTTCATGTTCGAATAGTACAAAGACAAAATATAATAAATAATTACCATAATAATCATATAAAAAATGCAAAATTTAAAAAAATAGAACCATTTCCTAACCAGTTTATAGTTTCATATCGTGATATATCAAAAGATTCTAATAATTGGACAAATAAAAGTTATGCAGAATATTATATTTTTGATACAGTCAAATTATATTAGAATATCTTAAATTTTATGGAGAATACCTAATGAAAATAGTTCAAATATGCCGAGGACAAATTCCAATTAATAATTATGGAGGTACTGAAAGAGTTATTTATTGGTTATCTGGAGCTCTCGCAGATTTGGGGCATGATATTTCTGTAATAGCTCCTAAAGGTAGTTATCATGAGAATGCTAATGTAAAGGTGATAGAATGCGATAATTTTTCTAATGTTAACGAATATATTCCTAAAGATACAGATATTGTACATATACACTACGGTGAGATTGAGGATGTAAAAGATTTTAAGTGGTTATTAACTGTTCATGGAAATAGTAAGACAAATTTGTTTGACAATAAGTTTCCAGAAAATATTGTAGGTATTAGTAGAAATCACGCGGCAGCCCATAATTTGAAATATTTTGTATATAATGGCGTAGATTCTAAAGAATTTGTTTTTAGCCCGCAAAAGCAAGATCATTTTTTATTTTTTTCAAAAGTTTCCTACAGATCTAAAGGTGTTGATCAGGCAATAAGAGCATGTTCTAAGAGTAATGTAAAACTTTATATATATGGAGGAGATAGAAAGAAGTTACTCAGAAATCCAAAATCATTCTTATCAAGCTTTAAAAAGAATATAAATGTTAAAGGCTATGCTTCTGGACAGAAAAAAGCACAAGTCTTTTCTCAAGCAAAAGCTTTATTGTTTCCTATACAATGGTCTGAACCATTTGGACTTGTAATTATTGAGGCTATGATGAGTGGGACACCTGTTATTGCATTTAATAGAGGTTCTGTAGCAGAAATTGTTAATAAAGAGTCTGGCTTTGTAGTTAATTATTTAGAGCAGATGTCAGATGCTATAGATCAGATAGGTAGTATTGATCCATATAAATGTCGAGAATATGCTCTAAATAATTTTGATATATCTGTTTGCGCTAAAAATTATATAAAAGAATATCAAAGAGTAATTTCTACTACTTAAGTGCTGTCTTATTTAAGTCAAAATATTTTTTTAGAACAAGTAATGAAATAATCTTTTCTCTGTTTTTGTCTTTGAACTGTTCAACATAATTATTCGCATTTTTAATAATTTTTAAAGCTTCTGCAGGATTATTATCATAATAATCTATTTTCTCTTGAATGTCAGAGTAATCATCTTTTAGAAGAACATAGTGATAATTTGGGATAAGAGTACCCTCCATGAACCATGTTTCAAATTTTGGCTTTATCATAAAACAAAGGGAGTTGGAGTTCATAATCCATTTTAAATTAGTGGCGACATCTACACCCTCAATACTTAGTATGTATCTGTATTTTAGTTGTTCAGATATAGATAAGTAATCCTTATAGTAAGGTTTATCTTGACTAGATTTCATAGTATCACCAAAATTTGAGTTTGGTAAATTATATAGCCTCTCTATAAATTCTTGACGATGGGGTACATGACACTGTCCTCGAAATACTATTGCACTTTTCTTATCATTAAAGGCTAAATGATCATCAATAAAACGAAAGTGTCGAAGTTTATCAAGTTTTAATAGTACTGAATTTTTATTATCTCCATTAATTGGACGACTTTTTACAAATGATGGTAGCTGTGGTATTTCAGTTAGGTCTGTGAATATAGTTTCAAAAGAATTATTTTTATTAAAATAGCTCAGAGATTCTTTAAAATCAAAATAATATGCAGACAGTTGTTTTTGTCGATCAACCTTTCCGTTAATAACTATAGGTGTAGTACGTTTATAACTCTTCCATGTTAATGGGTTTTCTAATGTAAATTGTTCATGTAGCTTATTGTAATAGTTGACTCTTTGATTAATATAATCTACATCATATTGTTTTACTTGATTAAGCTTTAAACCTAGCTGAAATTCATAAATCTTTTTGAAGAGAGTATTTTTGCTAAAGTTTTTTGTGTAATACCATAGTTTTTTCATTTTTAGATAATAATATGTCCTATAACTTTAGTCACTATAACATTTTTATGAAATCTTTTTAATAATTGTACTTCTTTATCTATAAAGATATAATTAATGATGAATTTTTAAATAAAATGCAAATTTTAAAAATCTGATGTTAGCTTGTTATAGTTAGTACTTAAATTGTAAGTGTGAGGAGTTTTGCAGTAGTATGAAAAAAGTAGCAGCTTTTATAGCTGGAGATAAGAACATAATAGATGCGTCATTCTATGTCTTTAAGTCGATGTTTGATTATAATACTGGTATTGATGCATTTATATGCTTACCTAGTGGCTCTTATAGTGATGAAGATGTTGCCAATTTGAAGTCAATAGGAGTGAAATTATTAGATCTTGAAGATGATAATCTTTTTTCTGGATTTAAAGCATGGCCTAAAGAGGTTTTTTTAAACTTTGCAATTCCTGATAAGTTATACCATCTTGGATATGAGGTAGCAATTAAGCTTGATTATGATGTTCTTATTCAAGGTAATTTAGATGTCGAGAAAAATACACCCACATCAATATTTAAAGCTACAAGAGGATTTCAAAAATTTGATCATGTTATATTGAATTATAGAGATTTTTATAAACAAGAGTTCAATTTAACAGAAGAGACTATGAGTAAGCCAGCAATTTCTTTTGGCTGTGTATTTATTAATCTAAAAGAATACTATGAGAAAGAGTTCTGGAATAAATTTTGCGAAGTTTATAAACGAATAATAACAAAGTCTCCAGATAAAACTAATAAATCAGTTTTTTCAGAGTTAGGTACAATAGCTATAACTCTAGAAACTTATGGTTTTGGCTTTGAAGTTTTAGAAGATAAGTATAACTACTTTGTATCATCAACAAGACATATTGGACATACAAAGTTTATGTTTGATCCTATTGTCATGCATTATAGTGGGCGTAAAAAGCCGTGGAGAAAGGTTGAGTTTATTAGATATATTATAAATCCTTATAACTGTTTTTATTTACAGAAATGGTATGATTACGCATCTCCTGATAAAAAAAATACATTTAAATCAAAGTTTATAAAATCTGGATTTTATAAAGGGTATGTGTTTATTTTCACAAAAACAATGAAGATGTTGGGTATATAAGTGATTTTAGATAATAATATAAAATTTACGAAGTTTTATAATTATGTAAATAATATTCTGATAATACTAGGTATAGTGTTTATTTTTACAAAAGTAAATGTTTTAGGTATTTTTACGGTTGGTATCTTAGTAAATACTATTATTTTAGCTTTATTTAATCATAAAAAAGTTATAGAAATAGTATTTAAAGATTATAAGAGAGTTATTCTCTTTCTAATATATCCAGTGTATTTATATATAATGAATATTGCTCATGGAGATTATAAACTACTTTTGTTTGAAATATGGGCAATTTTATTAATATTACCACTTACAACAGTTTGTTTAAGAGAACTATATAAAGTTAGAGTAAACTACTTATATTATGCATTTACTGTAGCAGGATTAATATTAACAGTAAGAGTAATAATTTATTTATTTCTTAATCAAAGTTGTAGATTTTACTATATAACACCATATAATACAATACATTCTGGACTTTTGTTGGCTATATATTGTGTAATTAGTGTGTATTTGTTTATTAGTTTCTTAAATATTAAAAAATATATGCAATGCTTACTATTATTTATACTATTTATAGTCTCTTTAGTAAGCCTGTTAGCAGTAGCGAGCAAAGGTCCAATAATTGCTTTTTTTATAATGCTTTTGGTTATAATCATATTAAGGTTAAATATTAAAAAATGTTTTATCGTTTTATTTTTTCTAGCTATTATATTTCTGTCAGGATATTTTGTTATTAATAAATATGCGCAACATAAGTTTGAGATAGATAGATTTAATCAAGTCGTTAATATAGAACAACAATATGATAGTAAAGCTGATACTTCAACTGGTATTAGGTTGCAGTTATATAAGGTA
Organism: Francisella sp. SYW-9; assembly: GCF_008711465.1. Taxonomy (GTDB): domain Bacteria; phylum Pseudomonadota; class Gammaproteobacteria; order Francisellales; family Francisellaceae; genus Francisella. The sequence continues at coordinate 144,235 of NZ_VXKQ01000005.1, forward strand.
GGTGTTAAGTCATTTATTAAAAGTCCTATTTTTGGATTAAGTTATGCAGATATAACTAAGTTAGAAGATAAGATGGTAGCAAATGGTGAAATAAAACCTTTTGTTAAAACATACTTCCACTTTCATGATGATTTACTAAATTCATTAGGGCATTATGGAATTTTAGGAGGAATAGGTATAATAATTTTTTGGATAATGTTATTTAGATTTTATCCAAGAAGTAACTATTTAAATGAAAAAATAAATGTAAATATTAAATATATAATGTTTATTGTATTTGGTACATTTATACTATCATCATTTACAGATGCTTATTTCTTTGGTTCAACTAGACCGGCAATGGTATTAGTATTTGTATGTTCTATAATATACTCAATTAAGTTTGATACTAATAAACAAAAACATAATGAAGATAAATTATAAAGACATAGACGTTATCGCCCTTTCTCTAGGGCGCCGATTCTCGGGTATTAATGCTAGTATGCAAGCTGTCATGCCAGAGCAGAGTAGGTTGGTTGATATTGCTGCAATGGGCTTTAATATTGAGGCTAAAGATATCAAAAGTATTAGGTTTAGAGATTTTTTATTTAAGTGTTGGCGTGATAAGTGGCGTATTTGGCATGCTCGTAGAAATATCGATATGTTAGTTGGAATAATACTTAAATATATTTTTCGGTATAAAATAATATTAGTTTTTACTTCAGTAGCACAGCGTCATCATAAGAAACTTACTAAATTCTATATAAATAGAATGAGTGCTGTCATTTGTCCATCACAGATATCAGCATCATATCTTGAGAGAACTCCTTATATTGTTCCACATGGAGTTAATACTGAAGTTTTTTATCCAGCAAAAGATAAAAATAAAATTAGAAAAGAGAAAAAATTGGTAGGTGAGTATAGTATTGGTATATTTGGCAGAATCAGAAAATCAAAAGGTTCAGAAGAATTTATTAATGCTGTAACACAGGTCTTAAGAAAATATCCAAATTGGAGTGCTGTAATTATTGGTGAAGCAACACCCAAAGATCAAGAATTTAAAAAAACTCTAGAGAAGAAAGTAAAAGATTCTGGCTTAGAGGATAGAATAACTTTTACCGGTTTTATAAGTGATTCTAGTGAAATTCCTAATTGGTATAGAACCATGGATATAGTTGTTTGTGCTAGTCATAAGGAAGGCTTTGGATTACCAGCTTTAGAAGCTATGGCGTCAAAATGTACAGTTATAGCAACAAAAGCGGGTGCTTGGCCTGAGATAATTTCAGATAGTGAAAATGGTTATTTAGTAGATACTCAATCAAGTCAACAAATTGCAGAAAAACTTCAGGTACTTATGTCTAATAATAATTTGAGAGAGCAAATATCTCAAAATGGCTATGAGCTAATAAACTCTAAATATAAAATTCAAAATGAAGCTCAAAGTATCCAAAAAATTTATGATAAACTATTGAGTGAAAAGAATACTTAGTAGATTTAGCTATTAAGCTTTACTAAAGCATTTGTAATATCATTATTTGGGAAAGGAAGTTTCTCTAGTACGATATCAAATCCTTTAGACTTATCTTTATCGAGAGTGTTTAGGTCGACTACTACTGGATCGTTAGGATGATAGTATGTGGAGATATAAAGTTTATTATTATTTAAATCCTTAATCACAACATAAGCAGTATGATCGAACATTTTTTTACCTTTTAAATTTTCTGCCACAACACCTTTTGCAATATCGACATTATGTAATATATGTGTAACCTTTGATACTAAATCGGCATCATTTTTGGGAGCGTGATTATTTGAGTAATATCCTATAGCTGCAGTTCTAACAAATCTTGATGGTGGAGAGTAGTCACCAGGAATTCCTAGTAGTCCACCACCTAAAAAGCCACTTAGATCCTGTAAAGTCTTTTCATGTTTGTCAGTATTAACTACATCACTAATTTTAAGGTTAGTAGGAGTTTTATTATCTAACGATAAGTAATTTTTTAGGTTTAATAGCTGCCAATCATAAGTGGGAGCATTAGTCATTACTTTAACATTTGAATTAACATCATAAAACTTAACTTTGCCATCTATATACTCTACTACTAGGCCAGCACCACTTTTATCTGTAATTAAGAAATGAATTTCTGGAGATATACCATCAATCATTATGCTCTTATCAGACCATACTTTATAATTTTTTAGTGCTTGTTTAGCTTGGTTAACATTAGCAAACTGGCTTAATATAAATGTAGTAGACTCAATGATTGATGCATATTCTGTATCATTTTTGGTTACAGTTTGATACTTTGTAAAACCAGGTAAATAGTTAGCACTTAAGCTTAGCCCTTGACTATTTTGGCCATCTATTACAAGAGTTTGACCATTTTTTGATAATCCTGTTACTAAAATAGAGTACTTGGATTTATATTGGTGTTCTGGTAGGTCTAAATTACTAGGCGCCGTAAGATAATGTTGAGTATTTTTTGGAATATACAATAACTGCCAATCCCAGTTGAGAGCCCATTCCATAGTCCTTCCTGAAACAACATCTCCTTTTTTATCCACTAAAGTTATAGCAGTACAAGCTATAGACTGGGAGAAAAGCATTGAGAATATTAAAGTACATGTAAATAGTTTCTTAGATAAACCTCTCATTAATAACTCCTCAAAGTTACTTTATTTGCATATTAATAGTAACATAAATTTTACAGCTGAATACTAGTTATATTTTGATATTGCTATATTATATTTAATAAGTAAAACAAAGATTAAAAGTTAATAAATGATAGATTCTTCTAAACAGAAACACCCTAAAGCACTTTGGTACATTATTGTGATATATATGTGGGAGTATTTTAGTTTTTATGGAATGAGAGCTTTGCTTATTTTATACTTAATTGACTATCTTAAGTTAGGTGATACAAAATCATATGCTACTGCAGGTGCATATGTTACCTTAGTTTATTTATCTCCTATAGTTGGAGGTATTGTTGCAGATAAGATTTTAGGCTATAAAAAATCTGTAATATATGGCGCAGCCCTTATGTCTATAGGCCATCTTATTTTAGGTTTTGGTGGTGATAGTATGCTTTTTTATGGTATGGCATTTATTGTTTGCGGTTATGGCTTTTTTAAAAGTAATGTGTCTTGCTTACTTGGACAGCAATATTCTGTAGATGATCCAAAAAAAGATTCTGCATTTACACTATTATATTTAGGTGGAAATGTCGGGGGCATTATAGCTCCGGCACTTTGTGGTTTGGCAGCTCATTATTATGGTTGGCATTATGGTTTTGGTATTGCAGGTATTGGAATGATTTTTGGTTTGATTATTTTCATATTTGGATCTAAATATATTCCTGATATTATTCCTGAGAATTCTTTATCAAAAAAACTACAATCGTCTATAGTGGTTTTAAGTATCCTAGTCATATTAGGTGTCGGTTATTTTGCATTAGATTTATTGTGGGATGGTTACTTGCTAGCAGTTATTACAGTTATTACAGTAGTGTATTTTGTTGTGATTTTATTCAAAATAGACTCCTCTACAAGAAAGTCTCTACTCATTTTAATACCTTTTTTCATTTTTGGTATAGTATTCTGGATGTTCGACGAGCAACTTTATACTTCTGTAGAGGTATTTATTCATAGAAATGTTGATACATATTTATTAGGTATAGATATACCAGCGAGCACGTTTACCTCAATGAATCCATTATCTATTTTAATTGGTGGGTTAGTTGTTGCATGGATATGGAAGAGAGTGAAGTCTTTAGATAATGATTTTGGTAGAATGATTAAGTTCTCTTTTGGTTTTATCTTCCAGTTGTTATGTTTTATTTTATTTTTTATCGCAGCGAAAAATGCGAGTGCAGATGGTACAACTTCAGCTTTGTTAGTTATAATTGCATTAGCTTGCTTAGGGTTATCAGAGTTATTTATTGACCCAATAGCATTATCTGAGATTACATCAATTAAAGATAAAAAATATACTGGTTTTCTAGCAGCTGCTTATATGCTTTTTACAGGAAGTATAGCTGGATTTATTGGAGCTAAAGTTGCTGATTTTGCTTCACTTGGTAATAGTAGCTCAAAAACTCTTGATCTAATTAGTCAAGCAAAACTCTTCCAAGGGCTGTTTATGAATATTATATTAGTAATATTTGTAACGTTATTATTGTGGTTTGTAGTAGCATTTTTTATTAAGAAGTTGAAGTAATATCTTATTTGGATTTAGGTAGTTCATTAAGTTTAGTTTTATTGATTAATTTGTATAAAATGCTAGGTTTCATATATGGTTTTTAAGTAAATAGTTTATACTTAGCATGAAATAGAAAAGATACCTGAACTTGATTGGATTAATAATAAATTTGGAATAATAATTATTGATGGAAATGCAACAAAACTTTACTAAGATTAATATATTAGTAGCTGTTATTTTTGTTTTATTAGCCCAGCTAGTTACAGGAATAAATATTACTGGATCTAAATATATTATTGAATCTACGCCTATTCTAGTTCTAGTTGAGTCTAGATTTATTATAGGAGCTCTATTTCTTGCTATTGTGTTCCTCTTTATAAGTAAAAAAAAGAAAAAATCTGAATTTGCTGCGATTAAAGCATTAAATAAAAAACAATGGCTAGTATTAGTTGGTCAAGCATTGGGCGGAGGTGCTTTATTTAACCTAATTATGTTGGCAGGCGTCCAGTTTACTTCTGCTAGTATGGCAGGAGTGATAACAAGTACATTACCTGCAATGATATTGGTGCTAATGTTTTTTATATTAGGTGTACGTTTAACGTCATCAAAAATTATTTGTGTTGGTTTAGCTATAATAGGTTTAATTATTATTAATATTAATGGGATGATTCAACCTAAGATTACAGCATTAAACTTATTAGGGGATTTTATTATATTTCTGGCAATGGTACCTGAAGCAATGTATTACGTACTTGTGAAAATTATGCCATTAAACATTAAGCCATTAAGTAATGCTCTTTTAGTTAACATTATTAATGCAATTTTTGTCGCACCTTTTATGTTTTTTACTCACTATGACACTTTGCAAAACCTTTCAAGTCTTCAATATTGGATTATTTTGTTATTGGGTATCGCCTCAGGATTATTTTATTTGTTTTGGACAAAAGGAAGTGAATATTTAGAGGCTTCAACAACAGGGATGATGACGGCGTTGATACCAATTTTTACTTTAATAATATCATGGTTATTCTTGAATGAAACTATTAATCTTATTCAAACACTGGCAATGCTTTTGATAATAGTGTCAATTATTATAGGTAATTGGAAAAGAAAAAGAGGGTAGTTAGGCTAATTTTAATCAGAGCATATAAAGAAAGGGTACACAGCTACTATTTTCTCATCATATAAAATAACTTTAACATTTGAGCGTTGTGATGCAGGGATCTTAAGTTCTTGGAATAATACTTTTAATTTATTAGCCTTGTTTCTTCCTAGATATTTACATTTATCATCAGATTGCCTATCTCTAATAGTTAATTTGCTTAGATCGTAGCCTTTTTTAGTTTTGTCTTTTAACCATTTTAATATCTCAGTATGGTTTGCTGAAAATGTAGTAGGCTTTAATACATCTTTTATAAGAAGCTGATTATATTCAATACAGATATCATATTGTTGATTAATATTTATTTTCCAACCTGTAGTTGAATTGTTAACCCCTAAAAATATATCTTTGACTTGCTTATTTTTTAGGCTTTGAGAAGTGACTTTTTTAAACCAGAAATGAATGATACTCTTTTGTATATCATCATCAAGACTAATAAGTTTCGCTATAATAATATTCTTGCTGTGAGATATATGAGCGAGTTTCTCTGCAATTAGTTTATTTAATATATTATTGCTTTGTCCACAAATATTAGCACTACGAGAGAGTGTCTCACTAATATTTGGATTGACTTGCTGTAAAATAGGAATCACTTCATTACGAATTAAGTTGCGTCTATATTTAGTATCTAAGTTGCTACCATCGTAAATGTGGTTAATATTATTTTGTTGAGCAAATACTTTAATATCTGATTTTTTGTACTTAAGTAGTGGGCGTAGAACTGCGCCAATATTTAGCTTTTTATAATAGGGTATCCCAGCTAAGCCAGCTAATCCAGAGCCTCGCATAGCTTGAATAAGAAATGTCTCTGCTTGATCATCTAGGTGGTGGCCTAGTAGTAGCAATGGATTTGGGTAGTTTTTCATTATTTGTTGAAAAAAACTCATGCGTTGCTTACTTGCCCATGCTTCAAAGCTTTCACCTTTGGGGACTTGCTCTAATAAATGATTAATAAATTCAACATTATATTTATCACAAGTTTTTTGGCAGTGTGTTTGCCACTCTAAAGCATTTGGATGAACATTATGATTTATGTAAATAGCGATTACAGGAATATCTAAATTTTTGGTGATATTTAATAAAACACTTGAATCAACTCCTCCACTATAACCAATAATTATATGAGAAGGCGAAAACTTTTTTATTTCATTTGAGACAAGAGTTTTATCTATAGACATTTAAGGGTACCTCTGAAAACTATGTGTATGTAGATTACCTAGATCAAATTTATCACAGCAAAACAAAAATTGAGAGTAATAGTATGTCTATTGTTAAGCCTTATATTAAATAGCGAGTTTTGATCGTTGCTTTGATCTTCTTAAATTCTTCAACAAGATCTTTAGCTTCATCTGAAGTTGAGCGAATATCCATAACTACATAACCAATATTCTCTAAAGTTCTTAAATATTGTCCCTCTACATTTATGTTTTTAGCCGCTAGTATTTTATTTAGTTCATTCATCATACCAGGTATATTTTCATGGATATGTAATATTCTATGCGTATCTGTGTGTATTGGTAGAGATATTTCTGGAAAGTTTACAGCATTTAAAGTAGAACCGTTATCAGAATATTTAATAAGTTTTGCACTAACTTCATTAGCTATGTTCTCTTGAGCTTCGAGTGTGCTACCTCCAATATGTGGTGTTAAGAAGACATTATCAAACTCTTTTAATCGACTTTCAAATATTTCTCCCTTTGAAGATGGTTCTATAGGAAAAACATCTATCGCTGCACCTTTTAATTTTCCATTTTCTAGCACTTTAACTAAAGCATCAATATCAACGACATTTCCTCTTGAAGCATTTATTAAAACAGAGTTTTCTTTCATAGTATCAAATTGTTTAGTTGATATCATATTTGCTGTAGTAGGTAGTTGAGGTACGTGTAGAGATACTACATCTGATTGCTTTAGAAGTTGATCTAGACTACCTACTTGTGTTGCATTACCTAATGGTAGTTTTTCCTCAACATCGTAAAAGATTACGTTAAAGCCAATACTTTCTGCTAAGACACTAAGTTGCATACCAATATGGCCATAACCAATAATCCCTAAAGTTTTGCCTCTAATCTCATTTGCATTCTCAGCAGACTTTAGCCATTGTCCACGGTGAGCCTTAGCATTTTTATCAATAACATTTCTAATAAGTAGTATAGCTTCAGCTAATACGAGCTCAGCAACACTACGAGTATTTGAGAAAGGAGCATTAAATACTGGAATACCTAAATCATGAGCTGTTTTTAGATCTACTTGGTTTGTGCCAATACAAAAGCATCCTATAGCAGTAAGGTGTTTTGATTGCTCAAGAACATCATTAGTTAGTTGTGTACGAGAGCGTAAACCAACTATTTTAAAGTCTTTAAGCTTATCTATAAGCTCTTGACCCTCTAGTGCTGTATTCAAAAGCTCGATATTTTCATAGCCAGCTGATTTAAATGCTTCTAAAGCATTTAAATGAATTCCTTCTAGAAGTAAAATAGGTATTTTCTTTTTGTTAAGAGATAGTTGACTCATTTAGACAGTCCTTTAAATTGAAATTTGTGCCTTAATAGCAGGGTGATGTTTGTAGTTTTTGAACTCAAAATCTTCATACTTATAGTCAAATATAGATTCTGGTTTTCTTAATATTTCTAATATTGGTAGTTCTAGAGGCTCACGGTTAAGTTGTTCATTAACTTGTTCAATATGATTATTATAAATATGGCAATCGCCACCAGACCAAATAAATTCACCAACATCTAGGCCGCATTGCTGTGCAATCATATGTGTTAGTAACGAATAGCTTGCGATGTTAAATGGTACACCAAGGAATGCATCAGCACTTCGCTGAGTAAGCATGCAAGATAATTTATTATCAGCAACATAAAACTGAAACATCGCATGGCATGGAGGTAGTGCAGAATTACCTATTGCAACATTTTCTTGAGGGGATATTTTTTCAGATGGCACAACACAAGGATTCCAAGCTGAAACTAAAATTCGACGTGAATTAGGATTTGTTTTTAGCATGTCGATAACTTCAGCTATCTGATCAACACCTTGACCATTAAAATCACGCCATTGCTTACCATAAATAGGACCTAACTCACCATCTTCTGTTGCCCACTCATTCCAGATACGGACTTTATTTTCATTAAGATACTTAACATTAGTACTACCGCTTAGAAACCATAGTAGTTCATGAACAACGCTAGGTAGGTGAATTTTTTTTGTAGTAACTAGAGGAAAACCTTTTTGCAGATCAAAGCGCATTTGGTAGCCAAAGACACTTTTTGTGCCAGTACCAGTTCTATCGCCTTTAGCTGTACCATTGTCCTTTATATATTTTAGAAAATTTAGATATTCTCGCATTTGTTTTTCCTTCTTAACTTGATAAACAGAACAATTAAAATTATTGTTCCTAGTATAATCATAGGTATAGATAGGATTTGACCCATAGTCATCCAATTAAAGAAAATATAACCATATTGAGGATCTGGTTGTCTAAAGAATTCACAAATAAATCTAGCGCAACCATATAAAAACATAAATAAGCCTAGAACAAGATAACGAGGTCTTTTTTTCATAGTTACAAGCCACAGTACCGTAAATAATACTACACCTTCAAAGAAGAACTCAAATAGTTGCGAAGGATATCTAGGTAAAGGTCCACCTGTTGGGAAAACCATACCTATAGGAGAGTCTGTTACTCTTCCCCAAAGTTCTCCATTTATAAAGTTGCCAATTCTACCTGCACCAAGACCTATTGGCACTACTGGAGCTACAAATTCACCTAGATCAAAGAAATTTGCTCCTACTTTTCTTGCGTACAGAGCAAATGCTATAAGTACACCAATAAAGCCACCATGGAATGACATTCCACCATCCCATATATAAAACATTTGTGTAGGGTTATGGAAGTAGTAAGGCAAGTTATAAAAAATTATATAACCAATTCTACCTCCAAGAATAACGCCTAAGGCAACATAAAAAACTAAATCTCCAACTTGCTCAGGTTTTACTGGAGCCCAAGATTTCTTTTTAGCTCGATATTTAAGTAAAGCCCAACCTGCGAAAATTCCCAATAAGTACATTAAACCATACCAATGTATTTCAATCGGTCCAAGTTTTAATGCAATAGGATTGATATGAGGGTAATGTAACATTATTTAGCCTTATATAAGTGCTTGAGATTCAAAATCTAAAGCTGGTGAGTAGTTGATATACTCAGATTGTTGTGTTGTCTGTGTATTTTTCTCAACAGGCTTATCTTTTTTAACATTTTCTTTTTTAGCATTTTTCTCAGTAGCTTTCTCTTTAGCTTGAGGCTCAGCTACTTTCTTTTTAGTTTCTTTGCTTTCTACTTCTTGGGTAGCTACTTCTTCTTTCTTAGAAGGTTTAGCCTCTTCAATAACTATTTTTTCTAGCTTCTCAGCAGCAGCTTTTTTCTCCTGTTCAGCTTTAGCTTTAAGCTCTTGAGCTTCTTTTAGAGCTTTCTCTGCTTGCTTTTTAGCTTCATGAATAGCATTTATTTCTTTATCAACAGATATAGTATTAAACTTTAAGTATTTTTGAGTTTTTACTTTCTCTTCTGTGTTGATTTTTGTAGCACCATCATCTTTTAAGCTATCGTAGTTTTCTAAGACATCTTTTACCATTACAGAGACAAATTCATCAGGATTTTTAGAAATAACCTTTTTGATATTGTCTACATTGTTTTCAGATATCTGATTACTATATTTAACCTTTGTAATATCAACAACTTCTTCAGCATTGTTAAGACTTATATTATTGCTTCTGTTGTTATTTTTATTATTTGGCTTTTTGTCAAATCTATCGTTACTTCTTTTGTTTTTGTTACGATCATTTGATCTATTATCATTATTATTTCGCTCATTACGCTGATTGTTATCTCTTGGCTGAGGTCTTTGAGAGTTCTCTTGAGCTTTATTATTTCTATTTTTATTACGCTGGTCGCTTGAGTTGCTATTGTTATTTCTCTCATTACGATCATTATTACGTTGATTATTCTCTCTTTGAGACTTATTATTTTGCGCTCTTTGAGGGTTGTTATTAGGCTTGCTATTATTAGGCTTTTGAGAGTCCCTAGTTGCTTCAGCTGGTTTTTCAGAGTTACCAGAGAAAACACTAGCTAGTTTAGCAAAGAAACCTTTTTTGCTAGGCTGTTCTTTAGCTTTTGGAGCAGCAGTTTCTTCCTTTTGACGAGGAGGCTGTTGATTGTTTTTTTGCTCGCTGGGTTTAGCTTTGTTTTCTACTTTAGCAGAGACTTCTCTATCTACTGTCTTGCTTAGATCTACAGCCGCTACTTTTTTCTTGCCAGCTTTTGGAATCTCAACATTATAAACATCTTCAATCAAGTCAGAGCTTGAACGGTTAGATTTGTAGCTAGAACCCCAGATTCTTTGCATTTGGAATTTAGGAGATTCCATATTGAAATTAGGTATTATCATTATTCTAACTTCTGAGATTCTTTCAATATCAATTATGCTATCTCTTTTCTCATTAAGAATATAAGCTGCTATATCTACAGGAACTTGAACTCTAATTTCATTAGTATCATCTTTCATAGCTTCAGCCCTAATTTTACGTAAGATAGTAAGAGCTGTTGCTTGAGTTGTTTTTATAAAACCATGACCTTCACAACGAGGGCATTTTTGCATTACACTTTCATTTATCGAAGAGCTTAAACGCTGTCTTGAGATCTCTACAAGACCAAGCTTAGATATGCGTGACATTTGGATACGTGCTTTATCTTGTTGTAAAGCATCCATTAGTTTTTCTTCTACTTGTTTTCTATTTGGATAGAAAGACATATCAATAAAGTCAACTATAACAAGACCACCAAGATCTCTAATTCTAAGCTGTCTAGCTACTTCTTCAGCTGCTTCTAGGTTAGTTTTAAATGCTGTAGTTTCAACATCTTCAGCCTTGTTTGCTCTTGAAGAGTTTACATCTATCGCAACTAGAGCTTCTGTAGTATCTATTACTATAGAGCCACCAGATGGTAAGCGGATTTCTCTTTTATATGCATTTTCAATTTGTTGATCTATACCAAACTGTGTAAATAAAGGTAAATCTTCGTTGTAGAATTTAACTTTATTTATATCAAAACTCTGTCTTAATAGACCAAGTTGTCTTTTAACATCTTGGAAGCAATCTTTAGAATCAACAATAATTTCTCTTACATCTTCTTTTAAGTGATCTCTTACGGTTCTTACAATAATGTCACTTTCTTTGTGTAGAAGAGCAGGCTTTTTAATCTTATGATAAGTTTGAGAAATAGAAGACCATAGCTCAACTAGAGTATCAAAGTCATGCTTTAGTTCTTCAAAAGAGCATTCAACACAAGCTGTTCTTGCGATTACACTCATGTTCTTAGGGATATTTAGATCTTTTAAATATTTCTTTAACTTTTCTCTATCTTCGCCTTCAACACGACGAGAGATCCCACCACCATTAGGGTTGTTTGGTAGTAATACCATATATGAACCAGCTAATGTGATAAATGTAGTTAAAGCTGCACCTTTATCACCACGCTCTTCTTTATCTATTTGTACTAATAGCTCTTGGCCTTCAGATAATAAAGGAGCAATATTATCACCGTTAGGAACATCTTTTAGATAGTATTCGGAAACTTCTTTAAATGGTAAGAAACCGTTTTTCTCTTCACCATAATTTACAAAAATAGCATTTAAACTAGGCTCTATTCTAGAGATATATCCTTTATAAATATTAGCTTTTTTCTGTTCTCTATCAACATTTTCGATATCTAAATCTATAAGTTTTCCGTTATCTAAGGTAGCGATCCTCGTTTCTTCGCTACTTTTGCTATTTATTAATATTTTTTTCATTCTTAATTCCTTCAATAAATGTAATTCATAGCTGACTGTTTAACGAGCCAACTCGCTTTTGGCCATTTGTAGGCCTTCTTTTAAGATCGCTAGATATCCTAAGCCAAATTTCTCATAAGAAACTGATTAGATTTACCATCTCTAATCATATGCTTAATATTAGTCGCGATCTTGTTAAAGTACTATGTACGCAATTATTTGATATAATAGCAATATTGGATATTAAATGAAAGAATAATTAAGTTTTAAATGAGTCTTATCTATTTAGATTATGCAGCTACAACTCCACTAAGCTCTAAAGTTAAACAAACGATGTTAGATTCTATTAGTGATGATAATGATTTTTTTAATTCAGGGTCATCTACTTATGAGCAAGCAGAGTTTGTTAAATCTAAGATTGAGAAGGTCAGGTTAGATATTGCAGAAACTTTAAATGTTTTGTCACGTGAAATAATTTTTACTTCTGGAGCTACTGAGTCTAATAACCTTGCTATCAAAGGTGTGGCATACTCATATAAAAACAAAGGTAACCATATTATAACTTCAAAGGCGGAACATAAAGCTGTATTAGATGTATTTGGTTTTCTTGAAACACAAGGGTTTAAGGTTACATATTTAGAGGTTGATGAGTTTGGTGAAGTTGATATTGGGCAACTAAAAAACTCAATAACAGATCAGACCATACTTGTAAGTATAATGGCAGTTAATAATGAGCTTGGAACTAAAAACAATTTATTAGAAATTGGTAAGATCACTAGAGAAAAAGGGATCGTTTTTCATGTTGATGCTGCTCAAGGTTATGGTAAGGTCGATATAAATATAAAAGAAATGAATATTGATCTGTTATCAGTTTCCGGACATAAGCTATATGCTCCTAAAGGAGTGGGTTTTTTATATGTGCGATCAAAGCGGCCTAAAATTAAATTAGTCAAACAAATACATGGTGGAGCGCAAGAGTTCAGTCTTAGAGCTGGAACCTTAGCAAACTATCAGATATTTGCTTTAGGAGTAGCATGTAAAGAAATGTTTTCTAAAAAACAACAAAATATAGAGCATGTAAAACAAATACGAGATCAGTTTTTGAAAATTATATCTCAAATTAAAGATATAAAAATAAATACTAACCTTGATAATAGCTATCCAGGGATCTTGAGTATTACATTTTTAGGTATAAAGGGTGAGGCATTATTGGCGATGTTAGATGAAGTTTGTTTATCTATGGGATCAGCTTGTAACTCTCAAGCTGTTGAGCCATCACATGTTTTAACAGCTATAGGTCTAACTTCAGATGAAGCTGAGGCGACTATTAGGGTTTCATTTGGCTTGCAGGCTACACAGCAAGAGGTTGTACGAGCAGCATTTAGTATCAAAAAGCAAGTAGAACTTTTGAGAGCTTTATCTCCACAAGGAGAAGTAAATGTATAATAGTTTAGTAAAAGATCTATTGTCTAAAATAACGATTGAAGATGGTAATATTTATCCTGAACAGCAAAAACATCAAGTTAAAGACAGTTTTTCATCAGTAGAGTTATATGTATCTAATGATAAAATCTCTTATAGAGTTTTAGGTGATGCATATATTATGGCAATGGTTAAGTTTTTACAAATCAAGCTACAAGATAGACAAAATCTTAAAGATATAACTTTAGAAAGCTTAGTTGCTAATTTTGATTTGCCCGAAGTTAAGTATAGGAATGCTTTACAAATAGTTGAGTTAATAGAGAAGATAAATGAGAGATCAACTTTATAATTTCTATATATTGCACCAGCGTAAATATAAAGAGAACACTTTACTTGTTAGTGTTTTTACGCAGGAGTTCGGTAAACTTTCGGCTATAATTAGAACTAGTAAAAAAACACTAAATTTATATCAACCTTTAGTTAAGCTAAAAGGGCAAATTAGCTTTGGAAAAAAAGAGGGCGCTCTTAATAAAGTATACAACATTGAGTTTGTAGAGTCTTTTTATCAGAACTCATATATTAATTTATTATCGTTGCAGTATATTAACGAGCTTATATATTTGTTATTAAGTTACTCACATGAAGAAGAGCTTTTATTTGATAAGTATGCATTTATCTTAAAGAATATTAATGAAAGTAACTATAGATATTTATTGAGAATATTTGAACTTGAGCTTTTAGAAAGTTTAGGTCAAGGAATATATGTTGACTGCGATTCTGAAAATTTACCAATAGAGTGTGATTATAATTATTATATTTTTCCTTATGGTTTTAAAAAATCTTCAGAAGTATTGGCTAATACTGTTAGAGGCGAAAGCCTTTTAAAAATTAATAAACCAATTAGTATGTGGGATGATAATGATTTAAAAGCTATATCTAGAGTAACGCGAGTATGTATAGATAGTGTTCTAGGTGATAAAAAACTGAAATCTCGAGAGTTACTAGTAGATTATTTAAATCTAAAGAGAAGATGAGTTCTTATTGGATAGTTTATTTTTGAAAGCTTTTATAAAAGATATTGTCGGTGGAATCAAAGATACAACAACAATCAAGATTATAAATACGCCGAAGTACTTCTTAACGAAAGCATTATTACTAAAGAAAAATGCTATATAAGTGATTAGGTAAACCCATATAAAAGCACCAATGATTCCCATAGTTACAAACTTTGGATATCTCATACGAGCCATACCAGCGGTAAAAGGCATAAATGTTCTAACGATAGGTGTAAATCTAGCAAGAATAATAGCGAGAGGTCCATATTTATTAAAGAATTGCTCGGCTTTTTCTAAGTGGGCGGTCTTTAATATCTTAGCATCATCCTTAAAAATACGTTTTCCAATCATTCTACCTAAGAAGTAATTACAAGAATCACCACATATAGCTGCAAGAACTAAGATTGGAGCTACTAAGTGTATATTTAAGGTTGTAGCTGCACCTGTAAGTCCTAGGGCAAATAAAAGTGAGTCTCCAGGTAAAAAAGGTGTTATAACTAATCCAGTTTCACAAAAAATAACTACAAAAAGTAATAAATATGTCCAGTCACCTAGAATATTAATATATGTGCTTATGAATTGATCTAAGTGTAATACAATATGTAATAATGCTGCTATAGTATCCATGAGGATGACCTTTCAATGATTTGTCGTTAGATTATAAAAAAATAATTTTAAAAGGTTAAGGCTTTTTTGCTTTTATTTTATTTTTGATTGCTTTGTAAGAAATTTGTATTAGAACAAATATGATTACAAGCATTATAATATGGCTTAAGTATTTTTTTACAAATGGTATATCGCTACAGAAATAAACTGTATATGTTATTGAAAAAGACCAAATGATTGCTGAAATTGCACCAAAAGTAACAAACTTAAAGTAGTTCATACTACTAACTCCAGCTACAAAAGGTGTTAATGTTCTAACAAAAGCAACAAAGCGTGAGAAGATAATGGCCTTGTTACCGTGCTTGTTTAAGAAATCTTTTGTTTTTATTAAATATGCTTTTTTGAAGATTCTAGCGTGGCTACTAAACATTTTTTCACCGATGAATTTACCAGTAATATAATTACAACTATCGCCAATTATTGCCCCTAAGAATATTGATAGTACTGCTAAGTGGATATTTAGATTTGTTGCAGCAGCTGTTAAACCTACTGTAAATAGTAGAGAGTCTCCAGGGAAAAATATTCCTAATACAGACCCTGTCTCACAGAAGATTATAAAAAATAAGAGTATATAAAACCACATTCCAAGGGAGTTGACAAAATAATTAATATATTCATTAAAATGTATAATAAAATCAAACATTACAAGTTACTCCGGTTTGATTTTTATTGATAAAGCATGAATATATGGCATAAGATCATTAACAGCTTTATATATTTCTTTGTGCGATGAGATTTTTCTCATAGCACTTAGTTTTTCAGAAGAAATGTTTAATGCAAAATGATATTTACCTTCAGTATAACCTTTATGCTTTACATGCTTATGGGTTTCATTAATTATTTCTATGTTCGCTTGAGGATCTATTTTAGACAGTATTAACTCTTTAATTTGATTTGTTACAGTAATACTATCCATTTCATAAAATCCTCGTTGGTGTAATTATTGTATCAAGTTTGATATCGTAGCTATCTATGATAATAGCATCATTTTGTTGCTCATCAAAGGCTATGCCTATAGTTACGGGTGATTTTTTACTCTTTTTAAAGCTTAGTGAGTAGTCATAAAAGCCACCACCCATACCCATTCGAAACTTATGCTTAGTGAAGCCAACTATTGGAATTATGATAACATCTAGTTCCCAAGCAGCTGTAATATCTTGAGGTTTATAAATAGGTTCTTTGATCTTATATTTATTTAAATAGTAACTTTTAGAGTCTTTAGCAAACCATAACCCATGTTTTATAAAAGGGTGAACTATCGGCAGGTAAATATTATCAAAATGAGAGTTTATTAATGAAGTAGCTATTTCATTTTTTAGTGATAAAAAGCTAGCTATAGTTATATTTTTGTTTGAAAAAGTATCTTGAATATATGATATAACTTTTTGATTTATTTTCTTAGATAAGAGATCTTTATTTTCTAAGTTATTTCTAATCTTAAGTAGGTGTTTACGAATTTGAGTCTTATCCATAACAACACTCTCAAATATAATAAATAGTTGTCCAGGCTACCGTTTTAGCTCAATGTTCTTGATCCCTTTTGGTATCAAGTGGGTGTCATAGTTTCAACGTTGGGCTTCTTTGTAAGTGCAAGGCACCAAAGCTTGCTCTCTAGTCAAAACACCAAAACTCCCTGTTCTAATTAGTATCGGCTCAAGATTGTAGCTAAACCACCAATAGTCCAGACAACTAAACTTTTAAATTACATTGCTATTATAAATTACATAAGCTATTGTTTGAATGCTTTATGGTAAAAAGTTTAGAGATATATTCCTTGACTTTCTTTAAATTAATATTATTAGAAATAATCTATCGTAAAAGGGCAATCTACATGTTCTGTATATTGACAGCTGAAGTTTTTTAGATATGCATTTTGGCTTTGATAAATATGTAAGTTTGGGGTTGATTTCATTGTTGCAGTAATTAAATGTGACTCAATATTTGAAAAATAATAGCATTCTATTTCGCATAGCTCTCCTTGACAGTTGACAAGATCAGCTCCTTTGAATGTAAGTGGATATTCTGGGAACTGTGTTGGCGTTTTATCTGAAGCTCTCCAATGATATTTAAAATTATGAAAATTAGTTTCTGCAGTTAAATTTTTATCAACTTTTTTAAAAGCTTGAGGGGAGGGGCAGTAATAAATACTTGGAATTGCAAAAATATATCCAGGAAATATAAAAAGTATAAAAAGTAAATGGTTTTTACAACTGGGCATTTTTTTTATTTTAAATGTCATATGTTTTTTTATATTATAAATTTAAGGCTTTTTATAAATAAGTAGTATATATGAATACAGGCGTGTTTTCATTTTGTCAGATTGCTGCATTTAACAGAATTGCTATTGATGCTAAGCAAATTCAACATGAATATGGTGATACTGATGGTAGTATAAGTGAGGTTAATCTACTAAGAGCGATAAAAGCTAATAATTTTAAAGCGAAAGCAGTTAAGCTTAAATCTAAAGATATTAACCCGCGAGTTTTGCCAATTATTTTACAAGATAATAATGGCGAATATTTTATTTTAGCGGGAATTCAAAATAATGAGTATTTAGTTCTCCAACAAGGAAGTAAGGAGTTATTGAAGCTATCTGAATCTGACTTGGCTGGGGTGTATAATAGTAGAGCGATACTCATAACTTATAAAGATGCAACTAAAGACTCTAAAGAGAGCTTTAATATCAAATGGTTTGTGCCAGCTTTATGGAAATATAAACATATTTTTAAAGATGTTTTGATCGCTTCTTTATTTATCCAACTATTTGGATTAGTTACACCATTTTTCTTTCAAGTGGTTATGGATAAGGTGATTATGCATAATGGCTTGACTACTTTGAATACTTTGGCAATAGTGTTTTTTGTGGTTGCTATATTTGAGGTTTTGTTTGGTACAATTCGAACTTACTTGTTTAGTCATACGACATCTAGGGTTGATGTTGTCTTGGGTTCAAAGTTATTTTCACATTTGATGAAACTACCATTATCTTATTTTGAGACACGCCAAGTTGGGCAGAATGTTGCAAGGGTTAAAGAGCTAGATAGCATTCGTAGTTTTATTACAAGTACAGCTTTGACTTTAGTGATCGATTTATCTTTTACTTTTATATTTATTGCGGTGTTATTCTTATATAGTTGGCAGTTGACATTGATTGTACTGGGAACTATTCCAATATATTTTATATTATCTGTATTTATCACACCGATATTTAAACATAGACTGGATAAAGTTTTTTCAACAGGAGCAAAAAATCAGTCATTTTTAACAGAATCAATCACAGGTATTCAGACAGTTAAAGCCAGTGCAATAGAACCACAGATGCAACGTAAATGGGAAGATAATCTTACAGAATATGTCAAAGCATCTTTTCGCTCGCAAAATTTAGGTAATGTAGCAGGTAATATTGCAGAGTTAGTGAGTAAGTTGACTACGATAGCAATTATATTTATCGGAGCACACATGGTGATAGAGGGTAAGCTCACAGTAGGTCAGCTAATAGCTTTTAATATGCTTGCAGCGCGTGTAACACAGCCAATACTTAAGCTAGTAAACCTCTGGCAAGAGTTCCAGCAAGCAGGAGTGTCTCTAAAAAGGTTAGGAGATATTCTAAACTCACCAACTGAGTCGGCAAGTAAAGCAAGCAAAAGTGCTTTGCCAACATTTGAAGGTAATGTTAGTTTTAAAGATGTTAAGTTTAGATATACAGCTGATAGTAAGCCGATATTAAATGGGGTGAGCTTAGATGTAAAAGCAGGTCAATCAGTAGGAATAGTTGGTAGGTCTGGGAGTGGTAAAAGTACATTGACTAAACTTATTCAAAGACTATATCAACCTGAATCTGGTAAGGTACTTGTTGATGGAGCAGATTTGACGACTATTGATACTGTATGGTTACGTCAGAATATTGGTGTGGTATTGCAAGAGAGCTTTATGTTTAATCGTTCGATTCGTGAAAATATAGCTCTAACAAATCCAAGTGCAAGTATGGAAAGTGTAGTAGCAGCTGCTAAATATGCTGGTGCTCATGAGTTTATTCTAGAGCTTAAAGATGGCTATGATACAGTTATTGAAGAAGGTGGGTCAAATTTCTCAGGAGGGCAAAAGCAAAGACTATCTATAGCTAGATCCTTGATGAATAATCCAAAGATACTTATCTTTGATGAGGCGACCTCAGCCTTAGATTATGAGTCTGAAAAGGTTATTCAGAACAATATGGCAAAGATATCCCAAGGAAGAACAGTATTTATCATCGCACATAGATTATCTACAGTCCAGAGTTGTGATCGTATTGTATATATGGATCAGGGTGTTATTTTAGAAGATGGTAGCCATGAAGAGCTTTTAGCAAAAAATGGTCATTATGCAGCTTTGTATAATTCTCAGCATCGAGGAGTAGCAAATGGATAGTAGCCAAGATAATCATGAGCAAAAAGATGATTCGCAAAAGAAGCAGTTACTTAAGACTAAAAAATTAAAAGAGTTTTGGCAAAATCGTAAAACACTAGCAGAGCAAAGAAATGCTAAATCAGATGCATATAGTTTTTTACCGGGAGTTTTAGAGGTAACAGATAAGCCACCACATCCACTGCTAAGAACAGTACTATATTGTTTGATATTTCTGGTAGTGTTTGTTGTGGTATGGGCATATTTTTGTAAGATAGATATTATCACGACTGGTCAAGGTAAGATTATCCCAGCGGGTGATGTTAAGACAATCCAGTCATCAGAGAAAGGTACAGTAATCAATTTAAATGTTGATAGTGGTCAGATAGTGCATAAAGGAGATGTCTTGGTAGTGCTAGAGTCTGAATATACTCAATCAGATATTAACAAACTCAAAGAAGATATAGAGTTTTATAAGCTAAGAATATCACGTGAGCAAACTTTATATAAAATGATAAAGAGTAATAAACGTGAGCAAATGCCTCTAGATCAAGTTAACTATAAACCACCAGAAGGTGTAACTGATAAGCTAGATATTGAGCAATCAAGGCGTTTGCTGTGGCAACAATGGGAATCAGGTATAGCTAAGCTAATGACACTAGAGGCAACACTTTCATCAAAAGAGCAAGAAAAAGCTATAAGTGTAAATAGGACTCATCAGCTAGGTGAGATGTTAAAGATAATCAAAGAAAAGTTAGAAACATACACAAAGTTATACAATAAAAAAGCTGTAGCTCGAATGGAGTATCTTGAATATAGAGAAAAGTTTCTAAATACATATTATGAGTATGAGACTGAAAAGGGTAAAGATATGCAGTTGGATGCAGAGATCGCTGAGGCAAGAAGCAATCTACAAAGCTACAAGTCTGAGACATATCTAAAAATATTAGAAACTATTCGCCAAGATAAGAAAGATCTCTATACAGCTGAGCAAGAGCTACATAAGGCGACAACATTAAATGGTAAAAATACAATTAAATCGCCAATAGATGGTATAGTCCATGAGATGCAGATACATACTATAGGTGCAGTTGTAACTCCAGCTCAAGTATTAATGCAGATAGTGCCATTAGACCAAAAATTAGAAGCAGAAGTCTATGTCAAAAATGAAGATATCGGCTACCTAAAAAAAGGTCAAACAGCAGAGGTTAAGGTAAATACATTTCCGTTTGCGGAATATGGAGTCTTACATGGCAAAGTTGAGGGTATTTCTGGCGATGCTATAGAAGATGAAAGGTTAGGGTTAGTTTATAAGCTAATAATAAGTCTTGATAATAATACTCTTCACAAAGATGGAGAGGATTTTAAGATAGTTCCAGGTATGGCAGTGATGGCAGAGGTTAAAACTGGTACAAGACGAGTATTAGATTTCTTCACAGAGCCTCTTACTCGAGGTATTGATAATAGTTTAAGAGAAAGGTAGTTTTTGGTATAGCTAACTTAAAAAGATAGTCATTCTATGGCTTCAAAAGACATTCGGATTAACTATGATTTTTCACTAAATCATTAAACGCTGATGTACTGTAATTGTAATCAATAAACATTAATTTTATCTGTCATAAAAGTTTATATATCTAAAAGTAGAGATTAAAGTCTTCAAAAGTAATTGAATTAGTAATTATGAGGTCATAGGATAAATCTTAAGGTGTATTTCTATTTGTGAGATTTTTAAATGAAAAAACTTTTGTTAATGATTGTTTTGTAAACTCCAATGATGGGATATTGTAGTTTTATAGATTGGATACAAGGGTATCCAGAGGTTAAAGCCGAAATAACTAAACAATTAGAAGATACATGCTATGGAGATAAGTTTGAAGTATGGGATATTACTTGGTCAGATAACTTAGGGGCGTATAACTTTGAAGCTAAAGATGTAACTAGAAATATAACAGAAGGTGGTTCATATTTTCCAAAGACAAATACACTATATGCAAATGGCTTTATGTGGAGTGTTGTATCAGGACAATGGAGAGATATATTTAAGCCATATATAGAAAAAGTAAGTAATAACTATTTGATTATTGGAGGAGTTGGTACTCAAGATCCGGTTGATTACAAAAAATATAAAATAGATTATCGCAAGCAGGCGTTACATAATCTATTTAGTATGGAAGATATTAAGGTATCTAAAGGGTTAGCCAAAGATCATAACTCTATCCAAGCATATATCTCAATATTTGTAGAGGTGCCTGAAAATGCTCAGGGAATATATCAAACATTACAGGTGATTACAGCTATTAATAATAAACTTAAGTCATATCATTTATATAGTTATCGCTTAACAGTAACGACATATACTGTTCCACAAGGATTTAATATATCTAAATATTTTGATGAGGTATCTCCTGGTTTTCATACTAGTTATGCATGGTACTTTGAAGAAGGAATTCAAAAGTATGCATGGGGATATTTTGATGTGCGAGGCTGTATGCCAACGGATGCTTTTGAAAAGTATTGTAATACATATAAAGAGGTTAATAATCCAAATAAATTAGATACTGAATTGATTAAGCAATATACATTAGCAAATCGACTTAACACTATAGATAATGTTATGTCTGAGTTTAGGTTAGTTGATAACGTAGGTGAGCCAGATAAATGTACTAAATCTGGAAATTGTTATGCTCAATGGGATGTTAACTCTAGAGCCCATAAGCATCTTAAAGATAGCTAGTATTATCCAAAGTTTCAACAATTAATTCAAAAAGAGGATAAATAATTATGAGTGGATTTAATAAAGATATTGCAGCTAAATTAACTTCAGTTTGGAATTAAAAGTATTATAAATTAAAGGTTTGAGAGTGTCTTAGGTTTGATAAAACCTTTTCAGCATATCTAGGAATGACTAAGTTAGCTTGTACTTTTATTTGGCTTCGATGAAAAAATTATTTTGTGCACAGAACCTATTAATCTTTGTAAAATTTCCCTAATTTTGATTTATTCCATTTTTCCATTTTTTTTCTGTCTTCTTTAAAACCATTAGCTGGATTTGCAAATATATGTAAATGAAAATATAAACTACCTTCATTATCCTTATTTGGTAAAACTTGTATTGCATACATATACGACTTTATAAATAGGTCTATCACCTTTATCATATCTGAACGCATGTTCTTTTGATCAGTCTCATTTCTTAAAGAAAGTATGTGATAATAATGATTTTTAATAAAAATAGAAAACATTGATATATATTCTTTGAGTAGAAAAGCTCTAATTTGACCAGTTATCCCATGTCTATTAACAACACCATAGCCTTTTGATTGAAAAGCTATTTTAGCAGTTACAGCCCCAATATTTGCTGCTAATTGCGATATTATTTCAGGAGATATACTAAATGGTTTTAAGCTAACACTCTTAGAACTACCTTTAGGAACTTCTGCTAAAATCGTTTGTATATTTTTAGCATCTACATATTTTTCTCTAGTATTTTTTCCAATATTTGGATCTGCTGTATTTTGTTCAAACTTTAAAGTATAACTAAGAATTCCTCTAGAGATATTACTTATGCTCTCAAGTACAAATGTACTTTTTTCCTTTAACGACTCAACTAAATTATCATCGCTACCTTGGGTAATATGCCCAGTATTAGCTTTTTTAGTATTGTTTAATTTTGATGCTACTATCTTTTGTCCTAAATTTTTATATTTTTGAAAAGACTCTTCTCCTAGAATAGATATAGCATCGCTTTTTAGATTCCCTATATTTGAGCGGCAAATAATTGCCAGCAATCTATCTGTATCAGTAACATTATTTAAACTTGCTTGATCAAGTTCAATGGTATCTTCTTTGATTAAATTTTCTTCTATATGTCTTAGAGCATTTTCTACTACACCATATAAATTTAAAATTACTTGTTTATGGCGGGTATCAGGAGTTAAGTAGTACAAAAGCAAACTTCCAATATTGATATAATAATCTGAAAAATTTTCAGTATATGATAACGCTTTATTAATTACTAAAGCATGATGAAAAATATATAATGTTATAAATGAGTAATGAGTAGTAATAAAGCACCTTTTACACTTATTTTCTTGTATCTCTTTTAATCGTTCACCAAAAGAACGAAAAAATTTCTTAAGGTTATCATCACTATCTCTATTTAAAATGGCTCTAATACGATTAGCTTTTTCAACCTCCGTGCTAGTTATTTCATTTGTATGCACTCCTTGTTCATAAAAATTCTGAACTAAATTGCCTAAAGTAGTACTTAAATAGTTTCTGTTATTTTGAATCTTATATAGCTCTATAAAAGAGTCTATTCCTTTTAATGTGGCTGCTTTTAAAGCAGACATTGAAATAATTGAAATCTTTGGAGTCATAGAGTAATAAATAAATGTATTAAAATTATATTATATTAATTTTATATATAAAATTAATATTAGTATAAAATACTAGTTTTTAAAAATAAGTGATTATTACGGATTACTATATCAATTACTTTAGTTATATTACTTAATTACTACAAACTTCGAGCTAAAATTCTTAAATGAAAAAATATTATACTTTAAAAAAAAATAATGAACTTAAAAAGCTGCAATCATTAATAAAACAACATTATAAAACTAATAATAAAAACTCTTTACAAGAGTTAAATCTTCGACACATATTAAATAACACTCGATCAGATAGAGCCAAATCTAAGATGATGGATATATGGAGTAGTTTACAAAATAAATTAAGCTATGAAATTTATGCTTTATATAATCTTTCTATAAAGAAAAAAGGAAGTCTACCAAAAGGATATTCATTTATTCTAAAATTAGCTCCTGATGTTACTAAAGATATGCTGGTAGATATACAAAAGCAATTTGGCTTAAAACTAGAAGTATTTGACATAGATATATAGATATTATTTTCGTTCACAAATATAGTTTAACTCTAAAAAGCTTTTGGTATAGTATTTTGTGAACCTTAGTATCAGAATAATGAGTTTCTATTTCGCCACAAACTAGATCATTATCCTTTTTATTTTTTTGCTTTATTATTTAGAAGAGTATATCAAATTAATTTGTCTTGTTTGTATGAACTTAATCTACTTTTTCTCATCAAAACTAACATAACTTAGTTTATATAATTAATCTTTATAAAATTTTCCTAATTTTGATTTATTCCATTTTTCCATTTTTTTTCTGTCTTCTTTAAAACCATCATCTGGATTTGCAAACATAGTTAAATGAAAATATAAACTACCTTCATTATCCTTATTTGGTAAAACCTTGATTCCTTCTTTATACGACTTTATAAATAGGTCTATCACCTTTATCATATCTGAACGCATGTTCTTTTGATCAGTCTCATTTCTTAAAGAAAGTATGTGATAATAATGATTTTTAATAAAAATAGAAAACATTGATATATATTCTTTGAGTAGAAAAGCTCTAATTTGACCAGTTATCCCATGTCTATTAACAACACCATAGCCTTTTGATTGAAAAGCTATTTTAACAATTGTACCCCCAATATTAGTTACTAAATGCGAGATTAAATCTGGAGGAAAAATCATACTAAGTGGTTTTGAGCTAATATTCTCTTTAAGAACTTCACTTAATCCTGTTTTTATATGTGAAACTTCTCCATCTATATACTTTTCTCTAGTATTTTTTACTACAGCCCCCCCAATATTTGGATTTGCTGTATTTTGTTCAAACTTTAAAGTATAACTAAGAATTCCTTTAGAGATATTACTTATACTCTCAAGTACAGATATACTTTTTTTATATAACGTATCTATGTTTTGGGTAGTAGGCCTAATATTAGTTTCTTTAAGCTTTTTTGATCCTAATATCTTTATCTTTTGTCCTAAATTTTTATATTTTTGAAAAGACTCTTCTCCTAGAATAGATATAGCATTGTTTTTTAGATCCCCTTCAGTTGAGCAAATAGTTGCCCATAATTTATCTGTATCAGTAACATTATTTAAACTTGCTTGATCAAGTTCAATGGTATCTTCTTTGATTAAATTTTCTTCTATATGTCTTAGAGCATTTTCTACTACACCATATAAATTTAAAATTACTTGTTTATGGCGGGTATCAGGAGTTAAGTAGTACAAAAGCAAACTTCCAATATTGATATAATAATCTGAAAAATTTTCAGTATATGATAACGCTTTATTAATTACTAAAGCATGATGAAAAATATATAATGTTATAAATGAGTAATGAGTAATGAGTAATGAGTAATGAGTAATGAGTAGTAATAAAGCACCTTTTACACTTATTTTCTTGTATCTCTTTTAATCGTTCACCAAAAGAACGAAAAAATTTCTTAAGGTTATCATCACTATCTCTATTTAAAATGGCTCTAATACGATTAGCTTTTTCAACCTCTATGCTAGTTATTTCATTTGTATGCACTCCCTGTCCACAAAAATTCTGAGCTAAATTGCCTAAAGTAGTACTTAAATAGTTTCTGTTATTTTGAATCTTATATAGCTCTATAAAAGAGTCTATTCCTTTTAATGTGGCTGCTTTTAAAGCAGACATTGAAATAATTGAAATATTTGAATCCATAGAATATAACTCCTTGTATTAAAATTACATTATATTAACTTTATATATAAAATTAATATTGGTATAAAATACCTGTTTTAAAGATAAGTGCTTACTATGGATTACTATATCAATTACTTTAGTTATATTACTTAATTACTATAAACTTCGAGCTCAAAATTTTAAATGAAAAAATATTATACTTAAAAAAATAATGAACTTAAAAAGCTGCAATCATTAATAAAACAACATTATAAAACTAATAATAAAAACTCTTTACAAGAGTTAAATCTTCGATACATATTAAATAACACTCGATCAAATAGAGCCAAATCTAAGATGATGGATATATGGAGTAGTTTACAAAATAAATTAAGCTATGAAATTTATGCTTTATATAATCTTTCTATAAAGAAAAAAGGAAGTCTACCAAAAGGATATTGATTTAAGTGTATAACTTATTTAATAAACTGTCTATAAATTTAGATTTCCGGTTCCAGTTCCAGTTTTTTTAACGCTGAAATAGCTTCTCTTCTTCTAATCTTTAGTATTGAAAAATCTCTTGTATAGTCATCTTTTGTATCTTGAATAATTGTGGTTAGACCAAGAGATTGAAGTGAAAGCCAATTTTCTTTAACTTCATTAAGCAAAAAACTTATAAATGAATGCGGGTTAGCATTTATTCTACCTCCAATAAGCCTTCCTCTATGATCGTAAATATCATTATTAAAGAATTTACTCACACCATTTCTAATTTGTTGCATTTCTGTTGCATTCTGTATTATCTTTAGTAACCTTCTAGCCTTTTCTTTGCCTCGACTACCATGATAATGACCAAATATACTACCTTTCCCTGCCCCAACCCAACTAATATACTTTTCAATAGCTACCCGAATATAGTTTCTAAGAATATTATTCTGGCAATGTAAGCCTAAATTAACGCTTACTTTTTTCAAATCCGAGAGACTGTTAATTCTTATTTTTAGACTTTTATCGCAAGCATCTCCTTGATTTCCAGTTACAAGGCTGACATAAGATATCATTTGTTGATCAAGTTCTAAGTCATTAATAATTTCTTTAATATCATTCAAATTTCCTATTATCACAAACAAGTATCTTTCACAGCTTGTTGACTCCCTAGAATTTCTGATTAAATAATTTCCTCTTTCTTTACTCTCTTGAAGGCTTTGTTGCAAGGAATAATTAATTTCTGCTTCAATTCCTTTATGATGATATTCATATTCTATTTTTTTGTTGATGTGTCTAGAAGAATTAATTTCTAAAATTTCCACTTTAGTAAAAATTTTATCTGTCTCAGTAATTTTTTCCCTTATTTTTACCTTTAACCTGGAGATATATTCTCGACAAATTGGACAACTTTTTTTTCTCTCTTGCTTTATCCATTTTGTTATACATTCATGATGGAAAATATGATTACATAGAGTAGTTGCTGTACTCTCATCTTTTTCTATATCATTCAAACAAATGCTACATTCATCTTTCATATTATCACAACTACCCTAAGTATAAAATTTAGAAAGGATATTAACTAAAGCTAAGTTAATTTAAAATAGTAGAAAATACTAATTTCTGTGCACAAAAATAATTTCTCATCGTAGCCAATAAAATTACAAGCTAATTTAATCATTCCTATATATACTGAAATGGTTCTATCAAACCTAGAGAACACTCTTCTAAAATACTTAATTTTAGAAAATAAATTTTCTATCAAATATCTTTCATTGTTTGTTGATTTCTTAGAAGCTAGGATTAAATCATTAACTTTTTTACACTCACTTAAAGGCTTTGTTGCAAGGAATAATTAATTTTTGTTTTAAGTTTTTTATATATTTTATTAAATTCTTTCTGATTATCTTATTATTAATGTTTCTAGAAATATTAATTCCTGAGATTTCCACTTTAGTAAAAACTTCCTCTACTTCAAAAATTCTTTCTCCTTTTACTACCTTAAACTTGGAGATAGTTTTTTGACAATTTGGACAATTTTTGTTTCTATAAATTCGTAGCCATGTAGTCATACATTCATGATGGAATGTATGATTACACAGAGTAATTGTCATTTCATCTAGCTCTATATTTTTCAAACAAATAGTACATTGCATACTATAGCTCTCCCCTAAGTATAAAATTTAGAAAGGATAATAACTAAAGCTAAGTTAATTTAAAATAGTAGAAAGTACTAGTTATGAATATAAAATTTAGAAAAATCATTAGTGTAGAAATAGGTTGACACCAAAATATTACATATAAAAGTTCAAAACTGATGTAACAGTTGCCTATTTTAGATAAGCCTTTACTATCACTTATTTAGATTAGCATCTAAAAGCACGTATGCCATTTTACAGATTTTGTCTGATCTATTTGACCATGCATGATTTGTTCCTCTCTGAATTACGACATCACCGGCTTTTAGAAATATCTCTTCTTCATCTAAGACTAAATATATTTCACCAGATAAAACTATAGCAAAATCTATAGATTTTGTCATATGCATAAGAGGGTGATTCGCATTGTAGTCTAACTTAACACCTATACGTTTTTCAAAATCTTTTAGCTCATTATCAGAAAAATTTTTCAGAGTATTAATTAGTTTGCTTTCTGGTGGATAATCAACAATTCTAAACATAGAGCCATTTTTTTGAGGAGAAGTAGAAACATAAGTATTTTTAGTTGCATCTTCCTCTTCTTGTAAATTTACTTCAACAGGCATCTTATTTGTAACCCATAGATTGTGGAATTTTAGATCCGGGTCTATATCAGCAAAAGGAACTTCTACATTATCTGCTATAGAAGCATCTGATATATAAGATTTTCCATTTTTGTTTGTTGAAGTGATTACTCTTTTTACCATTTTTAACCTTAATAGACTTATCTGTTGTTGCTTGCAAGCATAAATATGAATGTTCAGTTTTACAAGCACTTTTTGGGACTATATCACAAAACTAATAAATCTCAGTAGGTAGAGATATCAATAATTTTAACCTTTCTTTTCCGCAAAGATTTTCATAAAAATAACTAAAAATTAGTAATTTATACTGATTACAAAATTGATAAATCAGTCACAATATTAAATATTCTCATATCTCGAATAACAAGATTTAATTATGAACGAGTATTTACGTAATCTAGATTTAACGAGTTTACTAAAAGCATTTAACTCTTTGAGTAATCCTGATTTTATATGGATAAAAGATATAAATCATCGTTATGTTTTCTCTACTCGATATATAGAAGATCAGATGTTGAAAAATAAAATTATTGGTCTAAAAGATAGTGATTTTATGAAGCTTGAAGATTATATAAAAATAGAGGAGGAAGATAATTTAGTTTTAAAAGAAAATAAAACAGTCGTAACTTATGACCATATTAAAATAGGTAGCAATACAGAATATTTTAAAACTCAAAAAATTCCTTTAGTGCAAAAAAATAAAACTATTGGAATTTTAGGGTTATCAACTAATAATACAGAAAATAGAAAAGTTTTAAGATATTGTACTCCACGTAATTATTGGTATTTAGACCTTTTAAAAGAATTACACGACATCAGTATAGTAAAACTACTTTCTCTGACAGAAGAAGATAAAAATATCTATTTATTTTTTAATAATATTGCTAACAAACTATTTTTTGATTTAGAACCAAAAATACTTTCTTTAAGTGATTCTATAAAAATGCATAAATTTGACAAGTTTATAGGTCGAATTAATATAATCTTTGATGGAAATATAAAAGTTAAATATCCTTCCAAATTTATTTATGCTTTTTATTGTTGTATATGTAGCCTTATTTTAAGTGGAGTAAGGTTTTCATACAGATTTGATCAAAATGAAGAAATGTATATTAATATGGAGGAGAGATCTTTATATCTAACTATTCCCACATCAAAAAAGAAGATAGATTTTTCTAACAATTTAACAAAGGCTGTTAATTCTTTAGGGTATAAGATTGTTTATAAAGTAAATAAAAATTTGGAGCTTAAATTATCATACTAAACATGTTCTGTTTAAAGAATTTATGTATAGTAATTTTGATTTTAAGTGTATTTGAGTAATATTTAATAATAAAGGTAAGTATATGATAGATGAAAATAAATTTAATTGGCATAAAAATAGAGTTTTAATGTCCAAGGCTCATCAAAGCCAAGCTGCTATATCCATAAATAACCGAGTGGTTAATAAAAGAGAAAACTCAGAAATAGAAATTGAAGGTTGCTCAACTAAATTAATAGAATTTGCTTCTAGCTCATATTTAGGATTAGATCATAATAAAAAAGTTATTGATTCTGTTTACAACAATTTGGATAAGTATGGTATAAACTTTGCAATATCTAGAACTCGCCTAAGAAACGCTGAGCTAGATGTTCTTGAAAATTTATTATCAAAAATATTTTGTAATTCATCAGTAATAGTATTTTCTAGTCTACATCTTGCACACATGAGTTTTCTACCACTATTAAGTAGTGGTGAGATTCCTAGTTTTCCAATAAAAAAATCTCCTCTTTTTATTATGGATAAATTTTCACACTCTAGTTTACAAATGCAGATAAGTGCATTGAAAATGCTAGGAGAGATAAAAAGGATAGATTTTCAAGATAAAACACTATTAGAAGATAGTTTTAAAGAAGCTTTTAATGAAGGCAAAACTCCAATATCCATTTCTGATAGTATAATATCTATGGGAGGAGTAAATTCATCTAAATTATTAATTAATTTTGCTGAAAAATATAACGGTTACGTCTATTTAGATGATGCTCATGGAACTTCAGTATATGGTAAACACGGCTGTGGGTATGTGTTATCTGAGCTTGATGAAAAATTTCATCCAAGATTAATAGTTACACCATCTTTATCAAAAGGTTTTGGTTCTAATGGTGGTGCAATAGCTTTACCTACTCTAGAGGATAAACTTTTTTTAAAAAAATTCTGTACAAGCTATATTTTTTCGAACCCTCCAGCAATGCCTCTGATTAATGCATCAATTGCAGCATCAGAAATTCATTTAAGCGAAGAAATTAATACTCTACAAGAGCAACTATATAGTAATTTAAATATATTTGACCGTTATATAGATATTGACTATCAAATAATAAACTATAAAACAAAATTACCAATTAGAGGTATACTAATTAAAGATGAATCTAAAGCTATACTTTTTGCTAATGAACTATTAAAAAAAGGTTTTTACTTATGTAGTGCTATGTACCCATCCGTTGAAAAAAATAAAAGCATGTTAAGAATATCAATTTCAGCTAAACATAAAGCTAATGATATCAAAAGATTATGTGAAACTATCAATGAACTAGCAGTAACTCACTGATTTGAAATAAATATCAACTAATCTCACTGGCTAGTTATATTCAAATTAGACTTATATAGTTAAAGTGTTCTTTGCTATATAAATATTGTTTTATCAAAAAGGCTTTTTCCGATTAACTGTGTAAATTCTTGATTAAGATATTAGATTATTTCTAGCTAAATATTAAGGGTAAAAACAATATCTAAAAATAGAAAATCAGAAGATATTTACTCAATGCTAGCAGACCAGATAATAGACTCTGCAGTCAATGTTAATCAAATGTTTTAGAAAGATGGTTTACTTAAACAATTAACAAAACGATTACTAGAAAAAAGCATTAGATACAGAGATGAGTAACCACCTTGGTTCTTCAAAACATCAATGAAAAAATTCTTCAAATACTAGAAATGGTTATAGTAATAAAAATCTATCTACAGATACAGGCATCATGCTATAGACACACTTTTTTGGACGCTATCTATCTAGAGATAGAAAGAGTGACTTTGAGCAATAAATAATTCTTAAAAGAGTAACAAAGATAAATGATTTATGCCTGTGTATACCTTATTTTGCTATTGAGTTTGAAGATATAATTCAGAGGTTTATGTAAGTGAATTTACACAGTTATTTGGAAAAGACTCATTAGGTTCCATGAACAAAAAATTATCTAAGCCAAATAAACGTGCTAGCTAAAGCAACAAA
>NZ_VXKQ01000063.1 GCF_008711465.1 Francisella sp. SYW-9
GGAAAATAGACTTAATGATACGTCTGATATAAAAACAATAGCTATAGATGAGCAAAATAGTCAAACAATATATCAAAGTGAAGAATCAAACAATTTACTACAATATAGTAAAGCAAAAGATTTGGGTTATGTAATTTATACGTCAGGGACTACTGGGTTACCTAAAGGGGTAATGGTTGAATATCATTCAATTGTACAAGTATTATTTGATAAACATTTTAATAATAACACGCAAAAGTCTGTTTTATGGACTTCATATGTATTTGACGTTTCTATATATGAGATGTTTAGTAGCCTATGTTTTAATAAGCAGTTATATATTGTAGATAGTAATACTAAATTAAATCCTTTACCCTATTTCGAGTATTTAGAATTTAATAAAATAGAGTTTGCTTATATTCCGCCATTTTATATCAAAGAGCTATCTTATTATTTAAAAGATACTAGTATTGGTAAGCTTAGCGTAATTCTTACTGGGGTAGATAAAATATACTCTAGAGATACTACAAATATTTTAAATAGAGGAATTAAAATAATAAATGGCTACGGTCCTTCTGAAACAACTACTTGTAGTACGAAATTTTTTATAGATAGATTAAGTAGTGAAAGAGAAGTAGTACCTATAGGGATGCCTTTAGATAATGAGAAAGTATACATCCTAGATAACTACAACCAGCCAGTACCGATTGGAGTAGTTGGAGAGCTATATATAGGAGGAGCAGGATTAGCTAGGGGCTATTTAAATCGATCTGAATTAACAGCAGAGAGATTTATATCTAATCCATTTGCAACAGAGAGTGATATATCTAAAGGTTATACTAGGCTGTATAAGACGGGAGATTTAGTTAGATGGTTAGCAGATGGTAATATTGAATATATAGGTCGCAATGATGATCAGGTTAAGATCAGAGGTTATCGTATTGAGTTAGGAGAGATTGAGAATCAATTATCTGCTATAGAAGGAGTTAAGCAATCCTGTGTATTAGCTAAGGAGAGAAATAATAATAAGTACTTAATTGGTTACTATGTATCTGATAAAAAGTTATTAACTCAAGAAGAAATACTTAATCAGTTATCTAAGGTGTTGCCAGAATATATGATACCGAGTGCATTAGTTGAGATTGACGCAATGCCATTGACTATTAATGGTAAATTAGATCGTAAGACATTACCTGATCCTGAGTTTATTAATGAAGATCGTTATGTAGCCCCAACTACGGAACTTGAAGAAAAATTATGTAA
>NZ_VXKQ01000064.1 GCF_008711465.1 Francisella sp. SYW-9
AACTTGAATCTAAGTTATAATAAATATATTTTTAAAATATTTATGATTTATCATGATTTCTCAATTTAAGTTTTATAAAAAAATCTACAAAGGCTCTGATATTTTTCTATTGAATTTGGCAGAAAATATCAATTTAATTGATCATAATATTATACCTAACAATCAGATCTTAGAAATTAAAAAATATAAGTTTGCTAATGATCAAAATAAAAGGTTATTAGCACGTAGTTTTTTATATAATTATTTAAAATATAAATATCAAATAAGTAATTTTGAACTGAAACATGATCAGTATAAAAAGCCTATATTAAAAGCTGATGATAATATTGACTTTAGTATTTCTTATTCTGAGCAATATATAGTAGTTGCTATTAGCGATGAATATGATATCGGAGTAGATATTGAATTTATAGATACTAAAATTAATCATCAAGATTTAATCAATATAATAATGCACCCAAAAGAGATATCTTGTTATAATAAGCTGACTAAAAAAGCTGATAAATTAGATTTTTTCTTTGAAGTGTTTAATGTTAAAGAGGCTATAATTAAGAGCTTAGGAATGGGTTTATACTTTGATGTTCAAAATATTAACATCTTAGATGCTTCCTATCTTTGTAACATCATAAAAAGTGAATATTTTTTAACTACAGAACTATTTGATTATTTATGTGAATATAAAACTAGTATAAGCTTAGTTGTTAGATAATGATTTATATAGAAAATAAGGCACTGTCACAACTATTTAGAAATTTACTAGAATAAAAAGTTAATTAGTTTAGATATAATGTGACATAGAGAGTTTATGATCTTCCAGCTGAGAACTGAAGATTCGAGTAATTTTAATAATATCTTCCTTCGAAAAATTTTTTAGTTT
>NZ_VXKQ01000065.1 GCF_008711465.1 Francisella sp. SYW-9
ACACTTTTTTGGACGCTATCCTCTAATAGCAAAATCAGTATATTGTTGTGGGGTTCCTTCCCCAATATTCTTTTGATCTTTTTCATACCAATTATTTACTGCATCCTCAGTAAGCCATATATCTATACGACCTCTATTTGTTAGAGCTTTGTTGTATTCAGACCAATTTGTGATTTTATATTTTTGTTTAGGAACATGCCAACCTTTTGATTCAGCGTATTTATGTGGCATTGGTATTTTATGTTTTTAAAATTGATTGATTCTAATTCTTTGACTTAGATTTGACAACATATTTATAACTTTAGGGGGTTAAGAAACAAAGCCTAACGTTAGTTCTTTTTTTGTTGCTCTATGTATATTTTCATTTGCTCAAATATACTATATTTTTTGTTAATCTCTCCTTCTTTCTGAGACTCAAAAAATTTAGGTGTAATATCAAACCGGTAAGCAATATAGCGTTGAGTAGAGTTTGTAAAGTTTACATATACATTAATAATACCTTTATGATTGATAACCATAAATTTAGCAATAGTAACATCCCTACTAATACTGCTGTAAGGACCATTATAATAACTTCCCAAAAGCTGATATAAATCTCCCATCTTGTAAGGAGTATGTGTTCTTTTTAACCATAACTGTAATGTTTTGTTACGACCAGCTGTTGTAAATGGAATTTTTATATTTTGCTTTTTAAGAAGCTTTAAGTTGTAATAATTCGTATTCCAAACAACTCCGTTACTAGTAACTTTCTCTGCATACATGTCATGTGCACCTACTTGAAAACTCGCAACCTGTGTCGAATCACTAAGCGTATAATTTGCTAGTTCACTATTACCAAAAAGAGATTGAGCATGTTCTTGAACATCTTTAATCGTTTTATACTTCATTAAAATTGTTTTTATTGTATTAGCAACATCATTGCCTATATTTTTATCTTTATTTGGACGACTCGATTCGTCATTCATTGTGATAGCCAAACCATACTGATTTATACCACTTGAGATATAAGGCATATTATTTTTAGTCTTTCCATAAACTAAAGCAATATAACTATATCCTTGCTTTGGCTTAACAACTTTAAGCTGCTCATACTCAAAAGGACTAGCATCTCTATTCTTTGCTAATAAAGTCCCTCCACCTTCAACCATTTTTCCTGAAGCTGCAATTGCTGTACAAGCATAAGCAGAATGCGATAGAAATCCTACTAAGACTAATGAATAAAAATATTTTTTAATTGCTTTTATCATATATTATCTAGTTTATATAATGCTATTACATAATAGCTTATATAGATATCCTAATAAATTTTAGTAATTTTATAGCAATAAAATTCAAATAAAATCTAATGATAAAAAGGCTGTTTGATCATACCCTCCAATTTGGGACACTCATGTGTTGAGAAAAGGAGACAAATATGGGTTACCAAAGATATACAAAAGAATTTAAAATTAACATTTTTATCTAGGTTCCATGAACAAAATTTTTGCATAAAGATGTTAAGTGTATTTAAATAGTTTTGCGAAACAAATAACACACTTAACATATATGGAATATTATAT
>NZ_VXKQ01000066.1 GCF_008711465.1 Francisella sp. SYW-9
TGACCTAAATAGTTAAAGCTAACTCTTGGTAATTGATTAAACTCAAATTCCTTGGCTTTAACAAAACTACCAAATCCTATGCCCTTATCTGAGATAGATCTTAAACTCTCCTTAATATTCTTAATCGTAGAGCTTAAGTCATCCTTAATCTCTAGTAATGTCGGATACATCGTTGTAAACCATCCTACTGTGCTATTAAGTTCAACTCCCTCTTCTATATACTCTCTACCATGACCCTCTAAAGTTATTCCTTGAACATCTCTTTCATTTATTTCTCTAAGTGAATATGCTAACGCTACAAGTAATAAATCATTTATCTCTGTATGATAGACCTTATTACCTCGCTGTAATAAACTCTCAGTCTGCGTTTTATTCAGACGGACTTCTCCTAGACTAGGTTTACTACTTATCTCAGGATAGCTAGGAATATTAGATAATATGTTTTTCCAATAACCCAACTGTTCTTTATTCTTACTAGAATATTCTTTAACTAAATCAGTATATTGTCTATAACTAGTCCCTTTAGTTGATAGCTCTTCTTCATTATATAATGATCTAAAGTCTTCTATTAATATACGCCAACTTACTGCATCTACTATTAAATGATGCAATGCAAAATATAATCTTGAACTACCATCATTAAACCCGTGTAAGTAACCTATACTCCATAATGGTCCATTCTCTATATCAAAATCACTTTGCCAAGTAGTTAATTCATTCTCTATCTCTTCTTGAGTTAAACTACTTACATCTAATATTCTTAATTTAGGAATATCCATACTTGATCTATATACCTGAGTATAACTACCATCTGCTTGCTTAACATAATTAACCCTTAATATATCATGATGTGATACTAAGCTCTCAACTATAGAATCAAGCTTAGATATATCTAACTTAGGGGCCTTAACTAGGAATGATTGATTCCAGTGATTATAAGCCTTAAAACTTCCATCATTGACTTTCTCAAAGAACCATTCTTGTATTGGTAATAATCCAAATTCTCCCTCAAGGATTCCTTCTTCTTTAATTATAGTTACTTCAACTTCTGATTTAGATAATAAATAATTAGATAACTTACTTACTGTTCTATAATCAAATATATCTCGTACACTACAATCAATTTCATTACGACGTAATCTTGAACTTAATTGAATACTTACTATTGAATCTCCACCTATCCTAAAGAAATCATCTGTAATACCAACTTTCTCTAAACCAAGTACTTCTGCAAATATATTACATAATTTTTCTTCAAGCTCTGTACTCGGGCCTACATAAC
>NZ_VXKQ01000067.1 GCF_008711465.1 Francisella sp. SYW-9
GCAGATTGGGATGATGATTTACCTGAGATAAGCTTACCTGAATTAGATAAGTCAGTAATAGAGCAAGCAAATAGTTATACTCAATCAGAGGTTGAATATACATTAGTTGATTTATTTACAAATAATATAGAAAGTAGCTTTTCATCAATAGCAGTTATTGATTATGAGGGAGAATATAGTTATAAGCCTATATCAGAATATAGTAAAGCAATTAGTTTATATTTACATGATCATAGTTTATGTGAAATAGGTAAATTAATAGGGGTATTAAGTGAGAAAAGCCATAGGCAAGTGGCAGCTACATTAGGGATAATGCAAAGTGGTTCAGGATATTTACCATTACATATAGATTGGCCTAGAGGTAGATGTGATGAAGTGTTATCAGAAGGTAATGTAGAAACAGTATTATTATCTAGATCTGAATATAATGGTTGTATTAAGGGAAGTGAGATAGATGATAAATATAATTGGTTAATAATAGAAGATATTATTAATTATAAGTCTAATACTAAATTAGAAGAATTATCTAAACCAGATTTAGATGATATAGCATATGTAATATTTACATCAGGAAGTACAGGTAAGCCTAAAGGTGTAACCATAACGCATAGAGGAGCTGTTAATACAATCCAAGCTATTAATGATAAATTTAATGTTAATAGTAAAGATAAGATATTAGCTTTATCAGAATTAAGTTTTGATTTATCGGTATATGATATATTTGGTTTATTAGCAGCTGGTGGAACGATAGTATTTCCAGATCAAAAGAAGACCAAAGAGCCAAGTCATTGGTATGAATTGATAGATAAATATCAAATAACTATTTGGGATACAGTACCGCAACTAATGAGTTTATTAGTTGATTATGTAAGAGATAGTAATAAGCAACTACCCTCATTGAAAGTTACATTAATGAGTGGAGATTGGATACCATTAAATCTACCTAAGCAAATTAAAGAAGTATGTCCCAATATAACGGTAATGAGTTTAGGAGGAGCTACAGAGGGAAGTATCTGGAGTATATGGTATGAGATTAAAGATATAGATGATAGTTGGAGCTCTATTCCATATGGTCAAGCTATGCCAAATCAAAAGATGTATATTCTTAATGAAGCTGGTCAACATAATCCTATAGGAGTAATGGGAGAGATTCATATAGGTGGTCAGGGAGTAGCATTAGGTTATTGGCAAGATGAAGAAAAGACCAAAGCTAGTTTTATAGAGCATTCAGAGTTAGGTAGGTTATATAAGACAGGAGATCTTGGTAAATGGGATAGGAATGGTTATATAGTATTTGAGGGTAGGAAAGATGGACAAGTTAAGCTTAATGGCTATAGAGTCGAGTTAGATGAGATATCATCTAAATTATCTAGACTACCTGGGATAGAGAATGCTTTAGTAACAATACAAGATAATCACCTTGTAGGATATTTAGTATCTCAAGGAGAAGATGATGAAACTAAAATAAATACTTATCTTAGTAAGTATTTACCACAGTATATGTTACCGGAAGTTTATTTAAGAATAGATCATTTACCATTAACTAGTAATGGTAAAGTTGATTATAAGAAGCTTCCTAAGGTTGAGTTAATAGATCAAAATAGCTATGTAGGCCCGAGTACAGAGCTTGAAGAAAAACTACGCAACACATCTGCAGACGCACCCCCTCTCCCGACCCCTCCCCACCCCCCCCCCCCCCCCCCCCCCCCCCCCCCCCCCCCCCC
>NZ_VXKQ01000068.1 GCF_008711465.1 Francisella sp. SYW-9
ATTAAAATTATCACCAAATGAAGGTTTTAGCTTTTTTTCTTAATAAAATAATAATTAAGGGGCTGTCCTAGATAAGTTTACTTTAAACTCTCTCTAACCCAGTGTCTAATTAGCTTTAGCTGCTCTTTAGAATTACTGTGATTAAATCTCCATTCACACTCCTTCAAAAATAAATAAAAATGTTCTCTAGGAATACCATTAAATTTTCTTAAATGTCTCTTTGCTTGATTCCAAAAATTCTCTATACCATTTATGTGATTATGCTTCTTTGCAAACAGCTTGCTATGGTTAATTCTATAATGTTTAAACTCTGAAACATCTAAGGCATTATAGCTCCTAAAAGTATCTGTGTAAACGATACTATCAGGCTTAACTTTTTCTCTAATTATTGGTAGTAAAGTATTGCTCTTAGCATCTGGAATAATTACTGTGTAAACCTTCCCATTACGTTTAAGTAAACCAAATACAGGAACTTTGCCACTAGCTCCTCTACCTCGTTTTCCTTTACGAGTTCCTCCAAAATAGCTTTCATCTACTTCTACCTCTCCTGTAAACATTTCTAAATGCTCACTGTTTTGATAAATAAGTAATCTTAATCTATGAAAATAGTAGCTGGCTGTAGTCTTATTTATTGATACTAATTCTG
>NZ_VXKQ01000006.1 GCF_008711465.1 Francisella sp. SYW-9
CACTTTTTTGGACGCTATCATATATAGAACTTTATGATCAGGAAGGATTGTCTTATTTTAAAGAAAAAAGTTTTGATGCTGTAGATGTTCATAATTTAGGTATTTATTCAAAACTATACTTTGTAGATCAAATGCTTATAAGAGAGTTTAAAGAGGGAGAAACCTTTTATTGGCATAATATATCAAGGAAACACTATATTATTTACCTCTCTGGTAAAGTTGAGGTTAAATCTAGTAGTGGAGAAGTACGTTTATTTAAGCAGGGAGATATTCTATTAGCAAATAATTGTTATGACAAAATAGGCAATTTAAAGTTATTATTTTTGATTAGGTTTGTAGTATTTAGGTTTAAATACTATGCCGTATTTTACATTCATCCACATTCTACTTATAAAGCTTTGCATCTTAGCATCATGAATACCTAATACGTACATTTTTTTAATCATTTTATCTGTAGGTCTAATATTTGTATCATCAAAAATCTTATTCATGTATTTTTCATTTTGTGTTACACCATTTGGTTGATATATATAGTTACTATTTTGCGCAGCCACATATGGATCTAATGTATAATTCATTAGAGCATAAGCTTTATCTAAGTCTTTAGCTCCTTTAGGAATCATTAGCATATCAAACCAGATATTTGTACCTTCTTTAGGGATTACATAAGCTAGAGTTACATTAGGATTTATTTCTTTAGCTCTTTGTACTGAACGAACTACATCACCAGAATATCCCATAACTAAGCATAGATTGCCAGCAGTGAAGTCATTTTGATACTTGTTACTATCAAAATATTTAATATAAGGGCGAACATTTTTGATAATATCCAAAGCAGCTTTCTCATATTCAGCTTTACTGTTTGTATTTGGATCAATACCATGATAGTGAAAATAATTGCCAAAAATTTGTTCAGGTTCATCAAGAAGAGAAACACCACATTTAGATACTTTTTTTAGATATTTTTTATTAAAAACATATTTCCAACTATTAGGAACAACTCCTTTTCCAAGAACTGCATCAATCTCTTGTTTGTTATATGCTAGACCTGTAGTTCCATAGCTATATACAACAGCATATTTATTACCTGGGTCATTAATTTCAGAAACTTTGTCATAGATAGCTTTATTACGATACTTTAAATTTGGTAGTTTAGATTTATCTAATTTTACAAGAGCCTTTGAGGCAATTTCACTATTTAGATAAAGAGCTCCTTGCTCAATAAGATCAAAACCAGATGAGCCAGTCATAACTTTTGCTCTAGTCATATTATCATCAGATGTGTAAATATATTTTACTCGAGTATTTGATAGTTTTGAAAAGCATGGGATTATATTGGGTGATATATAGTCAGCCCAGTTTGTGAAGTTAAGAGGTGTTTTATCATTTGATGGAATAATTGGGTTTTTAAGTATTTTATTGCTACAAATATAAGAGTTATCATTAGCATAGCACAGGCTTGTAATGCTTAATAAAGCACCAATCGCAAAAAACTTTAGTTTCATAAAAGTAAAGATAAGTGTGGTTGTTATAAAATTACTTTAAGTATATACTAAAGCGCGTTATTTTCTAAAGAAAAAATAAGCGATGGAACAGGTAGTAAGCAGTAAAAAATTTGGTCTAATAAGACTGGTAATGATAAATATCATTGCAGTGGATAGTCTTAGAAATATTTCTATCACAGCTCAAGCAGGGTGGATAGTTGTAACTTTCTATATATTAGCAGCTATTTTCTTTTTAATTCCCTGTGCATTATTAACCGCTGAGATGTCTACAGGATCATCTCAAGAAACGGGTGGTATTTATATATGGGTTAAAAAGGCCTTTGGTAAAAGGCTGGGATTTTTAGTTATTTGGTTACAGTGGGTATATAACTTAGTATGGTTTCCATCTATATGCGGATTTTTTGCTGGAGTTATAGCTTATGTCATAGCACCTTTTACAGGACAAGCTGCAAATGAGTTAGTAGCTAACCCATGGTATATGATATCAATGAGTTTGGTAATGTTTTGGAGTGCTACAGCTATAAACCTATTTGGTATTAAAACATCAAGTACAGTAAGTACATTAGGGGCTGTTATTGGTACACTTTTACCAATGTTTATGATTATTATAATAGCTATTATATGGTCTCTATCACATAGCTCAGAGATTATAGCACCAAGTGTTTCAGATTTTATTCCATCGGGAAATAATATTAGTAGTTGGGCTTTATTTATAACAGTGATGTTTAGTTTGTTTGGCCTTGAGATGAGTGCTATACATGCTGCAAATGTTAAAAATGCTAAGAAGAACTTTCCTCGAGCATTATTAATTTCAGGTTCTGTTATTTTAGGATCACTTATTTTATCAAATATAGCAGTGATATTAGTAAGTAGCCAGTTACAGATTGGTAATGTTGATATTGTGACAGGATTAATGGTTTCTTTTCATTATTTCTTTAGTCAAATCAATATGCCATGGATGACTTATATTATGGCTATTACATTGATATTTGGTGCTTTTACGACTACTTCAGCTTGGATTATGGGCTTATCAAGAGCATTTATGGTAGTCAGTAATGATAATATCTTGCCACAGATTTTTGGTAGAACTAATAAAAATGATGCTCCAGATACAATGCTAATTACTCAAGCACTAGTGTTTACAGTATTTTGTTTTTCATATATTTTTATGCCATCAGTAAATGAAGCTTACTGGTATCTTAGTGATCTAACTGCACAATTAGCTGTTATCGCTTATATATTAATGTTCATAACAGCTGTTAAACTTAAAATTAGCCAACCTTTACAAGAGGGGCAGTATGAGATATTTAAAGGTTCTTTTGGTACAATAATCATGGCAATTATAGGATGTATAGGGTGTGTTGTCGCGATAATTGTTGGATTTATTCCTATAGATAATATTGATATGTCTGTGACTAAGTTTGATATGTTGTTGATAATAGGGGTAGTAGTGGCATTAATTATTCCTGCGGTTATTACTATAAAAAAGAATATATAGTCCAATAAGTACTCTTTAAAATTTAAATATATTCAAATATTTATTAATTCAAATATTTATTAAAACTGTTAAACTATTAATAGTTTAAATCAGCTCTTATATTAAATGGTTTTTAAAACTATAAAAAATTGGTATAGAGATAGGTATCAAAACAATGAGCCAATAGTGTTTGTTGGTTTGATGTTATTTTTTTATTTAGTACTGACTTTCTTAGGTAACTATATTGCTCCTATTTTAGCAGCACTTGTTATTGCTTATTTGCTTGATACATTTGTAAATATCTTACATAAAGCGACTAAAATAAATAGACTGATACTTGTTTATTTTGTTTATATAATCTTTTTGATAGTTTTATTATCGGTGATTTTTGTATTATTGCCTATTATTGTTAATCAAATGATTGATTTTATAAAACAGGCTTCACATACACTTTCAAGTTTAAAAACAAGTTTAGAGCATTTATCTAAACAGTATCCTACATTATTAACTGCTGATAGAATTGATTCTATAGTTAGCTGGTTTAATACTATTGATTGGAAAAAGATAAGTTCTAATATAGGTTCTTTTATATTACAGAATACGGCTACAACATTACCATTATTATTTTCAGTGCTTATATATCTATTTTTAGTACCACTAATGGTATTTTACTTCCTTAAAGATAAAAATAGAATTATAGGTTGGTTTAAGTCATTCTTACCTGAAGATAATCATGCTTTGTTCTTTGTATGGGAAGATCTAAAACCAAAGCTTGCTGATTATGTAAGAGGTAAGGCAATAGAGTTTATTATTGTCTCTATTGTGACATATCTTGGTTTTGCATATTTTAATCTTAACTACTCAATTCTTTTAGCTGTCGGTGTTGGATTATCTGTAATTATTCCGTATGTTGGTATGGTAATGATTACTATACCTGTGGTTATGGTGGGAATATTACAATATGGTATTAGCATGACTTTGG
The DNA here is from genome assembly GCF_008711465.1 of Francisella sp. SYW-9. Taxonomy (GTDB): domain Bacteria; phylum Pseudomonadota; class Gammaproteobacteria; order Francisellales; family Francisellaceae; genus Francisella. Next base: position 3,965 of record NZ_VXKQ01000006.1, read on the forward strand.
TTTGGATGCTTACAGTATTTTTTATTATTCAAGCTTTAGATGGGAACTTGCTTGTACCATTATTATTTTCTGAAGTTCTAAATATGCATCCTGTTGGAGTAGTCTCTGCGATATTGATATTTGGTGGTATGTGGGGTTTATGGGGAGTGTTCTTCGCGATACCTCTAGGCTTACTCTTTATCTCTGGAGTAAATATGTTTAGAAATCACCTTAAAGGTAGAAAAGATCCTGCCAAGATAAATTTATGTTAATCAAGCAACGATCATTTAGCCAAGAAGTTTTAGATTATCTATTAACTAAACAGTATGATAGTTTTTTAGCTAAACTTGTAGCTGCAAGAGTTACTGATATAAATAGTATGGATCTAATCTTAAATGGCTCTATAAAAGATCTATCATCGCCATTTTTATTTAAAGGTATTGATAAGGCGGTTGATAGACTTTATGTAGCATTGCAAAATAATGAAGTTATAGGATTAGAGACAGATCATGATTGTGATGGTCAGACTTCTCATGCCATTTTACATGAAGCATTAACAAAAGTTTTTGGCTACTCTAAAGATAAAATTCGTTCTTATATAGGTCATAGAATGAAAGAGGGTTATGGTCTATCAGAATCTCTGATGAAGCGTATTTTAACGGATGATATTCGACCTAGTTTGATAATAACAGCAGATAATGGTTCAACAGATGAACCAAGAATAGCTATACTTAAGCAAAATGGTATAGACACGATTGTAACTGATCATCATGGTATACCACCGGAAGGAGCTCCAAAGAGTGCTGAGGCAGTAATTAATCCAACACAGGATGGCTGTAACTACCCTGATAAAGCAATTGCAGGTTGTATGGTTGCGTGGCTTTTTATGGCGGCTTTAAGAAGAAAGTATATCCAAAATAATAAACCCGTATCTAAATCATATGGTCTAAGTAATTTATTGGATTTTGTTGCTATTGGAACAGTTGCAGACTGTGTAAGTATGGCAAATAGTCATAATAATCGTATTGTTACAAAATTAGGTCTTGAGCAGCTAAAAGAAAATGATCGATTATGTTGGGATTTTATTGATAGAGATAAATTGTCTAGTGAGTATATAGGTTTTAGTATAGCACCAATTTTAAATAGTGATGGTCGAGTATCAGATGCATTAGGTTCTGTGAGTTTCTTACTAGAAGAGGATGATGAAAAGATTGAGAATATTTTTAATAGTCTTAAAAATCAGAATAATCAACGTAAGGATATCCAAAAACAAATTACTCAAGAAGCTATAGTTCAAGCTAGTGATTTAAGTAATACTAAAAAATCTTTATGTATCTTACTTGAGAATGGTCATTCGGGTATTCATGGTATCTCAGCTAGTAGAATCAAAGAGATGTTTGGTAAACCTGTGATAATATTCTCCCAAACCCAAAATGATCCAAGTTTAATCTCAGGTTCAGCACGAAGTATTGATGATATTAACATTAAGCAAGTACTGGATAGTATAGCAAGTCTAGACTCCAACTTAATGATAAAATATGGCGGGCATAAAGGCGCGGCAGGTTTAACTATTAAGTATCAGGATTTCACTAAGTTCTATGATCTTTTTGAAAAGCAAATTAGTCATATTGTAAAAAATGATAATATAGCTTTGGAGCCTTGTATTGAATATGACTTTGAACTTAATGTAGAAGATTTTAATTTAGATACATTAACAAAAATAGAATATCTAGAGCCTTATGGCAGAGAGTTTGATAAACCTATTTTTTATAATAACTTTTCTGTGGAACAAATTCGTTTGGTCGGTAAAGATAAAAATCATGCACAGTTAGTTTTACGCTATAAAGATACAACATCTATGAAAGCAATATGGTTTAATGCCATTGATAATATTGATGTAAAAAAGATAGCTATGGGTGATACTGTGCGAGTATGTTATCAGTTGCAGAAAGAAGAGTTTCTTGGACAGGTTAATTTGTCGCTAAATGTTAAAGTATTAGAAAAGTCATAGCCTTATATTAAAGGCTGTAAGAGTTAGTTGTAATAAATTTTTTAGGCTGAAAATATCTAGCGTTTGGAGCTATTTTATTTGGAAATAAAAGTAAATGAAAAATCATAAATATATAGAGCAAAATCTTGCTCAACAAATAGACAATATAAGTGTAGAGTACTTTGCAACAATAGGCTCCACAAATGATTATCTTTTAGAAAAAGAGTTTACTGCTAAATATCACTTTTGCTATGCAGATATTCAAACAAAAGCTCGCGGTAGAAGAGGAGATAGGTGGATAGCAGAGTATAAAGATAATATATATGCGACACTTGGGTTTCATTGTGATTTTAATATTTCTCAAGACTCTCTCAAGAGTATTAAAATAGCATTAGGAGTTTTACAAGCGATTCAAAAATATATACTTCCAGAACATCAGGAATATCTAAAAATTAAGTTACCTAATGACATTTATTTTAAAGATCAGAAGTTAGCGGGTATTTTAATAGAAACTAAGAATATTAAAAAAGATAGCTTTGATATCGTTATTGGTGTGGGTATAAATGTGAATATGCTTCAGTTAAATAAAGACATTGATCGTGAATGGACATCATTAGCAATTATAAATAATAAACAGCTAGATTCATCGCAAGTGATGGTTAGCTTAGTAGAGCAAATAGTGTCTTTGTTTGACATAAGTGATGAGAAAGCTTTGGTTGAACTATCTAAATATGACTATGCATTAGATAAGAAAATTGTCTTTAATTATGATAATAAAAAAATTAAGGGTATTGCTAAAGGAGTATCAAAAGAGCTTAAGTTAAGTATTTTAAGTGATGATAATGAGCCTCTTGAGTTTGATTTAGCAAATGTAAGCAAAGTTAGAGTAGTAAAATGAGTCTAAAAAACATTCAAAAGCGTGCGGAATACTTAGCCAAAATTCGTGAGTATTTTAAAAAAATAGATGTCTTGGAGGTAGATACGCCATTAGCTTATAATTATGGTGTGACAGATCCATTTATAGATGTTTTTGCTATAAATACGGCTGTAGGTAAAAGATATTTACAGAGCTCTCCTGAATATGCAATGAAGAGGCTACTTGCTGCAGGTAGTGGTAGTATTTATCAGATATGTAAAGCATTTCGTGATGAGCCTTGTGGACAATATCATAATCATGAATTTACCATGATAGAGTGGTATAGAGTAGGTATAGATTATTTTGATCTAATGAAAGAGATGGAGCTTCTTTTTTTAGCTGTAAAACCAGATACTAAATTTATCTATTTAAGCTACCAAGAAGCTTTTGAAAGATACTATAATTTTAACCCCCATACTATTTCATTAGATGAGCTGGAAAAAATTGTTGAAAAAAATCTTGGTAAAATCCAAGGTTTAGAAAATCCAACTATAGCTGATTGTTTGGATATACTTTTTAGTTATAAAATTGAGAAAAATCTTAATCAAGAAAACATCGTATATTTTATATACGATTATACAGTTCATCAGTCTGCATTAGCTAGGAAAGTTCTTGATGAAAGTAATCATCAGGTTGCTGCAAGATTTGAAGTCTTTTATGATGGAGTTGAACTTGCTAATGGGTATTATGAGCTTATAGATAAAAAAGAGCAACTAAAGCGCTTTAAAAATGATTTAGCAATTAGGAAAGAGCAAGTTAAACCAATTTTAGATATAGATATAGAGCTTCTTGATTGTTTAGAAAATATTCCACAATGCTCAGGGGTTGCTTTAGGGTTTGATAGATTACTAATGAGTTTAGAAGGAATTAAAGATATAAAAGAACTTTCTATTTTTTAGATAGAATATTAGAGATCAATTTAGAAAATAACTCTTTATATAAATAATCAGTAAAATTCGTAACAGAAGACTTGTGTTTGCTAGATCTCTTAATTGTATCTATATTATTAAGTAGTTATTATTTTATACTTAGTTTAGTTATCAATTAAGTCTAGATGAATAAAGTATTATCGGGGTCATCAAAGTTAGTCTTTATTTGCCTATTTCTAATATTTTTAAACTCAGTGGTTCAAATGATTAGTGTTCTAGGAACATTGTTTTTGCATAACTTGGATTACACACCTCTTAATATTGGATTTATATTTACATTTTTTGGTATAGGCTCTTTGATAGGTGGGTATCTCGGAGGAGTACTTTCAGATAAGTTCCCTATTATAAACATTATTAAAATATCTCTCGTAGGGAATGCTATATTTATAGGAGTATTTCCTTTTTATAATATGTTTGAGTACTTTCTTATTTGTATGCTAGTTATAGGTTTCTTTTGTGGTATTTTTAGACCTTTAGCTATTTTATTATTGTTTGAATGCAATAAAGGTTTAATATCCGAGAGTAAATTAATTGCATACAGAAGAGTTTCTATTAATCTAGGGTTTTCAATTGGAGCTGCTACGTTAGGATTCTTATATGAGTATAATAGTAGTATTGCTTTTTTAAGTATTAGTGTAATACTTATTTTTGGGTTTCTCTTATCCAAATTTATTGTTGTTGATGCAAAGAAAAAACATAAAGAAGATGTTGCTTCATCAAATAAATCTGCCTCTAATAATTATATCTTTTACATTCTAAATATTATTCTTGTTATTAGTTTAATTATACTAAATCAAAATAAAACAACTTATAATATTTTTTTAGAAAGCTCTGCATCAATTCCTGTTAAAAATATTTCTCTTTTATTTGCTTTAAATGGTTTAATAATTATTTTTTTGCAGATTCCATTGAGCAATATTTTTAATAAACTATCTTATACTATAGCATGCTTTTATGGGATATTATTTTTGGCTTTAGGTATAGGTATGACTACCATTATAAGTAGTTTTTCTCTAGCTATTGTTTCATGTGTTTTATGGACTGTTGGAGAAATGGTATTATATCCACCATTGTTACTTTATATAACTAGTTCGAGTAATTATTCTAAAGGTAAAACCATGGGTATTTATCAAGTTTTTTACGCTATAGGTTCTTTAGTTACACCTTTACTAGGTACGTTAATTTATAATTTTTCAGCACAACTATTATGGAATATAGTTTTAGTGTTAGGAGTAATATGTGGTATTACTTTTCTATTAATTCATAAGCTAAACATTAAATATATAGATTAGCGATGATTTAATTTATCAACAATAGTAATAGGGTTTATTGCAAACTCTATATCTAAAGAGTTAAGCTTTTTAGCAATAGCTAAAAAGATATCATCTTGAGTATTAACGAAATCAGCAAAAAATACTTTATTTACCATAGCATAGACTTGTAGGTTGATTCCATTTGAGCCGAAACTTCCTTCTGATTTGTTGCCAATCATAGTATTACCTGATGCTAGAGATACTGCTATAGTTTTATCTTGATCGATATTTGGGTGTGATTTAAGTATCAAAAGTATTTCTTGTTTTACTGAATCAATTTTCTCAATATATTTATAATCAATAGTTATAAATTGAAGTATTCGTCTATGGGTACGACGTGAGGTCGTTGTAATGCAAGTATTAAGAAATACAGAATTAGGTATATGCATAGGAGCTGTCTCATAGCTATCAACTTGAGTTGTTAATATGCCAATCTTCTTAATTGTGCCACTAAATTTTGTCGATGAATTTATATCTGAAGAGATAATATCACCTTCTGAGTACTTACGATTAAATATTACAAATAGTCCACCAAAGAGATTCGTAAGAAGGGTGCTTTGTGATAAAGTTAAACCAGCGATAGCAACACCACTAAACGCTCCTAAAGCAGTAGGAGGTACGCGAAACGCAGCTAGTATTAAGATAATAGAAATAACTATAGCTCCTAGCTCTAAAGCTTTAAAAATAGCATTTATATCTCTAAAGTCATCATAGCCGTCCTTATTTTCTTGCTTTTTCTTTTCAATTACAACTTGTTTACTTTTTGATATAAATCTAAATAAGCTAATTATAATAGCTAAATAAACACAAAAATCAAAAACCTTATCAGAGTATGGGACTATTAGGTTTTTATAATTAGGTAGATATACAATTACAGGTAGATCTATACATGTCTTTACAAAGTATGACCATATTACTAGGTATAGTATAAGCTTTAGAGATTTTATGAATGAGAATCTTATTGTATTTTTATGCCTCATTATAATTAAGCTACCTATTAAAAAGATACATAGGCTAACTACTAGGCATATTAGGAAGTCAATAAGTAAAATATAAGCAGGTGAGTAGTTTTCGACCCTTAGAAGTATATTATTTAAAACATTCATAGCTTCATTTATATCTTTGTATAATAAATTAATATTAATCTATTTTTAGATAGAGGTATATATTTAGAAAAAGAAATATCTATATAGATTTTATTGTTTAGTAGGTATCTTTAGACTAGAAGCACTTGAACTTGGTGCACCAATAACCATGTTACTCATATTTGCAGTAGCAGGAGGGTGTGCAATAGAAGTAGCTGGGTGATGAGAAATTGTATCTGCTGTATCTACTGAACTATCAGTATTTGTGTTGTCATCTGTGGCTGCTACTGTTGCAGATGTACTAGTTTTAGTTTTAGAGATCGCAGCTGAACTACCAGAAACTATTGTTTTAGGAGTGCTGGTAGTTATATTTTTTGGAGATTCTACTTTTTTTGTTGTAGCTATTTTTTCATCAGTGTTTGTAGTTTTAGCTGTTTGCTGCTCACCATAGCTATTTCTATCATATTGAATAGGAGTGTATATAATAGATGACTTCGAAATTTGAGGATCTGCTTTTGCAGCGTCCATTTTTTCTTTAACTTGTTTAACAGCTAATACAACTATAGCAATAATAATGACTAATATTACTAGCCTATTTATATAGTCAAATGCCTTAAGCTTGCCATAGCGAGATTTTTTATAGTATAAAATATCAACCTTATTCAAGATTGAGACTATCTTTTTTTCAGGAATTTCAAGATATTCACAGTATCTTCTAATCTGATTTTTAAGTAAACTGCTAGAGCTCTGTAACAAAGAATCATTGTCCGCCTCTTCTATAATTTGAATTGTATCTTGAGATAGATCAATAGCATCAGCGACAGTATCTCGCTTTAACTCTTTAGACTCGCGAGTACTTTTGATAAAAGATTGAAAGTTATGCATATCAGTTAGAAGTTTTAAATTAGTTTCTTGTATGCATTATATAAGAAAATGATAGAAAATTAAATGTAGATATTAGAAGTTGGATTTAACTTATTTAGATTTATTTTTTTGTTCTAACATTTTTTCTAAGAAATGTATGTTAGTTCCACCTTTAATAAACTCTTTATTATTAAGAATTTCTTGATGTAAAGGTATATTTGTTTTGATTCCATGTATTAGCATTTCTTCGAGAGCTGCTCGCATTTTTTGTAGCGCTGTTTCTCTATCATGAGCACGAACAATCACTTTAGCTATCATTGAATCATAGTTTGGCGGTACTGTATATCCAGAATAGATATGTGAATCAACACGTACTCTAGGACCAGCTGGCGGATGATAAATATCAATCTTTCCAGGTGAAGGGATCATTCTTTCTGGATCTTCTGCATTAATTCTACACTCAATAGCATGACCAACAATGGCAAGATCTTCTTGTTTCCAGCTCAAACCTTGACCACTAGCAACTTTAATTTGCTCTTTGATAAGGTCAGTTGATGTAATATCTTCTGTAACAGGGTGTTCAACTTGGATTCTTGTATTCATTTCAATGAAGTAGAATTCGCCATTCTCATATAAAAATTCAAATGTACCCGCTCCGCGATATTTTAAAATTTTACATGCATTAACACATTGTTCACCAATACGTTTTCTTTGCTCATCTGTAAGACCTATAGCAGGAGCTTCTTCAATAACTTTTTGGTGTCTTCTTTGAGTTGAGCAGTCTCTTTCAAATAAATATACAGCATTACCTTCACCATCACCAAATACTTGGATTTCAATATGGCGAGGATTTTCTAAGAATTTCTCCATGTATACCATATCGTTGTTGAAAGCGATTCTTGCTTCGCTCTTAGTTAAAGAAATAGAGCTTATTAAATCTTCTTTCTTTCTAACAATACTCATACCACGGCCACCACCACCACCAGCGGCTTTGATGATAACTGGGTAACCAATTTGCTCAGCAATTTCTAAATTTTTCTTATCATCATTACCTAATGGACCACCAGAACCAGGAACACAAGGTACACCAGCTTTTTTCATCCACTTGATAGCTTCTACTTTATCGCCCATCACTTCGATGTTCTCTGCACGAGGACCAATAAAGATAAAACCACTTTCCTCAACTGCTTTAGCAAACTGAGCATTTTCTGATAAGAAACCATAACCAGGATGGATAGCGTCTGCATTCGTGATTTCTGCAGCTGTAATAATAGCTTGAATATTTAGATAACTAAGATTGGGAGCAGCTGGACCAATACATACTGCTTCATCAGCTAACTTAACATGCATAAGATCAGCATCAGCAGTAGAGTATACAGCTACAGTTTGGATTTCTAATTCTCTACAAGCTCTTAAGATTCTAAGAGCTATCTCACCTCTATTGGCAATTAGTACTTTTTTAATCATTGTCCATTACCTTCAAAATTTTATAATTTGTATTTACGTAAGTTTTATTCTCTATGTAATATTACTCGATTATAAATAGAGGTTGATCGAATTGTATAGCATCTCCGTCTTTAGCAAGTACTTTAACAATTTTTCCAGCTTTTTCTGCTTCGATCTTGTTCATGATTTTCATTGCTTCGATGATACATAGTACATCACCTTTTTTAACTTCTTGTCCTTCTTTAACATAAGGAGCAGCATCAGGTGAAGGAGCACCATAGAAAGTACCAACCATAGGAGACTTAACTTCTTCTCCGCTAACTTCTTGTTCTTCTGCTTGAGCTGCTACAGGAGCTGATGAAGCAGGGGCATTACTAGCTGCAGGAGCTGCAACAGTAGCAGGGGCAACACTGCTAGCAACTGGTGCAGAAACAACGCTTGTTGTAGCTGTATCATTTTTTGTCATAAAGATGCTTGAACCACCATCTTTAACTTTGATTTCTCTAATGTCACTTGATTTAAGAATTTCAGCTACCTTGTCAATTGCCTTTAATAAATCCATAGTTTTCTACTCTCCTTTCATATTAATGTAGTTTATTGCTTCTATTAAAGCTAGTGTGTAACCATTTGCCCCAAACCCAAATATACATCCATAAGCTATGTCTGATAGAAGCGACTTAGTCCTAAATTCCTCTCTATTATATATATTAGATAAATGTATTTCAATAAAAGGCTTACTGGAGCCTAAAAAAGCATCTCTTATAGCAAGGCTTGTATGAGTGTATGCAGCTGGATTTATTATTATAATTTCTGCAGATGATCTGTGTATCATGTCTATGATTTCGCCTTCGTGGTTACTTTGGAAGAAATCAATTGATACATTGTTTTTATAGGCAGTATCAGCAAGAGATTTGTTAATGTCATCAAGAGTTTTATATCCGTAGGTTTCAGGCTCTCTGGAACCTAATAAGTTAAGATTTGGACCATTAATTATTAAAATACTCATTTTAAATATCCTTATAGCTTTTTATAGCTTTAACTGAATGCTTTTGATTTGTTTCTATACAATAGCAAGTTAGTTTACCACCAAATACGCAACCTGTATCTAGTGCTATCATATTATCTGACTTGGTCTCACCTTTGATTGCTGCCCAGTGACCAAACACAATTTTGTAATTAGAAGTGAGCTTTTTATGCTTAATTTTAAACCAAGGCTTAAAATTTTCTGGGATTTTATCTAAGGTTGAGCTAAATTTGAGGTTTAATTTACCTTCTTTATCTATAGTTCTCATTCGTGTGAAGTAATTTAAGATACATAACCATCTTTCAATTCCTTCAGATTCTTTATCCCACTTTCTGCTTTCATTATTGAATAAGTTCGCTAGTAGAAGTCTGCGGGTTGTTTCATTTTTTAAGACAAACTCTACTTCATTAGCTCTTTTAATAGCTTTTTTAGGAGACCATATATGAGGGATGCCGGCATGAGTTATAAAAATATCATCAGTTTTAATTAAAAGGTTTTGATTACAAAGCCATTCTTGTATTTGTTTTAGATTAGGTGCTTTAAGGATATCATCAAAAGTATCTTTATTACTTAAAGGTAAGTAGTTGTAGCTAACAGCTAAAAACAATATTTCATGGTTACCTAAAACAGTTCGAGCACTGTCTCCTAGAGACATCACGAAATTTATAGTTTCAAGAGATTTTGGTCCTTTATTTATTAGGTCTCCAGCGAATATAAGCTTATCTTTTTGTTTATCAAAGTTTATCTTATGTAAAAGCAGTTGTAATTCATCGTAACAGCCTTGTACGTCACCAATAACATATGTAGCCATTTGTATATACCTTAACTTAAAAAGTTTGCCAAACAAACAAAGTCCTTTACACTTAAATTTTCTGCTCTTAATTTGGTATCAATAGGCAGTGTGTTTGGATCAATATGTTTGTTTTTTAATATTTCCTTTAAGTTATTATGCAAGGTTTTCCTACGTTGAGCAAAACTTTGTTTGACCAATTTTTCAAAAAAAGCGTAATTCTTCAAAAAGTCTTTATTTATTCTTGGTTTTAACCTAAGAATAGCAGAGTCTACTTTAGGTTGCGGATAGAAAACTTCTGGAGGTATTTTAAGTACCATACTACATTCAAAGTGATATTGTAGGATTACGGATAATCTACCATAGGATTTACTGTTTGGAGCAGATACTATTCTATCAACAACTTCTTTTTGCAGCATAAAGTGAGCATCAATAATTTTACTACTCATTTCAATAACTCTAAATAAGATAGGTGAAGAGATATTATACGGTAGGTTGCCTACTAATTTAATTTTCTCAGATGATACTTTATTTATATCAAATTTTAAAAAATCTTCATTATATACGTTGGGTCTACCATATTTTTCACAATTTTCAACTAGAGTATCAATAACACTAGAATCAAACTCAACAACATTTACATTAGGACTTGCTGATAGTAAATGTCTTGTAAGAGCTCCTAGACCAGGACCTATCTCTAAAATAGTATCTTGGCTTTTTATATTGGCTAATTTGACAATTTTTTGAATAATATTTTCATCTTGAAGAAAGTTTTGTCCTAGGTGTTTTTTTGCTTTTGTTTTATATTGCATTTTAGTAAAGCTCAGGTGTTTTTAAATCTTTCTCTAATATTTCTATATATGCATCATCTTTTATTGAGGTTAACCATGTTTTATAAACTTCTTGAGCTTTGTTAGCAAAAATAGCTTCTAAAGCTTTTTGCTCCTCAAGTTCTTTAACAGCATCATACTCTTTAACCTTTGTATATTTTATAATCATCCAAGTTTTAGGATCTGCTTGGAATGCTTCAGAGAGCTGACCTTTTTTGAGCTCTTCTAATTGAGCAAAAGCTGCTGGCGGTATAACTGGAGGGCTATCTAATCTTGAAACCCATTTAAAATTACCATCAGCATGACTATAATCTTGATTATATTTTTCAGCTACTTTTGAAAATGTTTGACCACTTTGAATAGCAAGCCTAGCTCTATCAAGAGCATCTTTAGCACCTTTCTCAGTCATACCGTTACTTAGTTTTATTTCAATTGCATAAACGTAATATTTTTTTACATTTTTACTTAGTACTGGGGCATGCTCATCTAAATTATCAACATAAATCATTTGTAGAGTATGATTAACAATGAAAGGTTGTGAAACTTGGTGGTTCTTAAGGTTTTTAACATGACTTTTATATATTTCAGGTATTGAGTCAAACTTTACTTGCTCACTTAGTTGACCACCAGAACTTGCATTCGGTGCTTGTGAGAATTGTTTTGTCATCTCAGAAAAACTAATAAGACCTTCATTAACAGCAGTAGCAAGTTTTTTAAATTGAGCTATCTTCTTTTGACGAGCTTTTTTAGAATCAGGTAAGGCCACTATGAAGTTTTTTAGCGTATAAATTTTTATAGGTTGCATTTCCCTATCAAATTCTTTTTGATGCTTTTTGATATATTTTTGTATTTCTTCTGGAGAAACAGATACTTGCTGAGCTATAGCTTGCTTTTGTAGCTGATTTACCATTAGCTGTTTTCTGATTTTATTTTTATAGGTATCAAAAGACATCCCTGCGGCTTCAATGTTTAGCTTTAATGACTCTTCAGAAATTCCGTTTTTAGCTGCTATATCTTTAATAGTACTATCAATTTGAGCATTAGATATTGAAATATTGTTTTGTTGGGCAAGCTGGACTAGTACTGCCTCAGCTATTAAACTTTGGAGAGCCTTTCTTTTTAAATCTAATGAAGCGGGGGTTATATTAGGGTTAATTCCTTGTGAAGCTTGTAGTTTTGCAACTTCTTCATTTAATTCAAAAGAGGTTATAGGCTTGTTGTTTACTATAGCTATTGTTTTATTAATTAGTTGTTTATTATTTGGTGATTGAGTAGGCTGATTAAGAGTTGTGTTGTTTGTTCCTGGTCCAAAGGCATTTTGAAATAGACTCGATGAAATATCACAGTAACCGTTAGTAAAGATAGCTATAGATAGTATGAAGAGAAGTGTTTTTTTCATCATGTACCTTGTCCCCACTCACCAGATTGATAACCATTTATTTGATTAAGTCTTGTAGCTAAGTTGCTTGCACCGGCACCACCAATACCTTTAAGTTCAAATTCTAATACGTAAGTATTAGTAAGTTGGCCTAGCGCTTGAGGGTCGTTAGGGTTATCACTTGTATATGCAGTACCTTGCCATAAAGCTCTAATATCCCAAGATTTAGCATTGTATTGGAAACCAGCAAATACGTTTGCTATTTGGTTTTGCTTAAAATCATAGTTCCATAAAGCGGTAACGCCCCAATGGTTAGTGATATTTAATATTGTTGATAAAGTTATTGTCTCTTGAGATGGTGGTGGAACGCCATCATTTATGTTTTGTTGAGTTATAGAATTCCAGTTTCTATCAATATTGTTAAAAGAAACGTTAAAGATATTTTCATTAGCATCTTTGTATGAAAGTTGGTAAACCTGATAGTCAAATTTCTGTGTTTGTAAACGATAGTTTATTTGTGCTGATAGGTAGATGTTTTTTACTATTTGGAACTCGAAAGAAGACATTATAGGTGAAAATGAGTCGTTAGCATAAGGATCTAGTACAGCAGGATTACAATTAGTATTTCCTTGACATAAACTAACTCTTCTATCAGCAAAATATACCATTTGTCCTATTTTTGCAGATGCAAGAGTACTACCATCAGCTTTATTTGTTGTTGATGCTTCTAGAGCATATGTAAGCTGGTTAGCATTATTAATTCTATCCCATCCTGTAAAGCGGTTAACTTGGAACATTTGTAGATATTGTTCATTTTGTTGTGATGTATCAAATAATGGGATATTTCTTTGGTTTTGATATGGTATATATGTATAGAATAAACGTGGTCTTAGTGTACTTGTATAAGCAGTATCATTAGATGTGAAATCTTTATCAAAATAGGCACTAGCATCTATATTAAATATAGGTAAAGCACTAGTTACAGAACCTTGGCTAAATTTAACAGAATTTGAATCTTTTCTGTTTAGCTGATAATAACGAATAGGTAATGCTAGTGATGGGTCAATATTCCACCAACTACCTTCAAATTTTCCAGCAATCTTAGGAGCTTCAACTGATCTGAAGGCACTAACATTTGTTTTCACAGGTGTACCCTCACCAAGTACTGGATATGGTGATTTGTAGAAGTAAGTATTGAGTGTATCCATACTTACTGTATAGTAGTCTGGAGTATAGTTTTTTGAAGTTATATTAAATTTAACCTCTGGAAGCTTAGCATAAGGAATGTTAGCTAAATCGATATCTGGGTTTACTACACCATAATCTAGTACTGTAACGCCTGAGTCAATATAGTCGTTGTTATAATTTATATCAAACTCTCTATCTAAAAGAGTTTTTGTAACTAAGTTTACATTACCTGCAGAGAAATCATTGTAGTATTGAGAGTCACTGACATACTCGTATTTTAGGTTTGTTGTTATGCCATTATCATAATCACCTATACTTGATAACGTAAATGCACCACGCATTTTTTGATCTTGAAAATCATAAGGTACAATAGACCCTTCAAATTGGTTCTTAGTATACTTAGACATATATCTGAATGTGGCATTTTCCATTATACCTCTTTCTGTCCAATACACTGTATTTAAAAGTAAGTCGTAGTTTGGTGCAAGGTTGAAGTAATATGGTACTGAGAAACCAACACCTGCATTGTCATTTTGAGTAAAGCTAGGCATTAAGAAACCAGATCTTCTTTTATCACCAATAGGGTGGGAGAAATATGGTAGATATATTACAGGAACATCTTCAATTTTAAAGAAACCATTTTTAACATAAACCATTTCTTCTTTAGTGTCTATGTCAATATTTTTACCTGTTATTTTCCATGCATTATCGTAAGGTCCACCAGAAGTAATATAACCATCTGTCAGAATTAGGTTATCAGCATCTTCTTTCTTAAATGTTTTTGCATAACCTCTTAAGTATCCACTAAAATTCTCTTTATTATAAATACGGGTATTAGGAGTCTCACGAGCCATCCTAAAATAAGTCTGTCCAGCACTATAGGTCCCGTCACTTACATTTGTATCTAAATCTGTTGTACGTAAAACTATACCTGTAGATGGTTGTCTTGCAATTACATCTCCAGTCATTACTAGTGATTTAATAGAGCTTTTATCAGCATTGAAATTAACAATAGCATTATTACCATAAAGCTCCTGATCACATTGTAGTACCTCAACATTACCAGAGGCAATTAGTGTTCCATCAGTATCATATTCAGCATTTTCATAAGAAACGTCAGTTCTTTTTGACTTACATAGAGCTTTAGTGAATTGGCTATCATTACTGTAATATCCGCCAACAAAATAATCAGGTTTGTTTACCCAACTTAGATCATCAGCGAGAGCTTTCTCTTTTTGAGCGGCTTTAAGTTCTTTATTAAAAACATTCTTTGGTTTTTCTGCACGTTGACATGACCATTGGCCATCAACGACTTTACACTTCCAGTCTTCTTTAATAGGGTTTTTATCAAGAATACGCGCAGCATGCACTTGAGCTGTACATAAAACAGTACCAAAGCATATAAATAAATACTTGCGAATCCCCTTTAGCATATTTGCCCTTTGATAGCCTTAATTTGTTGAGTTTTTAAAAATAATCATGATATTATATCCACATTTACTAAAATTTTCCATTTTAATTTTTTAAGCATAAATAAAACAAACATATTGGATTACTAAATGAATATAGAAACATATTTGTCTGAAATACTTGCTAAGGCTTTTCAAAAGCTAGGATATAGTGATAGCTTTGCTAAAGTTGTGGTTTCAACTCGTGAAGGAGTTGGACATTTTCAATGTAATGGGGCTATGCCGTTAGCAAAATTTGCAAAAAAACCACCATTTATTATTGCTCAAGATATCATAGATAGTATTGATGATAAGAGTATCTTTGCAAAATTAGAAGTTGCAAAACCTGGATTTATTAATATAACTCTATCAGATGAGTTTTTAGCAAAAATTATAAATGAGTTTTTAAAAGCACAAAATTTTGGAGCTAAAAATACTAATAACTCTAGAAAAATAGTGTTAGATTTTGGCGGGCCGAATGTTGCTAAACCAATGCATGTTGGTCATATAAGATCGGCGCTACTTGGAGATGCTCTACAAAGAATACATCGTTTTTATAATGATGATGTAGTTTCAGATGTTCATCTAGGAGATTGGGGTACTCAGATGGGTATGTTGATTGAAGAGATTAAACAAGAATCTCCTGAGCTAGTTTATTTTGATGAAAATTTTACAGGAGAGTATCCTAAAAAGTCACCTGTTACAGTTAAAGAGCTTGCTGAAATTTATCCAAGAGCATCTAAAAAATGTAAATCAGATATTACTGAAATGGAGAAAGCTAGACAGGCTACTTTTGAATTACAGCAGGGCCGTAAAGGCTATGTAGCTTTATGGAAACATTTCGTTAATATTTCTGTAGAAGCTATTAAGAAAGATTTTGATAGTTTAGATGTAAGCTTTGACTTGTGGTTAGGTGAGAGTGATGCTAATAAGTTCGTTGATCAAATGATAGCTCACTTTAAGGCGGAAAATTTTATTTATGAAGATGAAGGTGCTTGGGTTATTGATACGAACAAAGAGGGAGTTCCTCCGCTTATAGTTGTTAAGCGTGATGGAGGTGTTATGTATGGCACAACAGATCTAGCAACTCTATGGCAACGCAATAAAGATCTTAATCCGGATGAAGTTATTTATGTTGTAGATAAAAGACAGTCTTTACACTTTAAGCAAGTATTTAGTGTTGCTGAGAGAACTAGCGTTGTAAATAGTAGCTGTAAACTTAAGCATGTAGCTTTTGGTACAGTGAATGGTAAAGATGGTAGACCTTTTAAAACACGAGAAGGTGGAGTCATGCATTTGTCTGATCTGATTTCTCAAGCAAAACAATGTGCTAGAGATAGAATGCCTGAAGAAAAAGATGAGCAAGTAATAAATCAAATAGCTATGGCTACAATTAAGTTTGGTGATTTAGTTAATAACTATTCAAATGACTATATTTTTGATTTAGAAAAATTTGCCCAGTATGAAGGTAAAACAGGACCTTATCTTTTATACACAGCAGTAAGAGCTAAATCAATTTTTAGAAAAGTGTTTGGTGAAGACTATTGTATAGAATCTTTAATTAAAGATTATAGAATAACATCTGCACAAAATGAACATGAAGAAAAGCTACAACTTCAGCTTTTACAATTTCCAATTGCGATTGCTAGAGCATACGAAAACTCTCAACCTCACCATATTTGTGAATACGCATATTCTTTAGCAAATAGCTTTAATAAGTTCTATGTGAATTGTCCTATTATGAATCTTGATGATGAAACAGTTAAAAATACACGAGTTGCTTTATGCCTAGCAACTGTAAAAGCAATGACTATAGCTGCTGGTTTATTAGGTATCTCAATCCCTGAGAGAATGTAGTAGATTCTCTATTTTAATTTTAAAATATATAGATTTTATGTAATTTTATAATTTGAATAATATATCCTACTTTTATATGGATTTAGCTTTATTTGGATAAGATAAAGAAGCATTTATAGAATATAAGTTAGATTAAAATCCAGTATTGTCATAAGGCCCTGTGTCTTTGCAATAGTACAGTAAATGGCGTTCAAAAGAACATACTTTCCTATTATTTTGATTATAAGCATTTGTTTTCATGTTAATTATACCTTGACCAGGTCTTGATTTAGAAACTCTGGTACTGATTATCTCTGTGACAGTATTAATGGTATCGCCAACAAATACTGGGTTTTCAAATTCTACATTATACATTCCTAGATTTGCTGAGCCTCTACCTAGGGAATGAGTTGTTAAACCTATAACAGTACTGAGTATAAATATTTCATTAACTTGCGCTTTACCGCCAAGATATTTATCGATATATTCTTTATCTGAATATTGTGGAGATCTTTCTAAATAATGTAGCGAGTTTGATCTTAGCTCTTCGCTAGTAATAGTTTTTCCAGGCCGATCTTCTAGAATCAACCCTGGTTTTATTTCATCAAAAAATAGTCCTGTCGTCTCAATGAAATTTCCTTCTTTATCTTCTCTGAAAAGTGCAAACCCAGGATTATCATCGGTATTAGGCATATCTTTGCTATCTAATGGGTGAAAACCTTCCTTATAAATAGCTAACTTATATTTAAGTTGAGTAACTACATTTTTTTTATCATTTACACCTTGAGTTAGAACAGTAACTATACCACATTCTTTATCACTAGGATGTTCTTTTGTCTCTAAGATCTCTGATTCTGCATATAAAGTATCTCCTTCAAAAACTGGAGAAGTCATTAATACTTCTTCAAAGCTTATTAAATTTTTTTTCTTAGCAAATGTTCTCCATGTCATCCCAATGACTGTTTGTATAGTCATAGTTGTAACACCGAGGCAATGATCTGGCCAAGCTGTTAGCTTTACATAATTTGCATCTATATGAGCCCCACAGATATTTAGAGTATTTAAACTATCATATCTATTATCATCTTGACTAACAGTGACCCCTGGTCTATGTAGTATTTTTTGTCCTTTTTTAAAATATTCAAAAGGAACTCCATGAGCTTCACGGTAACGATTGGTATCTATTTTTATGTATGCAGGGTATATTCCTTTCATTTCTTACTCCTCTCTTGTTGATAAATTTATTATTTTTTGAGCCATTTTTACCATAGGAATATCAATCATCTTTCCATCTACTGAACATGCGTTCCCATTTGACTTACTAAAAATATTAATAATCTCTTTAGCTTTTAATATTTCATCATCTGATGGCATAAAGACTTCTTGTATACCATCTATATGCTTAGGGTGTATACAGAGTTTACCGTTGTATCCTAAAGCTTTTACTTTTCTTGTTTCTTCTATTAAATCATTGTTGTTATGAGCTTTTAAATTAATATATGGGACATCAAGAGCAGATAGATTTGCATTTTTTGCAGCTGCGACTAATCGAGATCTAAAGTATAATAAAGGCTCCCATGTAAAAGATGCCTCTAGTTCCTCAGCAAGATCTCCACCTCCAAAAGCTAAACCAATAAGGTTCTTACTAGATTGAGCTATTTCATCAATATTTCTATAACCTTTTGTTGATTCTATCAACGCTATGTAAAGAGGTGCATTATCTTTAAATAAGCTATCAAGTTGATATAGTGTATTTGCAGATTCAACTTTAGGTAATAATAATATATCTGGAAAAACATTTGCTTCAATAAGAGCTATGACATCTTTAAAACCATGAGTAGTATCTAGACCGTTAATCCTTAAACAATATTTGAAAGAAGTTTTATTTTTAGGTTTATTCTTTAGATATTCTATAGCATTAAGCCTAGCAGAGTCTTTTTCAATTGGCTTTGCAACAGCATCTTCTAAATCAATAATTATACCATTTGCATTAGTCTGTTTAACTTTTTCAAAACGTTCTGGTCTATTACCTGGTGTAAATAATAAGGCTGTTAATAAAATATTCATATTCATATTATTTTCCTTATTTGTGGAATAGTAACTGTTTAGATTTTTCTTCTAGTTCAGCTCTAAATTTAGGATGAGCAATTTTTATTAGTTCTTTCATCCTATCCTCAGTTGATAGGCCAAATAGATTTACACAGCCATACTCAGTAACTACATATTGGACATCCATTCTTGTATCACTTACTACATTTCCGCACAATTGAGGAACTATTTTAGAAATGGTGTCATTTTTTGCTGTGGATCTTGTAGCTATAAATGATTTTCCACCTTTAGAGCGTTGAGCTCCTAATATGAAATCAGTTTGTCCACCAATACCAGAATATTGGGACTGATAGATTTTTTCAGCGTTGATTTGACCAAATAAATCTATTTCTAGAATACTATTAACAGAAATTACATTATCATTTAATCCAATAATATGCGGATCATTAGTGTAATTCGAAGGATAGCCTTCTAAGCTCGGATTATTATGCATAAATTCATAGAAATCTTGATCGCCATATGCGATTGTAAACACATGTCTATTTTTATTTATTGTTTTTCTACTGCCATCAACAGCACCACATTTGATCAAATCAGCCATTCCCATAGAAAATAGTTCACTATGTATACCTAAATGTTTACGATCTTTTAGTTTTTGACATAGTAAGTCAGGTAAGTTCCCCATACCTATTTGTAAACAAGCACCATCTTCGATATGTTCCGCGATATGTGCTACTATTTTCTCATCTATTTCGTCATAGTTACTTTGACGATTAGCAGGAGTTAGAGGTTCATGTCTTTCTATAATTGCATCGACTTCACTTATATGTATTTGTGATTCACCAAAAACACGAGGCATATATTTATTTACTTCAACTATTACTTTCTTTGCACTTTTAATACCTGATATATTTGCATCATTATTTGTTCCACAGCTAAAATAGCCATGCTCATCTATCTCAGAAACAGTAGTTGAAAAAACATCAAAGTTAGCTTCTTCATATACTCTTGGAATTTTACTAAGGTGGCAAGGAATATATTTGAGAACTCTTTTATTTTCTTCTAATCCCTTTTTAATCCAACTTCTTTCTAAAGAGTTAAGGAAAAAACAGTGTACTTTGATTTCATCTAAAGCTTCATAATCTATAGCCTTTTCAAGATGTTCAGGAGTTGACCTTAGATAATATAGGTCGATATTTTCTAGATCTTTATTTTTTACTTTTTTGACCATTTCAGATACTAATCCGATAGGTGCTGAAATCCCCAAGCCAATACCGACTTTACTTCCACTATGAATGAGCTCAACAGCTTTTTCTGGAGTAGTTTTTTTACTATTGTATAATTCTTGAGTTTCCGCACAAAACCTTGATTTCATATTCTATCCCCTATAATTTATGTTTTCTTAGGTTAATATTTGAATTATTTATTGAACGATCGTTTCATTATTGATGATAGCGTATAATTTAAATCAATAGTAATAATTTTATAGCAAACTATTTTGTTATTATTAATTTGAGATTTATCAAATATTGAAGGTATTTATAGTTATGAAAAAAATAAATAAGATAATAATATTATTGTTAATTTTACCAATTATATCTTTTGCAAAAGATATTCCTAGTAAGACAGATCAGTGGGGTAATATTCTTAAATCGAATAATAATTACTCTTCATGGGGCAATAAGACAGGTAATGTTAAAGTTTTTCAACTTAAGTTTGATCCTTCAAAAGAATATCTGATTGAAACATATCCCGTAGGCTATCAAAGCTATAAATATCATATTTTAGCTAGTGAAAAAGGAGCTATAGCTTTTGTTCTTAAAGGGAAAATTAAAGAAGAGTTTTTTGAAGATAAAAACAGTAAAGCAAAAATGTCTCATACTTATAAGAAAGGTGACTTTTTTATTATAGGGAATCATAAGAAATTATTACGTAGAGATACAGTCGTAGGAAATACCGCAGTAGAGTTAGCTGTAGTAAGGTATTAGAGTAAAAGATCATATAAAAAAAATTCTAAAAATTCAAGACTATTTGTAAGCTAAAACTAGTATATAATTTTTATTTAGATACAAAATAGTGGAATTCTTAATGTCCAATTTTTTTAATCAGCCAAAAGCATTTTATACTATATTTATGTTAGAAATATGGGAGCGTTTTGGGTATGGTGCTTTAGTTGCAATACTTGTTGTTTATTTACAAATAGGAGGAATTCACTTAAGTGAGAGTGGAGCTATAGCAACATATGCAGCTTTTGCTGCTTTAGTTTATGCTTTTATTGTTTTAGGTGGCTATATTGGTGATATGATCCTTGGTGCAAAAAGGACAATATTACTTGGTTTGATTATACTTCTTAGTGGTTATGCGCTATTAGTTTTTGAGGATAAAGAATCAACTCTATGGGGCTTATCTTTTATATGCGTGGGTACCGGCTTATTTAAGTCTAATCCAACTAGTTTATTAGCTAAGTGTTATGTAGATAGTGACTCTGGGAAAATTAGTAATGCATTTACTTTATTTTATATGGCGATAAATATTGGCTCGTTATTAGGTATGCTAATGATTCCAACTATAGCAAAAAACTTTGGCTATTCATCCAGTTTTATAGCTATCTCAATGGCTCTTGTTTTAGCAATTATGACATTTGTAAGCTTTGGTTTTACTATGAAAAACATCTATACATATGCTGGTGGTAAAAAGTTAAATTATAAATATTTGTTTTTTGTGATCGTCGGTGTGGCTATTATGATCTATATAGTTAAGTTTTTATTAGCGTATATTTTAATTGCTAAATTAATAGTTGTTCTAACTTTTATATCATCGCTATTCATTTATATATATTTAGCTTTTTTATATAAGAAACAAGGTTATTTTTATAAAATGATGTTAGCTCTAATTTTGATGTGCGAGGCTATGGTATACAAAGTTTCTTATATTCAAATGGCTTCTTCAATAAACTTATTTACCATAAAAAATACAGATCATTCTATTTTAGGTTTAACTATAGCTCCAGAAACCTTCCAGTCATTTAATCCTTTTTGGATATTTGTTTTGAGTCCAATATTGGCTTTTTATTATGTTCGTTCAGAAAATTCTAAATTTGATATAAATGTATATACTAAGTTCTCGATTGGTTTGTTTAGTATAGGTTTTTCTTTTATAGTACTGTATATTTCTCGCTTTAGTGCTGTTGATGGAGTTATTTCTGCATATTGGTTAGTACTTAGTTATGCTCTGCAAGCGCTCGGAGAGCTTTTGATTTCAGCAATAGGTCTATCAATGTTTACTAAGTTAGCACCAGCTAGAGTAAATGGTTTTATGGTAGGTGTTTGGTGGGTATTTTTAGCATTTGCCTCAATACTAGGTGGCATAGTTGCCCAGCTCACAGCTATTGATAAAAAACAAGCTGTAACAATGACTTTAAATACTTCATTAGTAAATTATACAAACTTCTTCTTGTCGATAGGTGTTGTGATAATTATAGTTTCACTCTTGTCATTTAAGCTATCTCCATTTAAAAGAAAGCTTATGAACCAGACAATTTAACAGTGGGTATTAGCTAGTGAAAAAGTAAGCTGAAGTTTGAGATAGTACCGCAACAACTAATACAGCTATCGCAAAAAACATATAAGTTTTGGCTTTTTTACTACTGTGGAACCATTCTTTGAAAAAGAATCCCCAAAAATTTGATGTTAATATGATGAAAACCATAAAGATAGGGTAGGTAATTATTATTCCTAATCCACCAAGTAAAGCGCCAGAGATACTAAAAAATATAATACATTCAAAAAACATAAAAGCCATTGCTATAATAGCTATCTTTTCTGTAATAAAACTTTTAAATAAGAATTTATTATCTTTTTGAGGTAAGAGTTTTTTCTCTTTATTGTATTTATATTTAAAATAGAGAATATTGGGAATAAATGCGCCTAAAAAGATTATCACCCAAGGCATATTGCTTCTTGTTAGGAGTGACAAACTATTAAGATTTGGATTCTTCATAAAGAAGCTTACACCATAATTAAATACAAAAGCTTGTGTCATTGATCCAATACCTGCAGTAATACAGCATGTTATACCGATGATAAAGCTACTACTCTTCTTATCAAGAGTAGCTCCAATATCTCTATCGCGTATTCTAGCTGCTATAGTTACAAGTGTCACACCTATTATAAATAAGATAAAGCTTAATATTATTATTATTCCAAAAGGAGTGAGTAACTTAGATGGGTTTAGGATGATTAGTGGTAGAATTGATCCACCAGCTGTAGCCAGTCCAATATTTATACCAAAGGTTATTGATATTCCAACATGTTTGAAAGCAACAAGGCAACAAATCATCCCAGCGCCCCAAATAAAACCTCCAATAAAAAGTATAAGTAAGACATCTATAGATATATATTTATAATATACAACAAAGTCACTACAAAAAATAAATAATGTTAGAATTGGTATGATTACATATGCCCAATAGGAGAAATGAAACCAAACTTGGTTTTTGGATGTATTGTTTATTAGTTTAGATGGGACCGCAAAGCTACCATTTAAGGCACCTCCAATTAGTGCTAATAAAATAGCGAAAGAAAGTAACATTAGTTATACTCCCCATAAAATTTTCTGCCTTCTTTTGCTATAAGGCTGGCTCCATAAAGGGCAGTATCATAATCAAAATCAGATATTTTTAATTCTGGAGGTGAAACTATTTTAAGGTCATCACTCATCACTTTTTTAGCTTCTTTAAGTAGGACGTCTTTTTGCTTTGTAATTACACCACCACCAAAAACAATAATCTCAGGAGATAGGATACAGGCTATATTTCTTAGTCCTTGACCTAGGTTATATCCTACTTCTTTCCACTCATCTATAGATAGCTCTGCAGCCGGCTTATCGTATATTTTAGAAATGCCTGTACCAGAGACAATAGCAGATAAACAGTTTCTGGCACCACATGCACATTTAATACGCTCTGGGTGGCTACATTTGTATTCTATACTTTGGTGAGCAATTTCTGGATGAGAAAGTCCTCTATAAACTAAGCCGTTAATTAAAAAACCGCCGCCCATGCCAGTGCTAAGTGTTATATATAAGAAAGTTTTTTGATTATAACTTTTCAAATAATATTCAGATAATGCAGCTACATTAGTATCAATATCAAAATAAAAAGGGCAATTATACTTATCTTCAATAATTTTTTTTAAAGGTACATCTCTCCACATTGGCTGATGTAATGGAGAAACAGTTCCTTTGCTAACATCTAAAGGTCCTCCTATAGCCGCACCAATTCCTAGTATCTGAGAGCCTTGGCTAACTTCCTCAATCATCTCAAATAACATATCTAAGCCATTTGTTAACTCATAGGGAGTATCTCTTCTTGTACGTTTAAGCTCTTCACCATTTTTATTTACACTATGAACTAAAGTCTTTGTCCCACCAATGTCTAAACCAATATATATAGCCAAATTCTTTTCCTTAGTTTAAAATCATAAAAATTATACTATATAAAAATATTAGGCTCTGTGCACAAAAATAAATTTTCATCGAAGCCAAATAAAAGTACAAGCTAATTTAATCATACCTAGATATGCTGAAATAGTTTTATCAAACCT
>NZ_VXKQ01000069.1 GCF_008711465.1 Francisella sp. SYW-9
AGCTTTAACTATTTAGGTCAGTTTGATTCTCAAGAAGGCTTATGGCAATTAGCATCCCAGAGTAGTGGTATACCTGTACATTCAGATAACCATGATCATAATGTTATAAATATAAATGGTATAGTTATAGAGGGAGAGTTAAGGTTTAATGTAGTAACGCAGTTAGGGAAAGATACTACAGATAAGTTAAGTCAGTCATTCCAAGCTAATTTGATAAGAGTACAAGAGCATACTCAGCAGTTAGTTGAAGAAGGTAAGGAATATTATACTCTTAGTGATTTTTATAAAGTTAAATCAGAAGCTGATTTAACTTTATTACCTATTAATTGCAATGATAGTGATATTTATAAACCATTTGAAATGACAGATATTCAAAAAGCATATTTATTGGGTAGACAATCTCAATTTGAAATAGGTAATGTAACAAACCATATTTATAGTGAATACGTGTATAGTGATAAGCTTAATGTTGAAAGATTAAACTTTGCTATTAACAATATTATTGTAAGCTTCTTAGAAATGCGAACGGTATTTGATGAACAAAGGTTAACTCAAAAGTATTTAAAAATAGAAAATATAGATTATTATAATGTATCAGTAATCGAGTATGATAGTAATTATAATTCAGAGATATTAAATCAAATTCGTTCTAAAAAATCGCATAAAGTTTATGACGTGGGTATATATCCATTGTTTGATTTCTTTATTTCAAGATTCAAAGATAAAGATGTGTTACATATTAGTATAGATCTTATTTTATTAGACGCTCAAAGTAGAGTTAAGCTAATGGAATATATAAATCTTATTTATCAAGATCAATCTTATAAACTTCCTAATTATGAAATATGTTTTAAGGATTATCAAGATTATGTAAGTAATCTAAAGAATTCTTTATGGTATAAAAAAGATAAACTATATTGGGATAAAAAAGTAACTACTTTACCTTTGAGACCAGACTTAAGTTTAAATGTTGATCCTACAACAGTAGAAAATCCTAAATTTAATATAAATGAAAGATATATAGATAAACAAATATGGTCTAGGTTTAAAGATAAATGTGCTAATAATGCAATATCTCCATCAGCCGCACTATTATCTTTGTATGGGTATATTATATCAAGATATTCTCAAAGCTCAGATTTTCTTATTACTCTAACTGTATTTAATAGAATAAATATTCATAAAGAAGTCAATGATATTTGGGGAGATTTTACTTCAACAAATTTATTTGGTTATCAAGATAAATATATAAATATATATCAAAAATTTAAAAATATACATGATGATTTATGGAGTGATTTAGATCATAAACTTTATACTGGGCTTGAGGTACAAAGAGATTTAACAAGAATTCATAAATTAAATCCATACCAAGCAGCATCACCAGTTGTGTTTACTTGTGCGGTAGGAGGAGATGATGAATCTCAACAAGAAGAGTTTCTTTCAACTAATGAGATAATAGAGGATAGATATTTTTCAGGACAAACTTCACAAGCATGGTTAGATCTACAAGCGATTGAAAGAAATGGAGAGTTTTATAGTGCCTGGATGTATGTAGAACAACTATTTGATAAAGAATTAGTAGATAGCTTTAATAAAAAATACTGTAGTTTAATTGAGTATATAGCAGAGGCAGATTGGGATGATGATTT
>NZ_VXKQ01000070.1 GCF_008711465.1 Francisella sp. SYW-9
CCATTTCTTTTAATTCTTTTTCTTTTTTTTTATTTGCAATACCTTCATCATTTATTCTTTACTCATTTTTTTTACTTTCTATATCTTTCCACGCATCATCTTTTTTTTTACTTTTTTCTCTATCATACTCATCCTTTCTCTACTCTCCTTTTTTATTTCCTTCATTTCTTCTTATCCCAGTTCCTATACCTCTTTTTTTCTTTTCTTTTCCTTCTTTTCTCCTTTTTTTTTTTTTTTTTTTATATCTTTTTCTTTACTCTTTCTTCTCTTATTCCTTTCCTTTCTCTCTCTCTTTATTTCTATTTTTCTTTACTCATTTTTTTTTTTTTTTCTTTCTTCCCATCTTCCTTTTTTCTTTTTTTTTCTTCTTTTTCTCTTATTTTCTTATAATCTTTTTCTTTTTTATTTTTTTTTTTATTATTTTTTTTTTTTTTCTTCTTTCCTTTTTTTTATTTTTCTCTTCTTTTTCTCATTTTTCCTCATTTTTTTTTTCTTCTATTTTTTCTTTCTTTTCCTATTTTTCTTTTTTTTTATTTTATCCTTTTATTTTTTTTTTTTATTTTTTTTTTTTTTTTTTTTACTTTCCTAT
>NZ_VXKQ01000071.1 GCF_008711465.1 Francisella sp. SYW-9
TTTTTTCTTTTTATTTTTTTTTCATCCCTTTTATCTTTTTTCCCTGCTTTTTTTTTTTCTTTTCTTTCTTTTTTTTTCTTTTTTTTTTTTCCTTTTTTTTCTTTTATCTTCTTTTTTTTTTCTTTTTTTTTTCTCTTTTTTCTCCTTTTCCTTTTATTTTTTTTTTTTTCTTCTTTTTCTTCTTTCCTTCTCTCTTTTTTTTTTTTTTTTTTTTTTTTTCTTATTTTTTCTTTTCTCTTCTTTTTCCTCTTTTTTCTTTTTCCTTTTTTTTCATTCCATTCCTTCTCACACTCTCTTTTTCTTTTTTTTTACTTTCCCTTTCTTTTTTATTCCCATTCTCTTCCTTTTTTTCTTCTTCTTCTCTTTTTTTTTTCCATTCTTTTTTTTTTTTTCTTTTTTTCTCTTTTTCATGTATTTTATTTCCACCTTCTTTTATTCCTTCTTTTTTTTTTTTTTCCTCTTTCTTTTTTTTTTTTATTCCTTCTCTTTTTTCTTCCTCTTTTTCTCTTTCTTCTATTTT